>NZ_FMYI01000002.1 GCF_900096905.1 Pelagirhabdus alkalitolerans | reverse complement strand
GCAAGGCATCCTAGAACAAACACCAGCATTAATACAGGAAAAGCGAAAGAGTCCCCCACCTAAGCACTTTGTCGAAAAGTTAAAAGACAGTGCAGCAGAAGCAACACGAGATAATTTAGGCTATCTAAAATCAGCGGTTGGAAAACCAATTACAAACGCACTAAAAGGATTACGAGGCATTTAAAAAAAGGCGAAAAAGTTGATGCCCTACCCATGAATAAAACGGTGTAAACGCTATCATTGTGTGGCTTAAAACGATATAAAATAAGGGACTTAAAAAAACTCCCACAAGTACTTGACGCAATCAATTATTACAATTAAATTTCAAATCTAATTAGTATGTGATAGATTTAATTTATTAGGAGGGATAAGATATGGCTATTTTAGACTGTAGTGATGGTAACACTGCAATTAATTCATTAGCAAAAATTTATAATGTTTCAAATAATGATATAATGAACTTCTTGTTTACTAAAATACATGAGGTTGTAAGTTATCCGCAAAAGTATGATGAAATATACGATATTAACGAACTCCACAGTTATTTGTTTGGTAAATCATGTTCTGGTCTTAATATTCAATCCATTATTGTATTCCATCTTACTACAGATTTTGTAAAAGAAAGCATTGAAGCAAACGGGCTTATTAACTTGTATGACATCGGAAAGTCAGATAACTTTCTAAGAAATTATTTAGCAAACCATGATGTTAATATTGAAAGTAATAAAGGGCAAATAGAGATTTCCTATCAAAACAGGCCGATAAAATGTGATAATTCTCTATATAATAGAAGATTAAGAAAAGATCACTGCATAAATGGTTTTTTGTATAATAATGAAATTGAGGAAGATTCAAATGTTAAACATCTTATCGAATGTCCTGAAATTGTACAAAACATTTCTGAGTGTGTTAAGTGTGTAGATTTAAAAAGAGACTGGAAAGGTAATCCAATTATAGTTAAATTTAAAGTAGGTCTAAGACACTTAAATATAAGAGATACTGGAAACTGGTCAATGGAAACCGAAAAAGAGTTAGAAGAACATTTAATTCTTAACACATTAAACTATATACTTAACTGGTTACACAATGATTTGGAGCATTACTCTAATAAAATGATATTCTTAAAAGAAAACTATTCTGTACCTCCAGAGGATATAGTTGATTTTTTAGAATTAGAAAAACTAAATATTTCAAGTTGAAAGTTACTCTTAATAGGTAGCTTATTTTATATCTAGGAAAAAGCTTGCAATCAATCACTAGATTTTATACAATTAAGCCAACAAATAAATACTTTAGAGACGATAAATATATTGACTCTTAACAAGTATAAAGTACGGGAAATCCCTACATACCAACGTTAATTTTAAGTATAATTATTTACTAATTCCGAATTCATTGCCGTGGTTGCTGATCATTTACGATTAGAATATCGAGCGAGTTAACAATAAATAGCGTATAAAAACCTCCACATTGTCTCATGATAATGAAAAAGGAGGTTTTTTTATGAAAAAAATAGTCATGACAGTCTTGGTTTTGTTTATGTTAAGTCCATTGTTGTTAATGGCAGAGGATGTGTATATTGTTCGTTCGGGGGATTCGTTATGGAAAATAGCTCAACGATTTGAAATTGGGTTATCAGAAATCATAAACAATAACCAACAAATTGACAATCCAGATCTGATCTACCCCAATGACAGGATCAAAATACCGAATAAAGATGACGTCAAACAAGTCGAAAATTTAGTCGCTGATCTAACGAATGAGAGACGAATTGAAAATGGATTACCAGCGCTTGAACTAGACTGGCAGCTATCACGAGTGGCACGACATAAGTCGAAAGATATGGCAGATTATAATTACTTTAGCCATGAAAGTCCCAATTATGGGTCTCCGTTTAATATGATGGATCAATTTGGGATTTCATACAACCAAGCAGCAGAAAATATAGCAAGAGGACAAACGAGTCCTGAAATGGTCGTTAATGATTGGATGAACTCACCGGGGCATCGTGATAATATCTTGGGTGATTTTACACATATCGGTGTTGGTTATGTTGAGGATGGCAATTACTGGACGCAAATGTTTATAAAACGGTAAATCTCCTGAAATGATTCCAAATCAATTGAAAATATAGTATCTCTCCATGATAAGCGCGCTTTCGTTCAAAAATCGTGTAATTCGTATTAAATAATCTGAATTTTGTTATAACAATCACTTTCATTTTATGATACTATTTTAATATTAGAAAAAAATATTGGAGTTGTATAAAAATGAAGGTAGCAAAATTTGGGGGAAGCTCAGTTGCGAGTGCTGAGCAATTAAAGAAGGTCGCTCGTATTATAGAATCAGATGAATCGAGACGTGTTGTCGTTGTTTCAGCACCCGGTAAACGTGATGATGCGGACACAAAAGTTACAGATTTATTAATTGAGTTAGGACAAGCTTTTCAGAATGGGGAAGACACAACAGATGAACTGAATGCTGTACTTAGTCGCTTCAAGCAAATTATTACAGAGCTTGATCTAACCGATCGTGTACTTAAAGACATTAAAGAAGATGTTCATAAACTGTTTACTGAAGGTGGAGACATTGACTTTAAGCTTGAGGCGTTAAAAGCTATAGGCGAAGATTCCTTAGCAAAGGTATTAAGTGAATACCTTGTTAAAGTAGGGATGGATGCAACCTATTTAAATCCTAAAGATGCAGGTATTATGTTAAGTGATGAACCTGGTAGTGCACAAATTTTAGATGAAAGTTTTGATCATATTTACAATATCCGAAAACGTGATCAGATTGTTGTTATTCCAGGTTTCTTCGGGTATACAAAAGAAGGAAAACTTGTCACCTTCTCTCGTGGTGGCTCGGATATTACAGGATCGATTGTAGCAGCAGGTGTTGAAGCTGAGCTCTATGAGAACTTTACAGATGTAGATTCTGTTTATTGTGTTAATCCACAAATCGTTCATAATCCTAAAGAGATCACATCGCTTACTTACAAAGAAATGCGTGAATTGTCGTATGCTGGTTTTTCAGTTTTCCATGCTGAAGCTTTGATTCCAGCCTTTAAAGCTGAAATCCCAGTAAGTATTAAGAATACGAACAATCCAAATGCACTTGGAACCATTATTGTGTCTCGTAAAGAAGTACGTGGTGATCCTGTCGTTGGGATTGCAAGTGATAAAGGGTTTATGAGTTTATACGTGAGTAAATATTTGATGAATAGAGAAGTCGGTTTTGGTCGTCGATTGCTTAATATCCTTGAAGATGAAGGCATTTCCTACGAACACACACCATCTGGTATTGATGACTTGTCTGTCATTATCCGCGAGAATCAGATGGATGAAGAAAAAGAACAAGTCGTCATCAACCGTATCAATCAAGAGCTTAATCCTGATACGGTATATACAGAAAGAGGCTTGGCGCTAATCATGGTTGTAGGTGAGGAAATGCACTGTCACGTTGGAACAGCAGCTAAAGCAGCTCAGGCGATTGGAGATGCTGGTGTAAATATTGAGATGATTAATCAAGGTTCATCAGAAGTATCATTAATGTTCGGAATAAAAGAAGCCGGTGTGAAGAAAGCTGTTCAATCCTTGTATAATGCTTTTTTTGAGTAAAGAAATATAAAAGAACGAGTATGTGTTGAATATCAATGCATACTCGTTCTTTTATATACGTTAAAATTATGACCTAATCTTAATATCTTATATAAATTATTCTTGCAAATTATTGGATTAAGCGATACGATAAAAGTGTACAATTAATTAAAAATCGTCATTTAAATAAAGGAGTTTTTTTATGGTTAAAAATTATGACCTAGTCATATTGGGTGGTGGTATTGGCGGTTACACCTCAGCTATCAGAGCAAAGCAACTAGGATTGACGGTTGCATTAGTTGAGGCGGATAAGTTAGGTGGAACATGCTTACATAAAGGCTGTATTCCATCAAAGGTGTTTTTAAAAAGTGCATCTGTTTATCAAACCATATCCAAAAGTGATGATTTCGGGATTGAATCTGGTGATGTGGGCATTCATTTAGGTGCCATTCAAAATCGAAAAAATCAAGTCATTAACACGCTGTACGAAGGTGTTAAGCACTTAATGAAAAAACATAAAATTGATATATTTGACGGGTTTGGCCGTTTATTAGGTCCGTCCATATTCTCCCCTGTTGCAGGTGCTGTATCTGTTGAATTTGATGATGAGCGTGAAAATGAAGTTCTTGTTGGGGAAAATGTCATAATTGCTTCAGGAAGTAAACCAAAGTCACTCTCTAATTTACCTTTTGATCACAAATTTGTTTTATCTAGTGATGATATGTTTTATTTAGATCAATTACCTTTTTCAATCGTCATTGTCGGTGGCGGTGTCATTGGCATTGAGTGGGCCTCGATGTTGGCTGATTTTGATGTCCAGGTAACCGTGGTCGAAGCGGCCTCATCAATTTTACCTGAGTTTGATCATGATCTGTCAAATGAGTTAAGAAACAGATTGCAAAAAAAAGGAATCACCATATATGAAGAAACCAAAGTCAGAAATTATAAACAAACAAATCAAACCTTATCAGTTGAGATAGAGAACAATGCAGAAACAATAAACCTTGAAGCAGAACGCTTACTTGTATCTGTTGGACGTGAAGCGAATATTGAACAGATTGGGTTAGAGAATACATCCATTCAATTAACAGAATCAAACACGATCAAAGTAAATGAGAATTACCAAACAAAAGAATCACATATTTATGCGATTGGAGATTGTATTGGTGGCGCACAACTTGCACATGTAGCAGGAAATGAAGGAAAAATCGCTGTGGGTCATCTCGCGAATCAACTAGAAAATGAATTGTATTCTAAATTAGTCGTTGGTTGTGTTTATAGTTCACCAGAAGTTGCGATGGTAGGATTGACCGAGAATGAAGCCAAGCAACAAGGTTTAGATATTATTGTTAAGAAGTGTCCGTTTAGTGCAATTGGAAAAGCACATATTAATGGTGACTACTCTGGGTTTATAAAACTTATTGTGGATCGCCAATCAAAAGATGTTATAGGCGTTCATATGATCGGAAGTACGGTAACAGAGTTAATTTCAGAAGCAGGGTTAAGCATGATTTTAAATGCAGAAGCTTCAGAAATTGCTAGTCTTGCACATCCTCACCCTTCATTGAGTGAAGCGTTCCAGGAAGCGTCTCTTTCAATAGACGATCAAATGATCCATGGTTAACACATTAATAAATTCTATTTAAAGGCTTTGTATGAAAGGAAGGGAACAAATGATGAATAAACATGAAAAATTAGGCTTATCAGATGATGATGTCCTTGAAATGTATCGACTCATATTGACGGCAAGACGTGTTGATGAGCGAATGTGGTTACTGAATAGAGCGGGGAAAATTCCATTTGTTGTTTCATGTCAAGGACAAGAAGTACAGCAAGTGGCAGCTAGTTTTGCGTTAAATCGAGACCGAGATTATTCAGCACCTTATTATCGTGATGTAGGGGTTGTCCTTGCAATGGGCATGACCGTAAAAGAATTAATGTTACAAGCTTTTGCAAAAGCAGAAGATCCAAATTCAGGCGGACGTCAAATGCCAGGTCATTTTGGTCATAAACGCCTGCGTATGTTGAGTGGTTCATCACCTGTCACAACACAAGTACCACATGCTGTAGGGGTTGCGCTAGCAACTCGATTATCAAATGATCCAGCTGTTAGCTTTGTCACTTTAGGTGAGGGATCATCTAATCAAGGTGATTTCCATGAAGGGTGCAACTTTGCAGCTGTCCATAAATTACCTGTGATCGTCATGGTGGAAAACAATCAATATGCCATATCAGTGGGACTAGGTGATCAAGTGGCTTGTGAGAAGATTTCTGATCGCGCAAAAGGTTATGGTATGTATGGTGAAACCGTTGATGGTAATGATCCTTTCGATGTGTACCGAGCTGTTAAAGAGGCACACGATCGTGCCAAAAATCAAGAAGGTCCATCATTAATTGAGGCTGTAAGCTATCGTTTAACACCTCACTCAAGTGATGACGATGATTCTAGTTATCGGTCTCAGGAAGAAGTTGAAAAAGCGAAAGAAAATGATGGCTTAATTCACTTTAGAAATTACTTAAAAGAGCAAAATATTTTAACTGACGAAGTTGAAGAAGAAATAGAGACGAAGTTAAAAGAAGAAATTGATGAGGCAACAGATTACGCAGATCAGGCACCGTATGCATCCGAGGATACGCTTTACGATCATGTCTATCAGACGAAAGGAGTTAACTAAATGGCACAAGTCACATATATTGAAGCAATCAATCAAGCGATGACAGAAGAAATGGAACGTGATCAACGTGTATTTGTATTAGGAGAAGACGTTGGTAAACGTGGTGGTGTCTTTAGAGCGACAGATGGTTTGTATGACAAATTCGGAAAAGAACGCGTTATTGATGCGCCGCTTGCTGAATCTGCGATCACAGGTGTTGGAATTGGTGCAGCAATGTACGGGATGCATCCTATTGCTGAGATTCAATTTGCCGATTTTATATTACCAGCTGTTAATCAAATTATTTCTGAAGCAGCTAAAATGCGTTATCGTTCAAATGGTGATTGGTCATGTCCGATCACTGTTAGGGCGCCTTTCGGTGGAGGGATCCATGGTGCCCTTTATCACTCGCAATCGATCGAATCAGTATTTGCTAATCAGCCAGGTTTGAAGATCGTGATTCCATCCAATCCTAAAGATGCAAAAGGACTGCTGAAATCAGCGATTCGTGATGAAGATCCTGTCTTGTTCTTTGAACATAAAAAAGCGTATCGTTTATTGAAAGAAGAATTACCAGAAGAAGAAGTGTTAACGCCAATTGGAAAAGCAAATCAAGTGCTACAAGGCGATGATATAACCGTCATCACATATGGATTGATGGTACATTATGCAAAAGAAGCAGCAAAAGAGTTAAGTGAGGAAAAAGGTGTATCTGTTAATTTAATTGATTTAAGAACCGTGTATCCACTGGATCAAGAATCGATTATAGAAGCGGCGAATCATACAGGAAAAGTGCTTTTAATTACAGAGGATAATAAAGAAGGAAGCATCATCGGTGAAGTAAGTGCGATTATCGCTGAGCATTGCTTATTCGAACTAGATGCTCCGATTAAACGATTAGCAGGACCTGACGTTCCATCTATGCCTTATGCGAGTACTCTAGAAAAAGCATTTATGGTTAATCAAGATAAAATTAAAGATGCAATGTTAGAACTTGCATTATTTTAATGCTATGGAGGAATAAATATGCCAATTGAAACGATTACCATGCCTCAATTGGGAGAGAGCGTAACGGAAGGAACCATTAGTCAATGGTTAGTTGAAAGTGGTGACCAAGTGAGTAAGTACGCGCCCTTAGTTGAGGTGATGACAGATAAAGTGAACGCTGAAGTTCCATCAACATTTGAAGGTAAAGTGACCAAGCAATTAGTTGAGCCTGGTGAAACAGTTGCTGTTGGTTCACCTTTATGTGAGATTGAAACGGATAAATCAACAATGAAGTCAGCTCCTGAAAAAAGTGAGCCTGTTCAAGAAGAACTCGCTTCAACAGAATCAATGGCTGATCGCTATTCACCTGCTGTTATGCGTTTAGCCAATGAACATCAAGTGGACTTAAAACAAGTTAAAGGCACAGGACTAGGTGGTCGAATTACAAGAAAAGATATAAAACAATACATTAATAAGCCTAAAAATGAACCAATACCTGAACAAACAAGTGTACCAACGAAAGAAGAACGATCGAAAGAAGCACCACAACAGGTAGAGGCGCCAAATCCAATCTTAAATAACCAAGATCTTGAAATTCCAGTCACTGGTATTAGAAAATCGATTGCGAATAACATGGTCAGAGCAACGACGGAGATTCCTCATGCTTGGATGATGATCGAAGTCGATGTAACAAACCTTGTGAAGTATCGTGATGATGAAAAAGACTTGTTTAGAGAACGAGAAGGGTATAACTTATCTTATTTTGCATTCTTTTTGAATGCTGTTGCAAAAGCATTGAAAAAATTCCCTGAATTAAATAGTTCATGGGCAGGCGATAAAATCATTCAACATAAGGATATTAATTTATCGATAGCAGTTGGAAATGAAACAGAGTTATTCGTTCCGGTTATTCAAAATGTAGATGAAAAGAGCATAAAAGGTATTGCAAAAGAAGTGCATACTCTTGCTCAAAAGGCAAAGCACGGCACGTTAACTCAAAAGGACATGGAAGGTGGCACATTTACGGTCAATAATACAGGGACATTTGGTTCGGTTCAGTCTATGGGTGTCATCAACTATCCGCAAGCAGCTATTCTTCAAGTTGAATCGATTGTGAAAAAGCCCGTTATTATTGATGATATGATTGCGCAACGCGACATGGTTAATTTATGTTTATCTTTAGATCATCGTATATTAGATGGTGTTATATGTGGTCGCTTCATGTCTCACGTTAAGGATATATTAGAGAACATTTCAGGTGATACCACCCCGATTTATTAAGATAACTTCTCATACTGGAAACAACCTAACAATAAGGTTGTTTCTTTTTTTATGAAAAAAATGACAAATTTGTGACATCGTTAAACAATTATAGTTTAAATCCGATAATACTAAAGCTGTGATTAGTATCACAAAAGATATAGAAAAAGAGGATGATCAACATGAAGAACTTGCGTGGGGGTATTAGAAGAAAACTTATTGTAACATTTGGTCTTGTTGGTTTACTGCCAATTATAGTTATTGGCTTACTAGCTTTTCAAGTATCATCAAATGCATTAGAGGATGAAACAGGGGAAAAGGTTGAAGAGAACGCACAACTACATATGGAAAAGATCGATCGATTTATGTATGAACGTATTCGTGATTTAAATGTGTTGTCACAATTAGATTTTGTACAAAATGCACTAACGGATGAACTGTCGATCACGAATGATTTAGATTCAGCCATTCAAACACATAATTATTTTGAATCGTTGACAGTGTTAGACTCAGATGGTGAATTAAGAGGTCAATCGTCAAATCAACCCGGCACAAATTATGAGCCGTCGTCAAGTTGGTTTCAAGACAGTATTCAAGGAGAGGTAACGTTATCTGACATACAGTATGATGATGCTTTAGACGAGTTTGTCATGATGTTTTACGTACCGATTGAACAAGGTGAATCCATCAATGGAATTATAGAGGCATCTTTAAATATGACGCATATATGGGATGATATTAATTCGATAATGACCGACTCAAGCACAGTCGAATTAGTTGATCAGACGGGTGAGAAGATTGCAGATACGGTGTCTCAAGCGACAGTTAATGAATCTGAAGAAACTGTAAGTGATCAATTAGATCCACAGTCAAATATTTACCAAATTGTTAATCAGCTTGAGCAAGATCAATCAGGCGTGACACGAGCACAATCGAGTGCGGATGTGGATTCAATTATTGGGTATGCACGGAGTGGTGGTTATAGCGACTATTCAGGTAATGATTGGGTCTTACTCGTTAATGAAGACCGAGACGAAGTGTTGTCATCCGTAGTGAATTTAAGAACGATTATTTTAGGTGTTGCCCTTCTAACGATGTTAATTGTTAGTGTAACTGGTTATTTAGTTTCTCGTCGAATTACAAAACCTTTAATGCAACTACAACAATCGGCACAACTTGTGTCAAGTGGTGACCTAACAATTGATATACCGATTAGGGGTTCAGGTGAAGTGAAGCAACTTTCACTTGCAATTCAACAGATGGTACAAGACTTAAAATCAGCAATGAAAAAGACGAATGACACAGCGGGCGACTTATCACATCAAAGTGGAGACTTAAAAAACTCAAGTGAAGATTTACAAGAGGGAATTATTCAAACATCTGAAACCCTACAAGAACTCGCACAAGGCGCAGAGAAACAAGCGTCATCAGCTGCAGACGTTGTAAACGCATCACAAACACTTGATTTAGAAATACAAGCATTGCGTAATGATTCACAAGCTTTAACCGATGTGTCAACATCAGTGAATGATTTATCAAGTCAAGGTTATGAACAAATGGTGCAATCATTAAATCAAATGCGCCATGTTAATGAACAAGTGCATACATCTGTTGAGAAATTGAACGGATTAGAAGCTCGAACGGAAGATGTGGTGCGTTTGACAGATGTGATTAATCAAATTACAGAACAGACCAATCTATTAGCACTAAATGCTGCGATTGAATCGAAGCGTGCTGGTGAAGCAGGTCAAGGATTTACTGTGGTAGCAAATGAAATTAGGAAGTTAGCAGAGCAAGTCAGTCGATCAGCTGTTGATATATCTAATGTGATTCAGTCAATGAAAAGCGAAACACGCACGCTTGCTGATTCATTAAATCAGACTGCAACGCAATCAGAAAAAGGGGTCAATGAAATTGAAAGATCAAATGACTATTTTGATCAAATTAAATCAACCATTCAAAAAATGGATGAGACAATCACTCATGTTAGAAAAACTGTCAATACGATTGATGAGAGTAGTCAACATATGCATAAAGAAATCCAGCAAATTGCGTCTATTTCTGAGGAAAGTTCAGCAAGTATTGAGGAAACAGCAGCCTATTCACAACAACAACGTGACACGATTGAACAATTAAGTGAACAGTCAGTTGCATTAGATCAATTGGCAGAAACGCTTAAATCTTCAGTTAATACCTTTAAACTATAAACACTTAGCCAGTTCATTTGAGCTGGCTCTGTTTTGTGTTTTAAAGCCATATCACTTATACTATAAGGATTGAAATACATAGATGATTTATTAGAAAAAGGGTGAAGAGGTTATGAAAATCGGTTATCGAACGATAAAAACAGCCGTTGCGGCACCACTCGCTGTTTGGATTGCGGAGATTTTACAATTAAGTAGTCCGGGTTCTGCTGCTATTATTGCCGTGCTTTGTGTTCAACCGACACAGAAACGCTCGTTTACAACAGCTTGGCACCGGACAGCAGCAGGTTTATTATCGATCATTTTTGCGTATGTTATATTTGAAGGCATTGGTTATCACCCGTTAACAGTGGGGCTTTTATTAATCACATTTATCCCTGTGACGGATGCGCTGAAAATTACACCAGGTATTATTACAAGTTTAGTTATATTATTTCACTTTTATGCCGCTCAAGAAGTTAGTATCCCATTAATCATTAACGAAATCTTAATCATGGCTGTCGGTATTATTTTAGCTTTAATTCTTAACCTCTATATGCCTAGCCTTGATAAAGATCTTTTAGCGATTAAAAAAGATATTGAGTCCAATTACCAAGCATTTTTCCGTGATATGTCGTTATTTTTAAGAGGGCATACGTATCATTTAGATGAGAAAAATTTGAATCGGTCGAAAGTAGATTTTGAGAAGGCCACTGCGTTAGTTCAAAGAGAGAGCGAGAATATATTGAGCCGCACGTCTGATCACGAGGGTCAAACAAGTTATTTTTCAATGAGGGAAGTTCAGTTTCATTCATTGGAACGTATGAAAGTGATTATTCATGGATTGCGCGTGAGTGTGGAACAAGCTAAAAAAATTGCCGAACTATTTGATGATTTAGCCGATGCTATTTATCCAGAAAATAATGTGAGCTATCAACTTGATCGAGTGAATGAATTACGGAGCTATTTTGAGGATGATGATTTACCAGAGACGAGAAAAGAATTTGAAATTCGGGCGAAACTATTTCAATTATTAAATGAAGTAGAACATTATTTAACGATCAAGAATAAGACGTTAACAGAAAAAGACAATTAATGGTGTTTTGACATAAAAATAAGAGAGTAACCTCACGCGTTACTCTCTTACAATACGTATGCTAATCCAGTTGTAAACACAGATCCAACCATTGCGGCGATCATTAAATAAACAATGATTTTATTGCGACGTTGACGTTTTGATGGTTTACGGGTTTGAGTTTGATTGTTTTGTTTTGCCTTAGCCATAAAGAGACCTCCTTTAATACGGATCTAATCACATACTATTTTAGCTTGAATTGAGTTTGTTGACAAGTCTTAACGTTGAAGTAAATGTTTCTTTAGATTAAAATGAAGGAAGAAATGAGGGGTAACATGTTAAATAAAAGCAGATTATTAGATACTTTTTTAGAACTTGTTCAGATTGATTCAGAAACGAAAGAAGAGCGCCATATTGCTGATGTGTTAATTGAAAAGTTAACGAAGTTGGGATTAGAAGTCATTGAAGATAACTCACAATCAGAAACAGGTCACGGGGCTGGGAACTTAATTTGCACATTGCGTGGCAATAAAGAGACAAAGCCAATTTATTTCACTTCTCATATGGATACGGTCGTTCCTGGAAAATCAATTAAGCCAATTGTAGATGGTGATATTATTACATCAGACGGATCAACAATACTAGGTGCAGATGATAAAGCTGGACTAGCTGTCATGTTAGAAGTGATTCAAATTATTAAGGAAAATGAATTAAGTCATGGCGATATTCAGTTTGTCATTACAGTCGGAGAAGAGTCAGGCTTAGTTGGAGCAAGAGCAATTGATGAGAGCTTACTAAATGCTGAATTAGGTTTTGCACTGGATAGTGATGGTTCGGTTGGTCAGATGACAATCGCTGCGCCGACACAGGTGAAGCTATTTGCTACGATTCATGGAAAAACAGCTCATGCAGGCGTAGCACCAGAAAAAGGGGTATCAGCTATTACCGTTGCTTCAAAAGCCATTGCCAAAATGCCGTTAGGTCGAATTGATTCAGAGACTACTGCTAATATCGGTCGATTTGAAGGTGGACAAAAAACAAATATCGTCTGTGATTATGTAGAGGTATTAGCTGAGGCCAGGTCTTTAGATAAAGACAAAGTAAAAAATCAAGTCGATAAAATGAAACATGCGTTTGAACAAGCAGCAGAAGAAAATGGTGCTACAGTAGAGTTTGATATTAAACAAATGTATCCTGGCTATAAGTTAGATGAATCAGATGAAGTTGTTCAATTGGCTAAAAAAGCTGCAAACGCAATTGGTATTAAAAGTGAACTTAAACAAAGTGGTGGTGGAAGTGATGCAAATATCATCTCAAGTTTAGGGATTCCAACCGTTAATTTAGCAGTTGGCTATGAAGAGATCCATACGACGAATGAACGCCTATCAATAAATGAGTTAAATAAATTAGCAGAATTTGTTCTCAAGATTATTCAGTCAGTATAAAAAGATGTGAATGAAGTGTTCGATAAATCATAAGCCATAAAGGAAGCGATCAAATGTCTAATTTTTATCCTAAAAATGGACGTGTTATTTTTCATGTAGACATGAATAGTTTTTATGCATCTGTTGAAGCGGCTTATAATCCAGACCTAAAGGGAAAGCCTCTCGCTATTGCGGGTAATCCGGAAGAACGAAAAGGGATTATCGTGACAAGCAGCTATGAAGCAAGAGCCAAAGGTGTAAAGACAACCATGCCTTTGTGGGAAGCGAGACGTCTGTGTAAAGATTTAATTGTGATGCGTCCGAATTTTGATCGTTATAGACAAGCATCTAAAGAAATTTTTAAATTAATGTCAGAGGTGACATCACTTGTTCAACCCGTATCAATCGATGAAGGCTATATGGATATTACCCATTGTGAGTCTTTAGGAACTCCTATAGAAATTGCCAAACAATTGCAAAGAAAAATCAAAGAGACACTTGATCTACCTTGTAGTATTGGTATTGCACCCAATAAATTCCTTGCTAAAATGGCTTCTGATATGCAAAAACCGATGGGCATGACGGTTCTGAGAAAAAGGGACTTGCCCACTAAATTATGGCCTTTGCCAATTGAAGAAATGTACGGTGTAGGAGAAAAAACGAAAGAGAAATTGCATACGATTCAAGTATTTACAATTGGTGACTTAATTGAAGCGGATCGTTACCAATTAAAACGCCTCTTAGGCATCAACGGTGAACGTTTGAAAGAACGGGCTCAAGGGATTGACGAGAGCCCTGTTAATCCGGATGCGATTTATGATTTTAAAAGTATCGGGAATTCTGAAACATTAAAAGAAGATACGATTGATGAAACAAAATTGTATATGCTAATCCGTAAGTTATCACGAAAAGTTTCAGACCGTTTAAACCGAAAAGAAGTCGCGGGACAAACGATTCAACTAACGATTCGTTATAATAATCGAAAAACCATTACACGTAGCATTACAAGTTCTGAATACTTAATGAGCGAATCAGAAATTTACAAAAAAGCGACTGACTTATTTGAACATCATTGGAATGGTGAGCCTGTTCGGCTTTTAGGTGTGACAGCTCAAGGATTGGTTGAACGATCCGACATTATTGAGCAGCTCAATTTATTTCGTTATCAAGAACAAATTCAAGATGAAGCATTATATGAAACGATTCATGACTTAACAGAGAAATATGGGAAAAATCCGTTCAAATCATTTCAACCTAAGGAAGATCATCAAGAACCGAGTACAAGCTTTCAAAAAGATTTTTTAGATGATTATAAAAATTAATATAAAAGGACATTTCTAACTAAGGGGAAATGTCTTTTTATATGTTATACATCCAATTAAGTTATACAAATACTATACTAAAGTTATACAAATGTTATACATAAATAGACTCACCAATTGGGAGATCATAACCTTTTTTATCTACCTATTCGCTTATTTTATGAAAATTCATGCATAAAAAAGTTTAGAATTCAAAATACTTAGGTATATAAAAGGCGTAGACACAACACAAGGTGTTTTTCTACAAAAACAATATAAGAGGAGATGGAAAAATGAAGAAGGTTAAAGTGTTAGCTACATTGATAGTAAGTGTTTTAGTAATGTCACTTGTCGGATCGCCCGTTTTTGCACATGAACATGAGGAAGCCAGAGTCAGAGTATTACATGCGTCTCCAGACGCACCAAGTGTTGATGTTTATGTGAATGGAGAATTGACGGTAGAAGATATAGCGTTTCAAGATATAACAGACTATTTAGAATTAGAAGCGGGTAGTTATGATATTGCTATTCACGCTGCGGGTGATGATGAGGCAGTATATGAGCAATCATTAGATGTGGAAGCAGGTACGTATTACACAGTTGCTGCTGTTGATTTATTAGAAGGTGGCGATTTTAGACTAGAAGCTTTAGTTGATGATACAACAGTAGAAGAAGGCCAATTAAAATTACGTGTTGGTCATTTATCGCCAGGTGCACCGGCTGTAGATGTCGGTTTAATTGATGGTGATAGCCTAGTTGAAGGCGCTGAATTCTTTGCTGTAACAGATTATTTAGAGTTAGACCCTGCTACGTATGATTTAGAAATTCGCGCAGCAGGAACAACAGATCAAGTTTTAGATTTATCTGATACAACATTAGAAGAGAACATGATCTACTCTGTATATGCTGTAGGTGCAGATGCAGATGAACTTGACATTGTATTAGTTGCAGATGAGGCTTATGAAATGCCAGAAGAATTACCTGAAACAGGTGCTGGTTCAGCAGCTGAATCCAATACACTTCCACTAATGATCGGATCAGCTTCACTTGCGGGCCTTGTTTTATTCGTTAAAACAAGAAAACATGCAACTGAAAGATAAAATGATTACATTAAGTTTAAGTATAGTGATGGTCATAAGTTTTGGGTTTTATTTTCTAGGTGCTCACGTAGACAATATAGGTGCAGAGACACTTTCAGGTGACTTACTGAGCCAAAGATCAACGTATCAGCCTACCTATAAATCAAGTCGTTTATTCCCTGACGCCGGCAGTGTTACGCCGCGACGTGTAGACATCACGCCCGTGGGCTCATCAACACAAGGGATTGTTCCTGATCGAATTTCGATTCCATCTATAGATGTTGATACATCCATTGAAGATGTGGGCATTCTACCTGATGGTAAAATGGGCGTTCCGGATGATGGTGACCAAGTTGGTTGGTTTAATCGTGGCCCAAAACCAGGTGCGGCGGGTCAAGCTGTAATGGCTGGTCATGTTGATGATCAAAATGGACCAGCGATATTTTATCATCTTGATGAGTTAGAAAAAGGAGATGTTGTAAAGGTTCATAACGACCAGGGGGATGAGCGTATATTTCGTGTGACGCATAAAAAAGTCTATCCATATGACGAAAAAAATATTGAAGAGGTGTTTGGCCCCACCTCTCAATCAAACTTAAACTTAATTACTTGTACAGGTGAATTCGATCGACAAGCAGGAACACACCGAGAAAGACTTGTCGTTTTCACAGAAGAAATGACTCAATAAACAACGAAAGGCATTGTAATTAACTACAATGCCTTTCGTTGTTTAACGTTTAAATATCAATTTCTAATAAGTCTTCTGCAATCGTTGTTGATTTAAAAATGGCTTGGGCTTCATCATTTAATAGATCGATACCTGTTTTATCATATCGTGCTGATAAATGTGTAAGAATAAGTTGCTTAACGCGACTTTCTTTTGCTAGTTGAGCCGCTTCAATCGTTGTTGAATGATAAAATCGATTAGCCAATTCTTTATCCTCATGCTTAAACGTCGCTTCATGAATAAGAAGGTCACTATTTGAAACGAAGTCCTTAAATTGGTAAGGATTTCTTGTATCTCCCATCACACTTATACGTCGTCCTTTAATCGGCGGGCCTAAATAATCATCTCGATTTACAACCTCACCATTATCTAGTTTAGTTGTTGGTTGTTCTTTAATAACTTTATAAATAGGGCCTGGTGGAATCCCGTCATTTTTTAATTGATTAACGTTTAGTTTACCTAATCGATCATGTTCAGTTAACCGATAGCCGAATGAATCAATACCATGCTCTAACTTCTTCACCTTAAGATTAAATCCCTCTAGTTGTTCGGCGTACCCATCGGTGACTTCAATAAAAGATAAACGATAAGAAAGATTCGTTGAACTAAGCCTTAAACTATTCTCGACAAAAGATCGGATGCCTATAGGTCCGTAAATTTTAACTGGCGTTGTGCCATCTTGGAATGATCGGCTGCTCAACAAACCAGGCAAACCAAAAATGTGATCTCCATGCATGTGTGTGATGAATATTTTAGTAATTTTTCTTGGCTTTATTGATGTGTGCAAAATTTGGTGTTGTGTTGCTTCACCACAGTCAAACAACCACGTCTCACCAATTTCTTGACTCAAGTCTAAAGCAATACTTGAGACATTACGATATTTTGAGGGAAGACCAGCACCCGTTCCTAAAAATGTAACATTCAAAACAATCACCAACCTCGTTTATAAGGTTCTGGTAAGGCAATATCTACATTAAGTGATCGGGCAGCATGTAATGCCCAATATGGATCTCTTAACAAGACGCGTCCTAAAAAGACAAGATCTGCACGCTCGTTGTGAATGATTTCTTCAGCTTGTTGGGGTTGGGTGATTAAACCAACAGTACCTGTTTTAATTTGTGCTTGATGTTTAATCGTTTCGGCGTGTTTAACTTGATAGCCTGGAAAAACATCAATTGCTGCTTGAATAACACCACCTGTACTCACATCAATCAAGTCAACACCTTGTTGTTTCATTTGATTCGCAAAGTAAATAAAATCATCTAACTGGTTGCCATCTTGATGATACTCATCAGCTGAAATACGAACAAATAAAGGACCGTCAAAAACGCTTTTCACTTCATCAATAATCTCTTTTAATAATCGATACCGATTGTCCCTCGAACCACCATACTCATCCTCTCGCTGGTTGGTTAAGGGTGAGAGGAATTGATTGACTAAATAGCCATGTGCACCATGAATTTCAATGATGTCAAATCCTGCATTTATAGATCGAATCGCAGATTGTTTAAATGCATGAATCGTTTCCTCTATATCATGAAGGGTCATCTCTTTTGCGTGATGCGCTTTATCATCTAATTTTTCAGTCGGCGTCATGGCCGGTTCGTTCGTTTTTGCTTTTTTACCCGCATGACCTAGTTGGATCGCACTTAATGCACCATGAGCATGAATCCGCTGATTTAATTGTTGCAAGCCTCCAATGTGGTCATCAGACCAGATCCCTAAATCCTTAGTGGATATTCGACCTTCCGGCTGTACAGCTGTTGCTTCGATCATGATGGTTCCGATCTGTCCGATAGCCCTTGATTCATAATGGGTCAAATGAAATGGCGTCACCATTCCGTCTTCTTCTAATGATTGATACGTACACATCGGTGACATGACAAGCTTATTTTTAGCGACGAGTTGTTTAAATTGAATAGGTTGAAATAATTCATTGTTCATGTTCATACTCCTCTCTTAATTGAAGTGCAAGTGGCACATTGTCTGTCATTATAATATCACAATTTAACTTATAACATTGATTGATCTTTTTAGAGTCATTAACGGTAAAAACACCTATGTAATGCTCTTTTTGAATGGTTTTAACTACTGAAGGGGTTAGTGCACGAAATTTCAGATGAACCCCATCAACCTTATATTCTTTAACCCGTTTGTGAACAGATTGAGAATAATGATTCGTTAGTAAAGCTGTCTTTATGAATGGATTTAACTGCTTAACAGTCACTAAAGAGTGTGCGTTAAAACTTGAAATGGTTGTTCGGTTTTCTAGATTGAATGACTTGAGTTTTTCAATTACAATCTTTTCAATCTCTGGATAATTAAATTTGGCTGTTTTTAGCTCTAAGTGGATGGTTAATGGTTTGTCATGAATCCAACTTAAGAACTGATCCAAGGTCAATAATCTTTGATCTGTGTACTCTGGATCATACCATGAACCGATGTCTAAAGTTTTTAATTCATTATAGGTAAAGTCTTTTATATAGCCGGTTGATTGTGTGACACGATCAACCGTTGGATCGTGAATCAGCACTGGGATACGGTCTTTTGTTAAATGAACGTCGGTTTCAATACCATGAGCACCATAAGAGTATGCTAACTCAAACGCAGTCAATGTATTTTCAGGCCGATCGGCGCTTGCGCCTCGATGGGCGATTACAGATGTTTGCATAAGCCAACCCCCAATTAAATTTGCAGTATGAAGTAAATCGTAGCATAATATGAAGTAAATATATAGATGGTGAGGGAGATTATGACTAAACTTTCAAACAAAACGATTGTTATAACAGGCGCAACAAGTGGTATAGGTTTATCGCTCACTAAACAATTAGCAAATGATTCTGTTCATTTAATATTAATCAGTCGCTCAGAAGACAAATTGAAACAATTAAAACATTCAATTGATGGAGACAATAAAGCAAGTTGCTCGATTTATCAAGCGGATTTAACAGATGTAAATCAAGCAAGTAACGTGATGAAACAAGTCATGACAGATCATGAGACAATTGATGCATTAGTTAATAATGCAGGTGTTGGTTATTTTGAGTTAGCGCATAAAACGCCGACTGAGAAAACGGAGCAAATGTTTCAATTGAATGTGCTCTCTTTAATTGAAATAACGAAAGAAATCATTCCTTTATTTTTAAAGCATAAAAAAGGACATGTTGTAAATATCGCTTCATTCTCCGGAAAAATTGCAACACCGAAAGCGTCGACGTATAGCGCAACGAAGCATGCCGTTTTAGGGTATACGGATGCATTAAGGTTAGAGCTCAATTTAAAAGAACTCTATGTAACGGCTGTGAACTTAGGTCCTGTAAGAACAGCCTTTTTTAACCAAGCAGATCCAACTGGAAGCTATCAAAGAGCAGTTGAGAAATTCATGTTAGACCCAGATATCGTGAGTAAAAAAATAAAAAAAGCTTTATTTACGAATAAGCGAGAAATTAATTTGCCATTTTGGATGTCAGTCGGGGCTAAATTACATGACTTATTTCCAAGAACAATTGAACGCCTGATGGGACCTTCATTCAATAAAAAATAATAGATGACGAAAAGGATGACAAAAATGGATCAATTAGAAGAAAAGACAATAAATACAAAACATATTTATAAAGGCGCCATTATCGATGTGACTGTAGATGATGTCCAGCTGCCTAACGGAGAACAGTCAAAACGTGAATTGGTAAAACATCCAGGAGCGGTTGCTGTGATCGCGCTAACAGATGACAATAAGTTATTAATGGTTAAACAGTATCGTAAACCGATGGAAAGTTCATCAATTGAAATCCCAGCTGGTAAGTTAGAAGAAGGGGAAGAACCGATTTTGACGGCAAGACGCGAATTAGAAGAAGAAACAGGTTATACAACTGATCAGCTTCATTACATAACGTCATTTTACAGTTCGCCTGGTTTTAGTGATGAGTATTTACATTTGTATTGGACTGATCAAGTAACTAAGCTTGAAATAAGACCTGATTTAGATGAAGATGAATTTGTAGAATTATACGAAGCAGATATTGCTCAAATCGATGAATGGATTAAGAAAAAAGAAATACAAGACTTAAAGACACTTTTTGCTGTGCAATATTTAAAGTTAAATAAATAAAAATCGGATAAAAAAATAGGTCTATCTCATTTTCAAATCTCATATAATCGTTTATGTGAGCGCGATGAAAGGCTGGAGGTGGCTTATATCAATAATATCTTAGATTCATTTTTAGCTAGACATATACAATGTCACTATTTGCACTATGTGTTTATCTTTGTTTTGTTTGTGATGGGATTGATTTTTGGTGCGCTTTTAGTCGTCTTTATGCATTTCACTCAATCTCAAGAACTTTTATTTTTTATCGAACAGTATTTTGATAGAATCATTGAACATCCATCATTACTTAGCGATTTAAATTTTACGAACTACTTTTACGAGCATCTTATTTATTTATTGATTTTGTACGGCGTAGGTCTTTCAATTATTGGCATGCCCCTTATTTTTCTGTTTATTTTCTCAAAAGGATTATTTATGGGGTTTACCATTGGCTTTTTTGTTCATCACTATGGGTTCAGTGGCTTGGCTTGTTCAGTATTACTTTTATTGCCCAAAAACATTGTATTCATACCCCTTTATTTGATTGCGAGCACATTAGCTATGATTTGTTCAATCTATCTCATTAAACGAATGACAGATAGAAGATTCCACAAGTTTACAATCAAGCCTTTTTTAAGATACAGCTTAGCATTTGTGTTTTTTTTATGTATTGCTGGAATTGTCTCTATGATTGAGTCATCGGTTAACCATTTGTTAGTTGAACAGGCTATACAGTTTATTAATTTAGAATAATTATAAGATTACGATTTAGTTTCTTTTTCAGATTATAATAATTTTAATTGACACGTTTTCACTCTCTGATTATAATTGAGAATGTGAGGGAGGTTTCCGTTATGGAACATCGTATCGAACGTATCAAAAAACACTTACATGCTCAAAGTTACAAGTTAACACCACAACGTGAAGCTACCGTTCGTGTCTTACTTGAAAGAGAAGAAGATCACTTAAGTGCAGAAGACGTGTATTTACTCGTCAAAGAAAAAGCGCCAGAAATCGGATTGGCAACTGTCTATCGAACATTAGAATTACTGACTGAATTAAGCATTGTTGATAAAATAAATTTTGGAGATGGCGTTTCGCGTTATGACTTAAGAAAAGAAGGGGCAACACATTTTCATCACCATCTCGTTTGTATGCAATGTGGAACAGTGGAAGAAATTATAGAAGACCTTCTAGAAGATGTGGAACATAGGGTAGAGAATGAATGGGGTTTTTTAGTCAAAGATCATCGGTTAACATTCCATGGTGTTTGTCGAGATTGTCAGAATAAAAACTAATATAAGTGGTTATAAATAAAAGCATCTCGCTTTATATTTATAACCATTTTTTATTGAGGATGAGTGATGATGAAAGGGTCGATCTTGGATTATATAAAGTTTTTGTTAGTCTTTTTAATAAGCTTCATCATCTTTTCTTATGGTACACTATTGTATATAGATGAATATGATCAGCCACTAGAAGAGATACGCCCATTTACAATAGTAGAATGGGTCACGAAATGATAGCGAGTAGGAGAATGTGGGATGGAGCTAGAAGTAAAGGATTTTATACATTATTTAAAGATTGAAAGAGGTCTGGCTGATAATTCAGTCATGGCTTATAAGCGTGACATCAATAAATATATACACTTTTTACAGAAACAATTATCCGTAACAGCTGTTAATCAAATTGATCGAGACAAAATTTTAAAATTTATGTATGATTTAAATGATCAAGGTGCTAAAACGGCAACGGTTTCTAGAACATTATCTTCGATTCGTCTATTTCATCAATTTCTATTAAAAGATCGTATCCTTGATTATGACCCTAGCCTGCATATCGAAACACCTAAAAAGTCTTATCAATTACCTAAAGTGCTAAATTCAGAAGAAGTTGATCGACTTTTGTCGATTCAACCATCTGACCCACTTGCATCTAGAAATAAAGCAATGATTGAGCTCATGTACGGAACAGGACTTAGGGTTTCTGAATTAGTACAGCTGAATATACACGATTTACATCTTTTAATGGGATTTGTACGCTGTTTAGGAAAAGGGAACAAAGAACGAATGATCCCTTTAGGAGATATAGCTCAAGAAGCATTGACAGTTTATATTGAAGAAGCCAGAAACCAACTAGTGAAGAAGACAAATACGGATGCATTATTTGTCAATCAACATGGTAGACCGCTAACAAGGCAAGGTTTTTGGAAGATTTTAAAGAAAATAGCACATGAAAAAGGTATCAAAAAAAATTTAACACCACATATGTTAAGACATTCGTTCGCTACACATCTACTTGAGAATGGAGCGGATTTAAGATCTGTACAGGAAATGCTCGGACATGTCGATATATCGACTACACAAATCTATACACACATTACAAATAAGCGATTAAAAACAATATATAAAGACTATCATCCGCGTGCTTAAAGCTTGAAGATAAAATCTTCAAGCTTTTTTTAATAGTAGTATAAAGATAAGCCCTTCAGGCTAGAATGCGTATATACCATTTTAAGGGGGATTTATATGCGTTATTTAACGATGTTAATTTGTTGTTTAATTTTTTTGGTGTCTTGGCCACAAAATCTATCGGCCTCTATCGATCGTCCATCACTTTCCCATGATACGCGGAGTGTTGTCTTAATGGAATACGAATCTGGTCGCATTTTATATGCAGATAATGAAGAGGCATCATATTCACCTGCCAGTATGACAAAAATGATGACACTTCTATTGATCGCAGAGGCGATAGAGACTAACCAATTGAGTTTAACAGATCAAGTTACAGTCACTGATCATGCTGCTTCAATGGGCGGGACTCAAATCTTTTTAGAAGAGAATGAGCAAATGACGGTTCAAGACTTACTAAAAGCAATTGCGATCGCGTCTGCAAATGATGCTACCGTAGCTTTAGCTGAGCACATTTTTGGTAATGAAACCAATGCTGTAGAAGCTATGAATGAGAAGGCTAAAGACCTAGAGCTAACAGATACACAGTTTCAAAATACGACAGGTTTACCAGCAGACGATCATTATGCCTCCGCGCAAGACATAGCTAAGATTGCAAATGAGTTGTTAAATTATGAGTGGATTACAGACTATACGTCAATCTATGAAGACTACTTAAGGGAAGATACGGATGATGCTTTTTGGTTAGTCAATACGAATAAACTCGTTAAGCATGATTCTACCATTGATGGATTGAAAACTGGTTATACAGCTGATGCGAAATACTGTTTAACAGCTAGTGCCATTCGAGAGGATATGCGTTTAATAGCTGTTGTCATGGGGGCTGACAGTGTAAAAGAAAGAAATAAAACCATTCAAGAATTATTTGATTACGGTTACGCAAAGTTTGATCGTCACGTATTAGTCAAAAAAGATGAGGTGCTCACAACAGCAGATGTATTTCAAAGTGAGAAGTCGCATTATGAACTAGTAGGTGAGCGTGACTTAGCGATTATTTTACCTAAAAATGAAGCGTTAGAGAACGTTCAATATAATATTTATATAGATGATCATTTAAAGGCTCCTATTAATCAAGAGCAAGTGGTAGGAACTGTAGAAGTATTAATTGATAAAGAGGTGTATGCATCTGTTAATTTACGTTCAACTATACCCATAAAAAAAGCTAACTGGACAGAGTCATTGTTTGATGTTGTAAGGCGTTTTAATTCTTTATGAAACGTGACAGATACAGTCGAAAACGTACTAGTTTTGCTGAGTAGCAGGTTATAGGTAATGAAGAGGCGAATACATGAAAACATCAATAAAATGTATGAAGAAAAGAGGGAGACGATTCAATGTTGACTTATCAATTTACAATGCAAGGTAATGTGTTGATCATTCGTTTATCAGGAGAACTCGATCATCATAGCGCCAAAGAGTTAAAAGCAAAATGGCAACAAGAACAAAGAGACCAAAATCCAGATCACATTCTTTTAAATTTAGAAGGGCTAACATTTATGGATAGCTCGGGCTTAGGCGTTATTTTAGGGAGATATAGAGAATTTAAACAACCGAATCATGAAATGGTTGTTTGTCAATTATCACCACTTGTTAGACGTTTATTTGATTTGTCAGGGCTATATAAAATTATGCAAATCGAAAAAGATGAAAATTTAGCATTAGTTTACTTGGGGGTGGCATCGTAATGAACCATATGCATCTGTCCTTTAAAAGTATAAGTGAAAATGAATCGTTTGCTCGATTTGTTGTATCTGCTTTTATTGCGCCACTTGATCCTACCTTAGATGAGGTGAATGAAATAAAGACAGTTGTTTCAGAAGCTGTTACGAATGCCATTATTCATGGATATGAACAATCGGATCAATTTGATATTTACTTATCTTGTGAACTGAATGGAGATAGATTACGAATTGTGATCGAAGATTTTGGTGTAGGGATTAAAGATCTTGATCTAGCTAAAGAAGTCCTGTATACATCTAAGCCGGAAATGGAGCGGTCAGGAATGGGTTTTACGATTATGGAGAATTTAATGGATCGTTTGCAAGTTGAATCGGCATACGGGGAAGGAACAAAAGTCACTTTAGAGAAGACACTACACACGTCACGCTCATATTGTCAGTGAGGTGGTCCTTGATGCAAATAAATCAAGTTAAAAAAAAGCCACCTTTATCAGATACCGAAGTGAAGCAATTAATTAAAGAGAGTCAAGCTGGCAGTAAGGAAGCTAAAGATCTATTAACTGAACGTAATGTGCGCCTCGTTTGGTCTGTTGTTCAACGATTTATAAATAGGGGCTATGATCAAGAAGATCTGTTTCAAATTGGTTGTATTGGATTGTTGAAATCAATCGATAAATTTGATTTATCATATGATGTGAAGTTTTCAACTTATGCTGTTCCGATGATTATTGGTGAGATTCAGCGCTACATCCGTGATGATGGTGCGATAAAAGTCAGTCGCTCGCTTAAAGAATTAAACCATAAAGTCAGAAAAGAAAAGGAGGCACTCTCCAAATCTTTAGGTCGATCGCCAACACTTTCAGAAATTGCGTGTTCTTTGGATTTAACTGTTGAACAAATTATCTATGCTGAAGAATCTGTTCGACAGCCGCAATCCATTCACGAGACTGTTTATGAAAATGATGGAGACCCAATCTGTTTACTAGATCAATTAAAGGATAATGATGATGATTGGTTTAATCATTTACTTGTAAAGGAAGTCATGGAACATTTAAAACCTCGAGAACAGCTCATCGTCTATCTACGATATTTTCAAGATCAGACGCAGTCCGAAGTCGCTAAACGATTAGGTATATCCCAAGTTCAAGTATCAAGGTTGGAAAAGAAAATACTGCTTGACTTAAAGGGACAATTATCGAATGAAGCATAAGATGGAACAAAACGAATGGGCAATGGTGAGCGCCTGTTCGTTTTGTTTGTTAAAACAGAAGTCAATCATTTACATACGTATATTATTGCATTTTTTACCTCATACTGATTAACAGCTATGAATAAAGGATGTGCTGAAGTGACGTCATACAATAAACAACCTGTTTTTAGAAATTTAGACAGCGTTAAGCGCTTTATGGAAGAAGAAGTCGGTGTTGGAAAGTCGTTCGATGCTGAATATAGAGAATTAATTATCCACGATACACGTGTGCATATGTATTACGTCAACGGATTATGTGAAACACAAGTCATTGTTGAAGTTTTAGAATTATTAATTCAAACGGATGAACTTGAACGATCCGATATACCTATTGAAGACTTGATTCGAAATCGAATTGCGCATCAACAATTTGAAGAGTCAACAGATTTAGATAAAATCGTCACTGATATGTTATCTGGTCTCATGGCCATTTTTATTGAAGGTTATGACAAAGTGATGATTATTGATGTGCGTAGTTATCCAGGTAGAGGACCAGAAGAACCTGATACAGAGCGTGTTGTTAGAGGTTCAAGAGATGGATATACAGAAAATATTATTGAAAATACAGCCCTGACAAGACGACGCATAAGAGACCATAGACTAAGGAATGAAATGATACAAGTTGGGAATCGTTCAAAAACAGATCTTTGTATTACGTACATTAAAGATTTAGCAGATCCAAAACTTTTACAATTAGTGAAAGACAAGTTGGAAGCCATTGATATTGAAGGATTATCTATGACAGATAAGACAATTGAAGAATTTATCGTCCACCAAGGATTTAACCCATTTCCACTTGTCCGTTATACGGAACGACCTGATGTAGCGAGTGATCATTTATTTGAAGGTCATATCATCCTGATGATTGATACATCACCTAGTATGGTGATCATTCCCATTTCTTATTTTCATCACCTTCAACATGCTGAGGAATATAGACAAGCACCAGCTATTGGTAGTTTTGTTCGTTTAGTGAGATTTATTGGTATTTTTGTTTCTCTATTTTTATTGCCATTTTGGTATTTGCTTGCAACAAATGATCAATTTTTACCTGATATGCTTCACTTTATTGGGCCTGAGGATGAAGGGAATGTCCCTTTGCTGGTCCAAATAGTACTTGCTGATTTAGGTGTGGAGTTTTTACGGATGGCTGCTATTCACACGCCAAATCCACTCTCTACAGCGATGGGGTTAATTGCTGCTGTATTAATCGGTGAAATTGCAATAGAAGTCGGGCTATTCACACCAGAAGTCATTCTTTATGTTTCATTATGTGCCATTGGAACTTATGCTACCCCAAGTTATGAACTTAGTGTAGCGAATAAAATGTCGCGTTTGTTTTTCATGTTATCAACTGCCCTATTTGGACTGCCAGGTTTAGTGATCTCAGCGACCATTTATTTTATTGGACTGATCAATACGCACGCTTTAAGGGTGCCATATTTTTGGCCGTTGATTCCATTTAATTTCAAGGCGCTTTTACAAATCTTAATACGCTATAAGATGCCCTCTGAACAAACACGTCCTAGTATTACGTCTCCTAAACAACGCAATCGATAAATCATATAATAGTTGATTAGGCATAGTAGTTGTGGTAAATTAATGCTATTCTATGACAGTCATTCATTTTCTACGATCATATATGTACTGAATTACTATATATGAATTAGGATTGAATTCAGGTTGATGTAACAGGGGGTAAAAATGTGCGAGAATCAGTCGAAGTTAATGATCAAGGTCATTTAACAATCGGTGGAGTAGATACCATTGATTTAGTAAACAAATATGGCACGCCATTATTTGTTTATGACGTTGAACGTATCAGAAAAAATGCACGTGCATTTGTCGAAGGGTTTAAAAAATTAGGTGTTAAAGCTCAGGTTGCTTATGCTAGTAAAGCTTTTTCTTCAATTGCGATGTTACAAGTGGCAAAGCAAGAAGGCTTGAGTTTAGATATCGTCTCTGAAGGCGAACTCTATACAGCATTAAAAGCTAATTTTCCGGTTGATAAAATACACATGCATGGAAATAATAAAAGCAAAAAAGAACTTGAAATGGCGATGCAACATGGTGTTGGTTGTATTGTAGTTGATAACTTTCATGAAATTGAACTCATTGATCAATTAACAAAAGCATATGATCAATCAATAGATGTTTTATTAAGAGTAACACCAGGAATTGAAGCACATACACACGATTATATTTTAACAGGTAATGAAGATTCAAAGTTCGGTTTTGATATCTCCAATCAACAAGCTGAACAAGCTTTCTTAGCACTTAAAGATCATGACTATATCCGCTTGAAGGGTCTGCACTGCCATATTGGTTCTCAAATTTTTGAAACAGATGGTTTTATTATGGCTGTACGCCGTTTATTTGACACATTAGGCAAATGGCATCATGAGTATCAATTTGAAGCGGATGTACTAAATTTAGGTGGTGGTTTTGGTATTCGCTATACAGATGAAGATGAACCACTTGAATTAGAAGAATATGTTCATGCTTTAGTCGATGAAATTAAACAACAAGCCAATCAAAAAGACGTATCATTCCCTGAGATTTGGATCGAACCAGGGCGTGCCATTGTTGGTAATGCTGCCATTACGCTTTATGAGGTCGGTTCAAAAAAAGAGATACCAAATGTGCGAAATTATATTTCGGTTGATGGTGGTATGACAGACAACATAAGACCAGCCTTGTACAATGCGAAATATGATGCGGTTGTTGCCAATAAGATGAATGTTGAACGTGATTATGAAACATCGATTGCTGGTAAGTGTTGTGAATCTGGTGATATGTTGATTTGGGATGTGTTATTGCCAGATATTACAGCTGGTGATATACTAGCAGTGTTTAGTACTGGCGCTTATGGTTATTCGATGTCAAGTCATTATAATCGCTTTCCAAAAGCCGCGGTTGTCTTTGTAGAAAATGGTAAAGATCAATTAGTCATTAAACGAGAAACATATGAAGATTTAGTACGTAACGATCTATCATATGAATAGATGGAGGCATAACGATGGGTAAAGAAGCAACAATTAATTTTGAAAACGGCGATAAAATTGTTATTGAAATGTTTGAAGATGCAGCACCAAATACAGTTGCAAACTTTGAAAAATTAGCAAATGAAGGGTTTTATAACGGCGTGACGTTCCACCGTGTTATTCCTGGGTTTGTAGCTCAAGGTGGAGATCCTACTGGAACAGGCGCAGGTGGACCAGGTTACACAATTAAGTGTGAAACAGAAGGAAATCCTCATAAGCATGTTGCAGGGTCTTTATCAATGGCACATGCAGGTAAAGATACAGGCGGGAGTCAATTTTTCTTAGTACACGAAGCTCAACCTCATTTAGATGGTGTGCATACTGTCTTTGGTCAAGTAACTGAAGGTTTAGATGTTGTACTTAGCATAAAACAAGGTGATGTTATGCAAGAGGTTAAGGTCGAGACAACAAACTAATTAACACAATCATCAAGCGTGCATCAGTGCATAGTAAATGATTAAAAGACTATAAATAAGTCTAGTAAGGGGTTATTATGTTAATTCGTTTTAAAAAATCGATGGAAAAAATCGCAATGGGCTTACTGTCATTCATGCCAGAAGAAAAAGATGTCAAAAAGCTTCAGCAAACTATGCAGCAATATGAAGAAGATCCTAATTGGCAACTTTATTTATGGAAAGTTGAAGAAGATGTTTTAGCGGCTATCGGTGTAGAAATCAACCCGGATGAAAAGACGGTCATTGTTCAACACATTACGGTTAACCCGTCACATCGAGACATGGGGATTGGACGTAAAATGATTGAAGAGATCAGGTCGCTTTATGAAGATGAGTACCGTGTGGTTCCCAATGACTTAACGGACAGTTTTTTAAACAAATGTGATTAAACGCAAACGTAAAAAGTATCGTCATCTGTTGACGATGCTTTTTTCACGTGGTTTTCGGTGTGTTAGTAGTGATATGTGCTATAATAAATGGAAACGGTGTTTTGTAAAAAGGGGAGCAATAGATGCAAGAGGCATATAAAGTAATATTAGATGAATTTGAAGGGCCACTTGATTTATTATTACATTTAATTAATCAATACGAGATTGATATTCATGATATTCCACTAACTAAAATAACGGATCAATACATGGAATATATACATACGATGCAAGAACTCGAACTTGATATGGCAAGTGAATATTTGGTGATGGCTGCCACATTATTAGCGATGAAGAGTGCAATGCTTCTACCTAATCAAGAGTTAGATGAAGAAGATGAATATACAGAAGAAGTTGATCCACGAGAAGAGCTTATGGCTCGATTAATTGAGTATCGTAAGTACAAAGAAGCGGCGGGCGAGTTGCAAACTCGTGAAAACCAAGATGTATCAAGTTTCACAAGAGAACCGGAAAAATTACTAGAAACAGAAACAAAAAATCCTGTTGAACAGTCTAAAGATGTCACGCTTTATGATATGCTAGCAGCCGTACAGAAAGTGTTTGATCGGAAGAAGTTCACAAGACCTATGACAACAACGGTTGAAAAAACAGATATTCCGATTAGTAAAAGAATGGATGAAATTTTAGAAGAAGTAAATCGCAACGCTTATGGCATAAGATTTGAACAACTTTTTCCTTATCAATCAAAAAGTCATATTGTGATCACTTTTATGGCTGTTTTGGAGCTTATGAAAGACAATTTGATTTATTGTCAACAGGAACGAACATTTGACGAATTAATCCTATTCAGATGGAGTGAGTAGATGGAGAATATAAATGAATATAAGGCAATTATTGAAGGGTTGTTGTTTGTTTCCGGATCAGACGGGTTAACAGCTAAACAAATTGCTGAAACACTAGAAGTAGATTTAGAAACAGTTCATCATATACTGATGGAACTAAAATATGATTACGACTCAACTTATCGAGGTATTCAACTTCTAGAAACAGAGAAGTATTATTATTTAACATCAAAACCTGAACACACACCGTTTCTAAAACGCATGATGAAAACAACTCAACATACAAAACTATCTCAAGCAAGTCTAGAAGCTTTAGCGATCATTGCTTACAATCAACCGATCACACGTGCTGAAGTGGAGGATTTAAGAGGTGTTAAAAGTGATCGCCCTATTCAAACGTTGATATCAAGAGGACTTATAGAGGAGTCCGGTCGAAAAGAAGCACCTGGAAGACCGATGCTTTTTAAAACGACAATCGATTTTCTAACCTATTTCGGTTTAAAGTCTTTAGAAGAATTGCCACCTCTCACGGAAGACTTTGCTGACCAAGACTTAACTGAAGAATTTAAATTATTTAATGATCAATCACAATGAATGGTTCACGTATATAGTGAATCATTCTTTTTTTGTTGTTGTATTGTAACTATTGATGAATGCATAAAGCGGCATACTGAATCATAATTTTTAAGAAAGGATTTAAATTTCATGAAAAGATAAAAGGTGTGATATTTTGGACAAGCTAAAGTTCGCTTATATACTTATAGTATTATCTTTATTAATAAGTCCCATGCGTGCATTTTCAATGCCCAGCATTTCAGCTCAACAAGCTGCTGTTTATCATGTAAGTAAAGGTGAATTTATTTATGAGAAAAACACAAATACCCCACAATTAATCGCAAGTATAACTAAAATTATGACGGCTATTATTGCGATTGAACATGGTGATTTAGATGATGTGGTTACGATTTCAGAACAAGCGACTCTAGTAGAGGGGTCTTCATTATATTTACAACCAGGTGAAGAGATAAAATTAAGAGATTTAATCTACGGTTTATTACTTCGTTCAGGCAATGATGCAGCGATTGCGATAGCCGAACATATTGGCGGCAGTGAGGAAGGCTTTATCACGTTAATGAATGAGAAATTGGTATGGCTTGGTCTTGAGGATACACATTTTGAAAACCCGCACGGATTAGATGGTACAAACCACTTATCAACGGCGAGTGATGTCGCCAAAATTATGGCCTACGGTTTAAATCATACCCCTTTCATTGAGATGATCGGTGCCCAAACTTTCAAAAGTGATAATCGTGATTATGCTTGGATTAATAAGAATAAATTACTTAATTATTATCAGCCGTATATTGTCGGGGGTAAAACAGGATATACACGTGCTGCTGGTCGTACGTTAGTAACAGCCGCGCAAAAAGATGATCATACGTTAATTGTCGTGACATTAAATGACGGTAATGATTGGCAAAACCATATTCGGTTATATAATTGGGGGTTTAAACAAATAGAACATGAAGTTAATACGTTCAGACAACAAGAAACAACACTAAAAGATGATAATAGTTGGTGGAACACATGTATAAATTTATTTAAACAAATAACAGGGGTTCAAATATGATTCATTTAATTTGGGCAGGACTCACGTGTATTGGCATTGTGTATGCTTTAATCAATGGAACGATGTCTGATGTTAATCAAGCCATATTTGAAAGTGCTGAAGAAGCCATTTATATTATGGTCGGACTTTCTAGCTTATTAATGTTTTGGTTAGGTATGATGAAAATAGCAGAGGGGATAAGTGCGCTGACGTTTTTGAGTCGTCTATTAAGACCATTTATGGTCAGGCTTTTTCCTGAAATTCCAAAAGAACACCCTGCTTTAGGTTATATAACATCTAATTTTATAGCAAATGTTTTTGGTTTAGGTCATGCGGCTACACCATTAGGATTAAAAGCGATGCAAGAATTGAAGGCTCAGTCAACTAGTGATGAACCGAGTCGATCAATGATTACCTTTTTAGTCATTAACACATCAAGTTTAACCATAATTCCAACGACTGTCATTGCTTTAAGGTCACAGTTCGGATCGAATTCTCCAACTGAAATTGTTTTACCTACGTTAATTGCGACAACTCTTTCAACAACTGCAGCTATTTTAATTGATCGTGCATTTTATTATAAAAGGGTGAGAATGAATGGTCGATAGTGTAGCATGGTTCAGTTTACTTATAATACCGATGTTTGTGCTTGTTGTATTGGTGATCGCCACAGCGAAAAGGTTACCAACCTTTGATTTATTTGTTGAAGGTAGCAAAGAGGGCTTAACGATTTCGCTTCAGTTATTACCTTACTTAGTTGGTATGTATGTATCAATATCTATCTTTCGTCAATCTGGTGCGCTAGAAGCCTTTGTTGAATGGTTGACGCCATTTTTCGTCATGATCAATGTACCGAGCGATGTCATCCCATTAGCTTTACTACGCCCTATCTCAGGAACAGCCGCACTTGCTTTAACAACGGATTTGTTAAAAACAATGGGGCCTGATTCAGTGGTAGGAAGACTTGTCTCAACCATGCAAGGGAGTACAGATACAACATTTTATATTTTAACCGTCTATTTCGGTTCAGTCGGGATTAAAAAGTTTGGCGATGCTTTAAAAGTTGGACTATTAGCTGATCTTATTGGTATAATAACAGCGATTATCGTTGTGAAATTCTTTTTTGGCATTTGAACTTATAGAATCTAGTTGTTTTAATGACACATTTTTGGCAGAATAAGAATAAGGATAAAATAAAAATAAAGAGATTGGTGAAAATATGTCGAATAATTTGGAACGTTTACAAAAGGTCATTGCTCAAAGCGGCCTAACTTCAAGAAGAAAAGCAGAAGGTTTAATCGAAGAAGGTCGAGTTGAGGTGAATAATCAAAAAGTGACTGAACTCGGTACAAAAGTTACAGAAAACGATGAAATCAAAGTTGATGGTGTACCATTAACTAAAGACCCATTAGTTCACTATCTTGTCTACAAGCCTCGGGGTGTGATCTCAAGTGTAAAAGATGATAAAAATCGAAAAGTTGTGACGGAGCTTATACCAGAAATTGATGAACGCGTCTATCCAGTGGGACGACTTGACTATGACACATCTGGGTTAGTGTTGTTAACGAATGATGGGGATTTAACTCAACTTCTTATGCACCCGAGTCATGAAATAGACAAAGTATACGTTGCAAAAGTAAAAGGAATACCAACTAACAAAGATCTAAAACCGCTCATAAAAGGTGTATTTTCAGAAGGTGAAAAATTGAAAGCCGTTTCTGCAAAAGTGTTATCGAATGATTCAGAAAAAAAGAATTCGATTGTGGAGATAACATTGCATGAAGGGAAGAATCGACAAGTTCGACGTATGCTTGAAGCCATCAATTATCCAGTTCAGAAACTAAAAAGAGAACGCTATAGCTTTTTAGATTTAAAGGGGATGCAACCAGGTGAATACCGAGAATTAACACCACATGAGGTCAAACAGTTAAGAGCTGATGCGCTAAAAGAAAAATAAAGCCATCTGTTTTTTAGCTGTATGCAAGAAGGGGGTTTACTGATGGGAGAACAACAAACGATTTTAGTCGTTGAAGATGAAGATCGCATACGACGACTTTTAAAGATGTATTTAGAAAGAGAAAACTTCATAATAGACGAAGTTGACAATGGCACAGATGGGTTGAAAAAAGCAACAGAAAATGATTATAGCTTGATCATATTAGATTTAATGTTACCAGGTATGAATGGCATTGAAGTCAGTAAGAAACTACGTGAAACACTATCTACACCAATCTTGATGTTAACAGCAAAGGGAGAAGAGTCTGATCGGATTGAAGGTTTTGAGTCTGGAGCAGATGATTACGTTGTAAAACCTTTTAGCCCAAGAGAGGTTGTCCTAAGAGTGAAGGCGCTTTTAAGACGTTCGAATACAGAAACACCTATTTTACAAACAAAACCGGACACGAACGTCTTAATATTTGATCATTTGACAATTGAAAATGATGCGCATCGTGTTTTAGCTGATGGAAAAGAAGTGGTTTTAACACCAAAAGAATATGAGTTACTTTATTTTCTAGCGAGTCATCAAGACCGTGTCTTTGACCGTGAACATTTACTTAAAGAGGTATGGAAATATGAATTCTTTGGTGACCTTCGTACAGTTGATACACATGTGAAACGTCTAAGAGAGAAATTGAGTAAGGTATCGATTGAAGCAGCAGAAATGATTGTGACAGTTTGGGGTGTCGGCTACAAATTCGAAGTGGATGATGCGTAATGTTTCTTAAAAGTGTTGTATCACGAACGGGTGTTGTCTATCTTGTTTTACTGTTACCATTCTATGTGATCACTAGTTATTTTATGCTACAATCTTTTGAAGAACAGTCCGTATCAAATCGAATGCATCGATTTAATCAACAGACAGAAGCGATAGATGCAGCTACAGTTGATTCGGTGAGTGATCTAAAGCGTCATTTCACAAATCCCGATCTATCTTTTATTGTGATTGATTTAAATGAAGAACCCGGTGATGATTTAAGTACTGTTACACACTCACCAAGCGCTCTACATTTTAACGATCAACAGATTATTGCAACTTCAGTGGTTATCAATGACCAAAATGTGTTTATCATTGATTCGATGGATGAGTTTAATCAATCTTATCAACATTTCAAAATGCTTATTATAGTATTAGGTGGATTGTTTTTTGTTTCATTTCTTATTTATTTAGTTTTGACATCAAAAAAAATATCGACATCAATTAAACGATTACGGGCACACGCACTACATTTGGCTAACGGTCAACTAGAAGGAACGTTACCGATAAATAGCCAAAATGAAATGGACGAATTAAATATGGCGATGAATCGAATGAGTCGTCAAATACGTAATGAACTTAAGATGTTGAATCAAGAAAAAGAAATTCTTTATCGCGTGATATCATCTATGGAAGACGGTGTGATGACGTTTAATTTAGACTTTGATAATTTATTGTCAAATCACCAAGCCAATCGACTGCTCGCTGACCTTTTATATGAAGAAGACACTTCGAATGAAAAGTGTCCTGAGCGCTTAAGAGAACTTATTCGTCCAGTTATTGACAGGCATCAACAATTAACGCATCATTTAAAAGCCCAAGGTAAAGATTGGTTGATCACGCTTAGTCCATTGTATGAAAACGACCAATTAATAGGGGTTGTATTACTTGCTCGAGATATTACAGAGAGAGTACAACTTGATCAATTGAGAGAAGCATTTATCGCCAATGTTTCACACGAATTAAGAACACCTATCTCATTAATCCAAGGCTATAGTGAAGCTATTATTGACGGGGTTGCTGCTTCATTTGAGGATCAAAAATCATCAGCACAAATTATCATGGAAGAATCAGCAAGGATGGATCGGTTAGTTAATGAGTTGTTAGAATTAGCTAAACTTAAGTCAGGTCAAGTCACATTAGACAAACAAACGTATCAATTAACATCGTTTTTAGATAAAATAAAAAATAAGTTTACTGATGCGATGAATCGAGCGAATATAGTGTTTGAACTTGAGGTGCAATCGATCCCGGAATATGTTACGTTTGATTATGATCGTCTCGATCAAGTATTAACAAACTTGATTGATAATGCCATGCGTCACACACCCGCTGATGGCCACATCCGATTATTAATACAACAGGATAATGACCAGATTAGTTTTAAAGTAGAAGACAACGGGACGGGTATTTCAAAGGATGATTTACCATTTGTATTTGAACGGTTTTATAAAGCAGATAAAGCAAGAACCCTTCATAAACACTCTAAAAAAGGGACGGGTTTAGGTTTATCGATTGCTAAACAAATCATTCAAGCACATAATGGTACCATAGCGGTACAAAGTACAGAAGGTGAAGGGACAACCTTTACTTTCACGTTACCAATAGAGTAGTTTTTAAGGTGCATAACAGGGAATTTGGTGAAAATCCAAAGCTGTCCTCGCAACTGTAAATAGATATGCTAAAACATTTGCCACTGTATTCATAATATGGGAAGGCGTTTTAGTAACTCTATAAGCCAGGAGACCTACCTAAAAAACTGACGACTAATGCTTCGAGGGTTAAGCGTTTAAATAATAAATGAGTACATACGTTTAATCCTCCAATATTGAATGGAGGAAAATGAAAAATGAATAAAATTATATTAAGTATTTTAAGTGTTATTGTATTAACAGGTTGTTTTGGGAATGCCGAAGAAACAGGTGATCAAATTTCTGTTTCGATCACGATTGCGGTAGAACAAGGTGAAGAAATTATTGTTGATGAGGAAGTTGAAGTAGAAGATGAAGCCATCTTACTCGATGTATTAGAAGATCACTATGACGTAGAGGTAACTTCAGATGGTTTTATCACTGAAATTGAAGGTCATAGTCAGACCGACTCAATGTTTTGGGTGTATGAAGTGAACCAAGAAGAAGCATATGTTGGAGCGGGTGAATATGAACTTTCTGATGAGGATCAGGTTCTATTTGAATTGGAAGAATGGGAAGAATAAATAGATGAAAACAGATCGTATAACGCTGATTGCTGTGCTAGCTGCACTGAGTACTGTAGGGCGAATATTCTTTCAATTTAATCCTGGTGTTCAACCGGTGACATCACTCATTATTTTAACAACGTATTTTCTAGGTCCAGTATCTGGAGTTTTCGTTGCTATTATTTCAACTTACTTATCCAATATGGTGTTGGGAATGGGCATATGGACCATTTGGCAAATGCTAGCTTGGTGTTTAATTGCCTTGATCGCATCACTTATCTCTTTGGCATCACCGAAAAAACCACTAATCTACTTAACCGTGATTGCTGGTTTTTCGGGCTTTTTTTATGGATTTGTGTTCGCCCTAATTAATTTTGTTATTGGCCAAGTATTTTGGCCATATTACTTGGCTGGGTTAGCATTTGATATTAACCACGCTGTAGGGAATATTATTTTCATGATGATATTGTATCCACCACTCAATCGCTTGTTTTTAATAAAACATAAAAAAGCATGAAACATTTAGAAGCTTTTTGACGACTAATAAAATGTAGATGGGGGGTCTTGATTTGGAGACCACATTTAATGATATTTATGATCGTTATCATAACGATTTATACCAATATGTATTTTACCTTGTGAAAAATAAACAAGCTTGTGAAGATATCGTGCAAGAAGTATATATAAAAGTTCTAAAATCTCACCAACATTTCAGAGGTGAGAGTAGTGAGAAAACGTGGCTATTTTCAATAGCCAAACATACAACAATTGACTATTTTAGAAAACAACAACGACAACACAATAAACTTGCTCACTTTTTCAATAAAGATCAGGAATTGGGTAAAATTATTGATAAAGATCCATTACCTGAAGAGATCGTTATGAAAAACGAGGCGATTCAATCTGTCTATCAATTATTGGATCATTTAACGTTAGATCAACGCAATGTTGTCGTTTTACGATTTGTTCAAATGATGTCGATCCACGAAACGGCGAAAATTCTTGAATGGTCGGAAAGTAAAGTAAAAACCACACAGCATCGAGCGATAAAAAGATTACAAGCAATGGCAGAAGGAGGTGGAAAATCATGAACGATCATAAAAATGATACTGAGATCACAAAGCATCTAAAAGATCTGCCAAATGTAAAAGACCACCGATCGAAAGAAACTGTTTATAATCAAGTGATGGATGAGCTGAATGAAGAGTATTCACCACCCAAAAGGAAAAAAGTTCATTGGGTCATTCCATCTATAGCAACTGCGGCTGTATTGTTACTGTCATTCATTATTTTACAGATGACTGATATTGCAGACGACCAAGCAGCTGAGGAGACTGATCCGTTTGCTGTTCAGTCTGTAGATGAAGGCGAAAATGAAGATGAAATTGAAAACGAAGTAGAAGTTGAAAACGAAGATACAACCATGAATCGAGAAGAAGTCGAAGTTGAAGAGGAGACTGCTGAGGAAGCAAGTGAATCAGAGTTTATTTACTACCAGGAGGATTCATCTTTCCCAATTTTTCAAATAGCTGTTTATGATAAACAAGGGCAATATGTTATCCCTATTTCTCTTGTGTCTACATCATCAACATATAACCCAGAGGACTATTATAATCGAATCTCAACATTTATAGATGAAGTCGAATACGGTGTGGAATTATTTCCATTTGATGAAGGATTTGAATTTGAATTTGATGAGTCAAATGAGGTGATTCGCTTAACTGTGGATTCGTCGTATGATTTTCCATCAAGCTCGACGCAAGCATACTTGTTTCAAGAAGCTATTAACTTTATGTTTTCTAACTTTTCAGCCAATGAGTTAGAAGTGCGAACAACAGAAGGAGAAGATGCTAGCTTAGGACCGATTGGTGAAGTCGATTCTCTATCAATTGAATCCGTCGAACGATTGGCCTTTCAAATTTATCAATATGAGGATAGCAAACGTTTACTGCTTCCTATAGCAGAAGGAAGTGACGGGGATGAATTTTTCACAATTGATGAAGCGCTGGTTGCGATGCAAGAATCTAGATCAGATTTTGTTGAAGCAGTCATTCCAAGTGATGTTGAGTTTTCTTTAGATCCGTCAAATGAGTCACGATTAGAAATTGATTTTAGCGAGCATTCAGATTTTGGTGATAATTCGTTAACTAAGGATATGATTGAAGCTATTTTAATGACTGCTAAAAGTTTTGATTACGATGAAGTTGAATTGTCGATTGAAGGTATTGAAGAACGAATTGGACACTTTTATTTAGGTGAGGCGATCGATGTGCCAGACGGGGTTAATCCAATTGTTCTACACTAGTAAGGATTCCTATATAACATATAAAAAGGCTAGCACGATGATCATTCCGTCGTGTTAGCCTTTGTTAATTTTATCGCGTCAGTTGGACAACTGTCGTATGCATCGAGTAAATCATCTTCTAAAACATTTGGGATCTTGATCCGATTTTGGTTATCGTCTAATAAGGCGTAAGCGATGCCCTCATCGTCATAATCAAATAAATCAGGCGCTAATGCACCACAAGAGCCACAAGCAATACATAATTCCTGGTCGACACAAGTGTAATAACTCATTTCTAACCAACACTCCTTTTCAAAACCTATAACCATTGTAAAGCGAATCAATGATATAATCAATCATAGCATTATGAAGTTTAAATTGATAAGATTAAGAAAAGTTAGAAAAAGAATGGGTGTAGTCTATGTTTAATCATCTATTATTAGATGCAATTCAATCTTTACAACAAAAAAGAACGGTCGCTTCGTTATATCATATACTAACAGGCAAGCGTTCGGCGCAAACCATTCAAGATGCACATCTTTATCGATTGCAATCCTATTATGCAATTTTACCAGATTTAAAACGGGAAAGTTTTGAAGAGCAGATTCAACAATTGGTCAGTTCAAAATGGATTGAACTCAGCTCAACTCAATACGCGCAAGTGACGATAACCGGTAAAGCGACGTTGATGGATGTAGATGCTGAGTATTTAAACGATTTAGATGGTATGACTTACGTTCATGTGTCGCGTTCATTTTTTAAGCGATTAAACTTGTTGATTCAATCATACAGTAATGTTGTTATGAGCAATCATCAGTTTATACCGGTGACAGATGATTACGCAGTCAAACAATGGGTTAAAAACTATTATAAGTCCATAAATGACACACCGAATCAGTGGTTAGAAAAAACATACACTCATTTACATACATTTTTAAAAACAATTCCTGAAGAATGGGCGTTTATATTTGTTAAACGTTTAACTGGATACCAAAAGATTGGGGATTCAATACAACAACTTGCATCTAGTCATCAACTAAATGAATTGGATATTCAGCTTATCTTGGTTATTTTAATGCATAAATGGATGCGGTATATTAAAGACAACTCACTTGAGTACCTAATGCCTCTATTAATTAGTGAATCAAAAACTTTAGGATCTGAGTCATTTATGACAGAGTCAGCAAAGAAAACTAAGCGTTTTATTGATCGAGGTCATACAATTGATGCTATATGTAAGATAAGACGATTGAAGCGCTCAACCATTGAAGATCATATAGTCGAAATGGCAGTATCTGATGATCGTTTTAACATACATGATTATATGACAGAACCTTCATTTAAGCATATTCTAGCGATAGTTAATCAGTTAAATGAGTCCAAGTTATCCGTCATTAAGCAAGCTTTAGATGATGATTATTCATACTTTCAAATTCGCCTTGTATTGGCCTATAAAGGGCATCTTGAATTAAAGGTAGGAGGTAATTAATTGACGATTGATCAACTATTACAAAATAAATTTCAATATTCATCCTTTAGAGAGGGACAACGTGACATTATAGAAGATGTGATAGCAGGTAAACACGTTCTTGCAACACTTCCTACAGGAGCCGGGAAATCAATTTGTTATCAGTTACCATCTTTTGTACTAGAGGGAACAGTTATCGTTGTCACACCACTTATTTCACTAATGGAAGATCAAGTGAAGCGACTAATTAGTAAAGGTATTAAAAGAAGTGTTGCGCTAAATAGCTTCAACTCAAGAGCTGAACGACGTGATATTTTATTAAACCTCAACGTGTATCAACTCATATACATCTCACCTGAACTTCTTCAATCGGATGAGATCATGAATCGGTTTAAACAATTAAATGTTTCGCTTTTTGTGATTGATGAAGCACATTGTATGTCACAATGGGGACATGAATTTCGTCCTGATTACTTGAAGTTAAATGAAGTGCATAAAGCCTTAAATGAACCGACCATTCTAGCATTAACAGCTACAGCAACTGAAGATGTGCAATCGGATATCATTCGTCATTTTCATCCTTTATCTTTCCAAAAACATTTGTATCCGATAGATCGTGAGAATATAGCACTGACAATTAAACATGTTGAGAACACACACGAAAAGGATCAAGAGCTTTTAACATTGTTTGAGGAATTTCGCTCACCAGCTATGATCTATTTTTCTAGTCGAAAAGAGGCTGAGCGTGTGGCACGCTTATTAAGGGATAGTAGTGATCATTTAAACATCGCGTATTATCACGGAGGATTAGATCATGAAGACCGATTATTAATCCAACAACAATTCATGCACCATCAATTAGATGTGATTTGTTGTACCAGCGCTTTTGGAATGGGCATTGACAAACCGGATGTACGTGTTGTGATTCATTATCATTTACCGACACAGATCGAATCTTTCATTCAAGAAATAGGTAGAGCTGGACGTGATCAATTAGAAAGTGTGAGTATCACGCTTGTCTCACCAACAGACTATCATATACCTAAACGGTTAATTGATAGTGAATTGCCCTCAATCGATATGCTAGAGCAGATTTTAACGTTTATCAAAGCACAAAAAGATAATGAAGAACAAGTCTTACAAGATGTGTTTGAAGTGTTGTTTGACTTAACAGAAGTACAGTATCGTTTCGTTATTAATTTTTTAAAAGAAAAAAGTGTCATATCAACAGATATGGTGCTAAAACCAACAAATTTAACCCCATTGATTGAACAGGAACTCATAACAAAAGTAAAAGATCGTTATCAATATAAAGAGGGTAAAATTAATGAATTATTTAATTGGGTGCATAGGAAAGGTTGCTTGCGAAATCATTTGTATCAAAAATTTCAAACAACGATTAAACAGCCTTTATTCCAATGTTGTGATCGTTGTGATAAGAATTTTTATGTATGGACATCTGATGAACGAAGAAAAAGTGTATCATCTGATTGGGAAGACCATTTAATGCAGATTATGCAACCACATATATAGAGGTGTAATAAAGAATGAATCACATCGAATCACTAAAGGGGCTCACACCTAAAGAAATTAGAAAAGCTGTTTATCTTACGCAACTTATGCTGATTGCCATTTCACTGCCATGGACACTTTTATCTCGAGATTTTTCGCTTGTGAATGTAATAGAAGTAGATATAATAAACATGTTTATTTATGGTGTTATACCAGCACTTCTCATTGTATCCATTGATTTTATAAGTTATCGTTATTTCCCGAAACACTGGTGGGATGACGGTGGCGTGAATCAATTGATTTTTTCTCAAATAAATCGGTTAGAAATTATAGGGTTAAGTGGTATAATAGCAATAAGTGAAGAATGGTTGTTCAGAGGTGTGATGCAACACCATTTAGGTTTTGAATTGACGGCCATTATTTTTGCACTTATTCATGTGCGCTATTTAAAAAAACCATTTTTAGTTATTAATTTGTTGATCGTTAGTATATCGTTAGGTGTTATTATGGATATAACGAATAATTTGTTAGTTGTGATAACATTACATTTTATTGTCGACTTAACGTTAGGTTTATATTGGCGACATCAATCTGGAGGAACCTATTATGTATCAACCACAAGATGATCAAGCTCATACATTAAGAGAACAAATGGAATCAATCCAATCACATTCAGAGACTCAATCGAATACTGAAGATGAACATAGAAATGATGTTGATGATTCAATGGATCTGTTAAATTTACCACCTCGAAGTGAAGTTCATGATGAGAAAGAACAAAAGGTAAGATGGAAGTTTAGTTATGCTTTAATTCGCTTTGTCGTTGTTATTTTCTTTATTATTGTTGCGATATTGTTGTCGTATCATTATTGGGGCGATTTGTTTTATAATTCTGATACGATGAATGAGTTGCGAGCTGACCAAACAATAGATCGTGTTCAAGTCGTGTCTAATCAAAATGGATTGAGTGAAGAGGTAGAGCGAACATTTAGTTTATCTAGTGAAGATCGTACTCGAACTATAAAAGGGCATTATTACTTTACACAGAACGATGAAACGTTAGAGCAAGTTGTCGATGCTTTTTATCAAACACATAACAGTTTGCCGCTAATAAAGGAAATTAATGATATTACGCATTCGATCGATCAACCATTTGAGAATCGAACGCGTCTGTTTTTGCCCAACACAATTGAATTAAACTAAAGATATTACGCGTTAGCTTTTGTTAATATAACGAAGCTAACGCTTTTTAGGAGGGATTTAGCAATGAAAAAAATAATGATTATCCACACAGGCGGTACCATTGCGATGGAAGACCATGCTGAAGAAGGCACGATTATGACGAAGGATAAACACCCGTTAACGCAACATTTAAATCACTTACAAACATTTGCTTCGATTAGTGAACACTACTTGCTCGATTTACCATCTCCTCAAATGACACCGAAAGAGATGTTGCGTATTGGTCAAACGATCCAGGAGTTAGTTGAAGCGGGATTATATGACGGTGTTGTCATTACGCATGGAACGGATACGCTAGAAGAGACGGCTTATTTTCTTGATCTCTATTTAAATAATGACATACCTGTTGTGTTAACCGGTGCGATGCGCTCGAGTAATGAAATTGGTTCTGATGGTTTATATAACTTGATTAGTTCAATCCGCGTCGCCTCTGATCCTGATTCTAAACATAAAGGGGTTCTCGTCGTGATGAATGACGACATTCATACGGCTCCAGTAGTAACCAAGACCTCGACTAGCAACGTAGCAACGTTTCAAAGTCCGCAATTTGGCCCGATTGGAATGATCACTAAAGAGGACATTTATTATTATCAAACACGACTAACTTTTGAACATATATCGTTTGATCACGTATCAAAAGTAGTGCCTTTATTAAAAGTATATGCAGGAATGGAGCCATCATTTATATCGGCTGTTATGGCTGCAGAAATAGATGGTTTGGTTATTGAAGCGTTTGGTCAAGGAAATGTTCCGATTGCGCTAGCCGATCAAATTGATCAGTTAATTGAGCGTGATATACCTGTTGTGATTGTATCTAGAAGTTTTAAAGGTAATGTGCAGCCAACTTATGCCTACGTAGGTGGAGGTAAACAACTAAAGGATAAAGGGGTCTTTTTTGAAAAACGACTATCAGGCCCAAAAGCTCGCATTCGACTCCTTGCGCTTTTGGCTTCTGGATGTGACCGCACAGCTCTAAAACAAAAGCTATGTCCTTAAAAAAACCAGGCGTTTTAACAACGTCTGGTTTTAGCATTAGAAAATAGTTTAATGTTTAAAATGATACCTGATCGATTGCAAAGCATCTTTTTCAAGGACAACTTTTCCATATTCTTCAATCATCGCCAATGGAATTAAACTTGCTGAACTAAATTCAGATAAAATGGCGATCATATTATCAAGTCCATAAGTGTCAAGTGTCTGTTCTTTAAAATATAAATAGTAATGGTCTTTATAATAATAAACTTTCCCTTTGTTTAGGTTCAAAGGTTCGGTTGTTCTGGCTAACTGGATCATATCTTCAAAATCTGCAAATTCAAAGAGTAATTCATTGCTTTCATCTAATGTCACTTGCATTTCAACATAATCATCCCTCTCATCACTCTCTTCTTGTGTTACATACAGTAACATCCCTTGTGCTTGAAGTAGGTAAACCTTAATTGACAATAACCCTACAAGTTCAAAGTTTAATGCTTCACTTGCCTCAAACATCATATCGTGAAACAAAGCTTGAAGAAGAGGTAAATCATCCCATAACTTTTCTTGTGATAATCCTCTTTCTTGGAGGTCATCAAATGTTAAAAATATTTTAAATTGACTTGGCGTTAATCTCTCTAATTTCACACTTATTACCTCCTCATATCCATTAACTACGTCGAATGAACTCCTTTTGCTTATTATATGATATCACATTTATTTATGAAACAAAGACGCCTAAGATAAATCGCCTGAATAGTGTATAATTTTTCATCAACTTCCAACACTACTTAGTAATGATTCGTTTGTTTCTAAAAAGGAGGCCATGTCATGTTAAAGCGATTGATAAAAGCTTGTTTAATTTTAACAAGTGCGATGGTGATTCATATATCATATGTAGACTCTGTAGATGCATTTAGCCCACAAGTGATTCAACATGGTGCAGTCGGTGAAGATGTAATTGAATTACAAGCTAGGTTGCAATACCTCGGTTTTTATAATAGTCAAATTGATGGTGTGTTTGGCTGGGGTACGTATTGGGCTTTAAGAAACTTCCAGTATGAATTTGGTATGGAGGTTGATGGATTAGCAGGAGATCAAGTTAAAGATATGCTGATTAAAGCTAGTCAATATCATAAAGAAGAAGTTCGAGAACAACTTAAACAAGGTAGACGGTTTACTCACTATGGATCTCAACCTGCACCAGGTACGAGTGAACCTCAACCTAAAGAGCAGAACCAGAAAGAAAAGCACTCTCCCGAACAAGAGCCAACTCAACCTGAACAAACAGGTGATGATACCTCTCAACCACAACAAACACCGCAAGAACCAGATGTCACTGAAGAGACTGGGGATAATGTCAATCAGCCTGATCCAACCGAGCAGCAACCAGAGAGTCCTGAAGAAGGCGAGGACACAGGTGGAGAGAATATCGATGAAGAAGAACCGATGGAAGCAACGTCTGCTAATGTGCCAAATGGATTTAGTCACAATGATATTCACTTGATGGCGCAAGCTGTGTATGGAGAAGCAAGAGGTGAACCGTATGAAGGTCAAGTCGCTGTTGCTGCTGTTATATTGAATCGTATTCAAAGTTCTACATTTCCTGATAGTGCTGCGAGTGTGATTTTTGAGCCGTTAGCATTCACGGCAGTTGCAGATGGACAAATCTATATGGAACCAGACGAAACAGCAAGGGAAGCCGTATTAGATGCGATAAATGGTTGGGATCCATCAGGAGAAGCCTTGTATTATTTTAATCCTGATACGGCAACGTCTAGTTGGATCTGGTCAAGACCACAAATTAAACGAATTGGTAAGCACATCTTTTGTGAATAGAATGGAGTGAAAGTATGAAAAGATGGATTGTCATTGCCCTTTTAGGATTAACCTTACTCATTTCAGTTTTTTGGGGATTACGTATTAACCAACAGCGCGATATGATGGTTGTGCATGCGGAAAACAACTATCAACGTGCCTTTCATGATTTAACTTATCACCTTGATGTGTTACATGAAGAGATCGGGACAACGCTTGCTTTAAATTCGACTGAACGTATGACGCCTCAGTTGATTGAAATATGGCGTTTAACAGCACAAGCACAGTCGGATGTAGCGCAACTTCCGCTTGTCGTTCTACCTTTTAATCAAACTGAGCTCTATCTTTCAGAGGTAGGTGATTTCACGTATGATGTAGCAATGCGGGATTTAGACGAAAACCCATTGTCCGATGACGAGTTAGAGAAATTGACAGCTTTATATCAAACATCTGAACAAATAAGGGAAAATGTTAGAATCACACAAAATCAAGTGTTAAACGAGGAACTTAAATGGGTTGAACTCGAGATGCTATTAACACAAGGTGATACGGGTGATACACATTCCTTAGTGGATGGATTATTATCAGTCAATGATTTAGCCACGGATTTCCAAGAAGCGCATTCCCATACCTTATCCCCCACTTTACCGAGTCAACACGATCATTTTAAACACATTGATGGTGAACAGGTATCAGCTGATGAAGCTGTTGAGAAAATTAAAGATCAGTTTGAGTTAGACGAAGAGGCACTTGTCGATTTAAATACCTCAGAAGAGAGTGCTCAACTTGCAACATATTATGGTTCGTTTGAAGCACAAGAGAATCATGGATATGTTGAAGTGTCTCAACAGGGTGGTCATATCTTAAACTATATGATGAATCGAGACGTTTCTCATGCTGAACTTGGTTTAAATGAAGCACAGAATGAAGCGGAATCCTTTTTGAATCAACAAGACTTAAACAGTATGACATTATTACAAGCAGCACAATATGATCAAATTGGTGTATTCGAATTTGTCGGTTTGGAAGACGATGTTTATGTTTACCCAGATAAAGTAATGATAAAGGTTGCGTTAGATGATGGAGCAATTGTTGGTTTTAATGCGACTGATTATTATAGAAATCATCAAAAGAGAGATGTCGAAGAACCTGAATTGACGTTACAAGAAGCTGAAAACGCTATTAATCATCACTTAACTGTTGAAGATCATCACCTGGCGATCATAGATGAAAGAGATGGTGAGGAAGTGTTAAGCTACGCTTTATTCTGTACGAATGAGACAGATACTTACCGAATTTTCATCGACGCGAATACAGGTAGAGAAGTAATGGCAGAAATATTACACGATGTAGAGCCTATTTGGGGCTTATAAAGGATTGCCTCTTTAGATATTAACGTAGAATAATATCTAAAGAGGCTTTTGAATGTGAAATTATTTTGCTATTCGCCTTGCGCTTTCATAGTGTTGTTTGCCATAATATAATTAGGCACACTTTGAAGGTGAGGTTATCTCAATGAAAGTTGGATCGAGCTTAACATTAGAGCAGGAACAAGATGGAGAAATTATTCGTTATCGTTGTCGAGTTGTTGATCAAAAGGGTCAGAACTTATACATAGACTATCCGATTAATTTAACAACAGGTAGAACAGATTTATTCCCAAAGGGAGCGCGTTTGTTTGCCTATTTTGTATCGGACGATGAGGCGGTATATCAGTTCCATACAGAGGTGAAGGGAAGAAAGAAAGACAATGTTCCCCTTTTAGTTTTACACTATGATAAAGACAAACTAAAAAAAATCCAAAGAAGAGAATACGTTCGAGTAGATGCAGGGCTTGATATTGCTGTTCAATCAGTTGATGAAACATGCGAACCATTTGCAACAGTGACAAAAGATATTAGCGGTGGCGGCGTTGCTTTATTGTATCCATTTGAGCGATATTTACCTCAAGCAACAGCTTTGGATGTTATCATTGTCATTCACTCTGAGCAAGAAGAGCAAGGATACATATTTGCTAAAATGGAAACGATCAGGACACAAGAAAAATCAGAGGTGGCAAAACCGATTTTATCAATGAAATTCACAGAAATTGATGAAAAAGACCGCCAACGTATTATACAATTTTGTTTTGATAAACAATTACAAGAAAGAAGACGTCAGTATTCGACGAAAAGCTGACGATGAGAGGACGAGATTATGACGAAAAAAGCTATAGCAATTGCGATTGATGGGCCTGCAGCTGCCGGGAAAAGTACAGTAGCTAAATTAGTCGCAAAGGAATTGAATTATATCTATATTGATACAGGTGCAATGTACCGTGCATTAACATATAGCGCAATAGAAAATGGAATTGATCTAAACGATGAAGATCGATTATTCCATCAATTAAGTGAAATAAAAATTGATTTAAAACAATCAGGAAACGAGCAAAAGGTTTATATTAATGAACAAGATGTTAGTGAACTAATTCGAACTGATCAAGTAACCAATGCCGTCTCAACAGTTGCTAAACATAAAAAAGTAAGAGAAGAGATGGTAGAAAGACAACAACAACTAGCTAAACGTCGTGGTGTTGTCATGGATGGACGGGATATAGGAACACGTGTGATTCCAGATGCTGAATTAAAAGTATTCCTTCTTGCCTCAGTGGATGAACGTGCACAACGTAGGTACTTGGAGAATCAAAAAAAAGGTTATGAAGTCGATCTATCACAATTAAAAGAAGAGATTCGAAAACGAGATCAACTTGACTCAGAACGAGAAGTGTCACCGCTTATTAAAGCAGACGATGCCATTGAACTCGATACGACATCACGTTCCATTCAAGATGTTAAAAGTAAAATTATTGATTTAATTGCCGAAAAAGGATGGTGCTAAATGTCTTTTTATCATATAGCAAAAAATGTTGTTTGGTATATATCAAAACCTCTTTTTCGAATGGAAGTGATCGGGGCAGAAAACATTCCTAAATCCGGACCAGTCATCATTTGTTCGAATCATATTTCAAATTTTGATCCACCAATGGTAGGCGGTTCAGCACCAAGAGTAGTTCACTTTTTAGCAAAAGAAGAGTTGTTTGAAAAAAAGTGGTTAAAACCGATATTGACGAACGTAAATGCTTTCCCAATTAAAAGAGGGATGAGTGATCGAAATGCCCTTCGTAAAGCTCTAGGGTTATTAAAAGAAGGCAAGACACTAGGGTTATTTCCTGAGGGGACAAGAAGTAAATCAATGGAGCTTGGAAAAGGTTTATCTGGCGTAGGTTTTTTTGCATTACGCTCAGAAGCAACCGTTGTTCCTTGTGCAATTATAGGGCCTTATAAAATTGGACGTAAGCTAAAGATTGTATATGGAAAACCTGTAAACATGAAACAGCTTAGAGAAGATAAAGTATCAGCTAAAGAAGCAACGGATCATATTATGGAAAATATACGTAAGATTATAGAAAAATATCAATGATTTCGATGGGTATGACTTGACAAATCGCCTAAAATGTTAGAAGTTAGAAAAAAGGATAGTTTTATTTTTCTTGTCGCAAATTGAAGGAGGCTTTTTTAATGGATGAAATGAATCAAGAAATGTCAGATTTGAAAGAGTTATCAGTCGGTGATTTGGTAACTGGAAAAGTTGTAAAAGTTGAGGACAAACAAGCGTTAGTGGATATTGGCTGGAAAACAGATGGTGTCGTGCCAATTCGTGAACTTTCTAGTCTCCACATTGAAAAAGCAGATGAAGTTGTTTCATTGGAAGATGAATTAACATTAAAAATAAAAAAAATAGATGACGATGAAATTATTTTGTCTAAACAAGCAGTAGATGTTGAGAAAGCTTGGGAAGACCTAGAAAGTAAATTAGAATCAGGTGAAATTTTTGAAGCAACAGTTAAAGAAGTTGTAAAAGGTGGACTTGTTGTTGATGTGGGTCTTAGAGGTTTCATTCCTGCTTCATTAGTGGAGACACACTTTGTTGATGATTTCTCTGATTATTTAGATCAAAGCTTAACACTCAAAGTTGTTGAATTAGACCGTGAGAAGAATCGTGTTATTTTAAGTCATAAAGCCGTTGTAGAAGAAGAGCAAAATGCTAAAAAAGGTGAGCTTTTATCTCAACTTGAAGAAAATCAAATTGTCGAAGGAAAAGTTGCTCGAATTACAGACTTTGGTGTATTCGTCGATTTAGGTGGCATAGACGGTTTAGTTCACATTTCTGAACTATCACATGATCATGTTGCACATGCATCAGACGTCGTGAGTGAAGGTGACCAAGTCAAAGTTAAAGTTCTATCTGTTGATCCAGAATCTGAACGTATTTCACTCTCAATTAAAGAAACATTACCTGGTCCATGGGAAAATGTAGAGACTAAATTAAACGCAGGTGATATTGTAGAAGGCACCGTTAAGCGCCTTGTTCATTTTGGTGCTTTTGTTGAAGTGCTACCACAAGTTGAAGGGTTAGTGCATATTTCACAAATTTCAACAGAGCACATTGGAACACCACAAGAAGTATTAGAAGTTGGTCAGACGGTTAATGTTAAAGTGTTAGATGTTAATCCTGATGAAAAACGAATTTCTTTAAGTATTAAAGAAATTGAAGCTGAGAAAAACCAACAGGAATTAAAATCATATGAAAGAGAAGAAGATGATGCTGGTTTTTCACTAAGCGACGTAATCGGTAACAAACTTGACCAATTTAAAGATTAATCTATAATCCGAAAGACTGATAGTGGTTTAATGCCATTATCAGTCTTTTTTTTAGTTATAGATGAGGTGGATTTTTGAATTTATTTATTGTTTGAATATTTTTTACAAACTTACCCTATAATGGTTGTTATGGGGTGAAGAATGTGGCTTTTTATTGGGTGAGTTGGTTATTGATCTATTATTTTAGCTTCTTTGATCACGGATATCGTGCGAATCGATGGATCGTATTCTTATTATTTTTTAATGTTTGTTTTATTAATCCGATTGTCATATCTGAATCGATTGAAGTATCGATTGCGTATATCGTTATGAGCATGGTTTTATTGATTCAATTGGCACGATTCAAATTGAAAGTTGTTCATCTATTTATGATCAATGCTTGGCTATTTCTATATACAGGTTTACAACTTATCTTTTTAGTTCATCCAATTTGGTTATTCTTTAATCGATTTATCATGATATCACTTATACTACTATTGTTGATGATTGTATTAATAAAGGATCCATCATTGAGAATGATCAGCTTTATGATCACATTATTCTTTGGTGAATTGTTTTTTCAATTCATGAGATGTCAATCAATGGATTATGTTCGACTCGGCGATCATCAGTTATTTTTATATGCTTATATGTCGTTGTTCATGCTTTATCAGTACCAACAACTCATCAGTCGACCTAACAAACCATACTAAAAAGATTGTAGAAATAGAATTGTTTTGCTAAAATAAATAAGTTAGATGTAAATATGATTATGAAAACAGAAAGGATGAACCTTTCATGCGAAAATCAATTGTAGCGGTAGTTGGTAGACCGAACGTAGGAAAGTCTACTATTTTTAATCGCTTAGTAGGTGAGAGGATTTCGATTGTAGAGGATACACCAGGTGTAACTCGTGATCGTATCTACTCACAAGCAGAATGGTTAACAACAGAATTTAATTTAATTGACACAGGGGGCATTGAACTTGGTGATGAACCTCTATTAGTCAAAATGAGAGAACAAGCTGATGTCGCAATTCAAGAAGCTGACGTGATTATTTTTATGGTCAATGGACGAGAAGGGATCACAGCGGCTGATGAAGAAGTAGCGAAAATTTTATATAAATCTAATAAACCTGTTGTTTTAGCTGTGAATAAAGTTGATAACCCAGAGATGAGAGAAGCTATTTATGAATTTTACAGTCTTGGTTTCGGTGAACCGTTCCCGATTTCGGGAACACATGGTTTAGGGTTAGGTGACTTACTTGATCAGGTCGTAAGTTATTTCCCTACGTTAGACACGGATGTTCATGATGAAGACACGATCTACTTTAGTCTGATTGGACGACCTAATGTGGGGAAATCATCACTTGTAAATGCCATCTTACATGAAGAACGCGTCATAGTGAGTGAGATCGCTGGTACCACACGTGATGCTGTTGATACACCGTTTACAAAAGATGATCAAGATTATGTCATTATAGATACGGCAGGGATGAGAAAACGAGGTAAGATTTATGAAGCAACAGAACGCTACAGCGTCTTGCGTGCGCTAAAAGCCATCGAACGTTCTGATGTTGTTTTAACATTAATTGATGCAGAAACGGGTATAATAGAACAAGATAAGAAAATAGCAGGATATGCTCATCAAGCAGGAAAAGCCGTCGTTATTGTCGTCAATAAGTGGGATACTGTTAATTCAGATGAGAAAGCAATGAAAGATTTTGAACAAAAAGTGAGAGTGCATTTCCCGTTTTTAGACTATGCTCCGATTGTTTTCTTGTCAGCATTAACCAAAAAACGGATCCATACACTCATTCCGCAAATTAAATTGGCGAGTGAGAATCACGCGTTACGTGTTGAAACGAATGTCTTAAATGACGTTATTATGGATGCTGTGGCGATGAACCCAACACCGACAATGAATGGTAAACGCCTTAAAGTTTTATATGCGACTCAAGTGGCAGTACAACCACCGACGTTTGTTGTTTTTGTTAATGATCCTGAACTTATGCACTTCACGTATGAACGTTTCTTAGAAAATCGCATCCGAGACGCCTTTGGATTTGAAGGCACGCCAATTAAAATTTACGCAAGGCGAAGAGGATAGGAGGCTAACAGAATGGAAAAAGTAGCTGTATTAGGAGCAGGGAGCTGGGGGACGGCTTTAGCGATGGTATTGCATCAAAATGGCCATGAGGTACGTTTGTGGACGCATGATGAGGATCATGCTAAACGAATCAATAAAACGCATCAAAATAGTGACTATCTTAACAATATTCAGTTACCTCAAGATTTAGTTGCCTATAGTGATTTGACTAAGGCGATTGATCAGGTTTCTGCTATTGTGCTCGTTTTACCAACAAAAGCGATTCGTCCAGTTTGCCAGCAATTAAAAGGCGTTTTAACCCATCAAGTTACGCTGATTCATGGAACGAAAGGAATTGAGCCAGATACATTTAAACGTGTATCAGAAATGATTGAAGAAGAATTGCCTAAGGATTTATATGGTGAGGTTGTAGTTCTCTCAGGGCCTAGTCATGCTGAGGAAGTAAGTGTTTTTCAACCAACTACAGTGAGCGCGACATCAAGTGATGTAGCCAAAAGTGTGCACACACAAGACTTATTTATGAATGAGCGTTTCAGAGTCTATACAAACCAAGATGTTCTAGGTGTAGAGCTAGGTGGCGCACTTAAAAACATTATTGCCCTTGGAGCTGGAATATCAGATGGATTAGGTTATGGTGATAATGCAAAAGCTGCGCTGGTCACACGTGGATTGGCTGAAATAGCCCGGTTAGGTACAGCTATGGGCGCTGATCCATTAACATTTGTTGGGTTGACAGGTATTGGTGACTTGATCGTTACCTCTACTAGTATACACAGTCGAAACTGGAAAACCGGGCATATGTTAGCCAAAGGTGAATCATTAGAAGAGATTCTAGATAAAATGGGAATGGTTGTTGAAGGCGTTAGAACGGCTAAAGCAGCCTATCAATTAGCCGAAGAACGAAAGATCGAAATGCCTATTACAACGGGTATTTACAAAATATTATTTGAAAAGGCTGACCCAAGAGAGGTCGTTGATCAATTAATGACGCGTTCTAAACGTCCAGAAACAGATGAAGTGCACCATATGCTTAAAAAGCATTATAACGATCAATAGGCGTACAAAATCAAGCCCCCTTGCATATAGTGAAGCGACTATACTATAGCAGGGGGGTTTTTATGTGAGTCAACATTTATTTGATCTGTTAAAGCAGAAAAACATTGAAACTGACGAGATTATTAATATTGCTCAAGCAATGCAAAATGCAAATTTTAGTGATGAACAAACCGTTAGTCAGTTAATTGACCAATTACAACGATTAGCTGGCCAGTCGATTTCACCCGAACAAAAACAACAACTCGTTAATACGATCACAAATAACAAGTTACCAAATGATATGAATGCATTGAGTCAATGGTTCAATTTATAATAATTGAAATTGTTAATTATGGATTATTCAAAGTCAAACCAGGTGTATTTGCCCCAATGCACCTGGTTTAAATATGAGGAAATATTGAATATAAGTCATAAAAGAAGTGGACAACGTCATAGACTTTAAATGTGAAAAGTCGTCTTAATAGAGCCATAAGTATAGCAGGAGGGAATTCAATGGATAAAATTGATGTGTTTAAAGATATTTCCCAAAGAACAAATGGTGATGTCTACTTAGGGGTAGTTGGAGCCGTAAGAACAGGGAAATCAACATTCATTAAACGTTTCATGGAAAAAGTAGTGTTGCCGAGTATTTCGAATGAATCTGACCGTCTACGAGCACAAGATGAACTGCCACAAAGTGCAGCGGGTAAAACGATTATGACGACTGAACCTAAGTTTATACCGAATCAAGCTGTGCACCTAGAACTTGAAAATGGTTTTGATATTAATGTTCGGTTTGTTGATTGTGTCGGTTATACGGTTGAGGGTGCACAAGGTTTTGAAGACGAAAATGGCCCACGAATGATTCATACGCCTTGGTATGAAGAACCGATTCCATTTCACGAAGCAGCTGAAATGGGGACAAGAAAGGTTATACAGGAGCATTCGACAATTGGTGTTTTGATTACAACAGACGGGACGATTGGTGATATTCCACGCCATGATTTTGTCAGTGCTGAAGAACGAATTGTTTCAGAATTAAAAGAGGTTGGCAAGCCATTTATTATGATTGTTAATTCAACAAAACCCCATCATGAAGACACAGAATATTTACGTCAGACATTAAATGAGCAATATGATATCCCTGTACTTTCTATGAGTGTTGAAAACATGGAATCAGAGGATATTTATCGCGTATTGAGAGAAGCATTGTTTGAATTCCCAGTTTTAGAAGTCAATGTCAATTTACCCAATTGGGTCATGGTACTAGAAGATGATCATTGGCTAAAATCCAATTATCAAAATGCTATTCAAGAAACCATTGAAGACATTAAACGCCTGCGTGATGTAGACCGGGTAATTGGTCATTTTGATCAATATGAGTACATTGAAAAAGCGTCTGTTGATACGATTGATTTAGGGGGTGGAATCGCTGAAATCGAGCTAGATGCACCTCATACATTATATGATCAAGTATTAAAAGAAATTGTAGGTGAAGAAATTAGAGGAAAAGATCATTTATTACAATTAATGCAAGATTTCTCAAAAGCGAAAAAGGAATATGATCAAATTTCCGATGCAGTCAATATGGTCAAAAATACGGGGTATGGGATTGCATTTCCTTCCGTTGATGATATGAGACTCGATGAACCTGAAATCATAAGACAAGGGTCGAGATTCGGTGTGAAATTAAAAGCAATTGCCCCATCGATCCACATGATTAAGGTAGACGTCGAGTCAGAATTTTCACCGATTATCGGTACGGAAAAACAAAGTGAAGAACTCATACGTTATTTAATGCAAGATTTTGAAGATGATCCAAGATCTATCTGGCAATCCGATATATTTGGCCGATCACTTAGCTCAATTGTTCGTGAAGGCATTCAGGGTAAGCTAACGCTCATGCCAGAAAATGCGCGGTTTAAATTACAAGAAACATTAGAAAAAATCGTTAATCAAGGATCAGGCGGCATGTTAGCGATTATATTATAAGTCATTTTAAATAAAAAACCTTTCGTTTATTCTTTTAAATAAGCGGAAGGTTTTTATTATTTTTAGACGGTATAGTAATAAAAAACCTATATAATCGTTATTATTTTTGAAAAAATAATAACGATTTGCATTAGAAAGCCTACTATGGTACGATTCAATTGATGTAAGCGCACTAACCTTGTCATGTTAATGATTCAACGAATGCAGAACTAACTGTCAAATTGTTAAAATTTATCAATTGTAATATGATAAATTTTAACTATTCATCTATTTTTTGTTGAATTTGCAGGGAAAGTCGTTTATTATAAGCTTTGTCATCAATTATTTTGATGATCAAGAAGTAACGGATGAATTAGTTAAAAGAACAAATGGCCATTAACCATTTAAGTTCGTATGCTTCATGAATTTAAATGTGGGAGGAGGTGAATATCATGAACAAGACAGATTTAATCAATGCAGTTTCTGAAAAAAGTGAACTTTCTAAGAAAGACGCTACAAAAGCTGTAGACGCAGTATTTGAATCTATCATGGATTCACTTAAAGATGGTGAGAAAGTACAGCTAATCGGCTTTGGTAACTTTGAAGTACGTGAGCGTGCTGCCCGTAAAGGTCGCAACCCACAAACTGGCGCTGAGATTGAAATCCCAGCTAGCAAAGTTCCTGCTTTCAAACCAGGTAAAGCCCTTAAAGATATCGTAAAATAATGTTACATAGGGCGTAAAAGGGTGCAGTATTGCACCCTTTTTTCTTTTCTCATCATTTTCAATAACGATATTAGAGGTGAAAATAATGCAATCAGATCATATGATCATTAAAGCACTAGAGGACGGTGTGCAAGTCATTGGTTTAACGCGTGGGGAAGACACAAAGTTTCATCATTCAGAAAAATTAGATCAAGGTGAATTATTAATCGTTCAATTTACAGATCATACCTCAGCAGTGAAAGTAAAAGGTAAGGCCATTGTACAGTCAAGTCACGGGAAAATTGAATCAGAGTAGTGCAGGATAATAAAATGGATTATTTGCACTTAAAAAGTCGGTGGTTTGAAACATTTGAGCAATTAAATATACCAGTGTCTTTTTCTAATTCTTTAAAAAAACTACCAGATCATGATGCATTTTTAGTTCATCTTATCTCATGCATTGACTATTTAAAAAGATCAGAAGAGGATAAAGATCAGATCGTGATGGCCTTAATGTCTTTAAAATATGCTATTGATTTAAATATATTATACAGTCAAGGAAAGCTTGAACAGACCGATCACTTTATTTTATGGTCGGATTATTTAAGTGCCTGTTACTATCAAAAGTTAACAAGACTGAATTTAATAGATCTTGTTCAAATGCTCCAAACACCAGTCGAGTCGATTTATCTTCAATTAGCTAGTGATCATGAAGGAGAAGCGTTGAGTTCATGGGGCATATTGGAGACAGTTCAAAAATACATAAAGATAAACGAACTTACTTTAAGTGAGGTTGAAGATGGAGATACCTAAACGATTTGATTTAATACGCCAAGACTTAAACGATTGTAACGATTTGTTGATCAATTGGCTATCTAGTATGCCTTTGAGGATAAAAGAGCCAGCTCTTGAGCTTGTCACAGGTGGCAAACGAATACGTCCAATACTCGTGATTACGTCTAGTTATTATGTAGAAGCTGACCGAAAGCGTATCCTTCATTTAGCTGCAATATTTGAATTGATTCATCTCGCAAGTTTAATTCACGATGATGTGATTGATGATGCAGATATGAGACGAGATAAACCCACATTACATAAAGCTCAAACTACATTATATGCCATTAATGTAGCCAATTATTTATTTGCATTTGCACTAAGAAAATTAACAGAACTCAATTCAACACGGCTTCACTGTGTGATGTCGCGCTTATTAGTCGATTTAACGAATGGTGAATTAATGCAGTTAAATTCACGAAACAAACTAGATAAATCGGTTAAAACCTATTTAAGAAAAGTAAGACAAAAAACGGCTCATTTCATTGGTGTGTCGATGCAAGCACCAGGATTGTTGTTAGATTCTGATACAAGAATAGAAAGAGATTTATATCAATTTGGTTATTTCTTTGGGATGGCTTTTCAAATTTATGATGATTTAATGGATTTTCATTCATACGATCGAGGAAAAGATACTCAACTTGACCTATCAGATGGATATTTGACTTTACCTACTATTCTTGCGCTAGATGAAAAAAACATATATGATAAAGTGCAACAACTTTTTTCAGGTGTCTTAGATGACATCGATTATCAACGACTTATTAGCGAAGTCAGATATGATAAAGGGTTTAATCAATCAATCCAAGTTAAACAATGGTATTTATTAAAAGCGACGAAGCAACTAAAGAAATTACCCCGAAAAAGGGAAACATACATATTAAGTTCGCTTGTTGCTTCTTTAAATAACCATCCAATTGACTTATTTGAAAAATAATTCCATCGTAATGGGCTATTTTTAATTTGGAGAAGGAGCATACGTTATGTCAGATTATCAACAGTTTACACAGTCGATTAAAAAGAAAACAGGTATCGATTTAAATTTATACAAAGAAGTTCAAATGAAACGACGCCTCACTTCCTTACGTGATAAAAAAGGATTCGCAGATTTTGAGTCCTATTACAAAGCGCTAGCAAATGATGATGCGTTAATGTCTGAGTTTTTAGATAAAATGACGATCAACGTGTCAGAATTTTATCGTAATTCAGTGAGATGGAATGTTTTAGAAGAGAAAATATTACCTGATTTATTAAAGAAAAAGAGTAAATTAAAAATTTGGAGTGCAGCTTGCTCAACAGGTGATGAACCTTATACAATTGCGATGATGCTTAGTCAATATTTAGATTTAAATCAAGTATCAATACTAGCGACAGATATAGATGATAATATACTCGAACGGGCTAAAAAGGGTATTTATACAGAACGTGCATTAAAAGAAGCACCAAAACCGTTAATTGATAAGCATTTCACGAAAGAAAATAATTTATATATGATCGCCGATGAAATTAAAAATGCTATTACGTTTAAAAAGCATAATTTATTATCAGATGCTTATCCAACAGGATTTGATTTAATTGTGTGTCGTAATGTACTCATTTATTTTACTGAGGATGCTAAGAATGAAATTTATCATAAATTCAACCAATCATTGAATCAAGATGGTGTGTTTTTCGTAGGTAGTACCGAACAGATTTTTAATCCTGAGAAATACGGTTTTCAAGTGTTGGATACATTTTTCTATCAAAAAACAAAATAGTATTGATTCAAGAGCGTACATGATATGATTCATGGACGTTTCTTTTATATCAGTAAACGCATCAAATTCTATTCGTTTTCTTTGAAATGTTTGAAAAAAAAGAATTATCTATCAATTAAATGCACACATAAGGCGTTAGGTATGTTATATTAATACAAAATTATATATAAATAGGGGGAACTAATATGCGCTATTTAACTGCTGGAGAATCACACGGTAAACAGCTAACGACGATTGTTGAAGGTGTACCTGCTCAAATGCCTTTAACAACTCAAAATATTAATGAATCATTATTAAGAAGACAAAAAGGCCACGGGCGTGGTAAACGTATGCAAATAGAGAAGGATCTGGTGGATATTGCAGGTGGTGTCAGACACGGTTATACATTAGGATCACCCATTGCAATGGTTGTTAAAAATGACGATTTTAAACATTGGGAAGATATAATGGGAGAAGATCCTATCGAAAGTGATAAAAAACTGCGTCGAACGGTAACAAGCCCAAGACCTGGACATGCTGACTTGAATGGTGCGATTAAATATGGACATCGTGATATGCGTAATATATTAGAACGTTCATCTGCAAGAGAAACAGCAGCGCGCGTTGCAGCAGGTGCTGTTGCGAAAACATTATTAGCAAATCTTGGTGTTAAAATTGTCGGTTACGTTAATGAGATCGCAGGGATTGTAGCTGAATCAAAACCTGAACTTGAAATGGATGAGCGAATTAAGCAAAGTGAAGAATCACCTGTAAGAACACTAGACGAAGATGCAGCTCAAAAAATGATGAACGCGATCGATCAAGCGAAAAAAGATGGTGACTCAATCGGTGGTGTTTGTGAAGTTCGAGTTGAAGGACTTCCAGCAGGGCTTGGTTCATATGTACATTATGATCGAAAATTAGATGCGAAGATTGCTTTTGCGGTTCAAAGTATCAATGCCTTTAAAGGGGTTGAATTTGGAATTGGTTTTGAAGCGGCGAGACGAAATGGTAGCGAAGTTCACGATGAAATTATTCATTCAGAAGAGACTGGTTTTTCACGTCGTACGAACAACCTCGGTGGATTTGAAGGCGGTATGACAACAGGAATGCCAGTCGTCGTCAAAGGGGTTATGAAACCTATCCCAACGTTATATAAACCCCTTCAAAGTGTGGATATTGAATCAAAAGAGGTTTTCAATGCAAGTATTGAACGATCTGATTCTTGCGCTGTACCTGCTGCAGCTGTTGTGATGGAACATGTTGTGGCATTTGAAATTGCTAAAGAAATTCTTGATCAATTCCCACATGATCAATTCCCTAAATTAAAAGAGGCATTTGATCAATACAAAGAAGAAGCAAGGTGCTTTTAATGAAATCCATTCAAGTGATGACAAAAGACGGTGCGTATGATGTAAATGTTGATAGTGAGCTCAGGTTTCGTCTTCATGAATTGTTACCGAAGTCATACCGTAAGGTTTTTGTTATAACCGATAGTACGGTCGGCCCCCTTTATCTAGATGATGTGTTAACAGAGTTAAGAAAAGTATCTGAGGTTGATTATTCAATTGTTCCGGCTGGAGAGGGCTCTAAAAGCAGTCGTTTTTACTTTAATTTAATGACTGAAATTATAAACGCTGGTCTTGATCGCGACAGTCTGATTGTGGCACTTGGCGGAGGAATGATCGGTGATTTAGCAGGATTTGTCGCATCGACATATATGCGTGGGATTGACTTTATTCAAATGCCAACGACTATCTTAGCCCATGATTCAAGTGTTGGCGGAAAAGTAGCCATCAATCATCCTGAAGGTAAAAATCTGATCGGTAGCTTTTATCAACCGAAGGCTGTCTTGTATGATGTTGATACATTACACACGTTACCATTACGAGAAATTCGTTCAGGTTATGCTGAGATTGTGAAGCATAGTCTGATTCACCCAACACCTTTTTGGGATCAACTTAAATCTTTAAATTTAAATCAGCCCCTCGATAATGAACGTTTAGTCAGTGATTTAATTAACGGTATTCATGTGAAACGTGAAATTGTCCAGCAAGATGAATTTGAACAAAATGTTAGGCAATATCTTAATTTTGGTCATACATTAGGACACGCCATCGAAGCTGAACGTGGTTATGGTCACATCACACATGGTGAAGCTGTTGCGATTGGAATGCTTTTTGCACTACGAGTCAGTGAGCAGCATTTTAATATTCAACTTCCATTCGATGAGTTGTACCGGTGGTTTAAGCAAAACAATTACCCATTTGATGTAAGTGACTTATCGGTCACCAGGCTGATCACTCGAATGAAGAAAGATAAAAAAGCTAAAAATAGCGCGATTCAGATGGTTTTACTTAAACAATTAGGAGAATGTACATCTGTCCGTTTAGAAGACAACGATGTAACCCTTTGGCTCGAAACATTCATGCGAGAGTTGGTGAACAATTGATTAGAGGCGTAAGAGGAGCGACAACTGTTCGCGATAATAAAGCAGATGAAATCTTAGATCATACCAAATTATTAATAGAAGATATGGTTAAACAGAACACGATTCAACCTGAAGATGTTGCGAGTGTGCTTGTCTCGGTCACGTCAGATTTAAATGCGACGTTTCCAGCAAAACCAATACGGGAATTAGAAGGTTGGCAATATGTTCCCGTTATGTGTACAAAAGAAATTGATGTACCAGGCAGCTTACCAAAATGTATTCGTGTGTTGATGAGTATTAATACCGAACGAAGCCAAAAAGACGTTCATCATGTGTATCATTTTGAAGCAAAAAAATTAAGACCAGATTTAATAAATGATTGAGAGGGATTTAGATGAAAGCTAAAAAAGTATTTGAATCGATGACACCATATAAACCCGGTAAACAAATAGAAGAAGTCAAAAAAGAATACGGTTTAGACCGAATTGTTAAGTTGGCTTCAAATGAAAATCCATTTGGCTACTCCAAGAAAGTAGATGAAGTCATTCAACATGCAGCCAAGAGTTTTGAAATTTACCCAGACGGTTATGCAACTGATCTTCGTCAATTGCTAAGTGATGCGTTATCTGTATTACCAGATCAACTCGTTTTTGGTTGTGGATCAGATGAGATCATTGATATGATTTGCCGTACATACCTCGAAGAAGGTTCAAATACGATTATGGCCACACCTACTTTCCCGCAATATAAGCACAATGCTATGATTCAAGGTGCCGATATTAAAGAAATTCCACTGATTAATGGTTATCATGATCTACAAGGTATGTTAGATGCTGTAGATGAGAATACAAATGTTGTTTGGTTATGTACCCCGAACAATCCAACAGGCTGTATGATCAATGATCAATCGTTAAAGTTATTTATGGATAAATGTCCGGAAGATGTATTAGTTGTGCTTGACGAAGCTTACTATGAGTATATCTCTTCACATGAAGCACCAGATGCGCTCGAGTTGTTAAAAACATACAACAATTTAATCGTATTGCGTACATTTTCTAAAGCATATGGCATTGCTGGTTTAAGAGTTGGCTATGGCATTAGTAATCTTGAAATCAGTGAAGCGCTTAATATCGCTAGAGGGCCCTTTAACACGACAGACGTAGGGCAAAAAGCGGCGATTGCGGCTTTTAAAGACCAAGAATTTTTAGAGCAAACACGTAAAGAGACGTTAAACAATAAGATTGATATGATAAATTTCTGTGATGAGATGGAATTAGGTTACTTTGATTCTGAAACTAATTTCTTATTTATTAAGCTACCTGTATCGGGTGATCTATTATTCAATTACTTATTATCTAAAGGGTTTATTGTCAGAAGTGGTGTCGCACTAGGATTTCCTAATGGTGTCAGACTGACAATCGGAGCAAAAGAAGATATGCAAGAACTACAAACCCATATGAGAAATTTTTTAAATGAGCATGCAAAGGAGACGGAAGTTTGAAACCTAAAGTATTAGTTGTCGGTTTAGGTTTAATCGGCGGTTCATTGGCCTTAAATATCGTAAGACAAAACGATTATCATGTTATAGGTTACGATGTTAATAAAAAAACACTTCTCTATGCAGAAGAGAACGGCATAATAGACGAGCGATGCGATAATTTTAAAGAAGTTTTACCGACTGTTGATATTTGTATTTTATCAACACCTGTTTCTAAGACGGTTGAGTTAATTGAATCATTTAATGAGATTGAATTTACGCAACCGCTTATAGTCACAGATGTTTCGTCTGTAAAAGGTAACGTGATGAAAGCAGCGGAAAAAATCGAATCACCTCACGTATCATTCATCGGTGGACACCCTATGGCAGGCTCACATAAAAAAGGTGTTGAAGCTGCCAAAGCCCACTTATTCGAAAATGCCATCTATATATTATCACCGTGTGTCGGTGTACCTGAAGAAACCGTAAACCAATTAAAGAACGCACTTCAACCAACAGACTGTCAGTTTCTCGAGTTAAACCCAGACGAGCATGACGAAATGACAAGTGTTATCTCGCATTTCCCGCATTTAATTGCATCATCACTTGTCCATCAAGCGAAAAACTGGCAAGAAAAGCATGATTATATTCAAAACTTAGCTGCAGGTGGTTTTCGAGATATTACACGAATTGCATCAAGCAACCCAGCTATGTGGCAAGATATTTTCTTTCAAAACAAGCATATTTTATCCAACCTATTAACAGATTGGATAAAAGAAATGAAAGACTTAAGAAAACTCCTCGAAAGTGATGATAAAACAACGATGTATCATTACTTAGAACAGGCGAGAGAATATAGAGACGGCCTCGATCACAAAAAACGTGGAGCTATTCCCGCATTTTATGATTTATTTGTTGATATCTTTGACCAACCGGGCGCTCTATTAAAGGTCGTATCATACTTAGCAGAAGAACAAATTAGTATTAAAAACATTGAAATTCTTGAAATAAGAGAAGGCATTACAGGTGTTTTAAGACTGAGTTTTGTTTCAAAAGAAGATCAAATCGCAAGTCAACGTTTATTAGTTCAAAAAGGCTATGAAACGATGATAGAAGATTAAGATGAGAAAGTAGGGAAGCAAATGTCTGAAAAAATACTCCGAGCAGTTAATAAAGGCTTAACGGGTGAATTGACGGTTCCAGGAGATAAATCCATTTCACACCGATCGATTATATTAGGCGCTCTGGCTAATGGTACGACAACGATTGAAAATTTTTTAGATGGTGAAGATTGTATCCGAACGATTGATGCCTTTCGTCTAATGGGTGTTTCGATAGATCAAGAAGGTAAAAAAGTAACGATTAAAAGCCAAGGTAAAGACGGATTGAAAGAACCGTTACAACCAATCAATTTAGGTAATTCGGGTACGACAGCACGTCTTTTAATTGGTCTATTATCTGGGTTAAATATGCATACAACTTTATTTGGTGATGCGTCCTTAACGAATCGTCCAATGGATCGTATTACGGATCCGCTCAAGGAAATGGGGGCATCCATTGATGGACGTCAAAACGGGAAGTACTTGCCGATTGCAATTCGAGGTCAACGTTTAAACAATGTTGTATTTGAACCAAAAGTGAAAAGTGCGCAAGTGAAATCGGGTGTTCTTTTGGCTGGACTCACAGCTAATGGTCAAACAACAGTTATAGAATCGACAAAGACAAGAGATCATACTGAAAACATGCTAAAAGCGTTTGGTGGGAAAATTAATGTTAACGGTAATGAAATCGTCGTTGATCCGATTGATTCACTGAAACCGACATCGATTCAAGTCCCAGGTGATATTTCATCTGCAGCATTTTTCCTTGTAGCGGCTTCTATTGTGCCGGGAAGTAAGTTAACGATTAAAGATGTTGGATTGAATCCTACTCGGACTGGCATAATAGACAGCTTAAAGAAAATGGATGCTTCTATTTCTGTTGAAAAAACAAAAGAAATTGGTGGAGAAATTGTAGGAGATGTAACGGTTAAATACAGTAATCTAAAGGGAGCGACCATTGAAGGAGACATCATTCCGAGTATGATTGATGAGATTCCGATTTTAGCTCTAATGGCTACACAAGCAAAAGGTAAAACAATTATAAAAGATGCAGAAGAATTACGATATAAAGAGACAGACCGTATTATGACCGTTGTCGATACATTAAAAGCATTAGGCGCTCATGTTGAAGCAACGCAAGACGGTATGATTATTGAAGGACCAACACCATTAAAAGAGGCTAAAGTAAGTTCACATGGTGATCATAGAATCGGTATGATGATCGCAGTTGCTTCTTTAATTGCAACTGGACACGTAACGTTAAAAGATTCAGATGCGATTAATATATCGTATCCAGGCTTTTTCGATCATTTAGATCAATTAACTCAATAACATCGTTTAAACGAAATAAAAAAATTTCTTTTACGATCAATTGATAATCGGATTTAGACCTTTTATCAGTTGATCGTTTTGTTTTGTGAAAATGCGTATGCTTTATGGCTATCCACTATTATAATTGAATCTTGATTTATTTTTCGTTATGATGGTCTTATTCTATAAGCATATTGAAAGGTTGTTACGATACGATGGATATATATAAAGCAATTCATTTAATTGAAGAAGGCGAGACCGATCAAGGTATAAAAATGTTACAAGACTTAGCAAAAGATGCAAATGAAGATGATTTATTTACGATTGCTGATTTGTTTTTGGATTTAGGTTTAACAGATGATGCAAAACCTATACTAGAAAAATTGCTTACGATTTATCCAACAGATACTGAATTAATTATTACGTTAGCAGAATTATATACAGATCTAGAAGAAGATCAAAAAGCACTGGATTTATTAGAAACAATCGATTCTCAATCGACAGATTATGTTTTAGCACTATTACAAAAAGCTGATCTTTACCAATCACAAGGTTTATTTGAAGTAGCTGAACAAAAATTGATGGAAGCAAAGCAACTAGCCCCTAATGAATATATGATTGATTTTGCTTTAGCAGAATTAGCATTTTCAAATGGCCACTATCAAGCAGCGCTTACCCATTATGAAAAAGTTTATAAACAAGAGCGCGTCCTTAACCAAGTTGATATTAGTCAACGCTTAGCAGAATCATATGCAGCACTCGGTGAATTCGAACAATCGATTGAATGGTATCAATCAGTTGAAATTGACGATGACGATACGTTGTTTAGATATGGATTTATCGCTTTTCAGGCAAATCGATTGGATATTGCCGTTCATAATTGGGAAAAATTAATTAACAATGATCCTAGCTATACATCTGTCTATCCGTATTTGGCTGAGGCGTATGATGAACAAGGGATGCCTGATGAAGGTTATCGCGTAGCCAAATTAGGTATTGAACAAGATTCATTAAACAAAGAGCTTTTATTAACGGCTGCTGGGTTAGCAAGGAAAGTCAATCAATCAGACGAAAGTTATCGATTAGCTCGTGAGTCGATCGCCATTGACCCTGGCTATAAAGAAGGTGTCTTATATTTAGTAGAAAATTATAAGGCAGATGGTGATTTTGAAGCAATAATTGATTTATTATCTCATATAATTGATCAAGGCGAAGAAGATGGGTATTATAAATGGGAGCTAGCAAAAGCTTATGAAGAAGAAGAGTCGTTTAATGAGGCATATAAAGCTTTTCAACAGGCGTATGATGACTTTAAAGATGATGCAGACTTCTTAAAATCCTATGGTTACTTTTTAGTTGAAGAAGGAAAAATTGGAGAAGCAATCTCTGTATTTAAACGTTACCTATCATTTGAACCAAGTGATAGTGATTTAGAACAATATCTCATGCGACTTGAGAGCTAATGTAGAGATATGATGGAGGTTATGGCTGATGATGAATGTCACGGTTGAAGAAAAGAAGGCTTTTATCAATTGGTTTTTAGATCATTATAAGTTAAAAAAAAGAGAAAGCATGTGGATCTTAAGTTATTTAACGAATCATGATCAGTATTTAAAACATGTGCATTTTACAAATTATGTTCGCCATTGTCCTAGAGGTGTGTTCATGTCGACGACATGTTCGAAACAATTACCATTCCGCTTTTATAAAGATCATCTTATCACAAGTGATGCGGATAAATCATTTCATGAACTGCGCTTGAATCAAGATGATCCCATTTATATCGAATTATCTTTTGAGCATGATCGTCATACACCTGAATATGTCGCTGTGCTAGAAGAAAATCCATACTTACCAGATGATTTTCACCTGAGCGACGATGATAAACAATTTGCATCAAAATGGTTAGATGAAACTTTATATCATGCACAAAAGGATCGTTTAACGACTGAAATTGATCGTGCACTCGATAATCGTGACCATCTTTTATTTCATGAATTAATACAACAATTAAACGCAATGAAAAATACAGAACAACAAAAGAATTCCAACCCGTAAGTTAGGTGTAAGTGAGTTCTATATTATGGGGAGAAGATCATTTTGTCTTATTTATATATGTTACTCAAACAGCGTTCATTTCTGATCGTGTTATTTATCATTAATTTACTCGGGACGATCTATGGTTTTATCTGGTATGGTCCTCAGTTACGTGACACACCAGCTATCTTTTTACCATTTGTTCCTGATAGCCCGACAGCTAGTTTGTTTTTCACCATTTTTTTGGCTTTCTTTATTTTTGGAAAACATGTGCCTTACATTGAAGCATTAGCTGTTATGACGCTATTTAAATACGGAGTTTGGGCAGTGGTTATGAATGTTTTAACGTACTTTCAGTTAGGACAACTTAGCTTCGATGCCTATATGCTCATTTTTTCTCATGGTGCTATGGCTGTTCAAGGGTTATTGTATGCGCCATTTTACAAAATTCAAAAGCGGCACATTGTCGTTGCTGGATTGTGGACACTGCACAATGATTTTGTTGATTACATATTTGGTGTGATGCCAAGGTATCATGCATTAGATGTTTATATGGACGAGATTGGCTATTTTACATTTTGGTTAAGTATTGCTTCGATCACACTGACGTATTTTTTAACTATTAAACATAAAAATGCTCGCTTAGGTGATTAAATAAAGCACGCCTTTTAAATAAATGAATAGGATGATGTAAACCGTTCGTTTAAAGGGGCGAATGAAAATGATTGTATATGGCCTCCGTTTAGTCGTGTACTTGATCCATTTCATGAGCATTAGCTTATGGATGACTCATCCATTCACACTTATTGCGTTGCTCGTTGGAAGTGGCCTAAGTTATGTATTAATAACATCTTATAAACGTCGTAGGAAAGAAATGATTTGTTTAAAAGACTACAATAGTGCTATTGATCGTAAGTTGTAGACATTACCTGATAGTTGTCAGGTGGTGTCTTTTTTTGTACAATGACTTAGAAAAGTTTATAATGTGAATAGGAGGTAAAATAGCCAATGGATGAAAATAGAGATATACAACGCATGCAACAAAGGGTCGATGCATACATAAGTCAATTCGAAGAAGGCTATTTTAGTCCGTTAGCGATGATGGCTCGTTTTACAGAAGAATTGGGTGAGCTCTCAAGAGAAGTCAATCATCAATTTGGAGAAAAACAAAAAAAAGAAAGCGAAAAAGACAATACAATAGAGAACGAATTAGGTGATCTTATGTTTGTTATGGCGTCATTTGCTAATTCTCTAGATATTGACCTGTCAGAAGCATTTAATCAATCAATGACAAAAATTGAAACGCGAGATAAATATAGATTTACACGAATTGATAGGAGTGAATAATATGACAAAACAAACAAAAGTAGTCGTAGCAGGTGCGAGCGGAAAAATGGGATCTGAAGCACTAAGAATGGTTGAAAAACATGATGATTTAACCCTTGTAGGGTGTGTTGATTTGCAGCATACAGGTATGCAAGTAAAAGAGGTGGAAGGTCTACCGAAATTTGATGCTTATTTCTATGATAACATTGATACGTGCTTTGAATCTGTAGATGCGGATGTATTAATTGATTTGACTAGCCCTAAAGTAGGCTATAAACATACAAAAACAGCTATCTTAAATGGTGTACGTCCTGTTGTAGGAACAACCGGATTTTCAAATGAAGAATTAAAAGAATTAACAGAACTAGCTAAAGAACAAAAAATAGGTGCTGTGATTGCACCGAACTTTGCGATGGGTGCTGTTCTTATGATGCAATTTTCTAAATGGGCTGCGAAACATTTCCCTGATGTTGAAATTATTGAAAAGCACCATGATCAAAAATTAGATGCGCCTTCTGGTACAGCGGTTAAAACGGCTGAGTTAATTCAAGAAGAACGTACTCAAAAGAAACAAGGTCATCCTGATGAAGAAGAAACAATTAAAGGTGCTAGAGGTGCCGATTTTGATGGGATGCGCATTCATAGTATGCGACTGCCTGGCCTTGTTGCACACCAAGAAGTTGTTTTTGGAGGACCAGGAGAAAACTTAACGATTAAACACGATTCATTCCACAGACAATCATTTATGTCAGGTATTAAATTTGCCATTGATCATGTATTACATTTAGATGAGTTGGTATATGGGTTAGAACACTTAATGATGGACTAATTGGAGGCTAGACGGATGAAAATCTCACTAATCGCACATGATGAAAAAAAACCAGAAATTATTCAATTTGCAGTATCGTACAAGCATATTTTAAAACAACATGATCTATATGCGACTGGAACAACGGGCAAACGAATTGCTGAAGCGACAGGACTTTCGGTTCATCGTTTTAAATCAGGTCCACTCGGTGGTGACCAACAAATTGGTGCTAAAATAGCAGAGAATGAAATGGATCTTGTTATTTTCTTAAAAGATCCCTTAACGGCACAACCACACGAGCCTGATATTAGTGCATTAGGAAGACTTTCTGATGTCTATCAAATTCCACTTGTCACGAATTTAGCGGGAGCTGAAATTATGATTCGAGCACTTGATACAGGATTATTAGACTGGCGAGAAATTGTTAAAGAAGATGAGTAATATGAATAACGTGGGAAGTTAATCTGAACAAAAGATTAACTTCTTTAAGACCAAATTGTTAACAGTTTGGTCAATTGTGTTTACATTTCACGTCAGTGCATGAAGGATGATTCCATGAGTAATAAACATTTCGATAGGGCGTTTGAACTTGTCCGTGTTATTAAAGACGCAGGTTATGATGCCTTTATCGTTGGTGGAGCTGTAAGAGATTATTTATTAAACCAGACATCAAGTGATATAGATATTGCATCGAGTGCATCTCCAGAAGTGATTCAATCACTATTTGATAAGGTGATTACGGTTGGTATAGAACATGGTACGGTCATTGTTAGACACGAAGGTGAATCGTTTGAAATTACGACGTTTCGAACGGAATCCAATTACTCTGATTATAGACACCCAGATCATGTTGAGTTTGTAGAATCTATTATTTTGGATTTATCAAGACGGGATTTAACGATCAATGCGATTGCAATGGATGATGATCAATCGTTAATCGATCCATTTGACGGTAAATTTGATATTGATAATCGTATTATACGTGCCGTTGGATCTCCAGCACAGCGATTTGATGAAGATCCACTTAGAATTTTAAGAGCGATCCGGTTTAGTAGTCAGCTGAATTTCACGATTGAACCTAAGACCTTTCAAGACATTTCAAAAAAAGCTCCGCTTATTCAAGAACTGTCTGTTGAAAGGATTGCGATTGAACTGGAGAAACTTTTTAAAGGACGCGCATATAAACGAGCAATTCGTTATGGAATTGATTTGGGCGTCTTTTCTTATTTACCTGTTTTTAATCGTGATCAAGCTTACTTGAAATTTATTCAATCGATTGATCAACCTGTCCATCAATTAATTGATCTATTTGCCTTCATATCCTTAAGAGGAAGTCATGGTGTAACGATTCGAGATTTTGTTAGGGCGTATAAATTGTCGAATAAAACACTGAATAATGGACAAGTGTTAATCCAGTCTGTAAAGATATACAAACGATACGGATTATCACAATGGTTCGTTTATCAATTACCATCACATTTAGATCAATCATTCATTTGGTTAATTGACCAGCTAATGAATCACGCTATAGATCAGTCAGAACTTGCGCAATTACGCGAACAACTTCCCATTCAAACTCGAACAGAACTAACTGTATCAGGACATGATTTAATGGAATGGTTTCCTAATAAAGGAAAAGGTCGCTGGATGCGTGCTGTTTTAAATGAGATTGAGCACGCCGTTGTTACGGGTGATGTTTTGAATGATAAAAATGATATAAAGGATTGGTTATTATAAATGGCTTCTACACGTGAACAATTAATTACGTTACTATCGTCAAAGTCAAACACATTTGTCTCAGGTCAATGGATATCAGAGCAATTGAATTTATCAAGAACAGCGGTCTGGAAACAGATTAAACAACTGAAGTCTGATGGGTACGTGTTTGAAGCGGTACCGAATAAAGGGTATCGACTCGTTACGATTCCGGACAAAGTAAGTGAAAACACATTAGTGTGGGGTTTAGAAACAAAATGGTTAGGTCGTGAAGTTGAACATTATTCTTCACTTGATTCCACACAAACACTAGCAAAAAAACGCGCCTTAGAAGACGGCCATCATGGATTAGTCGTTGTCGCAGATAAACAGAATAAAGGGAAAGGGCGACTGAATCGCTACTGGGAATCTGATCATGACCAAGGTGTCTGGATGAGCTTTGTTTTAAAACCTGATCTTGAACCTTCACATGCCCCACAATTAACATTGCTAACAGCTGTTGTATTGGCAGAGACGATTGAATCGATTTCAAATGTAACACCTCAAATAAAATGGCCTAATGATCTATTATTAGATGGGAAAAAGGTAGCTGGTATTCTAACAGAGATGCAAGGTGAACAAGATCAAATTCATTTTGTAGTGATCGGGTTAGGGTTAAATCTTAATCAGAAAAACTTTTCCAAACAATTAAGTGAGATTGCAACATCACTCTGTCAACACACAACGCACAGCTATGATAAAAATGCCTTTATTCAAGCCTTCCTGACACATTTTGAACAGGCGTACGATGTGTTTATTCAACACGGCTTTGATCAGGTGCGAAACAAATGGCTAACATATGGTTTTCGTTTAAATGAGACTGTTTCTTACCAAGTTGGAAAAAAGGCCAAAACAGGTCAGATTCGTGGTATAACAGACCAGGGGGCTTTGATTATAGAAAACGATCAAAAACAAGAATACATCTATTCTGGTGAAATTGACTGGTTCAAGGAGGATAAATGAACGTGAAAACGACATTAGATTTTCTGAACATGAAAGAAACACGTGATAAAATAACGATGATTACTGCCTATGATTACCCATCAGCAAAGCAAGTTGAACAAGCAGGAGCAGATATGATTTTAGTTGGCGATTCTTTAGGAATGGTTGTGCTAGGTTATGATTCGACGATTAAGGTGACCATTGATGACATGTTACACCATGCTAAAGCAGCAAGTCGGGGTGCGCCTGATACATTTATTGTTGTTGATATGCCATTTATGTCGTATCATATTTCAACAGAAGAAACACTTTCAAATGCGCGTTTACTTTACCAAGCATCCGGTGCTCAGGCCTTGAAATTAGAAGGTGCAACAGATAAAACACTTCAAGCAATAAAAGCTTTGACCGATGCTGGTATTCCAGTTGTGGCTCATATTGGTTTAACACCACAATCTGTTAATGTTTTAGGTGGTTTTAAAGTTCAAGGCAAAGATGTAGAAAGTGCCAAACGTTTAATCAAAGATGCGACTCGTTTAGAAGAAGCTGGAGCGATTGCGGTTGTTTTAGAAGGCATACCGAAGCGATTGAGTGAAGAAATTACACAAACGATTCACATTCCAACAATAGGCATTGGTGCAGGGATTCATTGTGATGGACAAGTGCTCGTTTATCATGACATTATCCAGTACGGTGCGGATACCTTTCCTAAGTTTGTAAAAAACTATGCGTCTGTTGATCAGCCGATTAAAGAGGGGTTGAAACAATTTGTTAGCGAAGTGAAATCATCTCAATTCCCGACAGATACACATAGTTATCACTCTGAACAATTAGAAGCCTATTTTGAGCATAAAGGTGAGATGGAATGAAAATTATTCACGACCCAAATCAAATGACTCAAATCGTTAACCAACATCGTAAATCGTCTCAATCAATTGGCTTTGTGCCAACGATGGGGTATTTACACCTTGGACATGAAGCGCTTTTGAAAAAAGCGAGAGAGGAATCAGATATTGTGATTCTGAGCGTGTTTGTAAATCCCCTTCAGTTTAATGACACAAGCGATTTTGAATCATATCCGATTGATGAAAAACGGGACCAAGATGTCGCGAGAGCTCATCATGTTGACTATCTCTTCATGCCACATGCAAATGATTTGTATAAGAACAAGCATGCGATTACGATGCATGTAAAAGAGCGAACGGGTGTTTTATGTGATCGTTCACGTCCAGGACATTTTGATGGTGTCATCACGATCCTGACAAAGTTGTTTAATATCGTAAAACCAGATTATGCTTATTTTGGTAAAAAAGATGCCCAGCAAATCGCGATTGTGGATCTCCTAATTGAAACATTAAATTTTGATATCAAACTAAAAATGGTAGATACTGTTAGGGAATCTGACGGGTTAGCATTTAGTAGTCGTAATGTAAATTTAGAGGAAATTGAAAGAACACAAGCAAGCAGTATATACGCTAGTCTTAAACAAGCAAAACAAGCAATCTTAAACGGTGAAAAAGATCCTAGACGTCTAGTTCAAACAGTAGAAAAGACATTACAGACAATTGATACAGGTCAAATCGATTATGTCGATTTGTTAAGTTTTCCTGAATTAGAACCGATTGATCGAATCAACGGAACGATTATTTTGGCTGTTGCGATTCAATTTGAAAAAGCACGATTAATTGATAATATAGTGATAGATACGGAAAGTTAGGAATTAAAATAAGGGGGCTTTTTAAATGTTTCGAACGATGATGAAATCCAAAATTCACAGAGCGCGCGTAACAGAGGCGGATTTAAATTATGTTGGCAGCATTACAATTGACCAAGAGATATTAGAAGCTGTTAATTTGTTGCCACATGAAAAAGTTCAAGTTGTCAATAACAACAATGGCGCACGTTTAGAAACGTATGTTATTGCAGGTGAAAAGGGGAGTGGGGTCATTTGTTTAAATGGTGCTGCTGCTCGTCATGTGCAAGTAGATGATGTCGTTATTATTGTTGCATATGCTGTTTTAAGTGAAGAGGAGTTAAATACATTCAGACCTAAGATTGCCTTTATGAATGAGTCAAACGAAGTGACCGATGTCATTGAGGAAGAAACACCCCACTCATATAAATTTTAGTCGCCTGAAAATAAAGAAGCTTAAATATTTGTGAAGATAGGACTGATTACATGAATCAATTTGTTGTTGTTGATCTCGAAACAACAGGGAACAGCCCCCAAAAAGGTGACCGAATTATAGAAATAGGCATTGTAAGGTATATAAATGGCGAAGTTGTTGACACATACAACCAGCTACTCAATCCTAATATGCACATTTCTCGATTCATTACGCACTTAACTGGGATTTCGAATGAATTGATCTTTGACCAGCCTACTTTTTCTGATATAGCAGACGATATTTATCATTTTTTTCAAGATGCGTATTTTGTCGCGCATAATGTTCCATTTGATTTAGGGTTTTTGAATGTTGAGTTTAAAAATGCTGGGTTACCGCCGATTAATCAACCGACAATTGATACGGTTGAATTGAGTCGATTATTAAGACCTGATGCTCCAAGTTTCAAATTGTCTCAACTTGTCACGTTTCTCGGCATTGATCATGACAATCCGCATCGTGCGTCCTCCGATGCATATGTAACAGCGCAATTATTGGATGAGTTATTGCATGAATTACGAGCATTGCCTAACGCGACACTAAATCAGTTGAAAACAATAGAACCTTATTTAAAAAGTGATCTTCATTTAATTCTTGAACAATTTTCGCAAAAAGATCAATCAAAAGACCTGCACTATTCATATCTTCATGGTTTAGCCTATTGTCCAACTGATCGTACATCAGTTGATGTGTCAGATTTTGATCAATCGTTTGGAGAATGGATTGAGTCTATTTTTACGAATCCTTCACCTTTAGATTCAGCTTTTTCGCCATTTGAACAACGTCTTGGACAACGTGATATTAGTGAGTACGTGTTTCACAGCCTATCTAGCCACAATCAAGCGATTATTGAAGCGGGGGCTGGTACGGGAAAAACGTTGTCTTATTTACTCGCTAGTGGTTATTTTGCTAAGCAAAACAAACAGAAAATTATAATTAGTACATATTTAAAACGACTGCAAGATCAATTATTAGATGAATGGAACAAAATTAAAGGTGCTTTGGAATGGCCGCTTCAAATTGCGAATTTAAAAGGGAAACAAAATTATATTAGTATCCCTCTTTTTAGCGATTCATTAGCAAATGATGCACAGATGAATTATGACATAGCTTTAACAAAAGCGATATTGCTTGTGTGGTTAACACAAACGAAAACAGGTGATATAGATGATATACAATTACCAGCTAACGGCTATCGTTATTTCAAAACAGTCTCATCATTAAAAGAGTCCCATCATGTAGAAAAATCATTTTATCGTGATGCCCTCATGAGGGTAGAAGAGGCAGATGTTTTGATTGTCAATCATGCATTACTCGTTGAATTTGCCTCATCGGATGCGCAAGTTTTGGAACCCTTTAACTACATGATTGTAGATGAAGCACACCATTTAGAGCGTGTCATAGCGAATCAATTAGGTGAGCAATTACATTACAAACAACTTTTGACTACATTTAAACAACTGTACGTAGACATAAATTCATGTACAAACGATCGCAAACAATTGGATCAAATGTTTGATTCACTTAAACAAGAACTCGATTTATTATTTCGTTATTTAAACCATCTCACCAAACAAGGTTCGTTTAAAAAAACTCAAAAAAATGATTTAGGCAGATTGCAGCGATCTATTTCAGAGATTGATCAAACAGATTTTTCTGTTTCTGTTGATATGGCTGAACGCGTCACGATGTTAATGGGGGATTTAGATCGGTTTATTCAATCGAATCAACAAAAACGTGCTTCTATAGAGGTCGTTAATCAATTAAGAGATCAGATTCAAAATATTAAATCCCAATTTAAATCCTACTTTCGTTTAGATGATCATAACGAGGAAATAAAATGGATTGAAAGTGAAACGCTTGGAGCTGAGAATGCGGTTAGTTTATATAAAGAATCACTAAATGTTTCAACATTCTTTAAAGATAAGATAAATCCGCTATTTGACTCAATCATCTACACAGGTGCTACATTAAGTGTTTCAAACTCATTTGATTATTTTAAAGCTCAACTTGGGATCGATGACTCACAAGGAATAGAGCGGATCATTCCATCACCTTATCATCATCAAGATCAAATGAAACTCTTAATTCCAAACGACTTTCCAATCATGGATTATAAATCTATGGATCCGTTTCTAGAAGCAACGTGTGAATTTATTTTCTCACTTGCTGATATTACAAAAGGGCGGATGCTTATTTTGTTTAATTCGCATGATCTTTTAAAAAAAGCGTACCGTTATTTAAATACACTGTTTGCAGATGATTATCTGATTATCGCACAAGGTATTACAAGTGGAAGCCATGAGCGGTTAAAGAAAAATTTCCAAACGTTTGATCAATCAATTTTGCTCGGAACAAATGCGTTTTGGGAAGGGTTAGATATACCAGGTGAGGATTTACAAGCCGTCGTGATCGTTCGCTTACCATTTGATCCACCGCATCAACCTCATTTCCATGCTTTAGCAGAAAAGATGAAAAGTGAAGGAAAAAATCCGTTTACTGAATTAGCTCTGCCACGTGCAACGATTCGTTTTAAGCAAGGGTTTGGTCGATTAATTCGAACTAAACATGATCGAGGCTTATTGTTTGTTTGTGACGAACGGCTTATAACAAAACAATACGGTCAAACTTTTTTAAAGTCTACACCGGATGTTCCAACGTATTATAGACGTTCAACCGAACTTTTAGATTTAGCCTTAGAATGGTTTAGTTAGAAAAAGAATTAAGGGAATAGGAATTAAATTCATGATTATATATGACAAAAGGAAACATTTTCGTTTATACTAGTAAACAGCAATCGTGTCATTTATGTCACATTTATGTTAAACAATTCCGCTCGTGATGAAAGAATCGGGGGTATCCATGAGAAGAAATAGACAAGCACAATCATTTGAATTAAATCGGTGGAAGATTGTTGTGTTAATCATGGTCATGTTGTTTTTGATGGTACTTACTTACTTGGTCTATGTTTACTATTCATTTGAACAATCTGCTCAACAAGGTTTTGATGAAACGATTGAACGTATTCAAACGAATGATGCGTCATTTGAAGTGGACTCGATCACTCGCTTTCATGGCGATCATCATTATCATGTCGTTCAAGGCGAACGAGAAGGTGAGGATCTGATTATCTTTGTTAATCAATCAGATGACGAAACAGAGCCTGTTGAATTTAACCAAGAAGATCTTGAAGACGAGGAGCAACTATTATCTGATTGGGAGTCAACCAACACATATCAAGACATTCATCAAACAAACATTGGCATTAGACAAAACACGCCACTATTTGAAATTATATACCGAGATCAACAAGGGCGTTTAAGCTATGATTATTATCGCTTAGACACTGGCGAATACGACAGTGGTATATCCTTTGCAAGTCAATCATAAATAAGGAAAGGTGATTGGATGAAGTTATCAAACCGTGTACAGACATTAACACCATCACAAACTCTAGCGATTACAGCAAAAGCAAAAGCATTAAAAGATGCCGGACATGATGTAATCGGTTTGGGGGCAGGTGAACCCGACTTTAATACACCAAATTTTATTATTGAAGCTGCGAAAAAAGCAATGGACGATGGTTTAACACGATATACGCCATCAGGTGGTGTGCTTGAATTAAGACAAGCTATTGCAAACAAAATGTTTAAAGATCATCAATTGAACTATGAGCCGGATCAAGTCGTGGTTACGACAGGCGCTAAACACGCTTTATACACGTTGTTCCAAGTATTATTGAATAAAGGGGATGAAGTGATTGTCCCAACACCGTATTGGGTGAGCTATCCTGAGCAAATAAAATTAGCTGAAGGTAAGCCTGTATATGTAAAAGGGGAAGAATCCAATCAATTTAAGTTAACAAAAGAGCAATTAGAACAAGCAATTACTGAAAAGACAAGAGCAGTGATCATTAATTCACCAAGTAACCCAACTGGCATGATGTATACAAAAGAAGAATTAGAAGCGTTGGGTGAAATTTGTGTTAAGCACAATATCATCATCGTTTCTGATGAAATCTATGAAAAATTAATCTACACAGATCAAAAACATATCTCAATTGCCCAGTTATCTGAGCAATTAAAGAAACAAACTGTGATCATCAATGGTGTGAGTAAATCACATGCGATGACAGGATGGAGAATTGGATACGCAGTTGGTAGAAAAACAATTATTAAGGCTATGACAAACCTTGCATCTCATTCGACATCAAATCCAACAAGCATGTCGCAATATGGTGCACTGGCTGCTTATTCACATGATGACCAACCTATAGAAGAAATGAAAGCAGCATTTAAAGAACGACTCGATCAAACGCATGAAAAGCTAAATCAATTACCAGGCGTCACGTGCTTAAAACCAAGTGGAGCGTTTTATTTATTCCCGAATGTGAAAGAAGCCATTGAACAAACTGGATTCGAGACGACTGAAGAATGGGTTAAAGCGATCTTAGAAGAAGAAAAAGTTGCACTTGTTCCAGGTGCAGGCTTCGGTGCGCCGGATAACGTTCGATTATCCTATGCGATTCATTTAGACCAATTAGATGAAGCCATTACACGTATTGATCGATTTATAAAAAGACATATACAAGTATAGATAAGTTTTGGAGGGAAAGTCATTGAAAACAACAATCAATCAAGTTAAACATTATGTAGGTCAAGACGTAACAATCGGTGCTTGGCTAGCGAATAAACGTTCGAGTGGAAAGATCGCCTTTTTACAATTAAGAGATGGTACAGGCTTTATGCAAGGTGTTGTCGTTAAAAGTGCAGTCGGTGACGAAGCATTTGATCAAGCGAAAGGTCTCACACAAGAAAGTTCCATGCATGTTACAGGAACGATCGTTGAAGATGCACGCTCACCATTTGGATTTGAGATGCAAGTGAAAGAAATAGAGATCATTCATGAAGCTGTCGATTTTCCTATTACACCGAAGGAGCACGGTACTGAGTTTTTAATGGATCATAGACACCTATGGTTACGATCAAAACGTCAGCACGCTGTGATGCAAATTCGAAATGAAATTATTCGAGCGACGTATCAGTTCTTTAATGAACAAGGATTTATCAAAATTGATCCGCCTATTTTAACGGGATCATCAGCAGAAGGCACAACAGAATTATTCCATACACAATACTTTGATGAAGAAGCTTATTTATCACAAAGCGGTCAGTTATATATGGAAGCAGCGGCAATGGCATTTGGTAAGGTGTTCTCATTTGGTCCAACATTTAGAGCTGAAAAGTCGAAGACGCGCCGTCACTTAATTGAATTTTGGATGATGGAACCTGAAATGGCATTTATGGATCATGAAGAAAGTTTAGTTGTACAAGAAGAGTATGTTAGCTTTATCGCTCAATCCGTACTTGAGAACTGTCGTTTAGAATTAGACACATTAGATCGCGACATTGAAAAATTAAAAGAAGTACAAGCACCATTCCCGCGTATTACGTATACCGAAGCGATTGAGTTGCTTGAAAAGTTAGGCTTTGATGATATTAAGTGGGGTGAAGACTTCGGAGCCCCACATGAGACAGCAATTGCCGAACATTTTGACAAACCTGTCTTTATTACACATTATCCAAAAGATATTAAAGCATTCTACATGAAACCTGACCCAGAGAACCCAGATGTCGTATTATGTGCTGATTTAATTGCACCAGAAGGCTACGGTGAAATCGTTGGGGGATCTCAACGCATTGATGATTTAGAATTAATGAAACAACGCTATGATGAGCATAACTTAACTGGCGATGCTTATAAATGGTACTTAGAATTGCGCCAATATGGCTCAGTTCCTCATTCAGGATTCGGTCTTGGACTCGAAAGGACCGTCGCTTGGTTTGCAGGTGTTGAGCATGTTAGAGAAACGATTCCGTTCCCGCGTTTATTAAATCGTCTATACCCTTAAAAAAGTAGCTCTATATCATTCTTAAGTAGAAATACTCGTATTCATTCGATTTAATAGGAATGAATGCGTGTGTTTCTTCTTATTTTTATCAGCGAAATATAGAACGATTGATTAACATACACATTGGAGATGACTTACATGCATTATCAACCTTTTTTAATGGATCAGACAACGATCCCCAATCGCTTGATCACACATTACCATCGTATCGGCATGACCGAAGCCGAATTTATTATGATTGTTCAGCTTATTCAATTTCAAGCTAGCGGGAATGCTTTTCCAACGCCACAAGAACTGACTGAGCGTGTACAATATGACGAGGAGTATTGTAGTCAGTTACTCAGACAACTGCTTCAAAAAGGTTGGTTAACGATTTTAGAATCTAAAGTAGACCAGAACGTTGTTAACGAATATTATTCATTAGAATCATTATGGCAATTGTTATACAATTCACCTGAGAAACCAAAATCAAATGATCAGGAACCTTTAATGAATTTATTCCCACTCTTTGAAAAAGAATTTGGTCGAGCACTATCACCGTTTGAAATTGAAACGATTAATATGTGGTTAGATGAAGATCAAGTTAAACCTGAATTGATTAAGACAGCCCTTAAAGAGGCGGTTCTGATGAATAAATTAAATTTCAAATATATTGACCGTATATTGAGAGAATGGCATAAAAAAGGGGTGCGTTCACCTGAAGAAGCCCGGAACCATGCCAAAGCTTTCCACTCGCAGTCTAAACAAACAACAAATAACAGTACACCTAGAGACAAAAGCGTCTACTACAATTGGCTGGATGAAGAATAGAAGAAGGTGAAGAAATGTTAACCAATAAACAAATTCGATATTGTTTAGATGTGTTTGAGGATATGTTTCCTGATGCCGAATGTGAACTCATTCATCAAAATCCATTTGAATTGTTAGTGGCAGTGGCACTTTCCGCTCAAACAACAGATCAAAATGTTAATCGTGTCACACCTCACTTATTCGGTAAATATAAAACGCCTGAAGATTATTTGGCAGTTCCTCTAGAAGAACTTCAACAGGACATTAAATCCATCGGGTTGTATCGAAATAAAGCGAAAAACATTCAAAAAATGTCTAAATCGCTAATCGAAGAATTTGGCGGGGAGGTACCCGAAAGTAAAGAAGAACTTGAAACGTTAGCTGGTGTGGGTAGAAAAACAGCAAATGTTGTCACATCGGTCGCATTTGACCAACCTGCAATAGCCGTTGATACGCACGTTGAAAGAGTATCAAAGCGCTTAGGGATCTGTAGGTGGAAAGATAGTCCGCTAGAAGTAGAGAAGACCTTAATGAAAAAAGTGCCAGAATCAGAATGGTCACAGACGCATCACCGGATGATTTTCTTTGGGCGCTATCATTGTAAGGCTAAAACCCCTAACTGTGAAGAGTGTCCATTACTAAGTTTATGCCGCGAAGGACAAAAACGAATGAAAAGAAAAGAGGGGTAAGATGTCAACGGAACATGAAGCATGGTATGACCAATGGAAAGCGGAGAAAGCCCAATTGATTGAGTACTTTAATACGAAACAATACAAAGAAACAAAACCAACGATGTCAACATACACACAACTTTTCATCACCAAGCTGTGTGAACTTAATAAACACGATCATTCTGAAATAAACATAAAAGAACTCGATACACTTGAGTACAAACCCATTAATATAGCAGAACGCATACAATATGTCCAAGACAATCTCACTCAATATCATGCATTTATTCAACTCGATGCATTGTATGATGAACTGATTAAACTCTACGCAAAGGCGTCCATTTTAAGAGGGCAATTAGATTAATTTGACTGACATACTTACGCGAGGAGGGCTTTTTTGAATAAAAAACATATTATCATTTTAGCGATTGTCTACTCGTCGGTCACTTTTATTTTACACAACGTTTTTGAAACGACTATTGGTGCGATTCTCATGACGATCAGTTTCTTTGGGCTTGTATTTGGAATCCTTACAACTTTATTTGTATTCTTTAGATTTTCTTTCAAAGTCATGCGTTTTGATAAACAAAAAAACAGACAAGTTTCTGAGTAATCGTTTGACACCATTATATGTAAGTGCCAGTATCGCACTAAATCAATCGATTAGGAGCGTGGTTAGATGGATCATAAATTAAGAAAATCTTCATCAGATCGAGCGATTAGTGGTGTTTGTGGTGGCATTGCTGAATATTTTGGTATCCCGTCTTTAGCGGTTAGACTAATCTTTATTTTTTTACCCGGCAATTTGATTATATACATCATTCTTGCTAATGCGCTGGAAGACTCACCGCCATCTTTATAAACAATAACCTTTAATCAAATCAAAAATAACCCCCACGTACCATGCTTTTATCTTAAAGCATAATGCGTGGGGGTTAAGTTTAGTTAAGCTGCTTCTTCATCTTGCTCTTCATCGGGTTCTTCATTGCTTTCATCATCATTATTTTCTGAAGAATCATCTTCAGGCTCACCATTTTCGTCATTATTTTCAGGTTCGCCATTTTCTCCTTCTTGATTTCCAGGGTCATCTGGTGGAGATGATTCACCATTTTCTTCTGTTTCTTCAGGCTCATCAGGTTCTTCTTCTTCTTCCTCTTCAGGTTCCTCATCAGGAATTTGAATGTCAACTTGACGAGCGTCACTCTCTAGATTGCTATTGGCTTGACTAACAGCTGTGATTTCTACTGTATAAACTTCACCACGTTCAACATTTTGGATCGTAAAGCCAGTATCCGAACTAGAGGATTCATTGTTTAATTGTGAGCCTGTTCCGTATCGAATTGTAAATCTTACTTCATCCTCATTTGAATGGTCCCAATTAATCGTTAATTGGTTAAATGCTTCATCATATTCAGCGGATAAATTACTTACAGGATCAATCTCTTCAAACTGATCCGACTCTTCTTCAGGTTCATAACCACGTTTGAAGAGTTCAGAAACAATTTCTGAATCTGGTGTGAATGCACTTGGACGCTTCGCAGGGTTCGAACCACGTTCAACATCTACGCGGACGACAGAATCGGGCATTTGGAAGTCATCTGTTTGTTGACCTGAGGATAACTCACTCATTACCTCTCTAAATAGGAGTTGAGAAATGTTTCTGTACCCTTGAGGAACTGAACGAGATGAGTCCTCCTGGTAGCCACTCCATGCTGCGATGGTGTAATTGGTTGTATAACCACTAAACCAAACATCAACATAATCATTTGTTGATCCTGTTTTACCTGCAATTGGGAGCCCTGAAATAGAGGCTGATGTCCCGGTACCACTATTGACAACAGTCTTTAACATATCAGTGATCATATAAGCTGTTGAATCGGACATAACAGCTGTTGGTTCTGATCTTAACGTTTCTGATTGACCATCACTAAAAACGACTTCTGTTACAGCGTAAGGTTCATTATATATACCGTTGTTACCAAATGGTGTATACGCACCTGCCATTTCAAGTGTTGACATACTAAGTGTCGAACCACCAATACCGTCACGAATGCTTAATCCATTTTCAGGGATAGGCACACCTAATGACGATGCAAATTCAGCAGCTCGTGATAGTCCAACTTCTTCTAATGCATGAAGGGCAGGGACATTTAACGATTGTTGCATGCCGTAACGCGCGCTAACTGTGCCGCCATACTGATCATTGTGGTTTCTAACAGATTGATCTGTCCCACTAATCGGGTACGGTTCTGAATTATCGATTTGCTGGTAAGTTGACCAGTTTAAATCTTCAAATGCTGGACCGTAGTCTAATATTGGCTTAATGGCAGAACCGGGTTGACGTTTGGCTTGAAGAGCCATATTAAAGCCTCCTGCTTGGCGGTTTCGACCCCCACCAATAGCACGAATGGCACCTGATTGAGTGTCTAATACCACAAGACCAGATTGCAAGTCCTCATCAGGGAAATTAATCGAGCTAGAATCAGATAACACATATTCAACATGATCTTGAGCATCAGGGTCGAGTGTTGTATGAATTTCTAGACTATCATTGAAAATATCCGCTTCTAGTTTTTCTTCGACCTCATTATTCACTTGATCTAAGAAACTGTGATAAGGCGTTCCTTCAGGTTCTGATGGATTGAGTAAGTCTTCAACGGACTCAGAACGTGCTTCTTCTGCTTCCTCTTCTGAAATCTTATCGTGTCTAACCATTAAATTTAAAACTGTGTTCATTCGTTGCTCTGCTAAATCCGGGTTAACGAGTGGATCATAGGCAGAAGGGCGTTGAGGTAGACCTGCTAGAACAGCAGCTTGAGCTAATGTTAACTCATCAAGATCCGTCACACTAAAATAAGTCTCAGCCGCTGTTGCTACACCATATGCACCTGATCCAAAGTAAATTTTATTTAAATACATTTCTAAAATATCTTCTTTTTCATATGCTCGCTCAACTTGTAACGCTAACCATTGCTCTTGTATTTTACGTTCCATTGTTTTTTCAGGCGTCAATAGAGAACCTTTTACAACTTGTTGAGTGATCGTACTACCACCCTCAGCGCCGAATCCACCTGTAATATTACTAATGATGGCTCTTGTACTTCTATAAATATCGACACCAGAGTGATCGAAGAAACGGACATCTTCCGTTGCTAAAACAGCATCTACTAAAACATCCGGTAATTCGTTGTAATTGATTGTTGTTCTGCGTTCTTGTCCTAAATCAGCGAATAAATCACCATTAACATCATAAACTTTAGTTGATGGTGGATCTCCCAATAAGTCATGATCAAGACGAGGAGCGGTGAAAATATAATAACTAAACACGGTGCCAGCACCAATAAAGGCTAAAATAGCAAGTGTTAATAAAGTTAGTCCAACCTTTTTCCATAAAGATGTTTGTTTCTTTTTTGAATTTTTTAATTCTTGTTTTCTCGCAATACGTGACTGGCTTTTATCTGCCATTGTCATCTTCCTCCATTCTATTTAAAGAACAATTGATCAATTACGCTAATGTAGTCGACAATTGCAGGGTAACCAACTGGAACTTCAATGCCTTCGTTTTCGAACACATGAAGGGGAATAGATTTTCGACCCCCGTCTTTATATTGACGTTCCCAGCATGAGAAAAGTTTCATAGCTGGAAGATAGAAAGTTCGATCCAATTGATTAAAACGCACAACAATAAAACCAATACCACCATGATCATCAACTGATTTCAAATGCTCAATTTGATGGTCGTGAAAGTTATTAAGTGGAAAGGAATGTTTGTTTTTCGTTTCTTTAGCTTCAAAGTCAATATAATGGCCTTTATAAATACCATTGTAGTCTGTTGTTGAAGCTTGCTTAAAGTAGGCTTCTTTAATGACAGCTGCACTTCTTTTTGGGTAATCGACATTGACGATTTGAACAGGTGTTGGTTTCTTATGAATAACTGCAATATCTTTTGCTAAATAATACGCGTTTGTTTGATTAATATCATCTTCTAATCGCATCCCACGATTACTAAAAGATTGTTTTTGATTGTTAGAAGAAGACGCGTGAGTTGCTTTCTTCTTATTACCATTAGGGTAGTTCAAAAATATCCCTCCTGCATGAAGGTATCATACCAAAAACAACTCGATTTGAGAACTAAAATGATAGCATTTTTGACAAAATAAGGTCTTAATAACTATCATTGTTAATACTCAATCTCTTAAGTCTGTCATTTAATTCATATTTTCAGTATATCCAAACACATACAGGTCTTAAAACATGTGTGATGAATTTCAAATGAATAACTCTGTTGTAAGTCTAACCTGAACCGTGATAAAGTACTAGGGAAAGGAGATTCATTCTATGTTAATTGAAAAGAATCATCAAATAAGAATCATGTTAGAAAAGCTAAGAAAACAATATTTAGAATCAGATCCACCTGAAGATATAAAAAATATAGATTTCTTTAATCAAGTAAAAGAAGAAACAAACCCGATGTTTGAATTGGCCAAAGAATGGTCAGATATAGCTGATGAACAAGTGAAAGCAAGAAAAATAAATATACACCCTTCACAAGTACAATCCACACAAGAAAATATTGAACTTGTTATTTTACATAGCTATTATATTGATGTCGATCGCAAAAGGTATTTTGAACTGCATCAATCGATAGATTATGTATTGGATATGGCTGAGAAGTAAAGCGAGAGGAGGTTCAGACATGCATCCTAAAGTGATGGCTGTCACAGGCTATAAATCTTTTGAATTAACTATTCAATCAGAAAATGACCCTCGTATTGCAATTATTAAACAAGCATTAAAACGTCATATAATTGAGTTTATTGAAGCGGGTGGCGAATGGATTATATCATCCGGACAATTAGGTGTCGAAATGTGGGCGAGTCAAGTCGTAAACGAACTCAAAGAAGATTACAACATCCAATATGGTGTTTTTCCTCCTTTTGAAAACCAAGAATCACGTTGGCCTGATACAACAAAAGAAGCGTATCAAACGTTAATTGAGAGAGCTGATCATTATCAACCGGTTTATAAAGGTGATTATAAAGGGCCGCATCAATTCACAAAGAAGAACCAATTTCTTGTTTCTAAAAGTCAAGTGAGTTTAATTTTGATTGATGAAGATTTTCCAGGAAGCGTATCTTACTATTTTAATGAAGTTGAAAGCCATCAGAAATCAAACGAATATGAACTGCGAACCATCACGCCACTTGACTTAGAGGATATTGCTAGAGAATGGGAAGAAAATCAGTCAACCTTTTAAAGGCAATTGACATTTTGCATAAAGTTTGAAAAAATACAAGTAGTGTTTAAAGTCGAGGTGAGAATATGTCAACAAATAATGAAAACCAATTAAGTGGGAAAGATATATTAGACAAACAATTTAAAACATCTATGAGAGGGTATAATCAAGAAGAAGTCGATGCCTTTTTAGATGTCATTATTCAAGATTATGAATATTTCATGCAAACAATTGAAGAATTACACCAGGAGAACGATCAATTAAAAACCCAACCTGAACCAACTAGACAACGGGTACAACCGTCCAATCATCAAATGAATTATGATATCTTAAAACGTGTATCAAATTTAGAAAAAGCTGTTTTTGGTAAAAAATACACAGACAGCTAAATCATTGCTTCGTTGTTAACCATTACTTCAAGCAAATTCAAGTAAATTATGTTATAATGAGAGACAGATTAATTATTAATCAAAAATGAATGTTTTGGTAATCGCTGCATATGAGTTTCCATATGTTGAGGAAAGTCCATGCTCACAGGTGCTGAAATGCACGTAGTGTTCGTGCTTGATGAAATCATAAATCAAGGGAGTTGTTAATCAACTTACGGCAGGGAAATGAGCTAAGTCGCAAGATAGGCTCAAAATACCTTGAAAGTGCCACAGTGACGAAGTCAAATTGGAAACAATTTGAGTGGAACGAGGTAAACCCCACGAGTGAGAAACCCAAATTTTGGTAGGGGCATCTTGGATTAGGGAATCATAAACCGAAACAAGGACTGTTCGCATAGAACGGTAGATAGATGATTACCACTAAAGTACGAGGTTGACCACCGTAATCAGTGCTTTAGAACAGAACATGGCTTATAAAACATTCATTGGTCATTTTTTTGCTAAATCCAACCTTCCAAGACACTTGATTGTCCATTGGAAGGTTTTTTCTATAAGAGAAAGGAATGAAACGAATGGCTCAAAAAGTTAAACTATTAGCCACCGCTGCAATGGGACTTGAATCCGTTGTTGCTCAAGAACTTAAAAATTTAGGATATCAGGACTTACAAGTCGAAAATGGAAAGGTCTTATTTGAAGCAGAGACATCAGCTATCGCACGATGTAACTTATGGTTACGTACAGCCGATCGATTAAAAGTCGTCGTAGGCGAGTTCAAAGCGACAACATTTGATGAACTATTTGAACAAACAAAAGCTTTAGACTGGGAACGGTATATACCAGAAGATGGACGTTTTCCTGTAAACGGAAAATCTGTCAAGTCAACGTTGTATAGTGTTTCAGACTGCCAAGCGATCGTTAAAAAGTCTGTAGCTGAAAAGTTAAAACAAAAACATGGCATTGCAAGCCGAATGGAAGAGACCGGTGCTATGTATAAAATTGAAGTGGCTTTGTTAAAAGATAAGGCGACATTAACCATTGATAGTTCAGGGTCTGGCTTACATAAACGTGGTTATCGCACAGGACAAGGTGATGCGCCGTTAAAAGAAACATTAGCAGCCGCACTCGTTCAATTAACGAATTGGAAACCGGATTACCCGCTTGTCGATTTATTTTGTGGCTCAGGAACGATCCTAATTGAAGCTGCCTTAATCGGTCAAAATATAGCACCAGGTTTTAACCGCGAATTTGCAAGTGAATCGTGGGAGCTTGTATCAGACAAAGAGTGGAATGCAGCGTTTGAAGAGGCTGAATCGTTAGCCAATTATGATCAACCACTTGATATTACGGGAACGGATTTAAACCCTAAAATGATTGAGATTGCTAAACAGAATGCGATTGAAGCGGGACTAGCTGACTTAATCACTTGGAAACAGATGGAATCCAGTGATTTTAAACCGTCAAAACCAAATGGCTATTTAATTTCCAATCCACCTTATGGAGAACGTATGAGTGATCGGGAATCTGTTGAAAAAATGTATCGTCAACTGGGAGAAACAATGCGTGATCATCCATCATGGAGCAGTTATATCATCACGTCACATGAAGGATTTGAAAAATTATTCGGCGCAAAAGCGACTAAAAAACGTAAACTGTTTAATGGCTTTATTAAAGTTGATTACTATCAGTATTTCGGGAAACATATTCGGTAGGAGGTAGAGCTAAGTGAGCAATGATGAAACGGTATTAAAGCAAAAAATGAAAGAAATAAATGGATATGAAGAGGCGCTTGGCTTAATTCAGTGGGATCTTAGAACAAAGATCCCCACTGAGGGCGCTGCTTACCGGTCTGATGTCGTTGGACTCTTAAGTGAAAAGATTTATTCACTGAAAACATCAGATGAATTAAAAGAAGTGATCGATAATGTTCAAATATCAACCGAAGATCCTATCTTAAAGCAGTCAGCGAAAGAATTAGATCGTGAGTATTTAAAATATACAAAGATTCCATCAGAAGATTATAAAGCGTTTGTGACACTCCAATCACAATCAGAATCTATTTGGCAACAAGCGAAAGAAACTAGTGATTTTTCATTGTTAAAACCCTATTTAGAAGATTTAATTGCTTATAATCGCAAATTTGCACGTATATGGGGGTATGACAACCATCCTTATGATGCGCTTTTAAATCAATATGAACCTGGTCTTACGACTGAGATACTCGATCCGATTTTTGATCGCTTAAAACAAGCTCTTAAAGATTTATTAAAACGTACTCAGAAATCAGAGGTCGAAGTAGATACTGAAATGCTCTTGCATCATTTTCCAAAAGAGGATCAACGTGCATTTGGCGAGCTTGTCCTTGAAAAAATGGGGTATAACTTTAATGCTGGACGATTAGATGAAACGATTCATCCATTTGCTATAGGCATTAATCCGAAAGATGTTCGTGTGACGACGCGCTTTGTTGAAAATGACTTCCGAGTTGGCTTGTTCGGTACGATCCATGAAGGTGGACATGCTTTGTATGAACAGAATTTTGATGAAGATTTATATGAGACGGTATTAAAATCTGGCGCATCTATGGGAGTTCATGAATCTCAATCATTATTTTGGGAGAATATGATCGGTAGAAGTCATGCCTTTTGGGAATCACATTTCGACCAATTTCGAAAAGTTGCACCTGCAGCGTTTCAAACAATTGAGTTTGATGCATTTTATAAAGCGATCAATGAAGTGAAATCAAGTTACATTCGAATTGAAGCTGATGAATTAACGTATTGCTTGCATATTATACTGAGATATGAACTTGAAAAAGACTTAATCAATCATGACTTAGAAGTAAAAGACTTACCTGAGGCATGGAATGAGAAGATGCATACATTGTTAGGTATTACACCATCTAACGATGCAGAAGGTGTCTTACAAGATATTCACTGGGCAGCAGGCGAATTTGGCTATTTCCCAACCTATGCTTTAGGGTACATGTATGCCGCTCAGTTACATGTAGCAATGCAACGTGATTTAGACGTTGAATCTATTGTTCGAATGGGTGACTTTGAGCCGATTAAAGCATGGCTCACTGAACACGTGCACAGACACGGGAAAATGAAAGAACCGTTAAAGTTAATTGAGGAAATATCAAATGAAACATTTAACCCTGATTATTTAATAAATTACTTAACATCAAAGTACACACATTTATATGATTGTTAAGTCAAATGAATGTGTAAAAGGCTTACTGAGTACACCGTATGCTCTGTATGAAATGAGGGGATTTAGGTGAAGCGTGAACAGTTATTAGCTGATTATATTGAGCACCTGTGGGATAAAGGTTTTAAGTTAACAGATGAACAAGTGAAATTCATTTATTTTGCTAGGCAATATGCTGATAATGATGCGCTGAGTTGTATCGCTTTAGAAGCGACATTAAAAACTCAAATTGAATTTGATGGCTCGTTTTTTATAGGGCTTATTGAATTACTAAATGAGCATGATATCAAAACGATCAGTCAAGCACGATCCGTATTCAAACAGAAGGGGATTGGCTGATTAATTCTGATTTTGTTAATAGAGCTTTTTTTGCTAAACGATCAGCATGACTGTTTTGTTTTTCTGGAATCCATTTGATAAAGCAGTGAGGAAACGGATCCATTTTAGTTAAGACCATTTCTAACAGATGACGGAAGTGGTCTTGCTTTACATATTGGCGATTAACAGCATCAACGACCAATTTAGAATCGGAACGGATGGATAATATATCGTTTGGAAAATGCTCCTTACAATAATCAAGAGCACTCATAAGTGCATAAAACTCACCATCATGATTTGATACAGCATCACCAATATACTTGTAATACTCAATAAAGTGACCATTTTGTTTTATAACAAAACTTATCCCTGTTGGACCTGGATTGCCTGATGAGGCTGCGTCAGTATATATTGCTAGCATTCTCATTCACTTCCTTACATAAAAAAACGGTGACTACTTGGAGCCACCGTTTCTGAATTTAGTTTTTAACAACATTTGCTGCTTGAGGGCCGCGGTCGCCTTCGACTACATCAAATGAAACAGACTGACCTTCTTCTAATGTTTTGAATCCCTCTTCTTGGATAGCAGAATAGTGGACGAATACGTCGTTTCCTTCTTCTAGTTGTATGAAACCGTACCCTTTTTCTGCATTAAACCATTTTACGATACCGTTTTCCATGTAAATAATCCTCCTAGTATTCACGATCTGACGTGATCAATTTACAAATCAGATAGAAAATAAAAAATAGCCCAATCGAAACGTGTAGGATCTCTCCTGCACAACTTCAATTAAGGCTATTGCATATCGATCCTACTATCTTCTTTGCTTATTTACGACTATAGCGCATTTTGAGATTGACGTCAAGAATCATTGACAAAAAATATAGCTAAAGGTGGGGTACATATGACGGATGAAATCATTGATGTAGACAAAATAAAAGCGTTTGTTTTTGAACAGTTTGATCATGACGCTTCAGGTCATGACGCATTGCACATGCAACGCGTTGCTTATTGGGCAAGAAAAATCGCGATTGATGAAAAAGAAGACGCACAATTAGCTGAAATCACAGGATGGGTGCACGATTGTTTAGATGATAAACTGTTCAATAATATTGAACAACAGCGTCAGCTTCTTTCTGAGACATTACAGGCGGCTGGACTATCTTCTTCAGTCATCCAACACATCATAAATGCAATTGAGACTGTTTCATTTCGCAAACAAAAGCAAACGGAATCTAAACTAGCCCAAATTGTTCAGGATGCTGACCGACTTGATGCGATTGGGGCGATTGGCATTGCAAGAGCTTTTACATACGGTTCAACTGTTAATCAACCGATGTATGACCATGATCAAAAAGCAACGATCGATCATTTTGATGATAAGTTATTTAAATTAAAGGATCAAATGCATACACATTTAGCTATTCAAACAGCAACAGAAAGAACGGAATTTTTAAAAGCTTTTTATGATCAATTCCATTCTGAAATAGCAGAGGTCGACCATGATATTTAACATCAGTACGTTTAGATTGTAATTGAATTTAAGCATTTAATTATGTAATATTAAACGAAGAAATAGATTTTTAGTGGAGGTACCATTCATGCAAACAAATGAATTCGCGTATTTAGAATTATGCAAGCAAGTACTATCAGACGGTCATCAAAAAGGGGATCGTACAGGCACTGGAACGCATTCCTTATTTGGTGCGCAGATGCGATTTAATCTACAAGACGGATTTCCGCTTCTGACGACTAAAAAAGTAAATTTCAAATTAATTGCATCTGAATTGATTTGGTTTATTCGAGGCGATACTAATATTCAATTCTTACTCAAACACGGCAATAATATTTGGAATGAGTGGGCCTTTGAAAAATGGGTGAAAAGCTCAGAATATACAGGGTCTGATATGACAGACTTTGGCAGACGTCGGCTTGAGGATGATGATTTTGATGCACGTTATAAAGAAGAAATGGAATACTTTAAAACGCGTATTTTAGAAGATGATGCATTTGCAGAGAAATATGGTGATTTAGGATCTGTTTATGGCAAGCAATGGCGAAATTGGGAGACATCAAGAGGCGAGACGATTGACCAATTAAAAAATGTTGTGGAATCGATTAAGCATAACCCGAATTCACGTCGTCATATTGTAACCGCTTGGAATCCTGAAGATGTTCCATCAAATATGGCGTTACCACCGTGTCACGCTATGTTCCAATTTTATGTTGCAGACAATAAGTTGTCGTGCCAATTGTATCAACGTAGTGCCGATTTATTTTTAGGTGTGCCTTTTAATATTGCAAGTTATGCATTATTAACCCATTTAATCGCACATGAATGCGGTCTTGAAGTAGGCGAATTTGTTCATACATTAGGGGATGTGCACATTTATAATAATCATGTTGATCAAGTTCAATTACAATTATCACGTAAACCCTATCCACTACCATCCATTAAAATAAATGATACATTTCATTCTGTATTTGATCTATCAATTGATGATGTTGAGCTCGTTAATTATCAATCTCATCCAGGAATTAAAGCACCAATAGCTGTATAAAACAAGGAGGATTTACAATGATCTCAATGATTGCTGCTCATGATAAAAATCGTTTAATTGGAAAAGATAATTGGATGCCTTGGAATATTCCGAATGATCTAGGTTACTTTAAAGCGATGACATTAAATAAAACAATTGTGATGGGTCGAAAAACATTTGAATCATTTGGTCAACCACTACCCAATCGAAAACACTTAATCTTAACGACTAGAGACGATTATGAAGTAGAGGGCTGTCAAATCTTTCATGATATTGACAGTGTTCTTGATGAGATTCGTTCACTTGATGAAGAGGTATTCATTATAGGTGGCGGTGAAATATATGAACGCTTTTTACCATTTGCGGATCGTCTTTATATCACGTATATTGATGAAGAATTTGAGGGTGATACCTATTTCCCTGAATACGACTTGTCAAAATATGAGATCACATTAAAGGAAAAAGGGCTTAAAAACGATGAAAACCCACATGACTATTATTTTATCCAGTATGACCGAGTCTAAAGGAGTTTACGAATATGCAATCTTTTCATCAATTCATGATGCGTTATCGCGGTATCAAACAAGATACAAAAGAAAAACGTTTAGCTGAATGGATGTATCATGATCACGACTTTCCAAAACATTCCACCGACTATGATGAGATTAGTCGTTACTTAGAATGGAATGTACCATTTAATGAGGCGATTCAGACCTTTGATGATTTATGGGAGGAGTATCAACAATCCATAATCTGATTATAATTTTTTCTCAAATAATTTGAATAAAACGATGATTTAAAAGGAGAATACTCTATGACAATGCCATTGACCTTAGAATGGACACTCGTAACAGAAGGAAAAGAACACCGCGTTGAAGATCAAGAAAATCAGTTTACATTAACACTCCCTGGCTATCGCTTGTATCCTATTCATGATGAAATTGAAATTCGTAGACACAAAGAGTCAGATCAAATCGGATTTGGTGAAATCATTGAACTCACTTGGAAAGACGATACGACGATTTGCACATATGAACTGACATCACTATATAGTGTAAACTAACACTTTAATTCAGAAGGCTCTTCTCATTTTATTTTTGGGAAGAGTCTTTTTTTAGTACTTTAATTAAACGATGCACACCTCTATGGGCTATTGCGTAATGTATGATATCGATAATTCAAAAGAGGAGGGATTTTTATGAGGCACTTCACGCCCCAGACTTACTACCCGTATTCACCGTACCAATCCTATTACTATCCGCCATCACAGCAGTATTATATCCCTAATAAACCGACACCACCGCTTACTCAGATTCTGGATAAATTCAATTTAAAAGGGAAAGATCTTAATCACACGATGCAACAACTACAACAATTAGCTAAATTATCTCAGACGATCACACCACTTGTTCAACAGTACGGCCCTGTGATCAAAAATATACCGAATATGCTGGCATTATTAAAGCAATTTCAAAAACAATCGAACGAACCAACCTTAAAACGACCGGAACAGACAACGCTAGCGTCAGAAGATAACCTATACAAAATTGAAACGATCGATACTCAAGTAGGTAGTGGTCACTCAGCACCTAAGCTATATGTTTGATTGCTTATTCACTTCATCGTAAAATAGACAGATGAGGAGGGGTTATGATGAACAATACACAGTATAAAAAAGCAACATTTGCAGGTGGATGTTTCTGGTGCATGGTTGAACCATTTGACCAACAGCCCGGTATTCATTCTGTTATTTCTGGTTACACAGGTGGTCATACAGAACATCCAACCTATGAAGAAGTATGTTCTAACGAAACAGGTCACTATGAAGCCGTTCAAATAACCTATGATCCATCTGTTTTTTCATATGAACGATTACTCAATCTATTTTGGCAACAAATTGACCCGACAGACTCAGGCGGTCAATTTAACGATCGAGGTTCTTCATATAAGACAGCGATCTTTTTTCATGATGATGAACAAAGGCAATTGGCTGAAGAATCTAAGAATCAATTAGAAGTTAATGGTCCTTTTAAACAACCTATTGTGACAGAGATCTTACCCGCTAAACCATTTTATGAAGCAGAAACGGCTCATCAAGATTACTATAAGAAGAATCCATTTCATTATCGGTTATATAAGAAAGGCTCAGGCCGTGAACAATTTATTAACGATTACTGGAAACCTTCTTATACAAAAGAACAATTGAAAGCAAAATTAACGCCTATGCAATATCACGTCACAATGGAAAATGGAACAGAACCTCCTTTTAAAAATGCTTATCACGATAACGAAAAGGAAGGTATCTATGTTGATATCATTACAGGCGAACCACTATTTTCTTCGACCGATCAATATGATGCTGGGTGTGGTTGGCCAAGTTTCACAAAGCCGATAAATCGTAATGAGTTAGACGAGTTATTAGATACAAGTCTAGGTATGCGAAGAATTGAGGTGCGTAGTCAAGCTGCAGATGCTCATTTAGGTCATGTGTTTGATGACGGACCAAAAGAAGAAGGCGGCATGCGTTACTGCATCAATTCAGCAGCGCTTCGTTTTATTCCTAAAGAAGACTTAAAAGAGGAAGGTTATGCCCAATTTGAAACGTTATTTAATTAAAGCAATTTGATTTTCTCAAATTGCTTTAATATTTTTTACATTAAGGTTATCTTTTTATCGAAATCGTGCTAAAATGTAAGAGAATTCAAACATAAAAGGGAGGCATCTGTACCTTGCTTCACACATTTTGGGAAGAAAAAGAGACCATTAAGACAATCAAATGTGTACATGCTGATGCGAAGAAGTTTATCGTCGACACGATGTTAACACCAGGAAAGTCATATCCTGTTAAAAATGAAACCGATGAATTTTATTTCATCATCGATAACTCTAACCGCATCGGTGGCTATAAAAAAGATTATTTCGTCGAAAAGTAAATAGCAATAGATCGCACATATAATCCGTAGGTGGGAGATGATCTAATAATGAAAAAGCTAGTTTTGGTTCGGCACTGTCAATCAGATGGGCAACATACTGATTCCCCTTTAACAAATAATGGGGTTAACCAAGCACGCCGTTTATCTGAGTTTTTTAAAAAACACGATTTAACTATAGATCGTATTATCTCAAGTCCTAGTATGCGAGCGGTTGAAACCATTAAACCCTATGCATTATTAAACGAACAATCGATCGAAACAGATGCTCGTCTAAATGAGCGTATTTTAAGTGATCAACCTGTAGATGATTGGTTAGATGTTGTCGAAGCATCATTTGAAGATTTAGACTATCGACTACCTGGTGGTGAATCCTCTAATGAGGCACTCGGAAGAGGATTAGCCGTCATCAATGAAGCGATCAATGACCCGTCACATGAAACAATTGCGATCGTGACACATGGCAATTTACTTATGCTATTACTTAATCACTTTGAAGCTGATTATGGCTTTAAACAATGGCGATTACTTAAAAATCCTGATGTATTTATTATTGAACATGAGGATGAACAGATACAACTTGAACATATTTGGTAAGATACACATAATTATAAGGAGGTAATCATCATGGCATTTGTTATTACATCACCATGTATTGGGGAAAAGGCTGGAGAATGCGTTGAAGTATGCCCAGTTGATTGTATAGAAGAAGGGGACGATATGTTTTATATCGATCCGGATATTTGCATTGACTGTGGAGCTTGTGAAGCGGTATGTCCGGTTGAAGCGATCTTCATGGAAGATGAAGTTCCAGAAGATGAACATGAATACATTTCGCTTAACCGTCGTTTCTTTGAAGATAGTTAATTTGATGATAAAAGTCGTGTGGATTCCTTTCCACACGACTTTCGTTTTTAGGTCGGTTATTAATTTGTTATTTTAAATGATCGATATCCTGTTATCTCCTCAGACACGTCAATATCAACATCTTCAACTTTAGCACTTGGACTAGGCCCTGCTTTTATCGCATCAATAAAGGTATAAACAGATTCAACATCGCCTTCAACTTCAATTTCAACTCGACCGTCTGGATTGTTCTTCACCCAACCAACAACACCGATTTCATTTGCTTTTTGCTGAGTTGTAAAGCGAAATCCAACCCCTTGAACACGGCCTGAGACAAGTAAATGTGCACTCAATTCTGACATAACGATCCCCCTCTTAACAAATAGCATGATATAAATTCATTTACCCTCAAATTTTTAAAATAAAACACAACACAAAAGTTCACGTCAAAACGAAAAATATAAAAATATACGAAAAAGTATCAAAAAGTGTGATATTTATCACTGATAAATTCATTCGATGCTTCATAATATGTCTTAGACTGTCTTTAGAGGTGAATCAAATATGAATCAATATAAACCAGAATTACAAGCCACCGCAAAAGATTTAGATGAACTGTTTCGTTTGTCTGATGCAGGTGCGGATAGTATATATGTCGGTCATCAAGATTTTGCGAATCGAGCAAGTGGTGATTTGACAATTGATGAAATTAAACAAGCGACTGAGCATTTACAGGCACAAAATAAAAAGATTTATGTGATGGTGAATGCGATCTATCATAATGAGCATTTAAAAGCATTGCCAAGTTATTTAAAGCAACTCGAGTCCATCAATGTCGATGGAATTGTGGCAGGTGATCAAGCGATTTATCAAGTCATAAAAGATATCGGATCTTCACTAAGCATTAACTGGCATCCATCGACACTTGCAACCAATTACCAAACACTTAAGTTTTGGCATAAGCGTGGCTTATCGCGTGCAACACTGTCGAATGAGTTGTCGCTAGACGCTGTTAGGGAGATAAAAGAACAGGTCGATTTTCCAATTGACATTCAAATTCATGGTATGACGAACATCTTTCAATCTAAACGCCGTCTTGTACAGAACTATTATGACCATGTGGGTCAATATTATGATCCTGATCAAAAGCGTTTTATTAAAGAAGATCGGAAAGAAGACACCCATTATCCTATTTTTGAAGACAAAAATGGGACGCACATTATGAGTAATGAGGATCTTATGATGATCGATCATTTGGACATTATTTTAGACGCCGAAATTGATGGTTTAAAAATAGAGGGAATTTTAAAAGAAACAGACTATAATGAAGCAATTGTAGCCATCTATCGTGAAGCGATCGATACGTACTTAGCTGACCCTGAAGCATATCAACAGAAGAAGAGTGGCTGGAAACAACGCATCTATCAAATTCAACCAAACGATCGTAGGTTAAATACAGGATTTTATTTTAAAGAACAGATTTATTAATTAAGGAGTACGGGTGAGATGACAACAAAACAAAAACCAGAACTACTAGCACCAGCAGGTAATCTTGAAAAATTAAAGTTTGCGATACACTACGGTGCAGATGCTGTCTATATTGGTGGACGTCAATTCGGTCTCCGTTCAAAGGCGGGTAACTTTACGTTTGATGAAATGGCTGAAGGTGTTGAATTTGCCAACCAATACGGTGCAAAAGTGTATGTTGCGACGAATATCATAGCACATAATGAAAATTTGGACGGAGCACATGAGTATTTTAAGAAGTTATATGAAGTGGGCATTTCAGCTGTGATCGCAGCAGACCCAGCCTTGATTGATGCTTGTCGTGAAGCTGCACCGGACTTGGAAGTGCATATTAGTACACAAGCTTCTGTGACGAACTGGAAAACAGCTGAATTTTGGAAAAATGAAGGCTTGCCACGTGTTGTGTTGGCACGTGAAGTTTCGGTTGAAGAAATAAAAGAGATTAAAGAAAACGTTGATATTGAAATCGAAGCCTTTATTCACGGTGCGATGTGTATCTCCTACTCAGGGCGTTGTGTTCTTTCCAATCATATGACATCTCGAGATGCAAACCGAGGTGGATGTGCCCAGTCTTGTCGTTGGAAATATGACTTATTTGAAGATGGCACAGATGGTACTGTTGACATATCGGATGAGAATGATGAAAAATACACGATGAGCTCACAAGATTTGAGTATGGTCGAACACTTACCTGACTTAATTGAAGCAGGTGTCGATTCTTTAAAAATTGAAGGAAGAATGAAAAGTATTCATTATGTTGCGACTGTCGTTAATGTATATCGTAAAATTATTGATGCCTACTTCGAAGACCCAGAAGGATTTGAGCTCAATTCAGAATGGGTTGATGAGATTTGGAAGGCAGCCCAACGAAATCTTTCAACAGCCTTTTACTACGGCGAACCAACGCACAAAGATCAATTATACGGTCGCCCTGAACGTTTGCCAAAATACGATTTTGCGGGTCTTGTGTTAGATTATGATCCAGAAACACAATTTGCAACGATTCAACAACGAAATAACTTTGGTGTTGGTGATGAAGTCGAATTTTTCGGTCCGAATTTTAAACGTTTTAAACAAACGATTGTTGAGTTATATGATGAAACAGGCGAACCGATTGAGCGTGCCAAACATGCGATGATGATCACAAAAGTGAAAATAGATCACCCTGTTCATTATTTAGATATGATGCGTAAACAGAAATAAAAAAACTAAAATGCGACCACAACAACCGGATGATAATAGAAAATCTATTATCATCCGGTTGTTTATTTTTTAAGTAATAAGCCTATTACTTGAATTATTAAAAGTATGAATGGCTTTTCATACTCGTGTAATGTTAGTACGAATGTAATATACAACATGTTAGTTGAATTATTAATTAAAGTGTATTACATTTAGTTAAGTTAGCCATTTGTAGATGATTGGCTTTCAATGAATTAACCACACCTATCGGAGGCAACACCATGAGTCTGTTAACAAATTATACGGATCCATCATTTATTAAAATAGCACAATACGTGTTTAAAGAGCAGTTTAAGATGGACCCACAATTATATGAAGAAATGAATGAACGTCGACAAAAAGCGATGTATGACGATGTGGTATACAATATTAGCTTTCTTATGACTGCCATTCAGTTTGAAGATAAGGATATATTTGAACATTACGCCGTTTGGTTATATGAACTGTTAACGCATCTCATGCCCGATCTAGATCGTGATCGAATTATGCAACAAATGATTGATCATTATATGATATTATCAAAAACCTTAATGATGACAGACTTATTAACTGACTCAGAGAAAGAATTAGCACAAGCATATCTTAAAGCTGCATCGGAGGTAACAAGAGCTGCCGTAACAAATGTAGCGGTGTCTACTTCATTTGAAGAAGGCCCTTTTTATGAATATAGACGAGATTATTTAGACGCACTATTATGTAGTGACATTGAACGTGCACATGAATTGATTCAAAACGCTTATCATGACGGTATTTCAATTCCAATTATATATGAGTCTATTTTGAAGAAAACGATGCATGAAATTGGTGTTTTATGGCACCAGAATGACATTACAGTTGATCGTGAACACTTTGCAACATCGGTGACGCAAAATGTTATGGCGAAGTTTTATGATGACATATTTCAAATGCCTCGCAAAAATCATACGCTTGTTTCATGCACTATAGGAGATGAGCTTCATGAGTTAGGCATACGCATGTTGTCAGATCTATTTGAGTACGATGGTTGGGATACATTTTATTTAGGATCATCACTATCTCAAGATTCAATTCTCTCAGCCATTGATACACATAAACCAGATGTACTCGCATTATCTGTAACGATGCCGCCATATTTGGGGATTTGTGAGGCGGTCATTAATCAGGTAAGAACTAAATATCCAACACTTAACATTGCAGTAGGTGGACAAGCATTTAGTTACACCGATCGATTATGGGAAAGGTGGCCTGTTGATTTTTATTCAACAGATGCAAGAACAACCATCGCTTGGGCAAATGATAGCGTTGATGATGTTGGAGGTGGTGCGAGTGAATGAACAATTGCTCTCTTTTTTAATTGAAGCAGATCATCAATTGAGTTTTATAAAGACGTATTGGCAATCTCCTGTCTATTTATTGTCACCGATTCAAACAAAAGCTAGTCACTTTTTTCATCATGAATCGTATCTAGCTGTAGAAAATGCTTTAAATGAAGCGATCAAACATCCAAATGAAGTGATTGAGGCTCATTCTATTCGTTTAATCGCACCAGACACATGGATTTCATTATATGTTCTGGTGCGCGGGGAACAAGTATTACTGTACGGTACGGAATCTAAAAACGAAACAGTAGCTGTAGCCGTTATGCTACAACCTTTTTTCAACTTAATTTTAGGAGAGAGCGAACAGCTAAACACGAATACTGAACATATTATGAGAGCCCAGTTTGAACAGATTCAACGTTTAAATAACGACCTTACTAATACACAACGTCAATTAGCGAAAGCAAATCAACATTTAACACAAGTGAATAATAAACTTAACAATCGCTTAGTTACAGATGAATTAACAGGTTTAATTGGTCGTTATCAATACGAGAGTGAAATGACACGGGTCATAAACCAGGATCCACATGCCAAAGGGATCTTTGTTTTTATTGACCTTGATGGCTTTAAACAAATTAATGATCAATACGGTCACCAAATGGGCGATCAATATTTAATTGAATTTTCAAAACGTCTCAAAACCCTCGACCGATCTGATACAATCGTGATGCGCATTTCAGGAGATGAGTTTGGTGTTTATAGACACGGCTATTCCTCTGTAACAAATGCTGAGATGGAATCGGTTTGGTCGTACTTAGATCAACACCTCTTTAATGAGCCAATCAAGATTGGCTCTCATGAATTTCAGATTCATTTCAGTGCAGGTTTAGCCGTTTACAACCAAGATGCTAATCATGTGTATCAGTTAATTGATTTTGCTGATTTTGCTATGTATCAAGCTAAGCGAAAGGGGAAACATACATTTGAATGCTTCGATGCAATCCTATATCAAAAATCATCCCGAAATCGGGGAAGTTTATAGATGACTAGTTGTATATCACGGACGAATCAATTAATCCATGCGAGTATTGGATTAGCTTTGACTATTATAAGTCTAGTATTGTTCAGAGGTACGACTAGTATTGTATCTTTTATCCTTATACCGGTTATTCTTGCATATTTTAGTCAAAATAAATTAATGAAGCGGATTTTAATGACGGCTTTTCTTATCGTCGTTCTATTAGTGGCACAAACACAGCTGATATTCGCTGTAACCTATATCCTGCTCACTAACCTTTACAAACCACTATTCTCACGAAAAATAACTAAAACTCATTTTGCATTAACGATCGTTTCTGTCATGTTTAGTTTGATCGTTAGTTTGATGTTAACAGAGTGGTTATTTCAAGTGCCCATTCATTCCATGATGCTAGAGCTTAGTAACCATATAATCAGCATATACGTTGCGATCATCTTTCTTGAATCGATATTTATTGTAGGATGCCAACTTACGATCATTTATCAACTAAAAAAGAGATTAGCTCATCAGCGGCTATTTTAAAAATCAGCTCATTTATGGGCTGATTTTTAATAGAAATGTTTAATAGTTATCGTTTGTTTGATTCAATCTTAAGAATGGTTAAGCGTCATAACTATCGGGTATAGTACGCTATGCACGATACATTTAATATACATAGCGGGGGATTATTTATGAGAAACAAACCTATTTTATTGCCGATATTTTTCTTTTGGTATGCGATTGGCTTTATTCTACAGGTGTTTTTTGTTGTACCGGAAGGATTAGCTTTTTCAAAGCCTGCTTTTTTAATCTTTTATTCTTTAAGTTTAGTAGAGTTAATTTGGAAAAAAGAAGGCAGATGGAAACCATTAGTGATTGGGTCCATCGTTGTTGCATTATCGACGTTCTTTGTTGAAATTTTAAGCGTTGAAACAGGCTTTCCGTTCGGCGAATACAGTTATTCTAATATACTTGGTCCACTTGTCGCTGGTGTTCCATTTACAATTGCGCTCGCGTGGGTCGGTGTTTTATTTAATTCACTGATCATGTCCACCCAAAGTAATAAAACAAAACGCGCACTCGAAACGGGCTTATGGATTGTCATTATTGACTTAATCCTTGATCCAGTCGCAGTTCTAGAGGGGTATTGGACTTGGTATAATCCAGGGACATTTAGTTATTATGATATTCCATTAACGAATTTTATAACGTGGTTTATACTAGGTGCGTTACTCAGTTATATGTTCCCGTTGTATAAACGCTCGTTTAGGATGCACCGGGTGAACACATTTGTTTATCAATTGATGTTGTTATTATTCGGATCACTCGCTGTGACGCATGGTGTGATCTCGATTTTCATCATGAGTCTAGCATTCATCGTTCTTGCTGAAGGGAAGTTTCGTTATGATACCCGCAAATAAACGCCCCATGTTTAGACGGGTCTTTTACGCTTACTTAAAACGTGTATTAATCAAAAAACACTTCGGAAAGGTCACATTTGAAGGCGCGCTAGATGTTCCAACCCCTGAGGCGACTATCTATATCATCAACCACAGCTCCTGGTGGGATGGGCTCATGCTCTATTATTTAACAGAAAGTCTATCGCAACAGGATCACTATGTGATGATGGATGAAGAGGGGTTAACAAGTTATCCTTTTTTTAGAAAATTAGGCGCATTTAGTGTTAATCGCCGTAAACCGAGGGACTTAATTCAAACCTTTCAGTATATGGATAAACTATTTGATCAGGGGCATCCCGTTTGGATTTTCCCCCAAGGAAAAGTCGAACACCAAGAAAAGCTACCTTATCAATTTGAAAAGGGGATCGGTCGTATTATTAAAATGAGAGGAACAGTAACTGTTAAACCGATTACTTTTCACTATTACTTTCCTGAAGAACAAAAACCAGTTCTATCGATCAAAGCAGGGGATCCAGTTTTAGCGAAAAATCAAGAACGTTCTCGAAGTGAATGGACCTCTTATTTTGAAGCGGTCTTAACGAAACAATATACAGAACATAAAAAAGCCATTGTTAATGATATAAACTACCATAAAAGAGAGGATCTAATCCAATTGAAAAAACAAAGTTCGTCAATTAGTGATTGGTTAGATCGCGTAAAGAAGGTGTTTAAATGATCGAAGCTATTTTGATAGTCATTAGTATTTTATTGGTCTTACAGTTGATATTAGTTCTGTGGAATAAACGCTATTTTATAGGTGCCCCTCAGCATGATGATTCAACTTCTCATTTAAAAGTTAGTGTATTGATTCCTGCTCGAAATGAGGAGGCCAATATTGACGCATGCCTTACACATGTGTTTAAACAAAGCAAAATGCCATATGAAGTGATTGTATTAAATGATCACTCAACCGATCAAACATCTGAAATTTTAGATGATTGGCAAAATAAACAAGACAAACTTAAAGTATTGGACGGAAAAAGCTTACCAGAAGATTGGCTCGGCAAATCCTTCGCATGTTATCAATTATCTCAAGAAGCATCCGGTGACTGGTTTTTATTTTTAGATGCGGATACGAGAATTGAAGAACATGCGATTGCATCACTATTACCTGTACTAGATCAACAACAAAAAGGAATTGTATCTGGTTTTCCACGTCAAATAACTAAAACGCTAATTGAAAAATTAGTCGTCCCGATGATGATGGTCACGATTATGTTACATTTACCGATCAAATGGGTGCAGACACGCCAGGATTATCGATTTGCTGCAGCTCACGGTGGATTTATTGCTGTAGAGAAGGCGAGTTATCAGAACAGCGGGGGGCATAAAGCGATTAAGTCGTCATTAGTTGACGATATGGAACTCTTTAAGCTCATTAAAAAATCAAATGATCCGGCGAGGCTATTGAAGGTCGATGACATCGTTTCGATGCGTATGTATCATGGTTTTCGTTCAGTCTGGTTGGGCTATCAAAAAAATATGTTCGCTGGTGTCAATCGAAGCGTCTTTCTATTAGTGGTCGTCATGGTCTATTATTTTGTATTGTTTATTTTACCGTTAATGTTTATTGGACAAGCATCGCTGACACTGATTGCTTTATTATACCTCTTAGGCGTCATTATCAAAATGCTTATTGATGTAACAAATAAAGTACCGTTTTGGATTAGCTTTCTCATGCCGATTAGTGTGTTACTGTTTATCGCAATTGGTGTTGATTCGATGATCAGAAGCTTAACAAAGCAGGGATACAATTGGAAAGGACGGCGTTATAGTTGAAAAAGGTCATCGTTGTCGGAGCTGGTTTAGGTGGTTTAAGTGCTGCGATTAAATTAGCTCATCACGGATTTGACGTATCGGTATTGGAAAAAGAAGAATCGTGTGGTGGTAAATTGTGTTCAGTTGAATTAGGTGATTATCAATTTGATTTAGGACCGAGTACTATCACGTTAAAGCATGTATTTGACAATGTGTTTAAATCTGTAGGTAGAGACCCACAAGACTACTTAACGTTCTATCCGATTGAAAAAGGGACGCGTAACTTTTTCAAGGATGGTCATGTCGTTGACTTTTCGAATGATGTGGAGCATGTACAAACGCAGATAAGTGCTTTTTCTGAAGCGGATGCCAACAACTATCCATTATTCTTAGATGAAGCAAAGCGCTTATATACGATTAGTGATAGGCAGTTTTTTAGTCAGCTAATGTATCCTCTGAGCACCAAGTTATCCCCTTCTTTACTAAAAGACTTTATTAAAATTAAACCTTTAACGACCTTAAATACTTTAGTTGAAAGCTACTTTGAACATCCAAACACACGCATGTTGTTTAACCGTTATGCAACTTACATTGGTTCAAGTCCGTATCAAGCCCCTATGATTTTTGGAATGATGGCGCACCTTGAAGGTGGACAAGGTATCTGGGGAGTAGAAGGGGGCAGCTATCAAATTGTCCGTGCATTTGAACGATTAGCGCGTGAACTTGGGGTTGAATTTTTTATGGAGCATGAAGTAGAAAACACGATACAAAAAGGGAATCGAATTGTGGGTGTTCAAGCAAACGGTCAAACATTTGCTGCGGATTATGTTGTCTTCAATGCAGATGCCTTAACAGTTTATCAAAACTTATTAAAGCATCATCCACTAAATAGAAAATTAGAGAAAAAAGAAGTCTCTTTATCAGGATTTGCGATGCTTTTAGGGATCAACAAAACCTATCCAGAATTGGAACATCACAATGTCTTTTTCCCTAAAGAATACACACAGGAATTTAAAGCGATTTTCAAGGATAAACAAGTACCAGAAGAACCGACGATTTATATTTGTCAATCGAGTGTTTCAGAACCAAAAAGAGCAAAAGAAGGCGGAGGTAATTTATTTATATTGATCAATGCACCTTACTTAAGTTCTAACTTGACTTGGAATGAAGAAACGAAAGAAAAAATGATGCAGCGTGTTATCAATCAATTAGAGTCATACGGTTTAGACGGTTTATCAACACGAATTGATGAACAGTATTGTATGACACCTAAAGACATTGAAACGCGCACAGGTGCATTTAAAGGTTCACTCTATGGCTTGTCTTCAAATACTATTAAACAAGCCTTCTTCCGAATTGAAAACAAAGATCCTGTCTTATCTAATGTTTACTTCGCAGGAGGTTCAACACATCCAGGTGGGGGGACGCCGATGGTAACGTTATCGGGGCAATTGGTCGCAAGCGATATCATTGGAATATACGGGACGATTCACACAGATACTTAACTTTTCATACGTTGCTTAGATTGCTATATTAAGTTAGATGGACAGAAAGATAGAAAGGTGGTTCTTATGCGAATTATAATTTCACCAGCAAAGAAAATGAATATAGACAATGACAGCTTCACTCACAACCAGTTACCACAATTTATTGATCAAACCGAGTTTTTACTTAACCATTTGCAAACATTGACTTACGATGAATTGAAAAAGATTTGGAAAGCGAGCGACAAGATTACGACATTAAACTATGAACGCATTCAAAATATGCAGCTCCGTTCAAATCTTACTCCAGCGATCCTCGCATATGAAGGTATTCAATATCAGCATATGGCACCTAGCGTGTTAGAAACCGCTCATTATGATTACTTAGAAGAGCATTTAAGGATCCTCTCAGGCTTTTATGGCATATTAAGCCCCTTTGATGGTGTAGTGCCTTATCGTTTAGAAATGCAAGCTAAATTGAATCATGAAACGTATCCATCAGTTTATTCTTTTTGGGGTGATCAATTAGCCAAACAAATCTTTAGTGAAACAGATACGATTATTAACCTAGCATCGGAAGAATATAGTAAAACGATCACGAAATACAACGAACAAGCTCAGATCATACGATGTAAGTTTGGAGAATTGAAAGATGGAAAAGTGAAAGAAAAAGGTACGTTAGTGAAAATGGCTCGAGGTGAGATGGTTCGTTTTATGGCTGAAAATCAAGTACAGGAACCAGAAGCATTAAAAGCTTTCAATCACTTAGATTTTGAGTTTAGTGAAGAACACTCAACGAAAGATGAATATGTGTTTATAAAACAATAAAGTCAAGAATTTAATAAATTGGGTCAGAGAAAACATGTGATGATTGTATCGCATGTTTTTTTATGCATTTTGTTCATAATTTCACATAAATGTCTTGTAATTTCACTCATATTTGATATGATCTCTGAGAGGAGGGTTTTGATGACTAAAAATACAAAAAGAATTTGGCTATTTCTAATGCTCACATTTTTATTAATGTATGTATCACATGGTATCATTGCATATTTACTTGAAACAACTTCCATAGAGTGGGATGATTTCCCCTTTAATGCGCTAGGTATTATTGGTGGTGGCGCACCTGCTTTTGCTGCAATATTTATGGTACATAAAATGTATACTGAAAAAGAGAAAAAAGATTACTGGGAAAGTGTATACCGACATAAAGTCAATTGGATTTGGTGGCCGATCAGCTTGCTTTCACCTTTGTTAATCGGTTTTGTTGCGAATATCATTCATCACGGTGGCTGGTGGAATCCTGAAATAGAAATCGGACAGCTTATTGCATTTCCGCTGGCGTTTGGTGTGATGATTTTTGCAGGTGGTATGGAAGAGTTGGGGTGGAGAGGCATTTTACAAGATAACATGTCAAAAAAATTCTCACTCCCTACAATAGGTGTCGTTATTGGGTTATTGTGGGGTGTCTGGCATGGACCACTATTTTTAATTGATGTCTTCGCCCATTATCATTACGATTTTTCAACCTACTTACTGACAACAATCGTTTATTCGCTCATTTTGACGTTGATCGTTCACAAAACGAAAAGCGTGCTTTTAGCTATTCTATTGCATGCTGGAATCAATGCATTTGGTAATCTTGGCTTTGGCATCCCAATGGAAGTCAATGCAGGTATTATCATCTATCTGATTGTCCTGATCTTCGTTATGACGTTCGTACTTTATTTATTTGAAAAAAAGAAATGTAGGTAACAAAACAATATTAATGAGGATTACTTTTTAACTTTTGAAGATGTGTTATAATTATTGAAAAGGTCCTTGAGAATTAAATGATTAATAAAAATAAGTCATTCAAAACTGAAGCTTTGCTATGAGCGAGTAGCGCGATTACGAAATTTCGCGAAAATTTATTTCTGCGAGGTTTTAGAGCTATGTTGTTTTGAATGATCCCAAAACATTTTATGAATAATTGTTTTAATTGAAAGGGTTTTAGAGCTATGTTGTTTTGAATGATCCCAAAACGCTTTGTTAGTTTTGTTTGGTATTTTAACAGTTTTAGAGCTATGTTGTTTTGAATGATCCCAAAACTCACCTTCACGTTTAAACCTTAGATAGAACAGTTTTAGAGCTATGTTGTTTTGAATGATCCCAAAACCAAAGATTTTTTATATGGAGTAGATAATAGGTTTTAGAGCTATGTTGTTTTGAATGATCCCAAAACCAAATACGGCTTGTAGTAATTCTTTAAATTCGTTTTAGAGCTATGTTGTTTTGAATGATCCCAAAACGCGCTTATCTGTTTATTTTTTCAAATCGTTGTTTTAGAGCTATGTTGTTTTGAATGATCCCAAAACTGATCATGTAAATGATGAGATTTTACTAAAGTTTTAGAGCTATGTTGTTTTGAATGATCCCAAAACACATGTGTTTACTCCTTAATGTTTTTTGTGTTTTAGAGCTATGTTGTTTTGAATGATCCCAAAACATAAATTATGACGTAAGTGTACGAAAACTAGTTTTAGAGCTATGTTGTTTTGAATGATCCCAAAACTATACTGTTTCTATGTAATTTAAATGTTACGTTGGATGATTATGTGTTTATAAAATAACAATTTTAAGTTATATCAGAAAAAGACATGAGATTTTTAACACCTCATGTCTTTTTTGTTATATAAATGTTGAAAAACGACCTAATAATTTGAAATATATTTCAAAAAAGTTGGAAATATGTTACGTTAGATATAGATACATAGTCATACTTCATTCTAAGTTATGACATTTTTATCCATTATAAGACAAAGAAAAAGCGCCGAGACAGCGCAACATTTCAGTTGATTTCGGACAAAGCCTTATTTTAACTCGCTATGTTGTGTTGAATAACCCCAACAACTTAAGTGTAGCAGATTAAAATTATTTTGAAAAGTGTTTTTATAAAAAATAAAAATTTAAGGAGTGTGTCACTATGAAAAAGAAGTATACGATCGGTTTAGACATTGGTACAAACAGTGTTGGATGGGCCGTCATAAGAGATGACTATGACTTGATTAGAAAACGTATGAAGATTAATGGTGATCATGAAAAGGGGAAAATGAAGAAAAACTTTTGGGGTGTCCGTCTATTTGATGAAGGGGAGACTGCTGAAGATCGTAGGATTAGAAGAACAACTAGACGCCGATTGCGCCGTCGTCGAAATCGAGTTCAATATTTGCAGTCTATCTTAAAGGATGAGTTGAATCGTGTAGATGAGAATTTCTTACATCGATTAAACGAAAGCTTCTATGTTCCGATTGATAAAGAACATAATCGTCATCCTATATTTGGAACGCTTGATGAAGAACATGCATATCACAAACAATTTCCGACCATTTATCACTTAAGAGAGTACTTAGCCAATTCAAATGAGCAAGTTGATATTCGTTTAGTTTACTTAGCCCTTGCGCATATTATTAAATACCGGGGTCATTTTTTAATCGAGGGTGAATTAAATACCGAAAACTCTTCTGTTGAAGAAACATTTGCCGATTTTCTGAACCATTATAATCAAATGTTTTCACTACAAGATGATGGTAGTTATATTAACCCATTAAGTGAAGACATATCAGTAGAGTACGATCTAACAGAGAAAACGTCACGTAGTCTTCGCGCAGAAAATGTATTAAATAAATTTGGTACGGAAAAGAGAAATGGAATGCTTCATCAATTCCTTAAATTGATTGTAGGTAACCAAGGTAGTTTTAAAAAAGTCTTCTCATTAACAGAAGATCGAAAATTGAACATGACAAAAGAAACATATGAGGAATACCTAGAGGAGTTATTGGTAGATATAGGTGAAGATTATCGAGAACTGTTTTTAGCAGCTAAAAATGCACATGACGCTATCGAGCTATCAGATATTCTTAGTGTTTCAGATGATAAAACGAACGCTTCTTTATCAAGTTCAATGGTCAAACGCTATGAAGAACACAAACAAGATTTAAGCGCTTTAAAGAATTTTATAAAAGTAAATATTCCAGATCGTTATTACGATCTCTTCAGAAACCCTAAAAAAAATGGATATGCAGGTTACATTGAAGGTAAAACTACTGAAGAGGATTTCTACAAATATCTTAAAAAAGAGTTGGATAACGTAGAGGGAGCTGGTATGTTCCTTCAAAAAATTGATGAAGAACGCTTTTTGAGAAAGCAACGTACTTACGATAATGGTGTGATCCCACATCAGATACATTTAGAAGAACTAAGAGCGATCATAGAGAAACAATCAGCTTACTATCCTGATCTTTTAAATCACCAAGAAAAAATCGAGTCTTTACTGAAATTCAGAATTCCCTATTATGTAGGCCCCTTGGCAAAAGAACAGAGCAAATTTGCTTGGATAAAACGTCTTGATGATACATCGATCAGACCTTGGAACATAGAAGAAAAAGTTGACCTTATTGGTTCAGCTGAATCCTTCATTAATGAGATGACAAACTATGACACGTATTTACCGAACGAGAAAGTATTACCTAAACATAGTTTCTTAATTCAAAAATTCAATGTATATAATGAGTTAACAAAAGTTCAATACGTTAATGATCAAAGAAAGTTGTGCAATTTCTCAAGTCATGAAAAGAAAGAAATATATGAGAATTTATTTAAAGAGAAACGAACGGTATCTCAAAAAGATTTAGAAGACTTTCTAATTAATGAATATCAATTAGAAAACCCGAGTATCAAAGGCATTGAGAACAAATTTAATGCATCTTTAAAAACTTATCATGATTTTATCAAGGTAGGTGTTCCAAGGGCTGTATTAGATAATGACAATTATGAAAATGAACTTGAAGAGATAGTGAAAATATTAACAGTATTTGAAGATCGAAAAATGATTCGTCAACAACTTCAAAAATTCTCACATGTTTTAGACTACGATATTTTAAAAAAACTACAACGTCGTCACTATACAGGTTGGGGACGATTCTCCCAAAAGTTAATTGATGGGATCAGAGATGAACATACACAAAAAACTATATTAGACTATCTTATCGATGATGATGCACCGAATAAAAATATTAATCGTAATTTTATGCAGTTGATTAATGACCTTGATTTATCATTTAAGAAGATTATAGAAACAGCAGGGCTCCAAACAGAATCAGATAAATTGAAAGACATTGTTGATCAAATTCCAGGGAGCCCGGCTATAAAAAAAGGGATATTACAAAGTTTGAAAATAGTAGATGAAATTGTTTATATAATGGGCTATGAACCAGAAGCGATTGTAGTTGAAATGGCAAGAGAAAACCAAACAACGACTCAAGGTCAAAAAAATGCGAAAGAACGCCTGAAACGGGTTGAAGAATCTTTAAAAGATATGAAGAGCGATTTAATCAAGAAACAACCTGTTACACAAGATGCTTTACAAAATGACCGCTTATATTTGTATTATTTACAAAATGGTCGTGATATGTATCGTAATCAAGAGTTAGACATTAATAATTTATCAAATTATGATATCGATCATATTATCCCTAGAAGCTTTACAACTGATCATTCAATTGATAATCGAGTCTTAGTTTCATCTAAAGATAACAGAGGGAAATCAGATGATGTGCCTACCCTTGAAGTCGTAAAGAACATGAAACCATTTTGGTCATCTCTATATCGCTCAAACCTGATTAGCAAACGAAAATTTGATAATTTGACAAAAGCTGAAAGAGGTAGGCTGACTGCAGATGATAAAGCTGGTTTTATTAAGAGACAACTCGTTGAAACAAGACAAATAACTAAACATGTCTCAAGCATTTTAAACGAAAGATATAATGAGCAGAATACAGAAGAAAACCATAATGTAAAAATTATACCTTTAAAATCAGCGTTAACAAATCAGTTCAGAAAGGCTTTTGATCTATATAAAGTAAGAGAAATTAATGATTATCATCATGCACATGATGCTTATTTGAATGCGGTTATAGCTAACTTATTGCTCAAAGTATACCCTCATTTAGAACCGGGTTTCGTTTATGGTGAATATCGTAAAACCAATATGTTTAAAGAGAATAAAGCGACAGCAAAAAAGCAATTTTATTCGAACTTAATCGAAAGATTCAAACATGAAGGCCAAATTATTGATGAAAACGGAGAAATCGTTTGGGATATGAATATGCATGTTGAAAAGATTAAACGTGTATTGAGTTATAACCAGATAAACATTGTTAAAAAAGTAGAGATTCAAACGGGTAATTTTTCAAAAGAAACCGTACAACCAAAAGGGGAATCTTCTTCATTGATCCCTCGTAAAAAAGGGTGGCATCCTAAAAAATATGGAGGATTTGATAGTCCAAACATCGCTTACTCAATTATCTTCACTCATGAAAAAGGGAAAAAGAAAAAAGAAGTCAAAGAGATGATTGGTATTACCATCATGGATCAATCAATTTTTGAAGCTGATGAAACGAAATATTTAGAAGAAAAAGGCTATGTTAATTCTATCTTAAAATTCAAACTCCCTAAATATTCACTATTTGAATTGGAGAACGGAAGACAACGTTTATTAGCAAGTGCTAACGAGGCTCAGAAGGGTAATCAGCTCGTTATTCCTACACACCTGATGAAATTACTGCACTATTGTAATCGATATATTGATTCAGGATTTAAAAATGTCGATTATGAAATCTATTTAAATGATAACAGACATCATTTCTCGGAATTGTTGAACCATGTATTGAACTTCAGCGCAGCGTATACACTAGCATCTGCTAACGAAGAGAAAATCAAAAAGTTATATATTGAAAAATCTGATCAAGCTGAAGTCGGGGAACTAGCTACCTCATTTATTAATCTAATGGACTTAAATCGTATGGGGGCTCCATCGACGTTTAAGTTCTTTGGTACAAACATTGAACGAAAAAGGTACACAAGTATTAAAGAATTATTAGATGCAACCATTGTATTTCAATCCATAACTGGATTACACGAAACTCGAAAAGAGGTGTGATTATGGGATGGCGAACTGTTGTAGTTAACCAACACTCAAAGTTAGCCTATAAAAACAATGCTCTAATATTTAAAACATCAATGAAACAAGAAGTGATTCATTTATCAGAAATTGATATTTTAATACTTGAAACAACTGATATTACGTTAACAACAATGCTACTAAAACGGCTAGTGGATGAGAATATACTTGTTATATTTTGTGATGATAAACGATTACCATCCGCTAAATTAATGCCATATTACCCTAGGCATGATAGTAGTTTACAATTATCAAAACAAGTTTTTTGGAACGAACAGACGAGAAAAGTAGTTTGGACGGAAGTCATTTCGCAAAAAATTTATAATCAACACCTTTATCTCCGTCAATTAGAACATTACGAAAAGTCTCAATCTATATTAAATTTATACGATGGTTTAGAACTATTTGATCCAACGAACCGAGAGGGACATGCTGCTCGCTTATATTTCCAATCATTATTCAATAACTCCTTTTCCAGAGAATTGCAAACTGTAGTGAATGCAGCACTAGATTATGGTTATACATTAATTATGAGTTTATTTGCAAGAGAGATTGTAAAATCTGGATGTTTAACGCAATTCGGGATTAAACACGCTAATCAATTTAACGATTTTAACCTTGCGAGTGACATTATGGAACCATTCAGGCCGATTGTTGACCAGATTGTATATGAAAACAGAGAAAAGGAATTTCCATCAATCAAGCGTGAATTATTCACGTTATTTACGAACAATTATGTCTATAAGTATCAGGAGATGTATTTAACCAACATCGTCCAAGATTACACAAAGAAAGTAATTAAAGTATTAAACGGTGAAGCGGACTTATGTGAGATCCCTGAATTCAAGATATGAGTTATCGTTATATGAGAATATTACTAATGTTCGATATGCCAACAGAAACTGCAAAAGATAGAAAGCTTTACCGTAAATTTAGAAAATTCCTTATAGACGAAGGGTTTATTATGCATCAATTCTCTGTTTACAGTAAATTACTACTGAATGGATCTGCTAAATCGGCTATGATCACACGATTGGAAAGTCATGCGCCTAAATCCGGTTTAATTACATTGTTAACTGTAACTGAAAAACAGTTTTCGAGAATGATCTATTTAAGTGGAGATCGTGATACTTCTGTTGCCAATTCTGATAATCGTATTGTTTACTTAGGAGAAGATTATGATGAAACTTAATTTTCCAATATTAGAGCAATCTATAAAAATTGAACGACCAACAGTTTTAGTGCTTGAAGAAGTTCAAACATTTGCGAATATGGTTAAATCATTTTACGATTATGAAAATTGTAATTTAAAGATCTTCGATGAAAAATATAAACCAATTAAAGCGTCAGAAATCCTTGTTATTACTGACATAATTTCATTCGAATTAAATTCAACAACTGTATTAAAACACATTTATACAGATCTTGAAGAGTATCTAAATGATAATCCGAGCATTAAAACCGCAATTGAGCAAGTGATGATGTCTCTAAACGATATTATTAGTAATGAAATTTTGGATCATGAATTAGATTTACAGACATCGGATATGACGCTGCAATCTTTATTTAAATCATTAAATCTTAAGATTAATAGTAATAGTGAATCAATTAATGAGAAAATCACCGATATTATTCAAGTTTTCAAATATCTATCGAAAAAGAAGTTACTTGTTTTTGTTAATGTTTGTTCGTATTTGACAAAAGAAGAAATACAAGAAACAATTAGATATTTATCGCTGAATGATATCACATCAATATTAATTGAGCCACGAGTTGTTAAGGGTGCCACTCAATACATTCTTGATAAAGATTACTTTTTAACTTATGGGAATGTGTTATAATTATTGAAAAAGATCCTTGATAATTAAAAGATTAATAAAATCAATCATTCAAAACTAAAGCTTTGCTATGAGCGAGTAGCGCGATTACGAAATTTCGTTAAAATTTATTTCCGCGAGGTTTTAGAGCTATGTTGTTTTGAATGATCCCAAAACAACGACTTCGTTTTTGGATTGCGATTTATCGTTTTAGAGCTATGTTGTTTTGAATGATCCCAAAACAAGCTTCCGCCATATCATCAGTTAAACCAAGTTTTAGAGCTATGTTGTTTTGAATGATCCCAAAACTTTTGTATTATCTGAAAAAGTTACTTGTAAGTTTTAGAGCTATGTTGTTTTGAATGATCCCAAAACTTTTTTATTGCATTACCGATCACTATACTAGTTTTAGAGCTATGTTGTTTTGAATGATCCCAAAACTCTCTAAAATCAATATTAAAATCGACTTGTGTTTTAGAGCTATGTTGTTTTGAATGATCCCAAAACCGAAAAAAGAATGTTTTATGTTGATGAGGGGTTTTAGAGCTATGTTGTTTTGAATGATCCCAAAACACTTACGAGGATATTGAAAAGCTGTTGAAGTTTTAGAGCTATGTTGTTTTGAATGATCCCAAAACCAAGTTCATCATTATCTAGATAAAGCCATTTGTTTTAGAGCTATGTTGTTTTGAATGATCCCAAAACACCAGGCTACGCAGAAGGTGTGAGCCGTCCGTTTTAGAGCTATGTTGTTTTGAATGATCCCAAAACTTTAGTCGACAGTGAGAATGCTCGAATCATGTTTTAGAGCTATGTTGTTTTGAATGATCCCAAAACTTATTCGATCGATGAGGATGGCGTTTCTGTGTTTTAGAGCTATGTTGTTTTGAATGATCCCAAAACGCTTGTTCTTCTCTATCAATAATTTTAAGGGTTTTAGAGCTATGTTGTTTTGAATGATCCCAAAACTTTGCAGCCATCGTTCTTCTAAAACACTCCGTTTTAGAGCTATGTTGTTTTGAATGATCCCAAAACCAAGTTCATCATTATCTAGATAAAGCCATTTGTTTTAGAGCTATGTTGTTTTGAATGATCCCAAAACGTACGTCTTTATCTCTCATAAGGTCAGCAAGTTTTAGAGCTATGTTGTTTTAAATGATTCCAAACTGAAATATCTGGAAGAGAGGAGAGGTACATAAATGTTTGGTGTAATGGGTATGTATGTTTTTCATTTAATTGTTCTTCTCATTATGATTATTGCGGGTTATATGATCAAGTCTCAGATAGTGAATATTATAAAGAATAGTTCATCTATGAATTCAGAACAAATTCAGTCTGGCATTAAAATCACAAATATTATTTATTTTACACTTGTTATAATTATTGTGTTGATTATAGCTATTCCTTTTATACTGAGAATATAGTTGTTTCTATTACTTAAGCTCTATTTCAAATGGTATTAAATTAAAAAGGTATTTCATTAATTTTTATGAAATACCTTCTTTTTATCAAGTTTAAAGAATGACTGATTTATTGTACATAATATTAAGACCTTTGGCCATACTAGTGGTAGCTTTTTACAGGAGGCTGGATTATGGCTAATAAAAATTATCAAGTACCTAAAGAAACATCATCTTACTGGAAAAACAACACGTCTCTACCTAGCTTTGAGCCACTAAAAGAGGATATTAAAACAGATATTCTCATTGTCGGTGCAGGGATAACAGGTGTAACAACAGCATATTTACTTAGAAATCAAGGATTTACTGTAACATTAATTGAATCAAACACCATATTAAGTGGAACAACGGAGTATACAACAGCTAAAATTTCTGCGCAGCATGGTTTGATTTATCATGAGCTGATCCAACATTTTGGTGTAGACAAAGCTAAGCAATATTATGAAGCAGCAAAGGATGCTAAACAATGGATTGAAGACACGATTAAAAAGGAACAACTTGATTGTCAATTTAGTATAGAAGATGCTTATTTATATACAAATGATGAAGAAGAATTGAAAAATTTAGATAAGGAACATGAAGCATATAAAAAGTTAGGAATTGACGGTGAGCTTGTAACGGAAATGCCTTTAGATATCCCGTTCAAAAAGGCCTTAGTTATGAAGGGTCAAGCACAGTTTAATCCATTAGCATTTCTAAAACCTTTAATAAACAAGATTGTGGAAGCAGATATTAAAATTTATGAACAGACAACGGCTGTCAAAATGGATTATGGAGACACGATCACAATAACAACAAACACCAATAAAGAAATCGAGTGTGAACATGTAATCATGGCCTCACATTATCCATTTCATGATAAAAGCGGGCTATATTTTTCTCGTATGTATCAAGAAAGATCTTATTTAATTGCTGTTAAAACGAATACTAAATTTCCCGGTGGCATGTACATTAACGCCGAAGAACCAACACGATCGATTCGATCAACAACAGATAACGATGAAGAAGTCTGGCTAATTGGCGGCGAACGACATCGAACAGGACATGAAAAAGTATCTATTGATCATCACAAGCCATTAGAGCTATTTACCGATCAACTATTCGGTATTGAGTCTTATATGCATCGTTGGTCTGCTCAAGACATTACAACAGTCGATAAACTACCGTATATTGGGCCTATTACAGATGGTAAGCCTAAAGCGCTCGTTGCGACAGGTTATCGAAAGTGGGGGATGACAAGTGGTGTCATTGCCGGTATATTGCTTTCTGATCAATTGTTAGATAAAGAAAATCCTTACGCGTCATTATTTCATCCGTCACGCTTTGATTTTGACCCAGATGTAAAGCATTTTATTCAGATGAACTCAGATACAGCTAAACATATGATTGAAGGTAAATTGGGTAACATGGATGAAAATAACATAGATCTAGAGAATAATGAAGGAATGGTAATCCGAGAAAACGGAAAAAGAATTGGTGTTTATCGTGATCAAAATGGAAATCTAGGTAAACTCGATACAACGTGTCCACATATGAAATGTGAAGTTAATTGGAATAAGGTTGAAAAATCATGGGATTGTCCTTGTCATGGATCCAGATTTTCAATTGATGGTGAAATGTTAAATGGACCAGCAAAAACAAACCTTAAAAAAATTGATAAATAAAGCACTGTAATTTTAATTTCATCTCACTATCTTAAGTATACTTTACTTATGAGATGTGAGATTGAATTATACATATAACTTCCGATAATATATATTATGTAAACTAGGATAAATTATTTTTAAGGAGGAGCTTATCCAAGACTTGATTGTCTTTTGGATAAGCTCCTCCTCTTTTCATCATTATAAGAAATTCAACAACATCAGGATTAATACAAGTAACATCGACCCGTAAATAAATACATCAGATTTTGAAATGAAGTTTTCAATCGCATGTACATAGCGATTAAATGAACGTCCTGTCTTCTGATAGATCGGTGTATAGTAATCACTTTCTAAGTCTAATTGTTTTGGTAAGTGAATATGGAATAAATTAAACTTCATACCGACTGTATAAATCAGCATACCTAACGCATAGACAATAATCATATTCGTTAAATCATATGAATTGAATAATTCCATCCCTACTAAATAGTTGTCGATGAAATATTCATCAAAATGCAATGTTCTTGCTGCTGGAATAATAAAATGATTCAACAAGGCATTCGGGAATAGTCCGATGATTAAAATCACAGTAGCCATAATTCCCATTGCAATCGTTCCTAAGTTATATTCTTCTTTCAAATGCTGATATTTTTTCGGTGTACTACCTAAAAATACACGGCTGTACAGTTTAATAAATGATGCTGCTGTACAAGCACTAACAAATGTAAAGATATATTCAGCCCAAACGAGTCCAGGATGGCCATAAATATGCGCCTCTTCAATCGCATGGTGAAGAATTGTCTTACTTGCATAACCATTGAATAGAGGCATACCTGTAATGGCTAATGAAGCAATCAGTCCGACTGTTGCAACATATGGCATTTGTTTATACAAACCGCCAAGTTTATACATGTTCTTCTCTTTTGTTTTAAAGAAGACAGCACCTGCCATTAAAAAGAGTAGCCCTTTAAAGATCCCGTGGTTAATCATATGATAAAAAGCACCGGCAAAGCCCATCGCTCCGTCAAATCCGAGATAAGCGGCAACACCAATCCCCATAATGACATAGCCCATTTGACTAACACTATGATAAGCAAGCATTCGGACCATCTTCTCTTGTTCAAGTGCTGATATAACACCGACGACCATCGTAATAATACCTAACCAAATCACGATAGCACCAATGTCTTCAAGAGATACGGTAATCGCATTAACGACGACATCATTTTGCCCTTCTGTTGATGCTAATACAGATACGATCAAGCGTAATATCCCGTATCCCCCCACTTTCATTAAAATACCAGATGAAAGCGCGTTTACAGACAAGTGGGCTTTAGGATAGATGACAGGAACCCAGTGGTGAAGTGGTGCCATACCCGCTTTAATACCAAATCCGATAATAAATAACGCGGCTGATACATACTTAATATTACCAAGTTCACCAAATTTCTCACCTAAAGTCACCCATTCGTAGTTCTGTGTGAATGCGGAAAGGACAAGAATACCGGCAAGGATCGACAAACCACCTAAAATCCCAAAGTAGATGTATGTCGCACCGGCTTCAATTACTTTTTGCCCTCGCTGGTGAACCATTAGAACAAATGATGAGAACGTCATAATTTCAAAGAACATGAAAAAGCTTAATAAGTCCCCAGCCATTAATGTTCCAATTGTTGAAATGTACGTTAACATAAAGAATAAATAAAAGCTTCTCTCTCGCCCACAACCTTTAATATCTACTGCTGTATGAAGGCTGACAACGAAAAAGATAAATCCTGCAAAAATCATGAACAGTAAGCTTAATAAATCAATTCGGAAAATAATCCCGTTACCAAATATATTCGCAATATGCCATTCCATTGGTTGATTTAAAACTTCTGGATAAATCACAATCATAATTAAAGTTGTTAATAGGATAACGATACGAACTGTTACCCTACGGAATCTTCTCTTTTTCTGTCTTTCACCTAAAAAAGGAATGAGAAGGATTTCTAACAAACCGATCGTTAATAATATAATCGGCAATGCAACTTCGATCATTGTTCTTGTAATGTTCATGTTCTCCCTCCTCTTTTAATTACATGTCGGTCAATACAGTTGCATAACCGATGACTATATACCAATGAATGTCGAAACAGCTGCTTCAATAATATTCATAATCATGCTTGGATAAAAACCAATTACGACACTACCTAAACCAACAACAGCCATCGAGATTTTCATAGACTGTGGCAAACTACTACGGTGCATTTCAAGTGGTGTTTCTCGTAGAAAGGCACTCACGACAACAGGTAAATAATATAATGCATTTAAGAAACTGCTTAATAGAATGACAATCAATAACTCTGGATGTCCGCCGTCTAAAACAGCTAAACCTAAATACCATTTGCTCATGAATCCACTTGTACCTGGAATACCAATCATACCAAGAACGCCAATTGTAAATACGGCCATTGTGATTGGCATCTTATAACCGATACCATCCATCTTTCTCACATTACGATTCCCCGTATAATAGATAATGGAACCTGCACTTAAAAACAGCGCTGATTTCATAAATGCGTGTGAAATAACGTGGAAAAGCGCCGCTGATAAACCGAGTTCAGTTCCTAGTCCTAAACCTAAAAAGATATAACCGATTTGAGCAACACTCGAGTACGCTAGTCGTCGTTTAATATCTGTTTGGGATAAAGCAAACAATGACCCCATCACCATACTGAGTACAGCAAAGACTAAAATATAGTCAGAGATCCCGATATTAATTGTAATTTCTTGACCAATGACTCGGTACATCATTTTAGCAATCGAAAAGACATATGCCTTCACAACAAGTCCAGATAATAGTGCACTGGACGGTGTCGGTGCACTAGAGTGTGCATCGGGTAACCAGTTATGAAGTGGGAAAATGGCAGCTTTAATACCAAACCCAGTTAAAATAAAGCCCATTGCTAATAAAATATTGATCGGGTATTGCTCCCACACTTCATTTATTTCTGCGAAAATGAGAGACATGTTTAAGTGACCTGTAACCATGTAAATCAGCGCAAAGCCCATTAAAACTGTTACAGAACCGATCGCGCCCATTAATAAGTATTTCATACTCGCCATTAATGTATCTTTTTTATTTTTGATGGCAATAATGGCTACTGATGTAATCGATAAGGCTTCAACAAATACATATAAGTTAAAGATGTCATTCGTAAAAATCATACCGATAATTGAAAAAAGCATTAAAAAGACTAACGTATAGTAACTATACATTTTACTTGAAGCAATTTCATGTTCTAAATCCTTAACAGAATAAGCCAAAATTAAAATAGATAATGTGATTACAACAAGCGTCATAAGCGCTGAGAATTCATCAACTAAAAATTCAATTCCAATTCCGCCTTGGTAAGAGCCAAATGTATAACTATATGCCTCACCATAAATAACGACTAACAATTCGGCAAACGCCAATATAAATGCTAGACCGAGAACGGAAAACATCTTCACAACAAAGGATTTACCAAATGGCTTTCTGTGTAGTGGAATGACTACAGCAAATCCTAAAAGGAGCATGAGGATGAAAACCGGAAAATGGTAACTAATCATCTAATTCCACACTCCTTATTTTCATAATTTCATCTAATTCAATTGTACCGTAAGCTGCATGAATTTTAACAATTAAACTAAGTGCAAAAGCCGTAATACTAATGGCAACTACAATGCCTGTTAAAATCATAGCTGAAGGTAATGGGTTAACAAACATTTGCTCACCCGTCTCAGGATTAACAATCGGCGCAACAGCACCTTGTACATATCCAATTGATACAAAGAATAAAAAGATCGCGGTTTCCATAATATTTAAACCGATAACTTTCTTAATTAAATTCGGGTGTGTCAAAACTGTATACAGGCCGATTACAAATAAGATCATAGCCCCTATATAATTAATATTATTAACAATTAAATCGATATTTAAATTCATCATTCTTCCTCCATCATCGTATGGAATAAGGTGACGACCGTACTCATAACTTTCAAACCAAGTGCAAATGTGACCACTGGAATGAGACCCGCACTTAAGACGCGTCCAATTTCACCCATTGGAAATCCCGCTTCTTGATTCGTTAAGAATGTATAACCAAGTGCAACACCGATCAAACCGATCAAAATAAAGAATAGAATCCCACCTGTTTCAATTTTAGATGAAATGTGGTGAGGCAGTCTTTTTTGACCTGGTTTTAACCCATAAGCCAATGTATATAAAACGATACTCGCTGCAAATATAGAACCACCAGAAAAAGCGCCACCCGGAGAAAGATGACCATGAATAATGACATAAAGACCATAGATTTGTATAAATGGCAATATCATTCTAGTCGTTATACGAACAAACAAATCATCCATGTAGATCATCCTCCTCATCTTCTTTATTTTTACTGTGATGTGTGATGCCAATAAGTGAAACAACAGCCGCAATTCCAGTGAACAACACTGTTGCCTCACCTAGTGTATCAAACGCACGATAATCGGTAATGATTGCTGTAATTAAGTTAGGCGCATGGGTATCCTCTACCCCTTCATCAATATAGTATTCTGATATTTCATTAAATGATGGATTGTCACCATTCCCCATCGGAGGTAATTCAGAAATACTGCTTAAAAGGACGACTAGTAAGCCACCTAACATAATAAATGTAAAGATTTTCCTCATTTTTCAGTCCTCCTTGTCCGACTGATCACGACGACAAATAAGTTTGTCGTAATACCTGCTCCAATAGCAGCTTCAGTCATCGCGACATCTGGAGCACGTAAGAGAAGCCATAACAGTGCCATCATTAAACTGTAAGACGTAAAAATAATAACAGCGCTGAGCAAATCTTTTGTCCGTTCAACCATAATCGCTGCAACAATTAGAAATATAACCAAAAAGACATTAAGAATTTGCATCATTAGCCTCCTCTTCTCTCGTTTGATCTTTGTAATAAGCTGATTTTGCGATAATATGTGCACCTGTCGGGTTCGTCAGTAAAACAAAGATTAATATAATGAATAATTTCACACTTACAGGGTCTAAACCTCTGTGTACCATAAGAGCAACAATGGCAAGTCCAGCCCCTAACGTATCGCTTTTTGTTGTGGCATGCATTCTACTAAATACATCAGGAAGTCGAATTAATCCTAAGGTACCTACCAAAAAGAAAAAGCCACTCAATATAATAAGGATGATGACAATACTATCCGTTATCATGGTAAATACCTCCTAATATAGTTTCCCTTTTTCGATATATTTTGATACAGCCAATGTCGCAATAAAGCCCATCATGGCATATATCAATGCAACATCAATAAACATGTATTGATCAGTAATGACAGCAATTAGCGCAATCAAAACAGTTACTTTTGTTGTGATGACGTTGATCGAGACAACTCGGTCTGCTGCTGTTGGTCCAATGTAAGCTCTGTAAATACAGACGAATGCTAGGACAGCAAGAAATATAGTCATAGCAACAAAACTTGCTATCGTCATTTTTCATCCACCTCTAATCTCAAGATCTTTTCTTCTAGTACACTATCTTCAAGATCCTTAATTGTATCTTTCGTTAAGGCATGAATGATGTATTGATCCCCAATAATGTCAACGGTTAACGTTCCAGGTGTTAATGTAATCACATTCCCATATAAAACTTTATTGACATTTTTCTTTGGTTTTACAGGTATTTTTATAAATCCTGGATCAATTGGCATTTTGGGACTCAGCACAATTTTTGCCACTTGAATGTTAGATTTAATAATTTCAACAACTAATGTGCCAATTAGTGAGAAGAAATTTAAGAAAAATCGCCCAGTAAGTGGTCCTCCCTCTTCTTTAGAAAAGAGTAAATCTCGATTCAAATAGAGAATGGCCAATGATGCAACGCTTCCTACTAATACGGTCTCTACAGATAAACGGGCATCGATAATCACCCAGAATAAGAGTAGTAGAGCGAACATTAAAATATAACCTTTACCTAATATGTTTGACTTTTTCATTCATTGTGCACCCCACACTTCTGTTGTAATCGAACCCAGTCAAAAGGCTCTACTATGTACTTTATCGCAAAACATATCCTTTTTCAATTAAATTTGCAAACTGAATGAAAAATCGTTTGACACTTTTATGAACACAATTAAAATGTGATACAATGTTTTAGACGTTCTTTACTATTAAACATTACATACAAGATACGACGGAGGTTTTTTCATGACATCATCACCTTTCAACAAATTTTATAAAAAATCACCAGATGAACGTATTCACGCTTTAATTAAATCAGGTTTAGTTGACGCTAATACAATCGATGAATTCGATCAACAACTCATGTTGCCACGTGATACGGCCAATCATATGATCGAAAATCAAATCGGAACATATCAACTTCCTTTAGGTTTAGGTTTAAATTTTCTTATTAACGGAACAGAATATACAGTTCCTATGGCAACAGAAGAACCTTCAGTCATAGCAGCTGCTAGCTTTGCAGCAAAAACGATAAAAGCTGCCGGAGGATTTGAGACTGAACAAAAAGAACGGTTAATGATTGGACAAATCGCCCTTAAACAGGTTAATGATCCTGTCTCCAAAAAAGAGATCGTCTTAAATCATCAAGAAGAACTGATCAAACAAGCACACGCTGCGCATCCATCGATCGTTAAGCGAGGCGGTGGCATCAAGCGAATAGATGTAAGGATCATTGATGAAGACCTTGAGTATGGAACGCCTGCCTTTTTTGTTGTTCACCTTTACGTGGATACAAAAGAAGCAATGGGCGCTAATATGATTAACACAATGGCTGAATCTGTTAAAGAAATGTTAGAAGATTTAACCGGTGGTTCTGCACTCATGGGCATTTTATCAAATTATGCGACAGAATCAGTCGTTACTGCGCGTTGTAAGATCAAACCAGATTTATTAAGTCGTTCTGGCATCCCGGGTGATGAGATTAGGGATCGAATCGTTGAAGCTTCACAATTTGCAACAGTCGACCCATACAGAGCTGTTACCAATAATAAAGGGGCTATGAACGGAATTGATGCCTGTGTGTTAGCGACTGGGAATGACACACGTGCGATTTCAAGTGGGATTCACGCCTATGCTTCACGCTCAGGGCAATATCGTTCGTTGACGAAATGGTCAAAAGATGCTGAAGGAAACTTAGTTGGTGAAATCAATATACCGCTTCCTGTTGGAACTGTCGGCGGATCGATTTCGATTCATCCAGGTGCCGTCTTATCACGTCAATTGCTAGGAGATCCAAACGCCCTTGAATTGGCTGGTATCATCGCATCTGTTGCTTTAGCACAAAACTTCGCTGCGATACGTGCCCTTGTAACAGATGGCATTCAAAAAGGACACATGAGTCTCCAAGCGAAATCACTTGCCATTAACGCAGGGGCTAAAGATGAGGAAGTACAAACGGTCGGTACTGCATTAAAACAAGAACAACATATGAATTTAGAAACAGCAAAAGCGATCTTAAAAAAGGTTAGAAACGAAAGCAAGCGATAAACGCCTAATACGGCATTTATCGCTTGCTTTTTATGACTTATATTGATACATTTTCGTATTGTCTCATATGTTCTTTAATACCCGTGAAGCGAATTGGAGCTGGATCGTTTGAGGCATCTAACTCAACGTTGCCCTCACCTGCTGGTATTTTATCTTCATACATCTCTTCATATTGTTCGACAGAGATTTTTTGACGTTTATTTAACATAGCATCATGTTGGTCGGTGAATAAATGATCTTTATAATTCGGTTGAACGATACCAGTTAAGAATTCACCAACAGATCCTGAACCGTAACTGAATAGTCCTACACGTTCACCTTCATTAATCGTTGTGTTACGTTCTAGTAACGACAACAAACTTAAATATAATGAGCCTGTATAAATATTACCCACAATCGCATTATATCGTTTGCTCACATCGAAATTCGTAAGTAGTCGTTCACGATCTTCTTCATCTGCATGTTCTAAAGTCGATTTCAATGCCTTTAACCCCATCTTTGTGTACGGTAAATGGAATAAAATCGATGAGAAATCTTTAAATGTTCTATTTGTTTTTTCTTTATATCGGTCTAATAAGTCTTGGAAAAAGTTTATATATTGATCAACCGAGAATTTCCCTTGCACGTAAGCATAATCAGAATATAGAGGGCGCCAGAAGTCCATCGCATCTTCTGTTTTATAAACGCTTGTCTCTTCTATCGCTAACACATGAGGATCGGCACTTATAACCATGGCAACAGCACCAGCTCCTTGTGTGATCTCACCACCAGTTTTTAACCCATAACGAGAAATATCAGAAGCAAGGATCAACACTTTACTGTCAGGGTTTAAGGCAATGTGCCCTCTTGCCATTTGAACACCTGCTGTTGCGCTATAGCATGCTTGTTTGACTTCAATGGAACGTGCATAATCATTCAACCCTAATAAACGTTGAACATAAATAGCCGCCGCTTTCGAGTGATCAATACCTGTTTCAGTCGCAAATATGATATAGTCGATCGATTCAATATCTTCTTTTGTAAGTATGTTGTTTGCTGCGTTTGCTGCGAGTGTAACGGCATCCTGTGTTTTCGGTGCGACAGCCATCTTTTCTTGGCCAATCCCTACCGTGAATTTACCAGGTTCTACCCCTCTTGCATGAGCTAAATCTTCAGTGTCAACGTACATATCCGGCGCATAAAAGCCGATTTTATCAATACCTATTTTCAATCCATTCACATCCTTTTAAAAAAATGACGTCTTAATGTCTACATTGTAGTGCATTTAAGGTAAACAATCTATTGATCCGCTTCGAATAAATAGAGCTACTCTATTACTTTAACATGAATTAAAAATTTAAACTATTATTACTGACGATTTTTTAAACCGTATAGCAATATACCTTCAATTAAAAATCTGTTACACTAAAGAAGAAAATCAATCTTTTTATGAGATAAGGAGTGTGTCATATATGGAGGAAGTTGTTATTGTGAGCTCTGTAAGAACTCCGATTGGTAAATTCGGTGGTTCATTAAAAAATGTAACGGCTCGTGAACTTGGTACATACACAGTTAAAGAGGCAATTAAAAGAGCCAATATCCAAACAGATGATGTGAATGGTATGGTTTTCGGTAATGTCCTACAAGCGGGAAATGGTCAAAACGTTGCCCGTCAGATCGCGATTGATTCAGGTATTCCATATGAAGTGCCAGCTATGACGATTAATGAAGTGTGTGGTTCTGGGTTAAAATCTGTTATTTTAGGAAGGCAACAAATCCAATTGAATGAAGCAGATGTTGTCGTTGTCGGCGGTACTGAAAGTATGAGTAATGCTCCGCACCTTTTAAATAATTATCGTTGGGAAAAAACCTTACAAGAAGATACACTTGTAGATACGATGATCAATGACGGTTTAACCGACGCGTTTAGCCAAAAACATATGGGGATTACCGCAGAAAATGTGGCAGCTAAGCATAACATTAGTCGTGCCGAACAAGATGATTTCGCTTTAGCCTCTCAACAGAAAGCATCTAAAGCGGTTAATGCTGGACGTTTTGATGATGAAACCGTTCCTGTTCAAACAACGAATGATGAGGGTGAGCGCATTACATTTGAGCGTGATGAATATGTTCGACACAATGTAACGTTACCAGATTTAGAAAAACTAAAAACCCCGTTTAAAAAAGATGGAACTGTAACAGCTGGTAATGCGTCAGGTATTAATGATGGAGCAGCTGCTTTAGTCTTAATGAAAAAATCATTAGCAGAAGAGAAAAACATTCCAATCTTAGCAAAGATTAGTGAGTATGCTGAAGCGGGAATGGATCCAGATTATATGGGCTACACACCTTATTATTCAACTAAAAAATTAGTTGAAAAATCAAAAGTCAGCTTAGACGACGTTGATTTAGTTGAATTAAATGAAGCATTTGCTGCACAAAGTATTCCTGTTGTGCGTGATTTAGGTCTAGATCCTGATAAGGTTAACGTAAATGGTGGTGCCATTGCTTTAGGCCATCCAATCGGTGCATCTGGTGCTCGAATTCTTGTAACGCTATTACATGAATTAGAAAAACGTGATGACAAACGAGGGATCGCTTCACTTTGTGTGGGCGGTGGCATTGGTATTTCAATGTTAGTTGAGCGTATCTAGAAAAATTATTTATTTTGACTAAATAATAAAATAAGAGAGAAGGAGTGACAATTGGTCATTACTTTTCTCTTATTCATCCTATAAGGATGTGAAATTAAAGTGTCAGGAAAATTTAGAATGATCACTGTTATAACAGTTCTAACACTAACCATTATAATACTGGCGACTTTACTTATATTAGAAACTACAAAAACTAATACATCTGGAGATTTGATTGAACAGTTAATTATTGATGAAAGTGAAGTCAAATATAATCAGGAGGTAAGTCGCAGTGAACTTTCTGAATTAAGTACATTCCTTAGAGATCATGATTTTTATTTTACCAATGTGTTAGAAATTTATGATGACAATAACGAAGATATTATTTATCAAATTGAATATCGTTATAACAGTAATGATGAGATTGTTATTTCTAATATCGAGTGAATAAGATGAAACTATCTGTAATAAATAAAAGCAGCTCCTCCCTCTTGGGAAAGAGCTGCTTTTATATGTTAAACGAAAATTTGTATATTATCTTATGTTTTTATTCTCCAATTCTAATAAAGACTGTTTAAGTGATAGACCTGATCGATAACCGGTTAGTGACCCGTCTTTTCCGATGACTCGATGACACGGACAATGAATAAGTAAAGGATTTTGACCAATCGCGCGACTAACCGCCCTTATAGCTGTCGGTCGATTTATCATATTTGCAATGTCTGTATACGTTGCAGTGTCGCCATACGGAACACGCCCCACCGCTTCCCACACTTGTTTTTGAAAGGTCGTACCAAAGGTTTGTACTTGAAACTCTAAACCCGTTCGCTTACCTTCAAAAAACGCATGCATTTGCTGTCTTTCCTCAGTAAATTGATCTTCATCTTTTACAAGTCGGTAAGAACCAAAGACTTTTGTTAAAAACATTTCACCAAATGAAGGCAAGTCTCGGTCACTCTCAATCAGACAAACCCCTTTATCAGTTTTATAAAGGGTCCAAACGATGTCCTTCGTTTTAATCTCATCTTTATAAAGGGTCATAGTCATAAGCCACTCTCCTCTGTTTACGAACCCATTCCGAATAGTATGCCAATACCGGCAGCTATAAGTATGAAGACAATGGGATGAAGGTGTTTCGTTAAACGATATTTCATAAGGATAAATAAACCAACAGCTAAGGCTAAAGACATCCAGTCAACACGTTCGATTAGCTGTTCTTGATCAAGTTGCAATAGATCCATAGACATAACAGAAAGACCGGCTGAAGCAATTAATGCCGTTGATGCGGGTCTTAAGCCATAAAAAACAGCCTGAACGCGTTGGTCATTTTGAAAACGACTGAGAACACGACTAATTAAGATTACAATAACAACAGATGGTGTGATCAAGCCTAATGTTGCAACGACAGCTCCTGTTACATTCGTCGTTAGAAAACCAGCGTATGTCGACATATTAATCCCAATTGCACCCGGCGTTGATTCTGATATTGCGATCATATCTGCTAGTTGACTTTCTGTAAACCAGCCAAACCGATCGGAAATATCATAAAGAAACGGTAATGTAGCAAGTCCGCCACCGACTGCAAATAGGCCTGTTTTAAAAAATTCATAAAAGAGCTGTAAATAAATCATGACGACTCACCTCGTTTTTTAAAAACGTATAAGAGGTAGCCACATACACCAGCTCCGACAACAAATACAACTGGTGTCATATTAACGAGTAACGTTAACAATAGAACGATCGCAAAAAGGCTAATGGTAAACCAATCCTTTAGGCTACTTTTAGATAGCTTAATAACGGCATGAATAATCAAAACATACACACTCACGCGAATGCCTGCAAAAGCATGCTGGAGCATTTCTGAATCCGTAATATTAACGAGTAAAGATGCAATAATGCTAATAATAATGAGTGACGGTAATATAATACCTAAAGTTGCCGAAATGGCACCGATCACGCCAAGATGTTTATAGCCAATGAAGGTTGCAGTATTTACTGCTATAATACCTGGTGTCGTTTGACCAATCGCATAATAGTCTAGTAATTCTTCTCTTGTCACCCAGCCATGCCGTTCGACGACATCACGCTCAAGTATAGGGAGCATAGCATAACCACCACCGAATGTTACACTCCCAATTTTAGCGAAGGTTAGAAATAATTGAAGATACTTATTCATAAAATGCCCTCCACTAATCGTTAAAGGATAGACCATATTGATCATTTAATTTTTGATAATTGTTTTTTAATTTAGGTTTTCTGGCAACAACAGTGCGCATTTGTTCACTGAAATGAACTAGATCTTGATTTTGTTCATCTTTTGGTAAACTCTTTTGATGTTTTATCGTTTCTAAAAGGCTACTATTTAATAACTCGAGTATAGCATGCTGTGTTTTAACGGTTTCGATTAGTAATGATTCTTTTGTTTCGTCTGACATATTTTCACTCCTTTTCATTATTACTATCTTAACACCTTTTAATGTCAAATAAAATAAGAAGAGATTGGAGACACCCCTCGTCTCCTCCCCTTCTTAATTGTTGGCAAATTCACCATCGACATCAACTGTTTTATAAATATTTATAAATGCAGATGGATCATGTTTTCTAATAATTTGTTTAATGAGCATCGTTTCATAACGGGTGACGACCATCATTAAAAGGTCTTTTTCTTCCATTGTATAGCCACCGTATCCTTTTGATAACGTCATACCACGATAGACCGTGTCGATCAATTCTTTTCGAATCGCTTCACCTTCAGTCGTTACAATTTGCATCGTTAATTTAATATGATTGGTATGAATCGTATCAATAGCCCGGCCTGTAATATAAATCGAAATCATCGTATAGAGTGCGATCTCAGCACCAAATATAATGCCTGAGATTAACACAATCACCGCATTCATAGCTGTTAACCATAAGCCGACACTTAATTGCGTTGTTTGAGAGATCAGAATCGCGATGATATCAAATCCACCACTTGTACCTGCATATCTTAAAATAAGACCAATCCCTGTACCAACAATAACCCCTCCAAAAATACTAGAGAGCAATAAATCATCTGCAAGTTGTTCTGATGGTATGACAGATAGAAGGATCGATAACGCTACAACAACGATCATTGTATTTACTGTAATGTCTTTCCCTAGTTTTATATAACCTAAGATCAGAATAGGAATATTTAAAACGAAATTTAAAAGACCGGTATCAAAAGGCGTAACAAAGCTAAGAAGGATCGCTAACCCACTTACACCTGCACTTAATATCCCAGATGGAATAAGAAAATAGTTAAAAGAAAATGCGATCAATAATGAGCCGACTAGAATAGCTAAAATTCTTTTCATGTAACCGTTCCCCTTTCCGCTCGCTTTATGACTTTAGCAAAATAAAGGATCGGGGTCAATACTATTTGCTATTCACGTTATTTTCAAAAAATTTAAATTCTGCTATAATGAAACATAATATCTATTATGTTTCATTATGAAAAACTATGAAAGCTTGATCTGTCATGGTTTTGATTTATTTTTATTGTTTGTTTAAATTTGGAATGAAACATAAAAATTATAACCGTTCATCCTTATTATGGTTTTTTACATAAAGAAAATTAACGGAATCATTTTGTTTGATTTTTACTGTGTTGTCAGATTGCATTTAAACGAAATAAATCATTTTTTTATGACCACTCATTCACTTGTTTTCAAATTTTTAAGTTTTGGAGGAATACATTTTGAACAAGCAATATTATAGAGATTATGTCACCTTAACAAATGGAGAATATCAATACTTACTCGATAAGTTTGGTGAATATGAATTAGATCGTAAGTTAAATGCGTTAAATGATTCGAAAATAAAAAAACCGAAACGTCAAGAAACGATTCGATCTGACTATCACGCATTATTAAGTAGTGGAATGCAAACTGTTGAACCCATCCGAGATCGATTGCAAATTGAAGCGATGAAGCAAGAATTAAGACAAAAATCAGAACGTAATTATTTTTTATTTATTATGGGCATTAATACAGGACTAAGAATTAGTGATTTATTACCTTTACGTGTGAAGGACGTATTCGGTCAAACACATATTGTCATGAAAGAAAAAAAGACGCATAAAACAAAACGTTTCTTATTAAACCTTGAATTAAGGCATCAAATTGAAGAGTATGTGAGGGATTTAGATTCAGATGATTATTTATTTCCATCACATAAAACAGGACTACCGATTCAACGAGTACAAGCTTATAAAATTTTAAATGAAGCGGCTAGTCGAGTCGGGATTAAAGCCTTTGGTACACACAGTATGCGTAAAACATTTGGATTTTGGCATTATACGATTCACAAAAATGTCGCCTTATTACAAGATATCTTCAATCATACGTCCCCTGATATTACATTGCGTTATATCGGGATCAACCAAGATATTGTCGATAAAAGTCTTGAACATTTCAGTTTATAAAAAAGACTCGCACTTATTAAATGCGAGTCTTTTTAGGCTATTGATTGAGCTCATCAAGTGGCCACTGTTCTTTTTGATAAGCCATTTCCCAAAACATATATTCATATTGACTACTTTTTAAGAAGTGCTCTTTCATGCGCTCACGATCTGAATCGGATACACTTTCAGCTAATTCATCGAGACGATTAATTTGTTCATCCACTAATTCCTTAAACCAATCGGAACCGTATGCCTCAATCCATTTTTGATAAACAGGGTGATCCGGTTGTTTCGTTTTTAATTGCTCACCAATTTCATAATAAACCCAATAACAAGGTAAAATAGCGGCAATGACATCTCCGAGATGACCGAATTGAGCAGCCCGATACATATGTGAGCTATACGCATAAGCTGTAGGTGATGGTTTAAAATTTTTGATCTCTTCATCTGTAATGTCTAGCATGTCAGTAAATGTTCGATGAAGATCCATCTCCGCTTCATATGTCCCTTGGGCATGAATCGCCATACGGTTCGTCACCTCTAGAGAATCAGCCATAGCACCCCCTAACGATTGCACGCGCGCAAAGCTCGATAAGTAGTAGGAATCTTGTAAAACGTAGTAACGAAATCGATCAACTGGTAATGAACCATCCCCAATACCTGTGACAAACGGGTGGTTAAAACTCGCCTGCCAAATCGGATCTGCTTCTTGTCTAAGTTCTTCTGAAAATTTCATCTACATCTCCCCTTAAAAAGACAAAGCCACTTCCCTGAAATGGAAAGTGGCATAGAAAATTAGACATAAGGATTCTATTCGCCACTTCCCTACGCTAGTTTAAACTAGATCAGGTTCTAAGAGTTTTAAGGTCTCACCTTAATCTCAGTCACTTAAAAGTGACCCCCCTAGTGGATTTGTCAGAATTATTTGATTAACTATAGATTAACAGACTACAACTATCTGTCAAGTTTTACTTTAATACTTTCCAAACATCATTTGTATAGCTAATCGGATCTTCAATCGATAGCCCTTCAATTAGTAATGCTTGGTTATATAAAATATTTGTGTACGCTTCTACATTGTCATTTCCATCATTAACGGCTTCTTTTAATGATTGGAAAATATCATGATCGGTGTTTACTTCAAGTACTTTATCCGCTTCAATCCCTTGGTTATCTGGCATCATGCTTAGTACTTTTTCCATCTCAATTGAGATATCACCTTGATTTGTTAAACATACAGGGTGCGACTTCAAACGTTTAGATGGCTTAACGTCTTTAACTTTGTCACCCAAGATTTCTTTCATCTTGTTAAACACCGCTTGATCTGTCTCCGGTAAATCATCAACTTTTGTATCCTCTTCATCTTCGAACCCTAAGTCACCACTTGATACAGACTTGAATGCTTTTCCTTCATATTCAGCCAGCATCTTGATCGCAAATTCATCGACTTCATCTGTGAAGTACAGAATTTCGTAACCTTTATCTTTAACCATCTCAGTTTGAGGTAATCGATCAATACGTGTATGATTCTCACCTGTAGCATAGTAGATATACGTTTGGTCGTCTTTCATTCTCTCAACATATTCGTCTAGTGTCACGAGTTTCTCTTCGGTTGATGAATAGAAGAGTAATAGATCTTGCAAAGTTTCTTTATTTTGACCAAAGTCACTATACACACCATACTTCAGTTGACGTCCGAATGAATCATAGAACGTTTCATACTTCTCCCTGTCATTGCGCAGCATTTTGAGAAGTTCTTGTTTGATTTTCTTCACTAAGTTTTTCTCAATTAGTTTCAATTGACGATCATGTTGTAACATTTCACGAGAAATATTAAGAGATAAATCTTCTGAGTCAACCAACCCTTTTACAAAGCTGAAGTAATCAGGTAGTAATTCAGGCGCTTTGTTCATAATGAGAACACCGTTTGAATAGAGCTCTAACCCTTTTTCATATTCTTGTGAGTAATAGTTAAATGGCGCTTTCTCTGGAATATAGAGAATCGCTTGATAACGGATATTACCATCGACACTTACATGAATGTGCTCAAGGGGCTCATCAAATCCATAATGCTTTTCATGATAAAATTGCTTATAATCATCATCTGTTAATTCTGATTTGTTCTTTTTCCAAATCGGAACCATGCTATTGATTGTTTTATCCTCAACAACTGTTTCGTATTCCTCTTCACTATCATCTTTTAATTTTTGCTCAGTTAATTCCATCTTAATCGGATAGCGAATGAAATCAGAATATTTTTTAATAATCGTTTGAAGTTGGTTTGGATCTAAAAATTGATCGTAATCCTCATCTTCTGATCCTTCTTTTAACGTTAAGGTAATCGTTGTTCCAATCGAATCTTTTGTTGTTGGTTCAATAGTATAACCATCTGCACCTTCTGAGTGCCAGAGATAAGCAGTATCTGAATGAACAGATTTAGATGTAACGCTCACTTGATCAGCGACCATAAACGCAGCATAAAACCCAACACCGAATTGACCGATAATATCGTGTCCATCTTTAATTTCATTTTCATGTTTAAATGCGAGTGAACCACTCTTGGCAATAACACCTAAATTATTCTCTAATTCATCTTTTGTCATCCCAATACCGGTATCTTTGACCGTCAGTTGTCTATTGTCCTGATCCACATCAACACGTATGTAGTAATCATTTGGATCAAATGTGATTTGATCATCTGTTAATGCATAGTAATACATCTTATCAATTGCATCACTTGCGTTTGATATCAATTCACGTAAAAATACTTCTCTTTTTGAATAAATTGAATTGATCATTAAATCGAGTAGTCGTTTCGATTCAGCTTCGAATTGTTGTTTTGCCATATTATCCCCACCTTTAATGTACTATTAGCACTTACATTGATCGAGTGCTAACAATTATTTTTTATCATAGAATATTTGAATTGTCAAACGTAAGCTAACAAAACAAAAACACTAAATGAGCCTCTTTTACCCATTTAGTGTTTTTTGTTATTTATGTTGATGTTTGACTCAATTGTTGATCCTGATTTTCCAATTGATTCGATTTTAACGTTAAAGCATCAAACCATTCTTTATCATTCGTTAATAAAGCTAAGTCAATTAATTGATCAAGTTCTGCCTTTGTATATTGCTTAAAAATAGTTGATTGATTCACCTTATCTGAACTTACTTGAATGGATTGTTCTAACAGCCATTCATTATCACTTGAGACGACTCTAATCTGCACGATGGTCTGTTCATTTAGCATTTTTTCAACAAACCCTTGAATCTTTTCACCTTTGCGTGATTCTAACTCAACCCACTGACCGACATTGAACATTGTAGAATTTGAATTCATGCTTTGACACCACCTAAAATGTGTTATTTATTAAATTGACAGAATAATTAGAATCGTCAATTAAAATAGTTAACAGTTATTTTAGTCTTAAATGTGGCTGGTGTCAATAACTCTGCTCAAGATCTTCTTTTGTCATTGTTTGACTAAATAAATAGCCTTGAAGACTATAACAATCTTTTTCCTGAATGAATTGATATTGTTCCTCTGTTTCTATACCATCGACAACGATTTTAACATTTAATTTGTTAGCCATTTTGAATACTTTTTCAAGCATTCCATCATCATCTTCTTCATCTTCCAGCACAAGATCAATAAAGCTTGCGTTCATTTTTATTTGATCGATTGGCAATCGTTTAATCATATTAAGGGAAGCATAGGAACTACCAAAGTCATCTATTGCAATATGACATCCTAAAGATTTTATGTCTTGTAGTATACGCTTTAACTTTCTATGATTACGGTTCAATGTTAACTCAGAAATCTCAATCATTACTAGATGAGGATCAAACGCATGTATATTTAAAATATGTGATAAATGATCCACTAGAAAGTCAGATAATAGTTGAGTTTCAGAAAAGTTAACATGCGCATAGATTGGTTCTGTTCGTTTAGCATTCATATCTTTAATCGTTTGGATCGTCTCCTGAAATGCATCAAGGCCAAATTGATGGATAAGACCGGTCTTATTCGCAATTGGAATAAACTCAGCAGGTGATATCAAACCAAGTTTATTGTGCTGCCACCTTAAGAACGATTCAATGCCTATTACTTTATGATCTGTCATTCTATGGATCGGTTGATACTCAACGAATAGTTCATTTCGTTCTTTTGCTTGATATAAGTCCATTTCAAGACGCTCTTCATTAGCTATTTCTGTTTGTAGATCATGTGTATAAAATCTAAATGTGTTTTTCCCTTGTTGTTTTGCTTGATACATAGCCATATCAGCGTACTTGGTGAGATCATTAACAGATTGAGAATCTTTTGGATACAAGCTGATTCCAATACTTGCTGTCACAATAAATTTATGTTCCTCAAAATAGTAAGGTTCAGTTAAAATTTGTAAGACCTCTTTAGCCTTTTCAGATACTTCTTGACGATCTGTCGTATTCGTCATAAGAATCGTAAATTCATCTCCACCGAAGCGAAAGGCATAATGCGCATCACCAACTACCTTTCTAAGTCGTTCAGCAGCCTCAATGAGTAATGCATCACCGGCGTCGTGCCCAAATGTATCATTTACATATTTGAAGCGATCCAAATCTAAAAACATTAAAGCGAAATAATGATTATTTTGGTCTGAACTATCAATAAGTTCCCTAATCGTTTCTTTAAACTGTTTTCGATTTGGTAGACTTGTCAATTCATCATGATGGGCTTGATAGTGTATATAATCGGCTTGTTGTTTAATCTCAGTAATATCTGTTGCGACACATAATAACTGAGTAGAATGATTAGCCTGTCCCTTGATCGGTTGTTTAGATACATGGAACCATAGAACTTCCCCATTAGGTCGAACGAATTTCTCCTCAGATTCAACTTCCTCTCCTGATTGCATAATCGATCGGTTAAGCTTACTAAAGTAATAAGCTCGTCTCTTATCATGGCTAACATCCATCTCGGTTTTCCCTAATAACTCATCCGGTGTTAAATTGTATAGTGCAGCAAATGGTTTGTTCACCATCGTGTACACGCCATTTTGATCCATAGTATATATAATATTGGGGCTGTTGTTAATAATTCGATCTAAGAAATTCTTTTGCTGATTGAGTTGTTCAGTCTTATGAACCACATCTTGTTTATATTCCTCTAACTCTTGAACCATTATATTAAATCGATTATTCACTTGAGAGAGTTTATTCGGATGTTGATCCACCTCAATACGATGGGTATAGTCCCCTTCACTAATACGTGTGATTGCCGTTAAAAGTTTATTAAACGGTTTAGCGTTACGATAACTTGAGTACGTCACAAAAATAAGAAGTAATAAAGCTAAGAGTGAAAAAATCGGTATTAAAGCACGATTTAATTCTGAAAGAACATCGGATGGTACTTCTTTTGGCATCATTAAAACAAGTTGCCAATCTGTTTGTCTCATTTGCTGATGTATGACATAAAACGCATCTTCATCGTCTTGTTCAATTTCATGGAAGGTTTGCTCCGTTAAGTTGAGGTCAATTGAATCAGAAATCTGATCCAAATAGTCTTCAGGATGATCAATCGTTAATTGATTATTTTCATATAAGACACGTCCCACTTCATCAATTAGTGTAATAAAGTGATTATCGGTAAACTCCAAGGTGGAGAAAAACGAAGCGAACGTATCATTTCGTTCTAAATCAATAAATAAATGAACTTGAGAATCATCATCATGTAAAGGTATTATATACTCAATTAGATGATTACTTGAAATCGTTTCAGATTTAGACAAGCGACTCGAGTTTACTCTTTCTATATCATCACTGATTGTTTCTAAGCGAATGTTGTTTTGAAAAATGGGAGAATCAATTGTTTCTTCTTCAGTATATATAAATCCACCATCAACAACATTAGAGTATATCAATAATTGATGAAGCGCATCAAAACGTTCGTTATGATCATCACTTACTAGACGTTCATCGAATCGAACTTGACTACCTAAGCGTCTCAAATCATTAAATATATGATTAAATTGATCATCAATACGTTCCCCGGCCCGTTCCATCATAAAACGATAATCCTGTTCAGTGTATGTTGATATAATGTTTGATGAACTATAGGTTAAAATAAAAAACAATGAACCAACAATCATTAAATTAATAAGAAGTAATTTTAAGAAATGATAGATATTCCATTTATGAATGGTTTCTGGTATTTTCATTCAGTCCACGCTCTCTTTTATGTTTATTCAATCATCTATCAATACCTTATTCTATCGTAAATCAACAAAGAAGTACAATCCTATTCGACAAAATTCGAGTTAGAAAACAATTGTCATATCTTTTATTATTTGGTATAGTAAAGACACATTCACAAGAACTTCAATTTAGAGAATTGAAGTGGGTATAGAGGTCGCGGATAAAATAAGTAATTGAGTGGTAGGTGAGATAAGCACCTATAACCATCATTGAAAGGGTTATTCGCCGAAGCTAATTAAAGCTTACTCTTTAATTGGCTGGTATAGTATTTAAAAAATGCTGTACTGTCATATAGGTTTATTCTATATGGAGGGCTATCTCACGCATCATAAGGACACATTCATTTGATGCAGCATGCGATCCCTTTCGTATGCTCATTTTTTATGTATTTTTATGATTCTAGCTAGGGTAGCCTCTCGTTCGTGAATTTACAATAACGAATAAGAGGTGTATTTTTATGGATTTTGGAAGATTACTAACAGCAATGGTGACACCATTTGATCAACATGGTGAAGTTGACTACCAACAAACGAAGCACTTGATTGATCATTTAATTGCCCACAAAACAGAAACACTTGTTGTCAATGGAACAACTGGTGAATCACCAACCTTAACGTCCGAAGAGAAGTCTAAATTTATTCAATTTGTTGTTGAATACGTCAATGGGCGTATTCCTGTTATTGCTGGGACTGGATCGAATAACACTCTAGAATCGATTCAGTTAACAAAAGAAAGCACTGCAATCGGAGTCGATGGGGTGATGGTTGTCACACCTTATTACAACAAACCGAATCAAGAAGGTATGTATCAACATTTTAAGGCCATTGCTGCCTCGACCCATTTACCGGTTATGCTTTATAATATCCCAGGACGCTCTGTTGTTCGACTAGACGTTGATACGATTATTCGGTTATCTCAGATTGAAAATATTACATCTATTAAGGATGCTACAGGGGATTTAGAAGCCGTCAGTACAATAAATGAACGTACAAAAGATGATTTTAAAGTGTATAGTGGCGATGATCCTATGACGCTTCCGATTTTATCTGTTGGAGGCTATGGTGTTGTGTCTGTCACAAGTCATATCGCTGGTGAAGCGATGCATCAACTAATCGATGATTATGTGAACGGACATGCTCGAGATGCAATAAAAACAGAACGAGAACTCTCATCATTAATGAAGGCATTGTTTATTGCACCTAATCCCGTTCCGGTAAAACAAGCGCTTAATCTTTTAGGCTATACAGTAGGTTCAGTGCGACTTCCTTTGGTACCTCTTAATGATGTTGAATTTAATATTGTAAAAGAAGCAGTCGATGTCTATTTAGAAAATCGTAAAATCAGTTAATATATCAAATAAGATTATAAAAGCCACTTGTAGATGTCTACAAGTGGCTTTTGTGATTATTGACCCATGTCTTTCACTTTCATGATACGCGTGATACTTGCACGCTCATCTTCTTCTAATTTCATTTCTATATAATGAATCGTTTCTTTTAACTGTGGAATCTTTAAATGCTCAAGTGCATTGACACGACGACGTGTTTTCTCAATCTCATCTGCCATTAACTGACATGATTTTTCAATCTCCGATAACTCCAATAGCTTAGGTAGAATCTTATTGATACGTTCAATTGAATCATCTAATTCACTATTTGAATTTAATAAACCATATTGTAATTCGGCATCTTTGTCATCTTCATTAACAGAAAAATTCATTTCAGGTACCATAACACTCATAATATTCTTTTCTTGAATATCTAACGTAACAGATTTATCTGGCACTGCAAAAAGTTCTTCAATAAAAGATTCGTTTAGAAGTGATTTTGCGACAACAAAAGCTTTCATAGCCTCTGTTAATTCTTCTTCAACTTCTTTACGCAATTCATTATTTTTACGAATTAAAATGATAAACTGACGCATAAGCTCATCTTGTTTATCTTTTAAAAGTTTATGACCTCGAGTCGAGATAGATAATCGGCTCTTCAGATTAGCTAACTCCATTCGTGTTGGCTTGACATTTAATCTAGCCATAACCCGATCACTCTCCTTCCGGCATAAACTCTTCAATCAAGTCGCTCTTAATACGTTTCAACTCAGTTTGAGGTAAGATTGAAAGAAGTTTCCAACCTAACTCTAACGTGTCCTCTATTGAGCGATTTTCATTAAAGCCTTGATTGATATATTCCTCTTCAAAGCGTTCTGTGAAGTTTACATAGAGTTTATCAATTTTTGAGAGCGCAGATTCACCCAATACAACAGCTAATTCTTTTGCTTCTTTACCTTTAGCATAAGCTGCGAATAACTGGTTCATTGTTGGACCGTGATCTTTACGTGTTTTTCCTTCACCAGTCCCTTTATCTTTCAGTCTTGAAAGTGAAGGTAAAACGTTGATCGGCGGCTTGACCCCTTGATTATTTAAGTCACGTGATAAAATAATTTGCCCTTCCGTGATATATCCCGTTAAATCTGGAATTGGGTGGGTAATATCATCTTCTGGCATTGAAAGAATCGGAATTTGTGTTACCGAACCTTTTTTACCTACTAAACGACCCGCACGCTCATATAATGAGGAAAGGTTCGTATATAGGTAACCAGGATAACCACGACGACCTGGAACTTCACGTCTTGCAGCAGAGATTTCACGTAAAGCTTCACAGTAATACGTCATATCTGTCATGATAACAAGGACGTGCATATCTTTTTCAAAAGCTAAATATTCTGCTGTTGAAAGCGCCATTTTCGGTGTCGCAATACGTTCAATAGCTGGGTCGTCTGCTAAGTTAACAAACATAACGGAACGGTCAATCGCACCTGTTTTACGGAAGTCTTCCATGAAGAATTCTGCTTCATCAAATGTAACCCCCATCGCCGCGAAAACAACAGCAAACTTTTCATCACTATTAAGTACACTAGCTTGACGAGCAATTTGTGCAGCTAATTCTTTGTGTGGAAGGCCAGAACCAGAGAAAACAGGAAGTTTCTGACCACGAACAAGTGTGTTTAAGTGATCTATAGCTGAAATACCGGTTTGAATAAATTCATCTGGATAGTCACGGGCAATTGGGTTAATCGCTTGGCCGTTAATATCAAGATTGTCTTCTGGAATGATTTCAGGTCCATCATCAATTGGCTCACCCATACCACTAAAGACACGTCCCACCATATCTTCACTGACATCAATAGAGAGCGGTTTACCTCTGAAGCGAACTTTTGTGTCTTTAATATTGATGCCACTTGGACCTTCAAAGATCTGAACCATTGCTCTATCGCCATCAATTTCAAGTACTTGACCATGTCGAATTTCACCATTTTGCATTTGAACTTCGACTAACTCATCATACTTTACACCTTCGACTTGTTCTACCACCATAAGAGGTCCAACGACTTCGCTAACTGTCTTGTATTCTTTAAGCATTTTGCGTCATACCTCCTTCAGCAACGATTTGGTGCATTTTATCTTTCACTTCTTGCTTAATGTCGTTAATTTGTTCAACGTTATCTTCAGAAATTGCTTTCGTACGTGCAATCTTATCTCTGAGTTCTTCTGTACCATCAAGAATTTCATTATAATATGCACCTAAACGCATTGCTTCTCTAGCTTCCGTTTCAAATGTCAAAATTAAATCTAACATAAGGAATTGTTTTCTACGTGATGTGAACGTGTCGACATCATCAAATGCGTTTTGTTGCAAGTAATCTTCACGGAGTAATTGAGCAATGACCATTGTCATACGATCTTTTTCAGATAATGATTCAAGGCCAACAAGTTGAACAATCTCTTGTAGTTCAGACTCTTTTTGTAAAATGTTCATTGAGTGTTGAACCATATTAGACCAATCAACTTCCATCGTATCGTTCATATACTTACCGACATCATCTAAGTATAGTGAATAAGATGTTAACCAGTTTAATGATGGGAAGTGTCGTTTTTGAGCAAGAGACGAATCAAGTGCCCAGAACACTTTAACAACACGTAATGTATTTTGCGTAACAGGCTCAGATGTATCCCCGCCTGGAGGTGATACCGCACCAATTGCTGTGATACTTCCTTGACGTTCTTCTGAACCAATTGTTTTAATACGACCGGCACGCTCATAATATTCTGCAATACGACTACCTAAGTATGCGGGGTAACCTTCATCGCCCGGCATTTCTTCAAGTCGACCCGACATCTCACGAAGTGCTTCTGCCCAACGAGACGTTGAATCTGCCATAATCGCAACATTGTATCCCATATCACGGAAATACTCAGCAATCGTTATACCTGTATAAATTGATGCTTCACGAGCCGCAACTGGCATATTAGATGTATTCGCGATTAAGATTGTACGTTCCATTAATGATTCGCCTGTGTTTGGGTCAACGAGTTCTGGAAATTCGTTTAATACGTCTGTCATTTCATTTCCGCGCTCACCACAACCAACATAAACAACTAAATCAACATCACTGAATTTTGCAATCTGGTGTTGAACAACTGTTTTACCGGCACCGAACGGTCCGGGAACAGCTGCTACCCCACCTTTTGTAATAGGGAAGAACGTATCAATAACACGTTGTCCTGTTAACATCGGAACGTTAGGGTTTAATTTTTGTTTGAAAGGACGTCCTTGTCGAACAGGCCATCTTTGAATCATCTTTTGTTCTTTCACGCCGTCTTCAGTTTCAACAGCATAAACAACATCTTCTAGTGTATACTCGCCACTTGCAATTTTAGTAATCGTACCTTCTATTCCTTTTGGTACCATAATACGGTGTTCAATAACTTTTGATTCTTGTACGGTACCGACAATATCACCGGGTACAACGTGATCGCCAACAGATTTTGTTGCTTCAAATTGCCAAATTTGTTCACGATCTAATGGTGAAATATTCACCCCTCTAACTAAAAAGTTACTATCTGTTTTGTTTTTAAATGTATCGAGTGGACGTTGAATACCATCAAACATTTGTGAGACGATACCAGGTCCTAATTCGACGGATAAAGCTTCTCCAGTTGTTTCAACAGGTTCACCTGTACCGATTCCTGAAGTTTCCTCGTAAACCTGGATAGAAGCGACATCTTTACGCATTTCAATGATTTCGCCAACTAATCTCATGTCCCCGACATAGCAAAGGTCTTGGATATTTGCATGTTCCATTGACTCTGCCATAACTAATGGACCGGAAACTTTGATTATCTTTCCTTTTTTCAAATAAGTCCCCTCCTAATTATAAGATGTTTTGTCCAACCGCTTTTTCGACATTATCCTGTACACGATCCATACCAATATTAAGGGAGCCCTTATGGTTTGGTATAAGGATAATAGCTGGATGAACTTCTGCATCATAACGTTTAATTGTATCTGGTATTTCTTTAGCCATTGCTTCAGTTAAATAAATGACACCATAGCGGTCATTTGCTAATGAATCAATGGTTTCTCGCGCATTTTCTGGTGTTGATGAAGCAAAGACATCGAATCCAAGTATCTTAAAAGGAAGCACCGAATCTTTGTCACCGACAACTGCAATTTTATGACTCATAAATTGGACGCATCCTTTCTCTAATAATGGCATTATCAATTTTGTTATCTTTACCTACTAAAATCAATCGAATATTTGTAATTTCTTTTTCCAATGCAAACATGTAAGCCATAACTGGCATTGGACCAAATGCTTGAAGTTTCGCTTCGTCCATCAAATCATGAACGATTTCATCAATCACTTTATCCAGAACCATTGGATCAATGTCATTTTTTGAACTAACCATAATATCCTCTAATTTCTTAGCGTATGGTTTTTCCATGTACAATTGATTTAAGACAGCAATAGATCCTTCTTGAGCCGCTTCTATAATAGCATGCTTAGAAATCGAACCTGAACTTGACAAAACGGTGTGTAAAAATGACCGTGATTTCTTTTGATTAATACTTCTCACAACTGTTGATAAATTATCAAGATCAATAATAGCATCTGCCATTTTTGTAATGGTTGGATCATTTAAACGATCAGTAATCGTACGCATGTGTTTATAATAATACGTATCCATGAAAACATCTGCTGCCTCTACCCGTTTGTACGTTTCATAATCAGCAATCGCTTCTGTTACCCCTTCAACCATAATAGGGTTCAACTTTTCTGATTGCTCAGTATTGACTAAGTTACGTAACGTCGTCACTGGATATTTACCAATTGGGATTAAAAGGTGCTCTAAATCCATACCTGTAAAACGCTGTTTTAATAACACTTTCAAGTTGTGATAAGAATAACGAAGTGTATGGATTTGAATAACCTCAGAATCAGGTGTCACTTGATATAATTCATTATACATATCTTTTAAATGACTCAGTAAGAATTTATCAAAGTTCTTATGCTCTATTGCTTCTGTGACATCGACAGGATAATCTGTACTCTTTAATACGTCTAGCGCTTCAGCCAAATCTTCCGCTCGGAGCATTTTTTCAAAATCTTCGCGTGTTAGTAGTTTGGTTTCATAGATCCGAAGCTGCGTATTGACGCCTTTATATTGAGTATCTTGCATTCATTCTCCCCCCTTATTCATTGCTTTTAAATGCTAAGGTTGCGAGTTGTGGAGAAAATTCTCTTTTAAGCTCATCAACTAAAGAATCAAAGCAGAAGTTATAGTCAATTCCACCATGTTCTATGATGAAGCCCGCTTTTTGCTTAACAACGTCATCAGAGACAATCACAAAAGGATAAGACTTCAAGATTTTCTGAGTTGTCTCATCTTTAAATTGTTCATATGACTTTTCACCAGGAACAAGCGACCATGACTCATTATCATCCAATTGACTAAGAACACCTTCTAAAAACTTGTTAAATTGAGAGGAGTCCCAGTTTTCCATACGCTTCGATGCCTCATTAAACACAGAACTTAATAGCGTTTGTTTTTCAGAAAGGACAGCGTTTCGGCGCTGATTTCTCATCGTTTGCGCCTCACGCTCGTAATCGTTGTTCAATTGACGTCCAATCGCTGCTTCTTTATTTTCTTTAAATTCTGCAAGCTTTTGACGTTCTTCTTCGATTTTCTCATTAGCAACTTTACTATATTCATCTAACTGTCTTTGTCCTTCTTCTTTGGTTTTAGCCAATATCTGTGTGGACAAAGCTTGTAAATCTCTCATAGTCCCCATCCTCTCACTAATTTTTAATTTTTATGCTAAAACAAGTAAGAAGGAAATAACGAACCCTAAGATTGCATACGTCTCAACCATCGCAGAATAAATGATACCTTTAGAGTTTTGCTCTTCTCTCTTCGCTAAAATTTGAACAGCTGCTGTTGATACTCGACCTTGTGCCATACCAGCTGTTAAACCCGTAAATGCGATTGGAAGTGATGCCATTAACATGTAAATTCCTTCATCTAGAGCCATTTCCGGACTCATGTTTAAGTAAATTAAGAACCCAATAACGAAACCATATAAACCTTGTGTACCTGGTAGTAATTGTAGAATAAGGGATTTACCAAACTTTTCTGGTTGCTCCTTAATTAACGCTGCTGCTGACTCACCTGTCATACCAACACCTTTAGCAGAACCGATACCTGCGAACACCACAGCAATACCAATACCTAATGCTGCGAAGATAAACCCACCGTTGTTTTCCATAAAAAATTGTAACCAGCTTTCCATAATCAAATTCCTCCATCTCTTTTAATGTTCTGTTTGTTTTTTAATTGAATGTGTTTTTCTGATGCCTTAAGAGGTGCTAGTGCTTTACCGCCACCTTCATAAAATTTACCGAAAAACTCAACAAAGATTAAACGTGCGCCGTGCACATAAGCACTTAACATCGTTAACCCAATATTAATTGCATGTAATGCTATAAATAATAGAATACCGACCGTAAAACGGCCCCATGTTGGAATAAATCCAATAATCATATTAAATGCTAATGCAATACTTGCACTTGATACACCAAGTGCCATTAATCTTGTGTAACTGACGATATCACCAATATACCCTGTGATATTATACAAATTATAAAAGCCTAAACCGAAGCCCAACGCTTTATTATCTGCACCCATTGTTGAAGCAATGATGATAATAACAGCACTTGAAACGGCAATAATGGCACCGATATTGGCCATTAATTCACTGTCTAAGATTAGGTTACCTAATAATAAGATAACTAAACCAGTAAAGATACCAATCCAACCGAACCCATCACTAACAGCACCAGCTTTGTTTTGATATTTTAATTGTAAATGCGCTTTTAAGCCGAGGCCGAAGAAAATTTGCACAATTCCAAATACAACGGACAGAATCAAGATCGTTATGACATCATCTGTTGTTGATAACAAAACAAACGGTAGTTCGGCACCGAAGAAGGTTCCATACAGAATTCCCCAAATCATCGTGGGATAACTCAGTAAGTGGAAGAACTTCATATTCTTTTGCATCTTCGGATCAAAATTGAACATTTTAAGTGACACGAGTGTTGCAACAAATAGTAGCAATCCATAACCAAGATCCGCAGCCATCATACCAAAGAAAACAAGATAAAATGGTGCAAGGAAGGGGGTTGGATCAATTTCATTATACTTAGGTAAATTGTACATAGATGTAATTGTTTCAAAAGGGGCGACATAGTCGTTGTTATTCAGAACAACAGGAACCTTGTCGTAATCATCTTCTAAAACATCTTCCACGGTTAAAGCATATGAATCTTCATCTATTATTGACTTGAGCGCATCCTTAATTTCAGGTACTTTCTCCGTTTCAAGCCAACCTTCCATCACAAACAAATGCTTTTCGTCTACAAGGAAGAGTTTACTACGTTCACGTTGTAATTTCGCTTCATAATACTCTTCTGTTAACATCAGTTGCCATTCTTGGTCTTTCATATGATTTAATTCTTGATAGATCGTTTTTTTCTGTTGCTTTAATTCAGCAATTCTATCTTGAACAGCTTTCAATTCATCACTCGGTTTAGACTTAAATGTTTCAGTCAAATGATCAAAGTGACTTTCGTTAAGTATTTGTTTAACCATTTCTTCGTCTCTTCGGTCAAAGAATAACGAAACGCCGTGTTCATCTTTATTTTGATAAATTTCTTCAACATAAAGCATCTCATTATTTTTTAAGTTATTAATGTATTCATTTTGAACATGTTGTGGAACTGTCCCGACACGCCCTGTGACTTTTTCCATTTTCAATAAATCAGCTGGAAAGAAGTCGAGCTTTTTCCAGTTAAAGAGAAAAGCTTCTTCATCATAAAGACGTTTTTGTTCTTCTTGAATTTTTTCTAACTCATGTTCTTTATCAAGAAAGAAAGAAACTAAATCACGTGGTGAGAATTTTTGAATTTCATCCTCTAATTCTTCGAGTGATAGCTCTTGTTTCGCTTCTTGCAACTTCTTAATAAGTGATTCCTTAGGAAGATGCGGTTGCAAAAATGCTAAAGCTCGTTGTGTGTGATCGATTTGCGTTTCATACTTCTTAATCAAGTCTTCTAAGTTGTCGATTTCATGCGGTGAAATATCTAATTCACCAAGATCTGATGAAGGTAGATCGACAACCTCGAACCGTTGCAAAGCTTGAATCGATTGCAACAGCTGGTCTTTCTTTTCATGGAAAGATATGAGTGTCAGTTTCTTCATTTCAGCTATTGCCATACTTCCTCATAACCTCCTCAATCACCGCATCGACCAATTCTTCTCGTTTATTCGAGAATGCCTCTTTTAATTGGTTGATCTCAGCTTCTTTTTCATTTTCAATCTCAGCTTTTAACTCTTGGAGCCTCTTGTCTTTAGTTGCCGTTTCTTTTTCTTTAAACGACTCAATTTCTTGCTCGACTTTTTTCTGCATGTCTGCAATTTTATCTTGAGTGTCTTGTTCCATTTGTTTCTTTTTTTCTTTGTAATCTTGCTCAAGCTCTTCTGCTTGTTGTTCGATTTGTTTAACTTCTTCAATTGTATTTGAACTCATATCTTGTGCACCCCCTATCGTCTAACAAGCCTAATCTAAAGATCTAACAAAGCCTCAATTAATCCCATTATATCTATTACATTTCCACTGTTCAAATCTTTTTAACTGTAGAGCATATACAAAACAAGGGATTAATTAATAGGAAGAAACTCGTTAAAAAATTTTTTATTTTTAGTCGAAAATTGGCTGAAAATTAAACAAATTTAAATCATTCAACATCATTTTCCACCAAGAAGGTAATACCCTCTTTGAAATCAATTAAACGTTCTTTATACAATTTGCCAAGTGCTCGTTTAAATGCTGCTTTTGATAAATCGAATGTTTCTCGGATCGATTCTGGATCAGATTTGCTATCAAATGGCATCGTTCCATCATTTTGTTGTAAATAATTTAAAATCATTTCAGCATCCACACCTTGCGCTTCAAGTTTTCTTGGTAATAAAGACATATTAAGAGATCCATCTTCTTTAACTTTAATGACTCGGCCATTAATCCACTCACCTAGTCTTGGTTCACGTTTTCGTTCCGTATGATGAATAAAACCTCGATACCCTTCTTCTGTTATGAGGACACTGCCTTCTTTACCGGTTCTAAATACACGGCCATTGAGGTCTTCATTGAATAGTGATTCGGGTGCTATGTCCCAATTCCCTTCAAAGTCAGCTTCTGTTACTGGGTCTGCTAATAATCGACCTTTTTTATCATGCTTTAAGGCAACATACAGTTGGTCGCCTTCTATTGGCCAAACATTATTTAGTAAAGGAAGATCATCTGAAGATACTAAGATATCTTGACTTGTTCCAATGTCAACAAAGACACCTAATGGTGGTTTCACATTTTTCACTTCAGCCCAGTCAAAGCAATCAAATGTAATTCGTGGTATAATCGTTGTCGCAATCAATTCTTCCTTTTTACTATGATATAAGAAAACTTTTATCACATCATTTTCAGTTCGTTCTTCAGTTGCTTCATGCTGATGCAATAATACTTCGGTTTCACCATCCGTTAGCACGTAGCCCGTGTCAATCACGCGAGCAACTGTCAGCTCAACTATGTCGCCTGTTTTTAATTCGCTCAAAAACGTCCACTCCTTTTCTGTTATATAACAATTACGAGGTGATTTTATGATAATTTATGTAGATGCAGACGCATCTCCTGTTACACAAGACATCATTGATATAGCCAACACTTTCAAGCTCCACGTACGATTAATTAAAAGTTATGCGCATTATTCTGATCGTTTCAATTCACCGCTTGTTGAGGAAATTTATGTCGATTCACACAATGAAGCCGCTGATTATAAAATCATTCAACTCATTCAACCTGGTGACATTTTAATTACCCAAGATTATGGATTGGCGTCACTTGTTTTACCTAAAGGGTGCCAGGTCATCCATCCTCGTGGTTCTATTTACAAAGCAGAGTCAATCAATCATTTACTTGAATCGCGCTATCTTAATAGTCAAATTCGAAAACAAGGCGGCAAAACAAAAGGGCCTAGTCGGTTCACTGAAACCGAGCGACAAGCGTTCATTTTGACTTTAGAAAATGTCATTGAATCTGAACTAAGTGAACGATGAATATCTTATGCAATTAGAAAGAGACTATTCAGTCATAGATATGATTGAACAGTCTCTATTCTTATATAGTATACCATATTTAAGATAGGTTATATACGACGTACTCCAGGCAAACTTAAATCAGTAGTTGGAATAGGTCTTGATCTTTATTAATTTCTATATAAGAAAACCCGTGGCTCTCCATGCGCTCAATCAATGGTAAATAACCATCTTTTTCATTTAATTCAATTCCTACTAATACAGGACCACGATCACGATTGTTCTTTTTCGTATACTCAAATCGCGTAATATCGTCTTTTTCTCCTAATACAGATGTTAAAAACTCTCTTAAAGCTCCTGCACGTTGAGGGAAGCTCACAATAAAATAGTGTTTATAACCTTCATAAATTAATGAACGCTCTTTAATATCTTGCATACGATCAATATCATTATTCCCACCACTGACAACGACCACAACATTTTTTCCTTTAATTTCTTCTTTGTAATCATCAAGTGCAGAAATCGGCATAGCCCCGGCTGGTTCTGCCACAATCGCATTATCATTATATAAATTTAACATGGTTGTACAAATCTTACCCTCAGGAATCGTAGCAAAGCCATCGATTACTTGCTTTCCAACTTCATATGTTAATGTACCGACTTGTTTAACACTGGCACCGTCTACAAATTTATCAACGTAATCAAGCTTCGTTAATTGTTTTGATTCAAATGAAGCTTGCATCGAAGCGGCTCCAGCTGGTTCAACACCAATAATTTTTGTCTTTGGACTTATACTTTTGACATAAGATCCGACACCGGAAATCAAACCGCCCCCGCCAATTGTCATAAAGATATGAGAGATTGGTTCATCCATTGTTTCTAATATTTCAAGGCCAATCGTTCCTTGTCCAACAACGGTACGATAATCATCAAACGGATGGATAAATGCCATATCATGCTCTTGACAATACGCTTTAGACTCATCAGATGCATCATCGAATGTATCCCCTGTTAATACAACATCTACATAGTCACCACCAAAAAATGCAACACGGTTAACTTTTTGCTTTGGTGTTGTGGTAGGCATGAATATCTTTCCTTTGACTTTAAGCGCACGACAAGAGTACGCCACACCTTGTGCATGATTACCAGCACTTGCGCATACGACACCATTTTTTAATTCTTCCTTAGATAAGCTCTGCATGAAATTGTATGCACCTCTAATTTTAAACGAGCGAACATCTTGCAGGTCTTCACGCTTTAAATAGACATTTGCCTGATATTTCTCTGAGAGGATCGTGTCTTTATGTAGCGGTGTTTTACTAACGATATCTTTTATATTTTGATGAGCAATTATGATATCTTTTATATCAATCTTTTTTTGATCATTTGCCATGTTGACCAAGCCTCTTTCCGTCATTATTAATAGTAATATCCTATCACAGATTTCGAAATTCGCAAATTTATCAGAAAAATTCAAATGATAACTGAAAAAACCATTAATGATGTATTAATACATCATTAATGGTTTTGATCATAATTAAATTAAGATAGAGCATCCGTTAGCGGTGGTACAATTTGTTTCTTACGAGATACAACGCCTTTTAGAGTAGCGGTGTCATCAACTAGTGTCACATTAAATGCTTTCTCTACAGCATCTTTTTGACTGCCTAGCGTGATCACAATTGAATCATTCGCTAAAATGTCCGTTACAACGAATACAAATAGATCTAAATTTTTATCATTGATCTTGTTCGTCATTTCCGCTTTAATGTCCGTTGCTTGTTCTAATAATTCATTAGGATCGACCGTATTAACTTGTGCAATTTCGACTTGGCTATTGCCTAATTCAAACGTTTTAGCATCCAGTGTTAATAAATCATCAATGGATTGATCACTCAGATAAGCCCCTGCTTTTAACATCTCTAATCCATATACTTCTACATCAACTTCTGCAATACTTGCAAGTTCTTTTGCTGCATCAATATCTTCTTGTGTACATGTTGGTGATTTAAATAGTAAAGAATCTGATACAATCGCTGAAACCATTAAACCTGCAATTTCTTTTGGAATCGTAACATTGTGTTCTTTAAACAATTTATTTAATATCGTTGCGGTACAACCAACAGGCTCAGCTCGGTAATAAAGAGGTTGTGCTGTTTCAAAATTCGCAATGCGGTGATGGTCAATGACCTCTTTAATTGTTAATTGATCAAGATCTGAAACGCTTTGTTGCTTCTCATTGTGATCAACTAAAATAACATCCTTAACTTCATTAGATGCAGTTTCAATAACTCTTGGCGTTTTGACATTGAACGAATCAAGAGCAAATTGTGTCTCTCCATTCACCTCACCTAAAGCGACTGCTTCTGTGTCATAACCTAATTGCTTTTTTAAATAATCGTAAGTAATCGCTGATGCGATCGTATCCGTATCAGGGTTTTTGTGACCAAAAATTAATTGTTTACTCATATTCATTCTCCTTTTAACTAAATATAGACAACGCTAACGATTAGTTTAACGTAAATCGAAGTGAATTTCACGTGTAAATTATGCTTTGTACTGACCATTTCCATACAATTGATATTTTGTAGAGGTTAAAGCTTCTAACCCCATTGGTCCTCTAGCATGTAGTTTTTGCGTACTAATACCAATTTCTGCACCAAATCCAAATTCAAACCCGTCAGTAAACCGTGTTGATGCATTGTGATACACACATGCAGCATCGATTTCATTCATAAATCTAACGGTATGATCTTCTGTTTGGGATATAATCGCTTCTGAATGACTCGTTCCATAATGATTAATATGGTCAATCGCATCATCAACAGATTCTACAGTTTTAATGGCAATTTCTAAATCTAAGTATTCTGTCTCCCAATCCGTTTCATCTGCTTCTATAATCGAATCGTCTAAGGTGATAACAGCATGATCACCATGCATCTTAACGTCGTGAGCCTTTAATGCTTCAATTAGTTGTTTTCCATGTGTTTTGAACCATTGTTTTTCTATAAGCACTGTTTCGATCGCGTTACATACTGAAGGGCGTTGTGTTTTAGCATTGATCACTAATTGAACAGCCATATCTGGATCTGCATCGTGATCGATATACATATGACAATTCCCAGCACCTGTTTCAAGAACGGGAACCGATGATTGGCTGACAACCGTATCAATTAATTTTTTACTACCTCGAGGAATTAGTACGTCCAAGTACGTATTTAATCTAAACATACGTTCCGCCGTTTTTCGATCTGTGTCTTCTATCAACTGAACACTATCAACCGGTAGTGATGATTGTTTTAAAGCCTTTTGAATAACGGATACTATGGCTATGTTGGAATGAATAGCAGACGAGCTCCCTCTTAATACAACAGCATTCCCCGTTTTTAAGCAAAGACTAGCCGCATCCACTGTCACATTGGGTCTTGCTTCATAAATGATACCAATCACACCAATTGGAACAGCAGTTTTTCTAATTTCCAACTGATTAGGTCTTTGCCACTGTTCTAGTACACGACCAATCGGATCATCTAATTCAGTCAATTGAACTAAAGCATCACTCATGCCTTTGATGCGTTCTTCGGTTAAACGAATCCGATCAATAACAGATGTAGAAATACCTTTTTCTTCTGCTGATTTAAGATCCTTCGCATTTTCCTCTAAAATCTGTTCTTGATTTTCAATTAATTCTTTTGCAATAAGGCGGAGGGCTTCATTTTTATCCTCAGTTGAAGCCTTTGCGAGCGTCGTTGTAACCTGTTTTGCTTTTTTACCGATTTCATCTAAAGTATACATAATTAATCCTCCTGTATGGTTAATATTAATTTATTACGATGAATCACTTCTTGCCTTGTTGAATCGGTTAGTGACATAACGTCTTGACTATTTAACCCTCTTACTTTTTTCAATTGCTCCGATGAATAATTAACTTGCCCTTTAGCGATCAATTGTCGGTTATGGTAGATTTCAATTACATCATCCGCTTCGAATTCATCTTCAACGGCTAATATCCCAGCAGCCAATAAACTTTTACCTTCTGATAACAGAGCCTGTTTAGCTCCATCATCAACTAATATACGTCCCTTTGTGTTTGAATGGAATGCGATCCATTGTTTATGTTTTCGGACATGTACGTTCTCAGGTTGACCGATGTAAGTGCCGTCCCCTTTCTCATGCAAAATATCGATCAGAGGATTTTGGGTGTTTGCTGTTCCAATAAAACAGTTTACTCCAAGGGTTGTTGCCATTTGTGCGGCAATTAATTTAGATTTCATCCCTCCCGTTCCAACTTTCGATGTTGAATTTTGTGATGTCTCTTCAATTAGTTGATTCGAAATATAATCAAGGTGGTCATATCTTTTCGCTGTCGAATCATCATTAGGATTCTTATCGTAAATCCCATTAATATCTGTTAATAAAAGAAGGGCATCCGCATTAATAAGACCACTTACAAGAGCAGATAGCATATCATTATCACCAAATGTTAACTCATCAATCGCAACAGAATCATTCTCGTTAATAATTGGAATCACTTTTCGTTTAATCAATTCATTTAGTGTTTGATAAACATTTGAAAATTGAACTTCATTCGAGAAGACATCTCTCGTTAGAAGCAGCTGAGATGAGACATATCCATGTTGTTTAAACTGATGGTTATACGCCTCAATCAATAGCCCTTGACCAACTGATGCCGCTGCTTGTTTGCCCGCTACTGTTACTGGCCTTGAAGAATAACCTAAATCTCTAAAGCCCGCAGACACTGCACCAGAAGATATTAAAATAACTTCTATACCTGCATTCATTAAATGAACGATCGCTTCACTAAAATAGGAAAGCTTATCTCGTGCCAATGTTCCATCTTTTTGTGTAAGTGAACTGCTCCCTATTTTAACAACGACGCGTTTATGTTTCATGTGCCATCCTCTTTTCTTATCTTCTTTAACTAAAAAAATCCACTTTCCATCCTTACAATTTTTGTAATGGACGAAAAGTAGATTTCCGCGGTACCACCATACGTTGATAAGCTATGCTTATCCGCTTAATATTTGATATCGCTCTTGGTCATTGAGCGGTTTATAAACAGATTCAAAGGTAGGTTCAATAATGAGTGGTATTAGTACACATCTCAGCTACTGTGCACCTCTCTTTTAACACTTGCAATTATCTACTTGTCCTTATCATAATCCTAATATCTTTAATTTGTTTCCATTATCTAAAAGGCAGATTTAATTGTCAAGTCTAAAAAGAATTAACTAATCAACTGAGGTATATTTGATCCATTTATATAAAATATAACCAAGGAGTGCCCCTGATGTATTAAAAAATAAATCATCTACCGTTCCTGAACGCGTTAACGTAAATAGCGCTTGACTTAATTCAATGGTCAGTGAAAATAAAAATCCTATGGAAATGATTTTCAAGAAATGATTCATTTGTTTAAATAAAGCAGGTACTAACAATCCAAATGGAATAAACAATAATACATTTCCTAGTGAGTATAGAATCTGTAAATCTAGTGAACCTCTTGCCATATGACGAAGCTGGAAAAATAAGTCCGTATCAAATTGGAATGGTCTAGGCCCGATGATGGGCCATTGAAAATAAAATGGCTCCATTGTTAAATAAATAACACTTGATATATAGATGAGAAACACCTGTATTATAATTTCTCTTTGCCATTTTACCTTTGTCCGACTCTTTAATAATAAAACTAAACGCAAAACAAAAAGAACCGGGTAGATCATGATTATAAACCTTAAAAATGCTTCATTTTTCATTAAATTAGCTCCATATATTTAATAGGCTAAACACGAATTGTCCAATCAAATGGATCTTCAATATCTCCGTATTGAATCTGTGTCATTGTATCATACAAACGCTTAGACACATCACCTGTTTTCATATCATTAATCACCATATGAACTTGATTAAATGCCAATTCACCGATCGGCGAAATAACAGCAGCTGTACCTGAACCGAAAGCTTCTTCTAACTGCCCTTTTTGATGCGCTTCTTTTATTTCGTCCAATGATATACGACGTTCTGTGACAGGAATATCCCATGATTTCAACAGATCAATTACAGATTTTCTCGTTACACCTGGTAGAATGCTTCCGTTTAAAGCAGGTGTAATCACTTCTCCATTAATTTTGAAAAAGACATTCATACTTCCTACTTCTTCAATGTAACGTTTTTCATGACCATCTAGCCATAAAACTTGTGCATAGCCATCATCTGCCACTTTTTCTTGCGCGATTAAGCTACCTGCATAATTTCCTGCTGTTTTAGCTTCCCCTGTTCCACCTTCAACTGCACGGATGTATTCATTTTCAACCGCAATTTTAACAGGATTGATTCCTTCTTTATAATAAGCGCCTACAGGTGATAATATGATGATAAATTTATACTGTTTTGATGGTGCAACACCTAAGTAAGGTTCGGTCGCAATAATATATGGGCGGATATAGAGTGAGGTCCCTTTCGCTTTAGGTACCCAATCTTTATCAACAGAAACTAGCTGCTTAATCGCCTCCATAGCTAAGTCAAAATCGATCGTCGGAATACACATACGCTCATTGGAGCGGTTCAAACGATGTATATTTTCATCTGGTCTGAATAATTGAACATCCCCTTTTGACGTGGAATAAGCTTTCAATCCTTCAAAAACAGTTTGTCCATAGTGAAAAATCATTGATGCAGGATCTAAAGTAATCGGTTGGTAAGGTATAATACGACCGTCATACCACCCTTTGTCAATATGATAATCCATTACAAACATGTGGTCTGTAAAATGTTTCCCGAACTCTAATTCTTGATCATCGGGCTTTGGTTTTTTCGTCATAACTTTTGTGATTGTAAAATCTTTTTGTGCCATACGTCTCCCCCTAATTCCTGCCATCAACAGCGATTAATATCTAAATGTATACTTATTCTATTATGTAACCTCAACTGTTGACAAGTATTTTTAGAAAATTCACACGAATTATTGATCTTTTTCGAGTATTTAGTTCCTTAAATGTTCACAAAGTGATAAGAGGCGAACCACTAATTTAGGGTTCGCCTCTTTTTAGTATATCTTTAAACAGTTTGAACAGTTGGTAAGCTGGTTACACCTTGTAAATACTCATCAACTGAACAAGCGACTTCTCGGCCTTCATTAATTGCCCATACAATTAAACTTTGACCACGTCTTGCATCGCCTGCTGCAAACACCCCTTCAATATTGGTTGAGAAGTCACCATACTCAGCATCTATTCGACCTTTCGTTGAGGATATCCCGAATTGATCTAATAGTGGTGATTCAGTTCCTTCAAAACCGATCGCGATAATAACCAGTTGCGCTGGCCACACTTCTTCAGTTCCTTTTTTCTCATCATACACGAATAGACCTTTATCATTTTTTTGTTTTTCCATGTCTACCGTATATAATGCCTGAACACCATCCTGCCCATCAGTTATAAATGCTTTTGTCTGAATAGCGTGTTGTCTAATATCTTCTCCAAACACTTCTTTAGCCTCTTTGTGTGCATATTCTAAACTATACACTTTAGGAAAAGCTGGCCATAGATTATCTTCAGTGCGTTTTAATGGAAGTTGCGGATTAATCGCAAACTGATTAACACTTTTTGCTCCTTGTCTCATCGCAGTTGCCACACAGTCCGCTCCTGTATCACCACCACCGATGACAATAACATCTTTACCTTTTGCTGTAATCTCAGGTTCTGTATTGTCATTTAGCAGCGATTCAGTTGATTCAGTTAAATAATCCATTGCAAAATGAATACCTTTTGATTGTCGACCTTGAATCGGTAAATCTCTTGGTTTTTGTGATCCTGTACATAAAATGACAGAATCATAATTTTCTCTTAATGCATCTGCACTAATGTCTTTTCCGATTTCTGTATTGAGGATGAATGAAATCCCCTCAGCTTTTAACAGCCGAACACGTCTAGTGACAACATCTTTTTCTAATTTCATGTTAGGAATACCATACATTAATAACCCACCTGCACGATCACTTCTTTCATAAACAGTAACCGTATGACCTGCTTGATTCAACTGATCTGCCGCTGCCAATCCGGCAGGACCTGAACCGACAATTGCGACCGTTTTACCGGTTCTGTATTCGACTTCCCTGGGTTTAATCCAGCCTTTTTCAAACCCTTTGTCAATAATCGCTCGTTCTATATTTTTGATCGCAACGGCTGGATCGTTAATAGCTACTGTACACGATCCTTCGCACGGTGCTGGACAGACACGACCTGTAAATTCTGGAAAGTTATTCGTCTGTTCTAGACGTCTGAGTGCTTCTTTCCATTGTCCTTTATAGACTAAGTCATTCCATTCAGGGATTAAATTGTGGATGGGACAACCTGACGTTGCCCCGTCTATATCCATCCCAATATGACAAAATGGTGTTGCACAATCCATACAACGAGCACCTTGTTCTTTCATATCTTCATCTGAAAATCGTTCTTTATATTCGTTCATGTCATGAATGCGTTCAGACGGTTCTCTCTCTATTGCTTCTTTTCGATTAATTTCAATAAAGCCAGTTGGTTTCCCCATTAAGATCACTCCTGTTTCGATTCGTCTTTACTTTGATAACAGTGCTTTAGATTCTGGCGCATCATTTAACTGATTTTCTTTTTTTAATGTAAACACATTAAGTTTCGCATCTTCTTCTGTTTCGCCTTGTTCAAGACGCTCAGCAATTTTCTCTGTTACCAATTTATAATCTTTCGGTATCACTTTAATGAATTGATGACGTTCTGTTGCCCAATTTTCTAAAATAAATTGTGCACGTGTTGAGTTCGTATAATTGAAGTGCTGTTCAATCATATGTTTCAATTTAATCTCATCATCTGACGTTTGAATCGATTCGATCAAGACTTGATCCTCTTTGATTTTATTTTTTATTCGATCCATGTCTTCAAAATGAACATATGCAACACCACCAGACATACCTGCTGCAAAGTTTTTACCTACTTTACCTAATACAACGACGGCACCACCTGTCATATATTCACAACCATGATCACCAACACCCTCTGTCACGAGCTGTGCACCACTATTACGAACAGCAAACCGCTCGCCTGCTAATCCATTAATAAAAGCATTACCGCCTGTTGCACCATAAAAGCATACATTTCCTGCAATCACTTGTGATGAAGGATCAAATGAAGCCACTTCTGGTGCTTTAACAATTAATTTACCACCAGACAATCCTTTACCAGCATAGTCATTCGCATCTCCTGTTAAATTAACGGTTAAGCCTTTAGGTATGAATGCGGCTAAACTTTGACCAGCTGATCCAAATAAATCAAGTGTGATCGTATCTTCATCTAAGCCTTCCGCACCATGTTCTCTTGTAATTTCACTACCTATAATGGTACCGACAACTCGGTTAATATTCGTCACTTCACTTGATATTCGAATTGCTTTTCGTGTTTTAATGGCATCACTTACTTTAGGAAGTAATGTCGTCATATCTAGTGACTGATCGAGTTTGTGGTTTTGATTCACTTTATTTAAGCGGATTTTTCCATTAGGTTGATAGAGTAATTTAGATAAATTTAATTGGCGTGCTTTCCAATGATTTTCAGCCTTTTCATTCACTTCTAACAAATCAGTTCTCCCAATAATTTCATCAAGTGAAGTAAATCCTAATTCAGCTAATATTTCTCGTACTTCTGTAGCAATAAATGTCATGAAATTCACAACATGATCTGGATTTCCAATGAATTTTTGTCTTAGTTCAGGGTTTTGTGTTGCCACACCCACTGGACATGTATCCAAATGGCAAACACGCATCATAACACAACCCAACACAACTAATGGAGCTGTTGCAAACCCATACTCTTCAGCACCTAATAGACTCGCAATAATTACATCTTTACCTGTTAACAACTTACCGTCTGTTTCAAGTGTGACCCGTTCGCGTAAGTCATTAATTAAAAGTGTTTGATGCGTTTCACTTAAGCCTAATTCCCAAGGAAGACCTGCATGTTTAATACTCGTTTTCGGTGATGCACCCGTTCCGCCGTCGTAACCTACAACAGAAATAACGTCCGCATTACCTTTAGCTACACCAGAGGCAATCGTACCGACCCCTGATTTAGCAACCAATTTTACGCTAATCCGTGCCTTGTCATTAGCATTTTTTAAATCATGAATCAATTGTGCTAAATCTTCAATTGAATAAATGTCATGATGTGGTGGTGGTGAAATTAAATCCACGCCCGGTGTTGAATTCCTAACATTCGCAATCCAAGGGTAGACTTTATCACCTGGTAAATGACCACCTTCTCCAGGTTTAGCCCCTTGTGCCATTTTAATTTGCAATTCATTGGCATTATTTAAATAATGACTGTCAACACCAAAGCGAGCAGATGCAATTTGTTTAATAGCACTTCTTCTCAAATCACCATTAGGGTCTCTTTGATAACGGTTTGGATTTTCGCCACCTTCACCACTGTTACTTTTTCCACCTAGTTTATTCATGGCAATCGCTAATGCTTCATGAGCTTCTTGACTGATCGAACCATATGACATAGCGCCTGTTTTAAAGCGCGTCACAATGGATTCAACAGATTCAACTTCCTCAATTGGAATAGATGATTGTTTTTTAAAGTCAAATAAGTGCCGTAAAAAACCAAGTGATTGTTGATTCATTTCAGTTGTGAACTCTTTGAATAGTTTATAATCCCCGCGTCTTGCTGCCCATTGCAACTTGTGTAAGGTTGATGGATTATACGCGTGATGTTCACCAGGTTTACGCCATTGGAAATCACTTCCTGAATCAAGTGCTTTAAATGCACTTTGTTGGTAACCTTTTTGATGTCTATTTTTTGCTTCCTGAGCAATAGTCTCTAAATCGATACCATCTATTTGTGAAGGTGTTCCAGTAAAATGCTCATCAATAACATGTTGACTAATCCCAATTGCTTCAAAAATCTGAGCACCTCTATAACTTTGAATCGTAGAAATACCCATTTTAGACATGACCTTAATAACGCCTTCAGTGGCAACATCAATATAACGATTAATCGCTGTTGTATAAGACATTTCAAGTTGATTTTTCAACATCTCATTTAAATAAGTTTGATAGACTAAATAAGGATGAATCGCATCAACCCCGTAGCCGATTAGTGCTGCTAAATGATGCACTTCTCTCGCTTCACCTGTATCAACTATTAAACTGACTTTTGTTCGCAAACCTTCTCTAACTAAATATTGGTGCAAACTACTAGCTGCAAGTAAGATTGGCATAGCGACATGGTTCTGATCCATTTTACGATCACTTAAAATAATAATAGATGAACCTTTTAATATAGCTTCTTTCGCTTCTTCGTGCATTGCTTTTAGTGCTTGTGCAAGATCATCAGTAAATAAACTATTGATCGTTGTTGATGCAAGGTTTAAAGGTTTTTGATCTTTTATTCGATCAAATAAATCCGTTGATAAAATTGGTGAATCAATCTTAATTCGTTGACTATTCTTTTCGGTTGGATTTAAAATGTTGCCTTCTGGCCCTAACCAAGTAACAGTTGAGGTTACTAATTTTTCACGATACGCATCTATGGGCGGATTCGTGACTTGTGCGAATAATTGTTTGAAATAATTAAATAATGATTGATCAAATTGAGATAATACAGCTAAAGGTGTATCATTCCCCATCGCGCCAATTGGATCTTTTTCTTTCAATACTAAAGGTTTTAAATATTTTTCAACATCTTCTGTTGTATAACCTAATGCTTTTTGACGTTCTGTTAGTTGATCGATTAAAGGTTCATTAACAGCACGGTCAAATCGATCTAGGAAAAGAGCTGAATTTTCTAACCATGATTTATAAGGCTTTTCATTGACAATCTCATCTTTAATTTTACGGTCTGGAATAATTGCACCTTTTTCTAAATCGATTAAAAGCATTTTCCCAGGACTTAATCTGCTCTTTTCCGCAACGTTTGCTTCATCTATATCAATGACGCCTGATTCCGATGCATAAACAACATAATCATCTTTCGTTACGTAATACCGAGCAGGTCTTAAACCATTACGGTCTAGTATCGCCCCGATTTGTTTACCATTAGTAAAGGTAATCGAAGTTGGTCCGTCCCATTGTTCCATCATCGCGCTATGATACTGATAAAACGCCTTTTTATCTTGGTTCATATTAGGATTATGTTCCCATGGTTCTGGAATTAGCATCATAGCTGCGTGAGCGGGTTTATAACCAGCTAGTATAAAAAATTCTAATGCATTATCTAAAACGGATGAATCACTTCCACTATCATTCAATATAGGAAGTATTTTATTTAAGTCATCACCAAACACATCAGATAAAAATTGTTTTTCACGCGCTCTCATCCAGTTTACGTTGCCTCGTAAAGTATTAATTTCTCCGTTGTGAATTAAATAGCGATTCGGGTGAGCACGCTCCCAGCTCGGAAATGTGTTCGTACTAAAACGTGAATGAACGAGTGAAAAAGCAGATCGAAACGATTCATCTTGAAGATCTAAATAGAATCGATCCACTTGATCAGGGGTTAATAACCCTTTATAAACAATCGTTTGGCTTGAAAAACTAGGAAAATAGAATGCTTCATCATTCTTCTTTGCTAGTTTTTCAGCCTGTTTACGTATGATATATAATTTTCTTTCAAACGCTGAATCATCTGTTAAACTTGGATCTCTTTTTATAAACACTTGTCTAACATATGGTGCAGAAGCTTTTGCTTTATCACCAATCTGATCAATGTCTGTCGGAGATGTACGCCATCCAATTAATGTTTGACCTTCGTCAGCAATCAATTGATTAATGTGCGTTTCCCACTGATCGATTGATTCGTCATCTCTTGAAAAGAAAACCATGCCAACGCCGTAATCACCTTGTTTTGGCAATGTCCAATCTTGACATTGTTTCCTAAAAAACTGATCAGGTATTTGAACCATCATACCTGCACCATCGCCTACCTCAGGGTCACTTCCTTGACCCCCTCGGTGGTCAAGGTTGATTAACATTTCAACCCCTTTTTTAACGATCTCGTGTGTTTTTTTGCCTTTTAAATGTGCGAAGAGCCCAATCCCACAGTTATCTCTCTCGAATTGTGGATTGTAAAGCCCTTGTGCTTCAACGCTTTCGTTAAATTTCATGAAACACGCCCCCAAAAGTTTTTTGATTTTTGTGTCTATTTCTATTGTATGTTTTTGAATTTATATATACAATATATAATAATAATCGATATAATCTAATATTTAGATTAATTGAGCGAAGGGGGACTATATATGGAGTTTAGACAATTGAAATACTTTATTGAAGTAGCCGAGCGCGAACACGTATCAGAAGCAGCTGCACAATTACACGTTGCGCAATCTGCAATCAGTCGACAAATTGCCAATTTGGAAAGTGAGTTAGGCGTTCAGTTATTTGAAAGAGAAGGACGAAATGTTAAACTATTACCAATCGGAAAAATCTTTTTAACGCATGCAAGAGAAGCGATGAAAGCTATTGAATATGCAAAAAAACAGATGGATGAATACATTGATCCTGAAAGAGGTTCAATTAAAATCGGATTCCCAACAAGTTTAGCAAGTAGTTTATTGCCGCATTTGTTAGCTGATTTTAAAGAGGCTTTTCCAAATATACATTTCCAACTTAGACAAGGCTCTTACCACTTTTTAATAGATTCTATTAAAGATCGAGAATTAGATATAGCTTTTTTAGGCCCTGTTGTAACTGATGATCCAAATATAAATGGTGATATATTGTTTCAAGAAAAAATGTTTCTTTTAACACCGAACAATCATCGCTTATCAAAGCGGAAAAGCGTATACTTAACTGAACTAAAAGATGAAGATTTCGTTCTGTTTCCCGAAGGCTATATCTTTGAAAAATTAGTAGTAGATGCATGTCATTCGGTTGGATTTGGACCACACGTGATGACTGAAGGTGAAGACTTAGATGCTGTAAAAGGGATGGTAGCTGCTGGTATTGGCCTTACTATTTTACCAGAAAGTGCAATAGGTCAACTTCAATCAAATTATACGGTGAAAATCCCTATAAGCAGTCCTGATCTAAAACGAAGTGTTGGGATGATCACACCGAGACATCGAGATTTAGCACCATCTGAAAAAGTATTTTATCAATTTGTGATTGATTATTTTACAAAACATTATCCGAACCAATACCCATTGTAAGTCTGTTGTATGACAGTTCTGTTATGGGACAGAAAGTGAGTGAAAAGAAATGAACATTGAATATGCTACGTTTGCTGGAGGCTGTTTTTGGTGTATGGTTAAGCCGTTTGATCAATGGGAAGGTATCCATAAAGTTGTCTCGGGTTATACAGGCGGCCATTTAGCTAATCCTTCTTATGAGGACGTTAAGAAGGGGAATTCAGGTCACTTTGAAGCGGTCCAAATCACTTATGACCCGAGCATTATCACTTATCAACAGATTCTTGATTTATATTGGCCACAAATTGATCCAACAGATGATGGTGGGCAATTTCATGACCGGGGATCGCAATACAAAACAGCAATCTTTTACCATAATAATGAACAACTAACATTGGCAAAACAGTCACGACAAGCTTTAGATGACAGTAATCGATTTACCTCACCTATTGTAACTGAAATATTACCTGCCTCAACCTTTTATCCGGCAGAGTCAGAACATCAAGATTTTTATAAGAAAAATCAACAACACTATCAAAAAGAAAGAGAAGAATCTGGTCGTGATCAGTTTATTAAAGAGAAATGGGACACAAAGACTTAAATACTCCTATACCAACCATATAAAAAAGACAAATGGAACTGATATTTTTCAGCCATTTGTCTTTTTATATTTACCAATCAGCAATATCAGGACGATCTCCTTTGCTATTGCCTTTTTTCGCAAAACGTTTTGTTAATTCTTTTTTTACCGCATCGAACGATACATTCTGTTCTTCCATCATAACTAATGTGTGATAGAGAAGATCACTAACTTCCTGAGTTAATTCATTTGGATCATTATTTTTAGCCGCAATGACGACTTCGCCAGCCTCTTCAATCACTTTTTTACCGATCTTATCAACGCCCTTTTCAAACAAGTATGTTGTATAAGAACCTTCTTTCGGATATTGCTTTCTTTCTTTCACTTCTTTTGTAATGTTCGTTAAAATGTCTGGATCAATTTCAGCATCTGTTTTGCCTGATTGAATGGAATCAAAAAAGCAAGTTCTTGAGCCTGTATGACAAGCTGGACCATTAGGAATCACTTCAATTAAAAGCGTATCTTGGTCACAATCTAATTCAATTGATTGAACCTCTTGTGTGTTTCCAGATGTTGCACCTTTATGCCATAACTCACCGCGCGAACGCGAATAAAACCACGTTTCTTGAGTCTCTAATGTCTTCTGGTAGGATTCTTCGTTCATATAAGCAAGCATAAGCACGTCTTTTGTCTCTTGGTCGATAATGATAGATGGAATTAATCCTTTAGAAAAATCAGGTTTCACGTATATGAACCCCCTTGTTTTTGCAAACTGTTTTTACGTCTTTTATGGTAAAAGTGTTTTCATGGAAAATTGACGCAGCAAGTCCTGCCGAAACGTTTGTCTCTGAAAATACATCCGCAAAATGTTCCGGCGCACCCACACCACCTGAAGCAATGACAGGTATGCGAACAGTGTCAACAACAGCTTTGGTTAAGGGGGTGTCAAAACCTTCCTTAACGCCGTCTGTGTCCACACTTGTTAATAAAATTTCACCAGCACCACGGTTTTCCGCTTCTTTGGCCCATTTTATCGCATCAATGCCTGTATCTTTGGAACCACCGTGCGTCATGACATGCCATTTGTCTCCTACTTTCTTGGCATCAATCGCTACAACAATACATTGTGAACCGAACCGAGTCGCACCTTGGGTAATTAATTCCGGATTTGTAACCGCTGCTGAGTTAACCCCTACCTTATCAGCTCCAGCTTGTAAGAGTCGAGTCATATCATCAATGGTTCGAACGCCACCACCAACTGTAAAAGGCACACGTACTTCTTTCGCCGTTTGTTCAACAATGTCCATCATCGTTTCTCTTCCTTCATTTGTTGCTGATATATCTAGAAAAACAATTTCATCAGCACCGCTTTTGGAATATGATTTTGCCATTTCAACCGGATAACCTAATTCACGTAAGGATACGAAGTTTGTCCCTTTAACGACACGCCCTTCTTTTACATCAAGACAAGGAATAATACGTTTTGCAATCATGATTTACTTCCTTTCAATGAGACCGTTCCTTGATAGATCGCTTTACCTACGATCGCTTCTTCAATTCCCATTTGCTCAAGTACTTCAATATCTTCTTGTTTACTTATACCACCAGAAGCGATTATTTTACAAGAGACAGCTTGATTAAGGTTATTTAATTGTTCGACACTTGGACCCGACATCGTACCGTCTTTCGAAATATCAGTAAATACAATAGATTGGACACCTAGTTTTTCCATCTCTTTTGCAAAATCAATATAATCTAACTCAGATACAGTTTCCCAACCATGCGTCGCAACTTTTTTATCTTTAGCATCAATACCTATCACGATTTTTTCTTTATATTTTTTAAGTGCAGCTTTTAAAAAATCTGGATTTTCAATCGCAGCTGTACCTAACACAAGACGACTGACACCAAGATCAACTAGCTCATCAACCACTTGCATATTGCGTAAACCACCGCCTACCTGAATGGGAACAGTCGCTATTTCACAGATCTTTTTAATTAGATGATATTGTCTTTTTTCTTGGTCACGCGCTCCATCTAGATCTACGATATGAACGAGTTCAGCTCCATCGGCAATAAATGTTTTTAATTGCTCTATAGGATCATTAGCTACTTGTTCAGACTTATTAAAATCTCCTTGATAAAGACGAACGCATTGGCCGTTCATCAAATCAATGGCTGGTAAAATTTTCATTTTTCCACCTCTTTTAAAAATGCTTGAATTATTTTAGTTCCTACTTTTCCACTTTTTTCGGGGTGGAATTGAATGCCATAAATATGTTCTTTGTTTACAATTGCAGTAATATCTGTTTGGTATTCTGTTGTTGCCACAATATAACGTTTTGAAGTATAAGCCTGGAATGTGTGAACAAAATAAACGAATTCTTGATCAAATGATTGAAAACTCTTTAGATTATCTGTCACGTTCAATTGATTCCAACCAATATGAGGCAACAAATAATCGGTTTGAATTCGATCGATCGTTCCAGGAATTAAATCAAGTCCGGCTGTTTTTCCACCTTCAGTCCCTTCAGTGAACAAAAGCTGCATACCTAAACAAATACCTAAAAACGGTTTGTTTTCTGCTAGCTCAATTAATAATTGCTTTAACTGACGCCTTTCAATTTCTTCAATTGCAGCTTGAAAAGATCCCACACCTGGCAAAATAATATGTGATGCTTCTCTTAATGTTTGATGGTCATCTGTAATGATCGTTTGATAGCCTAAATTTTCAAAAGCATTTTGAACACTTTTCGTGTTCCCCATTCCATAATCAACGATAGCAATCATTCGATTAGCCCCTTTGTAGAATTAACCCCTTTAATGTTGGGATTAATCAAGATTGCTTCAGAAAATGCTCGCCCTAATGCTTTAAATATAGCTTCAATTTTATGGTGTGTATTCGTTCCATAGAGAACGCGCGCATGTAAGGTAAGGCCAGCATGCACCATAAGTGCCTGTAAGAATTCTTGTACGAGCTCAACGTCAAATTGACCTAGTTTCGGATTATCAAACGTTGCATCAAATACGAGGTAAGGACGCCCACTAATATCTAATGAAACGAATCCTAATGTTTCATCCATCGGTACATAAGAAGTACCATATCGATTAATACCAGCTTTATCACCTAATGCTTCTTTGATCAGTTGACCGATCACAATCCCAACATCTTCAACTGTATGGTGACTATCAATATATAAATCACCATCTGCTTTGACAGTTAAACTAATCCGTGCATGACGAGCAAATAATGTCAGCATATGGTCGAAAAAACCAACCCCAGTATCGATAAAAACATCTGCTCCATCGTCTAAATTAATCGAAACATCGATTTTCGTTTCAGATGTTTGTCTGCTTTTTTTACTTTGTCTCATTTACATCCCTCATCCCTTATTCAGTTAGTCGTTTGGACACAGCTCGAGCGTGACCAGACAATTCCTCTTCCTCTGCAATTTGTATCACATCTTCAGAAGCTTCTTGAAGTGCTTCTTTCGTATAATATAAAAACGTTGATTTTTTAATGAAATCATCGACAGATAGGCCTGATGCAAATTTTGCTGTACCAGATGTCGGCAGTACGTGGTTAGGTCCTGCGTAATAGTCACCGAGTGATTCAGGCGTGTAGTGACCGAGGAAAATCGAGCCTGCATGTTTGATCTTCCCGAGATAGCTTAGTGGATTGTCTAATTGGACTTCTAAGTGTTCTGGTGCCAATGCATTTGATAAATCAAATGCTTCATCCAAATTCTTAACAAGTACTAAACCACCTTTATCTTCTAATGACTGTTTTGCAATCGATGCACGCGGTAAAGTGTCGAGTTGTATGTTTAATTCAGACTTTGTTTTCTCAATTAAATTTTGTGATGGTGTCAGTAAAAAAGATCGTGCTTTTGTGTCGTGCTCAGCTTGTGCGATTAAGTCAGCTGCAACTGATCGTGGATCGGCTGATTCATCAGCAATAATCGCTACTTCAGAAGGGCCTGCGATCATATCGATTCCAACATCACCATAGACGAGTGATTTTGCAGCTGCAACATACGCATTTCCAGGTCCAACAATTTTATCGACAGATGGAATCGTTTCTGTTCCATAGCTTAATGCTGCGATCGCTTGGATGCCTCCAATTTTGTAAATGGCGTGAACACCTGCTAAATCAGCTGCTACAGATAACAGTGGTGAAATACTCTTACCATTTCTAGCAGGCGAGACCATCACTACCTCTTCAACGCCAGCTAAAACAGCAGGAATTGCATTCATTAAAACAGATGACGGATACGTCGCTGTGCCACCCGGTACATAAATACCAACCTTTTCAATCGCTCGATAGAGCTGACCAGAAATGATTGATGCATCATGTTGCATAAACTTTGATTCTTGAAGTTGTTTGCGGTGAAAGGTGCGAATATTTTCGGCCGCTCTTTTTAAAGCTTGAATCGTTTTGTCATCAACGAGATCCCAAGCTTGTCGTCTCTCTTCTTCAGATACTAAATAAGAATCCGGTACGGCTCGATCAAATTTTTCAACATATTTATCCAACGCTTTATCTTTATCCCGTTGAATATCTGCAATGACTTCTTTAGCGACGGTATAAGCTTGGTCATTTTGAAGGCTCGTCTGCCCTTCTGTTGATAATAACTGCTGAAAATCACTTGAAGAATACGTTTTAATCATCTCTCAAACTCCTTTTTTAGACTTTAATTTTTCAATAAAGGGCATTAAGGCATCCTTTTTAATCTTCAAATGTGAGCGATTAGCAATTAATCGAGCACTAAAGTTCATAAATTCTTCATCAACAACGAGTCCGTTTTCTTTAAGTGTTGTCCCTGTTTCGACAATATCAACAATGCCGTCTGCTAAGCCTAGAATCGGCGCTAACTCAACTGAACCTTCTAGCTTAATAATATCAACTGATTCACCGTTTGCTTTAAAGAATTGTTTGGTGATACCTGTGTATTTACTCGCTATTGTTTTCTTTTGATCTGGCCATACCTTTCCTTTTTCGGTTGCAACTGCCATACGGCATGCGCCAAACGGTAACGGGAAGAGATCATATACATCCGGTTGATATTCAGCTAATATATCACCACCAACAATGCCTAAATCCGCAATGCCATGCTCTACATAAACCGTTACATCTGGACCTTTAGCAAAAATAAATTGAAAATCATCTGTTTCCACCCTTAATTTTCGACCTTTTTCTGTTAAAGGCGTCGTATCAAACCCTAAACTTTTAAAGTATTCTGTAAATTGCTTCTCTAATCGACCTTTTGTTAATGCAATTACTGGTTTCATTGGTTCACCTCATCACGAACAGTTATGACTTTTGTATAGTCTTCTTCATTGGGTTGTTCATACGTTATATCCACGACTGAATCAGGAAAATCTTTTCGCATCTTTTCAGCTTTTACATGTGTTTTCGGTGTGCATACTAAACACACTTTATTTTTTGTCTGGTCGTCTTTAATGTGGTTAGCTAAGACATCGACATCAAAAGCTAAACCAATCGCACGAATTTTATCATCGCCAAATTGGTCATACAATTGATCATAGCGGCCACCTGAAAAACATGTTTCGCCAGTGGATGTTAAGTAACCTCTAAACATGACCCCACTATAATAAGGTAATTGTTTAACACGTCCTAAATCAATAATTATATTTTTATAACCTAATGCTTCTAAATTATCAATTAATGATTGAAGATGGTTGATGACTTCAATGAGTTCCGGTCTATTTCCCCATTTTTGCTTATATTCATCCAAAATCGTTTTATCACCGTAAGCCTCGGTAAGTTCAACTAATTCCTTCGCAATCGATGGCTTATTTGTTTGGTCGACAAGACGATAGACATCATCCTGTTTTTTATCATGTAGAGCCGTTCTAAGTAACTTTTTAGTATCATCAGTAACACCTAGTTCTTGAATGAAATAATCAAATATAGCTGTATGACCTAACTCAATCAAATAGTTATCAATCTTCCAAGCTGACAAAACATCAACGGCTGTAAAAAGCGATTCGATTTCACCTAAATACGGATCGGCTCTTACAATTTCAATACCTGCTTGTCGGCTCTCAAACCCATTTTTATCTTGTCTAAAGATCGATCCTTGGTAAAACCATTTTAATTGTTTGGGGTGTTGATTCATGATGGCTCTAGCGATGGCTGTCGTCCAATCAGGTCTTAAAACTTCAATTTCACCGTCACGGTCAAACCACTTCAACATGTGAGAAAGTTTCATCCCGACATGAGAATTATTAAAAGTTTGAGCGTATTCTACAACTGGGGTTTCAATTGCTTTAAAACCTCTGTCTTTAACTACCGTTCTGAATGATTGAATCACTTTCGCTTGTCGGTCAAGTTTTTCACCGATTTGATCCTGACTTCCTGCTGGTAAAAACATATTGTCACATCCGTTTCTTTATCACTCTACCACTTTATTATAGTAAAGTATTGTTTGTTAATTAATAATTTAACATGAGAATATGTCCGCGTCAACATAAACAGCCCTTTTCAAAAAGGAAATTTATCTATATTATAAAGGAATTAAGGAGGAATACAAATGACGTTTTTAGGCGATTACCATGTACACACACCTTATTGCCCACACGGCAGTCAAGATGCTTGGCGAGCATACATCGAAAAAGCCATTTCAAAAGGGCTTACTGAAATCAGTTTTACTGAACACGCTCCCTTACCTGAAAGCTTTTCTGATCCTGTTCCTTTAAAAGATAGTGCGATGAACTGGTCAGATTTAGATGATTACTTAAAACAAGGGCATCAGCTAAAAAATGAATATAAACACGCTATGAAAATCAATGTTGGTTTTGAAATTGATTTTATTGAAGACTATGAAGATCAAACTCGACTATTTTTAGATACATATCATCCTCATATAGACGATGCCATTCTTTCTGTTCATATGCTAAAAGCACCTAATCAAAACTATTATTGCCTTGATTACAGTACGGAAAATTTTAAGTCTATGATTAATTCTTTCGGTTCAATTGATCAGGTGTATCAAGCCTATTACAAAACGGTACTTCAATCTATTGAGGCTGATTTAGGTACTCATAAGCCAACTCGAATTGGACATATGACGTTAGTACGTAAGTTTCAAGAAAAGTTCCCGAATCAAAAGATATATATTGATTTAATTGAATCCATTTTGAATCAAATTAAGCGCCATGATTATCAGCTTGACGTAAATACTGCTGGATTGTATAAACCAGACTGTTTAGAACTTTATCCGTCTCGCTCGATTTTGCAAAAGGCAAAAGAGATGGATATTACGTTAACTCCTGGTTCTGATGCGCATGAGTCAAAGAATATTGCACGTGGATTTGAACATATTATGACATTTAGTTAAACCCTTAATCTAAATGTTTAGTGATAGTCTTAACAAGGAATGGGTATTAATGGTAAATGCCTTTTTGATTAAACAGCTTTGTTAGGAGGATCAGTATGCAATGGAAAGGGACTCTATTAGTTATGCTTGCTGCTGTCTTTTGGGGCTTGAGTGGAGTAATTGGCGATCTATTAATGAGTAACGGATGGGATCCTTTTGTCATTTCATTTTACCGAGGTGCCATTGGATTTATTTGTTTTCTAATATGGTTTATTTTACGTTACGACAAAAACTATTCTTATACTACCCGTTTATATGTGTGGTCTATAATTGCCGGAATTGGTGTTACGTTTAATTTCAGTTTATATTATTTAGGTATACAATTATCAAGTATTACTATTGCATCAACGTTAATGTATACAGCACCCCTATTTGTTCTTCTCGTTTCATTTCTTTTAGGTATTGAGCGTTCGACATGGTTCAAGTGGGGATGCGTTGTCAGTGTACTAATGGGAATCATTTTATTAACGGGTGCTTATAATATAGATGAAATGACTGTTAGTTTTGCCGGAATATTAGCTGGTGTATTTGCTGGAATATCGTATGCTGTATTTATATTTTCATTTAAAAAAGCTGCCAAAGATGGCAGTCCTCAAGTTTCACTTACATTTGCCTTTTTAGCTTTTAGTCTGATTCTTCTTTTATTTATAGATCGTTCAGAAGCTTTAAATGTCTTAACATCAAGTGATGTTGGTTGGTTTTTATTATTAGGTTTTTTAGGCGCTGGACTTTCATTTGCTTTTTTTTTCATTGGAATACGTTGGACGGCCCCTACGACTGCTTCAATGATTGCTATGGTAGAACCTGTCACCGCTTCATTTATAGGTGTAATATGGATCGGCGATGACTTGACCATGGTTCAATTAATAGGAATGACAATCGTCCTTATCACCATTACAACACTCAGTGTCAAACAAGCCTGACAATAACTTTATAAAATTTTTAAAAAGCCCCTTACTTTTTAGCAAGGAGCCTTTTTAAGTTGTTATAATTTCTCGTTTAAAGCTTGGTAATGTCCGCCAAAATAGATTAGTGGTTTACCCGTATCATTGTTTATCTCATTGACTTTCGCAATCACAATCGTATGATCACCAGCTTCAACTACAGATTCTTTCTCACATACTATTTGAACGAGTGCGTTCGGAATTACCGGCGTCTGATTGACATAGTCAAAAGAAACAGGCTGTTCCGGTTTTTTTTGATTCGCAAAAATCATCGACTCTTCTTGTTGATCATCTTTTAAAATACTAATCCCAAACTGATCAGTATTTTCTAATGTTTGAATCATATTCGCTTTATTTTGCAAAGAAATAGCGATCAACATGGGATCAAGCGATAAAGACATAAATGCATTAACCGTGATCCCTTTGACTTCTTTATTCTCTTCTGCACTTACAACCGTTATTCCCGTTGCAAATTGACTCATCGCTTGTTTAAATTGTTTATCTGAAACCATCTTAGCATACCCCTTTTTTCTAAAAGTGTACTAAAACTTTAACACGATTCACGTAATTTCTAAAAACATATGCACTATTCAAAAGCACTGAATGGAACTTGATAAGCTGGTTTTTTCCACACTTTAACCACGTCTCCCGCTTGATCATTATCAATCACAAACGATCCGTTACTATACCGATCACTAATACTTAATTCCATTGGATGATGGACAGATACGTGATTTTGATCAGTTTGTAGTATGACTTCATCAGTTGGACTAATTTCAACAAAGCCAGCTACTCGATGCGGCTTTCCTTTTAATTCTCTTAACATAACCTGGCCTCGTTTAGCACGTTTGAGTTGCTCAAATTCAGTTAAACGCATCCGTTTCATCGCACCACGTTGCGTCACTAATGTTAAAAATGTTTGATCCGTTTCACCATTTATAACCATTCCACTTACAATGACTTCATCTTCTTTCAAGTTCATCGCTTTAACACCTGCAGCACGCTGAGAAACTGGCGTCACTTCTGCTTCGTTATAACGTAATCCATATCCTCTGTCACATACAACAAACACATCTTGTAAACCATTTGAGACTTGAACATTTAATAATTCATCATCAGCTTTTAAGTTGATGCCCACTAAAGGTTTTGAATACCTTTGAGCCTCATATAATGACAGTTCACTTCGCTTGATCATGCCATTTTTAGTAAAGAAGATTAAATAATTTGGGATCGAAAAGTCTCGAACAGGGATTGCTTGAACGATTTTTTCTTCTGCTTCAATCGATACAATATTCGATACATGCTGGGCAAGATCTTTCCACCTTATATCAGGCAACATATGGACAGGCATGTATAAATACCGTCCGCGATTAGTGAAAAGAAGTAATGTATCGGTTGTATTAATTTCAAATAAACCGATTAAATGGTCATCATCTTTTAACGCTAAGTCTTCTTCATTGGAAGCCGCATAAGACCTTAAACTTGTTCGTTTCACATAACCCTGTTCTGTAACAGAAGCTAATACATCTTCACTTGCCACTGTGACTTCTAAATTAATTTTTATTTCTTCAACTTCTTTTTCAATTGATGTTAATCTCGGTGTTTTAAAACGTTTCTTAACCGATTTTAAATCTTGTTTGATCACTTGTTTAAGCTTTTTATCATCATTAATAATCGATGACAGTTCTTCAATGGATTGATCCAATTGCGCTTTTTCTTCTTCAAGTGCTGTAATATCTGTATTAGTTAAGCGATACAATTGTAAGTTAACAATCGCTTCTGCTTGTTCTTCTGAGAAATGAAATTGATGAATAATATTTGATTTGGCATCTTGTTTATTTTCACTGCCTCTTATAATAGCAATTAATTCATCCAGTACAGAAATGGCTTTGATCAAACCTTCAACAATGTGATAACGTTTTTCTGCTTTATTCAAATCATACTTTGATTGACGCATCACAACTTCTTCTTGGTGCTCAATGTAGGCTTCTAATAACTGGGCTAAACTTAATTGTCTAGGCGCTTTATCTTTTATTGCGACCATATTAAAATGATATGTGACTTGTAGGTCTGTATGCTTATAAAAGTAATTTAAAACGCCTTGGCTATCTGCATCTTTTTTCAATTCAATAACGATACGCATGCCTTCACGATCTGTTTCGTCACGAACTTCGGCAATCCCTTCAACTTTACGGTCAATTTTCAGTTCATCCATTCGCTTGACCATAGCTGCCTTATTGACTTCAAACGGGATTTCATCAATCACAATTTGTTCACGGTTACCACGTAATGGCTCAATATTTGCTCGACCTCTGACAACAACTTTACCTTTGCCAGTCTTATAAGCATTTTTGAGCCCTTCTTCACCTTGAACGATACCACCCGTTGGAAAGTCAGGTCCTTTTAAAATTGTCATCAATTCTTCTATCGATGTTTCAGGTTTGTCGATCTTTTTAATGACTGCATCGATTACTTCTTCTAAATTGTGAGGTGGAATATCTGTCGCATAACCGGCTGATATACCTGTTGAACCATTGACTAATAAATTTGGAAAACGTGCTGGCAACACAACAGGCTCATCAATCGTGTCATCAAAGTTTGGAATGTAATCCACTGTATCTTTTTCTATATTGCGAATTAATTCACTTGAAATTGCAGATAGACGCGCTTCTGTGTAACGCATGGCTGCGGGGGGATCTCCGTCTACACTTCCGTTATTACCGTGCATTTCAACCAATACATTTCTTACTTTCCAGTCTTGACTTAATCGAACCATCGCTTCATATACAGAACTGTCACCATGCGGGTGATAGTTACCAATTACGGTTCCTACTGTTTTTGCTGATTTTCTAAAACCTTTATCATGTGTATTCTTTTCTTCATGCATGGCATACAAAATTCTTCTTTGTACAGGTTTTAGACCGTCTCTTGCATCAGGCAAGGCACGGTCTTGAATAATGTATTTACTATATCGACCAAATCGGTCACCTATCACTTCTTCTAATGGCAAATCTAAATAATTTTCAGTTGCTGCCAAAACACTTCCTCCTCAACCTTAACTATGGATATTCTCATTATCGATAATATTTGTTTCTTGACCTAATCCAAATTCAACATGTGATTCGATCCATTTACGTCGTGGGGCAACTTTATCTCCCATTAACGTGGTCACACGTCTTTCAGCTCTAGCCAAGTCATCAATTGTGACACGAATTAACGTTCGTGTTTCAGGACTCATCGTCGTTTCCCAAAGTTGGTCTGCATTCATCTCACCAAGACCTTTATAGCGTTGTAACACATAACCACTTTTCAATTCAGAAATCGCTTCTTTCATTTCATCATCATTCCAAGCGTATTTCACTTTTTCTTTTTTGCCTTTTCCTTTTGAAATTTTATATAAAGGGGGGAGTGCAATATAAACTTTACCGTTCTCAATCAACTCACGCATATAACGATAAAAGAAAGTCAGTAGTAACACTTGAATATGTGCACCGTCCGTATCAGCATCTGTCATAATGACGATTTTGTCATATTGAACATCTTCTAAATTAAAATCACCGCCAACACCAGCACCTATCGTATGGATGATTGTCGAGATTTCTTCGTTTTTTAATATATCCTCTAATTTTGCTTTCTCCGTATTGACGACTTTACCTCTTAATGGCAATACAGCTTGGAATTTCCGATCACGGCCTTGTTTTGCAGACCCTCCTGCTGAGTCACCCTCTACTAGATAAAGTTCATTACGATCTGGCTTTCTGGATTGAGCAGGCGTTAATTTTCCACTTAATAACGCATCTTTTCTCTTTTTCTTTTTCCCTGAACGGGCGTCTTCTCTCGCTTTACGAGCAGCCATTCTCGCTTCTTTAGCACGAACGGATTTCTTTAATAACATGTGAGCCGTCTCAGGATTTTCTTCTAAAAAGTAAGCCAATTTCTCTGAAACAATTGCATCAACAACCGAACGCGCTATAGATGTTCCTAGTTTACTTTTCGTTTGCCCTTCAAATTGTAGACTCTCTTCCGGAATGCGAATCGATACAATCGCTGTAAACCCTTCTCGAATATCATTACCTTCTAAATTTTTATCCTTTTCCTTTAATAAACCATTTTTTCGAGCATATTCATTAAACACACGAGTCATGGCTGTTCTTGCACCAGACTCATGAGTTCCTCCGTCTTTTGTTCGAACATTATTGACAAATGACAACATACTTTCTGCGTAGCCATCATTAAATTGAAAAGCAAAATCAACTTCAATTGACTGTTGCTCCCCTTCAAACGAAACGACCGGGTGAAGCGTATCTTTTTCTTCATTCAAATAATCAACAAAAGAGGTTAATCCTTCTGGGTATTGATACGTTTCTTCTACATCTTCATTTTCATCAATTAACGTAATCGCAATCCCTTTTAATAAAAAGGCTGCTTCTCTCAGTCTTTCTGATAAAATGTCATATTGGAAAACAGTTGATTGAAAAATAGATGGATCTGGTTTAAACCAGATTGACGTTCCTGTCTTTTTCGTTTTACCAATTTGCTTTAAAGGCCCTTGAGGCATTCCGCCGTTAGCAAATGTTTGCTGCATGATTTTACCGTCACGGTGAATCGTCACAGTTAATTTTTCAGACAAGGCGTTTACAACCGAAGCACCTACACCATGAAGCCCTCCTGAAGTTTTATAGCCACCTTGACCGAATTTTCCACCTGCATGAAGAACGGTCAAAATAACTTCAGGTGTTGATTTTCCAGATGGGTGCGTTCCAATCGGCATGCCTCGTGCTTCATCACTAACGGTAATGCTATGATCACGATGGACTTGTACCTTTATCTCTTCTCCAAAACCGGATAACGCCTCATCGACCGCATTATCCACTATTTCAAAGACAAGGTGATGGAGTCCTCTCGCATCGGTTGAACCGATGTACATACCCGGCCTTTTACGAACAGCTTCTAAACCTTCTAATACTTGAATTGAATCATCTGTATAATTTGTATTTAATTTACTCACACTACGTACTCCTTCCGGTCGATCGAACGAACGTTTGCATATCTTTACTGTTTTAGTATAGCACGAAAAATCATGCTTCGCCTTATCTATATCCACAAAGATAACAGCTTAACTAAATAGAGCGTAGGCTCTATTTAATTAAACCGTCAATCTATATTATTTCATCACTTCATGGTAAGCGACTTTGATACATTCATCCATAATGATCTCCATATCATCTTTAAAATCCTTATAAACGGACTTATCAATAACATCAAGTTGTCCCCATAAAACTGAAGCGCCGATGTCTTTTGCTTCTTTGGCGACATCATATAAGTAGATTGATTGTCTAAAAACATTCACAATATCTACCTTTTCTTCGATCTCACTTAATTTAGAATAAGCTGTCTCACCTAAAGCCGATTCAATGTTAGGATTGACAGGTATAATACGGTATCCAGCGTCCTGCATTACTTTTGATACTTGATGAGACGTTCTGTTTTCTTTATCACTTAAACCAACAACAGCAATCGTTTTTGCTTCGGTTAACACTTCTTTTAATTTTTTATCAGATGGATGTTTGTATCTCATCACACAACACTCCTTTTTAAAACGTTCTAATGACAGTTTACGCACATTTAACGAATGAGGTCAACTAAATTCAGGAGAAAAGGTTCCATTTATGCTCTACATTTTCTCGTGTATACAAAATCAATTCATATTTGTTTAATTTTCAACAAAATTTATTACCTGGTCATAAAAGTATTTGTATAATGAATATTACATGTTAAAATATAAAAGTTACTATGATTTATGAAATGAGGTTCTAAAATGGAAATGTATGTAATGTTAATTATACTAGCGTATTTAATCGGTTCAATCCCTTCTGGTTTAATCGTTGGGAAACAATTTTATCAAATAGATATCCGTGAACATGGAAGTGGAAATCTAGGTGGTACTAACGCTTTTCGCGTTCTCGGCAAAAAACCAGGCCTCATCGTCACACTTGCAGATATTTTAAAAGGTACACTTGCAGCATCTCTCCCTTTAATTTTTAATCAACCTGAAATAAGTGGTTTAGTGATCGGTATTGCCGCAGTTGTCGGTCACATGTTTCCAATTTTCGCTAAGTTCAAAGGTGGCAAAGCCGTCGCAACATCGGGTGGTATGATTTTGGGTGTCAGTCCTTTTATTTTTGTTGTCATACTAGCAACTTTTTTCGTATCTCTTTATTTAAGTAAATACGTATCGCTATCATCGATTATAACATGTATAGTAGCTGTGATAACGGCTTCTGTTATGAGAGACACAGGACTTGTTATCCTGACATTAATTTTAACTATTTTCATTGTTTATCGCCATACCGCTAATATTAAACGGATTAAAAATGGTACAGAACCTAAAATCACATGGTTATAATTTTAGTAGCACTAGTCTCATGATTCGTAGACTAGTGTTTTTTTATATGAAAAACAAATAAATTGAATAACACGTTCGCATTAAGTATACTTTGTACTAGATAATTGTCGAAAAGGAGTCTTTATATGTACAAAAAAACATTACCATCAAAACCATTAAGACATAAATTGTTCGGTTCCGTACAGCCTGGAGAAAAGACAAAACCGACTAAAAAAAGCGAGATGCCTGATTTACAAAACTCGAACGATGACTTTTTATTCGATTTAGACGCTGTAGGGATCACGAATGTTAAACATCCTATACAAATTAATAGTCAGATGAAACCTTTAAATCAAACGTCAATTGCAACATTTAGTTTCTCTTCTTCACTCAAGCAAGATAGTAAAGGTACAAATATGAGTCGCTTTACAGAAGAGCTTGACCACCAAGCTCAAAGTGGAACATTAACAACGGACCTCAGTGACCTAAAGGATTTTGCAAAGAAACTAACTAAACGATTAAAAGCTGAAGACTTGCACATGAACATCACAGTTCCTTGGTTTTTCGAGCGTTCTGCTCCAGATTCTAACCGTAGTGGTCTTAACCATGCGGATTTAACAATAGACATCGACTACACATTACCTAATCAGTTCACGATCGAAGTGGGACTTAGCGCAACTATTACGACACTTTGTCCTTGTTCTAAAGAAATAAGTGAATACAGCGCTCATAATCAGCGTGGTGTCGTCACGACATCCGTTCAATTAAATGCTGATTTTAACGAAGAGACGATCGATTGGAAAAAAGAACTGCTCGATGCAGCAGAATCCAATGCAAGTGCAATCATTCATCCTGTTCTTAAACGTCCTGATGAAAAAATGGTGACAGAAACAGCTTATGAGAACCCACGATTCGTTGAAGATATGGTTCGATTAGTTGCTGCTGACCTCTATGAAATGGATTATGTTGATCAATTCAAAGTCAAATGTCAAAATGAAGAATCGATTCACTTACATGACGCCATTGCTTCTGTTACGTATGATAAAAGAGGGAGTTAAATGTTAAAAAAACTTTTATTAAGCATAATTAGTGGTTACCAACGTTATATTAGCCCTATGAAACAACCGAGTTGTCGTTTTCAACCCACTTGTTCTACTTATGGTAAAGAAGCGATTACACGGTTTGGTGCTTTTAAAGGTGGATGGATGACAATTATTCGAATCTTAAAATGTCAGCCACTCCATCCAGGAGGGTTCGATCCCGTTCCGGCCCCTAAAGAAAAGAAAGCAAAAGAGAACCGAGACTGATCATTTAATGTGATCAATTCTCGGTTTTTTTGCTCTTACAAATTAAAACGTCTTATATGTGAATCGAGTTCCATTTGTTCTAAAACGTGCTTTTGAACGGGTCCCATTAGATCAAAATGTGGGTATTTTGATCGGTGATCAATCCATTCTTTTTTGAGGTTGAACTGATAGCCCCACTCAATTAAATAATTGATATCTCGACACCCTACTTTGGTAACAGTCGAGACATCTGGAAAACGTTCATCATACCAGTAATGTGTTAAGAAAGCTAATTCATTTTTTGCAACACGCGCTTTCCAGTCTTTTAACTCTTGTTTCGTAATACCAAAAGCCATTTATTCATCACCTTGTTGAGCTTGCATGTATTTTTCATGCCATTCTGGAAATTGTCTGCGTACGGAAACAGGTCTAAAATTATCTTTTTTAACAACAACATGATCCGTTGTTCCGTGGAGTGCGACTTCATTACGCTCGTTTATGACTTCATAACCATATGTTGTTCGCAACCCATCATAATAGTCGATCCACGTTTTAACGTATGCTGTTTCGCCATACCGGACAGGCACTTTATAGTGGAGATCGACATGTGTAACAGGTGATACGACACCTTCTTCTTCCATTTTCTTATAAGACAAACCTAACCCATGAATAAACTCTGTTCGACCAATTTCTAACCAAACTAAGTAATTAGCATGATACACAACGCCCATTTGATCTGTTTCTTGGTACCTAACCTGTATAGGTGTCGTTACGGTATACATATCACGAATTGTCTCCCTTCACTGTTTCCCAAGCCTTTTTAACATCTTCAGCTGAGAGTTTTGTCATTTCTTTTTCTTCATTACTTTCTATAACTCTTAGTGCCTGATATTGAATCGCTTCTTCAACTAAATTAACGACAAACCGACCATTCCCATTAACAGAACCTCCTGAGTATTGACTATATAAATAGTGAACTGCATCATCAGTTAATTGGTAATTATAGTTTTGAACGTGATAGTGCGTCATATCCAGTAATTCATCTTGGGCATAATCTTGAAATTCGAAATACTTTTTAAAACGGGAAGAAAGCCCAGGATTACTATCAATAAAACGTTTCATATCTTGCTTGTAGCCTGCTAAAATAACAACTAAATTATCATTATGTTTTGTCATTTCATCAACTAAAGTATCAATGGCCTCTTTTCCAAAATCATTTTCACCTCTATAAAGGGAATACGCTTCGTCAATGAATAAAACCCCACCAAGGGCTTCTCTAATTTTATTCTTCGTTTTGATCGCTGTTTGACCAACATAACCAGCAACCAAATCACTTCTAGACGCTAGCACAAAATGACCTCTTTTTAATAAACCACACTCTTTTAACATCTTAGAGTAAATTTTAGCTACCGTTGTTTTTCCTGTTCCTGGATTACCAGAAAACACAGCGTGTAATTGTATTGGAACCATCGGGTGACCTTGATCTTTTCTTGATTGTTGAATTTGGACAAACGATGATAACTTTTTCACTTCTTGTTTAATGTTATTAAGTCCGATTAGTTGCTCCAATTGTTCCATAGGTGGAACGTCTTCTTTATCATCAGACATAACAGCGAGATCTTTTGATTCGATGCGCATATGGTCAAGCCAATGATCATCTGATTCGACACTGATCATCGACCCCTTCTTAAATATGGCTTTCATAACAAGATCTCTGACCGTTCTCGCGTTTCCAAATGTATCGTCAACTTTAGCGCGCTCAATAAGCCCATAAAAATGATTTAATGCTGTCTCCGTAAAGAAATAATCGTTATCAAGTGCTGTGGCTTCAGCAATTTCCAATAATTCTTCCATCTTAAAATCAGGCAAACTAATTGAATTCTGTTCAGGAAAACGACTTCTAAGACCTGGATTTGACCATAGAAAATGGCGCATTTCTTCTGGATAACCAGCTAAAATAACGGCAAATTTATTTGCATACTCTCCACTTGTCATAGCTGACACAAGTGTATCAATAACCGCTTGTCCATAATCACCACCACTTGCATCTTCACGCTTAAGACTATAAGCCTCATCGATAAATAAGACGCCACCTACAGCTTCTCTTATATAGTTCATCGTATTCTCTTCGCTTTGACCTACATAAGAACCAACTAAGTGTGAGCGATTAACCTCAATCACTTCTTTCGATTCAAGTAAACCTAATTCATGATAGATTTCAGCTAAAAGACGCGCAATCGTTGTTTTACCTGTCCCTGGATTACCGGTAATAATCATATGCAAACCAGGTTCATCCACCATTTGAAATCCAATCGATTTTCGATCCTGCTGATACTTCAAATAGTGATAATACTGGTTCATATACGTTTTAACTTGATTAAGACCCACCATTTCTTCTAATTTTTGCAAGGGGGATTGTCTTATTTCATGACCGAAACCTTTAGGGAACGCATCAATAAATTGATCTAACAAAACAGAAACTTGCTTAATTGTCTGATTGATTGACTTTGTCGGCATCCCCGTTCGCTTATTTTGAAGCAATTCGTAACTATCTTCCAATAATGTTTTTAATTCGGACAATTTATGCGTCAAATCACGGTATAAAAAGCCAAGCTCTGATTTTGAAGAGCTGTCATTTGCTTCATACGATTCAACGAAATCATTAAATCGATTAATTTGCTCCAGCCACTCACTCATTTTTTTCTTTTTTGCTTGATCAAAATCTGTCTCTCGTATTGACCACTCACTGACGGTTAAATTCATCAATTCATTTTTAATTCTATGATAATGCATGACAGATTGTATTTCTGTCAAGGTCGGTAACTGCTCATCGTATTGAGCTGCTTTATCAAGTAATTTTTCAGATAAGTTATCGGATTGTTTATGTCGCATTAAACGATGATAAACGAGCAATACATGCAAATTTCCAATCGCCTGATGAGATAGATCATGAGATTCTTCTCTAATTTGATCAAGTGTTCTTAAAACATCGATTTCATTATAGGGTGGTTCTTTTATTAATTGATCCCATTCAATAATCGAATCATTATTTACTTTAGATAAAATTGTATAATTCGTCACAAAAATAGCTCCCTTCCATCCCTATATAGTTTAGCATAGATAAGATTTGAGTGGCAATTTGTTCACATACACCTATTTCCAAATAAAAGAGCACTCAATGTAATGAGTGCCCTTTTTTCTTTCTATTTAAGCTAATTTTTGACGTAAAACCATTTGTAAGATACCACCGTGACGGTAGTAATCAATTTCTACTTCACTGTCAAAGCGAGCAGTCGCATAGAATGTAGTCGTTTTTCCTTCTTCATCTGTTGCAGTTACACGAACTTTTTCATTTGGCGAAACATTTTCATCAATATCTACTTTAATCGTTTCACGACCTGTAAGTCCAAGTGAATCAGCACTTTCACCATCTTCAAATTGAAGTGGTAACACACCCATCATAACTAAATTACTACGGTGTATACGCTCATAACTTTGAGCAATAACGGTTTTAATCCCTAAAAGTTTTGTCCCTTTAGCAGCCCAATCACGAGAGGAGCCCATACCATAATCATGTCCGGCAACAACAACAAGACCTGTTTCATCCTCTTGATACTTCATCGCAGCATCATAAATTGACATTACTTCTTCAGATGGCCAATAAGTCGTATAACCACCCTCTGTACCAGGTGCCAATTGGTTTTTAATTCGAATGTTACCGAATGTACCACGCATCATCACTTCATGGTTACCACGTCTAGAACCGTATGAATTAAAGTGTCGTGGTGTGACACCTTTTTCTTGCAGGTAACGCCCTGCTGGCATGTCTTTTGCAATCGCACCAGCTGGTGAAATATGGTCTGTTGTAACAGAGTCACCAAACTTACCAACAATACGCAAATCACTTAGTGGTTTAACTGGCTCTTTTTCTTTTGATAATGACTCGAAAAATGGTGGGTTTTGAATATATGTTGATTCTGAATCCCATTCGTACAATGGTTCATCTGTCGTTTCAATTGCATTCCATTTTTCATTCGAGTTGAAGATGTTTTCGTATTCTTTCTTGAAAATCTCTGGTGTAACAACTTTACTTACTTCATCACGAATTTCTTCTAATGAAGGCCATAGATCATCAAAATATACAGGCTCATTAGACGCATCATAACCTAATGGCTCATTTTTAAGATCAATATCAACCGTACCTGCTAGTGCATAAGCTACGACGAGTGGTGGTGAAGCTAAATAGTTCGCTTTCACGAGTGGGTGAATACGCCCTTCAAAGTTACGGTTACCTGATAAGACAGATGATACTGTTAGATCATGTTCAATAATCGTATCTTCCACCGCTTTTTCTAAAGGTCCAGAGTTTCCGATACAGGTTGTACAACCATACCCAACTAAGTTAAAGCCAAGTTCTTCTAAATAAGGCATTAAATCCGCATCTTCTAGATAACGGGTTACAACTTTAGAACCTGGAGCGAGTGATGTCTTAACATACTCCGGCACTTCTAAGCCTTTCTTAACCGCATTTCGAGCGAGTAATCCCGAACCTAACATGACATACGGATTCGATGTATTCGTACAAGATGTGATCGCTGCAATCGCTAAAGATCCTGTTTTCATCGTTGATTTTTTGCCATTTGCATGTTTGACTGTTGCTTCTTTTTCAAATTCAGACTCATCTAATCCAAACCCGTGATTACCTGCAGGTGCTGTCACCGCTTTGTTAAATGATGATTGCATGTCAGATAATGTGATTAAATCTTGAGGTCGTTTTGGACCTGAAAGACTTGGTTCTAATTCAGACAAGTTAATTTCAACTAAATCTGTGTATTCAGGATCCGGTGTTTCTGAGTCATACCATAAATTATTCTCTTTACAGTAGCGCTCGACTAATTCAATTTGTTCCTCATCGCGCCCTGTTAATCTTAAGTAATTTAATGCTTCATCATCTACAGGGAAGAAACCACACGTTGCTCCATATTCTGGTGCCATGTTGGAAATAGTCGCTCTATCTGCAAGCGGCATTTCTTTTAGGCCAGGACCAAAATATTCAACGAATTTACCAACGACTTGTTTTTCTCTTAGTACTTGCGTTACTTTTAAAGCTAAATCTGTTGCTGTAATACCATTTGGCATTTCACCTGTGAATTTAACCCCAATAACATCTGGAGCTGGTAAATAAGATGGCTGGCCGAGCATTCCTGCTTCAGCTTCAATACCACCAACACCCCAACCTAATACACCTAGACCATTAATCATCGTTGTATGTGAGTCAGTACCAACTAATGTATCTGGATACACTTCTGTTTCGCCTGAATCATTCTCACTCTGATGAACAACATTAGCAATGTATTCTAAGTTAACTTGGTGGACAATACCCGTAGCAGGCGGAACTGCTCGATAATTATCAAATGCTTTTTGCGCCCAGTTTAAGAATTCATAACGTTCTTTATTTCTTTCAAATTCATATTCCATATTGGTTACTAATGCTTGATTTGTACCAAACTCATCAACTTGTACAGAGTGGTCAATAACAAGATCAACTGGAACTTCTGGATTGATTTTATCTGGCTCTCCGCCCATATCAACCATTGCTTTTCGAAGTGAAGCTAAGTCTACTACTGCAGGCACACCTGTGAAATCCTGCAAAATAACACGTGATGGTTTGAATGGTACATCTGATTTCTCACCCTTACCCCACGTTGCAAGACCCTCTACATGCTCATCTTTTATCGAGCGATCATCGTGTTGTCTTAACAGTGATTCAAGTAAAACACGAACAGAGAATGGAAGTCGACTGATCTTCACCCCACTTAATTTCTCTAAGCCTTTTAATTGATAGTAATGATACGTTTTTCCATTTAAATCAAATGATTTCTTTGTGTTAATTGCCACGATCTCATACCCCCTTGAAAATTAAAAAACGTTACGAATCTTTTTTTGATCGATAGACACGTTTATGTACTTTACTATTTTATAGTAAAACTCGAAATAAGTAAAATAAATCAAAGTTTTAGATTGTATTGAGTTATTCTCAGTAAGATTGTTAAATGAAGATTTGAGTGCACTTATCTGTAGATTAACAAATCCACCTAAAGTGGCTTATAGATCTAAAAAAAACGCCCGATCTCCCAAAACAGTGAATTCCCTATTCATAAGACAAAGACAATTAATGATATAGTTACAGCATTATTCATACCAAAACAGCATGTTAGCGCTTGCAATTGATTCCGCTATTGTATTGATAGTGTTTATTTAGTATATTTGAGGTCTGTGAATGAACGAGAATCAACAAAATGTTAAAGAAAAGGAGTGATTAATTAGTGAAGCCTCATCACGTGCTTACACAATTGAAAGAAAAGAAACATATGATTAAAAATGATCTATTGAGTGGGGTAACTGTTGCGCTAGCCTTAATACCGGAATCTGTCGCCTTCGCCTTTGTCGCTGGTGTCAGTCCTATATTAAGTCTACAAACAGCTGTTATGATTGGATTTATTGCCGCCCTCTTTACTGGACGTCCCGGTATGATTAGTTCCTCAACAGCTGCAATCGCAGTTGTTTTTGCCGCTTTGATTCGGACGCATGGTTTAGATTATTTATTCGCAACAGTCGTTTTAATGGGGATCATTCAAATCACCATTGGAGCTTTGAGATTAGGTAAATTCGCACGAATTATCCCTCACCCCGTTATGTTAGGTTTTTTAAATGGGTTATCGATTGTTATTTTTATCGCTCAATGGGACCAATTTAAAATTAACCAAGTAACTACTGTAAACGGTGTAGAAACAGTAGAACGGGTATGGCTACCTGGAACGGATTTACTGATCATGATCGGTTTTGTTCTATTAACCATGCTCATTATCCATTTTGTTCCTAAAGTCACCCGAGCAGTACCTGCCAGTTTAGTTGCCATTATTAGTTTAACTATTATTTCCGTCGTTTTATCCCGATTAGGTTATCATTTACAGACGGTTCAAGATTTCGCAGGTATGGAGTTACAAGGGTCTTTACCTAGCTTCTATATACCAAGTGTCCCCTTAAACTTTGAAACACTATCGATTATTGCGCCTTATGCGTTTATCGGTGCGCTTGTCGGTTTAACAGAAGCTGTCTTGACCCTTCGCGTCATTGATGAAATGACAAATACACGCGGACGAACGAATAAAGAAATTATCGCTCAAGGTCTGGCGAACTTTGTGAATGGTTTCTTCGGTGGTATGGGTGGTGATGCGATGATTGGTCAATCCATCATTAATGTAAAATCTGGTGGTCGGACACGTCTATCAGCTTTAGTCGCACCCATTACTCTTTTAATTTTCATGTTATTTGGCGCCAGTTTTGTGAATGTCATTCCTCTTGCTGGGTTAGTTGGTGTTATGTTCATGGTAGTTGTCGGGACATTTAAGTGGGAAAGTCTTAAATACGCTGGAAAGATCCCAAGGCAAGATATACTCGTTATTCTTGTGGTAACAGCTCTCACGGTCTTCACTGACTTAGCAACAGCTGTCATTGCTGGTGTCATCGTCTCTGCACTTATGTTCGCTTGGGAAAAAGGACGGGTCATTTATACAAACAATGAATTTGAGTATGATGGATCTAAAATATATAAAATTAATGGCTCTATCTTTTTTGGTTCAGTATTAAACTTTAAAGAACTGTTTACTATTGAAGAGGATCCAGATCACGTCGTTATTGACTTTAAATACGCGAAAGTAATGGATCATTCAGCAATTGAAGCAATTCATGCAATTAATGATCGCTACAAAGATGCTGGTAAGAGAGTGACCTTAATTCGCTTAAGTGATGATTGTAAAAATATCTTTGAAAACGCAAAAGATATTATCCATGTTAATATTGTATCAAATGAAGAAAACCCTACTCGTTATACTTATGTATAATTGTTTAGATTACTAAATAAAATAAGCCGGTCATAATCTCTGATAAGAGAATGACCGGCTTTACCTATACAGCAAACAATGAGGAAATAAATTCTTCATCTGTTCTTTCTTCAGTAACACCTAATAAAATTTAATTTTGGCTGTTTCAATATACTCCGAAATAATCTTTTTAAATAAATCTATTTTTTCACTTGATTCAAAAAAGCTTTTGGGTAAAACGATTGCCTTGTTTTTTGATACATATAACAGAAACATGTCTTTTTGCTCGATTGCTACTTGTATATCATTCCATTCATAATAGTTATTTGATCTTCTAATTTTCTGATGTATACCATCATGACTAAAGATATAATTTATCTCATGTTTAATAAGTTGATCACTTTTGTACTCTTTGATGGCGCGTCTTTTGTTTACTGTTTTTGCAAATAAAGCGAGTAAACTTGAAATTATTAGAGATGGAATGCCTGCAAAAATAAAAATCAAAAACAAATCACCAGACATGGGAATATGAATAATCGCAAACATAGCAACAAAACAGATAATAAAATACATTCTTACTGTTTTCTTTAAATGGTGTGTATTATACATCTTAAAGTCTTCTAACGTTAATTTTCCTTTTATTGAAAGTTCCTGATTAGTACTCAAAAAATCTCCCCTTAAATCCATAAAAATTTAATATTTAAGTAACACCATTACATCTTTACTAAAATATATTACCAAACCAAAAAAGTTGCATAGAAACGTTTCTATGCAACTTTTTATTCATGATCGTGAAGTGGAAGAGATACAATACACGTCGCCCCTTCTGATTCACTTGACTCAACTTTAAACTCTCCATTGTGGTTTTCAATGATACGATTTGTGATCATCAACCCAAGCCCCGTTCCTTCTTCTTTAGTCGTGAAAAAAGGCTCCTTTATCTTATGTAACAGATGCTGAGGAATACCAGGACCTTCATCTTCTATATACACGTTACAGTTATTTTCATTTTGATCGATCGATATATCGATTGTTCCTTCTGACTGCATCGCTTCAATCGCATTTTTCACCAAATTAATAAACACTTGTTTGATTTGTGATCGATCTAGATATAATAGTGCCTCACATGAATTAGAACGAATGATTTCGACGTCATACTGTTTTGCATGGGTTTGCATTAGTGAAATAACTTCATCTACAATCGGCTGAATTTGACAGACCGTTTGATTGTTCGTTAAAGGCTTTGAAATGAACAATAACTCTGATGATATCGATTCAATCTTTTCAATTTCGTCTTTAATTATTTTATAATACTCTCTTTCTCGATCAATACCAGCTTCTAATAGATCAACAAACCCTTTTAAGGATGTTAAGGGGTTTCGAATTTCATGAACAACCCCTGCGGCCAATTGACCGGCGTTCGTTAACTTCTCTGAACGAATTAACATATCTTCGGCTTCTTTTTTGTCACTTATATTATTGATTAAGCTGATATAGATGACTGTTTCATCTGATCTTATGTAAATAGGTTTAACAATCAAATCAACCCATATTGGGCGTTTTGTTGCATTTATAATTTGGAGTGTAAACTGTTTTTGTTCTAGTTTTTGATCACGCATTGAATTTAATATTAAGTCTCTAGATTTTTGTGTAAGTAAGGATAAACCATTCACATTAATCACGTCATTTGAGTCTATTCCTAATACTTTCTTCACAGAGGGGGTGGCATAATGAATTTTACCGACATGTGAACAGACCGTTAACATTTCAAATCCATAGTTTTCAATCCATTCCATGACAGCAGTTGGAAGGTTAGCGAAACAAAAAGATGATGGCATAGTTTCAAGTACGATTGCTTCTTGCATGTCTATATTTAGTTGACTCTTTTTCTTTTCTTGCAAAAACATATGCGCACCTCCTTCGAATCACAAACCTATATCCCATTACTTTACAATAATAACATATTTAATTAAACTATATGAATGAATTTTAGAAATATGTGTTAAGTTATGTGAAACTGTTAACATTTTTGTTAATAAAGTGAAAAAGCTACCTTTTAACTAAATAAATAGAAAAGGTAGCTCATACCTTGCGGGTAAGAGTGTTATCACAACATTCTCTTCATTAACACAACCAAGCTTGATTATAAGAAAATTTGCACCCGCTAACTATTAAAGCGAATGCAAATCTGCCAAATCAATCTATATTGATCGATATTGAGTTAAGATCAGTCAATAATGCTTGCTATTTGCCTTGTTGTTGATTATTCATTGCACGCATCATTTGATTGATCTTCTTCTGTGATGGCTTTTGACCCATCTGCATCATTAAAGTTCTCAACATTTGTTCATTAATCGGTGGATTTTTCTTAAGGTAGTTCATCATATATTTTCTCGCAACGAAGAACCCTAATGCCACTCCGGCTAATAGTGCAACAACTGCGATTAATATAACCCAACCTGTAGCCATAAACGTCTTCCTCCTTCAAATTGTCTCTTGTATAGTATATTAAACTAATCGTTAGATTACAATAGGGTTAAAAGAAAAAGGAACCTATTCAATGAATAGATTCCTCGCTCAATTTATCGACTCACAACGTCTTTAAATTGTTTAACAACATTTTCTGGCGTGAAGCCATACTCTGCCATTACTTGGTTACCTTCACCAGAAGCACCGAAACGATCAATCGCTAAGATGCCTCCTTCATCGCCTGCATAACGGTCCCATCCAAAAGATGCTCCCATTTCAATTGCAAGACGTTTTTTAACAGTCTTCGGTAATACTGAATCTTTATATGCTTGATCTTGTTTTTCGAAACGATCAAATGATGGAATACTTACAACACTTACATCATAACCTTCTTCTTTAAGTTGAGCTTGAGCTTTTACAGCTAACTGAACTTCAGAACCAGCTGCAAGTAAAATACCATCTGCTTCACCTTTTTCAGAAGGGCTTACGATATAACCACCTTTTTTAACACCTTCATAATTTGTACCATCTAGAGTTGGAAGGTTTTGACGAGTTAATACAAGCATAGTTGGGTGATCTGTTGATTCCATCGCTAGTTGCCATGCAGCTTTTGTTTCGTTTGCATCTGCTGGACGAATCATTGATAAGCCTGGCATTGCTCTGAATGCAGCAGCTTGTTCAACTGGCTCATGCGTTGGTCCATCTTCACCAACTGCAATAGAATCATGTGTTAGTACATACGTAACCGGTAATTTCTGAATAGCTGATAAACGCACAGCTGGGCGCAAGTAATCGCTAAAGACGAAGAATGTACTAGCAAACACTTTTAATCCGCCGTGAAGTGCCATACCATTCACTGCTGATGCCATAGCATGTTCTCTGACACCGAACCAAATATTACGACCCGCATAATTTGTTTTGTCAAAGTCTGATTCTTTTTCTAAGTTTGTCTTGTTAGAACCTGCTAAATCAGCGCTTCCTCCGAATAGATTAGGAACACTATCCGCTAAGGCATTTAGGACTTTACCAGATGAGGCACGTGTAGCTAATGTATCTTCACCAGGTGTGAATGTTGGTAATTCCTCGGCCCATCCTTCAGGTAAGTCACCTTTTAAAGCAGTTTCAAGTTCTTCTGCTAATTCAGGATAAGCTTTTTTATAATCTTCGTATAGTTTATTCCATTTATCTTCTGCATCTTTTCCACGCTTAGCAATTTTCTCTTCAAAATCTTGATAGACTTCTTCAGGCACCTCAAATGGCTCATATTCCCAACCATACGCTTCTTTCGTTAACTTCACTTCGTCTTCACCAAGTGGCGCACCGTGTGAAGCATTTGAAGCAGATTTATTAGGTGAACCATAACCAATAACTGTTTTCACTTCGATTAAAGTTGGTTGTTCAGTGTTGGCTTTTGCTTCCTTAATTGCAGCTGAAATTTCTTCAACATCATTACCATCTTTAACATGAAGAACTTGCCAGTTATATGATTCAAAACGTTGTTGAACAGTTTCAGAAAATGACTTATCTAAATCACCATCAAGTGAAATATCATTTGAATCATAAAGTGCAATTAATTTACCGAGACCTAAGTGCCCAGCTAATGAAGCAGATTCATGAGAAATACCTTCCATTAAATCGCCGTCACTTACAAGTGCGAAGCTATAATGATCAATAACATTATACTGGTCACGGTTATATTTTGCTGCTAAATGAGCTTCTGCCATTGCCATACCAACAGTCATCGCAATCCCTTGACCTAGTGGCCCTGTCGTTGCTTCGACACCGTCAGTATCAGTAACTTCAGGGTGTCCAGGTGTATGTGAACCTAATTGACGGAACTGTTTTAAATCATCAATGGATACGTTGTAACCGGATAAGTGAAGCATTGAGTACAACAACATAGAACCGTGTCCTGCAGATAAAACAAAACGATCACGGTTAACCCAATTCGAATTTTTAGGGTTCTGATCCATAAATTCAGTCCATAGCGTGTATGCCATTGGCGCAGCACCCATAGGAAGTCCAGGGTGACCAGAATTCGCTTTTTCAATTGCATCAATTGAAAGCGTACGAATTGTATTAATTGATTTTTCTTGTACTTGATTGACCATGTTTTATAATTCCCCTTTCAAATTAAATACACATAAATATGTACGTACATTTATCATCCTATAATGAAAACGGATAATAAACAAGTCATATTTATTGGAATTTTTCAAATATCTTTACTTTCATCCTGTAATTTCTTTAATTTCTTTGGTGTGACATCGTTCCCGTTTGGGTCTACAACTTTCATTCCTTTAAATTGATTTTTAAAAGATTTACGAACATTTTGTAAATATTCTTCCCTTAGTTCACTTTGTTCCTTTTTTTCTTCTTCAGTTAAACCAGCTGTCTTTGATCGTTTACTGAGTTCATTGATACGTGCAATTTTATCTTTAGATAACATAGTACATCTCCTTAACTAGCATTCGCTTACTTCCCTCACTCTATTCTAACGAATCATGCCCGTCTTGTCCAAGTTTTTGATGCTCTTGATACCGACGATGGACGGTTGCTTTTGAAACCTCATACCCTAGTCCTCTAAGGGTTATTGCTATATCATGAAATGTTAACCCATTTTCCTTCAAACGAATCACTTCTTCAATTGGGAACACTTTACGGTCACGACCCGGTGCTAAGTCTTGATTTTTTAAGTTCTTTTCCGGTTTATAACCATTTTGCACAGCTTTTTTCATTCCTCTTTTAATTTTTATGTTATGTATTTTTCTTTGATATTCTTCTACAATGCTGACAATTTCTAAAACCATTTCATCCGATTCACTTAATTGAAGTTCACCCAATGTTGATAATGAATAGATAGCAATGCCAGATTTTTTTAATTGGTGATACAATGCAATTTTAGTTTGACCTCTTCCCAAACGCGTCTCATCTTGAATAAGCACCCCTTCGACCGTATCATCCATTACTCGATCAAGTAATTCCAAAATACCTGGACGATCAACTTCATAACCACTTCTCTTTTCTTCAATAACCCGAATGACGTTAAAACCTTGCTTTTGTGCCAAGGATTGAAGCTCTTCTCTTTGTCTTTTTAAGGATGTTTCTTGAGTAGTTTTATTCGTGCTGACACGACAATATATAATAACATTCACTTCAGTTGCTCCCCTCTATTAAAAAGAACATACGTTCACACATTATTATATCGAGCTTTACATTTAATCGTCAATCTTCATACGAACTAACGTTTGTTTCCAACGTGTGTTCGTGTTATAATAAGCATAATTAATATATGTTGGAGGTATCATTACCTATGCACTCATTATCAAAAAGACAGGAAGCTATTTTAACTTATATAAAAGAACAAGTGATGTTAAAAGGATATCCACCATCAGTTAGAGAAATTGGTGAAGCTGTTGGTCTGGCTTCTAGCTCTACAGTTCATGGTCATTTAGCACGGCTAGAAAAGAAAGGATTTATTAGACGAGATCCTACAAAACCTCGTGCCATTGAAGTTATTGAATTAAATGAACAACCGGAAATCCCAAGAAGTGAGCCTACCTATGCTCCTGTCATTGGTAAAGTTACAGCTGGCCTACCGATAACAGCTGTAGAGAACATTGAAGAATTCATTCCGCTTCCCCCCTCAATTGCAACAGGAGAACGAGAACTGTTCGTCCTCGTCATTGAAGGTGAAAGTATGATTGAAGCTGGCATTCTAGATGGTGATATGGTCATTGTCCAAAAGCAACAAACCGCTGAAAATGGTGATATTATTGTTGCTATGACAGATGAAGATGAAGCAACCGTGAAACGATTCTTCAAAGAAAAAAAGCATATCAGACTTCAGCCTGAAAATGCGACAATGGAACCGCTTATTTATGAACATATATCAATCTTAGGAAAAGTGGTTGGTGTATACCGCCACATTGAATAATCGATCAGCTATAAAGCTGATCGATTATTTTTTATCTTAAAATATTTCCTGGGAAAGCGCAGGAAAGGACACGTTATGATCATTTTATCTCTACAAAACTGGATATACCGTCAGATTTTAATTGATTTTGTAAATTAGATGCATATTCATGCGTCAATCGTTGCCCAGAAACGACACGATAGTGCTTCTGACCATTTACAATCACACATTCAATAGAAGGCGAGTATCCCTTTTCTTCTAGTTGTTCAAGTCTGTTTTTCGCGTTATTTTTTTGTTTGAATGAGCCGCTAATCACCTGATAATTTTGACTAGGGAATGTTACGTTTAATAATTCCATAACACCCATAGCATGAGCAATCGCGATTTGATTTAAATTTGCATCGTTCATTAAATAATTTCGGTCTCTTGTGTGATCAATAAACCCATTTTCAGTTAACACAGCACGCATGCGCGTTCGCCTAAGCACATAAAAGTTAGCTTCCTTTATGCGACGGTCTCTAAATGGAGTTCGATCAATGACTGAATAATGAATTGTTTCTTGAGCACGCTTCGTTTTATCTTTATTCGAAAAATCACCATTCCAACAATAACTTTCAAATCCTTCACCGCCTCCTGCATTGACGTGAATAGATACAAACAAATTCGCTTTTGATTGATTAGCGAGTGTCACACGTCTCTCTAGGGTCACCGTCCGATCATCCATGCGTGAGAGGGATGTCTGTATTTGTGAGTGTTTTTTTAAATAATCATTCATAAACAGTGCAATTTTTAATGTTAATTCTTTTTCTTGTATCGTTTGAAATACTGCACCTGGATCTCTCCCGCCATGCCCTGGGTCAATAAATACATGATTCATATTCTCATTCCTTTTTCATTTTATTTAATTGAGTGCTTCGTGATATACTGTTTAAAAATCGGTAAAGATGGAGGACAATGTATTGAATGAAAAGATCAAGAACATTTTATATGTTTTAATTTTACTATTAGCAATCTCTTATATGAGTGGATGCGAACAGTCTGATACATACCAAGATGTCTATTCTGATGAGTCAGAAGAAAGTAGAGAATCTCATGACTTCTCTGACGTTACAGAAAACCCGATTGCAACCATTGAATTAGCAAATGAAAAAACCGTTGACATAGAATTATATCCAGAAAAAGCACCAAACACTGTGGCCAATTTTATTTCCTTAATCGAATCTGAATTCTACGATGGACTCAACTTTCATAGAACAATTCCTGGTTTATTGATTCAAGGTGGTGATCCATACGGAAATGGACTCGGTGGGCCAGACTATTCAATTGAGGGTGAATTTGATCATAATGGTTTTGACAATCCAATAACTCATGAAAGAGGTGTCATTTCCATGGCTAGAAGTCAATCATTTAATTCTGCAGGTTCACAATTTTTCATCACATTAAGTCATGAACCAGATTTTGATGGTCAATATGCCGGATTTGGTCAAGTAATCGATGGCATTGAACATGTTGACACAATAGCCAATTCAAAGACAGATAATAGTGATAATCCTATCAACGAAGTGATTATTGAACGCATGACAATTGATACTAAGGGATATGTGTATCCAGAACCTATTCACTACTAATCAAGTTCCTCCTTTCACTCTTATAATCGAATATTTAGCTTTAAAAACGGCGTAAAAAAAGATGTCAGCTTATGAAGAAGCTGACATCTTTTTAATTTTTATTAGCCGGTAAACATGGGTCACAATAACTTTTGATATCGCATAAAACGGAACAGCTACAATCATACCGAAAATACCAGCGAACCTCCCCGCTGCTAGTACTAAAAACAGAACGGTTACTGGGTGCATGGACAATTTCTTTCCCATGACCTGCGGCTGTATAAAAATACTTTCAATTTGTTGAATGATCACAATGATAATAATAACTGTGACAGCCATCGCTGGTGATTGCAAGAGCCCTACTGTTACAGACGGAACTGCCCCAATCCATGGACCCACATATGGAATGACGTTTGTAACCATAGCAATCATAGCAAGTATTAACGCAAAATCTAAGCCAACGATTGAAAATGCAATGTAGCATAAAACACCAATCGACAAACAAACAATTAAAATACCTTGAATGTAATGACTTAATGTTTCATCTAGTTCTTTGAAGGTTTGTTTAACTTCATGATGTTTATCCTCTGGTACAAATTTCGTAAAGCTCTTCGGAAATTTTTCGCCTTCTTTTAACATATAAAAGAGTAAAAACGGAACAACGAATAATGTAATAATGAAATTAAACAATACACTAATCACACTAAGCGTGCCTGATACAAAATCACCTACTATATCTGTAATCGACTGCCCCACTTCCTCAACTTGATCTTCTACTTCTAATGATTCAATAAAATCAAATTGTTGGACCCATTGATTTTGTTGTAAATCAGTAATTAACGCTTGAGTATCATCAATTAAATTAGGCATCGATTGCGTTAACATCCCTATTTGATGTTGTATTTCAGGAATAATTAAATATAGTAAGACCGATAAAATAATGACAAATGCAAGATATAGCATCGCAATTGCAAGTGCTTTTGGCATGTATCGACTTAGTAACTGAACAAACGGTTTAAATATGTAAAATAATAAGCTAGCAAGCAATATGGGAATAAATAATGTTTGAATGAAAACAATAATTGGCTCAAAAATCCAACTTACAAGTGATCCTAAATAAATAATAATAAAACTAACGATGATCACAGAAGCTATTTTCATGTAATCTTTGTACACAGACACATCCCCCTAAAATTAATTCATACTTGTATTATACCAAAACACGTATCGCTTGTCTTATTCCACCCTTTAATAAAAACATATAAAAAAGCACTCCATACCATTTAAAAGTAAGGAGTGCCTTTTTATTTTTTACTTTATTCAAGTAATCAGATACGCTTATAGGTGATTAACTACATCTGCATCTTCTCTTAATGACTCGATAAGAGCTAACATCGCTTCTGACTCTTCTTGTGACTGCAACTCTTGTACTAATTCAGGGCGTAATTCATCGAATGGTGGTAGTTCTTCTGCACCTTCCATGTCTTCGTATTGCGCTTCTAACTCAGCATAAAGCTCTTCTAATTCATCTTCAGATGGCTCTGATACTGGCGCCTCATCTTCAATCAATTGTTCTAATTTTAGTTGCATACCCAATTGATCATACACTTCATCTTGATCTGTTCCTTGTTCTTCAAAAGCCGCTAATACTTCATCTGTAGATCCTATTTCGTTTTGATCAGCAATTTCTTGTAACATCGCATCGATTTCATCTTGGTCTGCCTCAAATCCACGAGACTCGGCTTCTTGAACTAATAATTCTTGATCAATCATGTTATCTGCTAATTCTTGCTTCAAGTCATCTTGGTCTACTTCTTCACCTGTCATTTGAGATTGCATTGCGATTTGTTGGAATTGACTTACATAAGTCATTTCAAACTCATCTTTTGAAATTTCTTGTCCATTTACTTCAGCAATGACCTCAGGTAAGTCATCCAAATCTGGCTCAGGCATTTCCATATCTTCTTGCCCTTCCATATCTGGCATTTCCTCATCAATTGCTTCTTCTACTTCTTCTTGATCTGGATCTGCTTCCTCTGTTTCTTCTGTTTCGTCATCTCCATTACATGCAACTAAAACACCAGCTACAACTATAATTAACATTCCTAATAACCATTTTTTTAACATTTATAAAACTCCCTTCAATTTCAACTGGTTGTTAGTGTATCACATCATACGAGATGGTCAAAGGATTGGAATTTAAAATTTAAACCGTTTAACAATTTTATGACACGATCAAACACTATCATGACAGTCATAAGACAATCATTTACCTTGTAAATACGTCAAATGAGTAAAAAATATGTAAAAGTTACTATTAACAATTGAATTATGTAGTGTTTTAACTTGCTTGTTATTAGTACCTACTGATAAACTATTGATGAGACTATTCAGGGGAGGAAGCATAATTGAAGAATCAATCTAGACATAAAGATGCGATGCGTGTATTAAAACGTACGAGTCGTACCTTTTATATTCCAATCACATTATTAAAAAAAACACTTAAAGAGACTGTCGCATCTGCATACCTCTGCATGCGTGCGATTGATGAAATTGAAGATCATGAACAATTATCCAACCATGAAAAATCTGTCCTTCTTGAAGGGATAGGTCATCTTCTTCGTAATACCTTTACAACAGAAGAGTACTTAACACTTATCCAACCATATAAACAACACCTTCCAGAAGTGACAGTTAAGCTTGGCGATTGGATTGACTATTGCCCTGACGGAATTGTTGAAGACGTAAAAGCATCGACTGCAACAATGGCAGACGGTATGGCCAAGTGGGCAAGACAAAATTGGGAAATCAAAACGAAAGAAGATCTTGATGATTATACTTATTATGTCGCTGGACTTGTTGGTGTCATGTTATCAGATATTTGGAAATGGTATGACGGCACTGAAACAGATAAGGACTTAGCGATTGGTTTTGGTCGTGGTTTACAAATCGTCAATATTTTAAGAAATCAAGATGAAGACCTTGAACGTGGTGTTTCTTTCCTACCTGAGGATTGGAATCGTGATGATTTATTCGAGTATGCCGAATATCAACTCTCTCTTGCTAATCAATATATTCAATCAGTTGATAACCGTAATATTGTCACGTTTTGCAAAATACCTTACAAGCTAGCCGATAAAACGTTAAATGTCATGAAATCCGGTCGTGAAAAAATGACGCGAGAAGAAGTAGGCCAAGTTGTGGACGAAGTAACAAATCAATCTGAATAACATATCAAAATCCCTTGCCAAGCAAACATTGGCAAGGGATTTTGTTTAAGTGTGATTCACTTTTCTTCCATAACTATAATAGACAATGATTCCTATGAGTAAACAGAATACAAATAAAATCCAAGTTGTCACGGATAATTGTAAAACCAAATAGAAAGATAAGGCAATTGTCAAAAGCGGAATCAATGGTACAAATGGAACTTTGAATTGTCCTTCAGTTGGTTCGTCAAATTTTTTCCTAAGTGTTAAAATCCCCGCAGCTAACATCATCATCACGACTAACGTTACGAGATTCGTCAGCTCAGCTAATGACTGTAATGGAATAATACCAGAAAAAACAGCGGCTATACATCCTGCTGTCCAAGTCGCTGCTTTAGGCGACTGTGTCGTTTCATCAATTTCGGCCAAATAACCAGGTAATAAACCACCTTTACTCATCGCATATAATAAACGCCCTAGTCCATAAAGCATCGCAATTAAGACCGTCAGTAGTGTTAAAATCGCACCGACAGATAAAACTCCTGCTAAAATATCTTGATTAACATACCTTAATGCAAAAGCAACAGGATCTTTTACACCTAATTCAGTGTAAGGAACAACACCTGTTAAAACAATCGTCACTAACATATACAAAACAGTTGAAATGGCAATCGCAAAAAAGATACCTCTTGGCAAACTTTTTTGAGGGTTTTCCACTTCCTCTGCTGTCATACTGATCGCATCAAATCCTAGAAATGCAAAGAACACGAGCGCTGCACCCGATGCAATACCAGTAAAACCAAATGGCATGACGGGCGTCCAGTTCTGTGGCTCAACATAAAACGCACCAATGACGATAAACATGGCAATTAAAATAAATTTCAAAAAGAACATAAAATTATTAAAACGGAATGCTTTTTTAGCTTCCTTTGAGACTAACCATGTAACTAAAACGGTCATCGAAACGGCAATAATATCGATATAAGTGCCATTTTCAGGATTAAATGAAGCTTGTAAGGCGGTCGGTAAACCAACGCCTAAGCCACTCAGAAAACCATTCATATACCCAGACCAGCCTGAGGCAACTGAAGATGCAGCTAATAAGTATTCCCAAATGGTAAACCAGCCTGCTAACCACGCGGCTCGCCTGCCCCAAACTTTAAGTATATATGCATAAGGCCCTCCTACTAATGGAAAACGTGATGCAAATTCAGCAAAACATAAACCGATCAGTATAATAACAAAACCCGCTAGCATAAACGAAAAGACAAGACCTGGGCCTGCATGTTGATTGGCTGCTGTTCCTGTAATAACAAAGATTCCTGTTCCAATGACAGCACCTAGTCCTAAAAGAACTAAGTCGATTGTTTTTAAATTCTTTTTCATTTTTGTCGTGCTCTGTGACATATTCTATACCTCTCTTTTTAAAAATTCCAAGCTTAACTATACTATATTCTCAATCGACAGACCATCACTTTTTTATTAAAGTAAAAAATTAACTGATATTTACTTTATTATTCAAAATCAAAAAAATATACAAAACCCCTGAAAACGATAAAATCATTTTCAGGGGAAAGAGATTCACTATTCTCTAGTTAAGAGCGAAACGACTTCAACGTGATGTGTATGTGGGAACAAATCAACGGGTTGAACCTTTTCAAGCTTATAGCCAAATGGCAATAATTCGCTCACATCCGTTGCGAACGTTTCAGAGTTACATGAGACATAAACAACCCGATCAACTTCAGCGCGCCCAATCCGGCGCATGACTTTACCACCTGCGCCTGAACGTGGTGGATCTAATAAAAGCAACTCTGGTTTACCAAAGTCTTCTAATACTTGATCAATGCCTCGCCTTGCATCTTTAGCTAAAAATTGAGTGTTATAGATCTCATTATCCATTGCATTGCGTTTAGCTGATTCAATCGATGTTTCCACAATTTCAATTCCTGCTAGTGCATTGACACGCTTAGCAAAAGGTAAAGAAAACGTACCTACACCACAGAATAAATCAATCATCTTCTCGTTTGGTTGTGGTTTAGCCATTTCAATTGCCAAATCAACTAATTTTTCAGCTTGCTTCGGGTTCGTTTGGAAAAAGGTATCGTACCATAACCGGTAGTGATAACCGTACATAACATCATGTATATAGTCACGACCCAATAACAAATGCGTCTCTTCTGCTTGTGTACGATCTGCCCAATCCGTATTCACAAACCAAATCAAGCTTTTTACATTTGGATGGTTTTCTCGAATACGTGCTACTAAATCTTCAGCCGCTTCTTTTAAATCTTCAGTGGGCGATTCAGTCGCAAATAACCCCATCATAATTTCATCTGTCTCAAAAGACTGTCGAATCATCAAATGACGTAAGAGTCCTGTGTGTTCATCTTTGTTATAACCTGATAGCTGATGTGTTTGAGCCCATTCTGAGACTTCTAACATTCCATCAACCATTTGTTTGCCAGCAATTAAACACGTATCTAATGAGATAATATTACGGTAATTACCTTGTTCATGCATCCCTAAAGAACCATCTTGTCCAAAGGTGAATTCCATTTTATTTCGGTAATGCCACGGCTCATCCATCCCAATTGTTTGTTCTAATACACTTGTATCAAGCCCCTCATTTGATAAATGGTTCAACACTTGTTTTGTTTTTTGCCCAAGTTGACCTTTATAATCCCAATGTTGCCAAACGCATCCACCACAAAGATCAAAATGCGGACAAGGAGGTTCTGTTCGGTGTGGATCAGGTTTTAAAATTTCATCTGGTAATGTTTTAACCCATCTTAAATTGGGATTTTCGACCGTTACTTTAACTTCTTCACCCGGAATGGTTTGAGGTAAGAATAATTTTAATTTTTTCGGATTCACTTGTCCTGTATCGCGCCACACTTTTGCTCTTCCTGTTCCTTTTCTGTCTAAATCTTCTATAATTGTTGTGTAGGTTTCATGTTGATCAGTCAATCCAAATTCCTCCTGTAAACTTACTTTCTAAATCCTTGTATGTTTAGTTTTTATTTTTTGTATTTTTTTCAAAACTCACTTTATTTTTACCGGTACGCTTCGCATGATAAAGGAGTTGATCCGCTCGATTGAAAAAGGTTTCTTTTGTCATGTCTGCGTGTAATCGTTGTAAACCGATACTAACCGTGACATTTCCGTCTATTTCTGGGTGAAAAAATTGCTCGATAGATTGTCTAATGTGTTCAATTAGAGTTTGCGATTCTTCATGTGACTTATTCGTAAGCAAAATAGCAAACTCTTCACCACCGTACCTCGCGACAATTTCATTTTCTGTTACTTCTTGTTCAATTATAGTTGCAATTCGTTTTAAAATAAGATCACCTGTGCTATGTCCATAATTATCATTTATATATTTAAAGTTGTCGATATCAATAATCGCCAGTTGTAAAGGCATATCATAATATATACCTTGTTCGTGTAAAAAATCTAAATACTCTTGAAAAGTTTTGTGATTATAAAGTTCGGTTAAAGGATCCACTTTAGTCAATCGTTCCATCATTGCACTTTTAACCATCAAAATTTTCTCTTGCTCATTTGATCGTTTTAATGAGGTTAAAATTTCACTACCCCTGTCTATTACCAACAAGAAAACTCGGTAAACGACATATAACACAAAAAAGTATGTAAAACGTTCATACTCACTCGCTGCTAATCTGACATCCGGATCGAAATATAGCACCCCCAGCGTGATCATACTAATAATCAGGCTAAATCGTAAATACGACTTATTAAAGTACACCAAATTTACACTCAATATCACAACAAATAAAACTTGTAACCCTGTAACACTTGCATGTGTCCATACGGTGACGGCTGTTGCTAAAACACCAATTAAAGTTAAAAGTCTCACGTTGTATATATTTTTCTTTTTTATGAGATAGCCTGCGAAGAGTAATAAAACAGCCTGTAAGACAGTAGGAATGATTAACTTCTCACCTATAAATGAAACTAGCCTTTCGGGTGTATAGAGTGCTGTAACGGCTACACCAATTACTTGTCCGCAAATTGCAATGAACACCATAATCCAATAGATTGCCAGTACTTTCTCTATCCACACCTTTTCATTTAGGTGTATATCCTGATTTGTCACGACGCAACCCGCCCTTATGCATACATAATTAGCACCATTATAACGTAATTAACCAACTGTTTCATCCTGAAAATAACCCTTTAAAAAAGCCTCATCCTAACAAATTTTTAAGCACCATGTTAACATCAACAATAGCACGAATGATCGCATTATGATCTTCGCCTATATAAGTTTGAGCATGGGCAATATTATTTCGAACCTTTTCTATATCACTAAAAAATCGTTCGCACTGATTTCTAGAATGAAATTCACATTTTTCCAAAATCTCATCCGTTCTTTTCGTCAATTCTCCCTTATCTGCTAACTGTAAATTATCAAGTAATTTCAAATCTTTGTTAGATTTTAAACGTTCTTGATATAATTCATAGACCATTTCGGAACGTGAACTAGGCAATTGCTCAATCGCTTCTTTTTCCGTACGATAGACTTGCTTGATTTCATCTAATAGAGCCATCTCCAAAATCGAGATTAAACTAAATGCGAGTAATCGAACAGGGTGTTTATGCAAATCAGCTGATGTTACAATACCTGTGATTTGATTTCTTTCTAAGACAAACATGACATCACGTTCATGAAATAAATAGATTAAATCAATCATGCTTGTTGAATTGGAAATCAAATCGGTTGTTTTAAACGGTTTAATATAGGACTCTACATAGCCTTTACCTAAGGATTCTTTGTCAATATAACCAATCACTTCGTTTTGGTCATTCACGACACCTGAATGGTCGAACCGGGCTGCTTCAAGTAACACTTGCATTTCTTCTGCATCATCTGATAATCGGCATGTTTGAAGCGGTTCAGTTAGCAGTTCAACTGTCATAGATTCATTAAACATTGATTTTAAATTATAATAGCTCTCTTTGACATTCATCGAATCACCCATCTCATTCTAAGTCCTGTTAACTTTAGTATAACGATTCTTGATCAGTTAAGCACGAATTTTTATATAAAATTGTCTTTAAACATTTACACTTTCTAAATCAGCGCAAAAAAGATAAGATTTATCCAGGAGGGATCAATTTGACACAGTATTCAATCATTGGTGGAGGCATTGCCGGTGCATCAATCGCTTATCACCTATTAAAAGATAACTTAGATGTTACATTATATGATGACAATCAAACTGGACAAGCAACAAAACAATCCGCCGGGATTATTTGTCCGTGGGTAAGTCAAAGACGTAATAAAAAATGGTATCGCCTCGTTAAAGAAGGCGCGAAATATTATCCACTATTCATTGATGAGCTTGAATCAACCGCACAACAACCAACTGGTTTTTCAAAAAATGGCTCTGTTTCACTTTTTAAAGATGAACATATTCAATCATTGGCTTATGATCGAATTTCAAAAAAACAAGTAGATGCGCCTGAAATGGGAGATGTTCAGAAATTATCCTATGACGAACTTGCATCACTTTTTCCGGAGTTAACAAAAAATTACCCCGGTGTTTATGTTTCGGGTGGCGCTCAAGTAAATGGTCACATGCTATTAGATGCATTGATGAAGGCTATAAGAAATTTAGGAGGTGTCGTTAAAAAAGAACGCGCGAACATTGAAGCGCTGTCTGGGACAGTGATCTATACAGCTGGTGCTTGGCATAATAAGCAAATAGATACACCTAAAGTAAGTCACCAAAAAGCGGAGCTGCTTCACTTTAAATTAAATTCAGACTCATCTAATCAAGACTATCCGTTAATCATGGCATTGGGGCCAACCTATATTATTCAAACAGGACTCGATACATTTGCTATTGGGACGACACATATTGATACAGATTCTTTTGATACAACGCCTTCACCAGAAAGTGAGCAACAATTAATGAACGAAGCTAAGCGTTATTTTCCTAATCATTCAATTGAAAAGCTCCATATGGCTGTCGGCCTTCGTCCATATACAAATGAGTCACTACCTTATATCGGATGGGTAGAAGATAACGTATTTGTGGTAAATGGATTAGGATCATCAGGATTAACGGCTGCACCTGTAATCGGTCGAGAAGTCTCTCGTTACCTTAACGATCAAGAAACGACTCTAAACTTATCTGATTATCAATATGAAGAACCGCTATCCTAGTTGTTGCATGAAAAACCCTCTAGCTTTCCTAAGAAGACTTTCTCTTCTTTATAAGCTAGAGGGTTTAATTATATGTCAAGTTCTGTTTATTAACATTTCGAAAAGCCGCAACCGCCTAAATCAATTAGACATGTTGTGCAGCCATCTTGTTTGACGAATGTTGATTGACCACAACTTGGACAAATATCAACAGACCCTGAACTGATTTGTTCAGATGATGCTTTGGACGGTTGATCATCAAATACATCAAGCGCGTCTTGATCAAGTTGAGATAGGACTTTGGCTAGTGCATCAGGTAATGATTCAACCTGATTTTTGCCAAATCCAATAGTACTTTGTCCTTTAATCCCACTAAATTTCTTAATGATCCAATTTAATTTTTCTTCTTGCGTTAAGTTAGCGATTCGAGGACTCAATAAGCCCGTTAATGCAATCGCGAGTCCATCAGCAATTGCACTTATATCAGCACCTGTTTTCCCTAAATTAAGGAACACTTCTTCTATTAACTCATTTTTCGGATTACGATTAACGGTTACATACATTTTACCGAATGGCGTTTTCGATTTAATGGTTTCACCAATCAATCGCTCTGGGCGTTTATAAAATTGAATGGCTTGTGGTTGTGCTTTTTCTTCTATTGGTTGAGGGTCTTCTTCTTTTTTCTCATCAACGCTCGTTAACACTTGCGTATCGCGACTACCATCTCGATAAATGGTAATACCGACTAAGCCTTTTTCAATCCCATAACTGTAAAGCTCTTTTGTTTGTTCAACCGTGAAATGGCTCGGCACATTACATGTTTTACTAATGGCTGAATCATTATGTTTTTGAATCGCCGCTTGAACATCAACATGATCTTTAGGTGTGATCTTCGGCAGACCGTCTTCATCCACTGACATTGCCGATACAAAGTAATCTGGTAATTCACTTTCATTTGTACGTTCTAAATAATCTTTCGCTTTACCAAGATAATCAATCGTTTTACCTAATCGCGATTCACGTTCCCATGCGATAGAGAAGAACGGTTCTACACCTGTACTTCTTGAATAACCTTGACTACCTGTTTTGGTCCCTGTGGTACCTGTTGGCGCTTGTGTAAGTAAGTGTGAATTTCTAAGTCCGTGTTGCTTAATTAATTCAATCACATCTGCATCAAGGCTTTTCGGCACGCGCGCATTTAAAATACGCTCATCATAAGTTGGGAACTTCCCTCTTACTTTAGCTAGTTCTGCACTTGCTTTATACGCATGATTTTTAATAAATCCGTACAATTTATCAATAAAATCAATTGATTCGCTTGAACCATAACGTAATTTAAGATCAATTAATAAATCATGTAAACCGAGTGTTCCCATACCGATTCGACGTTGTTCTTTTTGAACTTTCTCATTCTCTTCTCTGAAATAAACGGTATAGTCAATAACATCATCTGCGTATCGAATGGCGTCCGCAATACTCTGGGCTAAATCATCCCAATCGACATCTTCAGTATCGGTATTATAAAATTCCGCTAAATTTAAATGAATTAAATTACAGATCCCATTTCCACAAAGCGGTTGTTCACCACAAGGATTACTTGAAACATTTTTTTGGTAATAATACGTATTATTCCACGGTGTTACGTCTTCAGTTTTCGCTCGAGCCGCTTCATCAAGGACATAAACACGACCACCATTTGATGGGACTAATTGTTGTGTTGGTGTCATATAGCCATCGTTCATATTATCGTAAACCATCACACCTGGTTCTGCTGATGAGTGCGCAGATTCAATAATCAAATCATATAATTCACGTGCTTTAACCGTTTTATGAATCTCCACTGGCAAGCCAGCTTCCAACCAATCATGAATGTCTAAGTACTTTTCAGCCCAATTTTTGTCATATTCATGGTGACGTGTGTCTGGGAAAATCAAATGCCAATCTCGGTCTTGTTCTACCGCTTCCATGAACTCTTTAGTCACTTGAACAGAAAGGTTCGCATTTGTGATCTTACCACTTTCTTTTTTGACCGTAATAAAATCGAATACGTCAGGGTGAGATATGTGAAGTTGAAGCATTAAAGCTCCTTTTCGACTCCCTCCTTGTTCAATTAAACCTGTAGCATAACTGAGCAAGCCACCCCAACTAATGGAACCAGAAGATACACCATTCACACCATATACACGTGCGTTTTTAGGTCTTAAAGTTGATAACGCAAGTCCAACACCACCACCTCTAGACATAATTTCTGTCATTTCGGATAGTGAACCATTAATAATGCCTTTACGTGAATCTTTTGGATTTGGCAAAACATAACAGTTATAAGCGGTCAAGTCATATTGCTTTCCGAATTTCTCATATATACCCATTGAGGCCTGAACACGTCCACCAGGTACAATTTTCTCTTCTTTAAGTGATTGGAAAAGGCGATCCTGATAGCGATCGACATCATCATGTGAGTATGTACGCTCAATTGACATGGCACCTTGCACATAACGGTCAACAGAATCATCCCATTTATAATCTAAGGGAATCGACACATGTTTAGATGTTGTCGTATGTTCTTTTTGTGTCACTTCACCGTAAAAGGTAATGTAATCTCCTTCAATCTCTGTTACTCGACCAAAATCTTTCTGTGGTGATTCTGGCATAGAGTCATCATAGACAGCTACCACGACATCCCCTACTTTAAGTGTTTGAATGTCCATTTCCTTTACCGTATAGCGATCTAATTGAAGCAAGACTTGAAACGGTGTTTTGTCCAAATCACCGTATATTTCTTTTATTAAATCAGACATCAAAAAGCCTCCTTTTTCATTTCAAAATCTATAATACTATTCTTTTTAGTCTAGCATATTTATATACAATTTATAAGGTAATATCTTCTTAGTTGAGGATTTTTATTAAAACAATTAAAATGTAGGAAAACTTGACTTAGGGGGATTAGTATGGGAAAGATTATGGCGACATTTTATGATGCAATCATGTATCCACTTGAACAGCATAAATTTAAAAAAATCAGAGCTTCACTTCTTAAACAAGCTCACGGCCACGTATTAGAGATCGGAGCAGGAACAGGTATTAACTTTTCATTTTACTCATCTGAAGTCACCAAAGTTGACGCAATCGAACCGGATTTCTCAATGCGAAAAAAAGCGAAAAAGAAAGCAACAACTAAAATTAAATTACACGATGCACAAGCTGAATCCTTGCCTTTTGAAGACAATACATTTGATTCCGCTGTATCTACACTTGTCTTATGTAGTGTTAGTGACCCCGAACTAGCCATTCAGGAATTAAAACGTGTCGTCAAACCTAATGGCAAGTGCTTAATATTTGAACATGTTAAAGTTGAAAATCCTATCATTAGTAAGGTGCAAGATGTCTTGACCCCAGTGTGGAAACATATGGCCGATGGCTGCCATTTGAACCGAGAGACAGATATTTTAATTGAAGAAGCTAACTTTTATGTTGTAAAAAAGCATACACATTACCAACAGATATTCCGTGTGCTTGAAGTTATTAACCAAAAATAAAATGAACGCCCGAGATATGGATCTCTCAAGCGTTCTTTGTAGCAGCTAAAACATACTCAACTTATAATTACTGGATAGCAATTCTAATAATTCAAGTCCTGCAATACTATTTCCAACATCATCAAGTGCAGGGCCAAATATCCCAATGCCAAATCGATGCGGAACGGATCCCATAATCCCACCTGAAACACCACTTTTAGCTGGTATACCGATCTTTATGGCAAACTCCCCTGAGGCGTTATACATGCCACACGTGACCATAAATGTTTTGCACAACCGTGCAATCGACTCAGGCATGATTTGCGTTTGAGTATGTGGATCCTTACCATCTTCTGCAAAGATCATACCAATCCGAGCTAAATTCAAACAGTTCATCTCAATAGCACATTGTTTTGTATACAAATCAATTAATTGATCGACATCTTCAGTTATATGGTGATGCTCTTTTAAAAAATAGCTTAACGATCGATTTAAATCAGCTGTGTCATACTCGGACTGTGCAATTTCTTTACTATAATCAATCGATTCATCATTTGCGAGTTCGCGGATAAAAGATAATATGCGATTTAACCTTTCATCAACTGAATCCCCTTTGATTAAATGCGTCACGACAAGCGCACCGGCATTAATCATTGGATTTAAAGGCTTGGCCGGCTTATTTGTTTCTAACTTAGCAATGGAATTAAACGGATCACCTGTTGGTTCCATTCCAACATGATCAAATACTACTTCACGTCCATTATCCATTAAAGCTAAAGCAAGTGTGATCACCTTCGATATACTTTGTAATGTAAAACGTCTTTCTACATCACCTGCTGATATACACCGTCCATTTGGATATTCAATAGCAATCGATAGATCAGTTGGATTCGCTTTTCCTAACGCTGGAATGTAATCTGCTATACGCCCTTGATTCGCCTTAGGTCGTGCTTGTTCAACAAATTGTTCTAATTCTTCGTGAGATTGACAACTCATAAGCCGATCCCTCCTCATGTCTCACTCTTCCCTATTTCAGAAAATATTACACTATAAATCGTGATTTCATATAGCGTGTGTCTACTTCTCGCAACCTTGACAAGTTTTATCTCTTTTTTGTATAGTCAATGAGTTATACATATCGATTCATTCAAGTAAAGAGAGGGATTACATGCATACGCAAAAGAAAGCCTTTGTCGATCAATTAATCGATAAACAACAATCATTACAAACGATGAGAAACGAATCATTAAATAAATTATGTAAACCAATACGAGAAGAGACCTCGGATTATGCGTTACTTAATCAACTAACGAAAACTGAACTTGATTCAATAAGACGCCGAGTTAATATCAAACATGCATCTCAATTAAACAAAGATGCATTAATACAAACGATTCTGGACCATTCAAAAGACATCGTTGAACATTTTCTTAACACAATCGACAATGAACGCTTAACGATCTTGCAATCATTTATTCAATCAAATGGCTATTTAAAAGAGACGGATTTAAAAGTAGAAAAAATAAAAGCACTACAGACGTTTGGCATTGCCTATATGAGAATGCAGGATGACGAAGCATATCTCGTCATGCCAAAATGCGTACTCGACCACTTATCAAACACTGTAACAAAAGAAATGCAAGAAATAGCAGATCGAAATGATGCGATTATTCGCACCGCTCATGGCTTAACCTTTTATTACGGTTGCATTGAAGAGTCGACATTAATTCAGTTAATCGGTCCGATTGCTAAAGGGAATACAACTCTAGTAAAACAAATCTTAGATCATGCAATGGATTACTATGACTTAATGAATAAGCATCATACACTCATAATCGACTCTCGCGTTGTTGATGCTGACCAATTACTTAACGTTCAACATCAATCTGCGTATGACACTTATCATCATTTTAGTGATGCCGATCTAATTGAAGCGGGAACAGAAGACTTTATGCCAATGACAGATGAGCTCATGGCACTTGTTAAGCATATGACACGGCATCATCAGTTAAATGATTCAACATTAAATATGGTCATGGATGGCGTTATCATTTGTTTAAATAGTTTTACAACACCTGATACCGCCTTTCAATACTTGAGTCACTACATCGCTTACAGTTCGGAAAAGGATGCGCAAAAACTCTATCAATTACTGATAGATGCCCAAAATAGCATGCATATTTGGAGTTTAAAAGGTCATAAACGTTTAGATGAACAAATCCCAAATAACACCAAACAAATAAAGGTTAAACGAAATGACCCTTGCCCTTGTGGAAGTGGTAAAAAATTTAAAAAATGCTGCGCATCCGCATAAATTTAAAAATCAGAATGTCCATATTTGAGGCATTCTGATTTTTATATGTAACTATACGAATGAAGATTAACTTTCAGTGACATAAGTTCCGCCAATTAAGTCATGGATCGCTCTTTTATCTTGTCTAAATATAATCATGAACATACTGACAATCCAAGAGATCCCAAGGGTCACAGCACCAATGAGTTGTAGGCCGATCACTTCTCTTAAGAACGTATGAGTTAATTTAACATCTTCATTATGTTTTGTCTTTAACTTAACACGGTACATACGCTTTCCGATGACATAACCAGACCAAAGTACAGGTATAACCACTGAATAAACAACATAGATTGCATCCAAAGTCATAGTCGAACGCCATTCGAATAGTGTATTACCGGTAAAAACAAAATACAATAAACCTAATGAAATGGCTAAAATGTTAAAATCTAAAAATCTCGCTAAAAATCTTTTAGAAAAGCTAGCATAATGATTCACTAACAACACTCCTTTAATTATATATCCTTTATATGGTAGAAATGGTATTTTAACCATATCAAAACTTGTCTAGTTTAGTAACCCTTGATCATAACAAAAATGAACAGACCCGCTAAGCATGTAGGATCTGTTCATTGTCTATTTATTGAATTTATGCTCTTATTGCTTTTAGTGCACCGCTCCATTTTAATAATTGGTCTAACATATCGTTAGCATTATTTTCATGGTAATCCGCAGGCTTAAATACAGAGAAGTTCTCAAAGTCTGTCATTAGTGAGAATGTAACTGCAGTTCGAACATCCGCCACTTGTAGTTCACCTAAAATAAGTCTTAGGTTCTCATGCGCACGTACACCACCTAAACTTCCGTAACCGACAAAACCAGCTGCTTTATCATTTAGTTCAGGATTTAAGTAATCAAGTGCATTTTTCAAAGCGCCACCAACTGCATGGTTATATTCAGGTGCGACGATAATAAAGCCATCAAATGATGCAATCTTATCTTTCCATGCTTGGATTGTTTCGCCTACTTTTTCTTCTTGATCTTTTTCTATAGGTGCACCAAGTAGCGGCAATGGATAATCAGCTAAATCAACTAACTCATAATTTGCATCATTTCGTTTCTGTGCAAAGTCTACCATCCATTTTGCAACAGCTTCCCCATTACGTCCTTCTCGTACACTTCCTAAAATTACGCCAATATTTAACATTCCAAGTCCTCCCTTTTACTTTTCATCTTACATTTACTATATTATCTTGATTTCGAGATTTATGCAAATATAACACCTTATAAATTCATCGCTTCCCCATTAAAGTCGACTACATCACTTGGTAATCGCTCATTTCTTAAAATGATTTTTTCGAAAATCGATTGAGCAATCGTATTTGGATCCTCAGGAGCGTGTTCACCACCCATATCGGTATGCATCCAACCAGGATGTACCGAAATACATTGGAGTTGATCTTTATTTAACTCTGCGTTCAGTTTTTTCGTTAACATATTAAGTGCAACTTTAGCCATTCCATATGGATAATCACCTGCATAGGGGTTCATCAATCGAGCCGAGTCAGAACTGATGTTAATGATTTTTTTCATCTCACCTGATTTCAATAAAGGCAGGAGGTGTTTCACACATAAGGCAGGTCCAACAGCATTGACTTCAAAGGATTTCATCAAATCTTCTTTTGAGACGAAATCAATAGATGCTTCTCGTCCAATGAGAAGACCTGCATTGTTAATTAATACATCGATCTCAGTGTCACTTCTTTTTAATTCGTCTACAACATTTTCTAGGTCGTGATCATTTGTTACATCAACTTGAAATAGCGATAAACGTTCATCTGTATCATTCTTTAAATCACCTGGGTCGTTCCTGTAAGTTGCAAAAACATGGTGATGATTGTTTAATGCATATTGAACAAGCGCTCTTCCTAACCCACGATTTGCTCCCGTAATAAAAACATTCATAAGCTGCCTCCTCAAATCTTGTTTTCCTTTCACTTTATTTATTCGACATAAAGAGATCGGATCCTTCAAAAATAGCCCTCTTACAAGAATGCAAGAGGGCTATGATTAACAAGATTCAATAACGTCTTTAAATAGCTGATACGATTTTTCTTGTTTAGCTTGATCATAAATATAAGAAACGGCCATGACTTCATCTACATTAAGTTCATTTTGAAAATCAATCCATTGTTGTTTAATCGTCTCAGGTGAGCCAATGAATGTATAGCTTGTCATAGATGATGCCGTATGTTTTTCAAACGGTGTCCATATATCGTCCATATTATCAACTGGAGGACTTAATGGCTTTTTAGTATTACGTATAATGTTTAAAAAGAATTGTTGTGTTGTCGTTAACTCTCTTCTCGCATCTTCATCAGTATCTGATGCAATCACATTAACACAAACGATCATATAAGGTTCGCTTAAATAATTTGACGGTCTAAACTGTTCACGATAAATGCGTATGGCTTCTTTCAAATGATCAGGCGCAAAATGTGCCGCAAAAGCATAAGGTAAACCTAATTTAGCAGCGAGTTTTGCTGAATCAGTTGATGATCCTAAAATATAGGCCGGAACATATGTACCAGCACCAGGGTGCGCCATCACTTGCCCTTGGTTTGAAGGGTCATCAAAATACATTAATAACTCATTGACATCATCTGAAAATTGATACGTCGGGTCTTGATGATACGCCCGTCTTAACGCACGTGCTGTCATCATATCTGTACCTGGCGCTCTCCCTAAGCCAAGATCAACGCGATCAGGGTGGATGGTTTCCATTGTGCCAAATTGCTCAGCAACAACTAAAGGCACATGATTCGGTAACATAATACCTCCAGCACCTACACGAATTGAATCTGTTTTATCTAATACATGCTTGATCAAAACAGATGTTGCAGAACTCATTAACGTTGGTGCATTATGATGCTCAGCGATCCAATAACGTTTGTAGCCTAATTGTTCTGTGGCTTTAGCTAAATCGACCATTGATTGAATAGCATCTTGATTGGTTTGTCCTTGTCGAACTGGCGCTAAATTTAAGACAGACACCGGTATATTTAATTTCGTCACATATATCACTCCATTTCTTATGTGAATATATGGTATCACGTGCTACTCACAGAACTCAAAAGAACCGCTCTATCTGTTATGAAATAGCTCTGTTAAAGTGCAATTTGGATATTTGTAGAAAAAAAAGAAACTCCCACAAAATAAAATGGAAGTTTCGTTTGATTTTATTGCTGTTTACAAGTAACGCTCACATTGAAAAAATTTTATTCATCCCACATTTACAGTCGTCAATGAGAAAAAAGCTATATACCCTAACACGACGAAAAGTTGCATGACGATTCCAACTGAGCTACAAATTAAACCTGAAATTGCTAAACCTCTACCATCTTCTCTGGTAGCCTCTATTTCTTTTGTAGCTTTTCTTGACGCAAAAACTCCGAAAACACCAAGAAGCAAACCTAAAAACGGTATAAGTATTGATAAAATACCCATAGTCAAAGAAACTACGGAACTACTATTCGTTTTAGTTTTCTCACTCATTAAAAATCCTCCTATCATTTATAATAAAGATCCTATTACTTTTTAAATCCTTTCGCTCGGTTGGAAAAGCTTACACAATTATATATATACAGGATCTTATGTCGAAAGTTAATTTAAATTGAGTACGGAAATTTATACAATAAAAAGATGTCTTAAGTCTGAGAAAAAAGTAAATAAGTTAATGTAATAGTCGGACGAAAATAGTATTTTTACTATTTTTTGTCCGTCTATTTGTTTACATATTTTAAAGCAATCTGGAATGGACGAGACTCTTGCGGGAAGAGCACGAGCCGAAGATCCACTTTAGAAGCGAGTTTTGCTTCTAAAGTTAGCTGAGGCCGTGCCCGCAGAAAGCGAGTCCATTTCAGATTGCGATGCCCTTTTGATCGAATTGTTCGTGTTTCAAGATATTCATTTTTGTTTTGTCTCAGACTCATTTTTAATAATAGAAAAGACAAGTAAAGTTTTATAAATAAGAATGTACTAATTTCTTTTAAAGAATGTTAACACGTCTAATTTATTTATTCAATTATCCCAAGATTCGAACGCTGATCATCCCATTCACTTTCATCATTTCAGACTCAATTTGTTCTTGGATGGATGAATCGACTGATGATTCAAAGTCAATAACTGAATAGGCAACATTTTCTTTGTTTCGGTTCATCATTTCAGAAATATTAATCCCAAACTTCGATACGATTTGTGTTAATTGACTTAACATATTCGGTACGTTGTTATGGAATGCTGTTATCCTCATATGTCTGAATGGTGATAATGTAACATCTGGGAAATTCACTGAATTTTTAACGCTTCCTGTTTCAATATAATCCTTTAGTTGTTGGGTCGCCATAATCGCACAGTTTTCCTCAGATTCTTGTGATGAAGCACCTAAATGCGGGATCGGAATCGCATTTTTCATTGTTAAAACATCTTCATTAGGAAAATCAGTTATATATTTCCCGATATTTTCCATTTCTAAAGCTTCTTTTAAATCCGAATTATGCACCAGTTCGCCACGTGAAAAATTCAAAATATGGACATCTGATTTCATGAACTGAAACGCATCTTTATTTAGCATTGTTCGTGTTTTATCATTCAGCGGAACGTGAAGCGTGATATAATCAGCATCTTGATAAAGGGTTTCAATATCATATACACGTCTAACCGATCTTGACAGTTCCCATGCCATATCAACGGAAACAAATGGATCAAAACCTACGACGTTCATACCTAATTCAAGTGCATCATTTGCCACCTTGGCACCAATAGCACCTAAACCGATCACACCGAGCGTTTTACCTCGGATTTCTTTTCCAACGAATTGCTTTTTACCTGACTCTACTTGCTTGGGAATCGGTCCATTATTGGGAGACAACGTTTTAGCCCATTCGATTCCATCAAACAATTGACGTGAAGATGCAATTAAAGTTGTCAGAACCAATTCTTTCACAGCATTCGCATTCGCACCAGGTGTATTAAAGACTGGAATGCCTTTACTTGTACACTCTTCAATTGGAATATTGTTCACACCTGCTCCTGCTCTTGCGATCGCCTTAAGGTTTTCAGGTAAAGGGAACTGATGCATATTATAGCTTCTGACCAAAATACCTTCCGCACCCTGAGCATCCTCACTCACTTGATAATCCTCACCTAAATAGTCTAATCCTTTTTGGGATATGGGGTTTAAAACTTGAATTGTTTTCTGCTTTTCTACTACTGTCATTTCCATAACTAAAGTCCTCCTAAAGTATATAAAGGAGGTAAGGAAAAATCCTTACCTCCTTGCCCAGGCGAACGGCTATGTATGAGAATACGCTCCCTCACGGTAATCCCCGTGTACGCCAGTTACGTATTCATGAAATAATCAAATCATTAACGTTACTGTAGCAAACTATTTTAAAAAGATCAACAGTAAATCTTAATGATTATCAAATAAAATATAATAACGTTCGTATTTTAGGTTTACCTTGCATATAAAAAGACACCCATATAAAATGAGTGTCTTTTTTAGTTTTATTGAACTTCTACAGAACCTGTTACAGTTCCTTCTTCAATATCAGCTGAATCTTGGTATTCTTCAGATGCGAAGATTAAGTCACCATCGATTGTTGAATCAGCTGGTAGACGGAATCCTTCAGCTTCTACATATACATCACCAGCAAAAGTACCACCTTGGATACGAGTAGCTTCGTTCTCAATAGTAATGCTTGGTGCAGTTAATGTGAATTGATCAGTAATGTTACGGTCTTCATCTTGTGCATAAAGCGCTAATTTACGATCTGGCTCATCATTGTTATTTGTGAAACCACCAGTAAGTACTAGTTCTTCATCAGTTTCAATGTCTTCATGGAAAATAACGATCCATGCGCCATCATCAGAAATACCTTCAAGTAATTCATCTTCACTTTCAACATTCACTTGTGTTGCTGCAGTTGTTGCATCTGCATCATCACCATTGTCGTCTGCAGTGTCCTCTTCCACACCGTCAGCTCCACATGCCGCTAGTAAACCAATCACTAACACTGTCATTAATAAAGTCATCCATTTTTTCATAATCTTTCTCCTCCTATTAATCTATCTATTGTGACTTGCTTCACATACTATATTAACATAAAACTCTCTAAAGTCTATGAACAAATTGTGACATAGTGAAATTTTTTTGTAATATTTTTTTAATATCCCTTTGTAATAATGATTGGAGTGATTTATACTATATTGTTTATTCAATTTATGTAAAATAATTAGCATAAATTTGAATTTAACTCTCTCTATACGGGTGAAATTTTGTTCATTAATTAACAATATTTTTATGTAAGTTAGGTGATTATTTTACTTAAATAAGGCTATAGTATAATATAAATTTCTTTATAAGGAGGAAATTACCTTGTCTTCAGGACATCAACATCACTTTTATAAGCGATTGTCTTTTTGGGTTCCTTTTACTATGATTATTATAACAACCTTGATTATTTTCTCCATCGCAACGGATGATACACCTACTAAAAGTTTAGATGAACCTTTACTCAATGAGCACCCTTCCCCAGATGAAGTAGCGGGAGTCTTTGAGGTTTATGAATTTAATGGAACCGGAGATGAAACAACAGAAGGTTTTGAAATTGAAAATGGCCTCGCAATGATCGATTTAACACATGAAGGAGAAGGTTCATTTAGCGTCCAATTGAACGATCAATCAGGCGATTCACAGACATTAGTTGATGTAACAGGAGGATTTGATGGACGTCTATTTATGAGTTCAGAAGAGACAGAACAGTACACACTTGCTATACAAGCTGAAGATAATTGGTCAATATCTGTTGATCAAAACTTACCTGAATCTATTGATGATGAACCCCACCAACTTACAGGGAGTGGATACGAAGCGATTTATATCGGCCTCACAGAAGGAGACAGACAATTTAACATCACACATGATGGTGACGAAGCGTTTCTAGTCACTTTAAACCAGAGCTTTGTATTAGTCGATGAATCAGGTGAATTTGATGACACAATCACCGTTGAAATCACAAGTGATCAGTTTGCAGTCATAGAAATACAAGCCTATGATAATTGGTCAATTGAAATTGAGTAATCATCCATTAACACCTGAGGTGAGGTATCTCAGGTGTTTTTTCATTAACCCCATAAAAGAAACCCCCTCAACACGAGGTGTGTCAAGGGGGGAACTTTAGTACATTTTGATATATTGTTCTCTGTCCCAAGTGTGTACCTTCATATTTTTATAATTTGAAACTAATTCGAGTTACATCAAATGGTTGTTAGATCAACTTCCCAAACATGCGGATAAATTGAGTTAAGTCATATGTTTTAAAAAAGCGCTAATTTGTGTGATGAGATTTAGGTGATAATAGTAGGAAATAATGACTTATCAAAGTTTCCAACTTATTAACATATAAAAACGTCCCAGGCAGGAATAAGTATTGTCGCTAAAATCTTGTCGTATCAACTTTCTATCGAATTACTGTGAAATTATTGTGTAAAAATAGAAATATTCACTCTCATTTATTTAAAATCAAACAATTGACTTTTACTGAATAACAAAACCCGGGTTGACTGGGTGTGTCGCACCGGGATGTTTCGCGCTTGTTTACCTATATAGGCTTGCAGTTAAGCCATAAGATTTCACAATCCTATGTATTCACGGAAAATTACCCAAATTTCCTTCTTGAGCGCATTCATGACTTTAGCTACTGCGACCTAGCTATTTTTATTCCTTTAGCTCATGAAAGAATACTTTACCCATGATTAAATCAGATCTATGCGTTGTAAATTATACAATACATTAAAAATCCACTGTAAAATCAAGTTCATTTCTATCAAATAGGAACGGGAAAATTCAAAAACTGTGCCAATTAAATCAACACCTCTCAAGAATTACCCTTATCAAGGAATGTTTTTTATTTTAACACATTTATGGAGTTAATAAAGGTGCAAGATACAATTAATGTTTTTTGTTGTTAACATTTCATCTATGATACAATGTTAATATTAATATTTAAAAATAAGGGAGGTTTGTAATATGGCAGACCAAAAATTAGCTGATCATATTTTAGCTATTGCACACCAACATGACGTACCCTTAACTAACTTGCATTTACAAAAAATAATGTTTTTCACTTTAGGATTCTATATGCAAAAGATTGGAGATATAGACAACTTAGCTGAAGAAATAAGCAACGCAAATAGCTTTAGGAGATGGAAATATGGACCAGTCGTTGAAGAAGTATATTTTAAATACAACATTTATGGTGACACACCTATTCTAAGCCAAGGTGAATATAGTGAAGATTACAGCAACTTAGATGATATTATCATTAAACTCCTAAAAGTTAGCCCCTTTAAACTAGTAGAGGTATCACATAAAATACCTTCATGGAAGAATTATAGAAACGAGGTTTTGCGTAGAGAGTACGTTCCCCCATATTCGCTCATTGAAATTTACAAGGATTTTGTCAATGAGTAATCAGGATTTGAAAAATTTAGAAGAAAAATTAAAAAATTATATTAATGCCATTGACCAAAGCTACATGAAGACTGACCAAAACCACACTAAGAAAGAAACGGATAAGATTGATGAATTTATAGACAAATTTTATAGTAAATCCGATAACAAATGGTCAACTCAAAATGATCAATCTGATAATAGTGGATCCACAGTGATTACTGCTGCAAAAGAATTCAATGAATTTATTGATGTTTTAAAAAGTATTAAGTTTGAAGCAGACGTAATACCTTATACTGATATTACTAGAATTGTTTTTGAAAACTCGCAAGAAGAATTAAAAGACATTATTAAAGATCGTTTAGATAAGAATTGGTCTCATTACTTAAAAAACGTTGATAATAATGCTTCACATCAGCTAAAAAGAAATTTTCTTAAAATAAAAGAGCATATTGGCTTGTCTACATTACAAAAAGATCATGTTCCAAATGGAATAAGCGATGAAATAGTATATTACGAAAAAAGAATTGATAACATGAACGAATCAATTGAGGAATTCGAAACTAAACTTGCACAATACCAAAATGACTACTCAAAAATGCAAAATGAATTAAAAGATACCTATGATAAGGTCATCACACAGTTCATTAGTATTTTAGGTATATTCGCTGCTATTTTAATGGGCGCTTTTGGATCTATTCATTCTTTCACTAGCATTTTTAATAATGCTCATAGGCTCCCAATTGGAAATGTACTGGTTATAAGTTCAATAGGTGCGTCAGGTGTTATTGTGATAATATTCTTTCTTTTGCATGGAATGTCCAAAATAATAGGAAGAGAAATCTCTAGCTGTAAATGTAAAGAAAAGAAAAAGGCTTCAAATTCTTTTTTTAAAAAATTAGTAAATTCATTTAATGGAAAAGATGATTCAAATGTTTGCAATTGTTCTGTAGTTGAGCGATATCCGGTTGTTATAATTACACACTACTTGCTGTACTTCATTATGATTACAGGATTTGCAATTATATACCTCGATAACAATTCAACATTCGATTCTGCATATACTAATTCTTTACCTATACTTGCTAACATCTTTTTGTTTTACTTATTTTCAATTATGTTCTTATTATCTTTACACAACATGTTTGCGACTAAGCCCAGAGATAAAAGTTTAATTGATCATACTAAATATAAAACCGCAAAATTATTTAAAAAATAAATTTCAATACTTAACCATAGAGTAATAGCTTTTAAAAGTTTACTCTATGGATTTTTTATGGATCGAGTCAATGTACTCTTACTAATACCAGTCATTTCTTCAACTTGCTTATAAAAGTAATGTTTTTTAGCTCTATAGCATGTTCAATCTGCTTTTTGCTGTACTTCTTTGGTCTGCCCTCTTTAAAATCTTTGTTTTGTTTCGCTAATAACTTTCCTTCTTGTGTTCTTTCTACGATCATATCACATTCAAATTCTGCAAATGATGTCATTATACTAAAAATTAATCGACCTGTTGGCGTATCTTCAACTAGACCCATGTTTAGAAAATGTACTTTCACCCCTTTGTTAAATAGCTGCTTAATCGTTTGAATACCATCTACTGTTGATCGTGCAAATCGATCTAGTTTTGTTACAACCATTGTATCATTTGGTTTAATTAAATTCAGCAATTCCCGGAAAGCAGGACGTTCTTTTTTAGTTCCTGTAAACTTCTCTTTAAAGATCTTCTCTCAACCTTGATCATGCAATATATTTATTTGTGAATTTAAGTCTTGCTGTGACGTTGAAACTCTTGCATATCCATATTTCATTCTAGCTTTCTCCTTCACTTATGAAACTAAGTTATGATACAAGTAAATCACCTGTTGTGCCAAAACATCAAAAAAAGTGTCATTACTTATACATTCTGGACCTTCTTTAGTTTCATGGTTGATATGTATTTGGCAATAGGGAATTGCGTTAAACGGCAATTAATTTTGTATGCCACTTGCCATCACTATCTACTCATGAATTAATGACTCTTTATAACGGAAACTATCGCCTCTAAACATTAATAAATGTGAATGGTGAATGAGTCGATCAATGACAGCTTCCGTTAATACCGGATCTCCAAAGACGTGATTCCACTGTCCAAACTGAAGATTCGTCGTGATGATTAGGCTCTTGTTCTCGTAACACATGGAAATGACTTGAAAGAGTAATTCTGCTCCCTCTTTGTTGAGAGGGATATAGCCCAATTCATCTAAAATAATCGCGTATTGCTTGTCTAGCTGTTTCATCAACTTTGATAGCTGCCCTTGCTGGTTTGCTTCTATAAGCTTATTAGCTAAACCTGCCACGGTGAAAAACTTCACCTGGCTGCCATATCTATGTATGGCATTCAGGGCAATTAGGGTAGATAAATAAGTTTTACCTGTCCCAACACCTCCATAGAGAATGAGATTCTCTTGTCTCTTAATGAAATCACCCTGAATAATAGTGTCACGGTCGATTCCATGCGGAATCTGAATATGTTCCCACTGAAAAGGTTGATGACCTGTTTTAGGCAGTTGCGCTTGCTTCAACAGTAAGTTGACTTTCCGCTCTTCTCGATGCTCTATTTCCTTTTCAAACAACTTAATTAAATAGGCTTCATTTGACTCGGCTGTCACTTCATGGTGATGTTCCCGAATCCAGCTGAGTTTTAAACGTTTCGCGTAGTCTATAATCTGATTATTCATGCTCTACACCTTCTTTCGCATAGAGGGCATCATAATGATCAAGTCCTCTTATAATATCAGGCATATCAGGTAAAGACATTTGTGGCGTGTATGTTGAATAATCTTCTTGATTATTAACGAGTGAATAAAATTGATGTTTAATTTGATCAACACTTGGATGTCCTTGTGCTGATACATCATTTAATGCCTGATTCAATAGAGTGAAATCATCATTTTTAAGTAACGTACCTAATAGTCTTAAAGCTTCTTTTTGTTCATCTTCTTTACAAGCTTTCAAGTATTGTGTCCATTCTTCTGGGAAATGATCATAGATACTGGTGTACTTAATCGCTCGTGGTCGTCGAGATAATAAATCAAGATAGGGTTGCCAGACCATTGATTTTCGTCTAACACCATACAGTCTCGAATGATGAACCACAGCTTCATGTTGCTTATTTAAATCAATGACTGAATTATATGTGATCGCAACGGTTAACTTATCCCCCGCAAATCGAGGCGAACTTGAGTATTGTTTTTTATCCACAGTAATAAAACCATATTTATCAGCTTTAACGACTTCATAACGTACACAATCAAATGATTTCTCCGGAAGGAGAAGCCATTGTGCGCAATCCTCTTGATAGAGCGCATCTATTGGCACATCTTTTTTGTAATGGGAACGATCACGATCACCCTCAGCTTTTTGCCATAACGTTTCATTAAATTGATCTAAATCTTCAATAGGACATTCCGGCAATAAGAAATTATTCCTTACATACTTCACCATCGCTTCGACATGGCCTTTTTCATTCCCCTTACCTGGATTGCAAAACTCATAATGAAAGCCATAATGCCCCACAAAACGTTCAAACACATCCGTGAGCTTTCGCTCTCCCTTGCCTAATATCTTTTTCACTGCGGGTCTAAAGTTATCAAATCGAATGGTTCTCGGAACCCCACCTATATGATGAAACATACGTTGTAACCGTTCGAGTAAACACTCCGCATTTTCCGAAGGAAAAACCTGAAAATAAAACGTATTACTGAAAGGAAATGACATCACCAAATAGGGTAACTCCATCGATTCTGATTGATAAACAAAAGGAGCCGTTCCAAAATCCACTTGCGCTGTCCCCGGGCTAGATTCCAAAGGTAAAACAGCTTGGTCAACCATTGTTTTTAATTCTTTTCTTCGTTTAGAAACATACTGGCGAACACTTCTCTCAGACCCTTTAAAATCATGCTCTTCCACAAGCTGTTGAAATAAACGTTTCGCCGTGCGACGATATTTCCGTTTCTTTTTAGAATCCTCATTCAACCACTCATCAAGAATCGGTTTTACTAGATCCATGACAGGTGCTTTTCGGCACTGGGGTTTCTTAACTTCAAAGTCTTCATGATCGGCATATTTTTTTACCGTACGAGCATCGAAACCCGTCTTTCGACTAACACTCGCATAACTTTCATCTTTTTGATTCACTTCATATCTGATATAATTTACTTCAGCCACTGCTAACATCTCCTAAATATCCTCCTGTCAAACGTTATTGGTCTAACGAGGAGTTTAAAGTTATTTTTGAGTGTTGGCAAGTGGTTTTTTGTATGTTTTTGGCCGAATTTGACCAACATGAATTAGCTGCCGTAAACTACATTTCAATTATGCCATATACAGCTAAGACGACATCAATCAATTAAGAGATTTATTAAAGTTGGGTATTTGTGGGGCAGACGGTAGGAGAAGCGAAGATTTTGCATTTAAAAAACCATAAAAGAAACACCTCAACACGATATATGTCAAGGAGTGGGGAAACTTTAGTACATTTGGATATATTGTTCTCTTTCCCAAGGGTGTACTTGAGTACAGAACGGATTTTAATAGCAAGAAACTAATTCAAATTGTGTCAAATGACTGTTAAAACAGCACTTTCCAATTAACATTGAGTAAAATGTATTGTATCTTTTTCAATTTCTGTGGGTGTTCCGTGGGTATTTCGTGGGTGAACTTAGAACTATAAATACAGTAACAATTCAAGCAGAGGGATTATTTTTCTCTCTGCTTTTTCTAACATTAAATCAGTTGTAATTATAGTAAGGTTTACCACAGATCGCTTATATCAGTTACAAGTGATTAATACACATTGAGAATGTCGATGAATAATATGATGAAACTTATAGAAAAGATGCTAAAAAGTAAGTCGCCGAATGTTATGAAACGATTAATCTCTTTTTTGAACAAGGGGATGTATCCGACTGTGTATATTTGCAAAAAATAAAAGAGTGAAAATAGTACAGCAAATATGCCCATTATAGATGAAATATTTATAAAAGTAATCAATTAAATCTCCCCCTTTTTTTTAATAAGATAACAAGTAAATACTATATGAAAAGTTTTAAATTAATTCTATTCATTACTCTTATGACTAACAGAGTTAAGTATTTCTGAAAGCTCTTCTGGTGTTTCGACTTCCAAGTCTTTTAAATACTGCTGTAAAATAAGGTCTGAATTGCTTCTACTATTGTGATCGTTTAAGAAGTTGGACATTTCGGATAGTAATCCATTCATTTCAGTCTCCATTTGTCCCCCTCCCATAAAATTCGGTAAGTCCACATTAAATTTACCACCATTTAGACCGACTAAAATTAAACCTACAATAAATATCGCCTTAACAGACCCTTTAAATTTTATATTCCCAGGAGAGTTAACATTTACTCTTGTTGTCAATTCTCGAACATCAAATCTTACCATTTCTGAAAAATCACTAAATTCTTGAGCTAATTCTAAGAGTTCTTTACCAACTGAAAAGAACTCTAAAGAAGGAATCTCTTCTTCCTTTTTTACTCTAATAGTAATTTGACCATAATCTTCTCTGGCATAGAAATCACTTACCAAGCTTTGAATTACATCTTTATACGAATTCGCGTCAGTAATTGTATGTTGAGCATGCTGTAACAACTTAAACATTGGCATCTCAACGTCCCATTTATGCAACTCTTTCAACCACTTTACGTCCCATCTTTTTTCATACGGACAAAAAGCATTATCCTGCTCGGTTTCTTCTTGTTCGATTTCAGTACTATATACATTATCGCTATGAATCTCTCCGATTAGAAAAGAATTTGATGATGGACCTGTGATTACAATCATATCATTTTTTTTAAACACTTTGCTAAATATTCTTAATTGATTATAAACTCTCCCGATTTTTGCTGTTTTAGGATAGAACTCTTTAATCAATAATTTGATATCATCTTCATTTTCGCTATTCATATCATCGAGTGTTATATCATTCCAACCAATTCCTATAAAACTATTTCTATTATAATCATTATAGTATTTACCCTGGTTTGTCCTTACTAACCAGTAATTTTTCGACTCGGGTATTTTAGGTAAAAAATCCACAGAAGTACCTCCGCTTTGCTAATATTTTACCTCGATTCTACATTAACTAAGTATATTTGTCTATATTATACACTTAGCAAGATCTTACTTATCAACCATCTTCTCGATATTGCTATTTAATCGACTGAGTTGTCATCCAGTTTTGTTCTGTTAAGGCTGATAAATATGTCACTTTAGCTTGTTCTTCAGCTTTAGCAAAACTTAAAGCCATCCCAGCTTTAAACAATCCATTCCCAGCCAAATCAGTTGCTATCTTTTTAATTATCGCTAAATCTTTTTCATCAGCTTCTTCTAATTGATATTTTTCCATGAATTTAGCCATTTGTTTTTCTTCTTTAGTCATCTTAGGCTCTGCATCTTTTCCGCCAAATAAAGCCATGATCCATCACTCCTGTTATTTTGTTATTTACTATATTCGACAATACACGCCTAATATCCTGCCGATGTAAAAAAATGTCAATAAATAAGCCTCTCACAAAAAATATTTGTGAGAGGCTTTTATAATGATACTAGAACAGTAATAACCATTGCTGCAATTCCTAAAATAGTTGAAATTGCTAAGGTCCAAATCGCTATAGCTATACTTGTTCTATTCTTTTCACCTTCATATACTATATTCTTTATTTCTGCAACATCTTTCATAAACCTTTCTTCACGTTCTTTTGAATCTATTGCAAACTTTTCTAATGACTTTTCGAACCGTTCTTCTCTCTTAACAGAATCTTTTTCAAAACGTTCCTCTCTCTCGTTGAGAGAATTAGAAATCCTTCTTTCGCTTTCTCGTAAGTCTTCTTTTAATTCCATGTATTTAAATTGATCTTCATTCATTTTATCATCTCCCGATAACATACCGTTTGGGATAGAACTTGGTGTAGCAGTGGTTAACCTCATATCTTTTTTTAACTGTTCAACTGAATCATCATTAATCTTAATAGCTGTGGAATCATCAATATATCCAACCACATTTGTTAAGTTAAGTCCTCTTGCTTCATTTTCTTCAACGGTTTGTTCCTCATTATATGAATCAAAATTAAGATGTTTTAGAACGATAATATTGTCTCTCGTTTCGGACTTGTTATTCCATTCAATATCTTTCATCTTAATCCCCCTGCTTCGGTCTTTCGATAACAGGTACTTGTAAATCTTTACTTTCCTCATTGATACGCAACGTTAATGTATAAATGCCTTTAATATACAACTCAACATTATTCATAGTGAGGTCGCCTTGGGCCACCTCTAAATTAGAATCATTTTCTTGCTTCCCTAAATCGGTTCTTATTTCCTTTTCACCTGTATCCATTATTATTTTTCCCTCAGGATCTTTAAATGTTATTTGTATTTTATTACTGGATCCAAATGTTTCCACATCAAAATTGTGCAATGAAAAAGCGACTTTGAAAGAGTAATTACCCGGTAGACTCAATGGAGAGATATTGGGTAAGGGTTTATCTATCATAATTTTTCCGTTTTTTTCATAAGTATCTTCGCAAATCAATAAATATCCTATTTTTAACATATAAAATCACTTCCCTAAAATTAATCTTAACAACTTTAGTATAGTTTATTTAGATTTTTTTTAAAAGGGATTTTTCAAATTATTATAAAAGATAAAATATCCGCTCACAAATCGTGAAGAGCTTTTGTTTTGCTTAGAATCGACTGTTTACTTCTTTGCGGACTTCCTCATATTTCGAATGACTTATACCTAATGATTTACGTCTAGTGTCATGTCCTTGCCCATGCTTTCCTGCAATGACCTCAGCAGCCATATCAGATAGAGATTTACCACTACCACCTTGTCCAATCCGATTCACTTCTGCACGTACTTTTTCATATTCACTTTGACTGATTCCTAGCGATCGACATCTATTGCTATGGCCATTACCGTGATCACCATTCAGAATCTCTTTGGCCATTGCCGAAACGATGACTATATCATGCCAAAATCAAGTCTTTTTAATGCCTTGAAACGCACATTGAAGCAATCAGGTATAAACACTCTTCCAATCCACTCACTAAGCCATACACATGCTGTGTTGTTGCTAGAAGCAGGTACTGATATGAAATATATCCAAGAACGATTAGGGCATGGTAGTTATCAAATTACTGCAGATGTCTATTCTCACATCTCTAAGAAATTAGATGAACAATCTATGGACAAATATGAAACATACCTTAACAAAATCACATTTAACAAAAGTGATTAATTTTTGTGGGTGTTTCATGGGTGCGTGTGCGGGCGCGCTAAAAACCTACATTAAAAAAGCACATAAAAGAAACCCCTTAACACGAGATATGTCAAGGGGTGGGGAAACTTTAGTACATTTGGATATATTGTTCTCTTTCCCAAGGGTGTACTTGGGTACGGAACATATCCCATTCAATTTCTTTTGATTCGATAAAGTGTTCAAATAGGTGTTCACCTAATGATTCTTTTAATATCTCATCTTCAGCTAAGTTTCTAAGTGCATCTGATAATGTAGCTGGTAAGTCTTTAACTCCATGCTCTTCACGTTCTTGTTTATCCATCACATAGATGTTGCGATCCACTGCTTGTGGTGCTTCCATGTTTTTCTTAATACCATCTAATCCAGCAGCTAAAAGAACTGATAGAGCTAAGTATGGGTTAGCAGATGGGTCAACACTTCTTACTTCCACACGTGTACTTAGGCCACGTGATGCTGGAATACGGATAAGTGGTGAACGGTTTGAGCCAGACCAAGCAACGTAAGACGGTGCTTCAAATCCAGGCACAAGACGTTTATACGAATTAACAGTTGGGTTTGTAACAGCAGTAAATGCCTGCGCGTGTTCAATAACACCCGCGATAAACTGATAAGCCGTTTTACTTAACTGTAATTCGCCACTTTCATCTAAGAATTTATTTTCTTTACCTTCAAACAATGACATATTACAGTGCATACCTGAACCGTTCACACCGAACAATGGTTTTGGCATGAATGTTGCATGTAAACCATGTTTACGTGCAATAGTTTTAACAACAAGTTTGAATGTTTGAATATCATCAGCGTGCTTAACAGCATCAGAATATTTGAAGTCAATCTCATGTTGACCAGGTGCAACTTCGTGGTGAGATGCTTCAATTTCAAAGCCCATCTCCTCTAACTCTAATACAATATCACGACGGCAATTTTCACCTAAGTCTGTAGGAGCTAAGTCAAAGTAACCACCTTTGTCATTAAGCTCTAATGATGGTTCGCCTTTATCATCTAGTTTGAAGAGGAAGAATTCTGGTTCAGTACCAATATTGAATGCAGTAAATCCATGCTCCTCCATTTTCTTCAAGTTACGTTTTAAATTAACACGAGGGCAGCCTAAGAATGGTGTACCATCTGTATTATGAATATCACAAATAAAACGAGCTACTTTACCTTTTTCTGATGTCCAAGGGAAAATAACAAACGTATCTAAATCAGGATGCAACTTCATATCTGATTCTTCAATTCGAACAAAACCTTCAATTGATGAACCATCGAATACCATTTCATTGTCTAACGCCTTATCTAACTGACTAAGAGGAATTTCAACATTTTTAATCGTCCCTAGCAAATCTGTGAATTGAAGACGAATAAATCGAACATTTTCCTCATCTAACTTCTTCTTAATCTCTTCTTTCGTGAACTTTGATCCCATGTTTGTTCTCTCCTTATTTGGATTATATTAGCGGAAGAATCGTGATAATTCTCCCTGACGCAACGAGGTTTTTCCCATTCGGCCTGACTGCATCAATTCGTTCTTTAAAAGTTTTCTCAGTTCTCTTTCAGATAATTCTTTGCGTTCACCTTGCTCAGAATCTTCTTGGTGTTCTTCAGTAGTTGGTAAATCTTTTAGCTGGAGTACTTGTTTTATACCAGCAAGATTGATTCCTTTTTCAATCAATTCCTTAATTTCCAGTAACCGATCAACATCATTGAATGAAAATAGACGTTGATTACCTTTCGTTCGAGCAGGGTGAATTAACTGATGCTCCTCATAATAACGAATTTGTCTAGCGGTCAAATCTGTCAGTTCTTTGACAATACCAATGGAAAATAAGGGCTGCGAACGTCGATCTTGATCACTCATAGCAGGCTCCCCTTTCCTCTCTTGCTTTCCTTACTACTTATTATACACACGATAATAAAACTGTCAAGAGATGTTAGGTTATTTAACATAAAAAATTCTGATAATTCAAATTCCTAAAAAAAAGAGGAAGTATCCTCTTAATTTAAACGATGTAACAAAGGATGATCATGCGGTAAGTAACCTTCTAATTTATAGGATTCATCATCCATAAACGTTTCTTTAACAATGATAGCATGTTGTTTATATTGTTGCAGTAATTTTCCTTGATCCGCTTGAACGTTCGTTATAAAGTGAGTCCAATTCGAAATAATTAGATCTTCTGTTTTAATCAGAAGTTGTTTTCGATCTTCTTGAGAGAACGCGCTGATTGAAATCGACGGTTTTAAAATCGGTAAAAATTGCTCTGAAGCTAAATCAATTTTATTATAAACCGTCAAGGTTGGTATATGATCAGCTCCTAATTCCGATAACAAACGATCGACCGTATGTTGATGCTGATGCTGATCAGGGTGTGAGCTATCTACAACATGATAAATTAAGTCCGCTTCTTTTACTTCTTCTAGTGTTGAACGAAAAGCAGCGATTAAAGCAGTTGGAAGATCCTGCATAAAACCAACCGTATCCGTAATAATGGTTTGAAGGCCAGATGGTAACCTTAACTGCCTTGTTGTCGGATCAAGCGTAGCAAACAACTGATCTTCCACATACGTTTCACCGGCTGTTAAATGATTAAACAATGTTGATTTTCCAGCATTGGTGTAACCAACTATGGCAATTTGAAATGTATGATTCAATTGACGCCTTTTTCGATACTGGTGGCGTTGGTTAACGACAATTTCTAATTTCCGTTTAATTTCATCAATACGACGATTAATGTGACGCCGATCTGTTTCAAGTTTCGTCTCACCAGGCCCTCTTGTTCCAATACCACCACCTAGTCGTGACAAACTTTGTCCTTGACCATGTAACCTGGGCAAGAGGTACTGATACTGCGCCAGTTCAACTTGCAATTTACCTTCATTTGTCTTCGCACGACTTGCAAAGATGTCTAAAATTAATTGACTACGATCAATCACGGGAATATCAATAGATGCATTTAAATTTCGCATCTGAGTTGCTGAAAGTTCGTCATTTGCGATTATAAGATCAACTTCTCTATCTTCGACGAACTCTTTAATTTCCTCTAGTTTCCCTGAACCTAGATAGGTAGCAGGATGAGGGTTGTCTCGTTTTTGTACAAATTGTTCCATTACATGCCCCTTCGCTGATTCACTTAAAGAGATCAGCTCATCCATGGAATATAAAAAGCGTTGTTCATTATCTCTCTTCTTATGTATGCCGATCACGATAATATTTTCGCTCATGCAGAATCCCTCTTTTCTCTATTTCTCTTGATTCCTCTTATCGTTTCAAATCTTCTCATGTTAGCTATACCCTAAAAACGAATAAATCAATCGATAGAATTAAAATCATTTCAACAAATCTTACATTTTTACATTAAAAAAGCTATTGCACCCTATAAATAGGAAACAATAGCTTTTACACATCAATTTTTTCAAAATTTAATAAGAAAAAGGTTGATTACTCTTTTTCTATGGTTACATTTCGAGAGGGTGCAAAAGTTGAGATAGCGTGTTTGAAAATCAACTGTTGCTTACCGTCAGTCTCCAGTAACACCGTGAAATTGTCGAATCCCTTAACAACACCTCTTAATTGAAAACCATTTGTCAAAAAGATGGTCACTTGAATATGGTCTTTTCTTAAGGCATTTAAGTATTGGTCCTGAATATTTACAGATTGCGCCATATTATTTCCTCCTCTTTTCTATCTCTATTTTTATTATATTCTAGCTAAAATCCAAAATCCCTTCTAAATCTGAATAAATTTTTTGAAAAATTTTATTTTTTGAATCTACAGATACATCATACCAGTTAACAGACATTTTGTTTTTGAACCATGTATACTGTCGTTTCGCATATCGTCTTGAATTTTGTTTTAATTGCTCAATCGCTTCTTCTTTTTTAATATCACCTTCAAAATACGGAATAAACTCCTTATAACCAATGGCTTTCATCGATTGGTAACCTTTAAACCCTAACTGATAGAACGACTTCGCTTCTTCAATGATACCCTCTTCTACCATTTGATCGACTCTAGCATTAATACGCGCATAAAGGTCTGATCGTTCCATCGTCAGCCCAATTAGCACGGGTTGATAGGGAGATTCAATGGGTTGAGTTTCTTGCCACTCCGTCTTCGTTTTACCTGTACGATCATAAACTTCTAATGCCCTGACGACACGTCTTATGTTGTTTGGATGAATTTTTTCTGCTTGCTTTGGATCAACTGTTTCTAATCGTTCGAAAATCGATTCAATACCGCATATTTCTATTTCTTGTTCAATTTTTTCGCGGTACTTAGGGTCTTTCTCTTCATCTGAAAAATGATAATCCCAAAGCGCAGCTTGTATATAAAGACCCGTCCCTCCTACTATAATGGGTTGTTTACCACGACTCGTGATATCATCAATCAGATCCTGTACACGTTCTTTAAATTCAGCCACTGAAAAAGATTGATTCGGTTCTTTAATATCAATCATGTGATGGGGAATTGATTCTTTTTCTTTATCTGTAATTTTAGCTGTTGCAATATCCATGCCTTTATAAATTTGCATAGAATCACCACTAATAATCTCACCATTGAATCGTTTAGCTAATTGAATGCTTAATTCTGTTTTTCCAACAGCTGTCGGTCCTACAATCGCAATCACTTGTTTTTTCATTTATTCACCTCGATCTACATAACACGTTTAAACATTTTCTCTAAATCATAGCTTGAAAAATGGATGACAATAGGTCGGCCGTGAGGGCACGTAAATGGATCAATGCTTTTTCTCAACGTTTCTAATAGCTCGAACATTTCATTATTATTTAAGTAATGATTAGCTTTAATTGATCGTTTACAAGCCATTAAAATAGCTGTCTCTTCTCTTAACTTAGTTAAATCAATCTTCTCATCGACCATGACTTGATCAATAATATCTCGAATGACCGCTTCTTCGGCGCCCTTAGGAAACCACGTAGGGTGTGAGCGAATTAAATACGTATTCTGTCCAAAATGCTCAAAAAACAAACCCACTTTTTTTAGTTCATCTTGATAATGATCGATCATCATCGCTTCTTGGTTCGAAAAATCAAATGTTTGGGGGACGAGTAGCTCTTGCACTTCATGTCCCACTTCACTTACCCGCTCACGAAAATATTCATATTTTATGCGTTCTTGAGCTGCGTGTTGATCGATCAGGTACAGACCTTTTTCATTTTGAGCGATAATATAAGTACCGTGATGTTGACCAATTGGATACATGACGGGCATTCTAGGTTGATCACTCTCACTATTTTCTTCATTCATCAACGTGTCATTTTCTTCTTGATTTGTTTCCCGAATAACCGGTTCTGAATCTTGTATGAAGGAAGTGTTTTGAGATGAAGAAGTGGGAACACTGTCAGAGAATTTAACCTCTTTTTCATCCTCATTTTCTTTATCATCGTTTACGCTGTGATGATCGTTAAAATCAAAGTGCGTTTGATCATTTTTCTCTTTTCTAACAGGTTGTTTTTCTTGTGTCGGAATCAACGTTTCTTGTCTAAACGCATCACGGATCATTGATTCAATTGCGGCGAACAATTCTTTTTCCTTACTGAACCGAACTTCTAATTTAGCTGGGTGCACATTAACATCGACTAAAATCGGATCCATTTCAATTTGTAGGATCACAATTGGACTTCTACCAATCGGCAAGAGTGTGTGATAACCGTTTTGTATAGCCTTGTTTAAAGCTATACTCTTAATAAAACGTCCATTTATAATCGTCGAGATATAATGTTTCGATGAACGTGTCACTTCTGGCTTTGCGATATAACCACTCATTTTATAATCAAGTGTTTCCTTTTCAACTTTAATCATCTTTTTTGCAATGTTGAACCCATAAATCTGAGCAATCACCTGTAAAAGATCTCCTCGACCATTTGTTTGAAACAATTGCCGATCATTATGGTACAAATCAAACCGCACATTTGGGTGACTTAAACTCATTCGATTAATAACATCTGTAATATGTCCTAGCTCCGTATGGATGGTTTTCATATATTTTAAACGTGCAGGCGTATTATAAAATAAATGATCGACTGTTATTTCTGTCCCTTTTCTCGCATCTCCTTTATCACGAGATAAGATTTTTCCACCTTCAATTCTCAAAATAGTAGAGGCTTCTTCCGACTTTGACGTTTTTAATGTCAATTGACTAACTGCTGCAATCGACGCTAAGGCCTCACCTCTAAAACCTAAAGTTTTGACGTGGAATAAATCTTGTTCTGAACGGATTTTACTCGTCGCGTGACGGCTAAAAGCATGTTCGGCGTCTTTTTCTACCATACCATCTCCATCATCCGTTATTTTGATGCGTTTTAATCCCGCTTCTTCAATTTCTATCTTAATAGAGCGGCTACCTGCATCAATACTATTTTCAACGAGTTCCTTAACAACCGAAGCAGGCCTTTCAACCACTTCACCGGCTGCGATTTTGTTGGCTAATTGATCTGGCATGGTTTCAATGACCATTCATTATTCTCCTTTCTTGCACTCTTTCTGAAGGTTATACAAGACATTCATCGCTTCTAACGGATTCATTTCCAACAAATCATAACTCATGAGTTTGGATTCAATTGATGATGTCTGTTTTTTCTGTGATTGTGAATCTTTAGGCGCCTCTTCAAAAAAGCTAAGTTGATTCTCATTACTCTTTGTCTTTGTTTTCTCTTCTGTGTGAATCGGTTTACTTTCTAAGTCATTTAAAATCGTTCTGGCCCTTTTAATCAATGGATCAGGCAATCCCGCTAGTTGGGCTACATGAATACCGTAACTTTCATCAGCTGCACCTTCTTGTATTTGATGAAGAAACACCACGCGTCCTTCATACTCTTCAGCACGAACGTGAATATTTTTTAACTGCGGTAAAGCGTCAGTCAGTGTCGTTAATTCATGGTAATGGGTAGAAAATAACGTTTTGGCTCCAATTTGATCATGGATATGTTCAATGATCGCTTGAGCAAGTGCCATCCCATCGTACGTGCTTGTACCACGACCGATTTCATCTAACAAAATCAAACTTTGATCTGTTGCTTGTGTGATCGCATGTTTCGATTCGAGCATCTCGACCATAAACGTACTTTGACCAGCCACTAAATCATCCGCTGCTCCAATACGCGTGAAAATTTGATCGAAAATAGGTAATCTCGCCGCTTGTGCAGGAACAAAACAACCCACTTGAGCTAAAATGACTGTCAGAGCAACTTGTCGCATATACGTGCTTTTACCTGACATATTGGGACCTGTGATCAGAAGCATTTGGCTATCTTGAGCCATCGATACATCATTTGGCACATACATTTGGTCTTTCATGACTTTCTCAACAACTGGGTGTCGTCCTTCTTTTATAGATACATCATTATCATTCGTTAGTTCTGGTTTAACATAGTTTTGCTTTTCACTAACCGTTGCAAAACTTTGTAAACAGTCGATGTGGCTAATTTGTTCTGCCAACATTTGGAGCGGTTTTATAAAGGTTTTAACTTGATCTCTTAACTGTAAAAATAAATCATATTCAAGTTGAACACTCTTATCCTCTGCTGAGAGAATCAATCGTTCTGTTTCTTTTAATTCAGGCGTAATAAACCGTTCAGCATTCGTTAATGTTTGCTTTCGTTCATATCGACCTTCTTCTAATAAATGAAGGTTCGCACGTGTGACTTCAATATAATAACCAAACACTCGATTATAACCAATTTTCAAAGACTTAATGCCCGTTTCTTGCTTTTCTTTTTGCTCTAATTCCGCAATCCACTGCTTACCATTACGCGAAGCATCACGATATTGATCTAAATCCTCATTAAAACCATCTTTAATCATACCTCCGTCTTTAATCGTTAATGGGGCATCTTCTGAGATCGATTCATCTAATAGTTGATACAGATCTGGTAATGGATTAACATGTTTTGCAAGTGCCTTAATCGCTTCTGATTCCATCGATTGTACAGTTTCTTTAATGAAAGGGATTTGTGCTAAAGAACGTTTTAATTGTAATAAATCGCGTGCATTCACATTTCCATATGCAACCCGGCCTGCAAGTCGTTCTAAGTCATAGACCGTTTTAAGTTGCTCCCGCAAGTCTTCTCTTATTAAAAATTCATCCATAAAACCTTCTACAATTTCATAACGTTGCCGCAACAGGTAACGATCTAGTAAAGGACGTTCAATCCATTTCTTCAAGGTTCTTGATCCCATAGCGGTGACCGTTTGATCAATAACCCAAAGTAAACTTCCTTGTTTACCTTTTTTCATAATGGTTTCTGTTAATTCTAAGTTTCGTTTTGAATACATATCCAAACCTAAATAATCATTTAATTCGACGACTTGAACCGGTTTTAAGTGATCAAGCACACGTTGTTGTGTTGTCTCAATATAATGTATCAATCGACCAAATGATTTTAATAGACGAGGATCCTCATTTGATTCAACGAGGTGTTGAACAGATTCGGTGACTTCAGTTTCTTCACAATAAGATAGTGTACTAATAATCTGTTCTTGTAGCTTTGTTTTGTACTGATCATCCAAGTCTTTTGCAATCACGATCTCTTTAATCGGTTGATTATAAAGTTCACTAATTACACGGTCCCATCCGCTTGTTATCAATGTGAGAATGAGTTCACCTGTGGAAAGGTCGACATAGGCTAACGAAAATGTATGATCATCACACGCTGTTAAACTTGCCAAATAATTATTCTCATTTTCGTTTAACATCGTGTTTTCCATTACCGTTCCAGGCGTCACTAATTGTGTGACCTCACGTTTCACAACTCCTTTTGAACTTTTGGGATCTTCTACTTGTTCACAAATCGCAACTTTGTAACCTTTCTCAACTAATGTTCGTATGTAATTTGTCGCCGAATGGTAAGGAACACCACACATCGGAATTCGGTCATCCCCACCCCCATCTCGACTCGTTAATGTAATCTCTAATTCACGTGATGCTAAAAGGGCATCATCAAAAAACATTTCATAAAAATCTCCTAATCGAAAGAAGAGAAAACTATCTTGATTTTGTGCTTTTATTTTCAAATATTGCTGTATCATTGGCGTATAGTTACTCATAATGAACTCCTTTAATGCTAAAAATCATTTTCTGTCTTATATATTATAGCATAACAGACTAACTAAATTAGAGAGTGTAAACGTCTAAACTTTGTAAAATTTATTGAAGCGACATAAAAAAAGAAGCGCACACAGCTGTACGCTTAATGACTCGTATGTTCGTTAGAATCTTGTTTACCAGAGAAAAAATCGGGTTTTAAATCTGAATCTAGATTTTTAGAAGAATCGACCATCGTACTCGGATCAACTCGAACAGATACTTTAGTATCACCAATCACTTCAACCATAAATTCACGTTCCACTTCTGTGTTGATTTTGCCATCTTTTTTATCAATTATACATGAAACAGATTGTGGTTGTGTTAACGTACGAGCATGAACTTCAACAGTCGAACCAACCGTTTGTTTATCTTTGGCCGCTAAATCAATTTGATCTTGATAGGTCACACGTTCTGTGACAACATCCGTTTTTGTATGATCGTTATACGAGTACCAAACATTCAATTCATAGCTACCATTAATTTCAACACGATCCTCACTTAGGTGTTTAGCTTGATACAAATGATTAATAACCCAACACCCTAAAATACTTGAAGGTTTGTGAGGCGATTGAATGATGTGCTTTTGTTGAGTGAATTTTTTACCCTTCCCGATCACGGCCTTTGTAATAATTTCACGATAATCTTGATCAAGATATGACATGAGCATGAACCTCCTTCATTTTAGTTCCAACCATTCTCACATCAGCGAGATGAACTATATAGGTATCCTATGCTTCTGCCTAAATCTTGCTACAAAAATTTATATGATTTTAAAAAATCCTCCCCTCTATGAAAAAGGGGAGGTGAATTACTTAGTGTTGATTAAATACATCCGACACACGGCGATCAATATCACCGATTAGCGTCTGTAGTATATGATCGACAATCGCTTGTTGACTCTTGTAATCATTGACGATCGGTAATGCATCGATCTCAGCTTGAATCGCATCAATGTCTTCATCTAATTTTTTAACAGCTTCTGTTTTTCCGTAAGCTTGAAGGTTAACGGCTTGTTTTTGTAATTTTTTAATATCGTTAATTTTATTTTTGATTTTTTGATTATCATTTATTTTAGCTTCGATTGCTTTAAATTCATCGACCTCTTCGACATCATTTAACGCAAGTTTAACATCTTCAACTTTTTCTAAAATTTCTTCTTTTGTATATCCCATGCTTACACCTCAACTGTATCTGTGACGAGATCACCATCAAGCGACCACGTTTTAGCGGTATGAATCTTAACAGGTACGATTTGACCAATCAATGATTTAGGCGCTTTAAAATTAACCAGTTTATTTCTTTCTGTATGTCCAGATAAAACGTCTGGATCTTTTTTGCTTTCCCCTTCAACTAATACATCAACGACTTCTCCAACATAAGCGTCCATCGCTTCTTTAGATTGAGCATTAACCAATTTATTCAAACGTTGCAGGCGTTCCTTTTTAACGTCCATCGGTATATTATCTTCCCATTTGGCAGCTGGTGTACCATCCCTTGGTGAATAAATAAAGGTGAAGGCTGATTCAAAACCGACTTCTTCTATTAATGTCATCGTTTCTTCAAATTGTTCATCTGTTTCATTAGGGAAACCAACAATAATATCCGTTGTTAACGTCGCATTCGGCATCGCTTCTCTAATTTTTCGTACCAGTTCTAAATAGTCTTCTCTCGTATAGCGTCGTGCCATAATACGCAAAACATCTGAACTACCCGATTGAACCGGCAAATGAATGTGATCCAGTAAGTTACCACCTTGTGCTAAAACTTCGATTAAACGATCATCAAAATCACGAGGATGTGAGGTCGTAAAACGAATTCTAGGTATATCAATTTTGCTTAATTCTTCCATTAAATCGCCAAGACCATAATTAAATTCTAAATCTTTTCCATAAGCGTTTACGTTTTGTCCGAGCAACGTAATTTCTTTATAGCCATTTGCAGCGAGATGTCTTACCTCTTCAATAATATCTTCTGGCAGACGGCTTCTTTCTTTACCACGCGTATATGGCACGATGCAATACGTGCAAAATTTATCGCAGCCGTACATAATGTTAACCCAAGCTTTAATATTTCCTTTTCTCGCTTTAGGTAAGTTTTCTATGATGTCACCTTCTTTAGACCACACTTCCACGACCATTGCTTTAGAAAACATCGCTTCTTTTACTAAACTAGGCAATCGGTGAATATTATGTGTCCCAAAAATCATATCAACGAATGGGTGTTTTTTTAGAATACGATTCACAACGGATTCTTCTTGTGACATACAACCACACACACCTAAAATAAGATCAGGATTTTCTACTTTTAATGATTTCATATGTCCAAGCTCGCCAAACACTTTGTTTTCAGCATTTTCTCGAATCGCACATGTGTTTAGCAAGATAATATCCGCTTCTTTTGCGACACTTGTTGACTCATAGCCCATGTCCGTCAACAAACCAGCCATGACCTCTGTATCATGTTCATTCATTTGACACCCATATGTACGAATGAGGTATTTTTTACCCTTTCCGATCCCCTTCATTTCTTCTGGTATGTCATAGTCATAATGGATATCAACATCTTTTTTAAGACGCTTTTTGGCCTTCTTTAAATTCGGTGGTTGATAAGTTGTTTGAAAGTATTTTCCGATTAAATCATCCGATTCCATATTTTTTAATCGATCTAAGTTTTGATCGTTTGTATTTGATTGTTCAGGTTTTTGTTCAGTCATTGCTAAACACTCTCCTTTCAGCGAATCTTACTAGCTACATTTTAACATGTTCTTAAACATTTTTGTTGAGAAATCATGAATCGTTAGGGCTTTGTATCATCAAAAAACCTACTCAGTTTCCTAAGTAGGTTTTTCTTTATCTAGGCTCAATGATTAACTTAATGGCCGTTCGCTTTTCGTTATCAATCGAGATATCTGTAAAAGCAGGTATACAAATTAAATCAATACCACTCGGTGCTACGAAGCCTCTGGCAATTGCAATTGCTTTAACCGATTGATTTAGTGCACCGGCTCCAATTGCTTGAATTTCAGTTGAATGTTGTTCTCTTAGTACATTCGCTAGTGCCCCCGCAACAGAATTGGGGTTCGATTTTGCTGACACTTTCAATACATCCACTTAGGCAACCTCCTTGAGATCAATAGTTTATCCACTTTAACTATATTTTTAAAAGGAAGCCAATATGATGAATGCTTATAAAATTAATTAAAAAAAGGATGATCGTCCGAGATCATGATCCGTTCAATCGAGGTTGCTTTGCCTGTACTTTCATTCAAATCAATCACAACACCGCTTAATTGTGCTTTACCCGTCTTCGTTGCTTCAAAGCGAACAGGCAGTTGTGTTAAGAATTTTTTGATGACAGCTTCTCGATCTGTTCCAATAATACCATCATAAGGACCTGTCATACCAACATCCGTTATATAAGCCGTACCTTGATCTAACAATCGATTATCAGCAGTTTGTACATGTGTATGTGTTCCGACAACTGCAGACACTTGCCCATCTAAATACCAAGCAAAAGCAAGCTTCTCACTTGTTGCCTCAGCATGGAAATCAATAAAAATTAAATTCGTTCTTTTCTTTGCCTCTTTTATCAGATCATTCACCATACGGAAAGGATCATCTAATGGCGGCATAAATGTTCGACCTTGAAGACTAATAATCGCCACTTCCTTACCGTTAACATTCACAAAGTCCATACCTTTACCAGGTGTTCCTTCTGGAAAATTAGCGGGTCGCACCATCTTTTTGGCATCATCTATGAAATCAAAAATTTCTTTTTTATCAAATGTGTGATTGCCCATTGTTAAAAAATCAGCACCACTTGCGAGTAACTGTTTATAAATCTTTTCTGTAATCCCTTTTCCTGCGGCTGCGTTCTCACCATTCACAATCGTTAATTGCGGTTGATATTTCTGTTTAAGTTTTGGTAAGTAATGTTCCAGTTGATCTCTACCAATAGAGCCAACAATATCTCCGATAAATAAAATTCTCATGTCTGTGCCCCTTACGGTTATCATTTATTATTTATTTTCGCTATACTAGTTTCACACATGACGATTGTTATGTCAAAGCGAAGTAACGTTTTGATTCTCTAAAATAACTCCATTCTAGTTAAACATTGATACTCAAATAAAAATTGGAGTTCTATAATTCGAGAATTCATTCGTTTAATTGTCTTTTAAACTAACGTAACCCGTTTATATAAATGATTTTAAATTTATCAGCTATCAAAAATGGTGAAAAGACAAAAAAACAAGAATCACGCTTACGACTCCCTAACCTGTAGCACCCCATATGCACCAAATTATGAATTTAGTTTTTTTTTTGAGCTCTCCTCTCCTTCTGGATTTGCCTTTATAAAACACAACTTGCGTTCTATACTTTTTTCATGGAACTGATAACAGCAAAACCGATGACTATAAAACCAGCCGTTATCCAGATTAATAAATCCATTATTTACACCTCTTATTTATTATGAATTATTTACCTTTAGTATATATTTGAAGTTAAATTCTTAAAAATGATGTAGCCCAGATTTATGATATAATAAAAGGCGATTAATTCCATTTTAGAATCTTGTAGAACCTTTTTATGATGTCAATTTGCGAACAAATTCAACTACCTCTCTTCTTTGTTTGTACGAAATATCTTCACTTATTCATTTCGATTTCAAATTCCTATACACGAGCTTTAAGGCCCCAACATACTTAAACCTGATTCACAAATGAAAGTGAAGAAGTCCGGTTTTTTATTCGAATTCCAGATCCTCGAGGCTTTGGTCCGACTTTCTTTCACTTCTCACTATAACGCATAAAAAGAAATAGTGGGTAAGTTCATCCATCAATGAACTTACCCACTATTCTTAGTATGTTTATTCAGAAGACGGATCATGATCACATCGCCAAGGACTAGGAACCAAAATTTGATAAATCAATCTGCCATACACATAAAATGTGAATAGCAATCGCCACTTGAAACACCACTGTCATCTATTGACTAACTTTTCGATCAAACAAAAAAATAAACCCGAGAACAGCAGGTTTGCATCCATCATTTACAATGATCAAGGTAATATAAGTGTGCCTATATACCAAAGTATTACGATGTGTAGAGGGTAAAATATGTAGAATAAGTACTTTAAACCGATCCCCTTTTTACCATTGTATAACAGTAAGAGAGGTAATGCGAAAATCATCATCCATTGATAGCCAGCAAACCCAAACAAATGTTGGTAGAATCCATCAAGACGCCACCCCCATCTTCGTACAGAGTAAAACATTGCAAGACAATAAAAACTATAACCCGCAGCAACTGTCCATCTATTATCGTTTGCAAAGTAAAAGGAAACACCTAGTAGAATGATAAGAGGGCCGCCCTCAACTACAAGAACATTCCCAGAAATTTGACATACCAAAATTGCGAATGGGGTAGGTAGAAACCCCAAAACTTCCAGTAAGCCAAATAGGATAAAAGAAATAAATTGCCAAGCAAAGAACAATAGAAGTAGTTTTATCCTCTTATTTTCCAGTAGCATAATTAGGAATGCTATTAAAAATAAAGTAGAGAAGAAGTTCAGTTCAAGATACGGACCGCTCAAATCTGTATAGTAAATACGTAAATTTATAAATAGATTTATAAAGCTCATTCCGACTGCAGCTACGCCTAAACGCACCAAATACTTTATCCTATTGGACGTGTTTTTAAAACCGATAACTACGCAATAAATAAAGACTGGCGCTGCGATCCTTCCTATCCACCCCATCCAATCTGGCGTCCCCGATATGAATAATCCATAATGGTCAATAAACATGGTGATCAGTGCAATAATTTTTAGCTGAGTACTTGTCATGAATTTTCTCCCTTAATGTAAATGTGTGACATAAAGACAAACGCCAAAGAAAAACTTTAGCGTTTGAATAATAGTATTATACTACTCTATGTTTTAATTATTTTATCGTATGTGTCCTGAAAAATTACTAGGAGCATGAAATTTTAGATAATAGTCATTTGAACTGCTCAACCCGGTTTGCCTCCCAAAATGGCTTGCGCCAGGTCTCACATTCCAAGTTCGAACTGTAGTGTCCCGCCAAAGACTCCTCTTCTGCATAAGATCTACCCTCAAAGTGTCACTCCGGGAATTATTATTTGTGCTGTTCCGTGAAAGTCATATTGACCCCTGATACTCATATCCCATTCATTACACGGAACACCTAAACCTAATCGGGAAATTTCTCCTTCTCCCTCATCTAAGTAGGCGGGTATTTCGGGAGACACTCCGACGTTTTCTAGCACTTCTGATTCAACTTCAGATGATTCTTGTGCGGATACGACGGTAAACGAAACTAGCACAGAAAAAATAGCGATTGTCATTATTGAAACTGACAGTTTTCTCTTTTTAGCCCGCCTCTATATCTTTTTTCACACTAAGTCTAACAAAATAAGAACTTTATACAACAGTGAATGACATCTAATTTAGTTGAATCCTGTCTAATAATAAATTTTTGCAAAAAAAATTAAATAATATCATTACCCGAAAACTATTTTAGAGCTAAAAATAACGCTAACGAGTCAACCGACTCATTAACGTTATTTTATGTTTCCTGACTCTACTTTGCATACTCTACAGATCGCGTTTCTCGAATAACCGTCACTTTTATGTGACCTGGGAAATTTAATTCACTTTCAATTTGTTTACGAATGTCTCGTGCAACTCGCGTTGATTCGAGATCATCAATTTCATCAGGTTTTACCATAATTCTGACTTCTCGACCTGCTTGAATAGCAAATGACTTTTCAACACCAGCGTAAGATTCTGAAATCTCTTCTAGTTTTTCAAGTCGTTTAATGTAGTTTTCTAACGTTTCACTTCTTGCACCTGGTCTTGCTGCTGATAATGCATCAGCGCTAGCTACGAGGATAGAGATAATTGATGTTGGCTCTTCATCACCGTGGTGTGAAGCAATTGCGTTAATGACAACTTCATCTTCTTTGTACTTAACGGCTAATTCTTTACCAATTTCAACATGACTACCTTCTACTTCATGATCAATGGCTTTACCCATATCATGTAGTAAACCTGCTCGTTTCGCTAGATTAACATCTTGACCAAGTTCAGCTGCTAATAAGCCGGATAAGTGAGCTACCTCGATAGAGTGCTTCAATACGTTTTGTCCGTAGCTTGTACGATATTTCAAACGCCCGATAATCTTAATAAGATCTGGATGAAGGCCGTGTACACCTACTTCAAACGTTGTTTCTTCACCGACTTCACGGATATACTCATCGACTTCTCGACGCGCTTTATCCACCATTTCTTCAATTCGTGCTGGGTGAATACGTCCATCTTGCACTAGTTTTTCTAATGCAATACGGGCTGTTTCACGGCGAACTGGATCAAATCCTGATAATATAACCGCTTCAGGGGTATCATCAATAATAAGATCAATTCCAGTCAACGTTTCAAGTGTTCGAATGTTTCGTCCTTCTCGACCAATAATACGCCCTTTCATTTCATCATTAGGTAAATTAACAACAGAAACAGTTGTTTCAGCCACATGATCTGCTGCACAACGCTGCATTGCTAATGATAAAATTTCTTTTGCTTTCTTATCAGCCTCTTCTTTAGCTCGGTTTTCCGATTCCTTAATAATTAGCGCTGACTCATGACTAACTTCTTTTTCGACTCGTTCCAAAATAATTTGTTTTGCTTGGTCAGATGTATAACCAGAAATGCGCTCCAGTTCAGCTTGTTGCTCTTGCAACATCGCTTCTACTTTGCCTTCCATTTCTTCAATTTGTTGTTGCTTTTCCGCCAATGATTGATCCCTTTTCTCTTGCATACTTTCACGTTTATCTAACGTTTCATCTTTGCGGTCAAGGTTCTCTTCTTTTTGCATGAGGCGATTCTCTTGCTTTTGAAGTTCAACTCTACGTTCACGAAGTTCTTGTTCTGCTTCTTGTCTAAATTTATGATTTTCATCTTTTGCTTCTAAAAGTGCTTCTTTTTTAGCGACTTCAGCATTACGATGTCCTTCTTGAACGATTTGTTTAGCTAACTCTTCAGCACTGGAGATCTTTTTCTCTGCAATCGATTTACGAATCAAATAGCCAACAACAATACCGACGATTAGGATAGCCAAACTGGAGATGACGATAACCAAAAAGTCCATATAGTCCATGGTCTCACCTCCTCTTGCTATTCATTTTTTCCCACTTTTAAGTCGGCATGTACATTTCTTTCTCATTTCAAATGCGTCATTAATTAACTGTGTATAACAATAAAGCATTATTATACATATTTAATTCTAATGGTGCATATAGGTAATGTCAAGAAATCGTCACACAGATATTTATGAATGTTCATTCAATTTCGTCAATAATCATAATAAAAATGACGCCTTTTTTTACGAGGCGTCATTTTTAATCCAGTTATTTTTTACCTTCATCTTCTATCAACTCATTCGGAACATCTTCTTCTGGAGCTGGATCATCCATTTTATAGTGAGCACGAACTGTTCGATAAATCTCTTCCATAATTTCCGGATTTTCTTTCAAGAATTGCTTAGAGTTTTCTCTACCTTGACCTAAACGGTCTTCATTGTATGAATACCATGCTCCACTCTTCTTCACAATATCTAAATCAGAAGCAATGTCTAGTAGTTCACCGTGTCTAGAGATACCTTCTCCGTACATAATGTCAACTTCAGCTTGTCTAAATGGTGGAGCTACTTTGTTTTTAACAACTTTAATACGTGTTCTATTTCCAACCATTTCATTACCTTGTTTAATTGATTCAGCACGTCTGACCTCTAATCTTACAGATGAGTAGAATTTAAGTGCACGACCACCGGGAGTCGTTTCAGGATTCCCAAACATAACGCCGACTTTTTCACGAATTTGATTAATAAAGATCGCTGTAGTCTTAGATTTGTTAATTGCACCAGATAACTTACGTAGCGCTTGAGACATTAAACGTGCTTGTAGACCAACATGTGCATCACCCATCTCACCTTCAATTTCAGCTTTAGGAACTAAGGCAGCAACCGAGTCAATGACGACGATATCAACGGCACCACTTCTAACAAGGGCTTCAGCAATTTCTAAAGCTTGTTCACCTGTGTCAGGTTGAGATAATAGTAGTTCGTCTGTATCGACTCCTAAGTGTCTTGCATAAACGGGATCTAAGGCATGTTCTGCATCAATAAACGCCGCTGTTCCTCCTTGCTTTTGCGCTTCTGCAATCGCATGTAGTGAGACCGTCGTTTTACCTGATGACTCTGGTCCGTAAATTTCGACAACTCTTCCTCTGGGGTATCCGCCCACGCCTAGTGCTACATCTAAAGCTAACGACCCACTTGAGACCGTTGCAATCTTTTGCTCAGCTTTTTCACCCAATTTCATAATTGAACCTTTACCAAATTGTTTTTCTATTGATTTCAATGCCATATCTAAGGCTTGTTTACGATCACTCACTAACCATTCCTCCTCAATAATTTCAACTATCCCTATCATAACTTTTTTACTAACGTTGTACAAGCAAAATGCGAATAAACGTTCTTATTTTTTTGAAACATAATAAATGACCTATAATCAAGAAAAGGGCATTTCAATTGAAAACAGCTCAGTTTAATCTCTATTTTTCAAGTAATAATAGAGGAGTTCTAAGCCCTTTTTCGTAGCTCGATCTCTGATAGAATCACGATCTTTAGGGAATTGATAAGATCGAACTAAATAGTTGTCCCCTGATTGGTAAACCGCTATATATACAGTTCCGATTTCTCGTTGATCAATTGAAGCAGGACCTGCCACGCCAGTAAAACTAATACCATAAGTAGCGCCCAATTTTTCTTTCACTTGTTTAGCCATTTCAAGAGCTGTGTATTCACTTACTGCTCCTTCTTTTTCTAGCTTTTTCGAATCAATATGTAACATTTTAGTTTTCGCTTCATTTGAATAAGAAACGACACTCCCTATGAACGCTTGACTTGCTCCTGGTACGCTCACGATTTCATCAGAAAAACGACCGCCTGTTAGACTTTCAGCAACAGCTAATGTTTGTTTGCGATCTGTTAATAAATCAACGACAGATTGATTGAGCTGTTGGTCGTTGACACCATATATATAGTCACCGACTAATGCTTCAATTTCCTTTTCAGTTTTTGCAATCATCCGATCTGCTTCGTCTCTATTTGATGCTTTTGCCGTGATGCGCAAGGCAACTTCACCTGAAGTAGCTAAGGGTGCAATGGTCGGATTCGTCTGTGCATCTATAAGTGATTTCACTTGTTCTTCTAATTGTGATTCGCCAATACCGATAAACCGGATCATTTTAGATAATATGACAGCATTAGAACTAAATGCAGATCGCAAATATGGGATCACTCGTTCGATAAACATGCTTTTCATTTCACGTGGTACACCTGGAAGTGAAATAAATGTTGTTGCATTGGCATTCACAATCATACCTGGAGCGGTGCCTGCTTCATTTGGTATAACTTTCGCTCCCTTGATGAGCTCAGCCTGTTTAATGTTATTATCCGACATTTCACGGTCAGAACGTGTGAAATAGGCTTTAATGGCCAATAAAGCTTGTTCATTTAATTCAAGTGATGACTCGGCAACCTCAGCTAAAACATTTCGAGTAATATCATCTTCAGTTGGTCCTAACCCACCTGTAATAATAACCAAATCTGAACGACTCTTCGCTAACTTTAAGGCATCATACATACGTTCTGGGTTATCGCCGACTACTTGATGGTAATAAACACTGATCCCTTCATTCGCAAGCTTACTACTCAACCATTGAGCATTTGTATTCGATATTTGACCTAATAACAATTCCGTGCCAACACCGATCACTTCAGCTTTAATAGAATTCATTAGTTGGACTCCTTCATTACGTGCCAGTTTTTAACAAAATAATCTACACCAGATAACACCGTTAAGATGAGTGCAATATAGAGTAAGATCATGCCGATTGGCCAATCGAGATAAGAGAAAGGAAAATCATTTAACAACAGAAATGCCACAGAGGTCAATTGGAACGTTGTTTTCCATTTACCCATTTGTGATGCAGCGAGTACAGACCCCTCACCTGCAGCCACAAGTCTTAAGCCTGTGACAGCAAACTCTCTTGAGATAATCACAATGATAATCCAAGCTGGTGCAAGTTGCATTTCAACTAATAAAATAAAGGCAGCACTAACCAATAATTTATCAGCCATTGGATCCAAAAACTTTCCTAAATTCGTCACTAAATTATATTTTCTAGCATAGTAACCATCTACCCAGTCTGTTCCTGATGCTACAATAAATAAAATAGCAGCCACTAAATGTGTAACAGGCAACATTCGATAGCCAATTGAAATCTCACCCCAATTGAGAGGTAATGATAAAATCAATATAAAAATAGGAATTAAAAAAATACGAGACAACGTGATACGATTTGGAATATTCATAGCTTCTCTCCTTTAAAATTAGTCAATAGAAAACTTCCCCTTCCTACCATTTGATAAGAAGGGGAATATTTTAAGATTCAGGTTCTTCATTAACGAATAACCACAATTGTTGGACAGCGGTCGGTTGGATTTCTTCAGACAATTCAATTTCCTGATCGTTTATCGATAAAGAGACTGATCCGGGATTACCAAACCTTAAGTAAATGTAACCTTCATTCGGAACATCAAAAGAGATTGGTGCCTCACTTGATTGAAGCGTGGCATAGTGTAATGACTCACCATCTTCATCTTCCACTTCTAACCAACTACTTTCAGTTGTGTCAACAGATAATTCAAATGATTCTTCATCTGACTCATAATAATAAATCGACTGATCGTTCTCAAATGATTCTAAAGTCAATGTTGGTTCTACCTCTTCATCAGATTCATCATTTTCTTCGTCTGAATCGTCTTCTGTGTCGTTATCATTTTCTTCATCTTCTTCATCATCAGTATCATTTTCTTCGTCGTCTTCTTCCTCTTCTTCTGGAGGTAGAGATACTTCATCCCCTACACCATCATCGGTTTCTGTTACTTCCTGTGGTTCATCGGGTGACTCATCATCTGGGCTCATCGCAATTTGCCAAATGAAAAAACCAACTGCTGCAATCAGAATAACAACAAAAATGGTCGGCAATAACGTAGCAAACGGAGATGATTTTGATGGTTGTTTATCTCGATGTTTTGATCTTGTATATTGAATGGGCGCTTCTTGGTCAGGTTGCGGTAATTCACTTTGATGTTCTTCCATTAATACATATGGATCAAGACCAACCGCAGATGCATACTCTTTAATAAACGCCTTAGCATAAAATTGACCTGGCATTACAGAGAAATCATTTCGCTCAATTGCCTGTAGATGTCTTGTTTGTATTTTAGTTAAACGTTGTACATCTTCAATTGTCAGCTCTTTTTCTAATCGTGCTTCTTTTAATCTTTCGCCTATTTGCATATATAACACCATCCGTAATTGTGATCATTTCATTATAACCTATATTAACCATTAGTTACATAATAAATGATTTTAATCAAATATAAAAGAGCAAACTAAGGATTCGTTTAACAATTGTAACGGTTTATGACTGAAGTCACATGAATGTTGTCTACTCATTTTCTGACAATGGTTTAACCTTAAATACCGCAACGTTTGAATCCGTTACCCAGCTGTTTAAAAAGTCATTTGCTTTTTCTACTGTTAGACTCTCTAAAGTCGGAATAATATTAAAGTAATCAAGCCCTAACATTTCATATTGACTCGCCTCATTCGCGATCGAGGATACATCATTTAAATCACTTAGTAACTCACCGACCATTTTGCGTTTCATTCGTTCAAAATCAGATTCTGACATGGTATAATTCTTGAACGATTCAAATTGACGCTTCACAACTTGACCGAATTGATCTGCATCCGTCGTGTTTCCACCTACAATTGAGAAGGCGAACTGCTTTTGCCTTTCAGATTCAAATCCAATACTCCCATCAATTAAATTTAAATCATACAATTCTTGATAATATTCACCTGATTTTGAATAAAAGAAATCTAAAATTAGCTCAGCTAATAGTTCTTTTTCTAAAAAGCGCTCAGGATCGGTCTCAGGATGATCTTTGATTCCAACCATACATCTGCTCATATTAACCGGCATATGAATGACCCTCTCACTCGTCGCTACAGACTCCGGTTCATTTGGGTATTCTCGTTTAATTTCACTTAATGATTCAAATGTTTTCTTATCTTGATTGTTTTTAATAAACGTTAACATATCTTCCGGTTCAAACGATCCAACAAGGGTAAACGTCATATTAGACGGATGATAAAACGTATGATAGCACGTGTATAAATCATCTTTCGTTATAGATTGTATTGAATCAATCGTGCCAGCTATATCAATTTTAACAGGGTGGGATTCATACATCGTCTCAATTAATCCGAAAAAAGCTCGCCAATCTGGTTGATCATTATACATTTGAATTTCTTGAGCGATAATACCTTTTTCTTTTTCAACGGATGCTTCAGAAAAATACGGATCTTGAACAAAATCCAATAAGATTTCCGTGTTCTCTTTTAAATTATTTGTTGAAGAAAACAAGTAAGCTGTTTTCGTAAATGAGGTGAACGCATTGGCTGACGCACCTTGGGTGGTGAAATCTTGAAAGACATCTCGGTCTTCTTTCTCAAACATTTTATGTTCTAGAAAATGGGCAATTCCATCTGGGACAGTTATATAATCAGATCGATCAATCGGAACAAAGGTTTGATCAATAGAACCGTAATCTGTTGTAAATACGCCATAAGTTTGTGCCATTTCTTGTTTAGGGATTAAAATGACGTTTAATCCATTTGGCAACGTTTCTCGAATCGCTTCTTCATTTATTTGAGCATAGTAGGTTTTATTCATCGTTTTGACCTCCCTCTGATGTTAAGAAATAGGTAATATTGAGCTCGATTTTTTTAGCTATTTCTTGAATAGCCTGTCGATCAACGGATTGGATCGATTCAATAAACTGATCGACTGTTCTTTCCATACCACCTATTTTTTGATTATATAAAACCTCAATCGGTCCATATGGGTCATCTAACGTTTCTTTAAATTGATTAATAATCATTTGTTTGGCTTCTGTTACATCTTGCTCAGTGAAATCAGCTTGTCGCATTGATTCTAATTGTTCCAGTATGATGGATTTAGCTTGGTCGTAATCACTCGGTGCAATGCCACTAAAGACAAAAAGTAAACCTTTATGGCTCTCAAATCGAGAAGCAGCATAATAAGCTAAGCTATTCTTCTCACGTACATTGATAAATAATTTTGAACTCGGAAAACCACCAAATATTGCATTAAACACTTGAAGTGCCGGGTAATCATGATCATTTAAATGTGTATGCGTACGAAAGCCTAAGTGCAATTTACCTTGCTGAACATCTTGTGTCTCGATGACTTCTTTAACTTCTGGATTTTTAACAGCTTCTATATGTTCTGACGTTTGAACTGATTGGTTAGTGTCTCGACTGAAGCGGTCACCTACAATCGCCTCAATATCAATCGATGAGAAATCACCTAAAACATATAAATCAAATGTGTCATTTTTTTCAATGGATTGATAATAATCGAATAACGTTTTTCCATCAATCCACTCAAAATCCTCTGGATAGCCATGTACGTGTAATGAATATGGCTCATCCTGACACATTTCATCAATCATCCGTATATTTGCATAATGCATTTTATTGTCAATAATTGAATCAATTTTTTGCTTTAAAGTGTCTTTTTCGCGGCTCACAATGGCTGGATCAAAACCGTTTTTGTCCGCCTTTGGATTATAGAGTGCTTCTTTAAAGAACTCAATGGCATTTTCAACAATTGGCTCATCTGTTTTCAAATACGTTGGATTAGGCACGTTCATTCTAGCGGTTAAAATGTGTGTTTCACCCTTCTTTGAACCATCAATTGAAAATTTAGCACCATATAGATCATCTAAAGCTTTTCTAAACTCATGTGCTGTTGGGTATTTATTATTTCCTTGTTGAATAACGAATGGAAGTAACGCACGCATCGTTATATTCTCTCGGTTTAAGGGGCTTGCAAATTTACCTACAATTTGGACGGTCTTAAATTTTTTACTGTCTATAATATGTAGCGTGTAGCCTTGTTTTTCAATTACTTTTTCATTTAAATCAAACATACTTATCCTCCTTAGTTGCGAATACCATCAGTCTAACCAATTTTTATGACTTGATTACATTTTACATGAATAAGCTTAAGTAAACAATTATTAGAAAAGCCACCTATTATTTAATAGGTGGCTTAATATTATCTATTTAGCGGCTTCCTTTAACATAAGGATCACCTAGAGCTCGTGGTGATTCAGCACGACCGATGAAACCAGCTAATGCAAGAATCGTTAGTACATATGGTGCAATTAGTAAATAAACATTCGGTACATCAGCAAAAATTGGGAAGTTACGTCCAACCACACTCAGTGCTTGAGCAAAACCGAAAAAGATTGCTGCGCCCATCGCGCCTAACGGATGCCATTTTCCGAAAATAACAGCTGCTAGTGACATGAAACCTTGACCAGAAATAGTCATCGCACTGAAGTTTAATGAAATGGTTAAGGCGTAAGTTGCCCCTCCTAGTCCTGCTAATACACCAGAAAGAATAACGCCGATATAGCGAATCTTCGTCACACTAATTCCGTTTGTATCGGCTGCCATCGGATGCTCTCCTACAGCACGCAAGCGAAGTCCAAACGATGTCTTAAATAACACAAACCAAACAAAAACGGCTAATAAAATCGCAATGTACGAAGTGTAGTAAGTACCACTAAAGAACATTTCCCCTATAATCGGTATATCAGATAAAATAGGTATTGTTCTTGTATAAAACGGCTCAGCAATTGAAGCTGTTTGACCACTACCGTAAATTTCACGTGTCAAAAAGACACCCAAACCAACTGCGATCATATTGATGGCCACACCACTTACCACTTGATTCGCTCTAAATGATACAGAAGCCACAGCATGCATCATTGCAAAAATACCTGCTACTATACCTGCTGCTATCAACGATAACCAAGGCGTAAATGTGCCAAAGACCTCAGCGAATGTCAAGTTGAATAGGATACCAATAAATGCACCCATGACCATTAAACCTTCTAAACCGATATTAATAACACCCGAACGCTCACTGAACACTCCACCTAATGCAGTAAAGATTAATGGAGCAGAATAAAATAATACCATTGGCATTATTGACTGGAGTAAATCAATAATTTGCATTTATTTCTCCTCCTTTTTAAAGCGTAATACAGCCCATCTGATAATGTAACTTGATGCGACAAAGAATATAATAATTGCAATGACAATTTCAACTAACTCTGATGGAACACCAGCTACAGGCGGCATACTCAACGATCCCACTTTTAGTGCCCCGAATAAAAGTGCCGCTAGTACTGAGCCAATCGCCGTGTTAGCACCTAAGAGTGCTACAGCAATACCATCAAATCCTAGGTTAGAGAATCCAGCGTGTGTATGCATGGCACCAAATGTTCCTAAACCTTCCATAGCACCAGCTATACCAGCAAAACCACCGGCAATCAACATTGCCATAATAATATTTTTCTTTACACTCATACCAGCATATCTTGCAGCATGTGGATTAAATCCAACCGCACGTAATTCATAACCATACGTTGTTTTTTCTAGAATGAACCACATGATGAATGCACCAATAATAGCTACGATAAAACCCCAGTGAATTTGAGAGCCACTAAAGAAATCAGTCAAAAATTCTGATCTGAGTGATGCTGATTCATTGATTCGGTATGTTCTAGAACCTGATTCGAGTAAGTATGCTCTAATAATATGGTTCGATACGTGTAACGCAATATAGTTCATCATAATCGTCACAACAACTTCGTGAACACCACGTGTTGCTTTTAAGAGACCTGGCACAAACGCCCATAATGCTCCCGCTAGTGCAGCAACAAGAATTGACAGTGGTAAGTGAATAACAGCTGGAAGATCGAATGTAATACCAAACCAAACAGCTGCTAACCAACCAACAAACACTTGTCCTTCAGCACCAATATTGAATAGACCACTTCTAAAAGCAAAAGCAATCGATAGTCCTGTAAGCGCTAGAGGGATTGATTGTCTTAATGTCTCTCCTGTATAATACGCATTTCCAAACGCACCATTCCAAAGTGCAGTGTAACCATCAATTGGACTATATCCAAACACAACCATAATAATAGCTCCGACTAAAAAACCGAGCAATATAGAAAATAGAGGAACTAATAGATTAAATTTTCGATTAGAAAACATTAGTTTTCACCTGCTTTCTCTTTAGTGCTACCTGCCATTAATAAACCGAGTTCTTGTTCATTCGTTTCTTCCGGTTTAACATTAGCAACAATTTCACCGTCAAACATAACGGCAATTCGGTCACTAACATTCATAACCTCATCTAACTCAAATGATACAAGTAAAACAGCACGTCCTTTATCACGTTCTTTGATGAGTCGCTTGTGAATATTTTCTATAGCCCCTACATCTAAACCACGAGTAGGTTGTGCTGCAATTAATAAGTCAGGTGATCGATCAACTTCTCGAGCGATAATTGCTTTTTGTTGGTTACCACCTGAGAGTGAACGTGCCTTTGTTTGTGGTGAAGGCGTTCTAACATCATAATCTTCAATTAATTGATTCGCGTGATCATAAATGTTTTTAAAGGATAAAACTTTACTATTTGAAAATGGTTTTTGGTAGTACGTTTGTAAAACCATGTTTTCTGCAATTGGATAATCTAAAACCAAGCCAAATTTATGTCGATCTTGTGGAATATGCGCAACACCAGATTCTGTTACTTTACGTGTTGATAAGTTTTCAATATTTTTACCATTTAATTGAATCGATCCAGATTCAGATTTTCTAAGCCCTGTAATCGCTTCGATCAATTCAGATTGTCCATTTCCATCAATACCTGCAACACCTACAATTTCACCCGCTCGAACATCTAAGTTGAGCCCTTTTACCATCATCGCTTTACGGATATCTTGTACATGCAGATCTTTAATTGACAGAATATTTTCTTTCGGATTCGCTTCTGTTTTTTCTGTTTTAAATGAGATTTGACGTCCAACCATCATCGACGCAAGTTCATCCACATCAGTTTCATTGACGTTAACAGTACCTACACCCTCACCTTTTCGAATAACGGTACATCTATCACTAACTTCCATAATTTCTTTTAATTTGTGAGTGATCAATATAATAGAGATACCTTCTGAAATTAATGATTTCATGATACCGATTAATTCTTTGATTTCTTGTGGGGTTAAAACGGCAGTTGGTTCATCTAATATTAGAACTTCAGCCCCGCGATATAGTGTTTTTAAAATCTCTGCACGCTGTTGCATCCCAACAGAAATATCACTTATTTTCGCTTTAGGATCAACACTTAAACCATAGCGCTCTGACAATTCAGCGATTTCTTTCTCTGCTTTTTTTAAATCGACAACGCGTCCTTTACCTTTAGGTTCAGCTCCCAAAATAATATTTTGAGCTACCGTGAATTTTTCAACAAGCATAAAGTGTTGGTGTACCATTCCGATTCCTAAACGATTTGCGACGTTTGGATCCGTGATGGTAACAGGTTTACCATTCACTCGAATTTCGCCCTTTTCAGGTTGATACAAGCCAAATAAAACATTCATTAATGTTGATTTACCAGCACCATTTTCTCCTAATAAAGCATGAATTTCACCTTTTTTTAATTGAAGATTAATATTATCATTAGCTACGATGCCCGGAAATTCTTTTCGAATGTTTAGCATTTCAACAACATAATTGTCCATTCTGTTCACTCCTTGTTTAAAAAGGTTCGAAAATCGCCAAATGAAAAGGGGAGAGTAGGGTCTCTTCATTTGATGATTTTATAATAAAATCGACTTTAACTATTTGCTTCACCAGATTAAGTAAAGAAAAGGCTAGATCTCACTAGCCTTTTCTTTTTGTGTTTTTAAAGTGAATCAATAAAGTCTTCTAATTCTTCATCTGTTTCTGGCACAACAATGTCACCATTTAGGATTTGTTCTTCCCAGTCTGATACTTCTTCATGGATTTCATCCGTATATGCTTCATCATTTGTATCAGCGATTGAAATTGCATCGTCTTCTAGTCCTAAAATAAGGTGTTCTCCACCCGGGAACTCTCCTGACATAGCCATTTCTGATACTTCCTGAACAGCAACATCAACACGTTTAACCATTGATGTTAAAGCAACGTTGTGATCACCTTGTTGACCTTCATCATACTGGTCACGGTCAACACCAATTACCCAAACAGGGTCATCTGGATTGTTTTCAATACGATTTCTTGCTTCAGTAAAGATACCGTTACCTACAGCACCAGATGCGTGATAAATAACGTCAATTCCGTCACTGTACATGCTGTTTGCAAATGAACGACCCATTTGCTCATCACTGAATGTTTCAGCATACTCAACACGAACATCAATGTCTGGATTAACCGATTTCACACCTGCAACAAATCCGACTTCAAAACGTTTGATTAATGGGCTTGTAATACCACCAACAAAACCGACTTCATCTGATTCTGTCTTAAGAGCAGCGGCAACACCTGCTAGGAATGAACCTTGTTCTTCAGCAAATGTAACACTTGCTACATTATCAGCTTCGATAACATCATCAACAAGAGCAAAGTTAGTATCTGGATTGCTCTCTGCAACTTGTTCTACTGAGTCCATTAGCTCAAAACCAATACCGAAGATTAGGTCATATTCTTGTTGAATTAAACCATTTAAGTTAGGCATATAATCTGCCGCGTCATCTGATTGAGCGTAATCATAGCCTTCACCACGTTCTAAACCATGTTCTTCGCCAAATGCTTGAATACCTTCCCAAGCTGATTGGTTAAATGAACGGTCATCAACACCGCCTTCGTCAGTTACCATGGCAACTGAGAAATCTGGTGCTTCTTCTTCTGTTTCATCTGTCGTTTCTTCTGTTGTTTCATCATCAGTTTCTTCTGCTGGCTCTTCATCTTCAGTGCCACAAGCACTAAGTACCAAGATAGCTGATAACAATACGGCGAAGATAAGCATTAATTTGTTCTTCATGTGAATACCCCCATTAAAGATTATTGTTGACCAAACTTCATTTCGAATCGATCGATCTCACTAAATGGTCACTCATCCATTCGACTTCTAACAACATGAAACTGAAACGCATCACTTCTAAAATAATTAGCTGAATACAAAATCGGTTCATCATCTTCAGTATAATGAATTTGCTTGAGAAGTAAGAGTGATTGTTCAAGACCACAATTTAAAATATCAGAAATCTGCTCATGATACCCTATCGGTTCAATAAAGGTGTGCGCATATTGTATGCGCTTACCTTTATAATGCTCGATAAGTTTAAAAATAGACTGCTCATTGTGAATTTGTCCAATTGGGATTGTCCGTTCATCTACCTTATCAATACAGTAAACAACGGGTTCACCATCTGCCGTTCGAACTCGTTCTAATCTGGCAATTGTTTGGACGTCCAACGAGTGGAAGTGAACCAAATCATCTTGTGTCGGCTCGATCACTTCGGCTGACACATACTGAGTACCTGGTTCTTTCCCCGCCTTCCTGATCATGTCAGAAACACTGCCTAGCTTCTCAATACCTGAAGAATAAATTGGTTGAGGATTCACAAAAACCCCCATGCCTGATTTACGATGGATCCGATTTTCTTCAACTAATCGAGAGATGACCGCTTTCATTGTTTCTCGAGATGTTTGATAACGAAAAGACAATTCATAAATCGGTTGTAATTTTTCGTTAGGATGATAAATCCCCTTATCAATATCATCTCTTAATGAAAAGAGCACATCTTGGAATGAGTCATTTGGTTCAATCGTCATTTAAAATCCTCCAGTTAGCTGAATCAAATCGATTGGTCACTTACAATATACCATTTAACTTAAGTAAAATAAACAGAAAAAAGACAAAATCTGATTTTTCTCCCTAAATAATAATATTGTCATTAATCTGAATATTCGCTAATTAAAACCTTTCTCGGTTTGGATCCTTCATAAGGACCAACAATACCACGATCCTCCATCTGATCAATGATGCGTGCCGCTCTTGTGTAACCAATTCTAAAACGTCTTTGTAACATAGATACTGATGCACTTTCCATTTCTACAATAAGTTGAACTGCATCATGAAAGAGTTCATCCTCTGGTTCGTCATTTGATTGATCGGATTCAGTTGGTATCATCTCTTCTTGATAAGTCGCTTTTTGTTGATCAATGCAATAGTCAACAACACTTTCCACTTCATCATCGGATAAAAATGCACCTTGTATACGTGTTGGCTTATTCGCTCCAACCGGCATAAATAGCATGTCACCTCTACCTAGAAGTTTCTCTGCTCCTCCAGTATCCAATATCGTTCTTGAGTCCGTTTGAGATGAGACACTAAATGCAATTCTAGACGGAATGTTCGCTTTAATCACACCTGTAATCACATCGACAGATGGGCGTTGTGTTGCAATAATTAAATGAATACCTGCTGCTCTTGCCATTTGTGCTAACCTAGTAATCGCATCTTCTACTTCATTTGATGCAACCATCATTAAGTCAGCTAATTCATCAACTAATACAACAATGTATGGGAGCTGTGGCTGTTTTTCATCTTCATTTTTGGATTCGTTTTCCCTTTGTATAAATTGATTGTAACCTTCTATATTGCGATTATTCGTTTCTGAAAAGAGTTCATATCGTCTTTCCATCTCAGACACGACTTTCTTTAAAGCTTGCGCTGCTTTCTTAGGATCTGTTACAACGGGCGCAAGAAGATGTGGAATACCATTGTAAACATTCAATTCGACTTTTTTAGGATCAATCATCATCATTTTGACTTCATGGGGTTTTGCACGCATCAAAATACTTGAAATAATACCATTAATGCACACACTTTTACCACTTCCTGTTGCACCGGCAACGAGCATATGAGGCATCTTATTTAATTCGCTGACAATCGCTTCTCCTGAGATATCTCGTCCAAGTACAAAAGACAAAATTGATGCATTTTTCATTTGTTTAGCCTCTAAAACTTCTCTCATCGTCACCATTGCGACTTCTTGGTTTGGTACTTCTATACCAACAGCAGATTTACCGGGAATAGGTGCTTCAATACGGATATCTTTTGCAGCTAACGCTAATGCCAAATCATCATGTAAATTGACAATCTTACTTACCTTGACCCCCGCTTCAGGATAGACTTCATACTTTGTAACCGCTGGTCCAACATGAACCCTTGTAACTTTTGCTTGTACACCAAAGCTTTTAAATGTCGATTCTAATTTCCGTACAATGGATTGTATGTGGTCTTTTGCCTGATGTTGTTTTTTTGTTGTTGGCTCCTTTAACAAACTTAGTGAAGGGAGGTTATAATCAACGTTTTCCAATTCGGTTAATGGCGCAACGTCAATTTCTTTACTCTCTTCTTCTTGTTCGCTTGCTTCGTTTGTATGGTTTTCTTCTTTAACTGGAGTTGGGTACGCGATTTCTGTAAATTCCTCGATTACCGGTTCAGAGTCAATAACTTCTGCCTTATTTGATGATTTTACTTTGTCTTTTTGACTTTCTTTCTGCACACTTTTGTTTTTTTTGCTTTTAATTGTATTATATGACTTTTTTAAAAATTGATTAAACTGGTCAAAACGTTTTTCAATCATTTCACCTAACGATAGATTCGTCACAAAAATAACACCAATAATTAGCATAACTACTGCTAAAAACAGAGCACCTGTCGTGGAAAGAAGTATATGAGTGAAAGCATACATACTCCCCCCCACTAATCCTCCACCTAAGGCACGACTTGATACATCATTTGCTAAGTAGTCAAAATAATTTGACCAACTAAGACGTAAAATAGAAGGAGAAGCGTCTCCAGCTAAGTAAAATCGATACTGTTCAATATGACTCAACAATAATATGCCTAAAAAGAAAATGAGAAGTCCGACCAATTTTCGATTAAACAAATCTGGTAATTGACGTTTTATCATTAAATAGAGCCCCAAAGTGAATAAGGTAATTGATGCTACAATATACCAATATCCAAAGAAGAACCGAAAAATATTTTCAAGCCATAAAGGAATAATCCCCTCGCTAATCGATCCTGCACCACTTCCAAAAATGGCTAAAAGAATAAATAATATACCGTACAATTCAAATTGTAATTGGCCTTTTAATTTATTTTTCGATTGCTTACGTTTTGTCTTTTTCTTAGCCATTTTAAATCTCCTTCATTCTAAAACTAAATTATGTAATACATTCCATATATTCATTATATGTCGTAACGAAAAGAGCACAATACCTTTACGAAAAGATATTGTACTCCGATCAATTATATAAGGTCTCGAATTAACTGCTCTTCTACCTCATTCACGTTGACAAGTGGAAGTCTAACTGTACCTGTATCAATACCTTTCATGCGAAGTGCCGCTTTAACTGGAGCTGGCGATGGTGCAATAAATAGTCCTCTCATAATCGGCAACAATTGTCTGTGAATTTCTGATGCGCGTTTAACATTCCCTTGATTAAACGCATCAAGCATTTCTTTCATTTCATTTCCGACAATGTGTGATGAAACGGATACAACACCATCTGCACCAATTGATTTAAGTGGTAAGGTTAAACTATCATCACCACTATAAACGGTAAAGTCTTCATCTGTTTGATCAACGACTTGACTAATCGCATCGAGATTACCACTTGATTCTTTAATCGATACAATGTTTTCAATTTTTGATAATGCAACGATCGTTTCAACAGTCATATGAACCATTGTTCGACCTGGAATATTATACATCATAATCGGTAGTGAAGTGGCCTCAGCAACTGCCAAGAAATGCTGATATAAGCCAGCCTGATTTGGTTTATTATAATAAGGCGTAACAAGCAAACTAGCATCTACACCGATCGCTTGTGCTTCTTTGGTCAGTTTAATGGTTTCTTTTGTGTTATTTGAACCTGTACCTGCAATAATAGGAACACGACCATTTGCAATATTTACAGTATGTTCAAATAACTGAATCTTTTCATCATGTGTTAAAGTTGGCGATTCCCCTGTTGTACCTGCGACGACAATGCCATCCGTTCCTGAATCCATTAAATGATTCATGAGCTCTGTTACTTTGTCAAAGTCTATTTCATTATTTTCATTGAAAGGGGTCACCATAGCTGTTAGTAATTGGCCAAAATTCATATACTAAAAAACTCCTTTCTTATAACTCATTTAAAGCAAATGCTCTATGAAGTGTATTGACAGCTGTTTTTAACTTATCTGCCTCTACAAGTACCCATATTGTTGTATGTGAGTCTGCTGATTGCAGGATTGGAATCCCGGATTGGGCTAAACTTTGAACTATCGTTGCCGTCACACCTGGCACTCCTGTCATACCTGCACCTACAAGAGCTATTTTAGCACATTTTTGATAAAAATGTGGTGCATAGTTCATCTCCAATAAAATTCGTTTTACTTTTTCTTGGAAATGTTGTGGAATTGTATAAAGTATACCGGAAGGTGTTATGTTTATAAAGTCAACAGATATACCATGATCTGCCATCGCTGTGAAAATTTCACTATGGTTAATTGGCGCTTTATCTGAGGATTCGACACTTACTTGAGTCAGATCGGCTATATGGGCAATACCTGTAATCAGTCGATCCGGCACATCTTTAGTTTGTGAATCTTCTATTTTACTAGTCACTAGCGTTCCGACATGCTCTTCTACAGTTGATCTTACTCGGATGGGGACTTTCGCTTGCATAGCAAGTTCTACCGCTCGAGGGTGAACAACTTTTGCACCTTGATAAGCCAAATTACTAATCTCATTATAAGTCACAACTTTTATCGTTCTCGCATCTTCAACCACTCTAGGATCAGCTGTTTTAACACCATCAACATCTGTAAAAATATCAATATACTCTGCACCTAAGGCCGCTCCTAGGGCTGCAGCAGATGTATCGCTTCCGCCTCTACCAAGTGTTGTGGTATCACCATTTTCATCTTGCCCTTGAAAACCAGCAACCACCACTACATCGACAGTTTTTAATTCGTTTTTAAGACGCTCAACATCCATCGATTTGATTTTCGCTTGCGTGAATTGACTATCAGTTATAAATCCTGCTTGAGCTCCAGTAAGAGCCGTTGCATTAATTCCATTAGCCTTTAATTCATTTGAAAACACAACAGCTGATATGATCTCGCCACAACCTAATAACAGATCATACTCTCGATCGGTTTGAAAGCCGTTTGGATAATCGATGAGGGACAAAAGAGTGTCAGTTGCATACGGCTCAGGCGTTCTACCCATCGCCGAAACAACTGATACCACTTTGTTTCCTTCGTTAAGTGCTGTTTTAATGTGTGCTATCGCATGTTGTCTTTTTTCTTTTTGGCCAACTGATGTTCCGCCAAATTTTTGAACTATAACGTTCATCTTTCACACCTCTAACTTATAGCCACTCATTTTTTATTAATGATTCTGCAATTTGAACAGAATTCCAAGCTGCACCTTTAAGCAAGTTATCAGACACAATCCATAAATGATAACCATTTTTAACATCAAGATCTTGGCGAATACGTCCAACAAAAACATCTGGCTTTCCAGCTGCATCTAATGGTGTAGGATACACTTGATTATCAGGATCATCTTGTAACGTGACGCCATCTGCATCATTTAGTAAACCTTGTAATATTTTGACTGATGTCGGTTCATTCACCTCAACATAGACACTCTCAGCATGAGATGTGAAAAACGGTAATCGAACACAAGTTGCCGCTACATTTAGAGCGTCTTTATGTAAGATTTTTTTCGTTTCATTAATCATTTTCATCTCTTCAAATGTATAACCGTTTTCTTGAAAAACATCAATTTGTGGTAATGCATTAAAGGCGATTGGATAATGATGCTCTTCACCTTTAACCGGCATTAATTCTGGATTTAAATCTTCACCATCTAAGAAGGCCTGAGATTGATCTTTCAATTCTTCAACGGCTTCTGCACCAGCACCCGAAACAGCTTGATAAGTTGAGACGATCACACGTTCTAAACCTAATTGGTCTTGAATAGGTTTTAAAGCCGCTACCATTTGAATTGTAGAACAGTTAGGATTGGCAATAATCCCTTTGTGCTTTTTAATATCTTCTTCATTTACTTCAGGCACAACAAGTGGTACTTCAGGATCCATTCGATAAGCACTTGTGTTATCGACAACAACAGCTCCTTTTTTAACTGCTTCATTTGCTAAAGCTTTTGATACAGAACCTCCTGCTGAGAAAAGCGCAATATCAACATTTTCAAAACTTTCAGGTGTCGCTTCTTCAACTGTATAAATAGCCTCTTTAAACTTCATTTTCGTTCCAGCTGAACGACTTGAAGATAATAATTTTAATTGATCAATTGGAAAGTCTTTTTTTTCTAAAGTTTCTAATATTTTTTGTCCGACTGCTCCTGTAGCGCCTACTACCGCAACATTATACATTTTCGAATTTGACATAAAAAATCCCCTCTCCACAAGCTTATTAAATTAGTAACTTCTATTTTAACATATTCTCGTGGATTACGGGGATGAGATTGCAGATATTTACTAAAAGTACACTCCATAACTCAAAACGATCTTAATACAGGTTGTATCTGTTGATGAGTTAATGCATATTCAACCGTATCAGGTAGAGTTTCAACATGAGCGATTAATGAATTTGGCTTTTTATATGGCTGATCCTGCCCAAACGGAACAAAATAAATTCCCTTTGTTGCCATCAATTTCATAATATTGACCCCATTCAGTCCTAAAGCATCATTTGTTGAAATCGACAAAATAACTGGAGATTGATTTCTAAGCGTTGCTTTAGCAGCCATAAGAACAGGTGTATCAGTAATGGCTGATGCGAATTTCGCAATTGAATTCCCTGTAATAGGTGCTATGACCATACAGTCTAAAGGTACAATTGGGCCAAATTGTTCGGCATCTTCAATTGTTACGATTGGGGTCTTTCCAGTTATGTCTTTAATCGTCTTATAATGATCTTCCGCTTCACCAAAACGACTGCTTACATTCTGTACTGAGTGTGACAGAATCGGATATACATCAGCTTCTAACTCCACCAGTTTTTTTAATACATTAAAAATATTTTTAAAAGTACAATGTGATCCGGTTAAACCAAAACCTATTCTTTTACCGTGTAACACGATAGAACCAACCTACTTTCTAATTAGATTCCCGAATCATTTGATCAATCGTATAAGCTAAAATTTGACCGGCTGTTTTGGGTGCAACTTTTGCCGGTAATCCCAAAGCATGAATCGCTCGTAAATTTTCTTCAGTTGCCGCTTTGAAATCAACACCACCAGGTTTTGAAGCGAGATCAATAATTAAACAGTTTTTGTTTAGTTTTTTCAAATGGTCGCGTGTGATGATTAAAGCTGGAATTGTATTAATGAGCAAATCACAATTTTGAATCGCCTCATCTAATTGATTTAAGTGAAATCCTTCTAGATTGATTGTTTCTGCACGTGCTATGTCTTCTGTTTTTCTTACACCAACACGTACATCTGCGTGTAATTGATTGAATGTGTGAGCGACGGTATAACCTACTCGACCGAATCCAAGTACGATTGTCTTTGCACCATGAATAGTACGATCCATTGTCTCCAAAGCTAATTGAACAGTTCCTTCAGCTGTTGGCACTGCATTTTTTATGGCTACATCATTTCGTGACATAATTTCTAGACAATTGATATTATTGCGTTGGACTTGTTCTGTTAAATAATCAGTCATGATACCAGTGAGAATAATCGTACTTTTTCCGGTTTTTTCGAACCATTCTGGTGATAAGGAAATTGTTTCTTTTGCATAAACGGCTTTTACGCCACCATCTTTTGATACTCCATTAATGGGCAACAAAATAAAATCCAAATATTGATTTTCCAATTGATCTAAAGACATATGGGTAACGCGGTCAAATTCGGATTGATAGTCATCATAACCGATCAAATATAATTGATAATAGTCTTTATTTATTAATGTATCGATCAATTCAGCATTGCGTTCATCCCCACCAATAATAGCTAGATGAATCATTGAGTTCATATGCTCACATCCTATCCTTTTCTATTGATTTCACTTTATATACTATATACATATTAAACGCATTGTGTGAACTATTTAAACCATTTACTTAGGATTGACAAATCGATCTATGATGATCGTGTCTGTTCCTATCTTCTTAATAGCATCCCACTGAATCTTTGTTGCTTTTGCGTCATTATTAAAGTTAAAAAAACGATTATAGTCAATTTTAAACGCATGAATTTTTCCTGTCTCTTGATCGATATCAAGATCTGTTTGTCCAAGTAGTCCAAGTCTTCTACCCTTATTAAGGTCAATAATTTCTTTATTCTTTAATTCTTGATAACGCATACTCATCACCTCTTTTAAAATTATATGAATAAGAAAGATGCTAAACAACCTAAGTTCAATTTTCTTTTAAATCACTCATATAAAAATGCACCACCACTTGATTAACAAGCGATGGTGCATTTAATTTATTTATTGATTATTTTCTTCTTTTTTCTTTTCTTCTTCTAAAATAGCTTTATGTGATAAGTTAATGCGGCCTTGACGATCGATTTCTTTCACTTTAACTTTGATTTGATCGCCTTCTTTAACAACATCTTCCACTTTGTTTGTACGTTCAATTGCTAATTCAGAAATGTGAATTAAACCTTCTTTTCCTTTGAATAGTTCAGCAAACGCTCCGAATTTTTCAACACGCTTCACAGTAGCTAAGTAAGTTTCACCAACTTCAACTTCTCGTACAATATCTTCAATGATTTTTTTAGCTTTTTCATTCATTGCTTTATCGGTTGAAGAGATGAAGACTTTTCCATCTTGTTCAATATCAATTTTAACACCAGTGTCTTCAATGATTTTGTTAATTTGCTTACCACTTGGTCCAATAACATCACGAATCTTGTCTGGATTAACTGACATTGTCATAATTTTCGGTGCATGAGCTGAGAGTTCTTCATTTGGTTGTTCAATCACTTCTTCCATGTGATCAAGGATGTGATTACGGCCTAGGCGTGCTTGTTGAAGTGCTTCTTCTAAGATTTCACGTGATAAACCGTCAATTTTGATATCCATTTGAAGTGCCGTTACACCTTTTTTCGTTCCAGCAACTTTAAAGTCCATATCTCCAAGGAAATCTTCCATCCCTTGAATATCACTTAAAATTGTATAGTGCTCATCTTGCTTTACAAGCCCCATTGCAATACCTGCAACGGGTGCTTTAATCGGAACACCAGCGTCCATCATCGCAAGTGTCGAAGCACAAATACTTGCTTGAGATGTAGAACCGTTCGATTCTAACACTTCAGATACTAGACGAATCGTATACGGGAAATCATCTTCTGATGGGATCACTTTTTCTAGAGCACGTTCCCCTAAAGCACCGTGACCAATTTCACGACGACCAGGACCTCTAATTGGGCCTGTTTCACCCACACTAAACGATGGGAAATTATAATGGTGCATAAAACGCTTAGACTCTTCAAGATCAAGACCGTCTAAGATTTGCACATCACCTAATGCTCCTAATGTACACACACTTAGAGCTTGTGTTTGGCCACGTGTAAACAAACCAGATCCATGTGTTCTAGGTAAAGCTGACACGCGAGATGTCAACGGACGGATTTCGTCTGGGCGGCGGCCATCTGGACGGACTTTCTCCTGTGTGATTAAACGACGAACTTCATCTTTAACCATTTTATCTAAAATATCTTTAACTTTGCCGATCGTCTCTTCGTCCGCTTCAAGTGCTTCATATCGTTCAACAATTTCTTTTTTAGCTGTTTCAATTGCTTCTTCTCTAGCACTCTTTTCAACGATTTGAATCGCTTTGATCAAGTTATCTTTTGCACTTGATTCTAGCTCTTTCTTTAATTCTTCATCTAAATTAAATAAAGTAACATCCATTTTTTGCTTACCAACAGCTGCATAAATTTCTTCTTGGAAGGCAATGAGACGTTTGATTTCTTCATGACCAAACATGATCGCTTCAAGCATCACTTCTTCTTCTACTTCGTCTGCTCCAGCTTCAACCATATTGATCGCATCTTTTGTACCTGCAACAGTTAAATCAATATCACTTTTTTCGCGTTGCTCAGTTGTTGGGTTAATAACGAACTCACCCTCAACACGGCCAACAATAACACCTGCAATAGGGCCATCAAAGGGAATATCTGATACACCTAAAGCAATTGATGTACCAAGCATTGCAGCAATTTCACTTGGTGCGTCCTGGTCAACACTCATGACCATATTAATCACTTGAACATCATTTCTAAATCCCTCTGGGAATAATGGGCGGATTGGGCGATCAATTAATCGAGATGTTAAAACGGCTTTCTCACTTGGTCGACCTTCACGCTTAATGAAGCCTCCAGGTATTTTACCTACTGCGTACAATCTTTCTTCATAATTTACCATCAAAGGGAAGAATGGTAGGTCTTTTGGTTCTTTTGATCCGGTAGCCGTTGCAAGGACTGATGTATCACCGTAATGAATCATACATGAACCGTTTGCTTGTTTAGCTAATTCGCCTACTTCAACTGAAAATGGCTTACCTGCTATTTCTGTTGTGAATATCTGTTTATCAGACATATTTTATAAACCCCTCTCTATCCATTAAAATAAAATTTCCCGAATGTATAAGAGTAGGCCAACAATCGTTCCTTTTGCATTCAACTTCATATCTTGCTCCATCCTGATCAAAACAATCGTTAGTAAACCATTGCTTTGATCAGAATCGAGCGAAAGGACTTTTTTGTTGAACCGCTCTCTTTAACTTTTCGGAAATGAACATACAGAAAAAGCGGGATCACTCCCGCTTTTTTGTAAATTATCGACGTAAACCTAATGATTTAATCAATTCACGATAACGTGTAACGTCTTTATTACGTAAGTAATTTAATAAGTTACGACGTTTCCCAACCATTTTCAATAAACCACGGCGTGAATGATGATCTTTCTTGTGCTCACGCAAGTGATCATTTAAACTTGTGATTTCTGCAGTTAGGACAGCGATTTGAACCTCTGGAGATCCAGTATCGTTCTCATGCGTTTTAAACTCATTGATAATTTCATTTTTACGTTCTTGTGAAATTGCCATCCTGTCTCACCTCCTAATATACTTTTGAAAACACCAATCCCCTAGCAAACGTTGGAGAATCGTTTTGCCAAGCAGATGGTTTCCGTTTATAAGGTTAACCTTTTTTGATTAAAAATGCAAGCCTTAGTCCGACTGATTAAGAAAAAATTTGTCTAATTTCTTGTTCATCTTGTTTAATTCTTTCTACTAATTGATCGACATGATCAAACTTATATTCTGGACGAACAAATTCATGCCAGCTGACCGTTAAGGTTTGATCATACAAATGACCATCAAAATCAAGTAAATGAACTTCTAATTTTATGAATTGATTTAGATCATCATCTTGAAAGGTTGGATTGTACCCCAAATTTGCCATGCCATGGATTTCTTTACCATCAATTTTAACTGTCACATAATAGACACCCGTTCTAGGTAATGCCTGATTCTTTTCAATTGCAATATTGGCTGTTGGGTAACCAATTAAGCGACCTCTTTTATAGCCATGGACGACTTTTCCAGTTGTCATAAGTGGGCGTGTAAGTAAGTGTTTAACTTGTTGCATTTCACCTGCTTGTAACTTCTGACGAATCCATGAAGAACTGACTTTCTCATTATCTTCACTGTACTTTTCTACAACAGTTAGACTAAAACGTTCATTAGCATGTTCAGGCAATGTCGATACATTCCCTTTACCTTTGTGCCCATACGTAAAATCAAATCCACATACGAGGTGCGTTATATCTAATTGAATAATAAATGTATCAATGAATGATTCTGCAGAAAGTCGTGCTAACTCATGATTGAAATCAACTACATACAAAAGATCGACACCTAAATCATTCAAAATTGCTTCTTTTTGTGTCAATGTCGTTAAATAACTGACTGCTTTTTTCCCATTTGAGATAACTGACAATGGATGAGGGTTAAATGTCATAACAGCTAACTTTTTGTTTGACTTTTGCGCCACATCTTTTGCGGTTTGGATCACGTGTTGATGTCCTTTATGTATACCATCAAAAAAACCAATTGCACAAACAGAAGATTCCAGATGGTCAACATGTAAATGATCAGGATAACTTAGATGAATCGTTCTCAATGATCTCCCTCCTTTTTTGTTTGGCTAGTTGAATACTTTCACAGGTTTGATTTGATCTTTTTTATCTGGGTGTATATGATAGAGTGCTAGAAGTTGATCACAATAAGTCATTTTATAAACGACATTCTCTTTCCATTCTAATGGTCGATTCAATTTTTGACCATACACAATTCGATTTTTTTCACTTTCTGTCACTTCGTGAGTTGCTAAATGTGTTAAGCCCGCCTCAATTGGAAGGAGGGTATCTTCTAATTGACCTTTCTCTTTATATACGTTCAACTCTTCTAGTGTCAAACTATTGGTTTCGTCAAAATCCGCGGTTTTAATACGTACTAAGTGAGACATATGAGCTGGGTAACCTAGTGCTTTTCCTATATCTTTTGCAAGCGTGCGAATATAAGTGCCTTTAGAGACACATGCTTCAAATGAAAATGTTTGAGTAGATGGATGTGTATTCAACGAGTTTTCAATATAATGAATTGACCATACTTTCACATGTCTAATGGGCCTTTTAACTTCAATATTCTCTCGAGCATACTGGTATAATTTTTTACCATCGACTTTTACAGCAGAGTACAATGGCGTTATTTGTTTAATCTCTCCTTTAAACGAGCTTAAAACTTCTCTAACACTTTCTTCATTAACAGGGGTCTCAACAGATTGTTGGGAAATTATTTTTCCCGTTTGATCTTCTGTATCTGTTTCGATTCCAAGTGTCACTTCTGCGCGATATGTTTTTGTTGTGTCTGTTAAATATGGAACAATTTTTGTTGCTTGTCCTATACAAATAGGCAATACACCTTCAACCTCAGGATCTAAAGTGCCTGTATGACCAACTTTTTTGGTTCCGTAAAGTCGACGCAATTTCAAAACACAATCATGGGAAGTTAGGCCAATTGGTTTCCATAGCGGTATAATACCATTCATCTTACTCACCTCTTGTTCATTTTCCTATCGTGATTAGCAATATGCAAAAATAAAACCCTTGTCTTTTTAAGACTAAGGGTTTTAAGTCCGGTTATTCTTCACGTTCCTTTAAGTCACGCAACAATGATTCAATCCGATTACCTTTTTCAATCGTTTCATCAATTTTAAAAAATAATTCAGGTGTTTTACGCAGTCGAATACGTTGTCCGATTTCTGACCGAATAAATCCTTTAGCCTTCTCCAGCGCTAGGAGCGTATCTTGCTCTTCTGTCTCTTCACCTAAAATCGTTAAATAAATAGTTGCTTGTTGCAAATCACCTGTTACATCAACATCCGTAATCGTCACAAATCCTACTCTTGGATCTTTTAATTTTCGTGTGATGATGTCTCCGAGCTCTTTTTTCATTTGTTCTGCAACGCGATTAGCTCGCATTTCACTCATGTATCTCACCTCTTTATCTGCCTATAAAAGATGTCAATTTTAGTCTAACCAATGGCGTTCAATGTGAGTAATTTCAATCTCACCAAAAGTATCCATTAACTCTAAACAGCGATCTATCACCTTTTCACATTGAACGCGATCATTTGAAATCACAGCCATACCAATTAATGTACGTTGCCATAAATCATGATGATCTAACTCACTAATAGTGATATTATAGTTATTCTGTAATCGTAGCATCAACCGTTTTAAAACAGAGCGTTTTTGTTTTAGTGAATGGGATTCATAAATAAAACCATCAACTTCAACATAAAGTAACACTAGCGTTTAATTTCTTCCATAATAAAGCATTCAAATACGTCGCCTTCTTTGATGTCATGGAAGTTCTTAAGCGTAATCCCACACTCATAATTTGTTGCTACTTCTTTCACGTCATCTTTATAACGTTTAAGGGAATCAATCTCACCTTCAAAGATTACAACACCATCACGAATGACACGCACACCTGAGTCACGTGTGATCTTACCTTCAATGACATAACTTCCTGCAATTGTACCAATTTTAGACACCTTAAATGTCTCTCTTACTTCAGCTTGTCCAATTACTTTTTCTTGATACTCTGGGTCTAACATCCCTTGCATCGCTGCTTCAATCTCTTCAATCGCTTTGTAAATGATTCTGTGTAGTCGAACATCTACATTTTCTTTTTCTGCTGACTTTTTAGCATTGTTATCTGGACGAACATTGAATCCAATAACAATCGCATTAGAAGCACTTGCAAGAATAATATCTGATTCTTTAATCGCACCAACACCTGTGTGAATAATATTGACCTTCACACCTTCAACATCAATTTTCTTAAGTGATGCTGCTAGTGCTTCTGCTGAACCTTGAACGTCAGCTTTTACAATTAAGTTAATATCTTTTATATCACCTTGTTTAATTTGTTCAAACAGATCTTCTAGACTGACTTTAGATTGTGAACCGCGACGTTCTTCAATTTGTTTTTGTTGTCTTAATTCACCGATTTGACGCGCTTTTTTCTCATCTTCAAATACTACAAAGCGATCCCCCGCTTGAGGAACATCATTTAAACCCGTAATTTCAACAGGAGTAGACGGGCCTGCTTTATTAATTCGTTTTCCTAAATCATTTACCATCGCTCTTACACGACCAAATGTGTGACCGACAACAATTGGATCCCCTACTTTTAACGAACCGTTTTGAACAAGTAATGAAGCGACAGGTCCGCGACCTTTGTCAAGTTCAGCTTCAATGACTGTTCCATCCGCACGTCTATTCGCATTTGCTTTTAGCTCTTCAACTTCAGCGACAAGTAAAATCATTTCTAGTAGGTCATCAATACCTTCACCCTTAATCGCAGACATAGGAACAAAGATTGTGTCACCGCCCCAGTCTTCTGCAACAAGTTCATATTCTGTTAATTCTTGCATAACACGATCAGGATTAGCGCCTTCTTTATCCATCTTATTGACAGCTACAATAATTGGTACTTCAGCTGCTTTTGCGTGGTTAATCGCTTCAACAGTTTGAGGCATAACACCATCATCTGCTGCAACGACTAAAATGGCAATATCAGTGACTTGCGCACCACGAGAACGCATGCTTGTAAACGCTGCGTGACCCGGTGTGTCGAGGAAAGATATCTTCTTGTCATTGTTTCGAATTTGGTAAGCACCGATATGCTGCGTAATACCGCCCGCTTCAACATCTGTTACTTTCGTTTTACGAATAGAATCCAATAATGTTGTTTTACCGTGGTCAACGTGGCCCATAATCGTAACGACTGGTGGACGCTCTTTTAACTGTGCTTCATTATCATCTTCAATATATTGAAGTAAATCTGTTTTTTCAACTTCAATTTCTTTTTCTGCTTCATATCCATATTCTTCACACATTAATTCAACGGCTTCATCTTCTAATGCCTGATTTTTATTTGCCATAACACCTGAAAACATTAATTTCTTAATTAAATCCGTAGTGTCTTTTTTTAATTTTTCAGCAAGCTCAGTAACGGTGATGCCATCTGTATACTTAATGACATTCGTCTTTTCGGGTTGTTCTGGCTCATCTACTATAGTTTCTGATTCTTTTTCATCCGTCTTAGAAGGTTCTTCTTGATCTGTTTGGTCATTTGACTGATAAACTTTATCGAGTTTTGCAATTTCTTCATCAGTGATCGTTGTCATATGATTGGATACATTGATACCCATATCATTCAACTGTTTTACTACTTCTTTACTTGATACATTGTGTTGTTTGGCATATTCATATACTCTTACTTTAGCCATACAGTCACCCCCGTAATATTTTTAATCGAGTAATGTACACATTTTTTTGGCAAACCCTTCATCATTCACTGCGATCGCAACACGATCTGCCTTACCGATTGCGGCAGATAGTGTTAAGCGGTCTGTCACGATTCGATACGGTATGTTGTAAAACGTACATTTATCCGTCAATCGCTTATGTGTTTGATAACCTGTGTCGCTAGCAATTAATACTAATTTCGCTTGCTTACGCTTAATATCCTTTAAGATTTGTTCTTCTCCTAGAGATATTTTTCTTGCGCGTGTGGCGAGACCTAGCAGGTTTAAAAACGCTTTTTCATTACTCATCTATTTCACCATTCACTAAATCTAAAAGATCCTTATAAATGTGGTCAATATCTTTCACCTTAAACTCTTGTTCAATCACTTGTTTTTTACGCGCCTCTTCAATAACATTTGAATCTTTTGATACGTAAGCACCTCGGCCGTTCTTCTTACTCGTTGGATCAACAAAAACTTCATTTTCTTTTGTCCGAACAATTCTGATCAATGACTTTTTAGGTTTCATCTCTTGTGTGATTAAACATTTTCTCAGTGGTACTTTCTTGTTTTTCTTTGGCATTAAGAAGAGCCCTCCTTAATCAAACAAATCATGTGATTCATCAAATAATGGTTCGTTCACTTCTTGCTCTTCTATCGCTTCATCGGATAGAAGATTTGATTCAGTTGCTTCAGATTCACTTTTTATATCGATTTTCCAACCCGTTAATTTTGCAGCGAGTCTAGCGTTTTGACCGCGTTTACCAATTGCTAATGACAGTTGATCATTCGGAACAATCACTGTTGTCGCTTTATCTTCTTCATTAACTAGAACTTTAGTTACCTTTGAAGGACTTAAGGCATTTGAAACATACTTAACAGGGTCATCTGAATACTGCACGATGTCTAATTTTTCACCTTTTAATTCATCCACTATTGTTTGAACACGTTGTCCTTTTTGACCGACGCAAGAACCTACTGGATCGATTTCAGGATCGTCTGCATGTACTGAAATTTTAGAGCGATCCCCCGCTTCTCTGGCAACAGAAACAATATCAACCGTACCATCGAAAATTTCAGGCACTTCCGTTTCAAATAATCGTTTTAAAAGTCCTGGATGTGAACGTGAAACATACACTTGCGGGCCCTTGTTTGTATTTTCAACTTTTGTCACATACACTTTAATTCGATCATGAACACGATAATTATCAGTTGGCATTTGTTCTGGTTCTGATAATTTAGCTTCTACCTTACCTAGGTTAACATAGACAAAGCGATGATCAACACGCTGAATAATACCATTCATGATATCTTCTTCACGATCAATGTATTCGTTGTAAATGACACCTCTTTCGGCTTCTCTTACACGTTGTGTCACAACTTGCTTTGCCGCTTGTGCAGCTATACGACCAAAATCACGAGGCGTTACTTCAACTTCAATAACGTCCCCTTCTTCATAAGATGGATCAATCGCTTTTGCTTCATCAACACTTACTTGTTGCTCTGAATCTTCGACTTCTTCAACAACATCTTTACGCGATAATACTTTCATTGTTCCTGATTCTTCATTTAGGTCAACACGAACATTTGATGCGGATTTAAAGTTTTTCTTATAAGCTGAAATCAAAGCCGCTTCTAATGCTTCAATTAATACATCCTTATCGATTCCTTTTTCCTCGCCAAGATGTTGAATGGCACTAAAAAGTTCCTTACTCACAATGGTTCCTCCTTTAATTAAATGACACCGCTAATCGAGCTTTTGCAATTTTTTTAAACGGTATCTCGATCTGTTTCTTTTTAGCTTTCTCTTTTATTTCAATAACAACGACATCTTCTTCGTCGACGGTTATTAATTCCCCTTCATATTCCTTTTGACCATCCAATGGCTCATATAATTTAACATGAACTTGATGACCGATATGATTTTTAACGTCTTTTAATTTTTTTAATGGGCGTTCAGCACCAGGAGATGACACTTCTAAATAGTACGCCACATCAATTGGATCAAGACTGTCTAATGCTTCGCTTAACTGTTCAGATACTCGTCCACATTCTTCAATATCGACTCCACCAGGCTTATCAATAAAAACTCTTAAAAACCAATCTTTTCCTTCTTTTTTGAATTCAGTTTCAACTAGCTCCAATTCCATAGAGTCTAATATGGGTTTAACCAGTTTTTCTGTTTCTTCAATTACGTTTGAACTCATCGAATCGCCTCCTCGTACTTTTTCATTTTTCATAATTGAGTTCTGTTGGATCACCTTAATAGTTTACGTTTTTGAGTTTGTTTTCATTATAAATTTAATGATTTAATAATATGGGCAATGATAAATCCCTTGCCATATTGACAAGGGATCATCACCATCAGGATACAAATTCGTTGACCTGTAAAGAAAGAGTGGGTAAATACCCACTCTCTTAGTGTACACGTCCAATTAAAGCTACATCAATTGTAGCATAAAGTTCTTGATAAAACAAGTTCCTAAACAGAAGACTAAAACAGCGATAATTGATTCTTTTCTTCCATACCTTCTAGGCAGCCATGTTGGTCAAGTAATTCTAAAACTGTTTTTGAAATACGGCTTCTCTCACGCAAGTCTTCTTTTGACAAGAACTCACCTTGTTCACGTGCTTTAACAATATTTAACGCAGCATTTGTTCCAAGACCATCAATCGCATTAAACGGTGGAATTAGTTGTTGATCTTTAACTAAAAAGTCAGTGGCACTTGACTGATACAGATCAACTTTACCAAATGAAAATCCACGTTCATTCATTTCTAGCGCTAGCTCTAGAACAACAACTAAACTTTTCTCTTTAGGCGTTACATCATTGCCTTTTTGATAAATATCTTCTACACGTTTTCGAATCGTATTTGAACCCTTAATCATTGTATCGATTTCAAAATCGCTCGCTCGAACTGTGAAATAAGCAGCGTAGAATAAAATAGGATGATGGACTTTGAAATAGGCGATACGAATCGCCATAAGAACATACGCAGCCGCATGCGCTTTCGGGAACATATACTTAATTTTTTTACATGATTCAATATACCAATCAGGTACATCGTGTTTCTTCATCTCTACAATCCATTCATCTTTTAAACCTTTCCCTTTACGTACAAACTCCATAATCTGAAAGGCTAATGAATGATCTAACCCTCTATGCATCAAATACACCATAATGTCATCACGACATCCAATAACATCACCAATTTCACATATACCTTGATTAATTAGTTCCTGTGCATTTCCTAGCCATACGTCCGTCCCGTGTGATAACCCAGAAATAATCACGAGTTCTGCAAACGTGTTAGGGTTTGTATCTTCTAACATTTGACGCACAAAACGTGTCCCAAATTCAGGTACGCCAAGTGTTCCTGTTTCACAAAGGATCTGATCTGATTTCACACCGAGTACTTCAGGTGAGGAGAAAATTTTCATAACTTCCTTATCATCTGTCGGAATCGTTGCTGGATCGATACCACTTAAATCTTGTAACATGCGAATCATTGTGGGATCATCATGTCCTAATATATCAAGCTTTAGTAAATTATCATGGATGGAGTGGAAATCAAAATGTGTTGTTAACCATTCAGATGATCGATCATCTGCTGGATATTGTATAGGGGTAAAATCATAAATATCCATATCATCTGGTACTACAATAATACCTCCAGGGTGCTGACCTGTTGTTCTTTTCACTCCAGTGCAACCTTGAACTAAACGTTCGATTTCTGCATTTTTATAATATAATTCGTGGTCATTGGCATAACCTTTCACATAGCCAAACGCCGTCTTTTCTGCAACGGTTCCAATGGTTCCTGCACGATAGACTTTATCTTCACCGAATAACACTTTTGTATAATTGTGTGCAACAGGTTGATAGGCACCAGAGAAGTTTAAATCAATATCAGGTACTTTATCACCTTTAAAACCTAAGAAAGTCTCAAACGGTATGTCTTGACCGTCTTTGTGATACTCTGTTCCACACTCTGGGCATGGTTTATCCGGTAAGTCAAAACCACTTCCGACTTCGCCATCTGTGAAAAATTCATGATTTCGGCATTTAGGACAAACATAATGCGGTGGTAGTGGATTCACTTCTGTAATTTCTGTAAATGTCGCAATGAGTGAAGAACCAACCGAACCACGTGACCCAACAAGATAACCGTCATCCAATGACTTCTTAACTAACTTTTGACTGATTAAATATATAACGGCAAACCCATTATCAATAATACTCTTTAACTCTTTTTCCATTCGTTCCACTACTAAAGAAGGCAATTCATCCCCATATAAGTTATGAGCGAATTCATAACTCATATCTCTAATTTCTTGATCCGCTCCTTCAATGTTTGGCGTATATAAGTCTTCTCTTACAGGTGTGACATCGTCTATTTGTTCAGCTATTTTTTGAGTGTTGGTAACTACAATCTCAAAAGCTTTGTCATCCGATAAGAAATCAAAGGCTTTTAACATCTCATCTGTTGTTCTAAATGGAACATCAGGCAATGGTTGACGGCTAAGTGGATTACCACTTTGAGATTTCAATAAAATTTCTCGATAAATTTTGTCTTGTTCTTCTAAGTAATGAACATTACCCGTTGCGACACAAGGTTTGTTTAATTGATCGGCTAACTCGACTATATTTTTAATAATATCGAGTAGCTGCGCTTCATTTTGAACCAATTCTCGCTCAATCAAAGGATAATAATTAGCAGGTGGTTGAACTTCGATATAATCGTAAAATTGAGCCACTTTTAATGCTTCATCCGCTGATTTTTGCATCATCGTTTCAAAGACTTCACCCTTATCACACCCAGAACCTACGATAATTCCTTCACGGTGGCTCACAAGTTTAGACCTTGGTACACGTGGAACTCGGTAAAAATAATCAATGTGTGAAAGAGAAATGATTTTAAATAAGTTCTTCAATCCCTCTTGCGTTTGAGCTAACAGTGTCGCATGGTGGGGACGCCCTCGTTGATAGGCATTTCCTTCTCCCATGTGCTGATTGAATTGATTATGATTTTCGATGCCTTTTTCCTTAGATTCTTTAATGAGTTTTGTCATTAAATAGGCTGTAGCTTCCGTATCATAAATTGCACGGTGGTGTTGAGTTAATTCAATATTATAATGTTTACATAATACATTTAAGCGGTGACTTTTTAGTTGTGGTAATATAAATCGACCTAATTCAAGTGTATCAATAACTGGGTTGCTTGCCTTTTCAATCCCATGTTGTTCGAAACCTTGATTAATAAAGCCCATATCAAAACTTGCATTATGAGCAACTAATATGTCGTCCTGAATCCATTCTTTAAACTCAGTTAGTACCTCAGACACTTCTGGGGCATCTTTTAACATGTCATCTGTAATTCCCGTTAAGTCAATAATCGTTTGAGAAAGAGGTGCGTGTGGATTACTGAAGCGTTCAAATCGCTCAATGATTTCACCATCTTTAACTCGAACAGCGGCGAGCTCTATAATTGTGTCATAAACAGCTGAAAGACCTGTCGTTTCAACATCAAACACAACATAAGAGGCATCTTCTAGTTGAATATCCTGTTCGTTATAAGCGATAGGAACACCGTCATCAACTAAGTTAATTTCAACCCCATAAAGCATTTTGACGTTATGCTTCTCACCCGCTGCATGTGCTTCTGGGAATGATTGCGCTACAGCGTGATCCGTAATAGCCATTGCCTCATGACCCCAATTGGCTGCCTGTTCCACAAGTTTACTAGGTGAAACAACCGCATCCATCTGACTCATGTTCGTATGAGCATGTAATTCAACACGTTTCTGACCAGCTTCTGCGAGGTCTTTTTTAATGGTTGGCTTAATTTCATTAATATCTTTCAACATCATCGTTAATTCATTAGCGAACGTATCTGTTTGAATTGCACCTCTAGCTTTAATCCACATACCCGTCTTTACGTCTTTAAACTTTTCTTGGTCTTCTTCTCCACGCGAAAACATTTTTAATGAGAATGAATCAGTATAATCGGTCACTTTAATCATCAGAAGATGACGACCTGATCTTAATTCTCTCACTTCACAATCGAAAACATACCCTTGTAGAATTACTCGTTTTTCCTCGTCAACGACTTCTTTCATCGCAATAGGCGATTCTTTAATGGGGTAACCAATCATCAATGGCCCTTTTTCTGCTTTCTCTTTTGATTGAGAAGTTTGTTGTTCTTTATCTTCAATTGCCTTTTTAACAAGCATTTGATCTTCTAATGCCTTTTGTTCTTTAAACTTTGTAACATCCTCTTCTATTGATTCAACATTAACTTCCAGTGGCCATGCAGGAATGCCTATATTTACGCAATAACGCTTAAATCGATCAGATAAACGGTTTTTTATTACCGTTGCCTCTGTTTGGTTTCTTGCAGTCAAAACAATTTTTTGCTGATCCGCTTTAGGTGCTTGGTTTTTCAAAAGATCAGCATAAGCAGGTGATAAGTCTGTGACGATATGAATAAAATCATTCCAATAACCACACATATTTTCTGCATCAGTTGCTGCATCTTCATATTCAATCGATAATGTAACAGATGCAATCTCTTTAAACGTTTCTTGTAATTTCAAACGGAACAAACGAAAGATTTGAAAAGGTAATACTTTAGGGATAAAAAAGATAAAATGCCAACTTTTATTGGCTTGATCTACAATTAATTTTTTTAATTGTGCTTGCGCAAAATAAGTGTGTTGGTCGCTCTCGTCTAAATTAATTTGTTGTAATAGCAATTGCATTTTTTCATGATTGGATAAACTCATTGTTCCTCCTCCAAATCTGTTAATCAAATAGAGTGGCAAAACCCTTGCCAAAAATACGACAAGGGTTTTTTGTGTCTTAAACTAAAGTAGCTCTATCTATCCATTCGTGATTTTAAAAATGCATTAATATCTGACTCATGGAGCTCAGATTGATCATTTGTCTGTCTGTCTTTATATTCAACAATCCCATCTGACGCTTTCTTACCGACCGTAATACGGTTCGGAATACCGATAAGATCACTATCAGCAAACTTAACTCCTGCTCGTTCTTTACGATCATCATACAACACTTCAAAACCTTCTTCTAGAAGTTGTTGATAGAGTTTGTCACCTAGAGTACGTTGTTCTTCATTTTTACTATTAATAACAAGAAGATGAACTTGGTAAGGTGCTACTTGTGTTGGCCATGTGATACCTCGATCATCATTGAATTGTTCAACGATGGCCGCCATCGTTCTCGTTACACCAATTCCATAACAGCCCATCGTGACTGTTTGAGCCTTACCTTGATCGTTTAAGATCGAAGCGCCTAATTTATCTGCATAAAATTGACCGAGCTTAAAGACTTGTCCTATCTCAATGCCTTCTGCAAATTGGATGACACCTTGACCGTCCGGTGAAGGATCCCCTTCTTTAATGAACCGAATATCTGCAAATTCTATTTCTGCGAAATCTCGGGATGGATTTACATTGATGAAATGATACCCATCTTCATTCGCTCCACATGTTGCATTAGATACAGCTCGCACCGCAAAATCACCAATGATCTTAACGTCATTTTTAACCCCAATAGGACCAATCGAACCAAAATAAGCACCTAATACGTCTTGTGTTTGATCCTCAGTCGCCAAAGTAACCTCATCTGCGTTTAAATGGTGCTTAAGCTTAATCTCATTTACTTCATGATCGCCTCTGGTCACCGTCAAAACGAATTCTTCATCAACATTGAATAGAAGTGATTTTAAACCTTGATCTAAATCATGATCTAAGTAATTCGCTACCTCTTCCATTGTACGCTGATTAGGTGTTGCTACTTTTTCAAGTGGTTTTGGTTCTTCATTTGGTGATTGATAGTAATCAGGCACTTTTGCCATTTCAATGTTAGCTGCATAATCTGAAACTGACGAAAATGCAATGGTATCTTCACCAATTTCTGATAATGCCATAAATTCGTGAGTATCCTTTCCACCCATTGCACCTGAATCTGCTATAACAGCTCTGAAATTAAGACCTAAACGCGTGAAAATTCTGCTGTATGCATCATACATTTCTTCATAATACGTATCCAAGCTTTCATCTGAATCATGGAATGAGTATGCATCCTTCATAATAAACTCTCTGCCTCTTAATAATCCGAACCTAGGACGCCGTTCATCACGAAACTTTGTCTGAATCTGATAAAGGGTTAATGGTAGTTTTTTATAACTTTTCACTTCATCACGAATCATACTAGTGACAACTTCTTCATGGGTCGGCCCAAGAACAAATTCACGTTCATGACGGTCATGAAGCCGCATTAGTTCAGCTCCCATTTTATCCCAACGACCCGATTCTTTCCATAAATCAGCTGATTGCATCGCTGGCATTAAGAGTTCATTTGCTCCAATCGCATCCATTTCTTCACGGATAATGCGCTCAATTTTATCAAGTACACGCTTACCTAATGGTAAATAACTATATACGCCTGAGAAGTTCTGTCGAATAAATCCAGCACGCATTAGCCATTGATGACTTAATGTATCAGCATCCGCTGGTGTTTCTTTTAATGTAGGAATTAACATTTTACTTTGTTTCATAAACCTAACCACCTTTAATGAGTAATTTTATAAGAATAAACGTTGAATATCATTCCACGTGACAATAAGCATTAAGAGCATAAGTAAAGCAAAACCGATGAAATGAACAAGCCCCTCTTTTTCTGTTGATAGAGGTTTACCTCTAACTGCTTCAATACCGACAAACAAAAGACGTCCTCCATCAAGTGCTGGTAACGGTAATAAGTTAATAATTCCAAGATTCACACTAAGCGCAGCCGTCCATTGAATAAAATTCCAAAATCCCGTCTGAACAATTTGGTCTGTTGCATCATAGATCCCAACTGGACCTGATAACATGTCAACTGAGAATTGTCCGGTTACGAGCATACCTAAATTGACCAATATCATTTTAGACCACTCATATGTTTGTTCAAAACTATAAGGCACTGCGCGTGTCAATGAGGATTCAAGATACTGCATAACCCCTATTTGACCAATCGTCATGTCTTCAATTTCTTGACTTGCAGGAACGACATTTATTGATTCGCTGCTTCCATTGCGTAAAACAATCATTGTCAACTCTTGATTAGGGTGCTCACGTACAATGGATTGAAAATCTGACCACTCTTGTATGGGGTGACCATCTATTTCAACAATTTCATCCCCCGCTTCAAATCCCGCTGTCTCAGCTGGGCTTCCTGGTTGGACATCTCCTATTTTAGCTTCTTCTACCGGAATACCACCAAAAGCACCCAATATAAAGAATAACACGACGGTCAAAATAAAATTCATCAACGGACCTGCAAATAATTGCATGGCTCTTTTTGATTTTGACTTCGCTTGAAATTGACGGTTGAAAGGTGCGATTTGTGTTTCGACTTCGTTCATCACATAATCAGCCGTTTCACTAACCTTGAACGTTTGTGGATCTGATTCTCCTAAAAGGGTTCCTTTAATATACAATTTGTGATCCAAATCCGATCCTTCTACTTCGATGACTTCTGCATTTGGATGCTTATCTTTATGGTTAATAATAATTTGTTTTACTTGGTTGTGTTCATTAAATGTTAGCCCAATATGTTGTCCTGGTTTTAAATCAATAATTTCAGGATCTTCACCAGCAACTCTTACATAACCACCCATAGGAAGTAAACGGATCGTATAGAGCGTTTCTGATTTTTTTATCGAAAATATTTTGGGGCCAAACCCGATCGCAAATTCTCTTACAAGCATTCCAGCCTTTTTAGCGAATAAAAAGTGACCGAATTCATGCACAAATACGAGTAACCCAAACATTAAAATAAAGGCAATTATCGTGTTCAAATACACTCTCTCCTTTTAATTAGACATTTCTAGATCAATAAAATGATCAGGCTCCATTATGATATGAATTGAATCATATGTAAAAATGGAAATACAAATAGCCAGCTATCAAACCGATCTAGGATCCCACCATGACCCGGCAGCAATCGACCTGAGTCTTTTACTGAATAATACCGCTTGTAGGCAGACTCTACTAAGTCACCAATTTGGGCAACCATACTAGCAAGTAGTGATGCGATCACAACAACCCATGTCGATTCATGCACTGGGAAGAAAAGATGAAAGACTACACTTACAACAACTGCTAAAAGAATTCCGCCTAGAGCACCTTCAATCGTTTTATTCGGACTGATTTCTGGCCAAAGTTTATGTTTTCCAAACTGTCGACCAGAAAAATAGGCACCCGTATCCGTTGCTAAGATAATAATAATAACATAGAAAATGTAATGTAAACCAATCATTTGGGTTTCAATAAAGTAATGAAACCCTACTCCTACATAAGTAGCGGTTATCAGCATAAATCCAGCATCCTCAATTGTAAACTGGTTTTTCACTAAAACTGTATAACTTAATAGAAGTAGTGTGATCAGCAAAAGACGTTCTACATCATCTAAATATAGAACAGCAGCAAATCTAGGTAATAAAAAAGTAAACATCAGAAACATTGATAAAAACATTGGGACATAAAATCGTGTCATATGACGCATTTTTAATAATTCGTAAAACCCTATACCACTTACGGCGACCATTATCACTTGAAATGGCCAATCGCCATAAATAACAAATGGGAAAAACAGAAGAATTGCTACAATTGCTGTAATAATTCTAATTTTCATGTCTATCACACCTTCCTAATTAAGATAATCCACCATAACGCCTTTTTCGAGCTTGATAAGCCATTAACGCTTCTTCAAACTCCGACTCGGTAAAGGCTGGCCAATGGATATCTGTAAACCAAAATTCAGTATAAGCTAACTGCCATAATAAAAAGTTACTTAATCGTTGTTCACCACTCGTTCTTATTAACAGATCTGGCTCAGGTAATTGAGACGTATACAAATAGTTATTAATAAATTGCTCATTAACATCATCAATATTAAAATCTTTTGTCTGAGCTTCTTTGGCAATCGACTTAACCACATCAACCATCTCAGCTCGACTTCCATAATTTAGCGCTATGTTTAAAATGAGTCCTGTGTTTGCTTTTGTTTGTTCAATTGCATCTCCAACAGCTTCTTTCGTATAATCAGGCAGTTGATCAAAGTGACCGATCGTTTGAATTCTGACATTTTGTTCGATCAACTCGGGTAAGTACGTTTTAAGAAATTCTTTAGGTAATTTTAATATATATTCAATTTCTTTACGCGGACGTTTCCAATTTTCAGTAGAAAACGCATATAGTGTTAAAACTTCTATTTGATGTGCGTTTGCGGCTTTAACAATACGTTTTACATTGTCCATTCCTTCTTTGTGACCAGCAAAACGTGGTAAGTTTCTCTTATTTGCCCAACGTCCGTTACCATCCATAATTATCGCAACATGTTTTGGTATTACACTTAGAGCCTCATGATTCTCTTTATCTTTCTTATTATATTTTTGAAAAGGCCATTTTATAAACGCCATTTTATTTCCCCCAATAACTTAAAGCACCATATGTATAATCCACCTGTCAATTTCCTCTATACAGTTTATCATGTAATACAGATAGATTCACTAATAAACACGATTTAAATAAAAAAAGAGATGAACCAAAAGAATCGCCTTTTGTGTCATCTCTTTTGTTATTTTGATCATACTTCCATGATTTCATCTTCTTTTTGTTTCGTAAGATCATCAATTTGTTCAATATATTGATCAGTAATCTTTTGAACATCATCTTGATAAGCTCTGAGATCATCTTCTGTTAAATCGCCATTTTTCTCGGCCTTTTTGAGTTGATCATTTGCATCTCTTCTAACATTTCGAACTTGTACTTTTGACTCTTCTGCATATTTACCTACCACTTTAGTTAATTCTTTTCGGCGTTCTTCAGTTAGTGCAGGAATTTGAATGCGAATAACATTACCATCACTTGATGGTGATAAGCCAAGATCTGCTTTTTGAATTGCTTTTTCAATCTCACCAATAGATGATTTGTCAAATGGTGAAATCATTAGTAAGCGTGCTTCAGGAACTGAAATCGTTGAAAGTTGATTAAGCGGTGTCGACGCACCGTAATAATCAACGTAAACATTATTTAAAATAGATGGATTTGCACGTCCCGCTCGAACTGTTGCTAAGTTCTTAGAAAATGATTGCACCGCTTCTTCCATTTTTTGTTTTGAATCTTTAATAATTGCATCTGACATTGTTATTTCCCCCTTATTATGGTTCCGATATCTTCACCTTGAACAGCACGTTTAATGTTGCCTTCTTCTGAAATTGAGAAAACTAATAGAGGTATATCATTATCCATACAGAGTGAAGAAGCAGTTGAGTCCATCACACCTAATTCATCATTAAGCATCCTCATATAAGTTAACTCTTCAAGCTTCTCAGCAGATTGATCAACTTTTGGATCTGCAGTATAAACACCATCAACATTGTTTTTAGCCATCAAGATCACATCTGCATCAACTTCAGCAGCTCTTAAAGCGGCCGTTGTATCTGTAGAAAAGTACGGGTTTCCAGTACCTGCTGCAAATATGACGACACGTTTTTTTTGCAGGTGACGTATTGCTTTCCTTCTTATATAAGGTTCAGCAACTTGACGCATCTCAATAGATGTTTGGACGCGTGTCTCCACACCACAGTTTTCCAAGCTATCTTGTAACGCAAGTGAATTCATCACAGTTGCTAACATTCCCATGTAATCAGCATTTGCACGATCCATTCCCATTTCACTACCAACTTTTCCTCTCCAAATGTTTCCACCGCCTACAACGACAGCAATTTCAACACCTAAATCAGAAATGGCCTTTACTTGTTCAGCTACCGATTGAACAATTTTGGGTTCAAGACCGTATCCCGCTTCTCCACTGAGGGCTTCTCCACTTAATTTTAACACAATTCGTTTATAGCGTGGTTTCGTCATAATTACCTCCATTATGTAGCATTTAATTCTATCTTACACTATTGGATAAAATGAGACAATTGAAAATCTATGCTTAAGAAAAGGGAACACGATGTGCTCCCTCTGCTCAAACACTAATCAATTAATGTTTATTTATTAATTTGGTTTTGTACTTCTTCAGCAAAGTTTTCTTCACGCTTTTCAATTCCTTCACCAACAGCATAGCGTGTGAATGATTGAACAGTTGCACCTTTATCGTCAAGTAATTTCTTCACTTTTTGATCTGGATCTTTAACAAAGCTTTGCTCTAATAAACAAATTTCTTCAAAGAATTTACCTAAACGACCTTCAACCATTTTTTCAACAATATTCTCAGGTTTACCTTCGTTTAAAGCTTGTTGCTTAAGCATGTCACGTTCAGCTTCAACTGTTTCTGCATCAACTGAATCACGTGAAACGAAACGAGGGTTTACAGCTGCGATGTGCATAGCAACATCTTTAGCAAATGCTTCATCAGTTGTTCCTTCAACAACTGTTAAAGCACCAATGCTTCCGCCCATGTGTACATAAGCACCAAATGCATCTGCATCTGTCTTTTCAGCAATTGCAAAGCGACGTAGTGAGATTTTCTCGCCAATTTTTGCGATGTTATTGTTGATAAACGTATCAACTGTGTCGCCGTCACCTTTTAGTGGTTGTTGTAAAGCTTCTTCCACTGTGCTTGGCTTTTCGCTTAATAAGTGTTCTGCTAGATCTTGTAGTAAAACTTTAAATTGATCGTTTTTAGTTACAAAGTCTGTTTCACAGTTCACTTCAAGAAGTACAGCATGATTACCATCAGTTAATGTATAAGCAGAGCCTTCTGCTGCGATACGATCTGCTTTTTTAGCTGCTTTTGAAATACCTTTTTCACGAAGATAATCAACGGCTTGTTCCATATCACCATCTGTTTCTTGAAGGGCTTTTTTACAATCCATCATACCTGCGCCTGTTTTTTCACGAAGTTCTTTTACCATACTTGCTGTAACTGCCATTTATATTTCCTCCTTTAAAATCATTCATTATCTCTTAAAAAAGGTGATAAAAGGTCCCCCTCTTATCACCTCGTTAACCTTTGTTATTCTTGCTCTGTAGATTCAGCTTCTGGCTGATCATTTGTCGATTCAGCTTCTTCTGTTTCTTCGCCTTGTTTAACTTCTAAAATCGCATCTGCCATCTTAGATGTTAACAATTTAACCGCACGGATTGCATCATCGTTTGCAGGAATAACATAATCGATTTCATCCGGATCACAGTTTGTATCAACAATACCAACGATCGGAATATTCAATTTGTGCGCTTCTGCAACTGCAATGCGCTCTTTACGTGGGTCTACAATAAACATCGCATCAGGAATTTGTTTCATTTCCTTAATACCACCTAAGAATTTAACAAGACGATCTTTTTCTTTTAATAGATCAACTGTTTCTTTTTTAGGTAAGACGTCGAAAGTACCGTCTTCTTCCATTTTCTCGATTGATTTAAGGCGATTAATACGTTTACGAATTGTACCGAAGTTTGTTAACGTACCACCTAACCAACGCTCATTAATGAAGTATTGACCTGAACGGATCGCTTCATCTTTAACAGATTCTTGCGCTTGTTTTTTCGTACCAACGAATAAAACATTTCCTCCGTTTTCTGCAACACCTTTAATAAAGTTATACGCTTCATCAACTTTCTTAACTGTCTTTTGTAAGTCGATGATGTAAATACCGTTTCTTTCTGTGAAAATGTACTTTTTCATTTTCGGGTTCCAACGGCGTGTTTGGTGACCAAAGTGTACACCAGCTTCTAGTAGTTGTTTCATTGAAATAACTGCCATTTTCTATTCCTCCTATATGGTTTTTTACCTCCGCTTACTTCATCTCGATCAAAAAACTTATCTCGTTGACAAGCACCGTTTTGATCATCCATAAGCGTGTGTGATTAACACCAAAAGTAACTATATCACAAACAGTATCGATGTGCAAGATTTTCATTTATTTTGTTGGAATTTTACCAACAGCTCGACCTCAGTTTTCCCGCGGTTTAATTGTTGAGCTATCTCATCTGTTGTATACCCTTGACTATATAACGATAGAACCTCACCTGCAAACGATTGTTCATACGTGTCTTGTTCGTTGATCTCAGGTGGTTTATAGTCATTCTTTAAATTTTCATCTGACGCTTTTTGTTTATTATTATCAACATACGGAGCTGGATTTATCTTAGTTTCAGCTGTCTTATTTTCATTTGACTCATGTTTTGTTTGTCTGACAGTGTCATTTTCGTATGTTTGTTGATCTGGTACTTTATCATTTACAAGCTCAATAAAACGATCGTTCTCTTCTCTCATTTCTACGAGATATACAGCCAATAGTTCTTCAATTTCTTTTTTTTGTTCTGATAATTGATCCCTGACTTGATCTGGTTTATCAAGTTTAACGATCAGCTGTTTAATTATAATGAAAGTTACTGCATGAATAATAAAGCTAATAAACAGTAATATATAAATCATGAAAATCCCTCTTAACTATTAATATCAATTCGTTTACCTAAATAAGGGTGATTGATAAATGTTTCTGATTCTTTTTTCTTTTGTTTGCGATTAGGTGACGACTCCTCTTGATTGTTATCACGCTGTTCATTTTTAAGTTCATCACTTTGATTCAGATCATTGACGGTTCGCCTTTTCACTTCTTCTGATTGTTGCTGCGCGTTTGAGATGGTGTCTTGCATAAATTGACTTCGTTGTTGAATTTGTTCTTGGATTTTCCCCATCTCTTGAGTTCTCGGCAATGCGATTTGCATTTCAATACCTTTTAACCCCATTCACACCAGATCCTTTCATTTATAGTGGTGAAATACTTATTTCGCCTTCTTCTATAAATACTTGTGAGAACTTGTATGGTTTCGTGGTAGTCTGTTGATATTTACCGAAACAAAGATCAACGTTTTCATGTAGTGTTCCCTTAACAATCAATTTTGCCCGATCTTCATCACCTATTTGAACATGAAGAGACTCAATGCGCTCATTGATTTGATCAAGTTTTCCTTCTGTCTGTTGCAGTGTGTTTTTTTGTTTAATTAAAAAAATGCGTTCTTTTGATGATAATCCACCGGTCTTTTTCGCTTTTTCTTCAAGGTTTTGACCTAATGTTTTTAATTTTTCAATTTCACTTATTAATGTGTCTTTGGCTGCATTTAATTTCGTTTCCAATTGAAATTGTTCTTGGTCTACACCTATAGCTACTTCTGTTTTTGTATCCATTTTGTTACCTATATCTTTTGCTTCAATCGTTTTACCTGCTGAGCATGACCCGCCAACAATACTTCCAGATTGGCAGTAAATATGTTGTTTTGCCACACATTGACTATGCATGATTGAGTTTTGAACATTTATATTATGTTCTGCATGAACATGAGCTTGATTAATGTAGCCAATTGTTACATCTCCATTTGCTTTGATCGAGCCTTTTTTCAAGCCAGCAATACCTTCAGTAATTACAACATTACCCCCTGCTTCAATATGCCCCGCTTCAACTAAGCCATAGATATGAACATCTCCATCAGCTTCTACACGATACCCGGCAGGAACATTGCCTCTAACAATGACAGAACCAACGAACGATACATTACCTGTTTCCATTGATAGGTCTTGACTGACTTCGTATGTATTAAACACGTTGATTTTGCTACTTCCGACACTAAGTTGGCCTACTTCTGTAGCAAAAAATGTTTTACTCTCTTCATCATAGCGAACATTTTTCCCAGGACGTAATTTTATCGGTTTCCCTTTTTTCGCCGGAAGTTTTTTGCCGAAAATGGTATGGCCAGACTTTCCTTTAACGGGATCTGTCAGAATGGCGATTTTTTCACCCTCTTCAAGGGATGGAATTTTTTTCACATCTCTAAAATCTCTTTTTTCATCCTCGTCAAAATAATTATCTTGATCACAAACATAGTCAATTTTTCCATCAATACCATGAATCGGTTCAGTTCCTTGAGCAACATTAATTGGAAAAATATCCTCGCTACATGTATTCACAATTAAATCTATTGATTGTTGATTTAATCCATATGTAATTTTTTCCGATTTTAGCCAACTTATAAACTCGTCCTTCGTCAAATCAGCAGGATCATATTCTTGCCGCATCTGAACGGATGCGGACATATAATCCTCAGATACTAATAATTCAAAGTAATCTTTAATAGCCTCCATAATGTCTATCCCCTTAATCTTAAATTAATGGTTAGATAAAGTGTGCTTCAACTTAAATAGGGCTTGTTTGTGAATCTGAGAAATTCGTGATGTGGTTAATGATAAAACATGACCAATCTCAGTAAAAGTTAACTCATCCTGATAAAATAAACTGATCACCATTTGTTCATTTTGATTTAGCTCTTGAATCGATTCAGCTAATTCACTAACGGTTTCTTGCTTTAGCAATGCATCCTCAGGTGATGGTTCATTCTGATCTTTAACTGTATAACCGATACCCTCTTTAAATTCACTCGACTCATCGTTAGTTTTTTCTTCCATTGACAATAAATGACCGAACCATATGTCTTTAAAGCTAGACGTCACATCATCTACCGATAACCCTATGTGACTCGCTATTTCTTGTGAGGTCGGTTCTCTTTCCAATTGTTGAGTTAAAACTTGTTGCGCTTCTTCAATTCTCTTTGCCCGATCTCTAGTTGAACGAGGCAACCAATCTTCTTTTCTTAATCCATCCATAATAGCGCCTCTAACCCGAAAGGAAGCATAGGTATCAAATTTCAGATCTCTTTCAGGTTGAAATCTTTGTAAGGCATCATAAAGGCCATATAAACCTAAGCTAAAGACGTCTTCTCTTGAGACATTTTTAGGTAAATGGGCGCCAATTCGTTGTGAGTGATACTCAACCAAATACAAATAATGTTCGACGAGTTGATTGGCAATTGATGTATCTCTTTGTTCAATCCACTTTTCCCAGAGATGATTGATCGTCGTTGTATCATTTTCCATCCCAATCGCCTCGCTTTCATTATATCTCCTTCGTCCCTTCACTTACTGTTCGAACTTCAAGTGTTGCTTGATCAATTGAAAATTCGATCGTTCGACCACTGCTTCCATGAACGTCTTCTGACACTATCGGAATACGGTAATCTTCAAGGATAGCTTTCACTGCTTCAACATTCCGCTTACCTACCCTTAACATATCATTAGATGAACTAAATGAAAACATCTGAGCGCCGCCTGCCATTTTTGCTTTCAGTGCATATTTCTTAGCACCTTGAGTGAGCAGCGTATCAATCAACTCTTTTAATGATGTATCTGCATATTTATGAGGGTTAATGTCTTTGTTTTTTGCAGAAGTTGAATCAGGCAACATAACATGAGCCATACCTGCTAATTTTGCTGTTGTATCATAGACAACGACACCTACACATGAACCTAAACCTGATGTGCGTAATCTATCAGGGGATTTTGCAAACTTTAAATCTGCGATGCCTACTTTTATAACCGTATGTTCTATAACTTTCACTGATCTTCAACACCTAGCTGGTTAAAAATTTTTGGGAATGAATCGGGATCAGGTAGTAAGAAAAAGTGTCCTCTAACCGGTTCATTATCATCATCATGATCATCAATAATTGTATCTATAATAATGGCATAGTCACTAACTTGCGAGATTTCTAACAACCCTTCTGCTAAAATAGCACCAGCCATATCAATCGCTAACACAGGAACCGATGGTTGTAATGAGATATGAATAAAATCAGATAGAGCGGACAAGTATGATCCTGCTAATATGTTTCCTATTTCTTGTAAAGCAGATAGTGCCATTTCATCATGTGGAGGTTCAGAGATCTTAAACGTATCAGACCCAACCATTTGTCTAACAAATGTATCTGCTTCTTCAGGTTTTAAAACAAAAAACATATTTCCAGGTGCATCACCTTCGATTCGTAAAAAAACAGAAGCGATTAATGTCTCAGCGCCACCAACGAGATCCATCATTTCATCATAATCAACCACTCTTACAGCTGGAACTTTCATATCTACTTTGTGATTTAATAACATGGAAAGGGATGTTGCCGCATTACCTGCACCGATATTACCGACTTCTTTTAATGCATCCAATTGATAATTGGTTAATGATTCAATAAAAGACATATGTCACCTACTAACCTTTCGCTTCTGATAAATTTGTTATAGACTCATTAGCGAGTATTTTATCAATATTTAAAAGAATAAGTAATCGGTCATCTAATTTAGCCACGCCATCAATATATTCAATTTGAACAGAACCAACAACTTCAGGTGCAGGTTCAATTTTCTCTTTTGGAATATCGATCACATCATAAGCTGCATCAACAATCAAACCAACATCCATATTATTGTGATGGATTATAATTGTACGAGTGCTATCTGTCTCTTCTTGTTCATCAAAACCAAAACGTTCCCTTAAATCTAGTATAGGTGTAACGACACCTCTTAGGTTCAAAACCCCCTTCACAAATGAAGGTGCTCCAGGTATACGTGTAATATGCATCATTCTTTCAATTGAACCTACCAAGTCTACAGGCATTGCATACTCTTCATCATTTAATTGAAAGACTATCGATTTAATGTAATCTGTTGTAACATCAGCCATTCTTATACCTCCTATTTAATTAATGCATTCGTATCGACAATTAGCGCAACTTGACCATCACCTAGAATCGTTGCACCAGAGATAGCAAAGATATCGGATAAATAGTTTCCTAGTGATTTTAAAACGACCTCTTGCTGACCAATAAATGTATCAACGATCAAACCTGCCATCTTATCACCTTGCCTTATAATCACGACAGAGTAGTAATCATCTTCTTCACGATCACCAGGTACACTAAAGACATTCTTGAGCGATACAAGTGGTACAACTTTTCCTCTAAAATCGATAACTTGTTTGTTATGTGCTCGCATTATATCTTTCTTATGAACAATAGCTGTTTCAATTATAGAAGATAATGGAATAGCGTATTTTTCATTTTCCACCTCTGTAAGCATTACCGAAATAATTGACAATGTAAGTGGAAGTTGAATAGAGAACATTGAACCTTCGTTTAACGTCGATTGAATGGTTATGTTACCACCAAGTGATTCGATAGTATTCTTCACAACATCTAATCCAACACCGCGTCCTGAAATATCCGATATCTGATCAGCCGTTGAAAAACCACTTTCCATAATCAATTGATAGACTTGTTGATCGGAGTATGATGCAGCTTGTTCACGCGTAATGACATTATTCTTAATCGCCTTTTCAATCACTTTGTCACGGTCAATACCCGCGCCATTATCTGAAATTTCGATAAAGACATGATTACCGCTATGATAGGCATTAAGTTTAAGAACACCCTCTTCAGGTTTACCTTTCTTAACTCGCTCTTCTGGCATTTCAATACCGTGATCAAGCGCATTTCTAATCAAGTGAACAAGTGGATCACCAATCTCATCTATGACTGTTCGATCAAGTTCCGTCTCAGCGCCATAAACTTGCAAATCGATTTTTTTGTTTAAATCTTTAGCAAGTTGTCTGACCATACGAGGGAAACGATTGAATACTTGATCAATTGGCACCATACGCATGTTTAAAATAATGTTTTGCAAATCACCAGAAATACGTGTCATGTGCTCAACTGTTTCTTGTAATTCATTATTACGAAGAGAACTTGAAATTTGCTCAAGTCTACCACGGTCAATGACTAACTCTTCAAATAAGTTCATTAAGGCATCTAAGCGATCGATATTAACACGAATGGTCTTACTAGCCATTTGTCCTTTTGAAGATTCTTTATTTTGATCTGAATTAGACTTCTCAGCTGGAGCTGTTGATGATTGTTCTGCAGCCTCTTCACTTGATTTCTTCGTCTCTTGTGACGTTTCAGTTTGTTGATTTTCTATAGCAAAATCTAATACTGTTACTTTTTCAATTTCTGAAACTTTCATAATCTTTTGTTGGATGGCATCGTTATCTTCTTTTGAAACTAAAATAACAGTAAATTCATAATCAAAATTTTCATCCTCTAATTCAGTAACAGTAGGGGTTGATTTGATGACCTCGCCTACTTGCTCTAGAATTTCAAATACCATATAAACCCGAGCTGCTTTTAATAAAGTCGATTCTTGCAATTCAACTGTAATTTCATAATTGTTAAATCCACTCTCTTTAGATTGCTCAAGAACTGTTAATTCAAATTGATCTAATTGAGTCTCACTTTTAGTAGCTTGCGTCACTTTTTGTTCAGGTTGTTCTGTTTTTTGACCTTCAATTGAAGAATCATTCTTAAAATCACCATTTTCAATCGCTTGTAATTGGTTAACAAGCTTCGAGACATCTTTTTTACCTTCGCCTCCTTCAATGATATCTAATACCATTGCTTCTAGGTCATCAACCGCATTAAATATGACATCAATGATTTCTGTGTTTAACGTCAATTTGTCGTTTCTTACACCGTCAAGAACATTCTCTAACTTATGCGTTAAATCAGCTAAATCTTGAAACCCCATCGTCGCAGACATACCTTTGAGTGTATGTGCTGAACGAAAAATCTCATTAACAATGTCAATGTTTGTAGGATCCTTCTCAAGTTCTAAAATTTGATCATTTAATGACTGGATGTGTTCTTTACTTTCTTCAATAAATACGTCAAGATATTCATTCATCTCCATGCTATTCACCTCTAATTTTCAATTGATTAACAATTGCATCTGATATACGGGGTAATGGCTCAACAAAATCAACTTGTTTTGTTTTCATTGCAGCTTGAGGCATTCCATAGACAACACATGTTTCTTCATCTTCAGATATTACAATTGTGTTTGGATTTGCTTTTTTCATTTCAATAATACCGTTAGTCCCATCAGCCCCCATACCTGTCATTACAACAGCAATTATATCTGTTTGTGTCAGTTCAGCTAAAGACTCAAACAATACATCAACAGAAGGCTGATGAATGGAAGTGTGCGCTTCCTTTTTAACCGATGCTTTATAACCGCTTGATGTTTGAACAACTCTAAATTGAAATCCCCCAGGCGCAATATAAGCGACTCCATTTTCTAATCGTTCTCCATCTTCTGCTTCTTTCACTTTAATTTGTGACAATTGATCGAGCCGTTGAGCTAAGGATTTAGTGAATCCAGCTGGCATATGTTGAACAATCGCAATTGGAGCAGGAATATTACTTGGAAATCGTGTGACCACTTGTTGCAAGGCTCTGGGTCCACCCGTTGAGGTGCCAATTCCAATCAATGATTGAGTCTTTTGATTCATAAATGGAATCCGTTTTTGATCAATCGGTTTAATCGCTGGTGAAGGGTTTGGAGATTGTTTCATCTCATTTGCTTTCACCTTAGCACCGTGTAAAACCTTACTTATTATTTCGGATTCAATGTCCTTAATGTTTAGAGAAATTGACCCAGAAGGTTTTCCAATAAAATCAACAGCCCCTAATTCCATTGACTCAACGGTTTTATCTGCCCCTTCTTTTGTCAAACTAGAAAGCATAATTACAGGTCTAGGAAACTTATTCATGATTTCTTTTAAGGTCGTGATACCATCCATTATTGGCATTTCAATGTCTAGAGTAACAAGGTCAGGATCAAGTTCCCTTATTTTACCTAAAGCATCTTGACCATTTCTCGCTGTTGCTATTACTTCGATTTTTACATGATCGTTTAAAATGTTTGAGATCATCTTACGCATAAAAGCTGAATCATCAACAACAAGCACTTTAATTCGTTCCATAACCATCTACCTCTCTTTTATGAATGATTTTAACCGTGAAATAAATGAGGAAGGCGATTTGTGATCAATATTAATTTCTCCAGATAAATATTGATCTGTTAATAATTGAATCGATTTTGAAGCTTTTGATGATGAATCGAATTGTGTGAACGGGACTTGCTGAATCACTGCTTTTGATACCACTTTATCATAAGGAATTATTCCTAACGGTCGTAAAGATGTTGATAAAAATCGTTCTGTTACTTTTTGCAAACGACTTAAAATTGCTTTGCCATCTTTATTTGATTCCGCTCGGTTAATTAAAACATAAAAAGGTAACTCCATATTTCGTTGATAAATGTGTTTGATCATAGCATAAGCATCCATCATAGATGTCGGTTCAGGTGTTGTTACAACGATACACTCATCAGCTGCTAAAATATAACTTAAGCTATCATCTGTCGCCCCGGCTCCCATATCAAAAAATATGTAATCATATTCATAGGTCAGAGCCTCAAACTGTTCTAAAAAGTAATTAAATTTATTTTGATCCATATGAAACACATTTGAAAGCCCAGATCCCGCTGCAATATACGAAAGAGAATTTGGACCTACTTCTATAATATCATGAATTGACAAATGATTCTCGTACATATCAACAATTGAATAATTTGACTGAACACCGAGTAAAATGTCAACATTACCCATCCCTATATCCAAATCAACAATTAAAACAGATTTTTCTTTCTCAGCTAATGTCAAGGCGAAATTTAGAGTGAAATTTGATTTTCCAACACCACCTTTTCCACTTACAACAGCAATCGTTTTAGCTATTTTTGCATGATGGCGATGAACATTTTGTCTTAACTGACTTGCTTGGTCGTTATGAGTCATAATCATCGAACCTCAACAGTAATTCCGTTAAATAAGACGGTTTAGCCAATTTAATATCATCTGGTACATCTTGACCATTTGTCATATAAGCAACACCAATATGGTTTTTCTTGACTAAATTTAAAACGACACCATAAGTGGCTGTTTCATCAATTTTAGTAAAAATTAATTTTTTAAGGGGAACCTTATGAAATTGGTCATATATTTCCATTAAATCATCTGGCTTAGTTGTTAAAGACAACACAAGATATGTATCAATGTCATGTTTTAAATCAACAATTTCACCTAATTGCTCTACATACTTTGAGTCTCTGAAATTTCGTCCAGCTGTATCTACATACACAACATCATAATCTTTGAATTGATCACGTGCTTGTTTGTAATCATCAATGGTATAAGCAATTTCAATTGGAATATTTAAGATTTTAGCATATGTTTTTAACTGCTCAATTGCAGCAATTCTGTATGTGTCGGTCGTAATCATCGCTACTTTTTTATGTTCATTTAATAAACTATTAGCAGCTAGCTTAGCAATGGTCGTTGTTTTTCCTACACCAGTAGGCCCTACTAAATGAATGAATTTCTTATCATGCTTCACTTCACCTGACTGATACGTTTCAAAAATAGAGGAAAGATGATTTTTCAAGTTCGATTTTGCTTCATGATACGTTATATTTTCTTCATGAATAGATTGATACACTTCATCTACTACTTCTTTAGCTATATCGAGACTGACATCTTGTTCAGTTAAATCATTAATTAATGACTCAAACGCAGCTGGGTAAACAGTATCACTCTCTTGTGATTGAGATTCAATCCATTGTCTTAGCGATCTTAGTTCTTCTAATACAACTGTTTGATTTTGTTCATTTGAAGCCGATTTCTTTTCTCTTGATGAGAAACTTACTTCTTTTTTAGGTTGTATCGATGATTTTTTAACGGGTTCTGGTTCAACGGCAGCGACGACTTCAATTTGCTTTTTCTTGAATAACCCTAAAAAACCACCTGTTTGAATCGTTTTTGAATTTAAGATGACAACATCTTGTCCAAGCTCTGCTCTTACCTTTTTCATAGCTTCAGGCATTGTCGGTGCCGTATATTTTTTTACCTTCATCCTGCTTTCACCACCCCAACACTTTGAACATCTAGATTCGGTTCTAATTCATTATAAGACAAGACAACGACATGTGGGAAAAAGCGATCGAGTAATTGTTTCATATACATGCGTATTGTAGGTGAGCATAATATGATTGGTATTTCTTCTTGTAGCGATGCTTTTTCAACTTTATCTGTTACTGAACGAATGATACGTTGTTGACTGTCTGGATCTAATGCTAGGTAATTTCCATGTTCAGTTTGTTGAACATGGTCAGCAATCATTTGTTCTACCTCACCAGCTACCGTAATGACGCGCAGTGATTTTGAACCTTCTGTATATTGTTTCGTAATTTGAGACGCTAAAGCCTGTCGACAATATTCGCCTAAAAGCTCTGGATCATTCGTCATCTTACCAAAATCAGCAAGCGTTTCAAAAATAACGGGTAAATTACGAACAGATACTTGCTCTCTTAGTAATTTTGCTAGAACTTTTTGAACATCTCCTATGCTTAATGGTTCTGGTGTTACCTCTTCTACCAATATTGGATATGATTCTTTTAAATGATCGATCAGTTGTTTTGTTTCTTGTCGTCCTAATAGCTGATGAGCGTGTCGTTTAATGACTTCCGTAATATGAGTCGAAACAACCGATGGCGGATCTACGACTGTATAACCGGACAGCTCAGCATCATCTTTTGCTTCTTCGCGGATCCATTTAGCAGGTAAGCCAAAAGCAGGTTCTTGTGTTTCGATACCATCTAACTCGTCATCCTCTTGATCAGGTACCATTGCTAAATAGTGATCCAAAATAAGTTCACCTGATGCTACTTCATTACCCTTTATTTTAAGTTGATAAGCATTAGGTGATAGTTGAATATTATCTCGAATACGAACGACTGGTATCACAATTCCAAACTCAATTGCCAGCTGACGTCTAATCATGACGATACGATCCATTAAGTCGCCACCTTGACTGGCATCGACTAGCGGAATTAAAGCATATCCAAATTCAAATTCAATCGGATCCATACTAATCAGATCAACAACATTTTCTTGTGATTTAATTTGATCACTAGCTTGTTGTTCTTCTTCCTCCTGTTCGTCATATACAATTTCTTTAGCTGGACGTTCAAGGAGAATACCTCCACCAATTAAAATAACTGCAATCATTGTCGTTAACCAAAAATTAATCGGTGTTAAACCAAATAGAAAAATCGTGCCACCAGCAATATATAAAAGTTTAGGGAATTGTAACAGCTGTCCAGTTACATCACTACTTAAATTCCCTTCAGATGCTGCTCTTGTCACGACAATACCTGTAGCAGTTGAAATAAGTAATGCCGGAATTTGACTGACTAATCCATCCCCAACCGTTAACTGCATATAAGTGTTAATCGCTTCTTGAAATGTCATTCCCAATTGAAGCATTCCGATAACTAAACCAAACACGATATTGATTAGAACAATAACAATACCTGCTATAGCATCTCCTTTTACGAACTTACTCGCACCGTCCATTGCACCATAAAAGTCAGCTTCTCGTTCTATTTTTTCACGTCTTTGTTTGGCTTGTTGTTCATTAATTAAACCTGCATTTAAATCAGCATCGATACTCATCTGTTTACCTGGCATCGCATCTAATGTGAATCGTGCACCCACTTCAGAAACACGTTCACTACCCTTTGTAATAACTAAAAATTGAATAATAACCAAGATTACAAACACAACAAACCCGACTAAAGGGCTGTCACCAATAACGAACGTACCAAATGTATCAACAACATTCCCTGCATCCGCTTCACCTAGGATCGATCTTGTGGTCGATACGTTTAATCCTAATCTAAATAAAGTTAATAATAAGAGTAGGGATGGTAATATAGAAAATTGCAAAGGTTCACTAGTATTCATAGCGACTAAAATAACAACGAGTGCTAAAGATATATTGGTTAATATCAACAAGCTAAGTAACCAACCCGGAAGCGGGATGATCAACATAATAATAATCGTTATAACAAATAAAAGTACCGATATGTCTTTTGCCTTCATTTTTTTCTCTCCTTATTTGAAAAAGGATCTTAAAATAACTCAATTTATAATTTATTTGAGCCTTTATATCTTTTATTGCAATTAATGTTAAGCTTTTTTCTCCACTTGGTAAACATAAGCTAACACTTCTGCGACGGCTTGAAAGAATGATTCAGGAATCACCTGATCGATTTCAACATCACTGTATAATGCTCTTGCTAAAGGACGATTTTCTACAATCATAACTTGATTATTCTTCGCTACATCACGAATTTTAAAGGCGACATAATCAACACCTTTAGCAACAACATACGGGGCATCTGATTTATCTTCATCATATTTAATAGCTACAGCATAATGAGTAGGGTTTGTAATAACAACGTCAGCATCTGGAATTTCATCCATCATTCGCTTCGTTGCCATTTGGCGTTGACGCTCCTTAATTTTTGATTTAATTAAAGGATCCCCTTCAATGTTCTTGTGCTCATCTTTTATATCATTTTTGGACATTCGAATGTTTTTCTCATGATCGTAGCGTTGGTAAGTATAGTCCAAAGCCGCCAAAAAAAGTAAGGCTAAAGATGCATATATGCCCATAGAAATAGCAGTAGAACTAAAAAAACTTAAAGCTCCATCTATATTTCCATTTGCGAGCATTAACATATCGCCACGATTCATCCATATAATTGAAAATGTCACAGTTCCTATAACTGTGATTTTTAAAATTGATTTTAGTAACTCTACAATGGCTCTTGCTGAGAACACACGCTTAGCGCCCGAAATGGGATTGATTTTATCTAATTTAAACTGAAGAGGTTCTGTTGTAAATAAAAAACCGACTTGCATTAAATTAGATGCAAGGCCCGCCACAATCGCAACTCCCATTGCCGGAGCAATAGTTAAAGCCATATACCCAATAACCTCAACAAAAATAGTGTGCAGTGTATCAGGTGTTAAATCCCATAAAACATATTCTGTGAATACATGCTCATATAAACCAGTGAAACGTTCATGCCAAAAAGATCCGATGACCATAAACGCAATAAACATAAAGAAAAGTAAAATGGCGGTGTTTATTTCTTGTGATTTAGCGACTTGACCTTTCTGACGTGTATCTTGACGTTTTTTAGGGGTTGCTTTCTCTGTTTTTTCACCAGAGAAAAACTGTAGATCTAAATGTAGTAATTCCACTTGTTAACCCCCTCCTAATATCCGCATGAAGATTTCCATCATTTCAGTCATGTAACCAAATAGACTTTGTACAAGATTTATGTAAATTACAACAAACATACTGATTAGAAATAAAGACACTGTGATTTTTAACGGGATCCCCACGACAAATACGTTTAATTGTGGTACTGTTCTTGCGATAAGACCCAATGCAACATCAACCAAAAACAATCCTCCAACAATTGGTATAGCCATCTGAAATGCCATAAGAAACAATTGATTAAATAATGTCACAACAGCCATAATGTAATTTGTATCCGATAATTGGATTGCCTGGTCAAGTGCTATAACCTCAAAACTATAATAAATACCATTAATAAATAAATGGTGACCATCCACGGCTAATAAAAATAAAATAGCAAAAATATTAAAGTATTGACCAATAACAGGACTTTGAGCCCCTGTTTGTGGATCTACAATGTTTGCGATCGCAAAACCCATTTGAAAGTCAATAAATCCACCAGCTATTTGGACAACTGTAATAATAAGATAAGCGACTAACCCAATGATAATGCCGATCAAAACTTCTTTAAAAATGAGTAACACATAGGTTAAGTCCATAGCAATCTCTGGTATATCAAGTGTAAAAATTAAAACCCAACTCATAAAAAAAGAGATCCCTATTTTAAATGGTGTAGGTATATTTTGATAAGAAAAGACAGGCACTGTTGCAATAAAAGAAACAATGCGAATGAGTACAAGTAAAAAGGCTGGTAAATAATTTAAGTCAATTAAAGTTAACATATTTTCAACCTACAAACTGATTCAAATTAAGAAATATACTAGACGCGAATTCAACTAATCGTGTCAACATCCATGGACCAAAGATGACAATCCCTACCATAACGCCGACGATTTTCGGGATAAAGGCTAACGTCTGTTCTTGAATTTGCGTCGTTGCTTGAAAGATACTGACCAACAAACCGACTGACAACGCTAATATTAAGAGTGGCCCTGCTACCATAAGCACGGTTATAATACCTTGTTCTGCAAGGCTTATTACGAGTTCTGAACTCATTATCACATTCTCCTTTTACACTACAGAAATCCACTTAGTAGGGCATCTGTTATTAAGTACCAACCATCCACTAAGACGAATAACAACACTTTAAATGGCAACGAGATCATAACAGGCGGTAACATCATCATACCCATTGACATAAGTACACTTGCCACTGTCATATCAATGACCAGAAATGGAATGAAAATCAAAAATCCCATTGTAAATGCTGTTTTGAGTTCACTAATTGCAAAAGCCGGTATCATCACTGTTAAAGGAACATCATCAATGCTCTCTACAGGCCCTGTATCAGAATAGTTTAAAAACAAAGCTAAATCACGTTGCCTTGTATGTCCTGCCATAAAATCTTTAATGGGTTCACTTGCTTCATCATAAGCCTCTTCTAATCCAATTTCTTCATTTATTAACGGGGATATAGCTTGCTCATTAATCTCTTGAAATGTTGGAGCCATAATGAAAAATGTCATGAACAAAGCGATTCCTATTAAGAGTTGATTCGGTGGCATCTGTTGTGTTGCTAAAGATGTTCTTGTAAAAGATAAAACAATGATAATTCTTGTGAAACTTGTTAGGAGAATAAGAATACTAGGCGCAAGAGAAAAAATCGTCAATAATAATAAAAGTTGAACTGAAGTTGAGACAGCTTCAGGGTCTGTTCCAGCGAATATATCAATAAATTCATTCATAATTAATCATGATCCTCATAATGAGATCTTATTTCTTTTCGTTTGTTCTTCATTGCATCAAGTTCTCCTTTAAATAGCGACCCAAAACCATTCGTTTCATTAGTTACATCTTTATTCTTGTCTGTCTTTTCTTCCGAATTCTTACGTAAAATTTGATTAAGTATCGATTGATGGTCGAAGCCAGTACTTTTTGTTTGCTCTGACATTTTACGTTTTGATTGTTCATCGGTTATCTCTGTTAATAAAGAGACATCATTTCCCACACCGATTAAGAATACTTGATCTCCAACTTTAATTGTTTGAATCGATTTATTAGAACCTACAGAAATACCACCTAAATTCTGCAAATGCTTACCTTCTTTATTACCGTGAGATGCTCGATTAAAGAATTTTAATAATAAATAGATCAATCCAATAATTAACGCTAATGCTAAAGCAACTTGAATCATTAATACGAAAACATTGGTCTGCTCTTGAGCGAGTTCATCTGTTAGATTTGTCGTTTGTTCTTCAGATTGTTCGTCTTGATCGGAATCATCTATTTCGACTTCTTCATTGTCGAAATAGTCACGAACAGATTGGTTGTTCTCCTCGGCCATTATAGACTCAGGAGCCCACAACATGAGAATCATCAATGTCATTGCAATAATACGTTTCATCTCATCAGTCCAATGCTTTATTAATAGCCTCTAATACTCGATCCGCTTGGAATGGCTTTACAATAAAATCTTTTGCACCAGCTTGAATCGCATCAATGACCATTGCTTGTTGACCCATTGCTGAACACATAATAACGGTTGAGTTCGGATCCATCGCTTTAATTTCTTTTAATGCTTGAATACCATCTTTTTCAGGCATGGTAATATCCATCGTGACAAGATCGGGTTTTAATTCTTCAAACTGATCAACAGCCTGTTGACCATCTGCTGCTTCACCAACCACTTCAAATCCATTTTTAGATAAAATATCTTTAATCATCATACGCATAAATGCTGCATCATCTACAATCAAAACTGAATGTGCCATTTATTCATTCCTCCTATTACCTATTTTAATTTATTCAAGCGATCAGATTGGCTAACGATATCAGTCACTCTGACACCAAAGTTCTCATCAATAACAACAACTTCACCTTGAGCAATTAGTTTATTGTTCACTAATATATCAACAGGTTCACCGGCTAATTTATCCAATTCTAAAATCGAGCCAGAAGATAGTTCTAATATGTCTTTAACTGCTCTCTTTGTTCGTCCTAATTCAACTGTTACTTGTAATGGAATATCTAATAACATATCTAAGTTACGCTTTTCTGCTTTCGGTAAATCAACTTGTTCAAAACTTTGGAACTGCGCTTGTTGAACTTCTGTATTTGCTTGTGTTGGTTCACCGATCGATTTTGGTTGTCGAGCCGATTGTTGCATAGCAGGTGACGGTTGAGCACTTTCAGCTTGCGGTTGTGCAGGTGTTGGCTGTGCAGCTGGTGTTGGTTCTGCTTTTTCTTTCGCTGGCTCTTCTTTTGACGGTGCATTTAATAAGCTGTCCACCATATCTTTTGCAAACTGTGTTGGTAATAACTGCATGATTTGAGAATCAATTAAGTTACCAATCTTTAATTGAAAAGCTACTTTAATCAAAATGTCATCGTCAGGTATATACTTCTCACTTGATTCTTCAGAAACATCTAGCATCATAGTTGATGGCGGTGAAATATCAACACGTTTAGAAAAGACTGTCGACATGCTCGTAGCAGCTGTTCCCATCATCTGATTCATCGCCTCTTGAACCGCACTCATGTGAATTTCATTTAGTTCAACTGAGTCTGTTTCACCATCTCCACCTAACATCAAATCAGCTATGATGGCTGCATCATTTGAATTAAGAACGAATAAATTAGCGCCTTCAAATCCTTCTGTATATTCAACTTCTACACCCACATGTGGATGCGGAAATTCTTCTTCTAAATCATTTTTACGAATAACAGAAATCGTTGGCGTTGTAATGTCTACCTTTTGGTTCAAAAGTGTTGCCAGTGTCGTTGCGGAACTGCCAAACGATATATTGCCAATCTCACCTAGTGCGTCTTCTTCGATATCAGATAAAATGTCACTAATATCTTGCTCATCTGCCGATGTTTCTTGAACTTCTTCTGTTTCTTCTTCATCATCTGTATTATTAAGTAGTGCATCAATTTCATCTTGAGATAACATTCCATCATTCATCATTTGGGGACCCCCCTTGAATTTCTTCTAATATTTGAACTGCCACTTTATTACCTTTTTCACCAGGTTGTACATGATAAAGTGGTTCTTTGTCAGATTCTAAAACGAGTGGTTCGTTTATCGACTGATTGAGCGTTAATACATCATCATTTCCTAACTCCAAAAAGTCTTGAATCGATATTGACGTTTTTCCTAGTAAAACACTAACATCAATTTTTGTGGATTCAATATTTTCTGTTAAGCTTTCATATTCCTCTGGTTTGCGTTCTTTCTGGGTTTCAGTCTGCATCCAGTAATGAACAGATAACCTAGGCATAATTGGTTCTAATACGACGTGAGGAATACAAATATTAATCATTCCACTGCTTTCTCCGATTGTTGTATTCAACGAAACAACAACAACCGTTTCGTTAGGTGATACTAACTGAAGAAATTGTGGATTCACCTCAAACTCTTCTAGCATAGGGTCAATCTCAGAGACAGAAGACCATGCTTCTTTTAAATTATCCAACGATTTTTCAAATAAATTTGACATAATTGTGGATTCGATTTCTGTTAAATTTTCAATCTTATTAATGCTGTTACCTTTACCACCCAAAATTCGATCAAGCATCGCATAAGCAATATTAGGATTAATTTCAAAAATAATTCTGCCGTCTAAGGGTGACATGCTAAAGATATTCAAAACCGTCATCGTTGGAATTGATCGAATAAATTCCTCGTACGGTATCTGATCAACCGAAGCAACAGATATATGTACATAAGTCCTTAATTGTGCTGAGAAATACGTCGTTAACAATCTAGCATAATTCTCATTAATACGCGATATACTTCTAATTTGGTCTTTTGAAAACCTTAGGGCACGCTTAAAGTCATATACACGAACTTTTTTCTCTTGTTCCTCTTCTTTTAACTGGTTAGCATCCATTTCACCCGATGATAATGCTGAAAGTAGGGCATCAATTTCATTTTGGGATAGTACCTCATCTGCCATCACTCTCACCTCCTAGTAAGGAGTACTATTACTGTACAATTTTACTAATAATGTAAATGTCGGTAATTTCCCCTTCTTCCATTTGCTCATTCATTTCTTCTTTCAACAATCTTTCTAAACTATCTAAATCCTCATGTAGTTCACTAGATGATAAATTAACCGATTCTTTAATTAAAATATTTTTTAGTTGGAACTCTCTCTTTTCCACTTCATCTCTAGCATCTTCACTATTTGTAATAATACTAAATTGAAGTTGCACAAAACGTCGATCTTCTAAATCTAGATTGATCTCTTCTGTTTGATAAGCATACTCTAATTGTTCGTCTAACGTTAGCTCGCGATCAGGATCATCTTCATTTACGAGAAGATAAATAATAGCCCCCATACCTGAAATCGTAATAACACCTAGAATAACTAAAATCACTTTAAAAATTTTACTGTTCATTATCTTCACCTACTTTTTGTTGCCAACCACTTAAACCGATTGACTGATAAAAATGAAATACACGATCATATATCTCCTGTTCGGTTTCTTTGACAACGAGTTTCTTACCATTAATGAGTGTAATCGTCGTATCTGGAAATGATTGTACTCTCTCGATATACATGGCATTTAACGTGAATGGATCACCTTTAAAATTCGTCACTTCTATCATAAGTTTATGTTAGGAGCAAGCTCATCACGTGCTTGCCCCTTCCTCCAATCTATCGTTTCAAGTTAACAAGTTCTTGTAAAATCTCATCCGAAGTTGTAATGATTCTGGTATTCGCTTGGAAGCCTCTTTGAGCAGTAATCATATCGGTGAACTCTTCTGCCAAGTCAACATTTGACATTTCTAATGAGCCAGATACGATTGATGCCACACCACCAGATTCTGGTTCAATTAAATCAGGAATGCCGTCTTCTCCTTGCATACCATCATTTACTGAAGAACGGTACATATTCGATCCTACTTTTTCTAAACCACCTGGGTTTGAGAAGTTAGCAAGTGTAATTTGTCCAGCTTCTTGTGTGTCACCATTTTCATCAATATAGTTTACAACCCCATTTCCTTGAATGCTAAAGCTTGCAGCATTTTCTGGAATTTGGATACGCTCTCCTTGACCTTCTTCCGTACCTTCTTGCGAACCGACAAGGTATTGTCCATTTGAATTGACAATATAACCCTCTTGATCAAGATACATATTCCCCGCACGTGAGTACTCTAGATTAGCATCTGCTAAATCAAAATTATCATCATCTATACCAGTAGCGAAGATAAACATGCCATCGCCTTCTAAAGCGAGGTCAAGAGTTCGATCTGTCGTTTGACGGTTACCTTGCGTGTGGATATTATCAATCGAACCGACTTGCGAACCTAAACCAACTTGTTGAGCATTAATACCACCACGGATATCCGTTGGTGCTGAAGCACCTGCGACCGTCTGGCTCATCATATCTTGAAATGTTGTACGGCCTTTTTTATACCCCGATGTATTAACGTTTGCAATATTATTACCTACTGTATCAAGTTGTGTTTGAAAACCTTTCATACCTGATATACCTGAAAACATTGATCTTAACATATTGTTTCCTCCTTAGTGTGATTGTCGTGTCAATCAGTCAACGACATCCTAGGCCTCCTGAATAGGTCCAGCCTTAATCGAGTAAAATCGTTCCATTAATGTTTGTAAAGACACGACTTTGGGCTTCTGATCGATCCATTGCCGTCACAACCGTCTTATTTTTAACACTTATTAAAAGCGCACTATCTTCTGTTATGACAAGTGAATCTGTAATTCCCTTTTTGTCTGCATCTTTAATTGAGCTTTCGATTTTTGCCCATTTCTCGTCTGAAATGGCAATATCTCGTTCATTTAATCGGCTTTTTGCATGCTTACTTATTTTTAGTTCATCTGTTGCTTTATCTAACGTTTCTTTAAATGATCGCTTAGTCTCTGTTTTTTCATTCTGAACATGTGATTGCGGTTTAAGTAAGGCTTGTTTGGGTACATGTTGAATACGATGATCTAACATGATCCTTAACCTTGTTCCCCGTTATTAATACGAACGATCTCATCTGTATAAATGGATTGATCGTTCTCTAGCTCAATCACGGCGTATCCTTCTTTTTCACTGATGGCAACCACTTCACTCGTTTCTATTTCTTGAGGTTGCATGACCTCCCCTGTTTCTTCATCTAACTTATAATAACTGACCTCTTTACCAATCAAATGACTATACTGAACGACAGGAGACATTTTTTGATTTTCCACGAGGCCTTGAATGGATTCATTCATATTCATCATCTGTTCTAAACTTGAAAAAGTTGTCATCTGTGAAATAAACTCGCGATCATCCATTGGATCTAATGGGTCTTGATTTTGGATTTGCGCCATTAAAAGTTTAAGAAATTCATCTTTACCCAACTCACTGCTCGGTTCAGATCGTTGCTGATTTTGGATAAAATACGAAGGATCTATTTTAGTCATTAACTACACCCCTTCCTCTTGTAATAATTCACTAAAGCTAATCGTTTCTTCTTGTTCGTCTTCGCTGGATTGATCTTCTAAAATGGATTGTTCACGGTTTTGATCCGTCTGTTCTTCTTCGTTAGTTTGTTGTGAATTGGATTGTTGATCAACTGTTAATGTTTCTGGTTCTTGTTTTTCCACCGTCACATTATGTGGTGAGAACATATGTCTTAACTCTTTCATATTCGCCTCTAATGCTTCTTTGGCTAATTGACTTGATGCAGTTAGCTTCACCATCATTTCACCATCAATTTCAGTCATTTCGACCAATACATTACCTAATGATTCAGGTGTTAACCTTAACATCAATTGGTTTGATCCTGTTTTCCCAAACGATAGTTTACTTTGAGCCATGGCTTGCTCAAATTTCGCTAACAATTCTTCAGCCATTGAATCAACTGACTCGGTATTTCCTGATAAATGAACGGATAATTGTTCAAGTGGAGCGTGAGTTTGTTGTTGGTTAAACAATTGTCCAAACGATTGAGAATTCTCTTCTGCACTCATTTGATTTGAAACAGCATTCTTTATCCATTTTAAAACGTCTGACCCTGTAACCGTCGTATCCGTTTTATAAGCTGTCTTATTGTGTAACGACATTTTTTGATGAAATTTCTCATATATTTTCCCAAGGTCAATAGATTGATCAGCATTAGGTTGCTTGCTCATGACTTGTTCAATCATACTGGGCGTAGCGCTCTCTTCTGTGTATAACTGCTTCATGATGGCTAGCAATTCTTTAGCACCTTGCTTATCATCGGTTGAAAAGTCATCCATAATAGCCTGCATGTCTTCGACTTTGTCATGTATTCGATCTAATTTCGATTCGTCTATTTCTTCAAAATTGACATCGGAGGCTAAAGGGACGAATAATTGGCTCAGCACTATTTGACTTTCGTCTTCATCCGTGTCATATAACTCAGATAAATCGGAAACAATTGATCGTTGTTCTTTAGATAAACCTTCCAAGTCAAGTTCAGTCTCGCTTGAAGTCATGATATCGTCAACATATGGAGCTATAAGATTAGTAAACTCACTTTCGCTAATTGAATCTAAATCGATGAGTTCATCTAAGTCAATATCAGTTACGAGTTGATCAACCCATTCTAACAAGATTTCTTTTTCTTCACTTGATAAATTATCTAACAATGAAACAAGGTCTGAAGTCTCTTCACTTTCAAATGTTAATAAAGTCTCTTTCAACTCTGAACCAGTCATGTTTTTAGTAAGTGTTTCTAAAAATCCACTTTCTTGTTTTTGACTGACTTTTGAGCGGATATCGACATCTGGTAGTGCCATTCCACTTAATAAGCTTGCGATATTCATTTTTTCACCTCCTTTCAAGTTTTATTAACTCTTCACTAATCATTCATTAATTGTTCAGTGATCTCAGCTGCTAATTCAGGTTCCATAGCGCTTAAAATATCTGCCCTCTGTTCCCCTTCTAAACTTTCTAAAATCCTTACAACCACTTGATTGGATGCATTTGATAAAATGTTAGCGGCATTTGCAGGCGCCATTTCCTGATAACTCATGACTAATTGATCAAAATTGGCATCAAGCTCTTCTTCACTTTCAGCATCATCTAATAAGTCTTCAATCTGTTGATTTAAACTAACAATTTCTTGATTTAAATCATCAACTTCAGATGATTTTGACATAAGTTCAGCTTCAAGTTGGTCAATCTCTTGTTCGAGCTCATCAATTTGATTGATATATCGGTTTTCTCTTCGTTCAAATTCTTCTTCTTCCTCTGAAGTCACCCATTGATTCACAATAGGTACAGAATTTGCAAATTCTCTTGTTCTCGCGACAGGATCTATATCTAGTAAGCTAAATAATATAACCATAATAACAACAACGAGTACAAGAGGTACCAAAATGAGAAATAGCCATTGTATTAGATTTGCTCGCTTTGGCTTTTCATTGTTTGATTTTTGAGCCATATACGTCACCTATTTCCACGATTAAAATATTGCCGTGATGATATTTCATCCATTTCTTTGTTTTCATGATATTTTAACTTTTCATGTTCATGTTCAATCTTATGATCGATGATTTTTTCAAATTTCTTAACTTCTATGTGTGCCTTTGTCAATTTTTGTTGCTTTCGATCCATAATGGATCTTTTCTTATTAACTTCAACCTGCACATTGTCAATCTTCTTCTTAATTTGTTCTATAAACGCATAATGTGTGGCAAGTGTTGTTACTGTACCTGATGACTTTAAGTAATAGTTGTATTCTTGCTCAACTTGTTCTTTTTTTTGCAACAATTGATAAAGTTGTTCAGCAACGGTCTCAAACTCTTCAACCGAATGTTGATAATCTTTATGAGCGATATTTTTTTCACGTTCTTGATGATCCAATATCTTATTAAATGCATTAATACTTGCCATCAATGACTCCCTCCATTTAAGACGGATTTCATTTGATCAATCGCTTCTTCACGCTGACATTTTTCATCAACATCTTGCTTTAAAAATTCAATAATTTTTGGGTGTAGTGAAATTGCATCATCTACTTTTTTACTTGTTCCCTTTTTATAAGCGCCGATTTGAATCAATTCATAGTTTTCTTCATAGGTAGCTAAATGTGAGCGAAGTTCCATTGCCGCTTTTTGTTCTTCATCAGTCGTAATCTGAGGCATCACACGACTAATTGATTTTAACACATTAAGAGCTGGAAATTGGCCTTGTTCAGCTAGTTTACGATCTAGAACAAAGTGACCATCTAAAATCCCACGTGTTGTATCTGCAATAGGATCGTTAAGGTCATCGCCATCAACTAGGACAGTATAGAATGCCGTAATAGTACCTCTATCACTTGTCCCTGTTCGTTCTAAAAGTTTAGGTAAAACAGCAAATACAGAAGGTGGATACCCTTTTGTTGTTGGGGGTTCACCTGTTGCTAAGCCTACCTCACGTTGTGCCATAGCTACACGTGTCACCGAATCCATCATTAGGTTGACATTATAACCTAAATCACGGTAATACTCACTAATGGCTGTCGCTGTATAAGCACCTTTAATTCGCATTAGAGCAGGTTGGTCAGATGTTGCGACAACTACTATTGAACGTTTCAATCCTTGTGTACCAAGATCTTTTTCGATAAACTCTCTTACTTCTCGGCCTCTTTCGCCAATAAGTGCAATAACATTAATATCAGCTTCACTATTTCTGGCAATCATCCCAAGAAGCGTACTTTTACCGACACCACTACCAGCAAAAATCCCAATTCTTTGACCCTTACCAACCGTCAACATCGAGTCAATCGTCTTAACCCCTAGTTCAATAGGTTCCGTAATTCTTGGTCGTTTGAGTGGATTCGGTGGCATTTGTTCGGTGTTAACCGATTTTAATCCAACTGGCAGTTGCGAGTCATCAAGTGGCTGACCAAGTGCATCAACAACTTTACCCGTTAATGATTTACCAACTTTTACTGTTAAAGGCTTATCCGTCGCTTCGACTAAGCTACCTGGTCCAATGTCTGTAATTTGCGAATAAGGCATTAATAGAACATTATCGTCATTAAACCCAACAACTTCAGCTATAATGGGTTCCCCGTTCTTAGGATGGATATAACATACATTTCCGATTTGAACAGCAGGACCCACTGACTCAATCATTAAACCGACTACACGTTTAATTTTTCCAAATCTAATAAAAGTATCTAATGAATCAATGGTTTGTTGATAAGTCTCAATCTCCACGATTGATCGCCTCCGCCGTCTCTTTCAAAGCATGCTGTAGCTTAGTGAACTGTTGATCTATTGATACGTCTAATCTTGAAAAAGGCGTTTCGATTACACAATCTGTATGATTTAATTCAACAGAAGGGTGAATGGATAATACAATATTCGCATCCAAAAGTGTCATTAATTGATCTTGGTTGCTTCTGACGTATTCATACATACTTGAGCTTGTATGAATTTTAATAGATGGTTGATCGTGCACATCTTCAATTGCTTTTTTTAAAAGTGTCAAATAACCATCGTTTTGTTCTACTTCTTTAGCAACAATCTTTCGAGCAACTTTTACAGCCAAATCTAAAATAATAGGTTCACTCTGATTGATAATCGTTTCATGTTCCAAGTAAGCTTGTTCAATTACATGATTGGCTTGATCCAATTTTGCACGAAAAGCAGATTCTGCCTCAGTTTTTCCTTCTTGGAACCCTTGTTCAAAACCTTGCTCTCTTGTTTCCTTTATGAGCTTTTGCTTTTCATCTTCCCAATCTTTTTTTGCCTGTTCGATTGCATGATCAGCTTCTTTACGCTCTATTTGTATTTTTTCACGTAACTCATTTAATTCAGCTTCTTTATTTGCAATTTGATCTTCAATACCCTCTAGTTGCTCTCCTTCTGTAGCTGATTCTACTCCATCATCAAACTTAGGGAACGTAATTGGTTTTATGCCAATCACTTTTGAAGAGGTTTTGTTGTGGGGATTAGACAATAATATCATCTCCTCCACCACGTGCAATGACAATTTCTCCGACTTCTTCTAGGCGTCGAATAGCTGCAACAATACGTGTTTGTGCTTCTTCTACGTCACGTAAGCGCACAGGCCCCATAAACTCCATCTCTTCTTTAAAGGTATCTGCCATACGCGATGACATGTTATTAAAGACAACTTCCTGTACCTCTTCACTTGCAACTTTAAGTGCGAGACGAAGGTCATCATTTTCAACTTCACGTATAACACGCTGAATAGCACGATTATCAAGTGTAACAATGTCTTCAAATACGAACATTCTTTTCTTGATTTCTTCAGCTAATTCAGGGTCTTGAATTTCTAAAGCATCAAGAATCGTTCGTTCAGTACTTCGGTCAACACCATTTAACACTTCAACAACAGCTGGAATACCACCGGCTTGTGTATAATCTTGAGTGACTGTCGCCGAAAGTTTTCGTTCAAGAATTTGTTCAACTTCATGAATAATCTCTGGAGAGGTTGAATCCATGATCGCGATACGCTTCGCAATATCTGCTTGAACTTCCTGAGGTAATTCTGACAAAATCTGCCCCGCTTGCTCTTTATCTAGATAAGATAAGATTAACGCAATTGTTTGCGGGTGTTCGTTTTGAATAAAATTCAAAATTTGTCCTGGGTCTGCCTTACGAGCAAAATCAAAAGGCTTTACTTGTAAGGAAGAAGTTAAACGCGAAATAATATTTTGCGCCTCATCTCCACCCACTGCTTTTTCTAGAACAGTCTTGGCATAACCAATACCACCTTGAGCGATATAGTCTTGAGCTAATGCAATTTGATGGAACTGCTCTAAAATTTCTTCTTTTTGATCAGATTCTACTTTTTTAACTGATGATATTTCTAACGTTAATTTTTCAATTTCTTCTTCAGTTAAGTGTTTATAAACTTGAGCTGAAACGTCCGGACCCATTGAAATAAGCAGAATAGCTGCTTTTTGGCGACCGGTTAATTCTTGCTGTCCTCTTGCCATAAAGCGATCCTCCCTACTCCTCTGAAATCCATGATCTCAATAATTTTGCAAACTCTTCTGGTTTACCTTGTGCCATTTTCTCTAATTGCTTACGTTTAATTGAGCTTTCTGTATCTTCAGGCTCTTCCATATCAGGAATTTCTCGCTCTACTGTTTCTTCATTTTCTTCCATATAAGCAACTTCATCTGGTTGATTCCGTCTTCTTAGTAGTGCGACAACTAATCCGATCACTAATAATAATAACAATCCACCAGCGAAATAAACCCAAGTAGGAATCCCTGTAGCAATAGGTTGTTGTCTTGTGTCAACACCTGCAAATTCTTGAAAAACAATTGATGTATTATCAACTGGATTAATCTCACCATACGACTGGTCAACAGATGTCGAAATAATTGATTCCAAAATTGAAGCAATACTATTCTCAACATCTTCTAATTCGGCCGCAGTAAGTTCTTCTCTTTCCCCGTCTTCTCCTGGTATTTCTCTTGTACTATCGACTGCAACTTGAATACCTAAATCTCTAACTTTATAAGGACTTTCACTAATATCTCGTTGAATCCTGTTAAATTCATTATTAACAGATTCTTGAATTAACTCATAATCACCTTGACCAGCTTCACCAGCTGGATAGTTCATAATATCTTCCTCACCAGCGCCGACTTCACCATCAAAAGCACCTTCACCTGAATAGGTTTCTTGAATCGTTTCAACACTAACAGGTAATGTTTCAATTTCTTCGCTTACAGGTTCAACAAGTTGTTCAACTCGTTCTTCTTGCGTGAAATCAATATCTGCTGTAACAGAAGCAACAACTCGATCATTACCAATCATTGTCCCTAACATTTGCTGGACACGTCTTTGAATATCACGTTCTATGTCATTTTTAATATCTTGTTGAGTTGTGTAAATATCTCCATTGGAAAAATTATTGCCTTGATCGAGGTCATAATAATTAAAGTGTTGATCCATAATGACGATATCATCAGTAGATAGGTTTGGAACTGATTTTGAAACGAGGTGATGCAGTGCATTAATTTGCTCTGACTCGAAATTATAACCAGCTGCCGTTGTTAGAACGATCGAGGCTGATCCACCTTGTTGTTCGTCACTAACAAACACTTGTTCTTGAGGTAAGTTAATCATAACACTTGCGTTCTCAATTCCGGTAATACCTGCAATTAAATTTTCTAATTCTGTTTGTGTAGCGTCTAAACGCATCATGTCAAATTCATTATCTGTAACACCCCACGATGTGTTTTCACTGAAAAAGGAATAATCGATACTACCACTACTTGGAATACCTTGCGCTGCTAAATCGACAAGTAAACTATCAGCCATTCCTTCCGGTACGTGAACAGCTGTACCACCATCTGTGACTTCGTTATCTATGCCACGCGCATCTAGCTCTTCTTGAATTTGACCCGCTTCTTGCATTGATAAATTGTTATAGAGCGGTACCATTGATGAACTTGATGCTAAAATACTGCCACCAATGATGATTAATAAAAACAAAAAAACGGAAGTCATGATTAAACCTTTTTGCTTTGTCGTCCTTGAGTTCCATAATTCAATTGTACGTGTTCTGTATTGATTCAATTTTTCCTTCATCATGTGCCTCCATACCAAACAACATTCGCTTCTAAAAATTACTTATTAAACTTGCATTCTCATGACTTCATTATAAGCATCTAATACACTACCTTGAACTTGCGTTGCTAAGTTTAAGGACAAAGAAGATTTTTGGGCAGTTATCATCACATCATGTAAGTCATCGATCTCACCATTAACAAGCTGTTCTGTCTTAACTTCGGTTTCAATTTGAGATTCATTTAAATCATTAATCGCATCTTTTAATGAATCAGCAAATTGAGCCTGTCCAGAATCTTGTGATCTTTGAATTTGCTCAGGTTGAGCCATTGGTTGAATTGATTGTAAGAAATTCACATTTAAACTCATATCAGTCATCCTCTCTATTATCGGCCAATTTCTAATGCTTTCATCAGCATACCTTTTGTTGCATTTAATGACGTTACATTTGCTTCATAAGAGCGTGTTGCACTCATCATATCGATCTGTTCTTGTAGAGGGTCAACATTTGGCATTTGTACATACCCTGCTTCATCAGCATCCGGATGAGAAGGATTGTAAACATCAATAAATGGTTCATCATCTTCTTCAATAGATGTTACTTTCACTCCACTTGATTGACTGCTTTGCCCTCTATTTCTCGCACGTGATAAGTGTCTCGCAAAAGGCTGTCCTTCTTCTTGAAAACGCACTGTTTTTCTACGATATGGCTCAAACTCACCGTCTTCATTGATCGTAGCACGTGTTGTTTCAGCATTTGCAATATTAGACGAAATCGTATCCATTCGAAGTCTTTGTGCAGTGAGTGCTGAACCACTTGTATTTATACCACTAAAAATACTCATAATTAACGTCCTCCATTAATCACTGTTCTTAAGTCATTAAATTGACCATTCATCCGATCGACTAATGATTGATAGTAAATTTGATTATTGGTTAGCTCTGTCATTTCTTTGTCGACATCAACATTATTACCATTATGGTTATAACGTGTATTACGATTAGATGTCACGCGAAAATCACTTGATCCTGAGCCGAAATCTAGATGACGCTCATTTGTTCTGTTAGCATGAAATCCATTCCGCATTTCAGAATCAAGCAAACTTTTAAATTCGACATCTTTTGCTTTATAATTCGGTGTGTCAATATTTGATATGTTATTCGCAATTGTTTCATTTTTCTTTGTCGCATAGTTTAATCCGTGCTCTAAATTAGCAATTGGACCTCCAAATAATGCCATTATAAGACCTCCCTAGACAAAAGCCTGTATTTTCCTATGTAACCTATTTGTCATTGTATTGTAAAAGAGAATGACTGTCTATGGCATGCTTTAAGTTTCTGACTAAAGTTATCAAATATTTTTCAAAACATTACGACTATCGACCTAATTCTACACATTATCCTTCTTTATAAAGAAAATAGTCATATTATTTTATATTCCTCTATAAAGCCCCAATTTCTCAATTATTCTCTCAAATAATCGACAAATTCTGCAATTCGTTTATTTTTTCATTAAATATATTGAAAAAGAAATTAGCCCAATCTACCAATTTTTGAATATGAATAGGTCATTAGTACCTTTTTCGCTATTTTTTTAGAACTATGAACAAAAGGTGAACATGCTCTATAAAGGATCATAAAAAAGAGTCTGGGAAAATAAAAATGAGTATCTTGAAACACGATCAATTTGATCAAAAGGTTATCCCAATCTGAAACAACCTCGGCTTTTTAGCTGAGACCATTCCAGATTGCTGTGAGATATGTAAACAAATAGCCGGACAAAGAATAGTTAAAATACTATTTTTTATCCGGCTATTACATTGATTTATTTACTTTTGTCTCAAAGTCTTCTCAATTTCAATTAATCGTTTGTTTGAACTTTCTTTAGCTCAAGAAGGAATTTATCATTTAGGACTTTAATGTATGTCCCTTTCATTCCTAATGATCTTGACTCAATAACACCTGCACTTTCTAATTTTCTAAGTGCGTTTACAATGACAGAGCGTGTAATACCAACTCGATCAGCTATTTTACTAGCTACGAGCAACCCCTCATTACCATCTAATTCAGCAAAAATATGTTCAATCGCTTCAAGTTCACTATAGGATAGGGAGCGAATAGCCATTTGAACAACTGCTTTTGAACGTGCTTCTTTTTCAATCTCTTCTGACTTTTCATGTAAAATTTCCATACCTACAACAGTTGCGCCATATTCAGCTAAGAGTAAATCATCATCATTAAAGTCTGTGTTTAAACGACTTAAAATTAATGTCCCTAAGCGTTCACCGCCTCCTATAATAGGAACAATCGTTGTGAGTCCATCTTTAAATAAATCTTTGTTTTCGACTGGGAAGGCTGTATACGGGCTATTAATATCGATATTAGCTGTTGTATCCTTAATATTGAATAAACTTTCTGTATAGGCGATTGGGAATTGCCTTTCTTCCAACATCGCTTTCATATGTGCATTTTCGATTTGTTGATTAATTGAAAAACCGAGTAATTTCCCTCCGCGGCTAACAACAAATATATTAGCGGCCATAATTTCTTGTAATGTCATCGCCATCTCATTAAAGTTAACTGATTTCCCTGTTGAACCTTGTAATATAGAATTTATCTTTCTCGCTCGATCTAGTAATTCCATCCTTTTTCCTCCATTCATATATTGAAAATTATAAAATAAATTGACTTAAATCTTTATCCCCGGCAATTGAACCTAATTTTTCATCAACATAATGTGATGTAATTTCAATTGATGGCATCGTAATGTCAGTTGCCTCATATGATAAATCTTCCAACAACTTCTCTAAAATGGTGTGCAATCGTCTTGCACCAATATTATCAGTTTCTTGATTGACCTCATAGGCTACGTGAGCTAATCGATCAATCGCTTCTTCAGTAAAGGTAACATCTAATTCTTCTGTCTTTAAAAGAGCTTGATATTGCTTTAATAACGCAGTTGAAGGTTCTGTTAAAATACGTTTAAAATCATCTACACTCAACTTATCTAACTCTACCCTAATTGGGAATCGACCTTGAAGTTCAGGAATAAGATCGGAAGGTTTAGCCATATGAAAGGCACCTGCTGCAATGAATAAAATATGATCCGTTTTAACTGTGCCATATTTTGTCATAACTGTTGAGCCTTCTATAATTGGTAAAATATCACGCTGTACACCTTCGCGTGAGACATTAGCCTGATTGTCTTGTTTAGCTGCTACCTTATCTAATTCATCAATGAATATCATGCCTGACTGTTCTACTTTTTCTATGGCAATCGAACCAACTTCTTCCATATCGATCAGTTTTTGTGCTTCTTGTTCAATTAGTATTTGTCTAGCGTCACGCACAGGGAGATTTCTCGTTTTATGTTTTTTAGGCATGAGTTGTTCAAACATATTTTGCATATTTGCACCCATTTGTTCCATTCCCGTACCTTGCATCATATCAGACATTGAGCCTGACTGTTCTTCTACTTCAATTTGAACCATATGATCTTCTAATTCACCTAGTTCAAGTTTATGTTTCAATTTCTTTCTTTTTTCTTTCGTCTCTTCAGTTGTTTCACTCGATTTTTCTTCGGTATTTTCTTGTTGTTGATTGAAAAAGACTTCGAAAGGATTTTTTATGTGTGCAGATGAAGTTTGATTTGACGGTTGTAATAAATCAATGAGCGCTTCATTAGCTAATTTTTCCGCCTCATCTTTTACTTCCTCTTTCTTTTCGTCTTTTACCATTCTGACACTAACCTCTACTAGATCACGAATCATCGCTTCAACATCACGACCTACATAACCGACTTCTGTAAATTTTGTCGCTTCAATCTTAACAAATGGAGCACCAACTAATTTAGCCAATCGTCTTGCAATTTCTGTTTTCCCTACCCCAGTTGGTCCGATCATGAGGATGTTTTTCGGTACGATCTCATTTTTTAATTCATCTGTCAGTCTCATTCTTCTCACACGATTTCTAAGTGCAACCGCGACTGATTTTTTCGCTTGTTCTTGACCAATAATATATTGATTTAATTCTTTTACGATTTCTTTTGGAGTTAATTCTTTTTTCAATTTGCCACCTCCTGCCTTCGTTAATTATCTAATTCTTCTAAAATAATTTCATCATTTGTAAAAACGCAAATTTCACTCGCAATTTTTAGCGCTGCATGTGCAATTTCTTTCGCTGATTGTCCGGTAGCATGATGTTTTAAAGCGCGTCCTGCTGATAATGCATACTGACCACCAGAACCGATTGCCAGTATTCCATCGTCCGGTTCAATCACTTCACCTGTTCCAGATACTAATAACAATGTATTTTTGTTCATAACAATTAGCATCGCTTCTAATTTGCGCAACATTTTATCACTACGCCATTCTTTGGCTAGTTCAACAGCGGATCGTTCTAAATTACCATCATATGTTTCTAACTTAGCCTCGAATTTTTCAAATAAAGTAAAGGCATCAGCAACAGAGCCTGCAAATCCTGCTAATACTTGTCCCTTAAATAAGCGACGTACTTTTTTTGCCTTATGTTTCATAACCACAGCATTACCTAAGGTAACTTGACCATCACCAGCCATCGCTGATTTACCATTATGTTGAACAGCAAAAATAGTCGTCGCATGAAATTCATTACTCATCGTTTATCACCTCATTTTCGATGTTTCGCTCGGGGGTGGTGATTCATGTAAACATCTTTTAATCGATCTTTTGTTACATGAGTGTATATTTGTGTTGTCGAAATATTTTTATGACCAAGTAACTCTTGAACACTTCTTAAATCAGCACCTGCATTCAATAAGTGAGTCGCAAATGTATGCCTGAGCGCATGGGGATGTAAATGTGCAGTGAGTGCGGTTTTTTCAACCATTTTATTGAAAATTAACCTCATTCCCCTTGATGTTAATTGTTTACCTAAATGATTCAAGAATAAATAATCATTTGACTCACCACACTTATTTAGTAATTGCTTCCTACCATCATCTATGTATCTCATAAGAGCTAATCGCGCTTTTTTACCAAATGGTATATACCGTTCTTTCCGTCCTTTTCCGGTCACTAGTATGGTTTCCAACGTAAAATCAACTGATGATAGTGTTAATTGCTCACATTCGCCAACACGTAAGCCTGTCGCATAAAACAACTCTAGTAATGCTTGGTTTCTTTGACCTAAAGGCGTTTCTACATCATTTACGCGAAATAAGTGTTCTAATTCCTCTGAGTATAAAAAATTTGGTAACTTCTCTTCTGCTTTAGGGAGTTTAATTGAAAGAAAAGGATTGTGGGTTACTAAATCTTCACGTTCTAAATAACGATACAAAGATCGAATGCTTGATATTTTTCGAGCAATCGTCTTACGTCCTAATGAGCGATCGTGCAAATACATTAAATATTGACGCACAAATGAATCGTCTATTGTATTAAATGTTAAAATGCTTTCCCTTTTAATATACGATAAGAATTCGTTTAGATCTCGCTGATAATTTTTTAATGTAAGGGGTGCAACATTTTTTTCAATTTGTAAATATAGATAAAATTGTTCTAGCACAGATTTAAATTCATCCATTATAAGTCGTCTCCTCATCTATGCAAGCGGTTAAAACGTATCACATTATTTGTAAGAACGCAAATTATTCACCGAATTGTATTAAAGTTCTGAATCGTTTCACAAATTCATCATATCACATAAAATTGCTGTCAAGCAAATATACTTACCAAGAATGGATTATAGCTTTTAAATATTGGAATGTCAATTTATTTTTAAATAACACATCCTTGTTGTTAAAAAACTTTAAAAATATCTGTATCCCATTTCTTTTCATATAAAAAGGTGCATTTGTTAAACAAATGCACCTTTAAACTAGGATTGAGGCTCTTCTTTATAATCACATTCTGTACATTGAATTTGCACAGCTTTTTTAACTTTCTTCTCTACTAATAAACTTTCACATTTTGGACATGGTCTTGCGATCGGTTTATCCCATGATAAGAAATCACAATCTGGATACTGATCACAACCGTAAAAGGTTCGACGTTTTTTAGATTTACGTTCAACCACTTGTCCTTTTTCACATTTTGGACAATCAACACCAATTTCTTTTAAGATCGGTTTCGTATTTCGACATTCCGGAAAGTTTGAACATGCCATGAATTTTCCATAGCGGCCCATCTTATATACCATTTCATGACCGCACAATTCACAATCCTCACCAGCTGGTTCATCACGTATTTCTACTTTTTCCATCTCCTCTTCAGCTCGTTCTAAACGCTTTTCGAAGTCTTGATAGAAATTATCAATGATTGTTACCCAGTTCGTATCGCCCTCTTCTACGGCATCTAAGTCATTTTCCATTTTAACAGTAAAGTCTAAATCGATAACTTCCGGGAAGAATTCCTTAACTAAATCAAGCACAATTTCTCCTAATTCAGTCGGAACAAATCGTTTATTATCAAGCGTGACATATCCACGTCTTTGAATCGTATCCAAAGTAGGTGCATAAGTTGAAGGACGTCCAATCCCCTTTTCCTCCATTGTACGAACCAAACGGGCTTCTGTATAACGTGGAGGAGGTTGCGTAAAATGTTGATTCGGTTCAATTTTTTGGCTTTTGACAATCGTACCTTCTTCAAGATCTGGCAATAATTTATCTTTATCTTTTTTGTCATCATCATTTCCTTCAACGTACACTTTCATAAACCCTTTGAATTTCACTTTAGACCCTGTTGCCCTAAATTCAACACCATTTTGTGTCAAGGTTACTGTCATGGTATCCATAATCGCTGGTGCCATTAGACTTGCGATAAATCGATCCCATATAAGTTTATACAATCGATATTGATCTCTAGTAAGTAGTGCTTTTAATGATTTTGGATCACGAGCAGCTCCGGTTGGTCGAACCGCTTCGTGTGCATCCTGTGTATTTTCATTCTTTTTCGTCTTACGGCCTTTGCCTAGGAATTCTTCACCAAAGTGGTTAGTAATATATTCTTTACCTTCTTTTTGCGCTGTTTCTGATAAGCGTGTTGAATCAGTACGCATATACGTGATTAAACCAGTAATCCCGCCTTCTTTTTTGCCGAGATCAATCCCTTCATACAATTGCTGAGCAACCATCATCGTTTTTCTAGCTTTAAAGTTCAATTTCCTAGCTGCTTCTTGTTGCAAGGATGAAGTGGTAAAAGGCAATGCTGGATTACGTTTTCTTTCCTTCTTTTGAACTTTACTAACCATAAACTCATCGCTGTTTAAACGTTTCATAATATCATCAACGGATGATTGATCGGGGAGTGATACCTTCTCAGCATTCAAACTGCGAAAAGCACCCTCAAAAGTTTCTTGCCCTTTCTTGAATACACCATCAATTGACCAGTATTCTTCAGGTTTAAAGTTTTTGATTTCTTCCTCACGATCAATAATCATTTTTACCGCTACAGACTGCACACGACCAGCACTAAGACCTTTTTTTACTTTCTTCCATAGTAATGGACTAATATTATAACCTACCAGTCGGTCTAAAATACGGCGACCTTGTTGTGCATCAACTAAATTCATGTTGATACCTCTCGGTTGTTTAAACGAATCTTTTATCGCATCTTTCGTGATTTCGTTAAAAACAACTCGGCAATCAGAATCTTCATCAATATTTAAACTGTGAGCTAAGTGCCAAGCGATTGCTTCCCCTTCGCGATCCGGGTCGGCCGCTAAGTACACTTTTTTCACTTTCTTCGCTGCTGATTTTAATTCTTTAAGAACGGGTCCTTTCCCTCGTATCGTAATATATCTAGGTTGGTAGTCATTCTCTACATCAACGCCCATCTGGGATTTTGGTAGATCTCTAACATGTCCCATTGAAGCTTTTACTTTGTATTTTTTTCCTAAATAACGTTCGATCGTTTTCGCTTTTGCAGGTGATTCAACGATCACTAAATAATCTGCCATTACTTCCCCTCCCAAGAGGTGTTCAATTTTCCATTTTTTTATGATTGAAATCTCCACTATTATTAAATACTTTTTATTCATTTGTCAAATCGAATATGATCATTCGTCGAATTTCAATTTAATATTTCGGTGTTTTCTTCTAACATTTGAACCCAATTTTGGCGGGTTTGTTCCCACTCATTTATGAGGTCTTGAGCTTCGATCACGAGTGTCGCTCCGCTTTGAATCATACGTAAGCACCCAAGGGATTGTTCATCACTAATCGAACCAGGAACAGCAAAAACGTGTCGACCTTGTTCCAATGCTTGATTAACAGTAATAAGTGATCCACTTTTTTCTTTTGCTTCGATTACAAGCGTGGCAAAGGAAAGCCCACTAATGATCCGATTTCGTTCAGGGAAATGATAACGTTGAGGTTTTATATTTGGAGGATATTCTGAAATCACTAGGTGGTGGGTCGTTAGTTGATGAAACAAGGCTATATGCTGTTTAGGATAGGGGTGATTTAAACCACCTGCTACAACAGCAATCGTTTTTCCCTTATAATAATGACTCAAGCGATGAGCGAGTCCATCAATGCCGCATGCCAAACCACTAACAAACACCCATTTTTCATCAACCAACGGTTTAAGTATTTGAAACATATGACGTTTTGCTTTAGATGAGGGATGTCGCGTTCCGACTACAGCAAGTGGTGGTTGAGCGTGTAATATTTCTTTTTTACCGAGCCCATATAATACTAGGGGGGGATCTGGTATGAGCGATAAAGCGATTGGATAATCAGAATCAACAAATGTCCATACATGAAAAGGTTTGAGCGAATCTAACCATTCGTTGGATTTCATTTGCTTCAATTCATAAAACAAACACGTTGCTTTCTCAGCAGATAATTGATAATTCATGCTTAACTCTTCAATTGAATAGTTAAACATAGCAAGCAAGCTTGGATCGTGTTGAAACATACGCCTTAACATAGACCTAGTCACATTGGGGCATTGATGCAAGAAAATGAGTCGATCTCGAACCGTCATCATTATTTGCACTTCCTCTCATTTTTCTATTAGTTTAATGGATGAGACGATGAAAGTCTATTTAAGTCTTAAAAAACGCCATTTAACATAAGTTAAACAGCGTTTTAGATTTAATAGTTATGCACTTTGTATGTCAATTACTTCGAAATTACTAGCAGTTGAAGCTTAATTTCTCGTTTTCTTGTCTACTTGATAAACATAAGCAAAAACTTCTGCTACTGCCTGGTAAAGATCTTCAGGTATTTTATCATTGATATTTAGTTGAGATAAAACTTCAACTAAACTTTTATCTTCTTGAACAGGTACATCGTTCTCGTTCGCCCGCTTTAAAATTTCATCTGCGACATACCCTTGCCCTTTAGCCTTAACAACCGGCGCTTGAGCTTTAGTCTGATCGTATTCTAGTGCAACAGCTTTTTTTCTATACGGATTTTTACGTGTCATATTTTCACATCCAAACGATTGGAAGTCGTACTCGAGTTTTGATAATCCGGTTTAATCATTAAATCATTTGTGTTTTCTGGCATCGGTTTATAATAAACAGAGCCAAGCTTATAATTCAGATCATCAAGTCCTTTTTCTAATGATGGTTTATAATCATTTAAAACGGCAGATAGGTCTTCCTCATTATATACGGTAACTTGAACCATCCGATTTTGCACATTCATATCAATCATTGTTTCGCCGATATAACCTAACTCTAAAAAGAAAGCAATTCGGCAATAGTTTGAATCAATTCGTTCTTCTTCATCTTTACGACTGTAAAATTCCAAATCAATCGCCTGTTCACTTCCAAACATACCCGGGATTTGTGTTGCAACATGAATAAAGTTAGGATGATCCTGTATCGTTGAAAGTTGTTGATTCGTAAATTGATTAAGCATCGTTTCAATCTCTCTTACTTGAGGCCCTGATTCATTTAACGCTTGCATTAACAACTGTTTTAACGGTGGTTGCGAAAGTTCATTCGGTTCTTGATTTTGAGCTAATTGATGTTCATAATCAAGACCACTCGTCTGAAAATAATCTTTCATATGAATTAGAAACTGATCTTTTACTGAAAAAACAGACGGTGATTGGTCAACGACACGGTTTAGTTTACTGAATATAGCCTCTTTTTCAGCAGGCTGAAATTGAGCGTTTGTAATTCTTTGTAATTCAGGAAAGAGTTGATCCAGTTTACTTTTTTCTGGTGATGCGACAAAACGATCCATATCTTGAGCGAGATTAGTTGGTAATTGAGCTTTTAATTTTACTTGAACATCTTCTGATTGCAAGGCATTTTGAAGTTGCTCGAGTTGCTTAACTGTGGTTTCACCCATATTCTGCTCAATCGTATTGATGGCTTTATTTAGCTGGAAAAGTTGTTTATTTGAAATAGGGATTTGTTTTTCAAATCGGCTAACTAATGTTTGCTGTTCATCCGATAAACGGCCTGCGTTTTCTGCAGTTGCATTGTTTATATCAACCGAACGAGATTGGACTGAGATATCTGATGTTTCCTGTGATTGAATCGATTGATTTGCTTTACCCATTTGATTCGTTGGTTGTTCTATGAGATTCATTCTCTTTGTTTGACTCACTGGCTGGTCGAATTTTAATAACGTTTGTAACTTATCTTGTAATTGATTTAATACTTGTGATTGATTCGGTTGTTGCCTTAGCGCTTGCAATAAATCAACGGCTTGTTGTTGAAACGATTGAGATGCTTCTTTGGTCGAATTAAGTGCATTAAAAACAGTCTCAGTAAGAGGTAATCGCTTAGTAATCATTTCTTTAATAACCTGAGTACCTTCTTTAGATGGGTTTTGTTTTATCAACTGATGTAAATTCTCAACATCTTTTTTGTTCATAGGCACGTGGTCATTAATTAAGTCTTCTATAAATTGCGCTTCAGATTTCGTTGGTTTAATACCTAGCTCTTTAAATAATTGCATGACTTGATCCTTAACATTTGATGTTGCCGATCGGTCAATCACTTTTAACGTGGGTGTCTCACCAGCCGTTTCAACTTCAAACAAATAAGACTGTCCATTCTCCAGTGCCGCTTCTAACTTAGCGGTCAATTGATGAGAACCTAATTGCACCGTTGCCAACTGATTGACGTGTAACTGTTTTATTTTACCTAAAAGAACTTGACCTTCTTTTAAAGAAGGCGACTTCATTGTCGCATCAGACATTTTGGTTTGCATTTGTGATGAAATTGCAGAAAATAATGATGGCAATTGAAACCCTCCTTTTTAGTCACGTATATGTTGTTTAACTGGTGCAAAAGAATAGCGGTGAATGGGACTCGGCCCATTTTCTTTTAGACCTTGTAGATGTGCCTTCGTACCATATCCTTGGTTCTGATCAAAACCATAGCCAGGATACTTTTTATGATAAACCTTCATCATTCGGTCTCTCGTTACTTTAGCAATAATACTTGCTGCAGCAATTGAAATACTCTTCTGATCACCCTTAATAATGGATTGTTGATCATAACCTAATCGTTTCAATTCAACTGCATCGATTAACAAATAATCAGGTTCCACAGAAAGGTTATCAATAGCATCTTCCATTGCCATTATAGATGCTTGATAGATATTATGCTGGTCAATTAAATCATTGTGTACGATGCCAACACCAATCGCTTCAGCTTTTTCTTCAATAATCGAAGCAAACATCTCGCGTTTTTTTTCTGATAATTGCTTCGAATCCGTTAGACCTAAAACATCAAATTCAGGCGATAAAATAACAGCCGCTGCAACAACTGGACCTGCTAATGGCCCTCTGCCTACTTCATCAATCCCAGCAATATACTGTATATTTTGTTCATACAACTGATGTTCATATTGTGTCATAGCCACGAATTGATCGTGCTGCTGTTTAATCTGTTCTTTTTGTCGTTCATAACGCTTTATTTCCTGTTGAATGCCTTTACGTTGATCCGCTTTTAAACATTCCAAATCTTTTTCACTGAAATTGCCTGTTTTAAACATATCTTTTACTTGATTAACTGTCCATTGTTTCATTCGGAAACTCCTTTTCGTTCACTACTATTATTATCGACGTATTTAAGCTAATTTTTAAGCGTTTTACGATGGCAAAAAGAATGATTTATTTTCTAATTTTATAAAAAAACAAGCAATGCGACTTAAATGCATTACCTGTTTATCTTCACACAATCATTTCATTTTGTTTAATTAGGAAATTCGATAGTCACCGGTCCTATTTTACCTGACCTAAAATCTCGAATAATAAGCTCAGCGGTTTTCACCTGATCAATCGTGTTACCAGATGCAATGGCACCTCTTAATCGTCCAATTTGTTCAAATAAATCTACTGTTGACATGTCATTCGATTGTAATTGGTATCTCTCAACTAATAAATTGGGATAATGCTCTTTTAATATATCTAATACATACATCGCAATTTCTTCAATTGTCAATAATTGATCTTTGATCATACCCAAGGCTGCTAATCGATAGCCCACTGCTTCATCTTCAAATTTAGGCCATAATATACCCGGTGTGTCGAGTAATTCAAAATCTTTTTTTATCTTGATCCATTGTTGAGCAGTTGTTACACCCGGCTTATCGCCTACTTTTGTGATCTTCCGATTCGCTAAGCGATTAATAAGCGTTGATTTCCCAACATTGGGTACGCCAATGATCATAGCTCGAGCTGGCCTTGGCCGAATGCCTTTCTTCTTTAATTTTTCCATCTTGGCTGCACCCATCTCTTTAGCCAAATCAACAACAGATTTAATATCTGATTTGTCATTTACGTTTACAGCAATTCCCTTTATACCTTGAGATTGTAAATGGGAAATCCATTTCTTTGTTTGCGAGGAGTCTGCCAGATCTTTCTTCATTAGCACTTGCATTTTTGGTTTTTGTTGTAACACGTCATTTAGCATTGGATTCGTTGAAGAAATAGGCGCTCTAGCATCAACCAATTCAATAACAAAATCAACTAATTTAAGCTTCTCTTGTACTTCTCGCTTTGCTTTAGCCATATGTCCAGGAAACCATTGAATACTCACATTTATCACCTCTAGCTTACAATTTGTATACGTCTTAATGGCCAATACGTTAACACAGCTTGTCCGATAATATCATCTTCTTCAACAAGACCAATCGCTCTTGAATCCGTTGAATTTTGACGATTATCCCCTAAAACAAAATAGTGTCCTTCTGGGATGACACCTTCAAATATATAATCATCTGTATATGTTAAGCCATAGGCTTGATTATTTCTTATTTCATCGATAAAAGGTTCATCAATTGACTCACCATCTATAAAGAGTTGGTCATCTCTAATTTCTACTGTCTCACCAGGTAAACCAACGATTCGTTTGACATAGTCTTTCTCTTCTGTAGCGTTAAAAACAATCACGTCAAAACGAGCAGGGTCACTAAAGCGATATGAAACCTTTTCAATGATCACATGGTCATCACTTCTAAGTGTGGGTAACATGGAAGGACCTTCTACCGCAATTGGCATAAACACAAATGCTCTTAGTATCCAAACGAGCACAAAAGCTATTAAAATTGCCTTCAACCAACTAAACCATTCTTTTTTTCGGTCTGACATAAGTGCATGATCCTCCATTACAATTACATTATATATTTCATTTTATGTAAGATTGAAAAAAGGAGCTTGATTAATCAAGCTCCTTTTCCTCACGTCATTAGCGACGTTCTTTAATACGTGCTGCTTTACCACGTAAGTTACGTAAGTAATATAGTTTCGCACGACGAACTTGTCCACGACGTGTTACTTCGATCTTATCAACACGTGGAGAATGTACTGGGAAAGTACGTTCAACGCCTACACCGGAAGAAATCTTACGTACAGTAAATGTTGCACTAATTCCACCGTTTTGGCGCTTAATGACAACACCTTCAAATACCTGAATACGCTCACGCGTTCCTTCAACAACTTTAGCGTGAACCTTTACCGTATCACCAGGACGGAAGTCTGGGCGGTCTGTACGAAGTTGTTCTTTTGTTACGTCTGCAATTAATTGTTGCATGTGTATACACTCCTTCTCAACTAATGTTCGTATCCGAAGAATTCGCGACAGCGGAACATCGTTTATTGCTTAAGTCTCTACTTAAGTCCAACAGAAAATATATCATAATTATAGATAAAAAGCAAGATCTAACTATGGTTATTCTTCACTTAGCCACTCTTTTTCTTTTTCACTTAATGGATAATTCTCTAGCAAATCTGGACGACGTTCCTTTGTCCGTTTTAAGGATTCCTTTTTACGCCAATCAGCTATTTTTTGGTGATTGCCTGAACGCAAGCTCTCTGGTACTTGCATACCTTTATAATCAGCTGGTCTCGTATAATGAGGATGTTCAAGCAAACCAGTAGAAAATGAGTCTTCTTGAGCCGATGCTTTATTGCCCAATACTTCAGGTAGTAAACGAACGATACTATCTGTAACGACCATCGCCCCTAGTTCACCACCTGTTAAGACAAAATCACCAATTGAAATCTCATCAGTTACAAGATGTTCACGAATTCGCTCGTCATAACCTTCATAGTGACCACAAATAAAGATAAGGTGATCTTCTTCTGACAATTCTTCAGCTTTTTTTTGAGTGAATGTTTCTCCTTGTGGACACATTAGAATCACACGAGGATTATCTGTCGTCTCTTCTTTAATGGAATCAACACAATCAAATATAGGCTGGGGCATTAGCACCATACCGGCACCCCCGCCGTATGGATAATCATCAACTTTATTATGTTTATTAGTTGCAAATGATCGAAAATCAAAAGTCCTGTATTGAAATGCATTTTTTTCTTGAGCTTTTTTCATAATAGAGCTTTCCATAACACCTGTGAACATGTCCGGAAATAAAGTTAAAAAATCAATTTTCATTATGACAACAACCCTTCAATGGGATCGATTGTAATTAATTGTTTTTCTAAATCTACCTCAATCACAACATCTTCTATATACGGTATGAGTATATCTTTTCCTTTAGCTGGTTTTACAACCCATACATCATTTGCACCGGGAGAAAGAACATCACTGACTGTTCCGATATGTTCTTGATCAATTGTTTGCACATCACAGCCTATGATTTGATGGTAGTAATAACTGTGTTCTTCAAGTTCAGACTGTTCTGATTGATGGATTTTTAATAAAGAGTCTTTCAATGGTTCAACTTCGTTAATGGATTCATAACCCTCAAAACTTAACATATCAAACCCTTTATGAACCCGGTGGTGCTTAATCGTTAATTCAATCGGTTCAGACGTATCATTTGAAAATAAATACAAACGATTACCAGGTGTAAATCGATCCTCGAAGTCTGTAATCCTTACCACTTTTACTTCACCTTTTATACCATGTGTATTGACTATTTTCCCTACATTGTAATAGTGAGTCATCCTGTTCACCTTCTTAATCGTATAGTGAGATTTTATATAGATACAGAAAACAGGGAAAGGTTACCCCTCCCCTGTTTTACATAATGTCAAGATAAATACGTTTTTTTGTATCTGAACTTGCTGCATAAACAATTGTACGAATTGACTTAGCAATCCGACCGTTTTTACCAATGACTTTCCCGACATCATCAGCATGAACAGTTAAATGATAAACTGTTTTATTGCTTTCATCTTTTTCTGTTACCTCTACCTCATCGGGATAATCGACTAACGGCTTAACAATCGTGCTTATTAAGGCTTTCATGTTATCACGCTACCTTATTGGTTTTTTTGGTCGTGGAATTTCTTCATGATGCCTTCATTTGAAAATAAATTACGAACTGTATCACTTGGCTTAGCGCCGTTAGTCATCCAGTTAAGTGCTTTATCTTCATCTAATTTCACCTCAACCGGGTTTGCAACCGGGTTGTATGTGCCAATTTGTTCAATAATACGACCATCACGTGGAGAACGTGAATCCGCAACTACTACACGATAAAATGGGTTACGTTTAGATCCCATACGTTTTAAACGAATTTTTACTGCCATGTTTTGCACCTCCATTAATAAATGTTTAACACAATTTTAGATTCTATCAGATTGTGCGAAGTCTGTAAAGTGTTTTTACATTACATAAAGGGTAAATTCATACCTTTTTTACGTTTTCCTTTTTTTCCACCTTGTGTGCCAGACATTTGCTTCATCATTTTCTTCATTTCTTCAAATTGTTTTAATAAGCGATTAACTTCTGAGACAGGACGTCCTGAACCCTTCGCAATCCTCTTTTTCCGTGAAGCGTTCATTAAAGAAGGATCTTGTCTTTCGGCTTTTGTCATTGATTTAACAATCGCTTCAACATGGACAATTTGTTTATCATCAAATTGAACATTTTTTAAACCTTTCATCTTGTTAGCGCCTGGAATCATCCCTAATAAATCTTCCATAGGCCCCATGCTTTTGACTTGTTCCATCTGTTCAAGGAAATCATCAAAGGTAAATGTGGCTGATCGCATTTTTTGTTCTAGTTCTTTTGCTTTTGTTTCATCAACGTTGTCTTGAGCTTTTTCAATTAAAGATAACACATCACCCATGCCTAAAATACGGGATGCCATTCTTTCTGGATGGAATGCTTCTAACTCATCCAATTTCTCGCCCATACCCGCAAACTTAATTGGTTTTTGTGTAACAGCTTTAATGGATAAGGCCGCACCACCTCGAGTGTCACCATCTAACTTCGTTAATACAACACCCGATAAATCAAGTTGATCATCAAAGCTTTCAGCCACATTCACAGCGTCTTGACCCGTCATCGCATCGACAACTAAAAAGATTTCATCTGGTGTTAGATTATTCTTAATCTGTCCAAGCTCATCCATCAGATGTTCATCAACGTGTAAACGGCCAGCCGTATCAATAATCACATAATCCAAATGCTCTTCTTTTGCATGAAGAATGGCTTCATTAGCGATATCGACTGGATTTGCTTCAGTTCCTTTAGAAAACACTGGTATATCGAGTTGCTTTCCAACAGTCTGTAATTGATCAATCGCAGCTGGTCTGTATACGTCAGCAGCTACTAATAGTGGTTTTCGATTGTGTTTTTTTCGTAAATGATTGGCTAACTTGCCAGATGTTGTCGTTTTACCTGCACCTTGCAAACCGACCATCATAATAACAGTTGGTGGACGTTCACTAACCGCTATTTTACTTTGCTCTCCACCCATTAAATCAGTTAATTCTTCTTTTACGATCTTAATAACTTGTTGACCGGGCGTTAAACTATCCATGACTTCAGCACCAACAGCACGTTCTTTAATACGTTTAACAAAATCTTTAACCACTTTGAAGTTAACGTCCGCTTCTAATAGCGCCAAGCGCACCTCTCGTGTCATCTCTTTAACATCTTGCTCGCTAACTTTTCCCTTACCTGTCATTTTTTTGACCGTACTTTGTAGACGATCAGCCAAACCTTCAAATGCCATAGAGGAAACCCTCCTACTCTATTTCTTTTAGTGATGATACATACTGTTTAATGTCCGTATAAGACGCTTTTTCAACGGCTTGGGACAACTCATTTAATAGCTTTTGACGAGTCAAAAACTTATCATACAATTTAAGTTTGTCTTCATAACTCTCTAGCATCGCTTCTGTTCTTCTAATGTTATCATATACAGCTTGTCTTGAAACATGGTAAGTCTCAGAAATTTCACCTAATGAATAATCTTCTAAATAATACAACTCCATGTAATTTCTCTGTTTCGGTGTCAATAACTCTTGATAAAAATCAAACAGAAAGTTAATACGTGTTGTCTTTTCTAACATGAAAAGCACTCCTTGTTAAGTAAAAAAGCTTTACTTAGAAATACTAGATGATTCCAGATAGGTTGTCAAGCAGGCTTACATTTCATCATCTGTAAGCATATCAGCAAATAATCCATAGACGAATGCATTAGGGTCAAATGCTTCTAAATCCGTCATTTTCTCCCCTAAACCAACAAACTTAACTGGAATGTCGAGTTGTTTTCGTATTGCTAGTACAATACCACCTTTGGCTGTGCCATCTAATTTCGTTAAGACGATACCAGAAACATCTGTTGCTTCAGAGAATGTCTTAGCCTGGCTTAAAGCGTTTTGACCAGTTGTCGCATCTAATACGAGTAAAACGTCATGCGGGGCATTAGGAATTTCTCGTTCAATAACACGCTTAACCTTACTTAATTCATTCATCAGGTTAACTTTATTTTGTAATCTTCCGGCCGTATCACACAATAAAACATCCGCTTTTCTTGACTTAGCCGCTTGAATACCATCATAGATGACAGCAGCTGGGTCACTTCCTTCACCATGTTTAATCACATCAACACCAACACGCTCACCCCATGCTGATAATTGTTCAATCGCACCAGCACGGAATGTGTCACCTGCGACGAGTACAACCTTCTTACCTTCTTGTTTCAATTGATAGGCCAATTTACCAATTGATGTTGTTTTCCCAACACCGTTAACACCAACGAATAAAAAGACTGACAAATCATCCGGCTGAATATTTAAAGGCGCTTGTGTCTTAAATGTATCCTCTCCACCTGTATAAATTTCAACCAACTTCTCTGAAATGACTTCTTTTAAATCTCTAGCATCTTTTATATTTTGACGCTTAGCTTCCATTTCAAGCTCTTCAACAAGATCCATCACTGTGTTGACACCAACATCAGCTGATATTAAGATCTCTTCTAAATCTTCGAAAAATTCTTCATCAACTTTTCGATAGCGGGCTACTAAATCATTTAATTTTGTTGAAAAAGATTCTCTAGTCTTTTCCAACCCCGATTTATACTTATCTGATACTTCTTCTGTTTCAGCTGATGCTGAAAATTTTTCTTTTAATTTTTTCAAAAAACTCATATCTATTTTCCCTTCTTCACTTAAGATTCGATTAAAGATGCTGTTTCTTCAAGCTTGACTGAGACAAATCGAGATACACCCGATTCTTGCATGGTCACACCATACAACACATCAGCACCTTCCATCGTACCTTTACGGTGTGTAATAACGATGAATTGAGTATCTTGGCTGAATTCATTTAAGTATTGACTAAAACGGCTAACGTTTGCTTCATCTAGAGCGGCTTCAACTTCATCCAATACGCAGAATGGCACAGGTCTCACACGTAATATTGAAAACAATAATGCAATCGCTGTTAATGCACGCTCACCACCAGATAAAAGACCGAGCTGTTGTGCTTTTTTGCCTGGCGGTTGAGCTTTTATTTCAACCCCTGTTGTTAATAACTGGTTAGGATCGGTTAATTTTAATTGTGCGTGCCCACCGCCAAATAATTTCTTAAATACTTCAGTGAATTCGATTTGAATTTGTTCAAATGTTTCTTCAAATCGACGCTGCATTTCCTCATCCATTTCAGAAATGACTTGATGAAGTGTTTCTTTTGCTTCTAGTAAGTCTGTTTGTTGGTCTTTTAAAAAGCTAAAACGTTCATTTATTCGTTCATATTCTTCAATAGAACCTAAATTCACTGTCCCCATCTCATCAATGGTTCGCTTCAGTAATTTAACATCAAGCTGTGCTTTTTTTACATCTTCAACTTTAGAATACGTCTCTTTAGCATAGTCATAACTCATCTCGTACGTTTCTTCTAGACGCTTCAAGCGATTATCCAATTCAACATCTAATCGATTGGCTTTGACTTCCATTGACTGACGCTTTTCGCTTAATGCTTTGCGCTGCTGGCGAATCGTTCGGTTATGCGCTTCTGTTTCTTGTAACTGTGTTGTTAATGTCAAGCGTTCTTGCCTCTTTGCTTGAATGTGTTCAGCTAACGCATCTTTTTCTTGTTTTTTCACTTTAATTGTTTCGTCTAAGTCCTCTATTTGTTCAAGTGCATTTTCAAATGCTTCAATTTGATCGCGTTCTTTATCAATTTCGGCTAATTCATTAGAGACAGATTCAACTTGATTGTTCACTTTATCTAACTTTTCTTCTTGAAAGGTGAGTGATTGTTTCAATTCAGCTTGTTTTACTTCTAATGTTTGAACATTTTTAACGATCGCATCTTTATTTTCTTCTAAATTTGTTTTGTCTGTTTGTTTGTCTTCAATTTCTCGTTCAACGACCGTGATTCTTTCTTCAACTCTAGTCTGAGCTTTCTCTTGTTCTTTTAACTTTTCAGATAATTGAGTACGTTCATCCTTTGCTTGTTGATCTGAACGCATCCTTTGCGTTAACTGCTCTTTATAATGATCGAGTTTAAATTGATTATTTTCAATTATTTTATCGACTTCATCAATTTTTTCTTGTTGTTTATTAATAATGGATCGTTGTTCATGAATAGCTTTTGTTAATTGATTCATTTTTTGTTCAGTTTGATCAACTTGTTTTTTATAATCGTTAGCACGTTGGTGATAACCCTTTAAGGTCTCTGATAACTGCTGCAATTCTTGTTCTCGGGTGAATAAAGATTGTTGCGTATTTTTCTTTGCACCACCTGTCATTGTCCCACCTGGATTAACAATATCACCATCTAGTGTTACGATGCGGTACATGCGATTTACAATAGACGCTAACTGATTGGCATCCTTTAGTGATTTAGCAATAATCGTTCGGCCTAACAAATAATCAGCAACGGATTGATAAGTTCGGTCTATTTGAACCGCTTCACTCGCTAGTGTCACAAAGCCATGATGTTGCTTGACTTTCGTTAATACATCAGCTGGTATTGGGCGTGGTTTAATGACATCCATCGGAATAAACGTCGCACGACCTTGTTTTGTTTCTTTTAGATAGGTTATTGCCTTTCTAGCACTCGCTTCATTGCGAGCCACTACATGCTGGGCTTGAGCGGCCAATGCCGTTTCAACCGCCGTTAAATAGCCTTTAGGAATGTCTATTAGTTCAATAACGGCACCTTCAATATGTGACAGCTTTTTATGATCTCTCGCTTTTAAAACGGCTTTTACGCCATGGTAGAACCCTTGAAAATCTTCTTTCATTTCTTCAAGCGTCTCTTTTCGAGATGACAACTTATCGATCTGACGGTATCCTTGATCAAGTTTCGATTTCATCTCATCAAATTGCTTCGAAAGATCGTTTAATGTCACCTCGTCTTTTTCTAGTTTGTTCTTTAATTCTTCCATTTCAGCCATTAGAATCACTTTATTTTCTTCATTCGATTCTTTTTCATTCTCCAATGTTGAAATGAAATGCTCTTGTTCCTCATAGACCTGTTGCTTTGATTCTTGTTGTTGGTCTAATTGTGATAAACGATCATTTATAGTCTCAATTCTGTGCTTTTCTGTTGCTCGATCATTTAATAAATCAATATAATCTGCTTTTAACGATTCAATCTCACGCTCAATCGATTGAACATCTTGATTCAGCTTACCTCTCTCTTCCTTTAACTGCTTATCGATATCAAACTTCGATTGTTTGATTTTTTCTAATTCACGCTTCTCTTTATTTTTTTCTTCGTTTATTTTTTCTAATTGTTGTTTTAATAAAGTTTGGCGTTCTTTTAATTTATCTTGATTATCAGAAGAGTGTTTAGCACGTTCAGACAATAAATTTTTCTCACCTGTTAATTTTTCAAGCGTTTGCGTTGCAGCAAGTAACTGTTCTTGATCTGTCTCGATCCCTCTATCTAAAGCCTCTATATCAGCTTGTTGCTTTTCAATTTGGCTATTCTTAACATTTACTTCCACATCATACTGCTCTTCTTTTTTCTTATACTTATCGATGTCTTTTAAGAGCTGTTGCCACTCTTCATGTAAGGATTCAATTTCAGTTCGAATTAGTGCTACTTCTGATTCTTTTAATTGATCCTTCACATTTAAATACTCTTTGGCAAGTGAAGATTGTTGTTTTAACGGTTCTAATTGACCTTCTAGTTCATAAATAATATCTTCAACGCGATTCAAATTTTCTTGAGTTTCAGCCAATTTGTATTCCGCTTTTTTCTTACGATTTTTATATTTCAAAACGCCAGCTGCTTCTTCAAAAATGATACGACGTTCTTCTGCTTTAGAGCTTAAAATCTCTTCAATCTTACCTTGTCCAATAATCGAGAATGCTTCACGGCCTAATCCCGAATCTAAAAACAAGTCAATAATATCTTTTAACCTGCAGGACTGTTTATTTAAGAAAAACTCACTCTCACCAGATCGATAGACGCGTCTTGTAACGCTCACTTCTTGATAATCAATGGGTAATGCGTTCTCTTTATTGTCAAGGACGAGCGTGACTTCGGCCATATTTAATGGTTTACGTGTATCGCTCCCTTGGAAGATCACATCCTCCATTTTCGAGCCACGTAATGATTTCGCGGATTGCTCACCTAATACCCAACGAATAGCATCTGTAACATTACTTTTCCCACTACCATTTGGGCCTACCACAGCTGTAATACCAGGAACAAAATCGACTGATATCCTCTCAGCAAATGATTTAAATCCGACTGATTCAAGCTTTTTTAGAAACATGTTATTCACCTATTTTCATTTAGTGCTTTTTGACTTCATATTGAAGGAAATAACGGATTCGCTCTTTATATTTCAACCTATTTATTTTATCATAAAGAAGAACAGGTTAGAAGGATTGATGAAAAGGGGGATTGAATTCATGAATTTAAATAAAGCCACAGAAGAAAATTTAGCTTATGTATTAAAGGGAATACAAACAAAACTAGGGGTTGTAAATGAATCGTTATTTGACCCTGAGGATTATAGTATAGACAAATACGATGATTTACTATTTTTATATAATCATATTGCTTCTCAAAGTCATTTAAGTCCATCAGAGACGACGGCTTTCATAGACGAGTTAGCAAACAGCAGAAAGAAATAACATAGTAACCGTTGGCTTGTTCTTACGAATTTATTTATTGATTCATAAAAATAAGCCAACGTTTAATTTAGTACAGTTTCTTTGCCTGATCGAGCGCCTTTTTAGCAGCTCTTTGCTCCGCTTCTTTTTTCGTTCGACCTCTTCCTTCGCCTGCTACTTCATGATTAACACTTACATTTGCTACAAATTCACGATCATGAGCAGGTCCATTCTCGGCTACAATCTCGTAATCAATCTCCGCGTACTTATTTTGTTGAATAACTTCTTGCAACTGACTTTTATAATCCATAGCATGAGAAAAAGCGCCTTCTTCTACTTTCGGATAAACATGCTCAGTTAAAAACGATAGAACGCTGTCAAAACCTTGATCAAGATATAAAGCCCCTATAAATGCTTCAAAAACATCAGCTAACAACGCCGGTCTTTTTCTTCCTCCAGTACGTTCTTCGCCCTTTCCCAGTAAAACATAACGATCAAAATAAAGGTCAGTTGCAAAACCGACTAATGCTGGTTCACATACAATTGAAGCGCGTAGTTTCGTCAGTTCACCTTCTGCTTTATTTGGATACGTTTTATATAAGTATTGTGAAATGCCTAGTTCTAAAACAGCATCACCTAAAAACTCTAATCGTTCATTATCTTGATAATGGCTGTTCTTATGTTCATTCACGTACGAAGAGTGAATAAAGGCTTGGATTAACAACGATTCATCGTTAAAATGAATGTTCAACGCATCTTGTAATGGCTTAAAATTTATCACACGAACACCTCCTTTTCGATTACTTTTTATCTTATCTTTTCTGCATTCAAAATGCAAAGGTCTCGTAAAAATTTACGAGACCTTTTTTCTATCATTAAGCTTGGCTGTTTATGTAATCAACAGCGTCACCTACCGTTTGAATTTTTTCTGCTTCTTCATCAGCAATTTCCATATCAAACTCATCTTCTAATTCCATAACAAGTTCTACAACATCTAATGAATCCGCTTCTAAATCATCTTTAAAAGATGCTTCTTTTGTCACCTTATCTTCTTCAACATCAAGACGGTCAATTACAATCTTCTTTACGCGATCAAATGTTTCTGCCATCTTCATTCACCCCCTTTCAATTAAGTGGTTTTATCTTACATCACCATTCCACCATCAACTTGTATAACTTGACCTGTTAAATAATTCGCATCATCTGATGCTAAAAATGAAACTGTTTTCGCTACATCTTCAGCACTTCCTAGACGATTTAAAGGTATTGATTCAAGTAATGATGACTTAAGTTTTTCATCCAGTGCATCCGTCATATCCGTTACAATAAACCCTGGTGCAACGGCATTAACATTTATATTCCTTGGTGCCAATTCTTTTGCAGCTGTTTTGGTCATCCCTATAACACCTGATTTTGATGCAACATAATTAATTTGACCTGGATTACCACCAAGACCGACAACCGAGCTCATATTAATGATTTTGCCTGAGCGTTGTTTCATCATTTGTCTTGTTACAGCTTTCATACAAACAAATACACCTTTTAAGTTTGTATCAATCACTTCATCAAACTCCTCAGTCTTCATTCGCATCATTAAATTATCACGCGTAATTCCAGCATTATTAACTAAGCAGTCTAATGAACCAAACGTTTTTACCACTTGCTTAACCATATCTCCTACAGCAGATTCGTCTGAAACATTTGCACCAATTGCTATTGCTTCTTGACCGATTGCTTCAATTTCTTTAACAACTGCCTCTGCTCGTTCTTTATTACCGGCATAATTGACTGCCACATCGTAACCTTTTTTGGCTAGATCAATTGCAATTGCAGCTCCTATGCCTCTTGAAGCACCTGTAACTAGCGCGACTTTTGTTGACATTAATCATCGCCTCCTTTATACCATTCAATAAATGCCTCTAGCGATTCAGGATCTTGAATAGAGAATGTCTTAAACCGTCGATCAATCTTTTTAACCAAACCTGTTAACACCTTTCCACTCCCAACTTCAACAATTGCATCAAGATCCTCAGCGAGAAGCTTCCGAACAATCTCTTCAAACAGTACAGGTGAATAAAGCTGCTCTACAAGTAATTGCTTAATCTGATCGTTTTTTTCAACTTTATTTGCCGTCACATTTGCATAAACTGGAATTTGCGCATCACTAAATTCAATATCATCGAGTAACCTTGAAAAATCAAGCGCCGCTGTTTTCATTAACGATGAATGAAATGGCCCACTAACATTTAGCGGCAGTACACGTTTTGCACCTTTTTCTTTCAACAGATCAACACTTTTTTCAATCCCGATTGTTGTACCAGAAATAACAATTTGACCCGGACAGTTTAGGTTCGCTACCTCAACTGTTTCATCAAGTGTGGTGAGAACATCTTCAATTTCTTGACGACTCAATCCGAGGACAGCCGCCATTTTCCCTTGTCCCTTCGGGTAAGCTTCTTCCATCAGTTGTCCACGTTTATGCACCAATTTCGTTGCTTCTTCAACACTTAACACACCCGAAGAAACTAAAGCACTATATTCACCTAAACTATGACCAGCGACAACAGAAGGTGTGACACCTCGTTTTTTTAACTCCTGATCAATCATGACACTTGTTAGAAGCAGCGCCGGTTGAGCATATTTTGTTTCTGTTAATGTTTCTTCCGGTCCATTAACCATTAATTCAGATAATGAAAATCCAAGCGCTTGATCTGCATCATCAAAAATTTGGTGAAGACTTGAATCTAAAGTTAAAAACGCCTCGTGCATACCCACTTTTTGTGAACCTTGTCCTGGAAAGATAAAGGCTACTTTTTTCATACTAATCCTCCTGCTGCGTATCATTTGAAATAGTTGTTAGGATGGTCTGAGTGACATCTTGATCAACCATATTAACCGTTTGTTTAATCGCGCTATAGATCGCTCTCGCATTTGAAGAACCGTGTGCTTTGATGACAGGTGCTTGTAATCCGAATAATGCTGCACCGCCATACTCAGCGTAGTCTAATTGGTTTTTTAAGCCTTTTAAATCTTTTTTGAGCACGGCCGCGGCCAACTTAGACTTTAGAGAGGACATAAAGACACGTTTAATCATTGAAAACATGGTCATAGCTGTTCCTTCTACTGTTTTTAGAGCAATATTACCACTAAAACCGTCCGTCACAACAACATCGCAAGTGCCTTGTAATAAATCACGCGCTTCAACATTCCCGACAAAGTTAATCGGTGCTTCACTCATTAAATCAAATGCTTGTTTCGTTAAGTCAGTTCCTTTTCCACTTTCTGTTCCTACGTTTAAAAGGCCGACCTTAGGATTTTTAATGCCTCGCACTTTCTCACTATAGATCGATCCCATGATCCCGTACTGCATTAAATGCTTAGGTTTAGCTTCCACGTTCGCACCTACATCCAATAACACAAAACCCTTCTGATCAACAGTAGGCAATGTTGGACTTAGAGCAGGTCTTTCAATACCCTTAATTCGACCCACTTGAAAGAGGCCAGCACTCATTAATGCGCCTGTGTTACCGGCTGAAATACAAGCATCTGCTCGCTTTTCTTTAACTTCTTTTGCCATCAATACGAGGGATGCATCTTTTTTCTTGCGAACAGCACGGACGGGTTCTTCATCACCAGAGATCGTGGTTGTCGTATGTATAACATCAATACGTTGGTCCCCTTCTAATAAGGGATTGATTTTTTCTTGATCCCCAACTAACGTAATGTCTAAATTTTCGATCTGATCAAGGGCTAAAAGTGATCCCTTAACGACAGCATCTGGAGCATTGTCTCCACCCATCGCATCAAGTACAATTCTCATCCTTTATTCCCCCTTTAATATTATGTTGACCGGTACATTGTAAATTCACCTGAGAAAACAAGCTCTTGTTCCACAAAACTATCGACTGTCACTAACGTTCGATGATAAATCTCCTCTGGATTAACGGTCGCTTTTGCAATAACACGTTCCCCTTGTTTAACTTGTCGTGTAAATTTAATTTCAGCTTTTTCTGTTAAAGCTAATTCATCATCAATCACAGCAACAGCCAGAGAATTGGCTTGGGCGAACAAGTGGTGACCACGTGCAATGTCATTACGAGAAAAAACATGGTCACCTGTTATATCCAATATAGAAATAGCACGTTTATCCAACTCTAAATCAATAATCTCACCAATCACATCATCAATCGGTAGTGCTTTAACGGTTTCGTTCCATTGATCTGTCGCCACTGATTTAATCCGTTCTCTAAGTTCAGGAATCGATAACTCCATACGATCCAAACGAATCGTCTGAATGCTTACTGAAAAAGCATTTGCCAATGCTTCATCCGTTATAAAAGGTGTTTCTTCTATTTTTTGTTTTAATTGTTCTTGCCTTTTTCTTTTAGGTAATTTCATACTGGCACCACCTATGGTTGTCAAACTTTTTATTTAATCTTATGACTAGGTACTAATAGTAATATATCTAAAATATTAACGTTTTGCAACCCTAAAATTAATCAAATCCTTTTAATTGCTCTTTTAATGTTTTGTTTATGAAATGATTTAGATATCGGTACTCTAAGTCTTCTGTTAATAAATCACTTGATATAATATCAACAGCATCTTGTCGTGCTGTTTCTAACGTTCGATAATCAATTGCAGGATCTGCCAACTGAAAATCAGGTAGGCCGCTTTGTTTTTTACCAAAAAAATCACCTGGCCCCCTTAGCTTTAAATCTTCCTCCGCTAAAATAAAACCATCAGATGTTTCAGTCATTATTTGCATTCGCCTTTTACCCACTTCACCTTTAGGGTCTGCAATTAAAATACAATAGCTTTGAGCATCGCCTCTACCCACACGTCCTCTTAGTTGGTGAAGTTGTGACAAACCAAATCGTTCAGCATCATAAATCACCATAACCGTAGCATTCGGGACGTTTACACCTACTTCAACGACAGTCGTTGCTACTAAAACATTTAATTGATTTTCGGCAAATTGATGCATCATTTCTTCTTTTTCTTGATTTGTTAATCGACCGTGCAGTAAACCAATTGACGTTGAATCAGGCATTTCTATCTCTAAATGCTGATACAAATCAACAGCATTTTGAATATCTAATTTGTCTGATTCTTCAATTAGAGGTGCTATAACATAGGCTTGATGATTATGTTGTACTTCTTTTTCAATAAATTTTAAAATTCTCGGTAATACGGATTCTTTAACCCAATACGTCTCAACCGGTTTACGTCCTTGTGGCATTTGATTGATAATAGACATATCCATATCGCCATAGCTCGTAATCGCAAGCGTCCTTGGTATCGGCGTTGCCGTCATAAACAAAACATCTGGGTCCATTGCTTTTTCTCTTAATACTTTTCTCTGATTAACACCGAAACGGTGTTGTTCATCAACAATAACGAGCCCTAAATCAGAAAAATGAACATCATTTTGTATTAAAGCATGTGTCCCAACAACGAGGTCAATTTCACCATTCTGAATACGCTCCAGGATTTGTTTTCTTTTTTTTCCTTTAACCGAGCCAGTTAATAACGCAATATTCACTAAATCACCGAATAGATTATCAAATGATTGGGCATGTTGTTCAGCCAAAATTTCAGTTGGAACCATGATCGCACCTTGCTTTTGTACAGTGATGACACTGTACAAGGCAATAGCTGCAACAGCTGTCTTACCCGATCCAACATCACCTTGAAGCAGTCTGTGCATACGATGTTTAGAAATTAAGTCTGAACGTATTTCTCCCCACGCCTTTTTTTGTGCATCTGTTAAATGAAACGGGAGGTTTTCAATAAATGCATTTACTTTTTCTGAATTTATTTGTTTAGCATGTCCTGCTGATTGCGTTTTATGGTACTGTCTCATAGTCTGCATTTTTAACTGATACATTAATAATTCTTCATATATCAAACGCCTTTTAGCTTGTTTTAACTGCTTGACATCACTCGGAAAGTGAATCGCTAAAAGTGCAGATTTTCGGTCCAATAATTTATATCTTTCTTTATAAAAGCTAGGAATGGTTTCTTCAAATGTATCTCCAAATTGTTTAAATGCTTGACTGACAAGTTTTTTAAAGCTGCCAGACCCAATCACTTGTCTTAATAAATAAACAGGCTGTATAGATGGTTCATCCTCAGTTTTTCCGACTTTATAATGTGAGGCTGTTATTTGTTGCCGATGTTGATCCCATTTTCCTGTTACTGTCACAGTTTGGTTAGGAATCAATTGCTTTTTAGCAAAAGCTCGATTAAACATAACAACTTTAACAACAACATCTTCAACTTGGATGGGAACCGTCAATCGGTTTTTTTTCTTTCCGAAAAAAGTAACAACAGCCTCAGCTAGAACAACGCCTTCTAACGTGGCATTCTGGTCATGAACCAACTCACGAATGTTTAACACCTCAAAATGTTCATAGCGAGATGGGAAAGTGTTAATGAGGTCATCAACGGTTTTAATACCTAATTCACTTATGTTTTCAGCCATTTTAGGACCAACACCTGAAATTTCTGTTACTGCCCTCTCCATCATCCAATCACACTTTCTACTAGTTTTGGTTAAATAATTCTCTTTCGATCCGTCTTCCAGTTGGGGTTTGGGCTAAACCACCCTCCGCTGTTTCTTTATGTGCACTTGGCATTTGTTTACCTATTCGATACATCGCACCAATCACTTCATCAGTCGGTATTTTACTTTTTATACCACTTAAAGCCATGTCCGCACTGACAATCGCATTAGAAGCACCCGCTGCATTTCGTTTAACACATGGCACTTCTACTAAACCAGCAACAGGATCACAAACTAATCCTAGCATGTTTTTTAAAGTGATGCTAAACGCATGAGCACTCTGTTCTGGAGTTCCCTTAGCCATCTCAACAACGGCTGCTGATGCCATCGCAGCTGCTGAACCAACTTCAGCTTGACACCCACCTGCTGCACCAGAAACAAATGCATTATTACTCACCACAAAACCGAAAGCACCAGCTGTAAATAAGAATCGCAACATCTCTTCACGGGTCGGATTTAATTGTTCTTTAACCGCAAACAATGCGCCAGGGACACAACCGGCACTCCCAGCAGTCGGGGTTGCACATACGACACCCATAGCTGCGTTCACCTCATTGGTGGCTACCGCTTTACTAACAGCATCTAATAATACATTACCCGAAAGAGGCGTTTGTGTTCTCATATAATTTTGTAACAATACAGCATCTCCACCCGTTAAACCAGAGTGAGACTTCACACCATTTAATCCTTCCTCAACAGCATCTTCCATCACCTTCAGATGCTGATCCATACGATCCATAACTGACTGACGATCTAATTCGTAAACATCCATTTCTTGACGAATCATCACTTCAGAGATTGAGATTTCTTCTTTTTCTGTTATCTCGATAAGTTCCTTTACTGTTCTGAACATATGCTTCCCTCCAACTTATCTTTCTTTTATTTAATCCATAACTTTTGCAAGTCGAAGAATATGCTTGGCACTTCTTAATTCTTGCTCCACGTGTTCTTCAATGGTTTGATCCACTTCTATGGTCATCAGTGCTTCTTCACCAACATCTTTTCGATTCACTTCCATACGTCCAATATTAATTTCATGTTTGGCTAATATCTCCGTGACAGATGCAATCGCACCGAACCGATCATTATGCATAATTAATATAGCAGGATGGTTCCCAGATAAATTTAGTTGGAAGCCATTTAATTCTTGTATTTCTATTTTACCACCACCAACAGACACACCGACCACTTCCATTTCACTCTGATTATCATTTAATACGATTCGAACCGTATTAGGGTGATCAATAGCTGTATTTTCTTCTACAAACGAAAATGAAATTCCTTTATTTTTTGCGTGATTAAAAGCAGATTTAATTCGATCATCATCTGGGGCATAGCCTAAAACACCCGCGAGTAATGCCAGATCGGTTCCGTGACCTTTATACGTTTTAGCAAACGAGCCATATAAATGAAATTGAACGGTTTCAACTGGCTTACCGAATAAATCTAAGGCAGCACGCCCAATCTTCACTGCACCTGCAGTATGTGAACTTGAAGGGCCAACCATAACAGGCCCGATCACATCAAACACCGATTTAAATTTCATGATCTATTCCCCCTTTTTATTTAAGATACAATCAAAAAGTGTTTCGAAGTTTAGACTCCGAAACACTTTTTGTAACTATACATTTATTCTACAGAAAATATATAAGAATAGATCGGTTGATTTCCTAAATGAACTTCAACCTCAATATCAGGATAGCTTGATTCAAGGAAGTTTACTAACGATTCTGTATCATCGTCAGTTGCATCTTCACCTTGAAGAATCGTTATGATTTCATCATCCTCGTCGACCAACTCTTGAAGTAGTGTTTTCGTTGCTTCAAGTTGATCTTTGTTCGATGCTTTAACCTTTCCATCAGCAAGTCCCATAAAATTATCTTTTTCAATCGTTAGACCATCAATTTGAGTATCTCTTACAGCATATGTTATTTGACCAGTCTTAACATGTTTAGAACTGTCAGTCATGCTTGCTTTATTATCTTCTAGTGATGCTTCTGGATTGTATGCGAGTAATGCACTCATACCTTGTGGAATCGTCTTCGTCGCTACAACAACTACATCATCATCACTAATTTTAGCTGCTTGTTCAGCTGCCATAATAATATTTTTATTATTTGGTAAAATGATTACACGCTCGGCATGTGCTTCTGCAATCGCATCTGATAAATCCTTCGTACTTGGATTCATTGTTTGACCGCCTTTTATGACGACATTTGCACCTAAACTTCTAAACAACTCATCAATGCCATCACCCATACCTACAGCTACAATACCATATTGCGATTTAGGTTTAGCTTCTTCTTTTTTTGTGTCATTAACAATTTCAGAGTGTTGTTCACGCATGTTCTCAACTTTCAATTGGACAAAACTCCCAAATCGTTGCGCTAGGTTCATCGCTTCACCTGGATACTCAACATGCACGTGCACACGTACAAAATCATCATCCGATACAACAAGTAAAGAATCTCCCAATTGACCAAGTTCTTCACGGAATTTTTCTTCATCATATGGATTTTCTTTTAACTTCTCATCTTCAAATTTAACCATGAATTCTGTACAATAACCAAACTCAATATCTTCTGTACTCATATAATCTTGATGACTCTTATGATGTTCAGCATTGACTAAATCATTCATTTCAACCGTTTCTGTTAACACTTCAGGTAATGGCTCACCTTTTAGTAATGAAAGAAATGCCTCATAAATAACAACGAGTCCTTGACCACCACTATCTACAACACCAACTTCTTTTAGTACAGGCAATAATTCCGGTGTGTGTTCAAGCGACTTTTTAGAAGCACGGACAACACCTTCCATAAATTCAACGATATCATCGGTTTCATCTGCTAATTCACTAGCTCTTTCAGCTGTATCTTTTGCTACAGTTAGAATCGTACCTTCTACCGGTTTAATAACTGCCTTGTAAGCTGTATTCACACCACTCTTTAAAGCGAGTGCCATAGATCTTGTTGTTAAATGTGTATCTGTTTCGATGCCTTTTGAGAAACCTCTAAATAATTGTGATAATATAACACCTGAGTTTCCTCTTGCTCCCATTAACAAACCCTTAGCAAAAGCATCAGCAACCTCTTTAACATTACCATCTTTAACTTTTTTAACTTCCTCTGCACCTGAAGTCATGGATAAATTCATGTTTGTCCCTGTATCACCATCTGGAACAGGAAATACATTCAGTGCGTCAATCATATCTGCATTATTAGATAGGTGATTAGCACCTAGTAGAATCATTTCCGCTAGTTTTTCACCTTCTATTTTTTTTAATACCACTACAACTTCCTCCCTTTTCAATCGGTAAGGCCTTATCTCTTACACCTTAAGTTATTCTGGTTGCACGCGCACACCTTGAATATAAATATTAACTGCTTTAATCGGTAATCCTAATGTTTTATCCAAGTTGTATTTAACTTGAGACTGGACATTGTGAGCAATTTCAGAAATTTTCGTTCCATAACTTACGATAATGTACATATCAATCGTGATCTCATCTTCCTCTTGGTTAACAACGACACCTCTTGAGAAATTTTCTTTTCTTAAAATTTCAGCTATACCATCTTTTAATTGGTTTTTTGATGCCATTCCAATAATACCGTAACATTCAATCGCAGCACCACCGGCTACAGTTGAAATAACGTCATTTGTTATGGTTACTTTTCCGTCTTTTGTCGTTAATTCAATAGACATACATATAAACCTCCTTAGGTTAAACATGTTTATTTTATCATTTATACTTCCATTACTGCTTATCTTAACATGAATCGCCATTACACATTTTACAACACTTTTTTTAATTAGAAAAGGTTAAATCGGGAATTTGTACCGAAATCAACCGCCTCAATTAACCTTTAAGTACTTTTACCATGCATTATAACACTATGTCTGTCAAGTGAATATTCTTTAATACTTGTGCCCTAAACTTGCCAACAAACAATTGCAATAAAAATCTTTTTATGATAAATTTGATAAGTATGAAATGAGATAGTTGTAATTGGGAGGGATTAATATGAGTCGAAAATGTGTCGTAACTGGACGCCAAACAAAAGCTGGAAATAATCGTTCACACGCTATGAATGCCAATAAACGTAAATGGAAAGCAAACGTTCAAAAAGTACGTATTATGGTAGATGGTAAGCCGAAGCGTGTTTACGTATCTGCTCGCGCATTAAAATCTGGAAAAGTTGAACGAGTTTAATTTATTTATAACAAAAGAGCACCGATTTAAAATCGGTGCTCTTTTGTTATTTTTTATGGTCGGTAAACAATTTAATAATACCACTAAACACCTTCGGTAATTTAATCGTGTAAAAACGCATGACGTTTGCCTCCCTCACAATCATTAGCTAATCACGACTTCTAATAACTAATAATATGCCTTCATCAAATGAAAAATACCCTTCTCTGTAAGATAATTCATTCGATAAAGTTAATGAGGATGATCTTTTTATATCTGTCTTTTCGAGTGGATAACGAAAATTAGTTAAGCTTAGACCTCTAACTCTCTCCGTTAGCGATAAAAATGAAATATACGTGTAGGCTGCATCTTTAGCCAACACATAGTCACCAGATGTGTATAATGATATTTTATTCTTGCGATCAATCATCGTAACAGGAAAAGAATAATCTTTTAACGTCTCCATTAAAAAAATAGCACTTAATTCATGATCAAGCCTTCCACCAGTTAGACCGAACAGTGACAAAGAAGTAGCGCGTAAATCAATTGCTTTTTCGATTGCCATTTCAACATCTGTTGCGTCTTTTTCAGGTGGGAAATCCATAAAGTTTGTGGCATATTTTTTTAAGGCTTCTTTATCTTCATCGTTAATAGAATCAAAATCACCGATGGCAACGTCGACTGGTATACCAAGATCCATTAAGTATTTAGCCCCCTGATCACAACCGATCCATATATCGATCGAATCAAGGTAGGATTTCATATTCGGTAAAGCTTCTAATGGACCTCCTGCAACAATCCCGATCCGTTTCATACCTAACCTTCTTCTGCCGCACTTTTTATAGTTTTTAGTGCCTCTTTTCGATTTGGTTGATTGAATATCGCATTACCCGCCACAAATACATCTACACCTGCTTGTGCGCATTCTTTTGCTGTAATCGCATTAATTCCACCATCAACTTCAAACTCAACATCAAGATTGTCTTTCTTTCTCCACTCATCGGCTTGTTTAACTTTCTCAAGCACTTCCGGTATAAAACTTTGACCACCAAATCCTGGATTAACCGTCATAAACAGTAATAAATCTAGTTCATGTAGGATTGGTTTGACCATCTCAACTGGTGTTGCTGGATTAATAACAGCACCTGCTTTTTTTCCTTTTGCTTTAATCTCCATAATCGTTCGGTGCAAATGATCGCATGCTTCTACATGAACAGAAATAATATCAGCACCCGCATCTATAAATGCATCGATATAACGGTCTGGTTCCTCAATCATCAAATGAACATCTAAAGGTAGGTCCGTCACAGGACGGATCGCTTTTACGACTAAAGGTCCAATTGTAATATTCGGCACGAAATGACCATCCATGACATCAACATGAATATAATCAGCACCTGCTTTTTCAACATCTTTTATCTCAGATTCTAAATTTGCAAAATCTGCAGATAAAATAGATGGAGCAATTTTCTTCATAATCTAGTACCTCGGCTTTCTTGATTTAATTTCATGATAGAATTCTATATAATGTTTGTAACGTTCTTCTGATAATTCACCCTGCTCGATTCCTTGTTTAATCGCACATTTAGGTTCAGACACATGCATACACTCTCTAAATTTACAGTCACCTTTTCTTTCTTCAAACTCTACAAAACAATCTTTCAATTCAACAAGGTCAATCATATCAAAATCTAAAGAACTAAATCCCGGGGTATCTGCAACGTAACCCCCTGATACATGAACAAGTTCAACATGTCGTGTCGTATGCTTTCCTCTTCCCAAACGATTTGAAATTTCGGCTGTTTCAATATTCAAACTAGGATCAAGTGCATTTAAAAAGGATGACTTCCCAACACCAGATTGCCCTGCAATAACAGATAAGCGTTGGTTGAGTATAGTTTTAAACTGATCGGCTTCGAGTTTCCAGTGCTGTGATAAATACCTTACATCATAACCAATTTCCTCATAGATAGAGGTTTTCTTATTTAGTGTTTCCTCTTCTTCATCACTTAAAAGATCCATCTTTGTCACTAAAATAACAGGCTTAATATGGTGATATTCAGCCAATACTAAAAAACGATCCAATAATACCGTACTAAAATCAGGTTCTTTAGCCGATACCGTGATCAACGCTTGATCAATATTAGAAACAGGCGGACGAACAAGGGAATTTTTTCTTGGTAACAATTGGGTTACATAACCATCTGTTATATTCTCCGCTTCAAATACTACATAATCACCCACAAGTGGAGTTTCTTTGCTTTTTCGAAACTTCCCTCTAGCACGACATTGATATAAAATTTGATCGTCATTACTTAATACGTAATAAAAACCACTTAAAGCTTTCATAATCTGACCTTCTGGCATGGATCAGTCTCCTTCCACATCATCATATGAGATCGTCTTCTGAATAACGACTTCATCATCTCTCTCAACTTTATAAGTTGCCGTCGTATTCGGCGCAATCGTCAACCGAATAGTAAACTCAGTATCTTCTGTTATCGTATCGGTCTCATATAATTCATTCAAATCATGATTCATATCACTGATATAGATACGAACATCTTGTCTTGGTGTTTGTGTCGTATTTTCAGTCTCTTGTTCATCTTCTTCATCAGAATCTTCAGCCGTCTCATCACCCGTATAAGGGACAGTAAACGTCACATTTTCTGTTACAGGCGGTTGTTCTTCTTCACCTAACGAAATAGTTAAATTAACAACAGATCCAACTTCTACTTCCGAATCTGCACTTGGTGATTGACTAATCACACGCCCTTCATCCACAGAATCGGAATATTCCTCAGATACATCAATAACTAAATCATTTTCCGATAAATATTCTCTCGCACTTGATTCAGTCATTCCTTCTAAATCATCGAGTTCCACAGTGCGTTTTCCAATACTCACTTCAAATATGGCCGTTGTCTCACCAGGCACAACTTCTTCGCCTGCTTCAGGTTCAGAGTGCGCAATGATTTGACCTTCTGGTTCATCAGAATAACGATCAATGCGTTGTACATCTTGATAGCCTTGTTGTAGTAATAAACGTTCAACTTGGCTGTATGATTGACCCGTATAATCTGAAAAACTCTCAGTTTCTTCACCTAAACTCACATATAAGGTGACAGTTGATCCTTCTTTTACACTGGCACCAGCTTCTGGATCAGTTTCTGCAATGATATCTTGCTCGTATTCATCAGTGAACACTTCTTCTCTTTCCACTTCAAACCCTAATTCAACTAATTGCTCTTCGCCATCCTCAAATGACTCACCTACAACGTCGGGCATATCGATATCATCAGGTTGTAAAAGGTTAGGTAAAAGGAAAAGTGCCACTGCACTACCGATCAAAAATAATAAGAAAATCGACAATAACCAAAGTGTCCATTTCTTCTTTTTCGATACTTTCTTTTTAGAATTTTCTTCGTTTTTCTCAGATTTTGTATCGACAGGTTTTGTCCCTTGAGTAACTGATTTTGTATGTTGTAACGTCTCATCTTTTTCTGAGAGTTGTGCGTCATCTGTAATAATAGGAACTTGCTTTGTTTTTTCACCAGGTTCCTCAGGTTGGATAAACTTCTCTTCATTTATGCGTTCATGATTCAGAGATGTCACAAGATCTGTTTGAAATGCTAAAACATCTGCGTATCGATGAAGCGGGTCTTTCGTCGTCGCTTTTAACACGACATTTTCTAAACTTTGAGGAATTTCTGGATGCCACCTCCGAATAGAAGGCGTCTCATGCTGTAAATGCTTTAAAGCTATGGACACAGCTGATTCACCTGAAAAAGGCAGTCTTCCTGTTAACAACTCAAACAAAACGATCCCTAAAGAATAGATGTCGGATTTTTCCGTTGCAACACCGCCTCTTGCTTGCTCAGGCGAAAGATAATGCACGGAACCAAGTACAGAATTTGTCTGAGTTAAAGAGGTTGCACTTAAAGCTAATGCAATTCCAAAATCGGTCACTTTAACATCTTTATGTTCATCTATTAAAATATTTTGAGGTTTTATATCGCGATGAATAAGACTATTGGCATGAGCGTGCTCAATTGCAGCAGCCACTTGTTCCATAATGAAGACACTTTCTTCAACACTAATCGGACCATTCAATTGAATATATTCTTTTAACGTCATACCCTCAATATGTTCCATGACCATATAGTAAATGTCATTTTCATCCCCTACATCATAAATACTTACAATGTTCGGATGTGATAAACTCGTTGCTGATTGTGCCTCACGATAAAAACGTGAAATGAATTCTTCATCATTAGCATATTCCATTCTAAGCGCTTTAATCGCAACTTCACGTTCTAAAATCGTATCAAAGCCTAAATAAACATTAGCCATCCCACCGCCACCAATTAAGCGTTTCACTTGATAACGATCACTAAGTAATTGATTTTCTAGCAAGTCGATTCACCTGCTTTTAAATCGTCATTCTCCAAAATGGCTACTGTTATATTATCTTCTCCACCATTTACGTTAGCCTCTTCAACGAGTTGATTCGCGATTGTTTCTAACGATTGCTCTAAAGACAAATACTGCTTTAAATGATCATCATCAATTTTATTCGTTAGGCCATCTGTACATATTAGGATACGATCCTTGTTTGACCATTCTTTTGAGTATACATCTGGTGTGATGGACGAATCAGTGCCTAGCGCTTGTGTTAATACATTTTTTTGTGGATGAATTTCTGCATCTGCTTTCGTGATTTGCCCTGAACGTACCAATTCATTAACTAAGGAGTGGTCATCCGTTATTTGGTGTAACGCATCCGCCTGATAAAGGTAACAACGACTATCACCAATATGAGCAATCACAAACGTGTCTGAAAATGAAATAACAGCTATCGTTGTTGTTCCCATGCCCAAACATTCAGGATTTGTTCGTGAATAGTCATAAACAGTGTGATTGGCTTGTTGAATATGATGCGTTAGCCATGACTCCGCCTCTTCTTGTGATTGAATACGTTCAGATGACGCCCATGCATCTTTAAAGTACGTGATGACCATCTCACTCGCAACATCACCCGCTTTATGTCCACCCATTCCATCAGCAACGACTGTCAAAAGCTGCTCATAGTCATTTTCAAAAACACCAACTGAATCTTCATTATGAGGACGAACTCTTCCTCGATCTGTAACAAAAAAATGTTTCATATACTTACTCACCTCTTTAGTATTCTACTCATGAGACGACGGCTCTTTATATCTTAAGCGAGTCATGAAAAAACCATCTGTCTGATGATCATCAGGAAAAATTTGCAACCCAAATGGTGTCACACCTTCACCCTCTTTCAGAAAGTCCGGCAACTCATCAAAGAAGGTTGGATCCACTTCTAACGCTTGGTGGCTCGTTAAAAACTCTGCGATGACGACATCGTTTTCAGTAGGGTCAATTGTACATGTGCTATATACTATTTTGCCGTCTTGTTTCAAAAGTGGGGCGATATTTTGTAATAGCTCAAATTGAATTTGGGCTAACTGTATCACATCGTCTTCACTCTTTGTATATTTAATATCAGGTTTACTTCTGATGACACCAAAGCCAGAACACGGTGCATCAATTAAGATACGATCAAATGTATAGCGATCATGCACAGTATCTAACTGCCTTGCATCCATCCCTTTAGCACGTAAATTGATTAATCCTAATTGCTCAGCTTTTTCATTGACTAAATTTGCTTTTTTCTTATGCAAATCATACGCATACACATGACCAGAGTTATTTAACTTCTCAGCAATGTGGGTTGCTTTACCACCAGGGGCACTACATGCATCTAGTATTGTTTGATCCATATTTACATCTAACATTTCACTTACTAACATGGAGCTTTGATCTTGGATCGTCACAAAGCCTTCTTTAAATAGTGGATGAGATAAAATTGACCCCTCTTTTATAACAATGCCTTGATTAGAAAATGTTGAGGCAACCACATTCAAACCATCTTGACTCAGGCGATTGATGACGTCATCTCGTGTTGATTTCATTGGATTAATACGAATACTCATTGGCTTTGTTTCTAAATTGCTGAAACAAATTGCTTTTGCCTTCTCAAAACCATATGCATCAGCCCATCTTTCCACTAACCAGTATGGGTGACTTGTCTCGATCGCAACTTGTTCAATCGGGTCTTCAATCGTTTCAAACGATGGAAAACCTTCTCTTTGCGCTGATCTTAAAACGCCATTGACAAACTTCACAATACCAGAATGAGACCTGTTTTTGGAGATTTCGACTGCCTCATTGATAATGGCATAGTCCGGTACTTTATCTAAATAATACATTTGGTAAAATGACATATACAGTAACCAACGCACCCATTTATCTAATTTCTTTTTCTTCACAAACGAATTCAAGAAAAATTCTAACGTTAATTTGTGTTGTAACGTGCCGTATACAATTTCTGTTAGTAACCTACGATCATGTTCAGCAAATGATTCTTTTTTGATCGTTTGGTCGATCATTAAGTGGCTGAATGCGCCACTATCTCCAACACGCTCTAATAATTCCAACGCCTTCGTTCTTAATAAAAAATTACTCATATCATTCTCCTAACTGAGTCCCTACTTCTAATAGTTGCCCGCTTCCATTTAAATAATCTTTAACGTCTGTTCGTTTCTTGCCCGCTAGTTGAATCTCCTTCAGCGCGATTGTATCACGTCCCTGGCAACTGACGAGGATCTGATCTCGGTTATGTCCAACGATTTTACCTGGTGCTTCTGAGGACGTTTGATCAGTTTTTTCAACCCACCAGACCTTCATATTCTTCCCATTAACCGTCGTACTTGCTACAGGCCATGGATGAAGACCTCTTACATGATCATAAATAGCTGAAGCCGATTGATTCCAATCAATTTGTTCTTGTTCTCGCTTTATATTCGGCGCATAAGTCGCTTCATCATCATTTTGTTGAATCGGTGAGATTGACCCTTCAAATAGTTTTGGAATGGTATCCAGCAACAAGTTCGAACCGATTTCAGATAATTTATCATGTAATGTTCCTACATGATCGGTTTCTTCAATCTCCAACACTTCTTGAGATAACATATCACCCGCATCTAATGCTTCAACCATATACATAATCGTGATGCCTGTTTTTTCTTTTCCTTTCAGTAAAGCGTAATGAATCGGAGCGCCTCCTCTAAATTCAGGTAATAAAGAGGCATGAACATTAATGCATCCGTACTCCGGTATATCAAGTAAACCTTTTGGAAGAATTTGACCAAAAGCAGCGGTTACAATTAAATCCGGATCAATTTCCTTTATCGGATCGTAATCATCCTTGATTTTCTCTGGTTGAAAGACACGAATCCCCTGTTTCAAGGCTTCTTCTTTAACAGGTGGAGGTGTCATGACTTTCTTTCTTCCTTTTGGACGATCTGGTTGTGTCACGACTAATGGTATATGATAACCTTCCTCAATTAACGAACGTAAAACTGGAACAGCAAAATCAGGCGTTCCCATAAAAACAATAGATTTCATATAGAATTGATACTCCTTTACATCAGTTGATAAGGTTGAAGGTCGATTTGAATTTGCAACCCCTCTTTTTGAATCATTGGTTCATAGTAAGATAATATTCGTTTTAAAACTTGCTTTTGTTCGGGTTCATATTTGTATTTTATCATGCACTGAAATCGATAGCGATCTTTTATTTTCTCAAGTGGTGAAGGGGTCGGTCCTAATAACTTAGAGTTCTCAGACAAGTGCTTTTCTAACAATTGTGTAATCACTCGTGTGACTTCCTCGGCTCGAATCGGATTTTCATGAGAAACCGTAATCAACGTCATGAAAAAATATGGTGGGTATTGAAAAGCTTTTCTTAAGCTCATTTCTTTTTTGAAAAAACCACTGTAATCATATTGTTTAGCGTATTCAATCGAATAATGTTCTGGTGAATACGTTTGAATAACCACTTCACCTTTTAACTCGTGACGACCAGCACGACCACTTACTTGGGTAAGTAACTGAAACGTTCTTTCACTCGAACGAAAATCTGGTAAGTTTAACAAGCTATCAGCTGCTAGTACGCCAACTAATGTCACATCAGGAAAATCTAAACCTTTGGCAATCATTTGCGTCCCTAGTAAAATATTGGCTTGCTTATTTTGAAATTGGGCAAGAAGTTTTTCATGTGCCCCTTTTCTTCTTGTCGTATCAACATCCATTCGAATCACTTTTGCTTCAGGGATGACAGCTTCAATCGCTTGTTCAACTTTTTGTGTACCTGTTCCAAAATAGCGAATGCTGTCACTTTGACATGATGGGCACTCTGAAGGCATCTTCTCTTGATGCTGACAGTAGTGACATTTCAACAAGTGATGTTTTTGATGATAGGTTAATGATATCGCACAATGCGGACACGTCTTTACTTCACCACAGTCACGACACATCACAAATGTTGAATAGCCTCTTCTATTTAAAAATAAAACAACTTGTTCGCCTCGATCAATCCGTTCTCTTATTTTATCGACTAACATTGTTGAAAACATTGAACGGTTGCCTGCATGCAATTCTTCTCGCATATCCGCGATATGGATCTCAGGCATACTTGCTTGATTCATGCGATCTGGCATTTCTAAAAGTTGATAGACGTTTTTTTGTGCTCTAGCGTATGTTTCAAGGGTAGGGGTTGCACTTCCCAAAATGACAGGACACATATGTGTTTCGGCACGTTTGATCGCAACATCTTTAACATGATAGCGGGGATGGTCTTCTTGTTTATAACTGGATTCATGCTCTTCATCTATAATGATTAAGCCGATATTTTGAAATGGAGCAAAAATAGCCGACCTCGCACCAACGACCACTTTCACTTCTTGATTTTGTACTTTTCGCCACTCATCAAAACGTTCGCCTTTTGATAATGCACTATGCATCACAGCGACTTCATCACCAAAACGACCTTTAAAACGATTCACCATTTGAGGTGTGAGTGATATTTCTGGTACAAGTACAATGGCTTCTTTTCCAAGTTGCATGGCACGTTCAATGGATTGTAAATAAACTTCTGTTTTCCCGCTTCCTGTCACACCGTGTAAGACATAGACATTATTTCGTTGACGATTTAAATCATCAACAATCGGGGTAAGCGCCTGTTTTTGTTGGTCGGCCAAAGGCAGCGGAAATGTCTTTTCAAATTGTTTGTTTCCATTTGGGTTCCGGTAAATCTCTTGTTCAAATATGTTAACGACACCGTCTTGAATGAGAGGTTGGACGGTTTGTCTAGTCGTATGCATTTCATTTAATAATTGTTTAAATGTGATGGGCTCATCTAACTGAGCCACGTAATCGACAATCTCTTTTCTTTTTTTAGCTCGGTTCGATAACTCAGCTCGATATTGATCAATTTCTACCTCAGTCATTTGGCGTTTAATCATCGATACTTTTTTGTACGTTTCTTTTCGACCTACGTGGTAAACAATCTTTAATTCACCTAGGTCTTCTGCTTTTTTTATGCGATTCATATCAAAGCCAACATCTAACAGCTCTTGTGTGTCAATTTCATCACGCCCATCAAATAATTTGTTGAGTTGATCATCTTCAAACTGATCCGCTAGTCGTTCAATTGACTTGTGATAAGTTGCTTTAAGTGCTTGAGGTAGCATCGCTTGAAAAGCTGAGATATAGAAACTTAATGTATAATCGGCCACCCATTTACCAAGCTCAATTAACTCAGGTGTTAAAACGGGTGAGATATCCATTAAGTCTTTGATTGGTTTTAATTTTTTGACATTAGATTCGTCACTCATCCCAATTATATAGCCCATAATTGTGCGCGGACCAAATGGAACAATGACACGCATCCCCACTTCGATATAGGAATCTAAATGCTCAGGTATGATATAATCAAATATTTTATCTGTCTGGGATGCTGGTACATCCACAACAACTTTTGCTATTTTCACAGTTAATCGACTCCGATTTCCTCAATTATGCGGTTAAAGATTTGAGTAGCAATTGTATTTTTTGAAGCAGATTTAAAAAAGTCATGTTGATCGTTCGTCATAAATGTCACTTCGTTTTGATCAGATTGAAAACCGATCGACGGATTTGATATATCATTGATAACAATTGCGTCTAAATTCTTTTCTTTTAATTTCTTTTCGCCATAGTTCATGTGATTGTCAGATTCAGCGGCAAAACCAACCAAATACTGATTCGTCTTCTTTTCACCTAGCGCCTTTAATATGTCTTGTGTTCTTTCCATTTCAATGGCTAGATCACCATCTTGCTTTTTCAATTTTTTATCGTGTTGCTTAACAGGCCGATAATCTGCAACTGCGGCGGCTTTTATCACAATATCTTGTTGATCAAATGATTCCACCATCGCTTGATACATCTCATCAGCCGTCTCAATTTGAATAAGTTTAACACCTACTGGTGATGCTAAATTTACAGGTCCACTGACAAGGGTGACCTCTGCTCCTAATTGCTGTGCAACTTCGGCTAACTGATATCCCATTTTCCCTGAGGAGTGATTAGACATAAAACGAACGGGGTCTATCCGTTCTTTAGTCGGTCCGGCCGAAATGAGAACACGCTTCCCTAATAAGGTCTTTTTTTGTTGGGTATATCTTAATAAAGATTGAACGATATCTTCAGGCTCTGCCATCCGTCCTTTTCCGACATAACCACACGCTAAGTAACCCTCACCTGGTTCAAGAAAATGAACGCCCCTTCGTCTTAACGTTTCCATATTCTCCGTAACAGCAGGATGATCATACATATGCACATTCATTGCTGGCGCTATAAATACAGGTGCTGTTGTAGCTAAATAAACCGTAGACAATAAATCATCTGCAATCCCATTAGCAAATTTACCAATCGCATTAGCCGTTGCCGGGGCCACCACAAATAAATCAGCCCAATCAGCTAAATCTATATGTTGAACTTTGGTTGGGTCAAACTCATCAAACGTATCGTCATAAACAGGTTGCCTTGAGATCGCTTGAAATGAAAGCGCATTGACGAACTGTTGCGCATTTTTTGTTAAAATCACCTTCACAATCGCACCCGATTGGGTCAACTTACTCGTTAAAGCGATCGCTTTATATGCCGCAATACCGCCTGTAACAGCTAAAATGATTCTTTTACCTTGAAACATTAATCCTCACCCCTACATGAAATGATCTTAATCAATAATGAACCCTTCGCCTGCCGGTGGGCAAACGAAGGGTCCGTTATCGGCGACGTATTTAGCGTCTTTCCTTATATGCTTGTGAAACGTAATTTAGTTTTCCTGCATAAATCTCTTCTAACGCTAAACCTACATTCGTTTCAGCAGTAGGGTTTTCAATTTGAAGAATTTTATGATCTTGGATTTGTCGTGCACGTCTGGCAGACAACGTGACTAACGTATACTTTGACGTGATTTTTTCTTGTAATTGATCAATCGATGGTTCTAACATCATGACTCGCTCACCTCCAGAAGTTTTTTATATTGACTGGCAACACGTTCGCGTTTGCAGTGTTCACTTTTAACAATCGCTTGTACTTTATCAACAGCTCGACTCACTTGATCGTTGACAACGACATAGTCATAGGCATCCATGAGTTCAATTTCCTCTTTAGCTGCTTTCAATCGATTCATAACGAGTGATTCTGTTTCAGTTCCTCTGCTCACGATCCGGTTTTTTAATTCTTCTAGACTAGGAGGTGATAAGAAAATAAAAACACCTTCTGGGAAGTTCTCTTTGACTTGAAGTGCACCTTGTACTTCAATTTCTAAAAAGACATCTTTCCCCGCATCAAGCGTTTCTTCAACATATTGTCTAGGTGTTCCATAATAATTACCGACATACTGTGCGTACTCAAGCAACTGATTATTCTCGATCATCTCTTCAAATTCATTTTTTGAACGATAAAAATAATCAACGCCTTCTTTTTCGCCTTCTCTGATCGGTCGTGTCGTCGTTGAAATCGAATACCTTAGTTCAGTATCTTTTTCAAATAATGACTTTCTAACCGTTCCTTTACCGACACCTGATGGCCCGGATAAAATAAATAAAATCCCTTTTTGTTCAATCAACGATATAACCCCTCCACTGATTTATGATTCATCAATGTCTTCCTCGTGGCTAATGACACGGTTACCTACTGTTTCAGGTTGTACAGCAGATAAGACGACATGATCGCTATCTGTAATAATAACTGCTCTCGTTCTTCTTCCATAAGTAGCATCCACAAGTTTATTATTGTCTCTTGCTACTGTAATGATTCTTTTTATCGGTGCTGATTCAGGTGATACAATCGATATAATCCGATTGGCTGAGACAACATTTCCAAAACCGATATTAATTAGACGTAAGCTCAAAGCTTGCTCCCCCTCTTTTTCCGACAAATAAGATTCATAATATATTATCTTTATCATTATAGTACAAATAGTAGAATTTTAAAATGCTTATTCAACATTTTGGATTTGTTCTTTAATTTTCTTAACTTGATTTTGATTCAAATTACTTCTCCAGTCAAATTCTCTTAGTTTTGGATTTATTGTAAAAAAAAAAAAAATACACATTTAAATTGTTGGCACAATTTATAAATGTTACAATTAAATGAATTAATTGGAAATAATAATATTTTTTTGAAAGGCGACGGTTTGCTGTGACATAAATTTCGTTGTGAAGAAAGGGGGTAGCCCATATTATATTTTTAATCAAACTCTCTGTTATCATATTTACCTTAACAATTGTCGGTTGCTCTGTTACTGACACTGAGGAAAATAACAACACTGACGAGAATAGTGAATCAATTGACGAATTAGAAAGTGCCTATAGAGAATTGCATGAAAAAATTGAGAATCTTGAGAAGGCCAACGAAGATTTGAAAAATGAATTAGTAGACCAAGAAAAGTTGATAAGTATCATACCACAATCTTGGTCAGTAGCTAAAGACTTTTTAGATGCATACATTCAATTAGATTTCGAACGATTAGAAAGTATGACATCTGATTCTTACAGCATCGGAGAAGAGAGTATCACTCATAATGAAACTGAGACTATCGTTCCTTATCTGGCATTAGAGCATAATGAGCTATCATATTTACTTAATAATTTTGAACTGAACTCTGACTCTACATCAGAATCTATATTCATGAACGTTGTCTTTTATATTGGTTCAAGTAATCATAACAACATAGATGATATAGTATTTATGAACTTAGAGTTAAATAAAATAGGAGATATGTGGGAAATCGATATGATTGAGTTATAATTTTGCTTTTAACGGGGCTAAAAATGCGAATGGAAGGATGTAATTCAATTAGCCCAGACGACCGATTTCTAAAGAATATAGCCTTTAAAATAAAGGTGCATACTGAAATACACAGAATTAAACACTCGCCATAGTGAATTTACTTGTAAAGAAGAATTCATCCTTTTTTATAACCACTTTAATAAATTTGATGAGTCTGAGACAAAAGTAAATAAGTCAATGTAATAGCCAGACAAAAATAGTATTTTAACTATTTTCGTCTGGCTATTTGTTTACATATTTCACAGCAATCTGAAGCTGTTTTTACCGTTCTAATCAATAAAATTAAGTTTTAATAGCTATCATTGATATTTAAAATGCCTATTCTACATTTTGGATTTGTTCTTTAATTTTCTCAACAACAGATTTTAAATCAACGACTAAATGACTAATCAAAGGATCATTCGCTTTTGAGGCCGTCGTATTTGCTTCACGCATTAACTCTTGGACAATAAAGTCTAATTTACGACCAACTGGGACTGATTGTTTATAAAGCTCTCTCATCTGATCAATATGACTTCTGATACGAATGATTTCTTCAGTCAAATCACCTTTTTCGGCTAAAATCGCTAATTCTCGGTAATATTCTGACTCATGTTTAAGGCCATTTTTTTCTAATAGTTGATTGAGTCGATTAACCATTCGTTCGTAATGAATCGATTTTATTTGGTCGCGTTTAGAATCGATGGATTCGACTAAATCCTCGAGACGTTCTGTTTGATAACATATATCTTCATATAACTCTTCACCCTCAGATAACCGCATTTGGACAGCTTTTTGAGAGGATTCATTAATAGCATTTAATAATTGCTCAAGGTGATGTTCATCTAATTCAAAAGACACATCCTCATAAAGAAAGGATTCAATTTCAGGCATTTTAGCAATTAAATCATCACCCGTTTCGGGATAATTTGCACGAATGGCTTTAAACGCTTGGTCATAACGTGCTACTTGTGTCCAATCAATCGAAATCGAATCGTGATCTTTTTCAGATGCTATTTTTGTCATATTAACTTCTATTCGACCACGGTTAAAAAACTGTTTTAGCTCACGATTTATTTTCTCTAAATACGGATTAAACGAATTCGGTATATGTAGGGCGATATCTAAAAACCGGTGATTGATGGTTTTGACCTCAATCAAATAGTGTTCGCCATTTATATTCACTTCTGATTGACCATATCCTGTCATGCTATTGATCATCTTTATCTTCCCCTTTATGAGACGTGCTAAAAAGACAAGTAATGGATCGTTCCAGTAACGATCCATTACTTGTTATTATACACAAGTTATTATTTTTTTGTAAAATGAAAGAAAAATGTTGGGAATAAACTAAACATAATAATGAATATCCAATCGAATCGATTCAGACCCACCGTATGAAAGATCGCTTGTAAAGGGGGATAATAAACAATAACGATCATTTGAACAATTGACAATAGAACGGAAATGAGTAAATAGCCATTTCCGAATAACAACTGCTTTACACTCATCTGATGATTCCTACAATCAAAAGCATGAACCAATTGAGATAGAATAAGCGTCATAAAGGTCATTGTTCTCGCATAAGCCAAAGACCCTCCTAAAAACTGATAAGCTAATATAAACATTAAAAATGTCATTAACCCCATCATCAAACCCCTTAAAAGAATCATCGTCCCTACGCCTTGACTGAATAATGATTCTTTCTTTTTCCTAGGTGGCTCGTCCATTATGTTTGCATGACCTTTATCAAGTCCTAAAGCAAGTGCTGGTAAGCCATCAGTAATTAAATTGACCCATAGAATTTGAACAGGGACTAAAGGGAGTGGTAAACCGATCAATAAACTGAATAACATCACGAGCAGCTCACCGGTATTTGACGTTAGGATATAACGAATGAATTTTTTTATGTTTTGATAAATAATACGCCCTTCTCTAATTGCTGCAATAATGGTTTTAAAGTTATCGTCCATTAGAATAATATCCGCTGTTTCCTTACTTATGTCCGTTCCTGCAATACCCATACTGATCCCTACATCACTTTTTTTGAGTGCGGGTGCATCATTAACACCATCCCCCGTCATAGCCACAACTTCATTTTGTTGTTGGTAAGCTTTTACGATTCGTAATTTATCGAAAGGCGTTACTCTAGCAAATACGTAAGTCGAATTTATACGCTCACACAGCTCATCATCTGACATTTGAACTAATTCTTGTCCTGTTATAACTTGACCACCAGACGGTAAAATCGTTAATTGTTTGGCAATCGCTGATGCGGTATCAGTATGATCACCTGTTATCATAACGGTTTTGACACCTGCCTTTTTAGCTTGTCTAATCGCTTGCTTCACATGTTTTCTAGGGGGATCATTCAAGCCGATATAACCCATGAAAATGAGGTTATCTTCCATTGACTCCGTTATTTTATAGATAGGCTTGTAACAAATAGCCATAACACGTTGGCCACTTTTTGTCATTTCTGTTAATCGTTTGTTTAACTTGTCTTTAACTTGTTGTGAGAGCGGATGTACTTGTCCTTCCTTTAAAATTCGATTTGACTGATTTAATAAGACTTCAGGTGCCCCTTTTACAATCGATTCATAGGTATGATGAGATTTCACTAAAACTGACATCCGTTTTCGATCAGAATCAAAAGGTATTTCTTTTATGATATCCGGACGCTTACACGCATCAATTGATAATTGACATTTAACAGCTGCCATTAAAATGGCTATTTCTGAAGCATCTCCATCCATCTCTACTTTTTGATTCGTTTCTTTAATCGTGGCATTTGTACACGTAACAGCCTTTTTTAATAATTGATTTAAGGCTTGTTTTGTTTTCATCGAGTGTTTCGTACTGATCCCACCAGTTAAACGATAACCACCTAAAATAGCAATTAATTGATCGGGTAAATAAACTTGACTCACACTCATTTTATTTTCGGTTAATGTTCCCGTCTTATCCGAACAAATAACAGTAGTTGCTCCTAACGTTTCAACTGCTTGAATTGATTTTATAATGACTTTTTGCTTAATCATCCGCTGAACACCTAGTGATAAAACAACCGTAACAATCGCCGGTAACCCTTCAGGAATAATCGCAACTGCTAACGATATACCGCTTAAAAACATTTGATAGATCGCTTGTCCTTGAATAATTCCAAAAAAAACAACCAATGCGGTCAAAGCTAATGAAATGACAATCAATATGTGACCTAGATGTTCTAATCGCTGTTCTAAAGGTGTTTTTTCTTTTTTTGCTGTCGTAATTAATGAAGCGATTTGTCCAACTTCTGTATTCACACCAGTTGAAACAACAACGCCCGTCGCTCTTCCTGATTTGACTAATGTACCCATGAAAGCCATATTGACTTGGTCATGAATCGGTAAATGATCATCGTTTAACGTCGTTGTCGATTTATGAACTGACACTGTTTCACCGGTCAGTGCCGATTCATCAATAACGACTTGATGATGATCAATCAATCGTAAATCACACGGAACGCGCATACCTGCTTCAATGGCTACAATGTCACCAACCACGAGTTCTTGACTTAACACATTGATAAATTGTCCATCTCTTAACACCTTTGATTCTGGTTGGGTCAATGATTTTAGCTTTTCTAAGGAACGCTGAGCTTTTTTCTCTTGCCAAAAACCTAATAAGCTATTCAGACAAATAATGATCACAATCACTAAAGCATCAATTGCTTCCCCTAAATAGGCAGCAATACATGTCACAACAATTAATAAGGCAACGATAAAGTCCTTAAATTGTCTAATGAACAATTGAAGGTTCGATACTTTTTTCTCAGCTTTTAATTGATTTGGACCTAATCGCTTTAGACGTGACTTTGCTTCTTTTTGACTTAAGCCATTCGATACATTTGTTTTAAGATGCGTTTCTAATTTTTCACTTGAATAGTTATACCAGTCCAAACATGGCCCCTCCATTCAAAACCTCTTAAGAGAGAATATGTTATGAGAAACAAAATCATGCTATAATGAACTGAATGAGGTGATAGAAATGGCATTCGATGGTATTGTTACCCGTGCTATAGCGAAGGAATTAAATGAAGAATTACAATCAGGACGTATTATGAAGATTTACCAACCGACTGAAACAGAATTACTTTTGACAGTCAGAGCATATGGACAGAATCAATCCTTACTTCTTTCTGTTCACCCGAATTACGCAAGAGCACATTTAACACAAGACCGCTACCAAAATCCAACAGAACCACCTATGTTCTGTATGCTTTTACGTAAACATTTAGTGGGGAGCTTCATCCAAAAAATAGAACAATATGAAAATGAGCGTATTATAGACATTCACGTTGAAGCCAAAAATGAGATTGGTGATCGTGTCAATCGTCTATTAAAAATAGAGATTATGGGTAAACATAGTAATATTATTTTAATTGATTCTGAAAAAGGACACATTTTAGACAGCATTAAACATTTATCACCGTATCAAAATCGTCATCGTACGATATTACCCGGGCAATTGTATGTTGATCCGCCTAGTCAAGGAAAACAGAACCCAGATCAACTGACAGAAGCTCAAATAACTGAGTCACTAAATAACGCTGAAGATGACGACTTAAAATATGGGTTAGTCAATCAATTTATGGGTGTGTCTCCTATTTTTGCAGAATACATGCTAGAAAAAGCGAGTACACGAACAGCTGAAGCTCTCGCAAAAACCCTTAAACAGACGTTAGAAACTGTGAATCAAGGTCAGATTGAACCTGTTATTCATAGAGGAAAACGCGACGACTTCCATGTTTTCCCTTTGCACACGTATGAAGGTGATATTTATCATTACAACCGGGTCAGTGATATGCTTGATACATTTTATTCAGATAAAGCAACGCGTGATTTAGTCAAACAACAAGCGCATGATCTGACACGCTTATTGAAAAATGAACATTCAAAGAACAAGAGGAAAATAAAAAAACAGCAAGATTCATTAAAAAAGGCTGAAAAAGCCGCAACCTATCAAAAACTTGGTGAATTATTAACTGCTCATTTACATCTCGTTAAACAAGGGGATGAATCCGTTGATGTGATTGATTATTATGATGAAAACCAATCGACATTAACGATTGAACTTAATCCTAATAAAACACCAAGTGAAAATGCACAATATTACTTTAAAATGTACCAAAAGTTAAAAACATCTAAACAAAAGTTGTCTATTGAAATTGAGAAAGCTGAAAAAGAAAATGACTACTTTGATCAGTTAATTCAACAAATCGAGTCGGCCAGGTTATCAGACATAGAAGAAATTCGTGAAGAATTACGAGAAGAAGGGTATTTAAAATCGAAAACAAAAGATAAAAAGAAAAAACGTCGTTCAAATAAACCAGAACCTCAAAAATTTATCTCATCTGATGGTACGCCGATGTATGTCGGACGTAACAATAAACAAAACGACTATTTAACATCAAAAATGGCTGATAAACGAGATTACTGGTTACACACAAAAGATATACCTGGATCACATGTGGTCATTCGCTCAAACCAACCCAGTGAAGAAACGTTACTTGAAGCAGCGCAGCTCGCTGCATCTTTCTCTAAAGCATCGCAATCTTCTTCTGTACCGGTTGATTACACGTTGATTCGTCATGTTAAAAAACCAAACGGAGCAAAACCGGGTTATGTGACCTACGATGAACAAAAAACCTTGTTTGTAACACCTGATGAAGAGATCATTAAAAAATTGAAGAAAACACCTTAATCTAAAAACGAATGACCCCTTATTGACTTAAGCGGTCATTCATTTTTATTCGTATATACTGCTACAGGTTAATCTGATCACGCCATTCAATCAAACTATCCGCTTCTTCATCAGTGATTTCTTCGTTTTTTAGTAGGAGCGTCACCAGCTGATCAAAATTAGCTAATGTGTCAAACCGAATATCTCTTTGATCAAAGTCTTGCTTAGAACGTGGGAGTCCATAACTAAAGATAGCTTGAACACCTATAACATGAGCTCCGACCTTTTCAATCGCATCAATCGTCTCGAATACAGATTGACCTGTTGATATTAAATCTTCGATGACGAGAACACGCTCCCCCTTTTTAATGACACCTTCAATTTGATTTTGTTTTCCATGACCTTTTGGTTTTCCTCTGACATAAGCCATTGGTAAATTCAAACGTTCAGAAAGCCAAGCTGCGTGTGGAATACCAGCAGTAGCACACCCCGCGATACAGTCGATGTTTTCTGCTTCTACTAATAAGCGATCAACAAAACCGTCTACGATTCTGGTTCGGATATCTGGGTAGGACATCGTTAGACGATTATCACAGTAGATGGGCGATTTAATACCTGATGTCCATGTAAATGAACGATCAGCTTTAATTTGAATGGCATCAATTTCATATAAATGAGCAATGATCTGGTTAGATAATGACATATTAACTCCACTCCATTTCTGCTTTTTGATAGGCTTGTTTAGGATTCGTTGATCCAGTGATACTCCGTCCGATAACAAGTGCATCAGCACCGAGGGTTTTCGCTAATTTAGGTGTAGCGACTCTTTTTTGGTCATGGTGATGACTGTTTTCTAATCGAATCCCGGGTGTTACGGCTAAAAAATCTGGAGTTGTTTTTTGTTTTATCAATTCAACCTCATGAGCTGAACAGACAACTCCATCTGCGCCATTACGTTGTGCTAATGCTGCCAAATGGGCCGCCGTTTGTTCAACTGTATCTGTGATTTTCAGCTCTTCTTTTAATCGTCTTTGATCCATAGATGTCAATAAAGTAACAGCAAGAAGCGTTGGCGTAGTATCTGACACGCTCCCGTCCATTAACCCTTCTTTAGCCGCTCGAATCATGTCACCCGTTCCTAATGCATGAACATTGGTCACTGCAACATCTAACTTAGCGATGTTTTTCATCGCCTTATAGATCGTTGTCGGAATGTCATGCAGTTTTATATCTAAAAACACATCTCTTCCTTGATCGCGCAGGCGACGAACGACATCAGGCCCTTCTTGATAAAATAACTCCATCCCAACCTTAACCGGTACATCATGTAGCTGATTATTTTTCAAAAATTCGTCTGTCGTCTTCCAATCCTCAAAGTCTAGTGCTAAGTAAATCGATCTATCCATTATGAGCACCTCCGATTGCCTCTTTTACAGAGCTAAACCCGTAAGACGATAACGTTTCAGGCAATGCATCAATGATTTCTTTACAAATCATCGGATTTTTAAAGTTAGCTGTACCGATCGCAACAGCACTAGCACCTGCTAGTAAAAATTCCAGTACATCTTCTGGTGTTAAAACACCACCCATTCCAATGATTGGAATATCAACTGCTTGATACACTTGATAAATCATGCGGATCGCAACCGGTTTAATTGCTGGTCCTGATAATCCTCCTACTTGATTAGCCAGTAACGGTTGTTTTTTATGTAAATCGATTTTCATACCTGTTAACGTGTTTATCATACTTAAACCATCTGCGCCTGCTTTTTCAACCGCTTGGGCAATTTCGACGATATCACTGACGTTGGGTGATAATTTGACATAGACTGGGACATTTGATTGTTCTTTTACGCGCCTTGTCACTTCAAAAGCCAACTCAGGATCTGTGCCAAATTGGACACCACCCTCTTTTACGTTTGGACAAGATATATTTAACTCAATTGCATGAATGAGTGATGTATCTTTAAATGACCGAGCGACATGCTCATACTCTTCAACTGTACTTCCAGCAACATTCGCAATTACTGATGTTTGAAACTGACTTAAAAAAGGCAATTCATCAGCTATAATTGAAGATACACCTGGATTTTGAAGACCAATCGCATTTAACATACCGGATTTTGTTTCTGCCACTCGAGGGGTTTTATTCCCTAATCGCTGATGTTTTGTAGCTGCTTTGATGATAACAGCCCCTAATTCACTCAAATCATAAAACTGACTGTATTCACGACCGAAACTAAAACAACCTGAAGCCGGCATAATAGGATTTTTTAAATTCAATCCTGGCAATTGTACGTCTAAAGACATTAAATGCTCACCTCACTTGTATGAAAAACAGGGCCATCATGACACACTTTCTTATAAGCTGTTTCGTCACGATTGGGTACAACACACGCATAACAAGCACCAATTCCACATCCCATGCGTTCTTCTAATGAAATATACCCTTCTTTATCAGACAATGTATATTTAACGGCTCTTAGCATGGGATTTGGTCCGCATGCAAAATACATATCAAAGTCGATCTTATTTTGATCCATCACATCTGTCACAAAACCTTCATACCCATAACTTCCATCATCGGTCGCAACAAAACAATCACCAAGCGTAAGAAATGCTTCTTCATAAAAAACATCATCAGCTGACTGAAAACCAATAACCGTGGTGACTTTCACATTTTTTTCTTTTAATTTTTTCGCTAAGTAATAGAGCGGGGGGACACCAATTCCCCCGCCAATTAATAATGCGTGTTCGATGGCTAAGTCATCGATTGGGTAACCATTTCCAGATGGAATGAGTAAATCAATCGGTGTTTCAGCTTTTAGTTGCGCTAATTTTTTTGTTCCTTCACCAAACTGTTTAAATATTAATGTTAATAGAGATTCATCTGGCTTTACATCTGCAATCGAAATCGGTCTTCTCAACATATGCTCACTAGAGTCATCAATATTGACATGAACAAATTGGCCAGGTTGAATCGTTTTTAGAATCGTTGGATCTATCAAAAGATCAAACTGAACTGTATCACGAGCAATGATTTCTGAATGACGAATCGTTGCTTTTAGTTTTTGCATTAGCGAATGACCTCCTGATCCTTAACGACAGGTGTAGCAGAGAATGTCGTTGAATCGATGACATCTAAAATAGCAGAAGCCGTGTCTAAACTCGTTAAACAAGCAATTCCATGCTCAACAGCTGAACGTCTAATCTTAAAGCCATCAGAACGTGGTTTTTTACCTGAATTTAACGTGTTAACAACAAACTGGACTCGATTTTCTTCAATGATTGATAACACATTATCCTCGTTTGAACCGATCTTTCCTACTTCAGTAACTTTAATATGATTTGATTTTAGATAGTCCGCCGTGCCTGATGTTGCATATAAGTCAAATCCTAATGTTTCAAAACGCTTGGCAATCTCTAAAGCCTCTTCTTTATCTTTATCCGCAACCGTCATTAAAACAGATCCTTCAAATGGGATATTTAAGCCGGAAGCTGTCAAACCTTTGAACAACGCTTTACTTAATGTTTGATCTCGCCCAATCGTTTCACCTGTTGATTTCATCTCAGGTCCTAGAATCGTGTCCACACTTTTTAGCTTTTCAAATGAAAACACTGGCACTTTTACTGATACATGATCGGCTTCTTCTAGTAGACCACTTGTATGTCCTAAGCTTTCTAACTTTTCACCCATGATGGCTCTCGTTGCAATGTTTGCCATTGTCACACCAGTTATTTTACTTAAAAACGGAATCGTCCGACTCGCTCTAGGGTTTACTTCTAAACAGTAAACTTTATCTTTGTGAATAACGAATTGAATATTAATTAACCCTTTAACCTGTAAATACTCTGCAATTTTGATCGTTGTTTTGATAATCTCATCTTTTACAACTTGCTTAATCCGTTGTGTTGGATAGACAGCAATCGAGTCACCTGAGTGTACACCGGCTCTTTCAATGTGTTCCATAATCCCTGGAATAATCGTCGTTTCTCCATCACTGATCGCATCGACTTCTACTTCAATACCGGTTAAGTATTTATCAATTAAGACAGGGTGTTTACGTTTGATGTGTGTTGTCTTTTTAAGGTAATGCTGCAATTCATCTTGATCATATACAATTTCCATTTGGCTCCCACCAATGACGTAAGAAGGTCTAACAAGCACTGGAAAACCTATTCTCTCCGCTGTTTCTTTCGCCTCAGAAATGTCGATCACACTTTCCCCTTTAGGCTGGGGGATCTGGAGTTGTGTGAGCATTTGTTCAAATTTATCCCGATCCTCACATCTGTCAGTCGCCTCTAGTGACGTTCCTAAAATATTAACGCCTCGTCTTTGAAGCCCTTCTGCTAAATTAATGGATGTCTGTCCACCAAATTGAACAATAACGCCTACAGGGTTTTCATGTTCAATGACATGCATACAGTCCTCGAGGGTTAACGGTTCAAAGTAAAGCTTGTCAGATACACTAAAGTCGGTTGAGACTGTTTCAGGGTTGCTGTTCATAATAATTGCCTCATAGCCTCTTTCTTTTAAGGCAAGAACAGAATGAACCGTTGCATAGTCAAATTCGATCCCTTGTCCAATTCGAATCGGGCCAGAACCAATCACGAGGACTTTTTCTTTCTCTGATTGAACAGATTCTTGTTCTTTCTCATAACTGCTGTAGAAATAGGGTGTTAAAGATTCAAATTCAGCAGCGCACGTATCAACCATTTTATAGACAGGCATGATCCCGTTCTCTTTTCGATAATCATAGAGGTCATCTTCTGACTTATTTAGAACGCGAGATAGTTGCGTATCTGAAAAACCTAGACGTTTCGCTTCAGTCAGCAATGTTTTATTAAATGGCGTCTCTTTTAACTTCTGTTCATATGTTATGAGCTTATGAATTTTGGCAAGAAAGAAATGATCGATTTTTGTACAAGCATGTAAATCCTCTTCTGAATAGCCACGTCTAAATAATTCAGCCAGTATAAAAATACGTTGATCGTCTGCTTTTTCAACTCTATTTAGCAGTTCTTGATTGTCAACTGGTTCAAGTTCTGGTAAGTAAAAATCATCTCCGCTAAAATCAAGTGAACGGATCCCTTTTAAAAACGCTTCTTCAAAGTTTCTTCCGATTGCCATGACCTCGCCAGTTGCCTTCATTTGTGTACCGAGTGTGCGATTTCCACTCATAAACTTATCAAACGGGAAACGTGGGAACTTGGTAACAACATAATCAAGCGCTGGCTCAAAAGCAGCATACGTTGTTTTTGTTATGGGGTTTTTTATTTCATCTAAGGTAAGCCCCACAGCTATTTTAGCGGCAATTTTAGCAATTGGATAACCTGTTGCTTTTGATGCAAGAGCTGATGAGCGGCTCACCCTTGGATTCACTTCAATAATATAGTAGTCAAAACTATTTGGATCCATGGCTAGTTGAACATTACATCCACCTTCTATTTCAAGTGCGCGAATAATCTTTAATGATGCGTTTCTAAGCAATTGATATTCACGGTCACTCAAAGTTTGGGACGGGGCAACGACAATCGAATCCCCAGTATGAATACCTACCGGATCAATGTTTTCCATATTACATACAACAATTGCTTGGTCATTATGATCACGCATCACTTCGTATTCGACTTCTTTAAAGCCTGCAATATTTTTTTCAATCAAACATTGATTAACAGGTGATAAACTAAGACCATTTCGTGTGATTTCTTTTAACTCATCTAGGTTATAACACATGCCCCCACCTGTTCCACCTAACGTATAGGCCGGGCGAACAATTAAAGGAAAACCAATTGTTTCTGAAAAATCAATCGCTTGGTCAACCGTGTTGACAATTTGACTTTCTGGAACAGGTTCATTTAACTGATGCATCAGCTGTCGAAATGCTTCTCGGTCTTCTGCTAGTTGAATCGCATCGAGACTTGTTCCGAGCATTTCTGTTGGGTATTGTTCTAAGACACCACTGTCCTTTAGAGCCATAGCGAGGTTAAGACCTGTTTGTCCACCTAACGTTGGCAAGATCGCATCTGGCCGTTCTTTACGAATAATTTTTGCCATAAATTCAACAGTTAGAGGTTCCATATAAACGGTATCCGCAATCGTATGATCGGTCATAATCGTTGCTGGGTTCGAGTTAGCCAAGATAACGGTGTACCCTTCTTCTTTTAATGCTTGGCATGCTTGAGTGCCTGAATAATCAAACTCTGCTGCTTGACCGATAATAATTGGACCTGATCCGATAACTAGAATTTTTTTAATATCATCACGTTTCGGCATTATTTAGCCTCCTTTGAGTGCTGCTTGTATTGTTTGATCTGGTCAATAAATTGATCGAATAAATAGCCTGAATCTTCAGGTCCCGGCGCACTTTCTGGGTGATATTGGACAGAAAAGACAGGATAATCTTTATGCTTAACCCCTTCAACGGAATCATCATTAATCGCTACATGAGTTAGATCTAAATGCGTGTTTTCTAAAGAGCCTAGGCGAACTGCGTAACCATGATTTTGTGATGTAATAAATGTCTTATTTAAATGAAGATCTTTAACGGGATGATTCGAACCACGATGCCCAAATGTCATTTTTTCTGTATCGGCTCCGTTTGCTAAAGCGATGAGTTGATGACCCAAGCAAATGCCAAAAATCGGTGCATGTCCTTGTAATTCTTTAATGACTTCAATCGCTTCTGGAACGTTCTTAGGATCCCCAGGTCCATTCGTTAGCATAATACCGTCTGGTTTTAATGCTAGAATCTCTTCTGTCGTATATGTATACGGAACGACAATAATGTGACAAAGACGTTCTGTTAAATCTCTTAAAATACCATGTTTCATCCCATAGTCGATCACGACGACTCGGTGTCCTCGACCCGGAACAACATATGGATTCTTCGTCGATACTCGCTCCACTTGGTCTGTCATAAAGGGTGCAAAATCCAATGCGTTCTCATCTACATCCCCTTCTTCTCTGGCTTCAGTTAGAATTGCTCGCATCGTTCCATGTTTACGAATAATTTTGGTTAATGAACGTGTATCAATCTCTGCAATACCAGGAATTTCTTTTGATTTTAAATAGGCATCAACCGATTGTTCTGACCTGAAGTTGGATGGCGTATCACAACTCTCTTTAACAACCAATCCATGAATAGAAGGTTCAATGGATTCAAAATCAGCTAAGTTAATCCCGTAGTTTCCAATTAGTGGATAGGTCATCGTCACAAATTGACCACAATAAGAAGGATCGGTTAATATCTCTTGATAACCGGTCATCCCCGTATTAAAGACAACTTCACCTTGACTAGATGCAGTTGAGCCTATTGCTTGTCCAGTAAATAGTGTACCATCTTCTAAAATTAAATCTCTGATCATTAGTTTCCCTCCTGATAAGCAATTTTGCCTTTGCATAATGTTAAGATGGGTTGTCCTGTAACTTCCCATCTATGAAACGGGGTATTTTGGCCTTTTGATTTAAAATCCGTGCGGTCGATCGTATAGTTCTTTTCTAAGTCTAATAAAACTAAATCAGCATCAACACCTTCTTCAATCGTTCCTTTATTTAACCCAAACGTATTAGCCGGTTTTTCACTCAGCCAGTTATAAAGTTCTGATAAAGTGCAATGGTTCTTTAACACAAGGTGTGTGTATAACAGACTAAATGCCGTCTCTAAACCGACAATCCCAAACGGTGCCTTTTCAATCGGTTGGTCTTTCTCGTCTTTAGCGTGAGGTGCATGATCTGTTGCAATGAAATCAATTGTGCCATCTTTTAAACCTTTTAAAAGTGCTTCTTGGTCTTGTTTACTTCGAAGTGGTGGATTCATCTTGAAATCCGTGTCTTTCTCCTTAATGTCATCTTCATTTAATAAAAGGTGGTGTGGACTGACTTCGGCTGTCACATGTATGCCTGCTTTCTTGGCATCTCTAATGACTCGAACCGATTCTTTTGTGCTGACATGACAAACATGATAATGACAATTCGTTGCTTCTGCTAACAGCACATCCCTTGCGATCTGGGTTGATTCACAAATAGATGGGATTCCATTTACACCTAATCGTTCACTTACAGAACCTTGGTGCACACAACCATTATTAATTAACGTATTATCTTCGCAATGCGCCACAATCGCTTTATTCATCTTTTTCGCTTTTTTCATCGCATCTAGCATTTTTTGTGACGTTTGAATCCCTTTGCCATCATCTGTGAATGCCATAATGTGATCCGGATCAATCTTGTCAAAATCGACAAGTCGTTCACCGTCTAGCTCTTTCGTAATCGATCCGTACAGTAACACATCAATGCTTGCATCTCGCTTGATTTTTTCACGTATTTGGTTAATCGTCTGATTATTATCTGGTACAGGATTGGTATTTGGCATGGCTGCAATCGTTGTATAGCCACCTCTTGCCGCTGCTTTTGTACCTGTCTTAATCGTTTCTTTATGCTCGCCACCTGGCTCACGTAAATGAACATGGACATCGACAAATCCTGGTGCGAGATGATAGCCCTTACCATCAACTACTTCATCTTTTGGATCTGGTGTTATATGATCCTGAATTTGAACGATCTTACCGTTCTCTATTTTTAGATCGACTTCTTTAGCTGATTGATGCTCTAGCTGGTGTAAACACCGTGTGATAATGAGTGCCATAACTGGGTTCCTCCTTTTTTAAACACGCTTCTAAAACAGCCATGCGTGTATAGACGCCATTTTCCATTTGCTTGAAGATTCTTGAGCGCTTGCATTCAACTAATTCACTTGCAATCTCTACATCACGATTTACAGGTGCAGGGTGCATTATAATGGCATGCTTTCTCATTTTTCTTTCACGTTCAACTGTTAATCCATATCTTTTCAAATAATCTGTTGATTCAATCGATTCTTTTTTCTCGTGTCGCTCAAGTTGAATTCTTAAAAACATTGCGACGTCACACTGTTTTATTCCTTCATCTAAATCTATATATGGAAAATCTAATGTTTCATCTTGCCAATCTGCTTTAGAAGATAGATAAACATTAGCTCCTAAAGTTTGTAAAGCATATGCATTTGATTTAGCTACGCGACTATGAGCAATGTCGCCAACAATCAGTACATCTAGATCGTTAAAAGACCCAAACTCTTGATACATCGTATATAAATCTAGTAATGATTGAGTCGGATGTTCACCCGCACCATCACCAGCGTTAATAACTGGAATATTAATCGATTCGGCAATATGAGAAACTTGACCTTTTTCAGGGTGACGAATCACTAATGCATCCGCACCAATGGATTCAAACGTTTTAGCCGTATCATAAACTGATTCACCTTTTAAAGTACTTGAGGTTTCAGCATGAAAGTCTAGGACATGCATGCCTAAATTTTTTTCTGCGACCTCAAAACTCATTTTCGTTCGTGTACTCGGTTCAAAAAATAAATTAGCAACAAACAATGGCTTCGTTTGATTCTGTTGTTGACTCGTTCCATTAGCAACTTCATCCGATCGTTTGATTAAATGTAAAAGCTCTGACTTAGATAAAGATTTCATAGACACAAAATTTTCCACATTAATCACCTCACATTTTTTATAAAAAGACTAGCTTAAAAAGCTAGTCTCATAAACTTATGACTCCCTAGACTTCTTCTGATTCGAACATCTTCCCATTTCCATAACCAGATTCTTTGCCAGGTAACACAAGGTTTAATATAACACCGATAATCGCTGCTAAAGCCATCCCTGATATTTCAAATTCAACACCTGAAACTGAAAATCGAATAAGTGCCTCTCCAATCCCAATAACTAATATGACAGATGCAATGATTAAATTTCGATTATTTCCTAAGTCAACTTGGTTATCGACAAGCATTCTCATACCACTTGATGCGATAATACCAAATAATAAGATCGATACGCCTCCCATAACAGGGGTTGGTATAGATGTGATTAATTCTGAAATGATACCGATAAATCCAAACGTAATCGCAAGTAAACCAGCGCCTCCAATTACAAACACACTAAAAACTCTTGTGATGGCTAGTACACCAATATTTTCTCCATACGTTGTATTGGGTGGTCCTCCTAAAAATGATGCAATTAATGTCGCCACACCGTCACCTAAAATTGAACGATGTAAGCCTGGTTTTTTAATGAAGTTACGGCCGACAACTTTTGATAGAACCATCTGATCGCCAATATGTTCTGCCACGGTCACAATGGCAACAGGCACCATAATGGCTGCTAAATTCCAAGTGAATACTTCAGTCGGTGAGTAATGAACAAATGGAATGACAAAGTCTGGCATGACGAAGATTGCAGTGAAAAATTCACCAACCGAACCACTTTGAGTAATAGCTTGCCAACTCGCATCAATACCTGCTGTATCGACAATTCCTAGATAAAGAGCGTAAATATATCCAATGACGATACCAATTAGGATCGGAATAAGTCCGAAAAATCCTTTGAAGAATAATGATCCAATAATCGTGACAAATAACGTTAAAATAGCCACAGAAAAGTGAGAACCGCTGTAGGCACCATCAACATTCATCGCCATATCAATCGCTGTAGGAGCAAGACCGAGTCCGATGACAATGATAACTGGACCAACAACAATTGGTGGTAAAACTTTCATAACCCAATCTAATCCGAAACTACCAATTAACAACGCGATCAATCCATATGCTAAGCCTGCCATAAAACTCCCCATCATGGCAGCTGGTACTCCACCATCTGCAATGGCTGTTTGAATAGGGGCAATAAATGCAAAACTTGATCCAAGATAAGCCGGAATTTGACCCTTTGTCACAAGTAAATATGCAATCGTTCCTGAACCACTTGAAATAAGTGCAACTGCAGGTGGTAATCCAGTTAAAAATGGTACTAAAACGGTTGCACCAAACATTGCAAATAAGTGCTGTAAACTTAACATGAACCATTTTGATTTTTTTGGGACATCTCGAATGTCCATCACCATATCTAATCTTTCCATCTCAATTCCTCCTCATTTTTCGCCTCTTTTTATTTTTGGCATTAAAAAAACCTCTTTGCAACGTTGCAAAGAGGTAGACGTGTCCATCATACACACGTATCCCTGTACAACCTTGCAAGCCTCACGGGACTTGTTTTAAAGGTTTACTATTGTTCGTTATTAAGTTTCATAAATGCTGACTAAATCGTCTCCATCCGTTTCATCAAGTGTGACAACAATTACTTCATCTTGTGAGGTTGGGATGTTTTTTCCAATATAATCTGCTTTAATTGGTAATTCTTTGTGACCGCGGTCAACGAGTACAGCCAATTGAATTTGTGCAGGGCGTCCATAGTCAATCAAAGCATCCATACCCGCTCGAACTGTTCGACCTGTATATAGGACATCATCAACTAGAATGATTTTCTTCCCATTAATATCTGTTTGAAGGTCTGTTTGGCTGACAGTCGCTTCTTTATGGTCAGATACATGTGTCAAATCATCACGATACAGTGTAATATCAATTTCACCAATTGGTACTTCGACACCTTCAATTGATTTTAATTTTTGTTGCAAGCGCTCAGCTAACGGCTTGCCTCTTGTCTTAATGCCAATGAGAACAAGATCACTAACCCCTTTATGTCGCTCTAAAATTTCATGAGCAATACGCGTTAGGGCTCGATTGATGGCAGCTTGATCTAAAATGACAGCTTTTTGTTTCATTGATGTGTCCCCCCTTTTTTACATCTCTTTCGACTCACACCTTTACTTAAGTTAACCTAACCTTTTAAACGCATTAAAAAATCCCTTTTCTCCGTCAACACAAGAAAAGGGATTTAGATAGACGTATCTCCACTAAAACATAAGCGTTCCTTTTCAGTCTCACGGGACTGTTTTAAAAGGCTATTTAATTACTACTTATTATTCCAAACAATTGACATAAAGTCAACCTATAATTTAATTTTTTCGATTGTTTCTGTAAAAATCACCGGCGGCTCTGCTTCAAATTCTAGCCATTCTTTCGTTCGCGGATGATAAAATCCAATCGTCTTCGCATGCAAAGCTTGACCATTCATATCCAGGGTTTTTCGAATTGAATATTTTGGATCACCAACAAGTGGGAATCCAATATATTTCATGTGCACTCTAATCTGATGGGTTCTTCCCGTCTCTAACACACAATTCACTAGTGTATATTCGTCTTTAATCCGTTCTAACACTTCAAAATGTGTACGCGCTTCTTTACCATCCGATATAACCGCCATACGCTGACGATCTTTTGGATCCCTTCCAATTGGTGCATCGATCGTTCCATATTCATGTTCAATTTGACCATGTACTAAAGCAATATAGGAACGTTTAACTGTTTTATTTTGCAATTGCTCAGCCAATGATTGATGCGCTTGATCATTTTTTGCAACCATTAATAAACCACTTGTATCTCTGTCAATACGGTGGACAATGCCTGGTCGAATCACACCATTAATCCCTGATAAATCTTGACAATGGTGAAGCAAACCATTAACAAGCGTACCTGCCGGATGCCCAGCTGAAGGATGAACGACCATACCCTTTGGCTTGTTTACAACGAGTAAATCTTCATCTTCATAGACAATCTCTAAATCCATTGATTCTGCTTTAGCTTCTAGTGGGGTCACTTCAGGAACTTCCCATTCTACGATATCACCAGACTGACATTTGTAATTCGCTTTAACCGAGTGCTGGTTGATCAATAAATGATCCGATTTAATCCAATTTTGAATTTGTGCTCGTGATACGTCATTCAGTTCTTCACTCATGACTTTATCAATTCTTTTATTATGATGTGAAGCGTTAATGACTAGTTGATTTTTTTCATTCATTTTATTCATCCTTTTATAAATTCATCTTTAATCGTTAATATGGCTAAAATGATGACACCTACAACGAGTGCTGAATCCGCAACATTAAATATTGGATAATTGTATGTACCTATATAAACATTTAGAAAATCAACCACTTCTTGATAGATTAATCGATCAATAAAATTACCAATTGCACCACCTAAGACAAGCCCTAGACCTATACCAATCCACATATTTTCTTTCGCATATTTTGTCATATAATACACAATAACACCGATCACAATAATCGTGACAATATAAAAGAAATACATCTGATCTTGTAAAATCCCCCACGCTGCACCGGGATTTCGATGTGACGTAATGTAAAAAATATCCTCGATTACTGGAATACTTTCACGCAATTCCATATTGACAACAACCCATCGCTTCGTCATTTGGTCAAGCGCAATGATGATGATAGCTAATAAATAATAATACACCCTCATTCCTCCATTTCAAAACATCATACGTAAGCATTTTACCACACCCAACATAAGTAGAAAAACTTAACAATCCTTATCTTAACTAAAATGAAAACATTCAGGTGAGCATATCACCTGAATGTTTTGAATCAACCTTAATTAGATAGGATTGACGCACAACGTTTACATAGCGTTGGATGATGATCATCTTCTCCAACCGTTTCAGAAGCTACCCAGCAACGTTCGCACTTTTCTTCATCATATTTCTCAACTGCCACACTTACATGTTCATACGCTTTATGACCTTCTAAATGATCAACGACATCAACACGCGATACAATAAAGAGTTGATCTAAAGAATCGACCTCGTTTAATAATTGCTTCGCTTCAGTCGTTAACGGTGCAATCGTCAGTTTTGCTTCTAACGATTTACCGATCACTTTTTCAGCTCTTGCTTCTTCTAATGCTTTCAAAATATCATCACGGATGACAACAAATTGATCCCATTTTTCAATCAATTCATCTTGTCCTTCAATATCTCTAGGCTCTGGCATATCTGTTAATTGAACAAACTCTGCCTCTACATTCGGAATGTGTTGCCATACTTCCTCTGCTGTATGCGTTAATATTGGCGTTAACAATTGAACGAGCGTTTGAATCGCTTCATAATACACCGTTTGAATAGAACGGCGGCGTTGATTGTCCTTATTCTCAATATATAAAATATCTTTCGCATAATCTAAATAAAATGCACTGAGCTCTTTAGAAGCGAATTGATGGATCGTACTATAAACCGTAGAAAAGTCATACTCATCATATGCATTTAATACTTGTTTAACCACTTGTTGTAATTTAACAACCATATAGCGATCAATTTCATGTAGATCTTGATCTTTCACTTGATCATGAGCTGGATCAAAATCAGCTAGATTACCTAGTAGGAATCGGAACGTATTTCGAATCTTACGATAACCTTCGGCAATTTGCTTAATAATTTCATCAGACACTCTTACATCTGCCTGATAATCCACAGAAGCGACCCAAAGACGTAAAATATCGGCACCATATTGTTTCATAATTTTAGATGGTACAACAACATTTCCGACGGATTTACTCATTTTTCTTCCTTGTCCATCCAATGTAAAACCGTGACTTAAAATCATTTCATAAGGTGATTGACCTGTTACAGCTACGCCAGTCGAAATTGAAGAGTTAAACCAACCGCGGTACTGGTCAGATCCTTCTAAATATAAATCAGCCGGTCGATGAAGGTCTTCTCGCTCTTCTAAAACCGCTTGATGTGATGACCCTGAGTCAAACCAAACATCCATAATGTCCATTTCTTTTGTGAACTCATTATTCGGACTGTGGTCAGATGTAAAACCTTCTGGTAATAAGTCTTTCGTTTCCCATTCAAACCAAATGTTCGATCCGTGTTGACGGAATAGTTTAGCAACGTGTGAGATCGTCTCATCGGTAATAATTGGTGTCCGATCTTCACCATAGAATACAGGGATAGGTACACCCCATATACGTTGACGCGAAATACACCAATCTTCTCTGTCACGAACCATATTATAAAGACGCGTTTCGCCCCATTTGGGTTGCCATTTTATACGGTTTATTTCTGATAAAATATCTTCTTTGAACGCTTTAATCGATGCAAACCACTGATTCGTCGCTCGATAAATAACAGGCTTTTTCGTGCGCCAATCATGAGGATAAGCGTGTGTAATAAACTCGAGTTTTAACAGTGCTCCACTTTCTTCTAAAGCCTCTGTAATCTCTTTATTTGCTTTATCATAAAATACACCTTCAAATCCAGGTGCTTCGTCTGTAAAGACCCCTTTTTCATCAACAGGACATAGCACATCTAAACCATACTGTTTACCAACGACAAAGTCATCTTCACCATGACCAGGTGCTGTATGAACAAGTCCCGTTCCACCATCAATTGTGACATGATCACCTAAAATCACAAGCGATTCACGATCATATAATGGATGCTGTGCTACAAGATTTTCTGCTTCGTGCCCTTTAAATGTTTTGACAATGTTATAGTCTTCCCATTCTAGCGCTTCTTTAACATCATCAAGCAGCTCTTTTGCAATAATCACTTTCTGATTATTCGCCTCGACGACGATATAATCTAAATCAGCATGTAAAGCAATTGCAAGATTAGCTGGAATGGTCCAAGGTGTTGTTGTCCAAATTAAGAATTTTTCATCTCCATTTAGTAACCCTTTTCCATCTTTCACATCAAAACCAACATAAATAGAAGGTGAACGCTTATCTTGATATTCAATTTCCGCTTCTGCTAGTGCAGATTCAGAAGACGGTGACCAATAAACAGGTTTTAACCCTTTATAGATATAACCTTTTTTAGCCATTTCACCAAACACTTCAATTTGTGCCGCTTCATAATCTTTGTCTAACGTGACATAAGGATTTTCCCAATCGCCACGGACTCCGAGCTGTTTAAATTGTGTACGTTGGTTATCAAGCTGTTTCATGGCATAATCCGCACATTTTTGACGAAACTCAGCTGTAGACATTTTTTTACGATTGACTTTCTTTTTAGCTAAAGCTTGCTCAATAGGTAAACCATGCGTATCCCAACCAGGTACATATGGCGCATTAAATCCAGACATCGATTTATATTTAACAATAAAATCCTTTAAAATCTTATTTAATGCATGCCCCATGTGAAGGTCGCCATTGGCATACGGAGGGCCATCATGTAAGACGAAACGTTTTCGAGATTTTGTACGTTCCTGTACCTTCTGATAAAGTTGTTGTTCGTCCCAATCCTGTTGCATTTGAGGCTCTTTGTTCGGTAAATTACCTCGCATTGGGAAATCTGTCTTCGGCATGTGCAGTGTGTCTTTATAATCCATCATTTTGCCTCCTCTTTTATAATCGTACATTAGATCTATACATTTAAATTGTTTAAAAACAAAAAAACTCTCATCCCTATAAAAAGGGACGAGAGCCTCGCGTTACCACCCTAGTTAGTCACAAGTTGTGACTCACTCTTCATAGTCGTAACGTGACCGTAGACGTCCTAAATTACTCTTACGTTCATATAGGAAGCTTGAGGATGATCTTCAGCTTATTCATTTAACTAGGCTCACACCATTTCCTAGCTCGCTTTATAAATAGAATAAACTTACTCTTCCTCGCATTGCTTTTAATTATTTACTTTCAATCCTGTCTATAGAATTATATGTAATAAATACATCGACGTCAAGTCTCGATTGAAAGGTTATTGTTCTTCGTCTGTGTCTTCTTGTTCATCACCAAATTGAACATTCAATAGTTGATCCCAATCACCATTTTCGATCATTTCAAGTTGAGCTTCAACTAACATCTTCAAACGTGTTCTAAATACTTTACCTTGTTTTTTCAATTCTTCTACTTCAATCTCGATTCGACGTGATTTTTCCAATGCTTCATTGATAATTCGATCAGCGTTTTTCTCAGCTTCTCTTACAATCAACTTCGATTCTTTTGTCGCATTCCCTTTCACTTCTTCAGCAGTTTGTTGTGCAACTAGAATCGATTTATTTAATGTTTCTTCAATATTAGAAAAGTGACTTAATCTTTCTTGTAATTCTTCAACTTCACGTTTTAATTCTTTCTTTTCACGAATCACAATTTCATAATCTTTAATAACCTGATCAAGGAATTCATTTACTTCATCTTGATCATAACCTCTTAGTCCTCGAGTAAATTCTTTATTATGAATATCTAATGGTGTCAATGGCACAACGGCCACCTCCTAATCTAATAATCTAATCTTTACAATGCTACTCATTCGACAAATTGCATAAATAATCCTTTATTTTCTTTAATTATTTTAACAATATCCGATAACGAATACGCCATTTCTTTTTTTTCGTTTCTTTTAAAATGGTATCTAATTGACTTCGCCCTTTCCCCCTGAAACTAAGCAAATCACCTTGCGCAACGATAAAAGCAGGGTCTTCCACTTGTTTGAAATTCACTTTCACGCGACCTTTTTTTATAACATCTAACGCTTGGTTGCGCGATAATGAATAAAAATGCTTAACTAACACGTCCAGTCGCATTGAACTGACGGTGGTCTCATGAGATTTCCACTCATTTTGCAAAGGATAGTACTCATGAGGTTCAACTTCTTTAAATCGAACCGTTGCTTTTTTAATTGAAGTCAACTGCATCAAGATAAAATCACCGACATCTTCAGAAACAACAAGTTGGATGACACCATCATTTTGATCAACGACAATATCTCCAATTTTTTTACGTGTCAATCCTAGCGATAAAACAGAACCTAATACATCTCGATGTTCAATCGTAATAAATTTAGTAGCAAACGTCGCTTGCATAACCGTCATTGGAAATGTCTCTTCTGATGCATTGACATAGAATGGAGCGAGCATCGCTTGTTTTCGCTCAGATTCTTCAACACCACCCGAAAAGCTTAGAACGAATGACTCATCGTTCCCTATAATACTTTTAAAAATATGTTGTTCTCTCGGATCCAAAAAATCTGTAAAACGTGTCACATATTGTTCTTCTACTTGATCTTTCCAGTTGAGAATTTGATCAATAAACGGCTGCTCTTCTCGTCTAAAGTGTTGGTATATTTCCATAGCATCCACCCACTCAACTACAACATGTTAAATAATACGATCAAACCATTTCTAGCAAATCGTAACGTAATAAGCGCAACAATACCAGAAATATCGATCATCCCTAATGGGGGAATAATACTTCTAAACGGTTCTAAATATGGCTCGACTATTCTAGATAAAAATAAACCGATTGATGAATCTCGCGCCCCCGGAAACCATGACATTAATATATATCCTACAATAGCAAATTGGTATAACTCTACCAACGTAAGTGCTAAACTTTGAATCGATCCCATCTACTTACCACCTTTTAATAATCTTCCTCTTCTACCATTTGTGTAATATTTCCTGATATTTCAACGTTATCTGGTGTACATAAAAATGTATGCGGTCCTAATTTTTGAATTTCACCAGAAACAGCGTAGACCGTTCCACTTAAGAAATCAACAATTCTTTTTGCTTGTTCATAATCAACGCGTTGCAAGTTGATAACCACTGATCTTCTGCTTACGATGTGATCCGCAATTTCTTGTGTTTCATCATAAGACCTAGGTTCTGATAACACCACTTTGGCTTGGGCTTGTACAGACTTCAAACTGACAACATTTTTATTGTTTTTCTTTGATGAGCGTTGTCCGGTAGCCGCCAACTCTTCTTCTGTTTCATGTACATCATCTGAGGGTGCCTCTTCATAATATTCTTCATCTTCTACTGAAAACAACGTACGAAATTTGTTTTTTAGGCTCATCTTTTTTCACCTTACCTTTCTGGTTTGACAAGCTCAGAACCAATTCGAATATGCGTTGCACCTTCTTCAATAGCAATTGTGTAATCATTACTCATCCCCATTGATAAAAAATCACAAGGTGCATGGGATAAATCAAGTGCCTTCACATCATCTCTTAATTTTCTTAAATCCTTAAACGTTTGCCGCAATACGCTTTGATCATTTGTATAAGGGGCCATCGTCATTAAACCCACGATTTTAACGTTCGGATAGTGTTCCAGACTTTTTATAAATGGAATTGTATCTTCTGGAGTTTGTCCACTTTTTGATTCTTCTCCACTTACGTTCACTTGAACAAAGCAGTTAATAGGTTGTGATGCTCTTTTGTTAATTTCTTTAGCAACAGACGCACGATCGAGCGCATGAAAATAGTCTACATCATCTATAATCTTCTTTACTTTTCTCGATTGAAGTTCTCCTACATAATGCCAATTTATCGCATCAGAAGTGAGTGCTTCATGTTTCTTTTGAAATCCTTCCACACGGTTTTCGGCTAAATGATATAATCCTGAATGAAAAACTTCTTCAGTCTGCTCTATTGTAACATATTTTGTGACAGCTATCAGTGTGATTTCAGAACGATTTCGACTAGATCGCTTGCATGCTTCGTTTATGTTGGATTCAATTTCATTTAAGTTATCTAAGACAGACATTTGTTACCTCCTTATTAATAGCGCCCTATAAACCCTAGCATTCTTCCGGTATGTTGTTGATCTCGACGGTGTGAGTATAAATCATCTGCTTCATACGTACAAACTTGACTTTTATAAATATTATTTTCGGAAATACCCATGTCTATGAGTAGCCGTTCATTTAGAGCTTTTAAATCAAGTAGAGCATGATCTTTTTTATGAAATGTTAAACAATCCTCATGATATTTTTGAGGAATATTTCGATAGACATACTCATTGACTTCATAACGTTGTTTAGAGATCGAAGGACCTATGACAGCATTAATATTTATGGGATTTACTCCTTCTTCCGACATTTTTCGAATCATGGAGCCACCTATATTAGACACTGTCCCTTTCCATCCTGCATGAGCAAGTCCGATCCAACCCGTTACTGGATCGTGGAAATACAAGGGAACGCAATCAGCAAAAAAGCCAGCAAGTAATATACCGCTTTGATGTGTTAATAATCCATCGACTCCTTTAATAGCGGAGTCTATATCATAAACTCCTGCCTCTTTATCAACATCTGTCACAATCTTTACGTTGTTTGAATGGACTTGTTCCGATATAACCCAATTCTTCATAGGAAACTCTAAGTAATCTGCTAATTTCTCACGATTAGCTAAAACGTCTTGTTTTTCATCCCCAACATGCAAGCCCATATTAAATTGATCGTACGGCGACTTACTAAAACCATTTAAACGTGTTGTGATACCTGCTATCAATGGTGTAGATTCGTGTATTGGTTTTATTGTTAAATAACTCGAGTGCTCTCTTTTGAATGGTTCCATAAGACCTTCCTTTTTGATCATATTTTATCACATTTTTTGAGCTTTTTCTCTTTTACTTTACCAATATGACATCTTCACCTAATTGTACAATATCTGTCCACGCAATCAATACCTCATCATACTTTTGAAACCAAGAACGTTTCCAGATAATGAGTTGAGTAATTTGCCCTTTTTTAATATCGATTTCCAAATCTTTTATGTAACCAAATCGTTCACCTGTCCCAACTGAGACAACTTCTTTTGTTTGTAATTCGGAATACATCATCTCGTTCATCTCCTTTGTTTATAAATATGTCAAACAGTAGAAAACGATAACTTTATATATAAAACAAAAAAGCGAATGATCCACTAGCAAAACACTAGCGGATCATTCGTATTAGTTCAATTTATCTTGAAACATATCTGTTTTGATTTCTGCAATGGCCGACTTTTCAAGCCGCGAAACTTGCGCTTGTGAAATCCCTATTTCTTCTGCTACTTCCATTTGTGTCAAACCTTGAAAGAATCGCTTATTTATAATTAACTTCTCACGCGGTTTCAATTCTTTCATTCCATTTTTAATGGATAAGTGATCCAACCAATCATCTTCTTTTTCTGTTTTATCGCTGATTTGATCCATAATACAAATCGTTTCGCCTCCGTCATTGTAGATCGGTTCAAATAAGGAAACAGGATCTTGTATAGCATCGAGTGCGAAAATGACTTCAGCATTTGATAAACCCAACTCATCAGCAAGTTCTTGTGATGTCGGTTCTCTTAATGTCTTGTTTACCATTTTTTCTTTAGCTTTTAACGCTTTATATGCAATATCTCTTAAAGACCTGGAAACACGAATTGGATTATTATCACGTAAGTAGCGTCTAATTTCACCGATAATCATAGGGACAGCATAAGTTGAAAAACGTACATTTTGACTTAAGTCGAAATTATCAATTGATTTCATTAAACCAATACATCCGACTTGAAATAAATCATCTCCGTATTCACCACGATTAGAAAAACGTTGAATAATACTTAACACCAACCTCAAATTCCCATTAACAAGTGTTTCACGTGCAGTTAAGTCACCTGATTGAAGTGCCATAAAAAGTTTTTTCATTTCATCATTTTTTAAAACGGGAAGTTTAGATGTATCAACACCACATATTTCGACTTTTTGCCTGACCATGTATGACCCTCCTGTGTTGTCCATTCACAGTCAGTATCACCATTGGCAAATGAATTAATCCCGGTAATAATTACCTTGACTTATTAAACCATTTTTTGAAAGCTTTTCTGTAATCGCCTTATAATCTTCTTTTCCAATCTTGAAATATAGGATTGAGATATACCAAGAAGTTCGGCTACATCTTTCTGTGTCATTTCAGCTTGTCCGACTAACCCAAACCTCAATTCCATTATTTGTTTTTCGCGTTCATTTAACTCATTTAACGCTTTTTTTAGTAACGTTTTGTCAACCGTTTTTTCAATGTCCTTTTCAATAATATCATGTTCTGTTCCTAATATATCAGATAATAATAGTTCATTTCCGTCCCAATCAACATTCAACGGCTCATCAAATGAAACTTCCGATTTTAGTTTATTTGTTTTTCTTAAATACATCAAAATTTCATTCTCTATACACCTGGAAGCATAAGTTGCCAACTTTATCTTTTTTTCTAAATTAAATGTATTAACAGCCTTAATTAAACCAATGGTTCCAATACTGATCAGATCTTCAATATTTATTTTTGTATTCTCGAACTTCTTAGCGATATAAACAACTAGCCTCAAGTTACGTTCGATTAGCATTGCTTTAGCTGCTTGATTTCCTTCAGGTAATTTGATGAGCAATTGGTATTCTTCTTCTTTTGACAGCGGAGGTGGTAGCGCCTCATTTCCACCTATGTAATAAATGCCTTTAGGTTTAAAACCTAACTTAATCATAAATTTTTGAAGCCAATTTCTAAATTTTGTCCACATAATCATTATGAATCTCCTTTAGCACATTAGTTATGAAACAAGACACATCTGGTTGAGCATCACAGGACTAACTAAACAATGATAATGGTTTTTACTCGTAAATGTTGTAAATTGTAATCCAATAAAAACTTTTTGAAGTCCAATGGCACCATTGTCTGTATTCATGATGAATCGATCGGGTTTAAAAGCCAATATTAATCCGTGTTTTTCTTTTAATCCTTTAAACGGAATGAGATGAAATTTGTTTTTTAGCTCCTCTGGCAATTGATCAACGTTAAAATTATCTTGAATCGTTTTTAAGACTGCCTGTTCTTGTTCTGTAAAGAGCTGTTCAATGATAAATAGGTCAATAATCGCTACTGGTGTTTTACTAATTGGATCAACTAAATGATTTGCCGTATCAACAAAGCCTTCCGTTGTAACGCATTGATTATTAAATTCAATTTGACACATGATACATTGGTTTAAATCAAGATCTTTTAAGGAACGATCATCAATGACACGTTTAGTGTACATCCAAGTCACAGGAAACAACGTTATAACAAATAACCAGCTAATAGGTGTTCCGTATCCAGTTGAATCTGTCACAAGTGTTGCATTCTCCATCGTAAAGGAATAGTCAAAGAAAAAATGTAAACTTATCAACACACCTCCAAGTGAGAATGTAATAAAGTAAAAGAGCCCCCATAATTTAATCAGTTGTTTAAATGATGTTTTTAAAAATGTCACCATAAGAATAATTATTGAATAGATGAGTTTACCTACTGGGGTTAAAAGGAATGCGTCTGGATAATAGATCACAACAAAAACGAGCAATGATGCAAAAAAAGAACCTATTATTAAACGAATTCTAGACACATGGTGCCTTGCGAAATGAGCCGTAAGTTGCAAGATCATAAAATCAAATAAAAAATTTAATAGCCAAATGAGATCAAGATAGAGTTTCAAGATTTAAAGGCCTCATTTCAATATTGAATTGAATTAACTTAAGTTTAAGTTAAAGGAGGAAAAAAGTCTGTCAGAGTCTGCTAGTATCACACAATAATTTTGTTGGATTCATTGTAAAAATGTCTAAAATAAAGTGTCTGGGACAAAACAAAAGTGATAATCTTAAAACACATACGATTCGATCAAAAGATCATCGCAATCTGAAACAGTCCCATGCTATTCAATCAGAAATTTAAACATTTTGATTCCACTTAGTGGTTTGTTGTAAAGAGGTATGTGTCCGACCACACGCTTGCCGAGGGCGTCTCGTAGTCAACACACATTGATTAAATGTGTGTGATCATCTTTTGGTTAGGGTTTGTTTAAATCAACAAAATCTAATTAAGAAGAAGAGGGGTCTTACGTGGAATTGTTGAGAATACTTTACCACAATATAACGGCATGTGTTCTATTTAGGTTAACGTGTGATGATACGCTGTGAAAAAAGTACGAAATGAAAATTCGGTGTGAGAAGCGCCTTTTCTTGCCTCAGTTAGCTGAAATCGTGCCCATGGCAAGTGAACCACCCATCACACGTCATATAGACCATGATTAAAAGGCAATAACTTTCCCATCGTTTTCTGCAAGGGGCGCATCCATTCCAAATTGCTATCAGATATATAAAAAATAGCCGGACTAAAATAGTTAAAGTACTATCTTAGTCCGGCTATTATATTGACTTATTTACTTTTGTATTAGACTCTTTTTTTATTTACCTTCTTCTGTTTCGATTTCTTAAGAATGTTGGAATATCTAAAGTGTCCTCTTCTTGACGATAACCAGGCTCGCTTGCTGGCTCTTGAGATGCGTCATTTAGAGGTGTCTCTTTCGTAGCCGCCTGCTGATTAATGGTGCTTGGTCGTTTTCTTTCGGGCTGATTTGGAGCAGATTCATCAAATCCAGTCGCAATAACGGTGACGACAATCTCCTCTTTTAATTCTTCATTAATAACAGAACCGAAAATTACGTTAACTTCCTGATCCGCTGCTGAGGTAACAATATCTGCTGCCTCTTGCACTTCGAATAAACTTAAATTGGCACCGCCTGTGATATTCATGAGAACACCACGAGCACCATCGATCGATGTTTCAAGGAGCGGGGACGATATCGCTTTTTTAGCGGCCTCTGTTGCTCGATTCTCGCCAGAAGCAACACCAATTCCCATTAAAGCTGATCCTTTATCTACCATTATTGTTTTAACATCGGCAAAGTCAACGTTAATTAAACCAGGTGTAGCAATTAAGTCAGAGATACCTTGAACACCTTGACGTAAGACATTATCTGCTTCTCTAAACGCTTCTAACATCGGTGTGTTTTTATCAATGATTTCAAGCAAGCGATCATTCGGAATGACAATCAACGTATCAACGTTTTCTTTTAAGCCGTCAATACCATTAACTGCCTGAGTTGAACGTTTACGCCCTTCAAACATAAAGGGTCTCGTCACAACACCCACAGTTAGTGCGCCAATTTCTTTTGCAACTTGAGCAATAACAGGTGCGGCACCAGTACCTGTTCCCCCACCCATACCGGCTGTCACGAAAATCATATCAGCACCTTCTAGTGCTTCTTCTAATTGCTCTTTACTTTCTTCAGCAGCTTTGCGACCAACTTCGGGATTCGCACCAGCTCCAAGTCCTCGCGTTAATTTCGTACCTAATTGAATCTTCACTTCTGCCTTTGATAAATTCAAAGCTTGTGCATCTGTATTGACAGCTATAAATTCTACTCCTTGAACGCCATGTTCAATCATTCGGTTTACAGCATTATTTCCGCCACCACCGACACCGATGACTTTAATCGTTGCTAATTCATCTAATTCTGTATCAAACTCTAACATGTAACTTCCTCCTATACTTAACAATAATAACGAAAGCATCCATTCAATGATCAATACTCATTTTTAATTAATCAAAGAAATACTTAAACAAATTCGCTACACTCGATTCTTTCTTTTGTTTAGGCGCTGCTTTTTTCTCTTTTTTAGGTTTTAATTTGTCCGATTTTTTAACCATCTTTTCTGTTTTTGGCGCTGATTCTGTGACAGAGTCACCTAATACTTTGCCTTGTATCTTTGCATTTTTGTGCGCAAATTTCAAAATACCCACACCAGATGTGAATTGTGGTTCTCTTACACCAATGTAATCTGGAATGGCCACGCGTACATTTGCATAATACATCTCTTGTGCTAATTCTAAAGCACCTGGTGTTCTCATGCAACCACCGGTTAACACAAAGCCACCTGGTAATTCACCATACCCCATTTTTTTAATCTCTCTTGCTGCATATGTATAAATTTCTTCCATACGAGCTTCAATAATATCTGCTAATTCTAATTGGTTAAATGTATACACTTGATCACTGCCAATAACAGACACATCAAACGTCTCCTCTTCCATTGCTTCAGGATAATAAGAGTGACCATGCTCAACTTTAACTTTCTCAGCTTCCTCGGTACTAATTTTTAGTCCAATGGCGATATCTTTTGTTATATTATCTCCACCTAATGGAATCACACTTGTTGCAACTAAATGTGAGTTTTCAAAGACAGAAACCGTTGTTGAACCACCACCAACGTCAATTAAAGCGACACCTAATTCCTTTTCATCACTCGATAACGCGATAGCTCCTGATGCTAGAGGTTGCAAGGAAATGTCAATCACCTCTAAACCAGCACCTTCAACACATTTCAAAATATTATGTAACATTGTTCTTGCACATGTAATAATCGTGCCTTCCATTTCTAGACGGACACCAATCATTCCTCTTGGATCGGTAATTTCATCTAATCCATCTACAATAAATTGCTTGGGAATAACATCAATAATCTCACGTTCTGGTGGAATTGAAATGACCTGTGCTGCATCAATGACACGCTTAACATCTTCATCACCAATTTCTCGATCATCACTTGCCACAGCCACGATTCCTTGACACGACTGCAAATCAATATGATTACCATTAATGCCGACAATGACGCGGTCAATACTCATATTAACCATGCGCTCAGCTTCTTCTACCGCTGCTTTAATTGATTGTACTGTCTCATCAATATCTACAATAGCACCTTTTTTCATTCCATTTGATTTAGCTGTTCCGACACCAATTATATTCAAAGAATCTTTTTGAACTTCTCCAATTACAACCTTAATTTTTGATGTACCTATATCTAGACTGACTAATCGCTCACTGTTGTTCAAAATGAAGGCACCTCCTAAACAATCCATAATCTATTTTTATAATAACTACTTCTTCACCCTAGTATACCATTAATTTGTGTGTCTATTAATACTATATTTACATTTAAGTGAATATTTACACCATTCTACATCAAATAACTAATTTCCTGCATTTTTTATCCTTTTCTTACGTTTTTCTTGATAATAATTGAATAAATGATGTCGAATGATGGAAAGATTATTAAATAATCTTAAACCAAAAGCGACAACAGCAGCTAAATATAAGTCTACCCCCAACTGATCCCCGATAAATGTAATGATCACAGCTAACGTTATATTAAAGAAAAAACCCGTTAAAAAATTATGTGGATCAAATTCATTATTTAAGTATCCTTTAATTCCACCGATAAGCGTATCGAGTGCTGCTAAAATAGCAATCGATAGATAACTAGCAAAATGCTCCGGAACAGATACATCTGTTAAAAAACCAAGTCCTATTCCTAATAGTAAAAACAATAATGGTAACCACATATTAACTCTCTCCTAGATCAGCTTCTTCATTCACAGAAATATAATCAAAGTCGATTTCTTCAGCATATGCTGGCAAAGTGACATGATTTTCTTTAGTAATATCTAACGTGACATTATGCATAGCAAACTCATCTTTAGATGGGCTTACCTCCATATAATTATATAAACGATCTACATCCTCGCCAGTTACTTTAATCGTAACAGGTAAATTAGGTAATGGACGTTGATTCATATAGATTCGATCATCAACTTCACGAATGGCTGTGTAATTCATCAATCTTTCCTCACCAATTGCAATCGCATTTGCACCATATGCATTCAATTCATTAATTAAACGATGCAAAAGTTCAGGTGTTATGTTCGGGAAACCATTTTCGGGATCTTCAGTTGAATAATTAGGCTTAAGTTCAATTTTTATACCTTCTGATTCAATCTGTGTTAAACCAGCTTCTTTTTCAAGTTGTTGTACAGATTGATTTAATGTTTCGATTTGATCTTGAGTTGAATTTGATTCATAATCCAAAAACGAAAGTCTTAATTCATTCAACTCTGATTGAAGTCTTTGCTGCAATTCTTGCTGTTCTTCCAAATCAGACCTTAACTCCCACATATCTCTTGTCTGTCTAATGTCCTCTTCATCAGATGTCTGAAAAAAAATAACAGTCAAAAAACCGATTGAAAACAGGACTAAAGCAAAAATTAATTGTGTTTTTATAGACATTGATCACTCACCACTATCTTAATTTTGAGTTCATGTTAATTTGTTCTCTTGCTCCAACTTCAACTTCTATTTGTTCATTGACAAGTTGATCGATTACACCTCGATCTAATTCCATACTTTCCCTTAATGTATTCGGATTACCAATTGCCTCAATTTCAAATGGTGCAGGGTATTGTTGATTATCAACTGAAATAACCGGGCCTGTACATACAATATGTGAATCGTGATAAATACGTTGACCATTAATTGCAATGGCTTCGGCTCCAGCACTATATAATTCGTTAATAACCAATTGAACATGACGATCATGCACAATATAATCATCAATGCTTTCTTCTGAAGGTACATACTCTTGGTCTTTTAATGTAATAAAGATACCCGGCCCTTCAATTGGAAGTTCACCGTTTAAGGCTTGCAAATCAATTTTTTCCTGAACAGTATCTTTAATCTCTTCTTCGGAGCTAACCAGTTCATTCTCAAATTGTAAAATATCTGCCCTTACTTCATTAATTTCTTGTTGAAGGTCTTGATTCTGCTTTTCGAAATCAATCAATTGTTGAGTATAATAAAATGTTCGTTCCCAATCCGGATCAACATCTTCTTGTTCAAACACAAATGCTTTTGTATTTTGAAAACTAGCCGCAATTAAAAAGCCGAATGTGAATAATACTAGTGATAATATCGCTCGCTTACTCTTCATCTTCATTTTCTGTTTCATCCTCTGTTTGATCATAGTCATCCGTGTATCGATTAAATACAGCGCCACCTTCACCAATTTCTATAATACCTTGCTCATCATGGTCGAGTTGAGCGGTGATGGATGGATAACTACTCATATTGTTACTAAAGTTACGAATACTTGTCTCAACTTCAAAACCATCGTTCATTAATAATTTTAAAATATATGGGTTTGATTCCGTTGCATTGTAGTGGATTTCAGAGATATGACGCATCACTGAGGGTGATAGTGAAGAAAGCTCTTCTAACAACAAATCTAAATATTGATTTTCCTGAAAATCATATAATAAAGGAGCATCTCCCCGCCAATCGACAAGTCGAATAGCAGCTAATGTTGTACCATTTTCTAATAATGGGTAAAAGAATTCACCGCGATTCATATAAGCAACCTTATCCAATTCTTCAATCTCAATTTCAATGTGGTTCGGAAATCGACGACTAACCTGTGCAGAATCCACTTCCTCTAAACTTGCAATCGTGTGTTCTACTTCCTCTGTCGATATCGCCCAAATATTATCTTCTTCAGATAAATGACTTTCTGTTACAATTCGGTCGGGATTTATGTATTCATAGCCGGAAACATTGATTTCATCAATATAACTCAACGGAGATTGTAAATAAAGAACTATTGAAATTAAAAAGAAAAAAAGAACGATATAAAAAATCAAACGCCGATTAGTCTTTTTTCGCCGTGCTTCTTTTAATTTTGGGATTCGATCTTCAATCGAGACAACCTTCTCTTCTTTCATCATTGTTTCTTCCTTTTTTATTTATAGTATTTAGCTCTTATGTACGTTTCATAGAGTTAACTAAAGTATAGCATAATTATCTCTTAAATTATGGTAAATTGCATGAGTCTATCGGTTGAATTTGAAGAATTAACTAAAAAGAGTCTGGGACAAAGCAAAAATGAATACCTTAAAAACACAATCCATTCGATCAAAAGGGCATCGCAATCTGAAACAGACTTAACTTTTAGCTCACGTGGCCTCAGCTAACTTTAGAAGCAAAACTCGCTTCTAAAGTGGATCTTCTCACTCGTGCTCTTCCCGCAAGAAACTCGTCCATTTCAGGATGCATTGAAATATGTAAACAAATAGCCGGGCAAAAAATAGTAAAAATACTATTTTTTGCCCGGCTATTACATTGACTTATTTACTTTTATCTCAGACTCTTTAAGCTCGACTAATATTTAAAACGATGCCCATAGATGCGAGGAGTAGTGTCAGTGAAGATCCTCCATAACTCAAAAAAGGCAGTGTAATGCCAGTGACTGGAATTAAACCGATGACAACGCTAATATTTATCATCACTTGTATCGCAATCATAGCAGTGATCCCAGAGACGACTAATGATGCAAATGGGTCTGTAGCAAAAAAGGCAATTCGAACTAAACGATAAATCAACAATACGAATAGACAGATAATAAAGGCTGCACCTATAAAACCAAACTCTTCTGAAACAATGGAAAAAATAAAATCATTATGCGGCTCAGGTAAATAAAAATATTTTTGCAAACTTTGATTAAAACCAACGCCGAATAATCCGCCGGGACCTATGGCATACAAAGACTGTATAATTTGAAAGCCACTCCCTAAAGGATCTTCCCAAGGATTCAAAAAAGCTGTAATTCGATTTATTCGGTATGGAGCAGATAAAATTAGTAAGATAAGTCCGATGACACCAAGAGTTATGAGCCCTACAAAATAGGACACTTTAGCGCCAGCGATAAAAAGTAAAATCAGAGACGACATAACTAGAACCATACCTGTTCCTAAATCGGGTTGAAGCATTATTAAACCAAAGCATATAACAATCAACAAAACTAATGGCAAAAATGACTTAAAAAAGTGATCAAGTTGAATCTTTCTTTTAGTAATGAGTCGTGCCAAGTACATAATTAAACTCAATTTGATAAATTCAGCAGGTTGAATACTAAAAGCACCTACTCCAATCCAACTTCTTGCCCCACCTCGCACGAGACCAACACCTGGTATTACGACAGCTATAACAAGTAGTAAGCTAACTAAAAATAGTGGTCTCGCGAGTGATTTGTACACATGGTAAGGTATAAATGAGAGTATGTACATTAAAATGAAGCCGAATGATGCAAATAACAACTGACGTTTAGCAAAATAAAACCCATCATTAAATCGGTGTATAGCCCAAACTGAAGAAGCACTATACACCATTAGGATGCCAATTATAATAAGCAAACTAATAATAACAAACAAAAACCAATCAAATGATTTATAAGTCCGCACAGCATACACTTCCATTCATGTGTAACCTTTATAAAAGTGTATGCACAACGTTTGAAAACATGTCCCCTCGATCCTCAAATGTTTTAAACTGATCCCAACTTGCACAAGCTGGCGATAGCAAGATGACATCTCCTTGATTCGAATCATTATAGGCTTTATGCGTCATTTCAACCAAGTCTTCACCCGTCTTTATCGTTTGAATATTAGCTTTTTGCGCAGTACTCGCTAGCTTATCTTTTGTTTCACCATATAAATAAATGCCTTCTACGTTGTCTAAATAAGGTATCAATTCGTCAAATCCGTTTCCACGATCTAAACCACCTGCAATTAATCGAATCGGCTGATCAAATGCTGATAAAGCTTTTGAAGTCGCAAAAGAATTTGTTGCCTTAGAATCATTATAAAAGAGACGATTATTGAGTTCTCTTATAAACTGTAATCGATATGTAACACCATTAAATGATGTAAGAGACGCCTGAATACCTTCTTTTGTCGCCCCCATCATCAATGTAGCTGCAATACTCGCTAATACATTTTCTAAGTTGTGATCACCGACAAGACGAATTTGATCTTTATCAATAATAGGCTCACTTCTATAAAAAATGGTATGATCATTCATCCACACACCATTTTCAAGCTTCTCTTTGCGACTGAATGGAATCTTTCTAGATAGAGCGTTCTCTGCAAGTGCCTTCACTCTTTTATCATCAGCATTATAAACTAAATAATCATTCGTCGTTTGATTTTTGAAAATAGCGGCTTTAGCAGCTCGATAGTTATCAAAATCACCATGATAATCTAAATGCGATTCGAATAAGTTTAAAAGAATGCTTACTTTAGGTTTGAATTGGTTAATTCCCATAAGCTGAAATGAAGACAATTCAAGTACCAACGATTGATCTTTCTCTAAATGTTGAGCAACTTCAATCGCTACTTGACCAATATTTCCAGCTAACTGAGCATCTTGTTTACTTTTGATTAAGATATCATGAGCAAGTGTTGACGTCGTTGTCTTCCCGTTTGAACCTGTAATGGCAAGAACAGGTTGTTCGATCAGATAGTAAAGACACTCAATTTCTGTCCATATCGGAATATCTCGCTCCAAGATAGACTGAACGAATGGAACATGATAAGGGATTCCTGGATTTTTTACAACTAAATCACATGTCTCTAATAAATGATCAGGGTGGCTACCAATATATAATTCAATTCCTCTATCTTTTAATTCTAATAAATCAGGGCTGTTGGGATCGGCCTGTAAATCCGTTGCAACAACTTCAATTTGATTATCATTTAGTACTTTACACGTTGCTGTACCGCTCTTAGCTAAACCTAGGACAAGCACGCGTTTATATGGGAAGTTTTTTAATCGATTCATTTATATCCACACCTCTAATAGAAAGCCTATTACAGCAAGTATTAACCCCATTGCCCAAAATGTCGTAACAACACGCCACTCAGACCAACCTTTAAGTTCAAAGTGGTGATGAATGGGACTCATCAAGAATACACGTTTACCTCGTAATTTATAAGAAACAACTTGAATCATAACAGACAATGTTTCAATAACAAAAACACCACCTATAATAACTAACAGGACTTCAAGCTTTAAAATGATGGCAACAGCCGATAATGCTGCTCCCAATGCTAAAGAACCAGTATCGCCCATAAACACTTTTGCAGGATGTGCATTAAACATAAGAAAGCCTAATAAAGCACCGACAACACTAAAACTAAAAATAGCGACTTCCATATTAGATGATACAATCGTTGCTAGAAGACCAAATGCGAAAAAGGCAAACAAAGCGATACCAGAAACAAGCCCATCTAGACCATCGGTTAAATTCACAGCATTACTTGTTCCAACAATCATCAGAATCACTAATAATGGGTAAAACAAGCTTAAGTCTACCGCTAATGAAGTTGCTGGGAGTGTAATAGTCGTATTTACTCCCTGGATTAACATTAATAAATAAAAAATAACGGCAATAAGTAGCTGACCTATTAACTTTTGTTTAGAGGTTAATCCTAAATTTCGCTTCAATACAACTTTAATAAAATCATCTAAGAAACCAAGCACACCATAACCGACTAGTACTAAAAGTAAAAGTAGCATATCGATGCTAAAACGATCAGTACTATATCGCACCATCATAAACAGAGAAACGATGACGATACTTAAGATGATCATAACGCCACCCATTGTGGGTGTACCGGTCTTTTTCATATGAGACTTCGGACCTTCTTCTCGGATGCTCTGTCCGAATTTCAATCGTTTTAAAAACGGAATAAACACAGGTGAGGCTAAAACTGTGATCAAAAATGCCACCATAACCGATAATAATAGTAAATACTCATTCATTTAAAAATCCTCCTAAATCTTACCCTAACATTTAACTTTTTTCGTTCATTAATTGAGCAATGACCTTTTCAAGTGCCATGCCCCTCGAAGCCTTAAATAAAATAAGGTTTCCTTTTTGATCATGCTCTTTCAAGAAGTTAACTAACTCCTCAGGGGTTGAAGCGTGTGTAGATTGAACTCTACTATGTTCAGAAATTAAAGACGCTAATGGACCAATCGTATAAATACAATCAATCTCAGATGGAATCCATGAGCCCAGTTCAACGTGATAATCTTTTTCATTTTCTCCTAATTCAAACATATCACCTAATACAGCGACCTTTTTCTCATAACCCGTGAATAACTTGACGGCATCAATAGCTCCCTTCATAGATGTAGGAGAAGCATTATATGCATCATTTATTAATGTCGCACCATTTTTCGATAATAATTGCTCAAAGCGCATACCTGTTTGTTCAAGATTCATTAAATCTTCATACATATCTTTATGCGTTAGGTTTAAATGATAACCAAGTGCAATAGCATAACTTGCATTTTTGGCGTGGTGTTTACCTACTAATGGTATTTGATAGTCCTGTTCACCATTTAACATAAAATGAGTGCCAGCCGGCATCACTTCATTTAAGGTTACTTCATAATCATTTCGCACACTAAATCCTACTTTAATCGTTCTGAAATTGTATTCTTGATTCAATAATGGCTCATCGCCATCAATGATTAATACACCATCCGGATGAAGTGAGGACAGTATTTCCAATTTTGCCTTTGCAATTCCTTCTCTTGATCCTAAATTTTCAATATGTGATTCGCCTATATTCGTTACAATAGCAACATCAGGTTTGGCAATGTCTGATAATCGTTCAATCTCATTAAAATGATTCATACCCATCTCTAAAATTAAGACATCTGTTTTTTCTTCCATTTGTAAAATGGTTAGCGGCAAACCGATATGATTGTTGAAATTTCCTTTAGTTGCATGTGTATTAAACGCTGATTGACAAACGTTTTTCACCAAATCTTTTGTTGTTGTTTTACCATTTGACCCCGTAATAGCTACTACGGTTGGATCGATTAGATCTCGATACGCAGTGGCCAATGTTTGCAATCCCATAAGTGTATCATCCACGAATAGAATCGGAAAGTTAGTTGGTAAATCATCCGGGAGTGGATAATCACGTTGCCACATACTTGCAACAGCACCTTTTTCAATGGCTGTTTTTATGTAGTCGTGCCCATTAAAGTGATCACCGACGATTGGAATGAATAGTTGATCGGTTAATTCCATACGCGTATCAGTCCCAACACCACGGATGATTAAATCTTCACTTAACGTTTGTTCATTAAATGTGAACAATCCTTTAAGAAATTGACCAGTCAGTTTCATGAAGACACCTCGCTTGAAGAATGTTCTCCTCTACCTTTAATCGCATTTTCTGCCACTTTATAGTCATTAAAAGGCAACGTCTTATCACCTATTATTTGATACGTCTCATGTCCTTTTCCAGCAATCAACACAACGTCGGTCTCTTTTGCCATTCCAACAGCTCTTTCGATTGCAACTTGTCGGTCAACTTCTACTTCGTATCGATCAGATGACATCCCTTTTTCCATATCAGCAATAATTTGCATCGGATCTTCAGAACGCGGGTTATCAGCAGTGAATATTGAATGATTTGCATATTTTTCTCCAACTGTTGCCATTAAAGGTCGTTTCGTTTTATCACGATCTCCTCCACAACCTACTACCAAATAGATGGATCCTTTAGCAAATTGCTTAATTGTAGATAAAACATTTTCTAATGAATCAGGTGTGTGTGCATAATCGATGACAACACCAAATCCATGCTCTCCTTTGACCGGTTCAAAACGCCCTGGTACACCTTTTGTTTGATTAAATCCACGTTGAATAGTTTCTAAAGAAACACCAGATGCTTCAGCAGCAGCTGCTGCCGCTAGCATATTGTAAACATTGAAACGCCCCATTAAAGGACTATTAATTTGAACAGTTCCACTTATTGTTGTTAATTTAAATGACGTGCCATTAGCATCTAAGTTTATATCCTCAGCATAGACATCCGCTTCATTTGTTAAACCGTAACGAATAATGGGTTGGCTGGATGCACTTGCAAATGATTGATGATGCGGATCATCACAATTAACGATGGCTCTTTTAGGCACTAGCGTGCTATAGCGATTACCAAGCTGGTAAAAGAGACGCATTTTGGCACGCAAGTAATCTTCCATTGTTTCGTGAAAATCCAAATGATCTTGTGTTAAGTTTGTGAAAATAGCAATATCAAAATCACAACCATTAACTCTTCCAAGCTCTAATGCGTGTGAAGAGACTTCCATTAAAACATGATCAATCTGATGATCTACCATTTCTTTAAAATGCCGATGAAGATATGACGGTTCAGGCGTTGTATTGGCTATAGGATAAACATTTTGATCAATTTTCATTTGTATTGTACCTAAAACACCTGTTTTCTTCTTTTCTAACTGGAATAATTCATCTAGTAAATAAGTGATCGATGTCTTTCCATTTGTACCGGTTACACCAATCAAGTGAAAATCATTAGATGGGAAATCATAGAAATAACTTGATAAGTAACTTAATATTTCGCTTGTATCTTTAACATACACTTTTGTCGCTCTTTCATCGCTAACTGGTTTATGAGCAATAATCGCCACAGCTCCATTATTAATTGCTTGTTCAGTATATTGGTGACCATCTACAGTATAGCCATCAATACAAACAAACAAATCACCAGGCAATACATCTCTAGAATCCACTTTTATTGCCTGGATCATGACGTTATCTTCACCAATTAATTCATATTTGTAAGGGAAATATTTAAGAATCTCTGATAAAATTTTCATCATTCAGCCTCTTTCACTCAATATATTCTAGCTCAAAAAATCGACACTCAACTCATGGAGTGTCGAATCTAGTTGATGCTCTCTATCATCATAAACTCAGAACTATTATAACAAAAAATAGGGCTGGTGGCACGAATTAGAACAATTATTTATGGCCTCTCAACAAACGAATTGTCTCACCCGCAGGGACTTTTGTGCCAGAATCAGGTGACTGGTCAATAATAAAGTCCCCTTCACCAGATAAATCCGTTGATAAATTTAGGTAATAAGAATGAAGCTTATCCACCCTCTCCCCAATAAAATCTGGAACTTCAACTAAAGGTTCTTCAGGCCACTGATAATCTTTTTCTAAGCCGTCACTTTGCTTTTGTACACCTAGTGATTGAAGGCTATCATGAATGATACGACCAACAATTGGTGCAGCAACAACACCACCGAATTGAACTGTATCTTTAGGATTATCGACCGCTACATAAACAACAATCTCAGGCTGATTTGCAGGGGCAAATCCTATAAATGAGACAATGTGATTATTTTCAAGGTATCGACCATCACTTCCTACTTTTTGAGCAGTTCCCGTTTTCCCACCTACACGATAACCTTCAACAAAGGCAGCTCGACCAGTCCCATTAGCCACAACTGACTCTAAAGCCTCAGCCACTTGCAAGGATGTATCATTCGATATAACACTCTTTTTTAGTTGTGGTTTATTTTCTTCGATTGTTTTATTAGTAATCGGATCGAGCCATTCTTGAACAATATATGGTTGATAAAGTTTACCCCCATTGACAGCTGCCGATACAGCCATAACTTGTTGAATAGGTGTTACTGAAATCCCTTGACCAAACGCAGTCGTTGCCAACTCAACCTCTCCCAATTGAGAAGGGGCAAATAAAATCCCAGTTGATTCCCCAAGTAAATCGACGCCTGTCTTTTTACCAAAACCAAAGTCATCGATATAATGATTTAACTCATCAGCACCCAATCCTTGGCCGAGTTTAACAAAGCCTGGGTTACACGAATTCTCCACAACTTCTAAATAACTTTGATCACCGTGCCCGCCTCGTTTCCAACAACGTAACTTAGCTCCAGCCACATCAATAGAGCCTTTATCATAAAAAGAGTCTTCATGAAGATCAACAATTTGTTCTTCTAAAGCCGCTGCAAGTGTAACAATCTTAAATGTTGATCCCGGTTCATAGGTGCTCCAAATAGGAAAATTACGATCATAAATAGACGCATCCACTTCTTTATAATGATTAGGGTCAAAAGATGGGCGCGATCCCATACCTAATATAGCACCCGTGTTAGGATTAACTGCTAATCCCCATGCGCCATCAGGTTGATACGTATCCATTGCTTGATCTAACTCTCTTTCAAGAATTTTTTGGACGTCTAAGTCAATGGTCAATCTTAAATGCTCACCATCAATTGGTGGTTTATACAAATCCGATTGATGATCAATCCGCTTCCCTTTAGCATCTGAATAAAATGATAAATGACCTTGTTCACCTCTTAGTCTTTCATCATAAACAGCTTCAATTCCAATGAGCCCTTGATTATCGATGCCACTAAAACCTAACACATGCGCTAATAATTCTGAGTGGGGGTAATGCCTTTTACTATCCTCAGCTAAATAAATTCCTGGTAAATTTAAATTTTGAATCGCAATTGCTTGTTCATCTGTTAATTTTCTACCTTCTTGGAACCTGACCATACTTGTATCGCGCTTCATGTATTGTTCCAAGTCACCTACATTCATATTTAGAATAGGCGCTAATTTTTCAGCGGTTTTTACTGTATCATTAAGTTGCCTTGGTACAATAATAAGAGTCGGCGCGGATACATTTTTGACAATGACTTCATTATTTGTATCGTAAATAATCCCTCGACTAGCCTCAAATGGTATATTACGTGTCCACGATTCAGTTGCCAATTCCTCTAAAGCATCAAACTTAAAAAATTGAACATAAAACAATCTCATCATAATAACCATAAAGATAGATATTACACACAAAAAAACAGTGACCACTCTTTTTTTAATCGTCAACATTGAATGATAGCCCATTCGTACATTCACACCCTTTAGTATGCTTGTACTTATTTATATGACGATAACAAAAATGAATAGTACACTGTTTTTCATTTTAATCTAATTCTTGATCTTCTTCCTCAACTTCATCTGACTCTTCTTCTGTTTCTGCTTTTAGTTGTTCTTGCAATTGTTCATAAGATAAAAATTCGGTCAGTAAATACGGTGAATTCTCTATAGATGCACCTTCTTCAATACTTTGTTCTATCAGATAACCTGAACCAATCATTTCTATATCTAAATCTAACAAATGCGCAAATTCAGTTACACTTCGTAGCGACCATCCTGACAGATCTGGCATAGTTGGTTCATCTGTTACAAGCATTACTTTATCTGTAGAAAGAATCAGTTCGTCTGCATCCATATTTGAATTGACAATCGTATCCCCTTCCCCTATAACGACAGGGTCTATATTCGCTTCATTAAGCCTGTCGACAACAGTATCGACCGATTGATCATGCCAATCTGGGAAATGGATCTGACCGACTGTCTCTTCCGACTCTTTATCCGGTTTAATGTTCATGTAGTGGAGTGCATTTTCCATCACATGATTAAATATAAACGAGACAGGTGCAGAACCTGCTTCATCTTCTGCAATTTTGGGTTGCTGAACCGTCACATACATCAACAATTCTGGATCGTCTGCCGGAGCCATACCAAGGAATGAGAAAATATAATTTTCATGTCCTTCCAGATAACCACCTTCAGAACTTGATATCTGAGCTGTTCCGGTTTTTCCCGCAACAGTGTATGACTCTAAATCATAAATATTCCGAGCAGTCCCCACATCAGATGATACAACAGACTCCATTGCTTTTAACACCTCATCTGCTGTTTCTTTAGAAATAGGCTGATCGACAACTTCTGGTTCATTAGATTGTATTGTTTCTTGTGTATCAGGATTAACAATATCTTGAATGACATAAGGTTGAACCATCTTACCATCATTTGCAATAGCAGTAGCTGCTTTTAACATTTGAATCGGCGTTACGGTTGTTCCTTGTCCATATGAAGTCGTTAGTTGTTCGATCGGATAACGATATAAAATCGTTCCAGCTTCCTCTCTTGGTAAATCAATGCCTGTGGGTCGATCAAAGTGAAAGGCCTCTAAATAATCGTGAAATGTTTCCGTCCCTAATTTTTCCCAAACCAATTTAGACATCGCGACGTTGGATGAACGTTGAAAACCTTCTTCAAAAGTGATCTCACCCCAATGTCTCCGGTAATCTGTGATCGGACGATCAATTTGATCAATCGAATAGGATCCTGATTCATATGTTTCATCTGGGTCATACACACCTTCTTCAATAGCTGCCGCAATCGTAAAAGCTTTCATTGTTGAACCAGGTTCAATAGGTGTTGAGACGACATCATTATACCAATTTGTCACATTTTCTAACTGATTAGGATTGTAACTCGGGCGATTGCTCATCGCCAGAACTTCACCAGTTTTAGGATCCATAACAGTAGCAGTGATTCGTTCCGGTTCATATTGTGCATCCACTTGGGTCATCGCATCTTCTAACACTGTTTGAATTTTTTGATCAATTGTCAAAGTTACGTTATGACCATCTTGTTCTTCTTCAATAACCTCATTAGCATCCAATAGCCTAGAATGATAGTTATCTCGTTCAAACTTAAGTGATCCATCCTCACCTCTTAAAACATCCTCTAATTGAGCTTCAATACCTGTTAAACCAGTAACTTGGCCACCATCGTTAGCTTGTGCGAGTCCTATTACTTGGGATGCAAATAAACCGTTAGGATAGTAACGGTCAGACCCTTCATGAAAATATATGCCTGGCAATTCTAATTCTTCAATAGCTAAATATTGTTCACGAGTCAATTGATGCCCCGCACGACCAAATTCGACTTGAAATTGACCATTTTCTTTTCCTGACTCCAACCGATCTTGAATCTCACTAGCATCAGCATCTAATACATCCGCTAAACCTTCAGCTGTTCGATCGACATCATCAACATGATTAAGACGCCTCTCAGGGTTTGGTGAGTAAGATTCATCTATAACAGCATATAAACCATACGTTGTTAAGTCTTGCGCAAGAGTCATGCCATTACGATCATATATGTAACCACGTTGTGCTGGCAAACTAGTCTCAGTTGTCCGTTGTTTATTTGCCCAATCTTCTAAGTTAACACCTTGCACTTCACCGGTAGCAGATATGAAAATTAATCGACCAGCAATAACAAGAAATAGTACGAAAAACATACCGAAAAATAAGTTAATGAAAAATTTGGCGTTTGGTTTATTCATTTTAGTGACTCCTCACTAATCATGACTAACATGTGTCGCTTGCCTAACTTCAGTATTTTGGATGGTTAATCCATTATCTTTTGCAATTTCTAAAATGCGTTCTGGATTACTATATTCCATCACTTGATGATTAAGGTTTTGATTAACGGATTGTTGTTCTTCGATTTGATTTTCCAATTGTTGAATATCTCGATTAACAGCGTCAAGATTGCTATTAAACGAAACGATGTATATTAACGAAACAGCTATCAGAACTCCAAAAAACCCCCAAATGATTTTCTCACCTTTAGTAATTTTTCGGCTATTGACCTTAACTATTTTTTTAGGCTGGTGACTAGGTTCACTACGGTGTGTTCGTTTAGGTGCGGTTGACTGGTAGTTTCTTGCTTCGTTTACGCTCATGATTGCTTCCACCCTTCTTGATAAAGAAATTGATCATCCCACTCTTTCACCTTTTCAACGATTCTTAACTTTGCTGATCTTGACCTTCTATTTTCGAAAAGCTCATCTTCCGTTGCGACAATTGGCTTTTTGCTAACAAATTTAAATGGTGGTTTCTTATCATCTGGAACAATCGGTAGATTTTTAGGTAGTGGTGGTTCAGTACTCCACTTTTTAAAGGCTTGTTTACAAATTCGGTCTTCTAGAGAATGAAACGTAATCACGGCAATTCGACCACCCACACTAACTTTTCTTGCCGCTTGGTGCAACACATCAAAGAATGCCCCTAATTCATCATTTACGGCAATTCGAATCGCTTGAAAAACACGTTTTGCTGGGTGTCCTCCCTTTCGCCTAGCAGCGGCAGGAATCCCTTCTTTAATGATATCTGCAAGTTCATGTGTGGTTTGAATAGGTGATTCCTTGCGTTTAGCTTCAATCTTTCTAGCAATTTGTTTTGAAAACTTCTCTTCACCATATTTGAAAAATATTCGAACTAATTCTTGATACTCCCACTCGTTAACAACTTGAAATGCCGTTAAAGATTGCGTCTGATCCATTCGCATATCAAGCGGTGCATCATGTTGATAACTAAATCCTCTTTGACCATGATCTAGCTGAGGAGAGGATACACCTAAATCAAATAAAAAACCGTCGACTTGGTCGATGCCCATTTTATTTAGTTCTTCTGTTATGTATCGAAAATTTGAATGGACAAACTCAATACGATCTTGATATGTGTGCAACCTTTCCTTGGCTGCTTCTAATGCGTGTTCATCTTGATCAAATGCAATTAATCGTCCATTTACTAATTGTTTGACAATCTGTTCAGAGTGACCACCAGCACCAAGTGTTCCATCAACATAAATACCATCTTCTGAAATATTTAATCCCTCTATTGTCTCGTTCATTAAAACACTCTCATGCTTAAACATGTGATCACCATCTTTCTAATATTTAACTTAAAAGTCTATTTCCATCATATTTTCAGCAACTTCTGTAAACGTTGATTCTGAATCATTCATATAGCTTTCCCATATTTCTTCTGACCAAATTTCTACACGATTCGATACACCGATGACTGAACATGCTTTTTCAATATTCGCGTACTCTCTCAAAGAAGCTGGAATATTAATGCGCCCCTGTTTATCAATTTCACATTCCACAGCACCTGAAAAGAAAAAGCGCGAAAAAGCACGGGCATCTTTTTTAGTCAGTGGGAGTTTTTTTATTTTATCTTCTAAGATGCGCCATTCTGATAATGGGTAAACAAACAGACATTGGTCTAAACCCCTTGTCACTACAAAAGATTCACCTAAATCATCACGAAATTTAGCCGGCATAATCATCCGACCCTTTACGTCTATATTATGTTTGTATTCTCCCATAAACATAATAATCGCCCACCTTTTTTTACAGTTTACCACATCCCCCCACTTCTCACCACACATTTATGGATAATTGTTAGAAAAAATGGAAAATAGTACATATGTTCGCATATTTTAAAACAAAAAAGAGACAAATCTTAAGATCTGCCTCTTTTAGGATTCTATTCAAATTAAAAATACACTGATACTCGCTCATAAATAGCAAGCATAACCATCACAAAATGCGCTATGAAGAAAACTAAAAATAAAGCTCGTAAATAAATCCGCACAACTCTTGATATGATGATATCATCAATTAAACGCCACTGAATAATAACAAACATAAATAAGAGTACTAATAAAAGAGTCGTTAGCGGTCCAATGATCGACACATTAAACGTTTCATTAAAAATTAAAATGGATGAAAGCAAATAAAATAAAGCTGAATATTCCATGCTTCTATGTAATGATTTTTTTTTACTATGTGTGAAGTGATGAAACAATAAGTAAGTAATGATAGTCACAAGTAATGGAAACGTCACCATGATCCCTAAAACATAAGCCATTATATAACTCATCTAATCCCTCCTTAGGCTCTGAAATATTTATGCATTTCAATAACGAACTGAACAAAACATTCTCCATTTGACACATCACTATTTAACGTTAGATCATGCATTTAGTCAATAGTGACCTCATAAATTCTATTCGCACGCAAAAAAGCTAGCTCTACATAAGAGCTAGCTTTTTAGGTTTCAATCCATAAAAGGGTATAATCGATTATGATTCAACAACTTCTTTTCCATCATAATGACCACACGCTTTACAAACATGGTGAGGTTTAGTAAGTTCACCACAATTTGAACAAGATACCATTCCTGGTACATGTAGTTTTTTGTGTGTACGTCGCTGATTCTTCACCTTTTTAGATGTTCTTCTTTTTGGTACTGCCATGTCTTACACCTCCTTCACTTCCGAAACGAAAATCCATATTTAAAAGGTTAGGAAGTGAAAAAACACTTAACCTTACTGATTTTCATTTTTATCATCATTGAATAATGATTGTAATTTTTCAAATCGAGGATCTAACTTTTCCTCTAAATCATCTTCGGATACAACTTCCCAACCTTCTCCAGCTGATAAAGCTTGTTCCTCAATGGTTTCCGGATCCGCATAGACACGAAACGGAATCTCTAATAAAACGTTCTCTTCAATATACGGCTTCAAGTCAATCATTTCACCATCTACTGGATGCATTTCTGATTCATCTTCTTCTTGATAATACGGATCAATTGAAAAAACTTCAATTACATCACGATCAATTGAATAATGAACATCAACCAGTGTTCTAGCACATGGTAAAATCATTTCACCTTTAATGTTTAATTGTGCCGTAATCGTTTGATCTTGTGCCGACATTCTTCCTTCAACAAGAACAGAGCCTATTTTTCTGATATCATTTTTTAATGATTCAAGTTCTGTTAAATCGACTTCTGATTCAACAGGTAGTTCTTCAGTTTGAAGAATTTTTTGTACAGGTATTTTCATCACTATCACCTCGAAAGCACAAAGTTTATTGTAAAATGTATTCGTCCATTTGTCAATATTTTTTCTTTACACCGTTAGTTAATTTATACTTCAGTTTATCCAACAAGAGAAATTAATGATAACAATTCTTCACACCTACATCCGTTACAAAGTCACTTTGTGTTACAATATGTCCAAATAGGAGTGATCAGATTGAATATAACTGGCTTAATTGTAGAGTACAATCCTTTTCATAATGGGCATCTTCATCATATCGAACAAGCACGCATAAAGTCAAACGCTGATGTTTTAATCGTTGTTATGAGTGGCGACTTCTTACAACGAGGCGAACCAGCCATTGTGGATAAATTTTGCCGCGCTAAAATGGCTGTTGACCACGGTGTTGATTTAGTTATTGAACTACCCGTTGTCTACGCTGTTCAACATAGTGATTTATTCGCCAAAGCTTCTGTTAGTTTGTTAAATGAATATAGTGTGGATACGATTATATTCGGAAGCGAATCGGGTGACATAAAGGAATTTGAACACTTACAACGTATTAAAAAAGAAGATCAAAACTTCCAACATTCACTAAATGCGTTTTTAGTTGAAGGGTTTAGCTATCCAAAAGCTTACCAGTTGGCAACTGAAAAGCAGCACCCTAGTCTAAGCATCGACTTATCTAAACCCAATAACATACTTGGATTTAGTTATATGAGCGCTGTATCTGAAGTCAACCCGACCATTAAAATAGACACGATCAAACGATTACAAGCCGACTATCACCAAGAATACATGTCAACTCCAATCACAAGTGCAACAAGTATCCGCCGTCATTTACTAGAAAAAAACCAGGATTTAAATACTATTGAACAATCGATTCCAGAAGCTACTCGAGACTATTTAACAGACTATGTTCATCTCTCCGAGCACTTTCATCAATGGGAGGATTACTTCCCGTTTTTAAAATATAGACTACTTAGTGATTCACTTGCCAACTTGAGACGTATACACGGGATGACTGAAGGGATTGAGCATCGTCTTAAAAAACAAATAAAACATGCTGATAACTTTGAACAATTCATAGCGTCAGTTAAAACAAAACGCTATACAAGAACACGCTTGCAAAGATTATTCATCCATATACTTCTACAATTAGAGCATCAAGAGGTCAAAAAAGCACTTGACGCGCTTCCTCATTTAAGTGAAGCGCGATTACTAGGTTATTCGAGTCAAGGACAGCATTATTTAAACGAACAGAAAAACCGTTCAACAATCAAAACAATTACGCAACTTAAAAAGAAAATGTCACCTATACTGGAAATCGACGAAAGGGCATCACGCTTATATTATTTGCCGCTTGATGATTCGATTCAGTCACAACTGTTCAAACAACAGTTCAGACCTCCATATAGGAAAGGGTCTAAGTCAGACTGAATAAAAGAATATATAATGGAAGACCAATAAGACATGCTACTCTTAGAGTAAAATGACGTGTGAATGATGCCTCGCTTGCCGCGGGCACGGCTTCAGCTAACTGAGGAAAGAAATGCACTCTCCTCAGTGGATCTTCAGCTCGCGCTCTTCCCGCAGGCGTCTCGACATCATCACACGTTTAACTCAAAAGTACGTAAACTTTTAGAAAAAATATATTTTTGTTTTATCGAAAGTACCGTTATATATTGAGATTATATAGCGTAATGTATATAGCTTTGTTAAATTAAATATTGAGTTTCATTATCGATATAAAAACTTGAAGATTCGAATGGCATAATAATAGAAGAGTAAGTGGTTTATTATCCCAATAATTAATCGACAATCTGAAATAAACGAAACTCTTGCGGGAAAGCATGAGTCCAAAGATCCACTTTAGAAGCGAACTTTGCTGCTAAAGTTAAGTGTGACCATGTCCGCGGAAAGTGAGTGTGTTTCAGGTGGCGATCAGATTCACATTTTTATAGCAGAGTTATTCATTTTAATACGCATGATTTTTATTATGCCTCATAGTTAAGCAAAAATTCAATGGCATCTGAAACTGTATCGATTGGAACAATTTCCATATCAGAATCTATTGATGCTTTTGTAGCCATTGCTAATTCATAATTGGACTCATTTGTGCCACCATCATTCGGTACAAAAAAGATATCAACATCTTCACGATCACTAGCCACCACTTTCTTATCAACACCACCTATGCGGTGTACGTTACCTTCATAATCAATCTCACCTGTACCAGCTATCTTTAAGCCGTTCGTTAGATCTGTTTCTGTTAATTGATTATATATTTCAAGTGATAAAACAATCCCCGCACTCGGGCCTCCGATTTCACCACTATCAAATTGAACATCACGCTCAATGGATATTTCACGATTCGTTACAAGTTGAATGCCAATACCTGGTCTTTGAGGTTCATCTGGGAGCGGGACAAGTTCAATCGTCTCCTCAAACATTTGTTCATCTCTTTCTATAACAAATGTTAAGTGATCACCAATATCATATTGACTAACTATCTCAATCAAATGATCAGCATCATCAATTCTTTGGCCCTCAACTTCCATAATCTTATCTGCAATCTCTAATTTTTCAGAGGCAGGTAAATCATCCATTGTTGAAACAACATAAACGCCTTCATAATAAACGTCAATCGCTTCATTCGCTTCTTGATAGGCAACTACAATAGCCGCTTCTTGAGAACTTTCCATCATCTGAAGCTGCGCTTGCATATATTGATCTCTGTCATAACCATCAGGAAAAACATCACCAATTGGTAAAAGATCTCGATAACTTGAGAAAAATGTCGTCATCGCTAAAAGTGGAGTAGCTCTTCCCCCTCTAACTGTAACCAAATTAAGCTCTCCTTCACCAGTGTAACTATTTTCAATATTAACAACTTCATGTAAAGAATCGACTGTTCCTGGTTGATACACATAAAATGGGAGTGGAACGGTTACAAATGCCACAATGGCGAAAATGATTAAACTGTATTTTACGAGTTTTTTTACTTTGTCTGTCAATCAAACTCTCTCCTCACCTATACGTTAATAGCATGCATAAGTTAGCTCACATCTAGCGTATAGTTAATTGAAATCATAATTATCCTTAGTTTACTACGTTTTAAAAACACTGTATAGCAAATTTGCACTAAACTTGAAAGGAAGTAAAAATTGAAGCATATTACACTGACCTTTTGGTATCTTTTTTTGATGAGCATACTTACTTTATTATTTATCATCATGCCACTTGATGTTTTAACAGCGACACGAAATGGTCTCACCTTATGGATACAAATCGTGTTACCTTCTCTTTTACCTTTTTTTATCTTAGGTGATTTATTGTTGCAATTAGGTATCGTCACTTTTATAGGTACCTTATTTGAGCCTTTCATGCGCAAGATCTTTAATGTTTCAGGCGAAGGCGCGTTCATTCTATTAATTGGAATGATTAGTGGCTATCCGACTGGCGCAAAATTTATCGCTCAAATGAAGAAACGAAATATCATTAGTTTAGAAGAAGCTGAACGACTATCAGCATATTCCAATGCTTCTAACCCATTATTTATTTTGTCGGCAATTGCCATTGGGCTCTTTCATAATCAAATGGTAGGGTGGGTCTTAGCGTTTACACACTATGGATCGAATATACTTGTCGCAATCTCAATGCGCTCCTATAAACGAAGTACTTGTAATGTATCACATAAGAATGCAAAAAAACTCAGTCCGTTAGATGCTTTTAGAAAAATGCATACTGTAAGACTACAACATAGTAAATCCTTTTTCGAAATTTTATCTGATGCCATCTTCCAATCCATCCAAACTTTGATGATGATCGGTGGGTTCATTATCAGTTTTTCTATTCTATCTCATTTATTAATGACTTTGTCTATTATTGATTGGCTCAGCATCCCTTTAATACACTTGCTTGAAAAATTGAACGCACCCCCTTTTTTAGCTTCACCATTTATAAACGGATTATTAGAAGTAACTTTAGGCGCTAACAGCATTGCTTCTGTAGATCATGCACCCCTTATTTTGCAAATTTTATTAATCGCGATCCTTCTTGCTTTTAACGGATTGTGCATTCAGGCACAAATCATAACATTACTTAAAAAAGCGAACCTTTCAATCAAACCTTATTTTTTAGGACGGTTATTACAAATCATTTATTCAATTGGGATCGTTGTTCTCATTCATTCATTTTTACCTATTCAACTTGTTGAACATGTTGCCACGTCAAGTCGATTAATACAACAATCGGTTTTTCATATCCATCATCACTTTCAAGTATTAACGCTTATGATACTTGTATTAATTTGGGTTTACATGATCTTTTATCTTTTATTCAATAAACAAAAAAGTTAAGTTCTCAAAAAACTTAACTTTTTTTATGTATTTATTCGTATTATTCAAATTTATTTTTTAAAGCTTGTTCAACGCATAATGGCACCAAATCCGATACATTGGCATCATATTTAGCGACTTCTTTTACCATACTTGAGCTTAGGAACGAATATTTATTGTTTGTCATCACAAAAAAGGTTTCAACATCCTCATTCAACTTACGGTTCATAGATGTAATTTGTAATTCATATTCAAAATCACTAATCGCTCTTAACCCTCTCACAATGGCTTGCGCCTCTTTCTCACGCGCATAATCCATCAATAAACCATCATGTGAATCAACAGAAACATTTTCGATGTGCTCTGTCGCCTCACTGAGCAACTTCATTCTTTCTTCCACAGTAAAAAGAGGCGCTTTTGATTCATTATGGAAAACAGCTACAATGACATGGTCAAACACTTTAGATGCACGCTCAATAATATCTAAGTGACCATTTGTAACTGGATCAAAGCTCCCTGGACAAATAGCAAGTTTAGTCATATTAGACATCCTTTCTTTCATATAATGATATCGCAATCTGACTACCATAAGTTTCAGAGCGGACTTGTTGCCATTCTCCAACAGCTTTAGGTAAAGACAAATTTGCATCATGTTCACAGATCACTAATGTCTGCTTGTGTGTTAATTGATAATCATATAATTGATTCAGTAATTTTTCATAAACATTCTTTTTATAAGGTGGATCTAAAAAGATAAAATCAAACTGGATATCTCGTTTAGACAATGGCTTTAAAGCTCTAAATGCATCGTTACGATACACCTCAGATCGATCCGTTAATTTTAGTGTTTGAATATTTTGTTTGATTGAATCACAAGCTTGCTTTTGTTGGTCAACGAATATAACATGATCTAACCCTCTACTTAATGCTTCAATACCTAAGCCGCCACTTCCTGCAAATAAATCCAACCCAATACCTTGATGAAAAAATGGACCTATTCGATTAAATAATGATTCTTTCACCTTATCAGAAGTTGGACGGGTCAATCGGTTTGACACTGATTTGATCGGGCGTCCTTTAAATTCACCTGCAATTACTCTCACATTATTTCACCTCATTTAAAACAGTCAAGTTACGAGTCGCTTTTTATCCTATCATAAAAGCGTATAGAATGCTATTTAAGTTTACTAATGACAACAGGTATAAGAATAACTTCTAGAGGTAATACTTATAAACGTGAAGGCGCGTATAAACGCTATATCCTTCATGAAAACGGAAATAGCTGATTTTCCCCATTAACTATTTCCGGTTTCTCCTCTCCCTTTACCTTTTTGATTAGCTATAAAATCAAAAAGGGCCTGCAGAATAATTGTTCTGCAGGCTTTTTCTATCACATTTAGTAGATGGATCATTAAATCCCCATCTTATACTCATATTCTTTATCTTTGACGGCCGTTTTACTTTCAAACTCTTGACGTATAAACGGCTTAAATGACGGTTCCACTTTCGAAATGAAAGGTAACGACTCTAACTTTGTCACTTTATCTTCAACATCATCTTGATCAACATAAATAACTGCGTATTTAGATTGACGCGAAATAGCAATTAAATGACCATATCGCTTTAATTGTTTTATGTTTTTCATATGTTGAAACCAAACGATCAATCCTTGACGTTTTGTTCGCATACTGTTTACCTCACTTTCTTCCATACAACACTCAACCTTTAACAACCACAACTTCCGCCTGAACCACAGCCGCAACTTGAATCAGTCATAATAGCGCCGTCTTTAGGTACCATAATTTGCGGGCTTATACTATGAGCGATTGATTCAGTCACTTGCTCGAGTAGTGTTTGCAACGATCGTTCTGCAATTTTAAATTGAGCAACCGACTCCAACATATCAACTTCACGTTTTTTTAAACGTGTTTCTTTCATGATCTTGTTATAATCTGGATGATACCTGCCAAATCGCTGAACATCTTCATACTTTTCTTTTAAAGATTCAAACTGTTTGATCACAGTTTGTGCATGTGTATCCTGCTTCAGATGATTCTTTTTCTCTATATAATTTATCATTTCTTCAGAATTAACAATCATTTCTGCCAATTCTTCCGTTAAATCGAGTACATCAACTATTTCAGTTGTCGCTAACACGACCTCACCTCCACTATCCTTATCATACCAAGAAACAACACAAAAAAAAAGACAAGAAAATGGTTTATTAGCCATTTCCTCACCTTACACTCAACATTATATTGTTTTAGAAATGCGCTCAACAGCTTCTTTGGCAGATAAATCAGATGACTCGTCCAAGATCAAATCACGAACCGCAACAACACCGATTAATTTATGGTTTTTTACGACTAATAACCTGCGAATTTGATGTTTCGCCATGATGTCAGTTGCATCTTTAAGTTCACAATGTTCATCACACGTAACGATGTCTGTCGTCATGATTTCCTCGAGTACATGTTCTGAACCAAATCCTTTCGCATAGCCACGAATAACAAGATCACGATCTGTCACAATCCCTAAAACGTGTTTTTCATCATCACAAATGGGTACAGAGCCAATATCATGTTCCTTCATGTGAATGGCCGCATCTTGAATGGTATCATTTGGAGTCTGACAAATAACATCTTGACTCATCACATCACGAACTGTTTTCATAAAAAAACTCCTTTTAAATCTGTTTATTCGACTTTTCAATCGATTATAATGTATAGTATGATCAATATATGTAAGGCTATACATTTTATTTAACAGCATCATAGATAATCCAACACTTTAGAACTTTTAGGAAGAAGGCGTTTTGTTTGTTTAAAGGTTTAACGAAAAATCATTGGCGACTTATTTTTTTACTCATCATTTTAATTATTTTCTCAATTATAATATTACCGGTTTCCGTACCGTTACTTATCGCGTTCTTAACAGCTCTTTTTATAAATCCAATTGTACGGTTTGTGAAAATGCGATTTCAGTTAAATCGTAAGTTTAGCGTTATTATTGTATATCTTGTTTTTCTATTTTTACTCTTCGGTCTTGGAAGTATTGCCATTACAACGATCATTAGACAATTGGTTGATTTAGTCGAAAATGCGCCTGACTACATATTACAAGTCAACAGGCTATTACTTGAATGGAGTAGTGACCTTGAGTATGCGATGGCTGATCTACCAGATGAATTCGTCCAAGAAGTCAATAGTAGTATTAATTCAAGCGTCGATTCATTAACTGACTTACTTAGAACTAATATACGTGTCGAACGTTTCGCAACACTTGTTGCTGTTATTCCAAATTACATCGTTAGCTTTATCGTCTATTTAATTGCTTTGTTTTTGTTCATGCTTGAATTACCACATTTGAAAACAAAAATGTATCAAAATTTCACAGACGAAACATCTGAGAAAATTCAATTTATGTTCTCACGGTTAAAATATGTGATTGTTGGATTTTTAAAAGCACAATTTTTAGTCAGTATTATTATTTTATTCGTCAGCATGATTGGCTTATTGATTATTATCCCAGAATATGCAGTGATTATGGCTACGATCATATGGCTTGTTGATTTAATTCCGATTGTAGGATCTATAGCCGTTTTAGGCCCTTGGGCTATTTATATGCTGATTGCTAATCACTACTTGATGGGTATACAACTAGGCGTATTAGCCATTGTTTTGCTTACGATCAGGCGAACAGTCGAACCGAAAGTAATGGGACAGCACATCGGCTTATCTCCTTTAGCTACATTAATAGCCATGTATGTAGGGCTACAGCTTATCGGTATTCTTGGCTTTATTGCAGGACCCATTGTTGTCATTGCCTTTAACTCCGCTAAAGAAGCAGGCATTATAAAATGGAATTTTAAAATATAACACCATAACAAAACGCCATATCAAATTGATATGGCGTTTATTTATAGTATAAGATCTTTTATTAAATTTAATTTAAGATTGTTGCGCTTTTTCATGTAGAACATTAAGGTGTCTTTCAAGACTGTCTAATAATTCTTTTCCTTCTTCTTCTTTAATTAAATTTAATCGAACAGCAAAATCAATTTCTCTTGATAAGCCGAACATTTGCGTATCTAAAACCTCTTCATATAAAGGGCATTGGGGCATTGTTAAATTATCCATTTGTACTTGAATGAGCTTCAAGATTTTATCCGCATCCGCCTTAAGAAGGGCATAGGCTTCATTCGCATTTTTTATAACCGCTTCCTGCATCGATTAATCCCCCCATTTAAAGATCTTTCTCCTATTAATATTAAAGCTATTTGATTTAAAATGCAAGCCTATCCCCTTGATGCGTTCGTTTTGTTGAACCAATGCTCACGTCAAAATAAAGTCGAAATAACAGAATCATTTAATTCACATGTAACATTATTGTCTGATGCGGTTGTAATATTCCACTCCATATTGAGAGCCTTCACTTACCATATCAGCGTTTTCGATTTGATCTTCTAACGGATCTCCCGCTTCATCAATTGGAAAATTGGGTTTATTTTTCAATAGCAAACGCATTTTTAAATCGTGTCCTTTTTCTTTTAGGTTGGCTCTTGTTTTACGATCAGCAAGAACAAAACCGACTACAGATGCACTAATACCTACTAAACCCATTACTACTTTTTTACTCATAAATTGACACCTCTTTTTTTAGTATATAAAAATCTTTCCCTTTTTTTAGACAGTTAAACAAAAGCCGAGAAACGTTTTCGACTTTTGTTTATTTATGCTAAAATAAAGATAAAAGATAAAATGAGGTGACATTATGGATGTCAAGTGCCCTATTTGTGATAAAGTTGAACAAATTAATACAGATTCTCCGCTAGCTAAACGACTTAGAAATCGTCGTAAACACCTTTACTTATGTTCGGATTGTTCGAATCGTATTGGTGAAAACACACGAAAGCGACACGCTACCGGTAACTTTCATTTATTTAAAGAAAAGAAAGAAGAAGATCCTTATATAGGTTGAGTTTGAGGTTAGATAATTATCTGACTCTCGGATTCAACCTATTCAAGTACTATATTAGGTATTTGAGCTCAATATAATCACTAATAGCATTAATTAAGTTTGGATGTGCGGAAACAATCGGATCTTGATGTAGAAATGTAAGACGTTCCCCAGTTGTCTGAGACGTCACACCACCTACTTCTTTAAAAATAACAACTCCGGCAGCTATGTCCCACGGCTGTAACTTAAACGATATGTAACTATCGACAATTCCTTCAGCTAAATAGCAAAACTCTAGCGCAGCAGATCCGTATGATCTTGTTCCTCTTACTGTTTGCACTAAATCTCGAATGGGTTCATCGGCCACCTTCTTGTTCGGTGTACACCATATTGTATTTAACATTAATAGAGATTCTTCTAGTGTCTTCGACTCCGGTAAAGGATCGAGTTTTTTTTCATTTTTATAAGCCCCTTGTCCTTTTTTGGCATGATATAGGCAATCAGCCATCACATCATAAACGAAACCAATCTCACCAACACCGTCACAAAACACAGCTAATGAAATGGCAAATGTTTGTTTTTGATGGACAAAGTTCATTGTGCCATCAATTGGATCAATAATCCAGACGACACCGTCCAAGTCTTGTACATCATCACCAAATCCTTCTTCTGATAAGATACGGTGCTCTTGATAAGTCGAGCGAATAGCTTTAGCAAAATATTCTTCTGTTTGTTTATCCATTTCTGTTACTAAATCATTAGCATTTTCTTTTGTATCAACTTCCCTTGGTTGATCAATAGAAGAACGAATAATGGCACCAGCTTCTAAAACCCATTCTTTCGCTTGTTGATAAATTGATTCTTGATCAAATTGAGTCATGGTTGTCATCCTTTCAAAGAAATTATATTACATGCTAAAAAAGTAGCCACTAGTGACTACTTTTTTATTTCATCTTAACTGACTCGTTTTCTTGAGCTTTTTTGACTGTTCGATAGACAGAACAACCTGAATCACGTTCAAATGCTTGTGATAACTTTTTTTCTTCACTTTTACTCGGTACGACTTGTTTAAATTTTTTATAGTGACTTAGCAATTGATTTGAGTCCACAGATTGATAATATGCTCGTTCAACTAAATCTAAAAATTCAACAACGTCTACCATTTCGTCTGTTGACCAATCCGGGTCAATTGGAAAACGATAATTCATGTTCAAAACTCCTTGCCGTATTAATTATTAAGGTACTTTAATCGTGCTCGGATCAACAAAATCATAACCCTTTTCCTTTATACCTTCAATAATGCCAGGAAGTGCTTCAGATGTCCATTCACGATCGTGCATTAATAAATTAGCTCCAGGATGCACTTCTTCAACCATAATTTCTTCTAACGCCTCTTTATTTGTATAGTCTTCATTCCAGTCATAACCATACGTCCAGTTCATCTTAACCATACCTTCATCTTCGACGATTTGGTCACTAGTATCTGTATTCACACCAAAGGGGGCACGGAAAAAGACAGGACGCTCACCAATAATGTCTTCAACCAAATCATTTAATTCAACAATTTCTTGGCGTTGTTCTTCTTCAGATATATTGCTTAAATTAGGATGATTATATGTATGGTTGCCAATATGAAAGCCCATCTCATAAATTTCCGTTAAAATGTTTTTTTCTTCTTCTGTTTGTAAAAAGTGTCCATTTACAAAAAAGATGGCCGGTACATCGTTCTCTTTCAAAGTATGTGCCATCTCTAGAGCTTGACCATCCGGTGCATCATCAATCGTTACAAGAGCAACATCTGAATTATACTCCTCATCAAGAGGTTCTACTTGCCAATTGGCTGAATTTATTTGATACATCGTTTCAACCTCCTCATCCGCTTCATCATCTTCTTCAGACTCTTCTTCATCTTTCTCATCTTCTAAATCAGTGTCCTCTTCATTCTCTTCTATTTCATCTTCATCGTCGTTATTCACGACTTCCTCATCATTATTTTCTTCTTGTTCTTGTGTTTCATCATCTGTCTGACAAGCAACCACTATAAGCGCTGTGATTAGCATTATAAATAATAAATACCATTTTTTCATCTTTTTAACCCCTTATCTCTTTGATGTTTATAACTAGTATAAATCATCTCTTCATAAAAAAATACCGATAATTCGATCGAATTATCGGTATTTTGTCATTTAATTATTTTACAATATGGATTGGAGTACCCATCGCTACTTCTGCAGCTTCCATTGTAATTTCACCTAATGTTGGGTGAGCATGAATCGTTAACGCTAAATCTTCAGCTGTCATACCTGTTTCGATTGCTAGACCAAGTTCAGAGATCATATCACTAGCATTCGCACCAGCAATTTGAGCACCTAGTACAAGACCATCATCTTTACGAGTAACAAGACGGACAAAACCATCTCCACTTCCTAATGATAGAGCACGACCATTTGCAGCAAACGGGAATTTAGATGATGTAACATCATAACCGTCTTCTTTTGCTTGTGCTTCTGTGTAACCAACTGATGCTAATTCAGGATCAGAAAATACAACAGCAGGAATGCCATGGTAATCAATTTCAGATTTCTCACCAGCAATCGCTTCAGCAGCAATTTTACCTTCATAAGAAGCTTTATGAGCAAGTGGAGGTCCAGCTACGATATCACCGATCGCATAAATGTTTGAAACATTTGTACGACATTGTTTATCAATTTTAATTAGACCTTTGTCGTCCACTTCAACACCTACTTGTTCTAAGCCAATTTCTTCTGTGTTTGGCTTACGACCAACAGTTACTAACACATAATCAGCTTCAATGGTTTCTTCTTTACCATTTGCTTCATATGTGACTTTAACACCGTCCTCTGTTTCTTCAGAACTTTTAGCCATAGCATTCGTCACGATGTTAACATTATTTTTCTTCAAACGTTTCTTCACAAGAGCAGACATATCTTTTTCGAAACCGCCTAAGATCTCATCCATACCTTCTAAAATCGTTACTTCTGTTCCGAAATTAGCATAAGATGTACCTAGCTCAGTACCGATATATCCGCCACCAATGACAATCATTTTTTCTGGGATTTCACTTAAGTTAAGTGCGCCCGTTGAATCAATGATACGCTTAGAGTACTTAAACGTTGGAATTTCAATCGGTGTTGACCCTGTTGCAATAATACAATCTTTAAATGTATAAGTTTGTGAACTTTTTTCATCCATGATACGAGCTGTATGATCATCAACAAAGAATACTTCACCACTTACAATGTCGACCTTATTACCTTTTAATAAACCTTCGACACCGCTTGTTAGCTTTTCAACAACGCTTTCTTTCCATGATTGAACCTTACTAAAATCGATGGATACATTTTCACTTTCAATACCCATCTCACTTGCACCATGCGCTTCTTCATAGCGATGACCAGCTTGAATAAGGGCTTTTGAAGGAATACAACCGACGTTCAAACAAACGCCACCAATTGCACCTTTATCAGCAATTGTTACTTTTTGACCTGTTTGAGCAGCGCGGATGGCAGCTACATAGCCACCAGGTCCCGCTCCTACTACAAGTGTATCTACCTCAATTGGAAAATCTCCTACTACCATATCAGATTACGCCTCCATCATAATTAATTGTGGATCGTTCAATAAACGCTTCACTTGATTTAATGCAAATTGAGCTGTTGCACCGTCTACAATACGGTGATCAAAGCTGAGTGATAGCGCAAGCACTGGTGCTACAACAATCTCACCATCTTTTACAACTGGTTTTTCAGCAATACGGCCGATACCTAGAATTGCAGCTTCTGGGTAATTTAGAACAGGTGTGAACCACTGTCCACCAGCTGAACCAATGTTTGTAATTGTTGAAGAAGCATCTTTCATTTCGTCAGGACTTAATTTACCTTCCTGTGCTTTTGATGCTAATTCGTTAATTTCTTTTGAAATATCAAAGATTGATTTTTTGTCTGCATCACGGACAACAGGTACTAATAGACCTTTATCTGTGTCAGCAGCAATACCAACGTTATAGTAATGCTTATAAACAATTTCATCTGATGCATCATCAATTGACGCATTAATTACAGGATATTGTTTTAAAGCTGAAACAAGTGCTTTTACAACGTATGGAAGATACGTTAATTTAATGTCTTTTTCTTGAGCAACTGGTTTGAATTTCTTACGATGTGCTACCAACTCAGTTACATCAATTTCGTCATGTAATGTAACGTGTGGTGCTTTTTGTTTAGAGTTAACCATTGCATTCGCAATTGATTTACGGATACTAGACATTTTCTCGCGTGTTTCTGGTAACTCACCAGCAGAAACTTGTGTTGTCTTAGCAGCTGATTTTTCTTCTTTGGCTGCTGATTTTTCTTCTGTTTTCGCTTCTTGTTGCTCAGCAGATTCAGAAGCTGGTGATTGATCACCATCCATAAATGCTTGAACGTCTTCTTTCAAAATACGTCCATTTTTACCTGAACCGTTTACTTCTTCAATTGCAACATCATTGTCACGTGCGAACTTACGTACAGAAGGCATCGCAATAACACGTTTATCCGAAGCTGTTGATTCTTTCTTAGTTGATTGAGATTCACTTGGTTTTGACTCTTCTTTAGTAGCTTTTTCGTCACTCTCTTCAGATTCATAACCTTCAGCAAAAATCGATACAATCGTCTCACCAACTGTTGCAACCGATCCCTCATCAAAGTGTACTTCTTTAATCGTACCTTCTACTGGAGACGGAATCTCAACAACTGCTTTATCATTTTGCACTTCACAAAGCACGTCGTCTTCTTTTATTTCATCGCCTGCTTTTACGAACCATTTAGCGATTTCACCTTCATGGATACCTTCACCAATGTCAGGTAGTTTGAAAGAAAACACGCCTTGACTTGACTCTTCAGACGAAGTCGATTCTTTCGATTCAGATGCTTTTTCTGAACCAGTGTCGCCTGAATCTTCTTCTCCTTCATAGCCTTCAGCATCAATTGTTACGATTGTTTCACCAACTGTTGCTACTGATCCCTCATCAAAGTGTACTTCTTTAATCGTACCTTCTACTGGAGACGGAATCTCAACAACTGCTTTATCATTTTGCACTTCACAAAGCACGTCGTCTTCTTTTATTTCATCGCCTGCTTTTACGAACCATTTAGCGATTTCACCTTCATGGATGCCTTCACCAATATCAGGCAATTTAAATTCAAATGCCATGTTCATTTACCTCCCTGTTTTTAACTTGCACTAACCTTAATAGTTAATAACGTCGTTTACTTTCTCAACAATATCGTTATGATTTGGTAACCAAATCTCTTCTGCTTGTGTAAATGCATATACTGTATCTGGTGCTGCTACACGTAATACAGGTGCTTCTAAGTGTAAAATCGCTCTTTCTTGGATTTCAGCTACAACTTGAGATGCAATACCTGCTTGACGCTGCGCTTCTTGAACGACAACAGCACGATTTGTTTTCTTAACAGACTCAACAACTGTTTCAACATCCATTGGCGCAATCGTTCTAAGGTCAATTACTTCTGCACTAATTCCTTGTTCTTCTAAAGCTTCTGCTGCTTTAACTGATGCTTGAACCATCGCACCATACGCAACCAAGGTCACATCAGTACCTTCTCTTGTTACTTTAGCTTTACCCAATTCAACTTCATAAGCTTCTTCAGGTACTTCATCACGGAATGAACGATAAAGTTTCATGTGCTCTAAGAAAATCACCGGATCGTTATCTCGGATTGAAGAAATAATTAAACCTTTTGCATCATATGGGTTCGATGGGATCACAACTTTAAGACCCGGTTGTTGTGCCATAAGACCTTCAAGTGAGTCAGCATGCAATTCTGGTGTATGCACACCCCCACCAAATGGAGAACGGATCGTAATTGGCATATTTACTGTATTACCTGAACGATAACGCATACGAGCCATTTGACCAGAAATTGAATCCATTACTTCATAAACGAAGCCGAAGAATTGAATTTCGGGAACTGGACGGAAACCTTGAGTACTTAAACCAATTGATAGACCACCAATACCTGATTCAGCTAGCGGCGTGTCAAATACACGATCTTCACCAAATTCATCTTGAAGACCTTCAGTCGCACGGAAAACACCGCCGTTTTGACCAACATCTTCACCAAAAACTAATACATTTTCATCATTTTTTAACTCTGTGCGCAATCCATCAGTGATTGCTTGAATCATTGTCATTTGAGCCATGATTTACTTCGACTCCTTTGCTTTATATTCTTCCATTTGCTCTTCTAAATGTTGTGGAAGTGTTTCGTACATATTTCCAATTAAGTCAGTCACTTTTTGTTTAGGTGTATTATCAGCTTCTTTTACAGCTGCTTTAATTTCTTCTTTTGCTTTTTCAATGATTTCGTTTTCTTCATCTTCAGACCATAGACCTTTGTCTTCTAAGAACTTACGGAAACGCACTAATGGGTCACGTTTCTCCCACTCGTTATCCATTTCCTCTGTACGGTAACGTGTTGGATCGTCACCAGCCATTGTATGTGGTCCATAGCGGTACGTAAGAGCTTCAATTAATGTAGGACCTTCGCCGTTTACAGCACGATCTCTTGCATCCTTAGTCGCTGCATAGACAGCTAGAACATCCATACCATCTACTTGAATACCTTCAATACCAGCCGCTACCGCTTTTTGCGCTAAAGTATCGGCAGCTGTTTGTTTTTCAACAGGTGTTGAAATAGCAAATTGGTTATTTTGCACAACAAAAATCGCAGGTGAATTAAATGCACCAGCAAAGTTCATCCCTTCATAGAAATCACCTTGAGATGTACCACCATCACCTGTGTACGTAATCGCAACTGCATCTTTATTACGTTTTTGAAGTCCTAATGCAACACCAGCTGTTTGAACATATTGTGCACCAATAATAATCTGCGGGCTAAATGCATTTACATCTTCAGGCATTTGATTTCCTTTGAAATGTCCTCTTGAGAATAAAAACGCTTTATATAATGGAAGACCTTGCCAAATTAGCTGTGGAACGTCACGATACCCAGGTAGGATAAAGTCGTCTTGCTCTAATGCATACTGACTTCCTAGTTGAGATGCTTCCTGACCTGCTGTTGGTGCGTAGAACCCTAAACGCCCTTGGCGATTAAGAGCAATTGATCGTTGATCCAAAATTCTCGTATACACCATTCTTGTCATTAATTCTTTTAATTCATCATCTGAAAGTTCTGGCATCGCTTCTTCATTTACGATTTTACCTTCTTCATCCAGAATTTGAAACGTTTCAAATTGTTCTGCAACTTTGTCTGTTGTACGTTTCAAAAAACTCACCTCTTCCTTTCTTTCTCGCTTATTTTTTAAGTATTTTGCCTCAAATCTTTAGACAGATATGAAACATAAATTGCACTTATTGGTACATTACCCTTTGATAACTTTTTCTAACCATGATTTGGGCAAAAAAATATCTGTTATACATGGAATAACGTTAAAAACTAGTACAATTTATTTTCTGTTCTCAGTTTATCTTATTATTAAATGCCGGTCAATTACTTTGTTTGAATAAGATGCGAATTTATTTACCAAAAAGTTTTAAAACTGTTATAATGTGAACTGTTTCACTTTCTGTTGTGAACTGTATCATTATCGCGGTTCGTTTAAACGCGTTTATGACAACGAATTCATCTCTTCTTACGCTCTTTCTCAATATTAAGCAAAAAAATAGAGATGAACTTAATCATCTCTACAATTTTATTATTCATATGTGACATTTAAATCTGATTGCTCATAAAATTCACGCTTAGACTGATTAAAGTCATCTGTAGCTTGGTTGAATACATCATTTGCTTCAATTACTTCTTCATACTGCTGATTAACCTCGTCAACTTGGTCAGACAATTGATCTTCTTCTAAATCTTCATCTAACAGTAACTCATATAATTCTTCATCTAAATCTAATGACGTTTGATACGCTTCATGTAAATCAAGAAATGCTTGATAACGTTCTTCCATTCGATCCAACATATCTTCAGCTAATGGTTGCAAGTCTTCATCTAAATCTTCAATATATTGCTCGATTTGATCAAACTCTTCTTTTGAAGCTTCAATACTTTCTCTCTCTGTTTCAGTTAAATCACGACGTGTATCAATAGATTCAATAGCCTCTTGTGCGAGTGCTTCAATTTCTTCAAATTCGTCCATGTCTAACTCACTTATTTCATTATATATTTCTTGTTCTTCTTGTTCCAATTCACTTAACGGTTGTTGTTGATCAACAAAATCACTTTCAAGTTGCACGGATTCTTCCATGTGTTCATACATTGACTCTTCAGGTGAATCACCAGAACAAGCCACCATTACTAGAGTACTTAACACTAATAAACCGATTAATTTTAAACGCAAAACAAGATCCTCCATTCTCTCTTTTATCTATGATGCATTTTGGGCATATTTTTAAACAGTATAACATAATTACTATCAAAACTTATATAGAAAAAATAAAAAAGTTTCTTGCGTATTGTTCCTATTTCTATGAATAGCCCTTTTTAAAAATTTGTGTTACACTCATAAATAGTGATGGAGAATAGATAATTGTTTATCTATTTATACGGCGATGATCATTTCATAATAGAAGGAGTGTGTCTTTGGATTGCTAACGATGAAAGATGTTGTTAGAGAAGGTCATCCTTCTTTAACTAAAGTTGCAAAAGAAGTAAAACTTCCGGCAACAGATGAAGATAAAAAATTATTACATGATATGTTAGAGTTCGTTAAGAACAGCCAAGATATCGATATGGCAGAAGAGTATGATTTAAGACCAGGTGTTGGAATTGCAGCACCTCAGCTTGGTGTTGAAAAAAGAATGTTTGCTGTGCATTTTGAAGACCCTAAAGGTCGATTGTATAGCGGTGGATTCTTCAACCCTAAAATTGCAAGTCACTCAGTTGAGATGACTTACCTTCCATCAGGTGAAGGCTGTCTATCTGTCGACCGAGACGTACCTGGTATTGTTCCAAGGTACCGTCGCATCACATTAAAGGCAACTAACCTTGAAGGAGACGAGGTTAAATTCCGCCTGAAAGATTATGCTGCGATCGTCTTTCAACATGAATTCGATCACTTAAATGGTGTTATGTTTTACGATCACATAAATGAAGCTGATCCATTTAAAGCACCTGAGAATGCAAAAGCTTGTGACCTCGAATAAGGTGAATAAGCACACGCTCTAAAGGCTACACTAAAATTAAATGTATGATAACACGGATTTATTTTATCGGTTACTATTTCCAAACAACGAATTCCATACTATACTATAAGTAACAGGTTTGACCGGATGAACGATTATGTTTATAAAGGAGCTGTTTACTTATGTTAAAACGACTAAGAGAAAAGCTTCGCAAAAAATGGAAACGTCTATTTAATAAGCAACGTGTGCCGAACGCCTAATGAATGATCTGGTTTACTAATGAGAAGTAACACAATGACTGAGAAATTACGCATGAGTATAAGCTCATATTTAAGGAGAGATTGAATGATTTTTAAAGTTTTATACCAACAAAAAGGAAAAGAAGTACCCGTAAGAGAAAATACGGATAAACTGTATTACGAAGCAGAAAACGAGCGCCAAGTACGTAAAGATTTGGATGATCGCGATATTAATATTGAATACATCCAACCACTTGAAGGTAATCACCTTGCATATGAACAAGCATCTGAAGATTTCAAAGTGGAGAATGCATAGTTATGAAATTTGTTAAAAATGATCAGACAGCTGTATTCGCACTTGGTGGACTAGGTGAAATCGGAAAAAACACGTATGGCATCCAATTCCAAGATGAAATTATTTTAGTTGATGCCGGTATCAAATTCCCTGAAGATGAATTGTTAGGAATTGATTATGTTATTCCGGATTACACATACCTCGTCCAAAACCAAGATAAAATAAAAGGACTTTTTATCACACATGGTCACGAAGATCACATTGGTGGTATTCCTTATTTATTAAGAGAAATCAACATACCTATATATGCAGGTAAACTCGCGCTCGGGTTAATTAAAAACAAACTAGAAGAACATGGCTTACTGCGCCAAGCTAAGCTACACACATTTAACGAAGATGATTTAATTAAGTTCAGAAAGACGTCAGTCACGTTTTTCAGAACCACTCATAGTATTCCAGATTCTTACGGGATTGTGGTTAAAACACCTCCCGGTAACATCGTGCACACTGGCGATTTCAAATTCGATTTTACGCCTGTAGGCGAACCAGCTAACATTGCAAAAATGGCTGAAATCGGTAAAGAAGGCGTTCTTTGTCTATTATCAGACAGTACAAACAGTGAAGTTCCTGGCTTTACGATGTCTGAGCGTGTCGTTGGAGATAGTATTAATGATATTTACAGTCGTGTAGATGGTCGCGTTATATTCGCAACATTTGCATCGAACATTTATCGCCTTCAACAAATGGTTGAAGGGGCTGTAAAACATAATCGTAAAGTTGCTGTATTCGGGCGAAGTATGGAAGGCTCAATAGCAATTGGTAGAGAATTAGGCTATATTAAAGCACCTGATGATACATTTATAGACCATCACCAAATTAATCGTTTACCAGCTAATGAAGTCACGATCTTATGTACAGGATCACAAGGTGAACCGATGGCTGCACTATCACGAATCGCCAATGGTACGCACCGTCAAATTTCTATCATTCCAAATGACACTGTTGTCTTTTCATCATCGCCAATTCCAGGCAATACCGTCAGTGTTAGCAGAATGATTAACATGTTGTATCGTGCTGGTGCTGAAGTGATTCATGGACCTCTAAACGATATTCATACGTCGGGACATGGTGGACAAGAAGAACAGAAATTAATGTTAAGATTATTGAATCCTAAATATTTCATGCCAATTCACGGTGAATACCGTATGCTTAATGAACACATAAAATTAGCTGAAGCATGTGATGTTGAAAAGGGTCACTCCTTTATTATGGATAACGGGGATGTATTAGCTTTAGGTAAAGAACACGCTTCTGTTGCTGGTAAAATCCCATCTGGCTCTGTCTATGTTGATGGTAGCGGTATAGGCGATATTGGTAATATTGTCCTTAGAGATCGTCGTATTCTTTCAGAAGAAGGTCTTGTTGTTGTTGTTGTCAGTATCGACATGAAAGAATTCAGAATCGCATCCGGTCCAGACATTATTTCTAGAGGTTTCGTTTACATGCGTGAATCAGAAGACTTGATAAATGAAGCGCAAAAGTTAGTTTCTAAACACTTAAATAAAGTGATGGAACGTAAAACAACGCAGTGGTCAGAGATCAAAAATGAAATCACTGACACAATTGCACCTTTCTTATTTGAAAAAACAAAACGTCGTCCAATGGTTTTACCGATCATTATGGAAGTATAAGACAAACAGTAACAGAAAGAGCCGAGCGATCAATCGCTCGGCTCTTTCTATTTACATCTAAACTATATTTTGACGGAGTGACACCAAACACTTTTAATATAGAAACTCTAATCATCAATAACGAGTTGTTTTTCAAACCTTGAAATATCTTTATCCGCGCCAATGATAACTAAAACATCTTCATCTTCTATCACTTCTGTTGCAAGTGGAGACACATTAATTTCGTTGGCCTCTCCCGATTTTATAGCTACAACATTACAACCAAATCGAGCACGAATATCAAGTTCTGTAAGTGACTTACCAACGAGCTTAGTTCCTGCTTTGATTTCAACAATACTATGGTCATCCGATAATTCTAAGTGATCCAAAATGTTATTTGAAATGATACTGTGCGCTATTTTTCTACCCATATCACGCTCAGGGTGAATCACCTGATCAGCACCTATTTTATTTAGAACTTTCTCATGATAATCATTTTGGGCTTTCACTGTAATCTTTTTAATTCCCAACTCTTTTAGCATTAAAGTTGTTAAAATACTAGCTTGAATATCTTCACCAATAGCTACAATGACATGATCAATATTACGAATGCCTAATTCTTTTAAAACTTTCTCATCCGTTGCATCGGCTATGACAGCATGTGATGCTATATGTCGATATTCATTAATTTTACTTTCGATTGTATCAATCGCTAAAACATCCATACCTTCAGAACTTAATTCACGACAAACACTACCTCCAAATCGGCCTAAGCCAATAACAGCAAACTCTCTTTTCACACCGATTCCTCCCTACAAATCCTACATTGCTTAGTCTAGCATATTTTCAAAAAGGTTCCTACTAAAAAATAATCATATGTATTAAAAAGCAAACCCTAACCTTTTAATTAATAAAAAAGTTAGGGTTCTTTGTCTAAAGAGACCACTGATTAAAGCGCTTCTAACATTTCAAATTGTGACCGAACTAAATGGTAGTATTCCCCTTCTTGTTCGATTAATTCATCATGATTTCCTTGCTCCAATATGCGGCCATGTTCAAGAACGATAATATTATCCGCTTCACGTATTGTAGACAGTCGGTGAGCAATCATAATAGCCGTTCGACCTTTTAATAATTTACGTAACGCTTCTTGAATTTTCATCTCAGCTTCTGTATCAATACTTGCAGTCGCCTCATCTAAAATAAGAATTCTTGGGTTGGCAAGTAATGCTCTAGCAAAAGATAGTAATTGTCGTTCGCCTGCAGATAAAATATTCCCTCTTTCTTCAACTTCTGTTTGATAACCTTCTCCTAGCCGTAAAATGAACTCATGTGCCCCAACGACTTTAGCAGCATCTTTTACTTCTTCATCCGTTGCATCTGGACGGCCGAATCTGATATTTTCCATAATCGAGCCAGAAAAGATAAAGGTATCTTGCAAGACAACACTAATATTTTGACGTAAGCTATCTAATCGCATGTCACGTAAGTCATGGCCATCAATTCGAACAGATCCATTGGTCGGATCATAAAAGCGGCTAATTAAGTTAGCAATGGTTGATTTACCTGACCCCGTATGACCAACAAGTGCAACAGTCTGGCCCGCATGAATGTTGATATCAATTTCATGTAAGGCCACTCGATCATCGTCATATGAAAATTTCACGTGATCAAATTTAATGTCCCCTTGCATATCTTCAAATGACTTTGCATCTGGTTTCTCATAAACATTCGGTTGTTCATCTAAAAATTCGAAGATTCGCTCAGAAGATGCCATTGCAACTAGTAATTGATTATAAATTTGACCAAGTCGAGAGATGGGTTCCCAAAACATTCCTAAATAAAAGGCAAATGTCACAAACGTACCAATTCCAACTTGTTCATTTATAATAAGTGTTGAACCAAATGATATAAGGATAACGGTTCCAATGGCATTACTCATCTCAACAAACGGACCGAAAAAGGCACTTTTTTTCATTGCTATACGTTCTTTTTCATAGTTGTCTGTGTTCACACCATTAAAGTATTCCGTATTCTCTTTCTCCTGAGAAAATGATTGCGTAATCCGAATCCCTTGAATACTCTCATTCAAGTGTGAATTCAACTTTGATTTTTGAATGCGCACTTGTTGCCAAGATCTCCGAATTCTTCTTCGTAGTTTTGTCGAAATATAAAACATGATCGGTAAAATAACTAAGATCGCAAGTGCTAACTGAGGACTCAAAATTAATAATATAACGACAATCCCTGTCAACATCGCAACATCCATTAGTAAGTTTATAATCCCATTTGTGAAAAGTTCTTGTAGCGAATTAACATCATTTAATATTCGCACAAGAATCGAGCCCGCTGAACGTTTGTCAAAAAAACTGTGACTCAAACGCTGGACATGTGAAAATAATTGCATTCTTAAATCATAAATAATCCGCTGACCTAATATGTTAACGAGTTTTATACGATACCGATTGGCAATATAGTTTGCTAAGTACAAAACACCAATTAAAATAATAAATTGAGTCAAGAGCGTCACATCGCTCTGGGCTATCGCCTGTTCAATTACATATTGGCCGATCATGATCGGTACAAACAAACGTACAATCATATTAATGAACATTGCAAACAATGCTTTTGGTAAAATGGTTTTCGCATACGGCTTTAAATAATTTAATAACCGCGCCATCTGCCTCCAGTTAAAAGGCTTCTCTACAGCCGTCTCTTGCGGATAATAAAAACGTTTCACATGAGGACTGACGTATTTTTCTTCTGTTTGTTTTGTCAAATGAAGCGCCTCCTTTCCTAATACGTACCCATAATCGCTTTTTTATCTTGGTATTGAATATCATAAATACGTTGATAAGGACCATTGTTTTCGAGTAATTGATCGTGTGTCCCTCTTTCAACAATCGCACCATCTTCTAACACTAAAATTTCATCTGCATGTTTAAGTGATGAAATACGGTGTGCGATAATAAATGTTGTTCGATCTTCCATAACTTCTTTTAGGGCACGTTGAATTTTAAATTCAGTTTCCATATCAACAGCTGATGTTGCATCATCCAAGATAAGTATACTTGGATCAATCAACAATGCTCTAGCAATTGCTACACGTTGTCTTTGGCCGCCTGAGAGCCCCATGCCACGTTCACCAAGCATCGTATCGTAACCATCAGGCATTTCCATAATAAAGTCATGTGCTTGAGCACGCTTACTCGCATCAATAATATCAGCCATTGACGCATCTGGATTCCCATAAGCAATATTTTCTTTAATTGTCGTTGAAAATAAAAATGATTCTTGTAAAACGAATCCAATCTGTTTTCGTATTTCTTTTAAGTTATAGTCTGATGTTTTTCTACCATCTATATAGACCTCTCCAGAAGCCGGCTCATAAAAACGTGTCATTAATTGTGTGATGCTCGACTTACCGGCACCTGTCGCACCAATTAAACCAATCACTGATCCTGCTTTAGCATCAAAGCTAATATCTTTTAATGCCGGATCATCATCATCTGTATATTTTAGTGTGACATGATCAAACTCAACATGCCCTTTAATATCATCTGCTGAAATGGCATCATTAGACTCAACGATGTCTTCTTCAGCTTCTAATATATCAAGTAGTCGCTCACCTGCCGCTTTAGCCTGTGAAAATTGATTGACAATAAAACCTAAATGCATAAGTGGACCCACTATATAGTTGATTAAACTAAAGAAGGCGACGAGCTCACCTAAACGCATATGCTCGTTAATGACTAACCATCCACCAAAAATAAGCAAAGCGATCATCGCAATGTTTCCAATAAACTCCATGAATGGAAAATACTTTGACCAAATTTTTGATGTGTTAATATTGACATCTCGATATTGCGTATTGTCTGTAGTGAAACGTTCAATTTCAAAATCTTCTTTAGATAATGATTTAACAGTGTTCATACCACTTACATTTTCTTGAATTCGTGTATTCAAGCTACCTAACGATTTACGTATTGATCGAAAGGCAGGGTGAACTTCTTTATCAAACCGTTTAACAACGACGATTAATAAAGGCATAATCGCCATCGTTACAATCGCTAATGGCACAGAATAATAAAACATAACAGCTAAACTACATAACATTAAAAAGACAACGCGGATCAGTTCTTTAAATCCTGCAGCTAAAAAGAACTTGAACCCTTCTACATCCATTGTTAAACGTGACATTAAGTCACCAGTTCGTGCATTATCATAGTAGCTAAATGATAAACGTTGTAATTTTTTATACAATGCATCACGTAAATTATAAACTGCAGTAACCCCGAATTTATCTCCCAAATACTGCTGAGAAAAATTCGCGATCCCTTTCACTGCCATAATCAAAATAAATCCGATTGATAATACAGGTATAAGCTCAAAGTTTTCATTCATAATCACTTCATCAATTGTGATTTGTAACACCATTGGATAGATCACTGTAATTGCGGTGACAATTAACGTGAAAAGTATCGCTGTAAAAAAATAACGTTTATGAGGCCAATAGAATTCTTTTAGTTTTTTAAATGTGTTCATGTGCCTCCCCTTTCTGAATTATGCTTATCTCTTAATAATATATCGAGTTCCGAAATAAATTACTACCCTTTTGCATCATTTTCTTTTATTTTCTTAAATTTTCTTTGTTGTGAAGACAAAAATTGATTAAACGTTTAACAAATAGCCTCTATGGGTATATAATCTATCGTACACACATAATAGAAAGAGAGGTATACATACTATGGAACTCGATTTTAATTCAATCATTGAATTTGCACTTGGTGTGGGGTTACAACTCGTACTGCTCATCATTGCATATGGAATTGCAAATTCAATTGGTAAAAAACTCATTTCAAGTTTGTTACACAAATCAACTCAAAAACAAAACATTTCAGAAGCGAGGGTCTTAACACTTGAGAAACTACTCCTTAATCTCTTCTCTTACGTGTTGATTTTCGTCTTCATTACGATGGTGTTTGGAGTATTCAACTTATCGATCGGGCCGCTCATTGCATCTGCAGGTGTATTAGGACTTGCAATCGGTTTTGGTGCTCAAGGATTAGTAAGTGATATCGTAACAGGTTTCTTCATTTTACTTGAGAAACAAATTGAAGTTGGCGAATATGTTACGACAGCTGGTTATAACGGTATTGTTGAAGAAGTTGGTTTAAGAACAACAAAAATCAGAAGCTTCGATGGAACATTAAACTTTGTTCCTAACCGTTATATGGAGGGAGTCAGTAACCACTCAAGAGGTACAATGCGTGCCTTAGTCGATATCGGCATTAGCTATGATGATGATATTGATACAGCAATGCGTGTGGTTCAATCTGTTTGTGAACAATTTAGCCAAGACGAACGATTTACAGAAGGACCAGATGTGTTAGGGGTACAAGCACTTGGGGATTCTGATGTTGTCCTCCGTGTTATTGGACAAACTCAAAACATGGAACAATGGGGCGCAGAGCGTGACATGAGAAGAGCGATTAAGTTAGCATTTGATGAAAATGGTATTGAAATCCCATTCCCTCAACAAGTGACGCATTTGAAAAAAGAAGAATCTTAATAATAGGTTTCGCCATTCAAGTTTGTACTTTGTTCCACTAAGTTGATAGTAAAGATGATAAAAAATTAAGCGGCTTAAGCCGCTTAATTTTTTATGTCACATGCTTTTATACTTATACATAGATCAATCATCATATTAGTTTATTTCTATATGTCTTATTGTTCTTTCTACAATATCTACTCCTACAGATAATGCTTCTTCATCAGGATTGAGCCGACTTTGATGTAGACCATATTCTGAATCGACACCTAGCCAAAACATAAAACCTGGTATTTCTTTAAGGAAATAGCCAAAATCTTCTCCAGTCATTGCTTCACTTGCATCATGCCAATTTAACGTTGATTGATCGACAATTGATTTAAATTGTTCAATAAAAGAGGCATCATTAAAGACTTGATAATAATTTGAACCGTAATCAATATCAATCTTACAATGATGGCTTTGTTCAAACCCTTTTGCAAATCGTTCAATTGCCTGTTTTATCGTTGCAATCGAATTCGCATCACCCGTTCGAATCGTTCCTTCAATTCTAGCTGTTTCACTAATAATATTTTGAACAGTTCCTCCATTGATCTTACCGATCGTGACAACGGCTTGTTCAATCGGATCCAATTGACGACTGACAATATGCTGGAGTTGTGTCACAAATCCACTAGCAGCTAGAACCATGTCATGTGTTAAATGAGGATACGCAGCATGTCCCCCTTTTCCTTTAAAATCAATGAACAACTCGCTCGTATTGGCAAACAACATCCCCGGTTTACTTGATACGTGCCCCACTGGCATCTCAGGTGCCACATGAAGGGCAAAGATACAATCAGGTTTAAGTTCTTTAAAAATCGTAGATTCTAAAAGAGGTTGGGCACCACCAGGCCCTTCTTCAGCTGGTTGAAAGATAAATAAGACATGATCATTGACTGGTTCTTTACTCAGACGATTTAATGCACCTAAAGCAATCGTCATGTGAAAGTCATGGCCACATGCATGCATATAACCCTCATGTTCAGATTGAAATGGAAAGTCTGTATCTTCAGTAATCGGCAAACCATCTATATCTGCACGATAACCAATCGTACCCTTTGGCTCTTTTCCATTCACCTTGACTAAAAGGCCTGTCTCCCACTTATAAACAGTTAAATGCGTTTGATCCATTTCAGCAATCTTTGATAACAAATAGGCTTGAGTCTTCGTTTCTTTAAAACCAATCTCTGGTATCTTATGTAGATCTCTTCTTATTGTTACTAGTTGATCTTGATCCATCTTTATCACACTCACTTTAAATTAATCTATAGTCAATTAATTTAAAAAAACAGGAGAGACACTCTCCCCTGTTTTCTTTATTAATTATCTAATTTACGTAATGCTTGCATGACTTCTGTTTTGGTTTTCGTTTGGTCATCAATTTCTTTTAACACACGCGCTGGTGTACCTGCTACAACAGTGTTTGCTGGCACATCTTGTGTCACAATCGCACCAGCTGCCACAACAGCACCTGCACCAATTGTCACGCCTTCTAAAACAACTGCATTCGCACCAATGACAACTCCGTCTTCAACAACGACTGGTTTAGCTGAAGGTGGTTCAATAACGCCTGCTAGAACAGCACCTGCACCAACGTGACAGTTCTTCCCTACAGTGGCACGGCCTCCTAGTGTTGCATTCATATCGATCATTGTACCTTCACCAATAACAGAACCAATATTAATCATGGCACCCATCATGATCACGGCTTGATCACCAATGCTGACTTGGTCACGAATGACAGCACCAGGTTCAATACGTGCATTCACATCTTTTAAGTCAAGTAACGGAATCGCTGAATGACGACGATCATTTTCTATCACATAATCATCGATTTGATGACTGTATGTAGATAACACCTCTTCTATAACTTTCCATTCCCCAAATAAAACACCTGTTGTTTCTTCAACAAATGATTGTACATCTCCACCAAAATCAATCTCATTTAAGAGACGGCCTTTAATATGCACTTTTACAGGTGTTGATTTTTCACTGTTTGAAATAAACGAAATAATTTCTTTTGCATCCATCATTTCCATTTTAATAGTCCCCCTTCATTTGTACTGTTTTATACTTTATCAAATCAATCTTAAAATTGACAAGTATTACTTTTCACCTTCACTCAGTTCGGTAAATAACTCTTTATTAACGTGAATGTATTTATTCAACTGTTTTAGTATTTCTCGTCTTGTTACAATACCATCAAAATTACCTTCTTGGTCTACTACACATAAAAACGGATGGTCTAGTACATTTTTTAAACACGTTAAAAAATGATCCGATTTGTTGACACTAGGTATATCCCTCATCAGAACATCTTCAACTGTCACTTCAGATAACCGTTCCATTTCGAAACGTTCTAAGCCTAAAATCTCATTTAAAATAGCGTTCTTCCCGATAATACCTTTAAACTTATAACGGGTATCTAATACAGGTATAGCAGAATATCCTGATGTTACTAGAATAAGCAATGCATGCTCTAGTGGGTTATTCAATTGTACGTGCGCTACCTTTTCAGACGACACCATTAATGACTCTGCTGTCATTTGCAACAAAGGTAAATCTTTAATATGTTCCATTTGACACTCCCCTTAAAAATCAATTGAAGGAAGATATTCACGTTCATTTACCAACTATTATTTTATCATATTTTAGTAAATAAACGAAATTATTTAATACGAGTAAAAAATTAGTTTGAGTTTTGACGGGGAAAAATACAAATTAAATAGTTTTAAATAAAGATTCATGCTAAAATAAACGTGTAAACATAGACATGCGCTTATGAGGAGGGTTTTATTTCGTGGAGTATCAAGTAAGCGAAATTGCAAGGGCTATATTTATCATAAACCGGCATGCCAAGACGGCTCTAAATCCGAAAGAACTATATAATATGAAGAAACAAGCAATTGATAAATTACTTACAGAACAACAAGCTAAAAAAATTGGGTTGCATTACTCACAAAAACCGAAATTCAGCAAACAACACTCAACAGTGCTTGTACAAGTCGCTGATTACTATTTTCACGTCCCACCTAGTAAACAAGATTTCAAAACGGTTCAACACTTAGGGGAGCTTGATCAAACGTTTAGAAATCCTAAGACAAAAATGTCACTTAACCAAGCCAAACGTGTTATTTGTCAGTATTTAGGCATCCCCTACAACAACAAAAAACATAAACCACATACGCATTCAAATTATACACCATCATCTCTTGGTAAATGGAATTATTCATATTATAATCATAAAAGGCATAGATGATCTATGCCTTTTGTTTTGCTTGAATGCGTAAGAATACTTTGCGATAAAGAATGGAAATCATTAGTACAAAAAAAGACAAACTAATGCTATAAAACAAAACATCTTTTACAATGTCTCGCTCGAATAAAATAACCATCACTATATAAGCAATCGGAATACAAAGTGACAAAGACAATAGCAGGAATAAGCGTTTTTTTATTAACCACATTTGAACAACATAAATGACTATAAAAATAACAAGCCATAAGCAACTTAAGTAAATTAAGTCTAAAAGAAACGGATCTATTCCTAAAATCAATAATTGCTGGTAGAGCTTATCAAACATGGATCGCACCTCCTAAATACAAGGTGCCCAACTCAAAAAAATTTATACGCGGAGGTTTCAATAGATTATGGACGAACTTATAAATTCAACAGTAAACAATATAAAACTATCAGGTATACGAAAATTCTTTAATCTTGTTAACGAAAAAGACGGTATTCTTTCATTAACAATTGGTCAACCTGATTTCACTACCCCTAGTATCGTTAAACAGGATGCAATACAAGCGATTGAACAAAACAAAACAACGTACACAAGTAATGCAGGATTACCTGAGCTTAGACAAGCTGTTTCTGACTATATGAACGAAAAATACAAAATCAATTATGACAAAGAACACATTTTAATTACAGTCGGTGCTTCTCAAGCAATTGACATCGCTTGTCGAACAATTCTATCAAGCGGTGATGAAGTGATTTTACCCGATCCTGTATACCCAGGCTATCAACCATTGATTGAATTAGCTGGTGCAACACCAATTCATGTTGATACGACGAACACAAACTATAAATTGACTGCTTCACTAATTGAATCTCATATTAATGATAAGACAAAATGTGTCATTTTACCTTATCCCTCAAATCCTACTGGTGTTTCTCTATCTGAAGATGAATTAAGAGAAATTGCTAATCTGATTCAGAAATATGATATTTATTTAATAACGGATGAAATATATTCTGCCTTAACATATGAAGATGAACATTTTTCAATTGCTCAAATTGATTCCATTAAAGATCGAGTTATTGTCATTAATGGTTTGTCAAAATCACACGCTATGACAGGTTGGCGAATTGGTTTCCTACTCGCTCCTGAGCATTTAGCCACGCATTTTACGAAAGTCTTGCAGTATAATGTGTCTTGTGCAAGTTCAATTAGTCAATACGCTGCCCTTTCTGCTGTAACAAAAGCAAAAAATCAGCCGGATGTTATGAAAGAAAGCTACCGTAAGAGACGTGATTACGTATTGGAACGCCTGCATCAAATGGGTATAAAAACTGTCTATCCTGATGGTGCTTTTTATGTCATGTTCGCTCTTTCAACTGAAAAATCTACATTTGACTTAGCGCTTGATCTTGTGGAATCTGCTCAACTCGCGCTTGTGCCGGGAGATGCGTTTGGTCAAGCAGGTGAAGGCCTATTAAGACTTTCGTATGCATATAGTATGGAAACACTAAAAACAGGCCTTGATCGTCTCGCGACTTATGTTGAAATTAACAATAACCAATCATAATAAAATCTTTTTTACACTTTAATTGTGAAAAATATGGTAAAATACACTTAACGCGTCTTTTTTGTCGTGTTATTTAGGAAGGGATTTCGCATGTTAAAATCATTACGAAAAGCAAAGATTTCTAAGACAATCCTTTTACTTACGATCTTATTCGTTTTAGTCAGTATTCGGTTATTCATTTTCGAACCCGCACAAGTTGTAGGGCACAGCATGGCTCCTACAATAGAAGATGATCAATGGATCCTTATGAATCAATTATCATTCTCTAAAGACAAACCAAATCGTGGAGATGTGGTTGTTATTGATTTGAGTGATCAAATCTACATTAAACGTGTTATTGCATTACCGAATGAAACAATAAGAATTCAAGATCAACAACTATTCATTGATGGTCTTCCATACCAACAAAATTTCATGACTGATGATCAGCGCTTTTGGACACATGACATTGAACAAACGCACGTACCGAGTGAACATTACTATGTGCTCGGTGACAACCGGAAGTTAAGTCGTGATAGTCGCGATAGCTATACTTCATTAGGTTTTATTCACGAATCAGACATTTTAGGAAAAGCTCAAATGGTAATCTACCCGTTTAACGAGTGGAAATTTATCTATTAAAAGAAGGTGATTGTAATGGGCTACTGTCCACATTGCGGATCTGAAGTGTACCCCGATGAAACGTTTTGCATTCATTGCGGGGAAAAGCTTCCAGACCAACTAGAAGATCGACTTCACACCAAGAAATGGTCCATACGATCATTTATGATACCTCTTTTACTCAGTGGTATCATGATTATTACAAGTATTATCATTGTATTTTTTAATCATCACCAACAAACTGAAGCCCTCACCTATTATCAACATGCAGAAGAACACATCCTTAATAAGGAGTATCAAGAAGCTGATCAGGCTTTAGAACACGCACTATCTCGTTATGATGATTTTCCACAAGCAGAAGATTTATACGAATTCACACAATTTACAACTGATGTCTTAAATGAAATGGATAATATTAATGCACAGCAGGCTCAGTTGCAGTTTCTTCAACAAGCTAAACGAGAACTTGAACGCTTTTCTGGTGAAGCCTATGATTTATTTTTAGAAGATATTCAATCGATGATCATTGATAGACAAATCAGTCATGTTAAGGATCAACTAGAAAATGACCCATCTATGGATGAATTACCTGTTATATTATGGGAAACAGAAGCAATTGATGATCCCGAAGCGTATGATTTGGCACAAGAAATTCGTGATCAAATATCTGCATATACGATTGACAACGCTAACGAGTATCTACAACAAAATCAATTTAGTGAAGCAAGAGATACGATTCAAAGTGGATTGTATTACTTACCAAATGACGATAAATTAGAAAGTTTATTAGCAACTGTGGACAGAGAACAGACCCTTTTTGAAGATGCACAAGACGATCGTATGAAACAAGCATACTCCGAGTACGAAGATGAAATGGATATTAATGAAAATCATGCGGTACAAATTAATGACCTAGAGATCAATATTGAAAACAGTCGAGTTGAAATTGCTGGAGAAGTTGAAAGTTCTGCTACCATTCCTATTCATGCGGTCAAAATTAACTATTCACTGTTAGATGATGATGAATCATCAGTTGATACTTTTGAACTTTATGTGTACCCTGAAACACTTTATCCTAATGAGATCGGACATTTTGATCACACACATTTTGATGAAGAACTTGCTAATCAGACAACTGACTATCAAATTGAATCCATTACATGGCTACTCGATTAAATACAGAAGGGGGTCTCTATGAAAAATAAAAAATCTATCTCTATAACTCTTTTCACACTCGTGGTTTTATTAATAGGAATAAGTCTCAATTTTAGCCTGTATAACGGATTGTTTAATCAAACGTTAAATGCTGAATATCAAATTTTAGAGATTGAAGAAGAGCGCTCATCAACCGATGATTTACAACATATTATTCATGAGGTTCAAAAAAGTGTTGTTCAATTAAATGTATCAACCCCCTATACCGATCGTGTAGGATCAGGATTCATATACAATTCACGTGGTGATATTATTACAAATGCTCATGTCATTGAAGATGCTGAATCAATTAATGTCACGTTAACCAATACTGAAACCTATCCAGCGGCTATTGTTAAAGTTGGAGAGGAAAAAGATATTGCTGTCATACGTGTTCCACAACTTATGAATCATCAACCGATTCAATTAGAAGAAAATGAACACCTCGTACCAGGTGAAGAAATAATTGCAGTTGGAAGTCCTTTAGGTTTTCAAAACACAGTAACATTGGGAATTATTTCCGGTATTGATCGCTCTTTTGAAATTGATGAATTTAATTATGAAAATGTTTATCAAATTTCAGCCAATATTACACACGGTAACAGTGGCGGGCCTTTAATTGATCGTCGAACAGGACGTGTCATTGGTGTGAATTCTGCTGGAATAGAAGAAAGTGATATTGGCTTTAGTATCCCAATTCCTGCTATTATTGAAGATGTGAAAAATTGGTCATCTACTACATCCAATGATGAACTGACCTTTCCTTCTGAGATCAGACCCACAACAACAAATCAAGAAGCCTTAGTAGAAGATGCTCAATATTTAATCGAGTATTTTGCGGAAAGCATTACGATGAATGATTATTTAAATGCATATGCACTGTTAGGTAGTGATAAACAAAACAATACAGATTATCCAAGTTTTAGATCACGCTATTTAGACATTTTAACCTTTGATATTATCGAGCTCACTGAAGACGAGACATCTAGCCATACCGTAACAATTAACGCTTCAATTGAATTAAATAAAACAAATGAAACAAATCAAACAGAAGTAGTTGATTACACGTTTACAGTTGGATATGAAAATGACCAGTTACGAATATTGGATTACGATCAACATTAAATTTAGGTGAATAAGGAGATCATATGAAACTTTCTGTTCTATTTATACCGTTTGCAATAATGAGTCTAATTTTGATGGGTTGTAATGATGAACCACCCATAATTGTCCAAGAAGAGATGGAAGACGAAGCAGAAGAAGAATCAATCGAATTAATTGAAGAAACTGTCGAGTCCGATTCAGAAGAAGAAATTCAGCAATTTATTGAGTTCACACTAGTCGACCGTCACATAACAGTTCATATCGATCAAATTCCGATCTTATCAAATTACTTAGCCACTCATGACAAAAGAGACGAAGCCATTGAACAAATGGAGTTAATTGATGTTGGTGGTGAATCATTTGATTCAGCCTTTATTCTTAAATTTGCTTGTGAAAATGGCACTTGTTCTTATCTTTTATTAAATACCGAGACGGAAGAATCATTATTATTAGCTGACAATGCTGCAATGTCCATTTGGGAAACCTCTTCTGATGGAGCTAAGGTATTAATGGTTTTTGAAAGAACACTAGCTGAATCGCCTTGGAATCCGAATAAACTTATGGTCTTTGATTTATCAGATTGGGCATTATTAACTGTTGAGCCATTAGACGATCAACAATTCAACTTCTCATCCTTTAGATGGCCTATTCAAGAAGTTCATTGGGTCGAAAATAATCAAATTGAATTAACAATTCCGGATGTTGAAAACCCAACTATACCGTTATTAACTGAATGGTTCGAAGACGATAATCAAAACTTATCTACTATTACTTTAGAAGTCGATTAATCATTAAAACGATCAAACATTAGTTATCCATGTTTGATCGTTTTTTTGTATAGTCTCACATTTTCTAGAAATACTACCTAAAAAGAGGTGAGACTATTGCAAAAACATAAAATATATCGATGTCTTTTTATAATGATGATGGGTGTCATGATGACGGCAGGATGTCAATCACAAGAGCAAGCTGAGGCGAATAACGAAAATATTCAGTCTGTTAAGCAAATTAACTATTCACATCCACTTCAGATGGAATTAAATGATTTACTCACCAAGGAGTTTAGCGAAGTTGAAAAATTAACGAGTATTACAAATAATAATGAACAATTAATCGCTATTCAAGTATCTCCCTTTTACCAATTTACTGAACAAGCGATTGAAGCTGATATTACCTCTTATCTTAAAACACAATTTCCAGACATCCAGCCCTCTGTATCATCTGATTACAAAATGTTTTTAGAGATTGATCGACTTAAAGCCAAATTAGAAGAAGATATTACGGATAAACAAACATTCGATCAATTATTCAAACAATTGAGTGAACAATTTAATTCTTAAGAATGGAGTTCGAACGATGTCTAAATCATACAACGATAAAGTTTATAATCACTCTCCGAAACGTCCCCTTCTCTTTAACTGCTTACGTGCATTTTTTGTTGGAGGAAGCATTTGTCTATTCGGTCAAGGTATTAGTTTTTTTTACATGTACTTTTTTGACTTTACTGAACAAACTGCCGGTGATCCAACAGTTAGTACTTTGATTTTTCTTACAATGATCGTGACAGGATTCGGTCATTATGACAAAATTGCTCAATTTGCTGGAGCAGGAACGGCAGTCCCTGTAACCGGATTTGGAAACGCGGTTATATCAGCTGCCATTGAACATAAAAGCGAAGGATTCGTACAAGGCGTTGGTGGGAATATGTTTAAATTAGCAGGATCTGTTATTCTTTTCGGTGTATTTTCTGCCTTTTTAATTACAATCATAAAAACACTACTACTTGAACTAGGGGTGATCGGATGAAAGTAAGTCGTCAAAGCTGGCAATTTGAGAACACACCATCAATCCGCTCATCCGCTACAACCGCTGGCCCTTTTGAAGCAAAAAGTAAAATCGCACACAAAATTGATTTATTATATCGAGATCTTTATATGGAGCAATCCAGTTATGAAAAAGGACATCAACGTATGATTGAAGATGCCGTTAACATCCTATTACGAAAGGAAAAACAAACAAAAGATGCAATTGACTTATTTATTAGTGGAGACTTAATTAATCAAATGACACCTACGAATTTTGCAGCAACTAAACACTCGATTCCGTTTATTGGTCTGTTTAACGCCTGTGCTACAACTGTAGGTTCACTTGCACTTAGTGCAGCTCTTATCAATGCTCAACTAGCAGAAAGTATTATCACAGGTGGGTCTAGTCACTATGCTGCTGTTGAAAAACAATTTCGCTATCCCAATGAATACGGTGCTCAAAAACCGCCTACTAGTCAATGGACGGTAACGGGTGCTGGTTTTGGTTTAATCTCACATCAAAAAGGAGATGCAATCATAAATCGGGCGACGATCGGCAAGATTGCTGATTACAAGCAGACAGATCCTTTTAATATGGGTGCTGCAATGGCACCAGCTGCATATGATACGATTACCACCCATCTTAAAGACTTCGGTTTAAGTTTAACCGATTATGATGTCATAGTAACCGGCGACCTTGGTCAAATCGGTCAAGCTATATTATTTGATATGTTAGAAGATAACGGTTTTGCTATTGATCGATCAACCTTTATTGATTGTGGACTTTCAATATATAACGACGATCAAAACGTATTCGCAGGAGGAAGTGGAAGTGGTTGTTCGAGTCTCTATTTATACAGTCATTTACTCGATATGATCCGATCAAATGAAATTTCTCAATGCTTAATGATCGGTACAGGTGCACTTCTCTCTCCACTTTCTGCTTTACAAAAGCAGACAATCCCAGCGATTGCACATGCAGTTTCAATAAAAGGAGCGAGTTTGTGATGGTATTTTTATGGGCTTTTATCGTGGGTGGTCTCATTTGTGTCATTGGACAACTCATTATGGATATCTTTAAACAAACCCCTGGTGCAACATTAAGCATACTCGTTGTACTCGGTGCTGTGTTAGATGGCGTTGGCCTTTATGAGCCATTAATTGATTTTGCAGGAGCCGGTGCAACTGTTCCCATCACAAGTTTCGGTAATGCGCTTGTGCACGGGGCCTGGACTGAGGTTGAAAAAAACGGCCTTATTGGTGTCGTGACTGGTATGTTTGAGGTAACAAGTGCGGGTATATCTGCTGCCATTATTTTCGGTATGATTGGAGCTATCTTATTTAAACCAAAAGGGTGAGCCACCCGAAAAAGTCGCTCACCCTTTAAGCTATTTTAAAATTTGACAGCAATTTTTCCGAATTGCTTACCTTGGTCTAAGTAATTAAAAGCTTGGTCCATCTCATCAAATGAGAAAACTTGATCAATAACCGGATGAATTTGATGCACGTTAACAAATTCGATCATTTCTTTTAGCTCTTCAACACTACCTAAAGTCGAACCGAGAATTTGTTGTTGTTGATAAAAGAAGGTTCTCACATTAAATGAGACGACATCGTCAGTTGTGGCACCAAATGTAACAAGGCGCCCTCCTTTTTTTAAAACAGCTAATGACCGATTAAATGTTGCTTCCCCTACACTATCAATAACTAAATCAACGGTTTCATTCTTTAAAACTTCCTTCCAATCAGTGTTTGTATCAATACATAAATCAGCACCAATTTTTTCAGCTTTTGAACATTTATCTTCTGACCTTGAGGTGACAATGACTCGTGCACCAAGTGCTTTAGCAAATTGAATTAAATACGTAGCAACGCCGCTTCCTGCACCTGGTATAAACACGGTCTCATCTTTTTTTAATTCACCTTTTGTAAACATCGCCCGATATGCTGTTAAACCAGCCAAACTAAATACAGATGCTTCCTCAAAACTTAAATGATCGGGCTTTAGCTCTAAATAATCACTGTCTACACAGTAATACTCGCTAAATGTTCCATGATCCGGAAGACCAACAATTTGTAGAGTGTCTGGTGAAGTGATACTATTCTCAAGCCATCCCATACCAGGATTCACCATCACGGCGTCACCTTTTTTAAATCGAGTGACGTCATCACCAACAGCTTCGACAATACCAGATCCATCTGATCCTAAAACAAGTGGTTCTGGATGCTTGCCTCTTTTATTTTTTATCATTAGATCACGTCGGTTTAAACCAACACTTTTCATTTTCACTAACACTTGATTTTCTCGAACACGAGGCTGCTCGATTTGATCGAACATGTATGACTCGCCTTTATGCACGTAAGCCTTCATCTTCATTCTCCTTTCGTTATCTATTGAAGATTAAATGTGTTTCATCCATAATAAATTGTAGAAAGGATGAAATCTATGTCTTCAGATACGATTATGCAATTAAATTATAGCCAAACTGAACGTGTGATTCAACATGGTCAGATTAAACAAAACACCACATACTATTCTATTATATTGAAACCAAATGAATTGATTGTTCGAGATAAACATTACCCATTGACTCAAATTTATGACATTAGCTATAGACATCTATCATCTTCTCTTTATTTGTTTTACCTTTACACAGCAAGTGGTGTCCTCACCTTTAACACTTACGAAAACCCAAAACACTTTAAAGAAGCTGTTCAAACACAAATAAAAACCAACTTATTTCTCTAAATATTGATTAGGCAACGGCCGTTTGTTATCTATAGCGCATTTTAATCGTTTTTGCATATCCCCTATTCCTCGCGTCCCAAGCAACGGTGTGTTTAGCTTTTTTAGGTCGACGATTTGTCTGAGTACATTCAAATGTTTTTGACCTGTGAGCACAATCCACTTGTCATATTGATCGAGTTGCTTTTCTTTAATCTGTTTTTTTAAAGCTTCATTTGATATGATCCCATCATTTTTCATTCCAAATGTGAGATCGTAATTTTCTTTTATGATCTCATTTCGAGAACGAAATCCGTGTTTTGCTGATAAAATAACCCAGTCTGTGGCAAATTGTTCTGCATAGCCCCTCGTCAATCGATGCAGGTTGCCAATGTAAACATCTTTCACTTTCGCTGAGCCATGATACGGATATTTGTCCCAAATTTTACGTTTACCACAAGGCAAAATCGCTAGTGTCTTCACTTTCAGCCACCTTTCTTTAATAAACATTTGATGTAGATTCATCTACTAAAGATCATAACATGATACCTATTTCTTTTCTTAATCATTTGATTTTTAAAAGAAATACAAAAAATCAGAAAATTTTCACTAAACCTGTTGACCATTTCTGAAAATGATTGTATTATTATCGTCAACCAACATATTAAATATTGATTAGCACTTTTAGCTGGTCAATTTTCAGAATTATCATTCTACTAAAACACAATAAATTAAATCGATGATGAGATAAAAAGTATAAGTGATGCGTATTTACAGAGAGCCGGGGTTGCTGGAAGCCCGGAAATACACCTTATTCTGACGTCGTCTTGGAGTGTTGAGTTGAACAGGAATCAAATTCCTCTTTAGATTCAACCGGGTCTTGTGCAATGGACTCGTTATTAAAAGAGAGCTAGTGTAGACTAGCTCATGAGATTGTATTTGTGAAAATACAATGAATCAGGGTGGTACCGTGAAAAGTAAAGACCTTTTCTCCCTTGTAATTCTGCTAAAGTGCAGATTACGTAGAGAGAGAAGGTCTTTTTTAATCATCTAAAAAGACTTGAAACAATCCATTCAGTCGATTTGTTCAAGTTATATTTAATAGAAGGCATCACATATGATTAAGACACTTCACATCGTTTTAAAAATTTAGGAGGGATTAAATTGGCAAAAACAAGACATGAACACAAAACCGTTACCCACGCACCCAAAACAGGAGCAGAACTATTAATTGAATCACTAATTGATGCTAATGTCGACACGCTTTTCGGCTATCCTGGAGGTGCTGTTCTTCCCATATTTGATGCCTTATTTAAAAAGAAACAGCATTTCAATCAAGTATTAGCAAGACACGAACAAGGTTCCATTCACGCAGCTGAAGGTTATGCACGTGTTTCTGGAAAACCCGGCGTTGTTATTGCAACATCAGGTCCTGGTGCAACAAACCTTGTAACGGGTATTGCAGATGCCATGATTGATTCATTACCTCTTGTCATATTTACAGGCCAAGTTAATCAAGGGGTAATCGGAACAGATGCGTTTCAAGAAGCAGATGTGATGGGTATTACAACACCAATTACAAAGCATAATTATCAAGTTAGAGATATCAGTGATCTACCAAGAGTCATTAAAGAGGCTTTTCATATTGCAACAACTGGACGGAAAGGCCCTGTATTAATTGATATCCCGAAAGATATTGCAGCAAATCCTTGTGCTGATTCTTACGATTCAGAGTTTGACCTACCCGGCTATCAACCAACAATCAAACCGAATCCAGTTCAAGTTAAAAAGCTTAAAGAAGCATTATTAAGCGCAAATAAACCAGTCATATTAGCTGGTGCCGGGGTTCAATTCGCAGAAGCAAGTGAAGAATTAATTGAATTTGCTGAAACACATCAAATTCCTGTAGTTAACACATTGCTTGGCCTAGGAACATTCCCTGGCGAACATGAATTGTTCCTTGGAATGGGTGGTATGCACGGCACTTATACAGCGAACCAAGCCATGTACGAAACAGATATGTTAATTAACATTGGTGCACGTTTTGATGATCGCTTGACTGGAAACTTAGACCATTTCGCACCATCTGCTATTGTTGCCCATATTGACATCGATCCTGCAGAAATCGGTAAAAATGTGAATACGCACATTCCAGTTGTTGGCGATGCAAAACATGCACTAGGTTTAATGAAGAAATTCATCACAGAGACACCCGATTTTAGTGAGTGGCGTCAGACACTATTTGCTAACAAGAAAGAGTACCCACTTTGGTACAACGAGCCAGATGAATTTATGATTGGTCAGTCTGTTATTGACAAAGTCTTTAAGGAAACAAACGGTGAAGCAATTGTGACGACTGATGTTGGTCAACATCAAATGTGGTCAGCACAATATTATAAATTCAATCGTCCTAACCGCTGGGTGACTTCAGGTGGACTTGGCACAATGGGCTTTGGCTTCCCTTCTTCCATTGGCGCTCAATTGGCGGCACCGGATGAACTTGTTGTTGCAATTGTTGGAGATGGTGGATTCCAGATGACACTACAAGAACTATCCATCTTACAAGAGCGCAGATTACCGGTTAAAGTCATCATCGTGAACAATGAAGCGCTTGGTATGGTTCGCCAGTGGCAAGAGAAATTTTATTCAGAACGCTACTCAGAATCTATTTTCAGTATTCAACCTGATTTCGTTAAATTAGCTGAGTCTTATGAAATTAAAGGGGTTAAAATTGAAAATCCTGAAGATTTCGACCAGCAACTACCCGAACTTCTAGCCCATGATGGTCCGGTTTTAATTGATGCACGCGTTCTTCAACAAGAAAATGTTTATCCGATGATCGCGCCGGGCAAAGGGATTCATGAAATGATAGGAGTGAAACCATGAAACGTATAATTACAGCTAAAGTGAGAAACCGAAGTGGTGTATTAAACAGAATTACAGGCCTCTTACAAAAAAGACAATTCAACATTGAAAGCATTAGTGTTGGACGCACCGAACAAGAGGGTGAGTCAAAAATAACCTTTGTTGTTGATGTTGAAGACTATCAAAAATTAGAACAAGTGACTAAGCAATTAAATAAACAAATTGATGTGATTAAAGTATCTGACATTACAGATAAGGCGATTGTAGCAAGAGAACTTGCCTTGATCAAGATTACAAGCAATTCTCAGCTTCGTTCAGAGATTCAAGGTATTATTGAACCATTTAGAGCATCTGTGATCGATGTCAGCAAAGATACAATCTCAATTCAAGTCACTGGAAAATCAGAAAAAGTTGAAGCGTTGATTGATTTATTACGCCCATATGGCATTAAAGATATTGCTCGTACTGGCTTGACGGCCTTCTTAAGAGGTCAACAACCTCAAAGTGGTCAAGATCAATCACCTTTTTCATTATTACACTAAGAAGTACTAAAAAAACGTAAGTAAAATTCATTTTACTATATAATTTAAAATCGAAAGGAAGATTAAAATGGCAGAAGTCGTATATAACAAACAAATTAATGAGGATGTATTAAAAGAAAAGAAAGTTGCGATTATTGGATATGGTTCACAAGGACATGCCCATGCACTTAACTTAAAAGAAAGTGGTTTTGATGTTGTTGTTGGTTTGAGAAAAGGTAAATCGTGGGATAAAGCTGTTGAAGATGGTGTAGAAGTGAAAACAGTTAGCGAAGCGTCAAAAGCAGCTGATGTAATCATGATTTTACTTCCTGATGAATATCAACCCACTATTTATGAAGAACATATTAAAGATAACCTTGAATCAGGTAATGCACTCGTATTTGCACATGGTTTTAACATTCATTTCAGCCAAATCCAACCACCTGAAGATGTTGATGTTTTCCTAGTGGCACCTAAAGGCCCTGGTCACCTCGTTAGACGTACATTTGAAGAAGGTGCTGGTGTTCCAGCTCTATATGGTATTTATCAAGATTACACAGGTAAAGCAAAAGATGTGGCACTTGCCTATGCAAAAGGAATTGGTGCAGGTCGTGCTGGAATCTTAGAAACAAGTTTCCAAGAGGAAACAGAAACAGACCTATTCGGTGAACAAGCTGTTCTATGTGGTGGTGCAACAAGCCTTGTGAAAGCTGGTTTTGAAACATTGACAGAAGCAGGCTATCAACCTGAAGTTGCCTACTTTGAGTGTCTACACGAACTGAAATTAATTGTTGACCTTATGTATGAAGGTGGCCTTGAGGGCATGAGATACTCTATTTCTGATACAGCTCAATGGGGTGACTTTGTCAGCGGTCCACGTGTTGTCAATGAAGAAACAAAAGCACGCATGAAAGATGTCCTAACCGATATTCAAACAGGTAAATTTGCGAAAGATTGGATCCTTGAAAATCAAGCGAATCGTCCACAATTTAATGCCATTAATGCTAAAGAAAACGATCATTTAATTGAAAAGGTGGGTAAAGAGCTACGCGACTTAATGCCTTTTGTTAAACATAAACAAAAAGCTAACAAGGAAGTGGTCTCTGATGACTCAAATTAAGATTTTTGATACAACACTTCGAGATGGTGAACAGTCACCAGGCGTCAATCTTAATCAACTCGAAAAATTAGAAATTGCCAAACAACTTGAACGATTAGGGGTTGATGTGATGGAAGCGGGATTCCCCGCTTCTTCACAAGGTGATTTTGATGCCGTGAAGAAAATAGCCGATACTGTGAAAAACTCCACCGTTGCCGCACTCGCAAGAGCGAACAAACATGATATTGACCGCGCATATGATGCGATTAAAAACGCAAATAAAAAACGGATACATGTTTTTATTGCAACATCACCTATTCATATGCAAGATAAACTAAAGAAAACACCAGAAGAAGTCACAAAAACGGCCGTTGAAATGGTGAGCTATGCAAAATCAAAATGTGAAGATGTTGAATTTTCAGCAGAAGACGCATCCCGTTCTGATCTTGAGTTTATGGCAACAGTCATTGAAAAAGTCATTGAAGCTGGTGCAACAGTTGTGAATCTTCCAGACACCGTCGGATACACGACACCGAAAGAGTACGGCGAAATGTTTCGTTACATGAAAGAAAATGTAAAAAACATTGATCAAGTAGACCTATCCACCCACTGTCACGATGACTTAGGAATGGCAATGGCCAACTCCGTTGCAGGTGTTCAAAATGGTGCGACTCAAGTAGAAGGAACGATTAATGGGATCGGTGAACGTGCAGGAAATGTTGCTTTAGAAGAACTTGCTGTAGCGTTTGAAATTCGTAAAGATTTCTATCCCTATTACACTGAAATGACATTAAATGAAATTAAGCGGACGAGCGATATCATTAGCCAATTAACAGGCATGGCTGTACCTGGTAACAAAGCTGTTGTTGGACGTAATGCATTTAGTCATGAATCTGGTATCCATCAAGATGGGGTTCTAAAAAATGCTCAAACATACGAAATCATCACACCTGAAATGGTTGGTGTTCAATCCAATAATCTTGTTTTAGGCAAACACTCTGGGCGACACGCGTTCCAAGATAAAATTGCACAACTAGGGTTTGATTTATCAGAAGAGAAATTAAGTGAAGCGTTTCTTGCCTTTAAACAACTGACAGATCGTAAAAAAGAAGTAACAGATGACGATTTATTTGTCATCTTAACCGATATCCAAACCGATATTAGCCACAGAAAACAATATCAACTTAAAACATTCCAAGTACACTATCAAACAGATACTTCCCCTTCTGCCACTGTTGAATTAATCACACCTGATAATGAAACAGTTAAAGGGAACAAAACAGGATCGGGTAGTGTCGAGGCTTTATATAATACAATTGAATCTTTAATTTCTGAAAATATTGAATTAACTGACTTTAATTTAAGTTCGATTGGTAAAGGTAAAGACGCATTAGCTGAGGTTCATATTAGTATGCTTGTTGATGGTGAACATGTTAATGGCCGTAGCACTGCTCAAGATGTGTTAGAAGCAGCAAGTGCAGCCTTTATAAACGCTGTTAACCGCGTCTTTATTAAGAAAAAACTCAACTAAAAGGGGGAAAATGATCTTGGAAAAATCGATCGTTGTCCTTCCTGGTGATGGCATTGGCCCTGAAATAATGGACAGTGCCATTCAAGTATTAGATGCTATTGGGAAGGCATTTCATCATCAATTTCATTATAATGAACAACTTATTGGAGGTGCGGCGATCGACCAAGTCAATCTGCCCCTTCCGGAAGAAACAATTGAAGCAGCAAAAAAAGCTGATGCTGTCTTATTAGGCGCTGTTGGTGGACCTAAGTGGGATCAAAATCCAAGTGATAAAAGACCCGAAAAAGGCTTACTACAAATCCGAAAAGCACTCGATTTATACGCCAACTTAAGGCCAGTAAAAGGTTTTAAACCTTTACTCAATGCTTCACCTTTAAAAGAAGAAGTTATCCAAGGTAGTGACCTCGTAATCGTTCGAGAATTGACGGGTGGCTTATATTTTGGAGAGCCGAGCGAACGTAAACCAGATGGTTCCGTCATTGATTCATTAACTTACACGCGTGAAGAAATTGAGCGTATTGTAAGAAAAGGATTTGAAACCGCACAACTTAGAAAGAAAAAGTTAACATCAGTAGATAAGGCAAACGTTTTAGAGTCAAGCAAGCTGTGGCGAGAGATTGTTGAATCATTAAAGGCAGATTATCCAGATGTTGAAGTCGAACACGTATTAGTTGATGCTGCAGCGATGAAACTAATTACAAATCCTCGTCAGTTTGACTGTATTGTCACTGAGAATATGTTTGGTGACATTTTAAGTGATGAAGCGTCCGTACTTACAGGTTCATTGGGAATGCTCCCTTCTGCTAGTTTAGCAGAAAATGGCGTCGGCTTATTTGAGCCCGCACACGGATCTGCTCCTGATATTGCAGGTTTAGGCATAGCAAATCCAATTGCGATGATTATGTCGGCAGCTATGATGCTAAGACATTCATTTAATATGCAGGACGAAGCCGATGCGATTGAAAATGCAGTTGAAGCTTCAATATTAGAAGGTCTTCATACAGCTGATTTAAATGTCACAAACGGCACAAAAGTATCAACACATGAAATGACAGAAGCCATTCTTTCAAAATTAACACAATGATGACGACTAAAGGAGTGAGTCCGCTATGACAAAACCAAAAACGATTATTGAAAAAATTTGGGATAAAAATGTAGTGCACGAGATCCCAAATCGTCCCTCACTGCTTTATATTGACCTTCATTTAATTCATGAAGTGACTTCACCACAAGCTTTCGAAGGACTAAGAATGAAAGGTAGAAAAGTGCGTCAACCGAAACGAACCTTTGCCACAATGGACCATAACGTCCCGACTGTCCATACAAATGTCATTAAAGATGAGATTTCAAAACTACAAATGGATACGTTACGAAAAAACTGTGAGGAATTCGATGTTCCTCTAGCGGGTATGGGGCATAAACATCAAGGGATTGTCCATGTAATTGGACCAGAACTTGGATTAACACAACCCGGTAAAACGATTGTATGCGGTGATAGTCATACATCAACACATGGTGCCTTTGGTGCCCTTGCTTTTGGTATTGGAACGAGTGAAGTTGAGCACGTTCTATCCACTCAAACGATTTGGCAAGCAAAACCTAAAACCTTAAATGTTAAAATTGATGGAGAATTAGGCACAGGGGTAACGGCTAAAGATATCGTGCTAGCACTTATTAGTAAATATGGCGTTGATTTTGGTACAGGTTACGTTATCGAATACACCGGTGAAGCGATCCGAAAACTATCGATGGAAGGTCGTATGACCATTTGTAATATGTCAATCGAAGCGGGCGCAAGAGCTGGCTTAGTCAGTCCTGATCAGACAACAATTGATTTTCTAGAAGGGCGACTACACGTGCCAAGTGGTGAAGAATTTGAACAGGCAAAACAAGACTGGCTATCACTTGCGACAGACCCAGATGCAACATATGATCACACCGTTACACTAAATGCATCAGAAGTTGAACCGCAAGTCACTTGGGGAACCAACCCTAGTCAATGTATACCAGTTAATGGTTATATTCCAAACCCAAATTCCAAAGACGATCCAAATGCTCAGCAAGAAATCAAGCATTCACTTGAATACATGGGCTTAGAACCCGATATTCCGATTAACTCTGTTCCAATTGAACATGTCTTCATTGGATCATGTACGAACTCAAGACTCGAAGATTTAAAACAAGCAGCGAGTGTCATTAAAGGACGAAAAGTGAGTGACAAAGTCAATGCCATTGTTGTACCAGGATCGCAAACCGTCAAAGCAAAGGCTGAAGAGCTTGGACTTGATAAAGAATTTCTTGAAGCCGGATTTGAGTGGCGTGAGCCAGGATGTAGTATGTGTCTAGCGATGAATGGCGATGCCGTACCACCAGGTGAACGTTGTGCATCAACCTCTAACCGTAACTTCGAAGGTAGACAAGGGGCTGACGCTCGTACACACCTAGTAAGCCCTGAAATGGCAACTGCTGCTGCGATTGCAGGTCATTTTGTTGATATTAGAACGTTCGTATAATCCTAAAGGAGGTCAATTCTATGGAGCCTATTACACAACACACCGGTTTAGTATATCCACTTAACCGGGCACATGTCGATACCGATCAAATTATTCCTAAACAATTTCTAAAACGCATATCAAGAAAAGGCTTCGGTCAATACTTGTTTTATAATTGGCGTTTCGATGAAAAGGATCGACCACGTGAAGACTTTTCACTCAACCAGCCAAAATATCAAGACGCAAGCATATTAGTTGGTGGTGAGAACTTTGGATGTGGTTCATCCCGAGAACACGCACCGTGGGCATTAGAAGACTTTGGTTTTCGAATTATTATTGCCTCTAGCTTTGCTGATATCTTTTTTAATAACTGTACAAAAAACGGGATTCTACCTGTTGTGCTAAAAGAAGAAGAAACTCAGCAATTAATCAAAAATGCTGAAAAAGACGATTATTATTTAACTGTTGATTTAGAAGCAAAAGAAGTTTATGATAATGCTGGTTTTCAAACAACATTTGATATCGCTGAGTATCCACGCGAAATGCTCATAAATGGATGGGATGAGATTGCTGTAACACTCACACATGATGATAAAATCACAGCATTCGAAAAAGACCACGTCGTTTATTAATTCCTTTTCATACAATTTAAAAAGCAGCTCACTGAATCGAATCAGTGAGCTGCTTTTACTATTTTATGCGTTTAGAAACTTTACACAAACAGATTCTGGTGCAATCATACCGGCTTGTACAAGCTCGAGTTGACCTGTTTTTTCATCACGCGTAAACAATGTTAACGTGCCTGATTTTTGATTACTAGCCACAACAAACTTCTCACATGGCGATAAGACAAAATCACGTGGCCAGTCCCCTTCTGTTGATTTCCATTCAATCAACTTCAATTCATGCGTGTCCTCATCCACCTCAAATAAAGCAATGGAATTGTGACCTCTATTGGCTACATAGACAAATCGACCATCACTCGTCATATGAATCGCACTTCCATCATTCACTGTTTTATGTTGTGGTGGAATTGCTTTAATTGCTTGAATTTGTTTAAATTCACCTGTTTTTTCGTCATAAGACAATGTTAAAACTTCTGAAGTCAGTTCAGTCATTGTATAAGCGTATTGACCATTAGGAGCAAATACAATGTGTCTAGGGCCGCTTCCTGCAGGTGCATGGAATACATTTCTTTTCTCTAGTTTCCCACCTTCTAGCACGTCATATGTCCAAATTTCATCACTTCCTAAATCAATCGCCACCACATATTTTTCATCTGGTGTGAAACCTGCATAATGAAGGTGTGGTTTTTCTTGTCTTTCATGAGGACCACTGCCTTCATGTTCATTAATGGATGCCACTTCTTTTAACGAACCATCCTCATTAAGTGCATAAGAGATAATTTGTTTCGTATGATAGTTCGCTGTCACGACCATCGTACGATCACGGTTCACACTCACATGGCAAGGTGGTGCACCTACTTGACTTAAACGATTTAGCTCCGTTAATTGTTTTGTTTTTTGATCGATTTTAAATGCAACAACACCGCCTTCTTCACCCTCTTTGAATGTTGCATATAAATTGTTATTGTCTTGTGAAACCGTTACATAAGTTGGATTGTCCAACTTAGCAACTGGATTGACTTCAGTAATAAATGGTTCGTTCACATCCAGCGAAAATTGGTAAACACCTTCACTTTCTGCTTTTGTGTACGTTCCAATATAGCCAGTCAATACGTTACTCATATGTATTACCTCCTCATTAAAATATGATCCATTTTTCATTATATCAAACCTTTTAGGAAGTCTCTAGAATAGCGACCTTAAATGATTTAATTTTCAAACAATAATAAGTGAAGCAGGCTAACTCAAGCCCCCTTCACTCTTATAATTAATTCATATTCATTGGATTTTTAAACATTTGTGTCATCTGTTGAAATGGATTTGTTTGACCATTTCGGCGCATACTATAATACGTAAATGCACCTACACCGATTGATGTAAGTAAAGGAATAACCATTTTATTGCCTTTATTCATATTCATCACCTCCTACCGATAGCTTGTCCTTTTAACAGAAAGCCTATCAGTAGGAATAATTGTTAATTATATTGATCATATACTGCTTTAAATTGTTTACGAGCTCTGTGCAGCCTAGTTTTAACAGCTCCTACATTAACATTCAATTCATGACTTATTCTCTGATCAGAATAATCAAAAAACCATTTTAAAGTAAGAATTTCTTTAGATTTTTTTGGAAGATGCTCAATGACTTGAACAATGAGGTCTTTTTCAATTTTCCAACTATAAGTATCAAAAGCTTGGTGATCACATTGTTTTCTTTCAATCGTTTCTTGATCATCCAAAATAACATTCAATTGCTTTTTCTCTTTACGATAATAATCAATCGCTGTTCTGACGACAATTTGTCTGAGCCATGCGCGTTTCTTTTTCAAATCGATTAAACTTTGACTATTTTTATAAGCTTTAATGTAAGCATCCTGGACAACATCTTCAGCTAAATCATAACGGCGAACAATACCCTTAGCAACCCAAAACATTTCAGTGTAATGCAATTCAAATAGCTCATTAAAGTCAACTGAACACGAATTTATTACTTGCATAATTTTTCCCTTCCCTTAATTAAAGTGCACTTGGATATCATTAGGTAAATCTGATTTATGGATATTAAAGACAATTGGTGTTTGATCACCTGTGTAGATAAGATAAAAATAGTTTTGATCAGACCTTTCTAAAGGTATCGAGTCTAAAATCATTTCTATATCATCTGTCTCATCCACGATATATTGATCATCTTCAGATTGATAATTAACTTCAAATCCATGATGATACATATCCTGCTCAACCACCACAATTTGTTCAACATCTTCAGTGGTTATACGAATATAATCAAGTAGCTCTTCCTCTTCTAACCATTCTAGTGTGCGCTCATGTTGGTCGGTTAATTTTAGTGAAATATTATCCCCGTCTACAACTTCAATTTCAATTTGTGTTAGTATCAAATGTGAATCTTCACCAATATCAAGATTATCTTCTCGATATCGTTCAACAAATTGATTAATTTGATTAACATTAGATACAACAACTTGTTGATCAGATTGATATTTAGACATATTTAGTGATAACATATCTTCTGTATCATACATATAAACACGATTCGTATATTTCTGATACGTATTTGTTTCAGCTAATTCATTAAAATGACTTATAGCTGACAGATCAGTTGACAAAGCATATTCACGATATATTTCACGGCCACTTTGAAGTTGATAATGAATGATGATCGTTTGGTTCATCCTTGGATGAAAATCACTTCGATCTGATTGATCAATCAGATTCTCATGTAACTCCGTTACTCGTTTTAATTCTTCCTCTTGAGTAAATCCTTCCATTTCTTCATACATCAACTCATGGTTCATATATCCTTGAACCGTAAATGCTTGATCAATCTCTTCGATTTCAGGGATTCGATTTTGATAACCCGTTAAGTCTAATACAATTATTAAGACTAAAATCGAAAATCCAATTATGAATTTCACATATTGTTTCCAATATCCAAATACTCTCCAAGTCTTATGCACGACAACTTGAGCAATCAAATAACCAATAATAGAAAAAATAACATAACCTATAAAAACCCAATTGTTTTGATTTTGAACAACAGCAAAGTAGAAACCACCCATTAAGGTAAAACAAAAAGTGAAACTATAAATAAAAACGGGTTTCAGTCCTCGAAACGCAATCGTCTGATTTGCAGATTCTGTCGGTCGAACACGATACAATAAACCTGACAAAACAATAAATACACAGGCAATAATGAAGTAAATGACTAATTTCAAGGTATATGAATCATGTTGTTCAATGACTGATGCCATATCTGTCATTGGTGACAAATTAAAAACATACTCATCAAACAGATGCCACTCTGAAAGACCAATCAATGCGTAATCTAAATTAAAAACAATTAGCATCGCAAATCCAACCGGGAAAAAGATGAAAATATAGCTGAATATTCCTTGAACAATCGATGTTCCGGTTAACATGCCTACAAATTGACCAATGGCGAAATTAAAGATTAGTAATACAAACGTTACGATAAACCAATATAAAATATCAGATAGTTCAAATAAATGGCTAATATCATTCGTCAAATAAATGATTAACACAATCACGCCATTCAATATCAGTGGCACGATCAAGGAAAATAAACCAAAACTAATGCGGTGCGCATACAGTTGATAACGTGTCATCGGTAAACTATGAATAAAATCATTCGCTTTTTTATCATGTATCGCTCTGGATGTAAATATAGCCATTAAAATAGGAATTGTCATAATCAAGAAGATTTGAACAGCACCACTAAAACCAAACAATGATCCAATGTGAATGTAAGCATGTTCAGCTTCTTCAACATCTAGATACATGATGATATTAAATACCATGCTTAAAAGCAAAGCGATTGTATAAGCAAGTCCAATCCACCCAACTTGACGGAATAGTTGCTTAAATACCTCAAAATTAAACCAATATGTTTTCGATTGCATAACCCACACCCTCCATTTCATACACAAACACTTCTTCAAGTGTTAACGGTAACCGATCATAGACAATTGGTTGATACTTGTTAATATACTGATCGATCTCAAATGTCTGACCCTTAATAATATAAAGATGGATACTACCTCTTTTTTCTTTATGAAGACACGTGAATTCATCTAAAAATGAACTGTCAATTTCTTTTGAGAATGCCACTTGTATTTTGTGTACATCGGATTTTAAATCATCTAAACTTTTTTCAATAATTAACTCACCTTGATGAATAATACCGATTTGATCACAAATATCTTCAACTTCTTTTAAATTATGAGAAGATATCATAATCGTCATGTTTCTTTCCGCCACATCAGCAATAAGCAATTGTTTAATCTTTTTTCGGATCACAGCATCTAGGCCATCAAATGGTTCATCTAAAATTAGATAACTTGGCATAGCACTTAATGCTAACCAAAAAGATACCTGTCTTTGCATCCCTTTAGAGAGTGTATGTATCTTTTCCTTTCGATCAATTTTAAAAATTTTTTCAAGTTGGTAAAACCGATCCTGATTCCAATTAGAATAACAAGATTGATAAAAGTCACCCATTTGTTGAATCGTATAATGCGGAAAAAAGAACGGGGTATCCGGTATGAATTGTAACTCCTCTTTTATATTTGGTTGTTCAAATACATCAGAGTTATCAATCTTAACCGATCCATTATTTTGCTTTAGTAATCCAGAAATTATTTTTAAAAGCGTTGTTTTACCTGCTCCGTTTGAGCCTAACAATCCATAAATAGCACCTTCTGATACAGATAAATCAATATCATTAAGAACCTCCGTGCGTTCGTATTTTTTGTTTAACTGATTTATTTCTATCATTCCTTCTCCTCCTGACCAGAAGCATCAATAAGATCGTGTAATTTTTGTCTTGAAACGCCTAAATAGATCGCTTCCTCTATTAATTCCATTAGTTTCTGTTCTATTTCCGAATACAAGGCAGATTTTTCATGATCAGTTGCTTCAGAAGCAAAACTTCCCTTTGCTTTAATTGAATAAATAAACCCTTGTCTTTCCAACTCTCTATATGCTTTTTGTATCGTATTAGGATTAATACTCATTTCTTGTGCAAGATTTCTAACAGATGGGAGTTTTTCGTGTGGAGCGATAACACCCTTAATAATCAATGTCTTAAATTGATCAATTAACTGTTGATAAATTGGATCTCTGCTACGCGAGTCTAATTCAAACATAGTTTACGACCTTTCCGTATTAACTGTATTAGTACTTTTAATACAGTTTGTATACTACTATGAAAAATCATTGGTGTAAAGACCTATTTGTAAAAAAATATAAAAAAACTAAGTAGTCATTGACTACTTAGTTCAGTAAATTTTCTTCATACCACTGTTTTGCTGATTGTACTTCTTGACGAGATAGTTGGTGTCCTTGGTCCACCCATTCGACCTTCACTTTTGCATTTGCATTTGAGAGTAACTCATCAAGCTCTTTTGTTTCATCTACTGGACATAATGGATCATTCGTACCTGCACCAATAAAAACAGGCAATTGATTTTGATCAGGTAACGTTAAACCTCGTCTTGGTACCATGGGATGATGAAGGATTGCCCCTTTTAGTGGTTTCTCATAATGAAACAATAAACTTCCCGCTATATTAGCACCATTCGAATAACCGATGGCGACAACTTGCTCACGGTCAAATTGATAGTCTTGACTCGCTTGATCTAGAAAATCATTCAGGCTGTCTGTTTGTTTAACCAAGTCTTCTTCATCAAAGACACCTTCTCTTAATCGTTTAAAGAATCGAGATAAGCCATTTTCATTAATGTTACCGCGTACGCTTAATACATTTGCATCAGGATCGATCATCTCAGCAATCGGAAGTAGATCATTTTCCGATCCTCCTGTTCCATGTAACAAAAGAAGTGTCGGATGATTGGGCAAACCTTCTTTAAATATATGTTTCATAAAATCAACCTTTCAATTATTTTGAATTCAAAATAATTATAAAGTTTTTCTCGCCTCTTCGTCAATCAAGTTGCTTTAATTGGTTGTAAATCGCTTCAACAGATTCTACATCATGACTTGAATAGCGAGCTTGATTATACAGCCTGAGAAGTTCTGAGGTGAAATCCCCCGTTAAAACAAGGCCCTTAGTCCTCAAGAGATATTCATTAGCTGTCTCATGATTATGATACGTCTGTCCTTGTTTTCCTGCTTTTCCTTTATACTCGATAAATAATCGACGTACCTTTTGGCGATTTGATAAATCATGCCACTTCACTTGTCGGCTGAAGCGCTTTTTGAGTTTTTCTTTAGTGGATTTAATCGACTCTTCTAAATTAAAGACCGATTCAATTTCATCTCGATAACCTTCTGTCTCTTGGAAGCTTTCACCGTCTTTTATACGTAATAGACGCTTTATCCAATAGTTCACGAAATTAAAAAGTCGTCTCGATAGTCTTGGTGCCTTTTTAATAAACAGATAAACAAGGAATAGGACGAAAAGTACAATCGCAATCCCCACTACTATACGCAATAAGCTATCGATAAACGATGCAAACATTGAAGGTTCCTGTGCTTCACCCAATTCTAGTTCTGGTTGTGCGGGCATTTCACCAACACCTTCATCATCACCTGTTGGTGAAATCAAGCTCAACAGATTAAAAACGCCTCTTAGAGCTCCCACTATAATTGCTGAAACGAAATTAAAACGTGTGATCAACAAAACAACAATAAAGGTCAAGATAATGTAAAATTTATTGTGACGTTTTATGGATTGATCAACCGTTTGTGATTGTTCTTTCGCTAACGTTGCTTGCTTTAAATGATCTGCATTCGTTAGAAATAGCAAGAAAAAAACGAGTACGATCGCACTAACATTTAAAACGTTTTGCACAGATTGATAAGCACTGTCCATATAGAAAAAATAGCTTAAAAAATAACTTGGAAGGCCTATAGCCCAAATTAGCATAACAGGTAATGTGTATCTAGCGTTCTCGTTCGCGTAGACAGTAGCACGAATTATAAATGAAAACATAACGATGCCTATTATCATGGATTCAATCCCAAACGAATCAAACATGTAAATAGATAGACCAAACATAACGATAAGTGTGAACAATATTCGCAAGAACCATTTTTGTATAAACCAACCTAGAAACACACCTAATACATAACTACCGAAAGTTATAAGCAGCGACTCAGCTAAGAATTGATCTGTAGGTAAAAGGGTGTAAATCCAGATTACGACTGGAAGCAACATCAAACTTTCTAAAATCGAAAAAGCCATTGATTTTATCATCATGATGCATGCTCCTTTCGATCCCCGTAAACAAATAATAGATCAACGCGGTGTCCTTTACTTCTTAACTGATCAATGCGTTCATCCATAGCGGGGGTTTGGATCGGCGTAATGATTAAAAAGTCGGTTGTGTCTAGGACTTCTTCTAAATAATGGTCAAGCAAATAATGAAAATTTCGACTTCTTTTTGCAATCAGTTCAGCTGTCGTATCTAGGAATTGATAAAAGTGAGCATCCCCGTTATCTGCAGGTAACGTGACAAATGATTTTTGATTGAGATGGGATTCTTTTCGTTTGATAGCATTGGTCCCAAATCCAAATCCTTCTCCATTAGACGATAAGTAATGAGCAATCGTTGCCGTTGTTTGAATTAACCTTTCAAAAACATCGACATCATCAATCGGAAGCCAAATATCTTCTGTTTGATCCGCATTCATCAATAACACAATGTCCCGATCAGCTGTATGGTCATGTTGATTCACTTGAATTTTAGGTGCTCGAGCAGACGCTTTCCAGTTAATTCGATCAGCAGGATCTGTCGTTTGATAATCTCTTGTTCCGACTTTCAAAAAAGGATCATCAATAATCCAACGCTTGACCGATTGCTCACCAATAAATTGTTGCGCAGGTAGTGTTAGATCTTGATAAGATAATAATTGTGGGTACACTTTTAACGTCGCATTTGTTTCAACCGATCTATATTTATCGACAACACCAAACATATCTCCTAGCGTTAGTGCGACTGTATCTAAATGATACACACCGCGTTTGGTGCACGTTAATTGATGGCGACGCGTAATTTTTTGATAAGGTAATAGACTGAACAATGTGCGGTGAAAAGACTCTGATTCTTGTTTATAATCTCCCTCTATTTGCAATGATGGATCAATTTTAGATTCCAGGCGCACCCACGGAATGGGTAATAGCTTATGGTTTGTAATCTCATCAATCATTTCTACTTTTTGATTGGGAAATGTTCGTTTGGTATTAAATCGTCTCGAATATATTAATCGATTTAATCCCCATTTACTATAGATCATGCTCTCTGCATAAATAAACAGGATCAAAATAACTATAAACCAAGCGATATTCATGAATCGCTCACCCGATTGGATTCAGTTGGAACAGTAACACTCTCAATCAAAGATTTTAAGACATCTTGTTGTGATTCTTTTGAACGATTAACCATCGGTGAAAAAACAAGACGATGAGCCACAATAGGAGAAAACATCTCTTTTACATCGTCAGGAATGACATAACTTCTCCCCTTAATTGATGCTAAGGCTTGAACAGAACGGAGCAGAGCTTGTGTACCACGAGGACTTAATCCCATCACGATTTCTTCATGTTCTCTCGTCTTCTCTGTCAGCTCGATCATATATGTATAGATGGCTTCACTCACTTCAACTTGTGTGAAAAGGTTTTGTGCTTCAATTAATTCATCTCGATTGATCACAGATTCCAACTTGTCAAGAGGTTGCGCTTCTTTAAATCGTTTTAGAATCTCAATACCTTCTTCTCGATTAGGGTAACCTAAATGAATTTTAATGAAGAACCGGTCTAATTGTGCTTCGGGAAGCGGAAACGTCCCTTGACTTTCAATTGGGTTTTGTGTGGCAATAACTAAAAATGGTTGTTCTAAGGAAATTGTATTTCCATCTACCGTTACCTGTTTTTCTTCCATGCTTTCAAGCAAACTTGCTTGCGTTCTAGGAGTAGCTCGATTGATTTCATCTGCTAATAAAACATGAGTGAAAATAGGCCCTCTATTAAACTCAAACTGTCCTGTTTGCTGTCTATAAATATTTACACCTGTTACATCACTCGGCAACAAATCCGGTGTGAATTGAACACGATTAAACTCACAATTAATTGAAGCAGCCAGCGACTTAGCCAATAACGTTTTACCGGTACCTGGTACATCTTCTAAAAGAACATGTCTTGATGCTAAAAGCGCGACTAAAAGATAATCGATCTCTTCAGACTTACCGACAATCACCTTCTGAATATTTTCTTTAATCTGATTTAACTTTGGGGCAATGTCTTCCAGTTGCATATCTATCTTCCTCCTCTTTTTGTGTGCGCTTACATTTTTATTAATTTTAAAAAAGCAGTTTAAAAATCCAAATACCGGGGATTATAGTAAGGAATTGTTAATTAAATTGTCCTAACACGACAAATACAACCCACAGTATTGCAATAATAAAGGTTAAAGATCCAGTAATGGCACTTTTTAATCGCCAAGACAGTTGATTCGGTATTAATTTTAATGCCAACAATGACACAGTTATTGTGATTACAATAATTAATGTCAGTAGTAAAAATATACCTAATAAATTATTCAAAGGGTTTTGTAATGCTTGTGATACTAACTCCATAAGGTCACCTCTATGTTCACGATTCATTTTTATAACTATGCACTATAATAAAGGATTTATCATCATTTCACAACACATAATCGTGATTAACCACTATCTTAAAAAGGAAGTGATTAAATGCATCATTTGTCCGATACTTTGTTAACTGAAGCGATCGACCAAGCGATTAAACACGAACTAGATGATCACTTTATTTCTCTACTTGAAACTGAACGTTTGCGCCGTGGCCTTGATTCAAATGATACTGAACAGTTAGTTGACGACAAATAGAAAGAACAGACCATCAATCGATCTGTTCTCTTCGTCTATTTAAAATAATCGTGAGAACGTTGATTTTCTTCTGTTAAAAAACGAATAAACGGTTGAAAATCAAGTTTTACCATTTTTCTAATCGTTGCAATATAACGATTTTTTTCTGCTTCGTTCATAACATCGCTCTTTTTAATACGTTCTTCCATATACGTCTTTCCAACTTGATGAATTTGCTTACGCAATAAGCGAGATTCTTGAAACAAAGCAATGCCAAGGGCTGCAATGAGTGCATACACAACGGGGCCGACTAAATCACCTGTATTAAAATCATTACTAACATAATGAGAAATTAAATTGATGATCCCTACAATCATGAGTGGAAACCCAAACATATAATAGGTTGATACCTTTTTCATAATAGGTCGAATCTTTTCTGAGATCGCGTCCATTTCTTTTTTTATAAACGATGGCATTTGTTCAAATTGTGCTGGATTCATGGTCATTCTCCTCTCTAACATGATGCTAGAACCCATATGACCATTATATAATGCTAGGATAGCTTGGTCAAAGAATTCAGGTTCTAAGTCAAATGTTGGGGTGAGCTAACGCTCACTCCTTATTTTTTTATGCAATTCGGATCTTCACATCTTTATATTGATGATACAATAAAACTTTTAATCGAAACCGATCAAACCGGCCAAAACCAAAGGCATTACGCTTAATAACCTTGGTTTGGTTGTTAATGCCTTCAACATAGC
>NZ_FMYI01000004.1 GCF_900096905.1 Pelagirhabdus alkalitolerans | reverse complement strand
CCGTTTGACAACGAAAGGCCTGGACTGAACCGATGAAGATAAAGGCATCACGATGAGCCATAGGCGAATCGATGATAACTTATCGCACAGAGGTGAAGGAAGGACACGAGTTGTCGGGAACGAAAGCTAGATTCAACCAAGCAACACCCGATATGACCTTGTCTACATTCTTATCTAGTTTTGAAGGTGCAAACCTCAAACATGGAGGTTCGATTAAGACCGCCACGTCCTGTGGCAACATCGAACGAACCCACATCGTGTGGGCCCTAGTTTTGAAGATACATCCTTCATATTGACTTTGTTTAGTGACAATCGCGAAGAGGTCACACCTGTTCCCATGCCGAACACAGAAGTTAAGCTCTTCAGCGCCGATGGTAGTTGGGTTTACCCCTGCAAGAGTAGGACGTCGCTAAACAAAATCATATTTATATTATCGCGGGGTGGAGCAGTCTGGTAGCTCGTCGGGCTCATAACCCGAAGGTCGCAAGTTCAAATCTTGCCCCCGCAACCAAAATGGTCCGGTAGTTCAGTTGGTTAGAATGCCTGCCTGTCACGCAGGAGGTCGCGGGTTCGAGTCCCGTCCGGACCGCCATTATTTCATGATTACAGACTGTTTTTTCTTTTCAACGGATCAGAAAAAGCAGTTTTTTTGTATGCTCATTTATTATGAGTGACTGTCATACAGATGTTTTACAACTGTCTATTGCATCTTAATAGACATTCGAATTTCTATTCGAATGTTTTTTTGCTATGATAGAGGTAATGAAGAAGGATGTGATGGCATGGACGAATTTGAATTTATAAAACAAATAAAACCAAATTATTATCGACATGATACAATCATTAAAGGGATTGGTGACGATGCTGCTGTATTTCGTCAACCTTATCAAGATGTGGTAACGGCTGTTGATACGTTTGTAGAAGGCATTCACTTCTCCAAAAAGACAATGGATCCTTTTCATATAGGGTACCGAGTTCTTGCAGCTAATATTAGTGATATGGCTGCTATGGGTGCAACACCTGTATCGTATCTTATTTCACTCGTTGTTCCGAAAGAGTGGACTGATGAAGAGTTAATAGCGATCTACAAAGGGATGGAATCAATCAGCAAGGCTTATAAGATTGATTTAATTGGTGGCGATACGGTTTCTGGTGACCAACTTGTATTATCAGTTACGATAAATGGGAAAGTTGAAAAAGATAAAGTGCGATTAAGGCATCACGTACGCTCTGGAGATGTTTTGTTTGTAACAGGCACATTAGGCGACTCAGCATGTGGATTGGACTTATTGTTAAGTGATGACCCAAGGGTTGAAAGCCATCGTTACTTAATTGACCGTCATCGATTACCGACACCTCGTGTTGATTTTGCAGAGAGATTGAAGGTATTAAACCGAGTAGCGTTAAATGATATCAGTGATGGTATTTCAAGCGAAGCAAATGAATTGGCTGAAAGCTCGGGTGTTTCGATTTATTTAGACTACGATCAATTGCCTATTTCTGATGAGTTAAGGTCAATACAATCAAATAAACAAGAAGAATTTATATTAGCTGGTGGAGAAGATTTTGAACTGTTGGGCGCAGTTAGTGAAAAAGATTGGCCAATTGTACAAGAGGCTGCAGAAAAATCGAATCTAACTGTAACTCAAGTCGGTTATGCAACAGATGGGGATTCAACTGTTTATATACATCAAGATGAAAAAGTACGGCTATTAAAAAGAGGTGGCTATGTCCACCGAAATTAGGTGATTTTAATGGATGAACAATTAATTAACACACATACACCATTAGAGACACAACAAGTTGCACGAAAGCTTGGTTATTTGCTAAGGCCAAATGATGTTGTGACACTAACAGGTGATTTAGGTGCAGGGAAAACAACATTCACAAAAGGGCTAGGTGAAGGTTTAGGTGTAAAAAGAACGATTAACTCACCAACGTTTACGATCGTTAAGTCGTATCAAGGTGAAATCCCATTTCATCACATTGACGCTTATCGTTTAGAGGAAAGTCATGAAGATATTGGTTTTGATGAGTATTTTACAGACGGAGGCGTAACTGTTGTGGAATGGCCACAATATATTGAGCATTTCTTACCAGAAGAACGTTTGAACATAGAAATAAAAAAAGGGCAGGATGATCACCGTCAAATTATTTTGAGGCCTGTTGGTCGAATGTTTAAACATATTACTAAGGAGTTATTTAGATGACGATTCTTGCAATAGATACTTCAAATGATGCGATGGGAATTGCTTTAGTTAAAGATAAGCAAATTATAGCGTCGTACACATCAATTAACAAAAACAAACATTCCACCCGATTAATGCCGGCTATTGATCGCTTAATGAAAGATGCGAATATCGAACCAAGTCAATTATCAAAAATTGCGGTGGCTATTGGTCCAGGTTCTTATACAGGGGTAAGAATTGGTCTATCGATTGCCAAAACAATGGCATGGTCACTTGATATTCCAATTGTGGGTTTGTCGAGTTTAAAAATCTTAACCCTCAGTTTAACGATGTATGATTATAAAATATGTCCGTTTTTTGATGCCAGACGCGGCTTAGTGTTTACTGGTTTGTATAACTCAGACGGCACAATAGAAATTGAAGAACAAAATATAAAAATGACGGATTGGTTAGACCGTTTAGCGACACTAGATGTACCGATTGTTTTTGTAAGTCCTGACATTGAACTGTACGAGTCCATGATCCAGGAATCATTAAAGGAACATGCACATTTTGCGCCTAAAGGATTTCATGTCACACAGCCTGGTTTACTTGGTATTGAGTCAAAAGAATATCCTCCAGATGATGTGCATACACTTATTCCTCAGTATTTGAGATTAGTTGAGGCTGAAGCGAAATGGTTGGAAAGCCAAAAGGATGGTTCCAAATGAGCCAGCCCATTATTCGTGATATGGATCGAAAAGATATAGATGCTGTTGAAATGATTGAGCGTGAAACGTTTAGTACGCCGTGGAGTCGAGAAATTTACTTAAAAGAAATTGAAGAAAATAAATTTGCGTACTACTTTGTCATTGAAGAAGATCAAGAAATTGTGGGTTTTTGCGGCGTATGGTTCGTATTTGATGATGCGCAGATTACGAATTTAGCAATTGATAAACGTCATCGAAATAAAGGCTATGGTAAAATGTTATTTCAATATGTTTTAAATCGAGCGATCGCGAGAGGCATTCATCAATTATCGCTTGAAGTTCGTGAGTCTAACGAAACGGCACAATCCCTTTATAAAAAATTCGGTTTACAGCCAGCAGGTATTCGCAAGCAATATTATACAGATAATCAAGAGGACGCAATCGTTATGTGGGTGAAATTATGAATGATAAAAAAGATCAATATATATTAGCAATTGAAACAAGTTGTGATGAGACAGCTGTCGCGATTATTAAAAATGGAAACGAAGTGGTTTCTAACGTGGTCGCTTCACAAATTGAAAGTCATAAACGCTTTGGTGGTGTGGTGCCAGAAGTTGCATCACGACATCACGTTGAACAAATGACACATGTATTGGAAGAGGCTTTTGTCAAGTCAAACCTTGAAATGGAATCGATCGATGCGATTGCTGTAACACAAGGACCAGGACTAGTCGGAGCTTTACTGGTCGGTGTAAGTACAGCGAAGGCGTTAGCTTTTGCCCATCAAAAGCCATTAATCGGTGTTCATCATATTGCCGGTCATATTTATGCAAATCAATTACAAGAACCGTTTACGTTTCCTTTGTTAGCACTCGTTGTTTCAGGTGGTCATACAGAGTTGATTTTAATGCGCGATCATTATGATTTTGAAGTGATCGGTGAAACAAGAGATGATGCAGCAGGTGAAGCGTACGATAAAGTCGCACGTACTTTAAACTTACCTTATCCAGGTGGCCCTGAGATTGATCGCCTTGCCCAAGAAGGTGTCGATCGATTTGACTTCCCACGTGCATGGTTAGAAGAGGGTTCTTTTGATTTTAGCTTTAGTGGTTTAAAATCATCTGTTATTAATACTGTTCACAATGCGAAGCAAAAAGGTGAAACAGTAGAGATTGCAGATATTGCAACGAGTTTTCAATCAAGTGTGACGGATGTTTTAGTCGAGAAAACCTATCGTGCTGCAGAATATTACGGTGTGAAAGAGATTATTGTGGCTGGAGGTGTTGCTGCTAATAGTGGTTTGAGAAGTGCACTTTTAGATCGATTTGATTCAAGTGCTATTCAAGTCAAAATTCCACCACTTTGGTTATGTACAGACAATGCAGCGATGATCGGTGCAGCTGGTATGGTCGCCTATGAAAAAGGTTATCGAGCAGGATGGGATCTAAATGCAAATCCTGGTTTAGATATTGAAATGTATAGTAAGAATTAAACTTTATCCACATCATAATGGTATGATGTGGATTATTTTTATTAAAACACGGTATAATAACCATGAGTATGTGGATAGAAAATGTGGATAAATCGCTCGTTATCTGTGGATAATGTGTATAAGTTCGTTGATAACTATCAAATTGCGGTATGATTCTGTGCATAAGTCTGTTTATTAACAAAAACCTACTGATCGATTAATCAGTAGGCAGTGATAGCTGAAGATGTTCCCATTCTTCCATTAACGTTTCAATATCTTGAGTTAATTGATTGTTTTCTTCGGTTAATTCTAACGATTTTTTATGATCTTGAAAAATATCTGGTTCACAGAGCAATGCTTCATTTTCTTCAAACTGTTGTTCTTTATCTTGGATCGCTTGTTCAATTTCTTCGATACGTCTTTGACGTTTTCTTTCTTCTTGTTTTCGTTGTTTTTCTTCATGAAAATTAACTTTTGCATCACTAATATCTTTTTCTTCGATCTGCGGTTCTTCTAATGCCGCAATTTCTTTCATTTCCTGTTTTTTCTCAACATAGTAGTCGTAATCACCTAAGTAAACGGTCATCTGATCTTCAACTTGTTCAAGAACTTGTGTTGCGATTTCATTAATAAAATACCGGTCGTGAGAAACGAAGACAATTGTACCTGGATAGTTAATTAAAGCTGCTTCTAAAACTTCTTTACTATCTAAGTCTAAATGGTTTGTCGGTTCATCTAGAATTAATAGATTCGCTTTTTGCATCATTAATTTGGATAAAGCTAGTCTCGCTTTTTCTCCACCGCTTAATGAATAAACAGATTTTAAAACATCTTCACCTGAAAATAAGAAATTTCCGAGAATCGTACGAATATCTTTTTCATTAATGTGAGGGTAATCATCCCACAATTCCATCAAGACTGATTTATTTGAATGTAATTTTGCTTGCTCTTGGTCATAATAGCCAATTTGAACATTGGTCCCCATCTTTATATCACCAGATGTTGCGTGATAATCACCAATAATTGTTTTTAGTAACGTTGTTTTACCAACACCGTTAGGACCAACAAGCGCGATACGATCGCCGCGATTGACATGAAAACTTAGATTTTCAAAAACAGGTTGTTCACTGTCAGAAAAACGATAACTTAGCTGATTAACCTTTAAAACATCATTTCCACTTCTTTTTTCAATATCAAATTGGAATGTTGCTTTTGCTTCGTCACCTTTAGGTGCATCAAGGCGCTCCATTTTTTCTAACTTTTTACGTTTGCTTTGAGCGCGTTTTGTTGTTGATGCGCGGGCGATATTTCGCTGAACAAAGTCTTCGAGCTTTTTAATTTCGTCTTGTTGCTTTTCAAATGCCTTTTGTTCTTGTTCATAGTTGAGTGCTTTTTGCTCCAAGTAAGACGTGTAATTTCCGATAAATTTCTTAGACTGATGTCTAGATAGTTCATAAACAATGTTCACCGTTTTATCAAGAAAGTATCGGTCGTGAGAGACAATGACAACGGCTCCTTGATAATTATTTAAAAAACCTTCAAGCCATGTTAAAGTATCAATGTCTAAGTGGTTCGTCGGTTCATCTAAAATAAGAACATCGGGTTTGGATAGAAGCAATTTACCTAACGCCAAACGCGTTTTTTGTCCGCCACTTAGTTCGTGGATCGGTGTATTAAAGTCATAATCATGAAAATTCAAGCCATGAAGGACACTTCGAATATCGGCTTCATATTGATATCCTCCTTTAGCTTTAAAGTCAATTTGACGTTGATCGTATTGTCGAAGCAGTTGTTCATATTGTTTAGGGTTTTCTAATAAATCGGGATCGCCCATTTTTTCTTCTAATTGACGTAAATGCTTTTCTTCTTTTATTAATGGTTTGAAAACTTCTAACATCTCATCCCAAATGGATAAATGTGTTTCAAGGCCAGAATGCTGATCTAAATATCCGAGCGTGACTTCTTTTGGTCGATGAATTTCACCTTCGTCATAGGACATCAGACCAGACATGATTTTAAGTAGGGTTGATTTACCTGCACCATTTCGACCGACAATCGCAATTCGATCATATGATTTTATTTCTAATTTAATTTGGTTCAAAATTGTTTCTGCCCCAAATTGTTTTGTTAATTGATTAATTTGCATAAGTATCATTATTTTTTCACCTCATCCTGTCTAAGTGTATCGTACTTAAGAAGTAACTAGCAAGCAAATAAGTATACCTAAATGCTTTCATTTGGTTATACTGGCTATTGACTGTAATTTTTATAGGACAGATCGGTTTAATTTTGGTAAACTGTAGGTAGCGCATAAATAATCTTGATATAGACTGGTTTGAATTTAATTGAAGAGGAGAATGTAGGATGGCAGATCAGAGTAAAATACCCCAAGCAACAGCAAAGCGATTACCATTATACTATCGCTTTTTAAATAACTTACATTTACAAGGTAAATCGAGAGTGTCGTCAAAAGAACTAAGTGATGCTGTAAAAGTTGATTCAGCAACGATCAGGCGAGATTTCTCATATTTTGGAGCGTTAGGGAAAAAAGGCTACGGCTATAATGTTGAATACTTACTTGGTTTTTTCAGAAAAACATTAGACCAAGATGAAACAACGAATGTTGCATTAATTGGTGTTGGTAATCTAGGAACCGCTTTTTTACATTATAACTTCACCAAAAACAATAACACAAAGATTGAAATGGCGTTTGATGCAGATAAGTCGAAAGTCGGTCAAGAAATTGGTGGTGTGACAGTTTATCATATTAGTGATTTGTCAGAGCGCCTTAAAAATGTACAAGCTGCAATTCTGACAGTACCAGGAGCAGTTGCTCAGCAAATTACGGATGAGCTCATTGATTCTGGTATTAAAGGGATTCTTAACTTTACACCTGCACGAATTACCGTTCCAGAAGGTGTACGTGTTCATCATATCGATTTAGCAGTTGAGCTTCAATCACTCGTATACTTTATGAAACACTACCCAGTAGATGAGTAAAAAAATAATCAGAATGCCACAATGGGCATTCTGATTATTTTTTCGTTTGATTGTTTTGTTGTTTCATGCGCCTGTGAAGTTTAATTAATCGGATTGATGCTCCGTACTCAAGACTTGCGACAATCGTTAATAGAATGGTAATACCATTTAATACCGTATCTTCTATTGATTGATAGGCAAAGTATACAAACACAGACCCAATTAAAAAATAGACAAACGCATTAAACAAAGGTGAAATACGCATAAAGTTTAACTAGCCTCCAAAAATGATCGATAATGTTTGAGCTGTTTGTTCCAGCATGTTTTCTAGTTCTTCAGGATCAATCGATAGTTGTACGACCACAACAAATGTGTTCATTAAGACGTGTGCCATGATGGGTACAATAATTCGTTTTGATTGAACATAAACAAATGCAAATACGAAGCTCATTGCAAAGTAAACAAGTAAATGTGTAAAGTCAAAATGAATCAATGCAAACACAATACCTGAAATTGTACCAGCAATAAAGAAATTTGTCCGTTTGTAAAGCTCTCCGAAAATAATCTTTCTAAAAATAATTTCCTCTAATATCGGGCCAATAACCGCAATGATAATAATAAAGATTGGAAATGCTCGTGCAATTTCCATAATTTGAGCGGTGTTTTCTGACTGTTGTTCAATTCCAAATACAAATATTTGAATCATATTAGCGATCATTTGGCCGAACATAGCCATTAAAAAGCCAAGTATTGACCAAACAACGACCATGGTTGTGCTTGCTCGATCAGGATCACGAGGTTGTTCGCGTTCTGATTTTAACAACATTAAAGTAACGACCAAAGCAATAACAAAACTAGCAATCTGCCAACCGATCACAATATTACTATATACAACAGGTGCTAAGTCTAACCCTTCTAGGAATAACACAACAGGGAAGACGGATAGTTGGGCTAACGCATAGACTAGGATAACACCTAGATAACGTTTCGTCATATTAAAAACCTCCTCATATAGATAACATACACATGCAGATGTATTTTACCACACTCCTTGAATATAATTAAATAATACTTGTCAATACTTACTAATCATCACGATTTTAACGAGCTCAATCGCAAAAAAATTTAAGTAAATCTCTTGCAAAATAAAAGTGAATTGATTATCATAATAATTGTGTTAGCACTCAACAATGTCGAGTGCTAAAATGAACAAATTTAACAAATGAAAATATATGGAGGAGGTTTTTAATATGTTAAAACCACTAGGTGATCGAGTTATTATCGAACGTATTGAAGAAGAAGAAACAACGAAAAGCGGGATTGTCCTACCAGACTCTGCTAAAGAGAAACCACAACAAGGAAAAGTAGTTGCTGTTGGTTCAGGTCGTGTAGCAGACAACGGTGCTAAAATCACTCCAGAAGTTTCAGAAGGCAATAAAGTTGTATTTGCAAAATATGCAGGAACTGAACTTAAGCATGAAGGTAATGAATACTTAATCTTAAGAGAAGATGACATTTTAGCCGTTATTGGTTAAAAAATCATAATGAAATAAACGATTTTTAAGGAGGAATTTAATTATGGCAAAAGATATTAAATTTAGCGAAGACGCACGCCGTGCAATGTTGCGCGGGGTAGATACACTAGCAGACGCTGTAAAAGTAACACTTGGACCTAAAGGTCGCAACGTGGTGTTAGATAAAAAATTTGGCTCACCTCTTATTACAAATGATGGGGTAACCATTGCTAAAGAAATCGAACTTGAAGATAAATTTGAAAACATGGGTGCACAACTCGTTTCAGAAGTCGCATCTCAAACAAATGATGTAGCAGGTGACGGTACAACAACTGCGACTGTCTTAGCACAAGCGATGATTCAAGAAGGATTGAAGAACGTCGCATCAGGTGCGAATCCAGTGGGCGTACGCCGCGGTATTGAAAAAGCTGTTGAAGTTGCAACAGAAGAATTACGCAAAATCTCAAAACCAATCGAAGGTAGAGATTCAATTGCACAAGTTGCATCGATCTCCTCAGCTGATGAAGAAGTCGGTCAACTGATCGCTGAAGCGATGGAACGTGTAGGTAATGATGGTGTTATTACGATTGAAGAATCGAAAGGTTTTAACACAGAGCTTGAAGTTGTAGAAGGTATGCAGTTCGATCGCGGTTATGCATCTCCATACATGGTTAGTGACCAAGATAAGATGGAAGCTGTACTAGAAGATCCATACATCTTTGTGACGGATAAGAAAATCAACAACATTCAAGAAGTATTACCTGTTTTAGAACAAGTTGTTCAACAAGGTAAGCCATTGTTAATGATTGCTGATGATATCGAAGGAGAAGCACTTGCAACATTAGTTGTGAACAAGCTTCGCGGTACATTTAATGCTGTTGCTGTTAAAGCACCAGGATTCGGTGACCGCCGTAAAGCAATGCTTGAAGATATCGCGACTTTAACAGGCGCCGAAGTGATTACAGAAGACTTAGGTCTTGACTTGAAATCAACACAATTAGAGCAACTCGGTCGTGCGGCTAAAGTTGTTGTAACAAAAGAAGATACAACCATTGTTGAAGGATCTGGTAACCCAGAAACAATTTCTTCACGCGTTCAACAAATCCGTGCGCAAGTAGAAGAAACAACATCTGATTTCGATAAAGAAAAATTACAAGAGCGCCTAGCGAAATTAGCAGGTGGTGTTGCTGTCGTTAAAGTTGGTGCAGCAACAGAAACTGAACTGAAAGAACGTAAACTTCGTATTGAAGATGCTCTAAACTCAACGCGTGCAGCAGTAGAAGAAGGCATCGTATCTGGTGGTGGTACAGCACTGATGAATGTTTATACAAGAGTAGCTGACCTTGACCTAGAAGGTGACGAGGAAACAGGAGCTAGCATCGTCCTTCGTGCACTTGAAGAACCGGTACGTCAAATCGTTGAAAACGCAGGCCTTGAAGGTTCAATTATCGTTGAAAAACTTAAAGGTGAAGATGTTGGCGTTGGTTACAATGCGGCAACAGGCGAATGGGTCAACATGATCGACAAAGGAATTGTAGACCCAACTAAAGTAACGCGCTCAGCACTACAAAATGCTGGTTCAGTTGCAGCGATGTTCCTAACAACTGAAGCGGTTGTTGCTGATATTCCAGAAGAATCTGGCGGTGCACCAGACATGAGCGGCATGGGTGGCGGAATGCCAGGTATGGGCGGCATGATGTAAGTTCAGAAAGCGGAAAGGGCTCGCCAGTCGTGACACGCATAAGCAGAGCGCCGTAAATGACCTGTTTTTGTGGGTCATTGGAGGGGAACTGCTTATGACGCGAGCGACTAGCCCTTGTAGCTGGACTGCCCCTAAAACCCCGGATATGAATGGGTTCTTAGGTTAGATGAACTTCAAATGCTAACACAGTGCAAGAAAAAGTAAGAGTCTGAGACAAAAGTAAATAAGTCAATGTAATAGCCGGACAAAAATAGTATTTTAACTATTTTTTGTCCGGCTATTTGTTTACATATTTCAAAGCAATCTGGAATGGGCGAGACTCTTGCGGGAAAAGCACGAGCTGGAGATCCACTTTAGAAGTGATTTTTGCTTCTGAAGTTATCTGAGACCGTTTCCGCTAAAAAGCGAGTTTATTTCAATAGCGATGAGAACCGTAGCATTTATGAAGAAAGATTATTTGTCTTTTTGAACGCCCGCATTTTGTTCTGTCCCAGACTCTACCTCTAACTGCAACACAGAATTGCCTTATCAAATTCATTTGAAGGTATGTAAATAATGTCATTTTCAATTTCATAAGAAATACCGTTTTCTTCTAATTTATCAATGTCGATAGTATTAACATTATCTCCCCATTGAATATATTCTTCAGATTTATCATTGTCACCGCAAGCAGTAAGTAATAAAATAAAAGAAATTCCAATTAGTAGTTTTTTCATTTTATACACCTCAATAATAAAATAGTTTAGGTTATTATAATAACTCTAGCTCAATATCCTTATATTGTAAACGGGTGGTTAAATTGTTTTATTAAATTAATGATACTTCGACATAATCAACTACATATTTTATAAAATTTCTAGCTTATTAAAGTGCTCCTGTGAGACTGTAAATGATATATTTTTAATCAAAATGATAGGATTATTTGGATATTTTATGTAAGGCTCCAAATTATAGCCCAATAAATACCAAAGCCAAAAAAATATTTCTACAAAAGGATGGATTTCATGAAAATGAGTAAACCATTATTATTATTAAATGGTACTTTTATAGTTTTATTATTAATAAACATTATTTGGGCATTTTTTAATACAGACAATTTAAATATTCATAGCCTTTTAATGATAGTGTTAGTGATGATATTATATTCAATTCAATCTGTGTACCATTATAGAAATAAAAATCATAAGAATATGATCTATGGTCTAACATTAGTAATGGTTTGCTTAATTTTATTAATTCCAATATTTTTTAGGTTTATATAAAAAGTCTCATTTCACCATTAAAATAAGGTTTCAATTACCTATCATATCTAGATAAAGTAATGTTTGCTAAAGTGGTAAATTTAACTTTATTATTGTTGTGCTGGGGAGGTTTGTGCTAGAAGAGCATTTGAAAATACGGGGGAAGTGTATGGAAAAAGAAAAGACACCACTTGTAGTTGCTATTGCTGGAGTTTCTGGTGGAGGAAAAACTACTATTACAAATTACTTGAATGATAAATTAATCAATTCCAAGGTGATTTCTTTTGATGATTACGATTTTGATGGGCCGTATGACATAATTGATTGGATTGATAATGGAGCTAATTATAATGAATGGAATTTAGATCCACTCATTCAAGATATTAAAATGGCACTTGTTGAGCCTTTAGATTATATTTTACTTGACTACCCGTTTGCCTATAAGCATATGAAAACAAGTACTTTGATTGATTTAACTATATATATTGATACACCATTGGATATTGCAATGGCACGGCGGCTAATAAGAGATTATAAAAATAGTTCTACTGAAAATATCCTCTTTGATATGGAAAATTACATTTCACGTGGAAGACGAGGATATCTTGAGATGTTAAAGACTATTAAACCAAATTCGGATATTATAGTGGATGGAACGCTTTCTGTATCCAAAATTATAAATGAGATATACAATAGCGTTTCAGACAATAATACCAACACAGAAAGGTAAAGCATGGTACACTTAAGGTATCTAAACTAACTAGATAAACGTTGCTACATCTTATACTAATGCTTAAAGATTGACGTTATTTTAAAAAGTGAGGGATGAAGTTGAGACAGATGGTTAAATTGGTTTTGTTTTCATTATTGATACTAATCTTTTTAAGTGGTTGTCATTCAAATGCAACTGCTACTGATGTTGATTTATTTCAGTATAAAAATTCTTATGTAGGTGATAACAGTGCGGTAGTTAATACTGTTATTCATTTACAAGGTGCACAACACTTTAGTGGGATAGAACTTAAAACAAAAGAAGAACCATATGGGATCGTTGTGAACTATGCTTGGTCAGAATCAGAATTAAATGAAAAAGAAGTAGCTATTAACAATGCCTCTTATCTATTCACATTGATCCAAAATGTGGACTGGGTGACGTTTAATTTCGAAATGCATGATGGTAAGGAAGTTTATGAAATGACGAGAGAAAATCTACAAGAAAGATATGAAAAAGAATTGAGTGAAATTGATAACGAAGATGAACTGAACGAGCTTATTCAAGAATCATTAGGTGATGAGCATCTATTGAATTAAAGGAGTCGGTTACTTTAACAAAAAACTTTGAAAGCGGAACTTCCATGCATCAGGGAGTTCCGCTTTTTGTCGGTCATATCAATATTAAGTTTTAACAGAAAGTTGATGAAAAGAAAGGTGAATAATATATAAAAGCAGAGCTCACTAGAGAGCAGATGTTACTTTGACGAATAAATGTAATGTGGAGTATCTAAAAGGTGCGCTAGAATAGATTAACAACACTGAAAAGGATCCAATAGAAACTCAGAATTTATTCACATCATTTTGAGGAGACGTGCCAAAGTACTCTCTATATCGGCGGTAAAAAGTTGAATAGTCCTTAAATCCGCATTTCATACACGCTTCATTCGCAGGGACACCGTCATAAAGTAGATGTCTAGCGCTTACTAATCGTTTACTAACGATATACTTCCATACAGTTGTGTTGGTTGCTTTTTTAAACAAATTATTTAATTGAGATTTACTAATATAAAATTGGTTACAAATCGTTTCAATACTTATCTGTTCATATAAATGTTCATTGATGTAACTGATCACTTCAGTCATCTTAGAGTTCTGGTCAGTAAATAATAATTGAGGATCTTTATTATGAAAGCTCTTGTTTAATTCATTCAAAATCGTTAAGAAATTAGTGATAATGGCCACTCTTTTTTGGTAATCATTCTCTTTAATTTCAAGGATGTTATTAAAACAAGATCGAACTAATTGGTTAGAAAAAGAGCCGGCTGGATAATAATTATTGATTCCTAAACCTCGGTTATCGAATGGCGCAAGTAATGTTCTGTTTGGATCGATAGGGTCTAAAAACTGAGGGTAAAAGTGGAGCACAATTCTTTCATATGGAAGATCACTATCCATTTGCACATAATGCGCTTCATTTGAACGCATAATCATCATACTATTCGGTTTTAGTTCGTAAGGATTCCCCTCAACTGTAAACACACCTTTTCCCGACAATAAATAATACAATTCATAGATTTCATGGGCATGCATGCCATATTTTGTTGGATGTGGTGGCATGTCACAATTTTTATGAAAAAAAAGTTCATGATCCAAATAATAATCTTGGAAATTCATAAAGAAACCTCTCTTTGTAAATGACATCTGTATGGCAATTAGTGTACGGCAGTTTAATACTAATTGCAATGTATTTTAGATAATATGCAATTCTATTGTAAATAGTAAACCATTATAATGAATCTACAATACGATAGAAAAGTGGTATGAAAGATCGATTTGATTATTCAGTAGGGAGAGGAATGAGACGATTGAAAGGCAAAACATTAATAGGCGAGCGTGAAAAAAAGATAAAGATTTATTTATCAAATCATGAAAATTCTGCTGTTAAAATTGCTGCGGATAACCTTACAAAAGATATCGATCAAGTATGTGGAAGCATTGCTGAGATCACTGAAGAAGAAGGAAATATTGTCATAGGAACGTTGACAGCTAATGAAGAGATTGAACATATACTAAGTGATCACGAGATTAATACGGATTGTCTTCGAGATTCTCATGGTCACGATCATTGGGAAGGTTATTTGATTCAGGAAAAAGAGGGTATCTTATACATCGTTGGTACGGACAGAAGAGGCACCATTTTTGGTATCTATGAGTTTTCCAAAATGATTGGTGTTTCGCCGTGGTATTTTTTTGCTGATGTTCCAATTAAGAAGCAAGACGCCATTTACATAGACAGTGGTTTTAAGACAACATCTTATCCATCTGTGCAATATAGAGGGATCTTTTTGAATGATGAAGAACAACTAGAGGCCTGGGCTAAGTTGCATACGAATGACCGCACCATAGGTCCTGAAACATATGTTCATGTATTTGAACTGCTCCTGAGATTAAAAGCAAATTATATTTGGCCGGCTATGCATGTCAATTATTTTAATGAAGATCCCGAAAATGGACGCTTAGCAGATGAGATGGGGATCGTTGTTGGAACATCACATTGTGACATGCTTCTTCGTAGTAATCAAAATGAATGGGAACCTTGGTTGAAGAAAAAAGGTTATGAAGGGATCAGTTATGATTACTCTATCCCAGGTAAACATCGTGACATATTAAAGGAATACTGGCGAGAAAGTGTTGAACAGAATGAAGGCTATGAAGTTTGCTATACAGTTGGAATGAGAGGGGTTCATGATTACGGGTTTAAAACGGATGCGATTGATCATGACCAGTCACTCAGCGATAAAGAGAAAAAACGAAAGCGAGTTAAGCTACTAGGTGATGTCATAAAGGATCAACGACAAATTTTAAAAGACGTATTAGGAGAAAAGAATGGCGAAGAGGCTTTACAGACATTTATCCCCTATAAGGAAGTTCTTCCTTTATATGATGATGGTTTAGAATTACCGGAAGATATTACACTTATGTGGGTAGATGACAATTTTGGTTACATGAGAAGGTATCCGAATTCGAATGAGCGAAAGCGCCCAGGGGGTCACGGCGTCTATTTTCACAGTTCGTATTGGGGACATCCACATATGAGCTATTTGTTTATTAATTCGATTCCGCTTGCCCATACTGGTAATGAAATGAAGAAATGCTATGACAATGATATAAGGAAAATATGGGTTCTTAATGTAGGGGCTCTTAAACCGATTGAACAGGATATGGAATACTTTTTAACTTACGGTTGGGAAGTTGGAAAAGAAGAGGGTGTAACAAACGATTCGTTATCATTTACTCAAAATTGGATTGATAGCAATTTTACGGGTAACCACGGTGAAAAGGCAGCAAAATTATATAATCGCTTCACTCAGATAACGAACGTGTGTAAGCTTGAACATTTAACAGAAGAAAGGTTTTCACAAACAATTTATGGAGACGAAGCTGGAGAAAGATTAAATCAGTTAAAAGAAATATATGATGAAGCGAATCAAATCTATTTTGCATTACCTGAAGACGAAAAAGAAGCCTTCTTTCAGTTGTTTCTAATGAAAGTTCATGCCTCATACTACGCAAATGCAGAGTTTTATTACGCAGACCGAAGTCACTTGAGTTATGAACAAGGGAAAATGCAAGCAGCAGACACCTACATTACAAAATCCAAAGAAATGATGGCGTACAGACGGTGCATGCTTCACTATTATAATAAAATAATGAGTGATGGGAAATGGGATGGAATCTTGACACCTGAGAGTTTTTCACCACCACCGACTGCCATGTATCCAGCAGGAACCCCGGCTTTAAAGATTGAAGAGCCTGGCGTGAAGATGGTGACTTGGGGAGAGATGGTGCCGGAACCTAATCAAGAGATTCATTTCGATTCATACGGTATAGGTGTAAAATGGTTTGAAATTTTCAATACAGGAGCAGAGCGTTTTGACTTTACGATAGATTTGATTGATTGTGATGACTGGCTTGAAATTTCAAATCGTCAAGGAACGATTGTTGACGAAAAAAGAGTATTAGTAAAGTTAAAGCAAGCTGTTAATAAGGAAGATAAAAAAGGTAAAATTGTGGTTAAGACATCACTTAATCAACAAGAATTTGAGATTGACGTATTTGCTCAAAGTGCGATCCAACTTCCAAATGATTTTAAAGGTTATGTTGAAGCGGATGGGTTTGTTTCCATGAAAGCTGACAAATTTATGTCTAATCAACGTTCGAGCGATCATCAATGGGAAGTGATCAATGATATAGGCAGAATGAATGGTAATGTGATCGAAGCGTCTGGCAATGGTTATCTTGATGAAAGTGATCTACAAAATCATGCTTCGGTGACGTATTCGTTTTTCCTAAAAAATGAAGGCTCATTTTTACTGGAAATTGACCGTTTTTTAACTTTGGACTCAACCGGTAGGATTCGTTTTGCTGTATCAATTGATGACCTACAGCCCATAATCGTTGAAACCGAAACAAATGATGAGTGGCGTGGAAATTGGCAAGAATCTGTATGGAATAATGGTGAAAAACTGTATGTGCCCTTACCATTTATAGATAGTGGGGTTCATAATCTAACAGTTTATATGATTGATCGGTATGTAACGATTAACAAGTTAACGATTTATACAGACAATGATTTAGCTGGAGAGAAACCTGATCAACAGTTAAAAGCACAATTAAATGACCTTGGCCCTAATGAAAGTTATTTTGTAGGTGATCAGGCTGTCGAGAGAAAAATGAATTCTAAAGCAATTCCAAATTATGACGGATCAAATATGGATGATTTGTGTTATCACATGTACAACATGAAACCAGGAAATGCTCCATTACCAAACCTTGTATACGCAGGAAGGGACTTTTGGAATTATGATCGATTATATATGCTGAATGAAGAATACCCACAAACTGAAAAAGGCTTTTCTAGATATCACGCTGATTCTTTTGGATATAAAGATGTTGTGTCAGATTTTGGCTCTGGCTATTTCATTGAAAGTAATAGTGTTATCGCCATTGAAACAGAATATGCTCTTGAACAGTCACAGTATGCATATACAAAAAAAGATTCAGTGAATGAAACGATTGAGTGGACACATACACAGGCGGAGACTAATGCTTCGACGGGAATGGCTATGTATATAAGAGATCGAGGATTAAAGTGGGAAAATGCTCAAGATGCCCCTTCTCTTCATTATCAAATAAAGGTTGCGAGTCCTGGAACTTATCGTGTATGGGTATTGATTAAGTTTAATGATGATTCTTCCGACTCTTTAAGAGTTGGTTTAGATGGTGAGATACAGCCATACGACGAGCAGTTTTCTAAAGGTGATCTCTATACGTTTAGTACGAGTCAAATTTGGTTTTGGTCTCTCTTGTCAGAAATAGAGATTGATCAAGGCTTACACGATTTTTCAGTTCATGCGGGTGAGTCAGGATTAAGAATTGATAGAATCTATTTAACAAAAGGCGATGAAAACGCACCAGACGATGCCGCGTGGAAAGACTCAAAAAGGTCAATTGAATCGTTTTAAAAGCTAGTACATTTAAATAGGTAGTGGATTACAGAGAAGTAATATTAGACACTTATTTAACGTTGCCTCCATGTGAGAGAATTTATATAAATCTCTCACATGGAGGCTTTTTAAGTCTAATAAACTGATAAAAAATAATGGTGCGAGAGTATTATTAGTATAACTGTTGGTGTCGTCAAAAAATGAGTGGCTATCGAATGTATTGCTGGAAACGTAAATATGATCCAAAACGGACAACTTCCCTAGAGCTTGGTTAAAAATTAGCCGCTCACTAAACATTGATGAGAATGCATCGATTATGATTAAAATTGAGAAAATATCTATGGAGGTAGAATCACAGATTGATCGTCAACTTTCATTTCTTGTCACCCTTAGTCAAACGATTAACTAGAAAGTTGTCGTATACAGACCATCTTAGCATGAGCCCAGACCTGAATAATAGGTGTGGGCTATTTGACGATTACATAGCTTGTCATAAATTTCAAAACTGGGTGATTCATTGAGCTTTAGAGAGGTATCTAGTTCGTTAGGTGTTCCAGAGTATGGAGAGAGGATTTTAAATCAAATTTTGTGAAGTTATTGACAAGGATAAAAAACCCATATAAGATTAGTTTAAATGATAATGATTCTCATTATCATCACGATAAGGTATGGAGGTGATTTTATGTCAAATCTCTTTGTTGAAGATGTATCGGTTGGTTATTCTGGATCACCTATTATTGAAGGGTTAAGTGTTTCGGTTCCTGATCAGAAGATAACGACTATTATTGGGCCAAATGGCTGTGGTAAATCCACTTTATTAAAGGCGATCGCCAGAATCTTAAAGACTGATAAAGGTGCGGTGTTTTTAGATGGTAAAGCAATACATCAGCTTTCAACTAAAAAAATCGCAAAACGAATGGCTATTTTACCACAATCCTCTGAAGTTCCTTCTGGATTAACCATATTTGAATTAGTTTCGTATGGTCGGTTTCCACACCAAGGTGGTTTCGGGGGATTGAATTTGGAAGACTTAAAGCAAATAGACTGGGCGATTCAGGTAACGGGCCTAAGTGAGTTTAAAGATCGGTCTGTTGAGGCTTTATCCGGTGGTCAAAGACAACGTGTGTGGATTGCTATGGCTTTAGCACAAGACACGGACATCCTTATATTAGATGAACCGACTACATATTTAGATTTAGCCCATCAATTGGATATTTTGTTATTACTCGAGAAATTAAATATAGAAGAAAAAAGAACTATTATTATGGTGTTGCATGACTTAAACCATGCCTCTAGATTTTCTCATAATATGATTGCAATGAAAGGTGGAGAGATCATAAAAGAAGGAAGTCCGTCTAAAGTCATGACCTATTCTACGATTCAAACGGTTTTTGAAATTGATGTTAATCTGACAACTTGTCCATTTAGTCATAACCCAATTTTTCACTCGTATCAACTAAGTAGGGATACGCAACAACTATTTGAAAATGCAAATGAAGGATGAAAGTCGAATGGCAATATTAAAAAAGTATACACAAGTAGATACAGAAGATGTTATTTATCAATCACGCCCCGTCATAGCAAGCATCATTATTATGGGTGGATTATTTGGATTAATTGTATCAATAGGGATTTCCGTATCATTTGGGGCTGCAGATATCGATATGGGAACAGTGTGGTCATCTATTGTGCAGTATAACGATGAACTAACGTCTCATCAGATTATCCAGGAAATTCGACTGCCACGAGTATTAGGTGCTGCACTGGTTGGTGCCTGCTTTGCGGTATCTGGCTCGATTATGCAAGGTATAACAAGAAATCCTCTGGCTGATTCAGGTTTATTAGGTTTAAATGCTGGGGCGGCATTCATGTTAGCCATTAGTTTTGCATTTTTTCCAGGTATGCCATATATGTATATCATTTTCTTTTCTTTTGCTGGAGCAGCACTTGGAGCAGGGCTCGTATTTGGAATTGGCTCGATGACAAGAGGAGGTTTGAAGCCTGTACGACTTGTTTTAGCTGGTGCTGCCGTCAGTGCATTATTGATCGCTTTAAGTGAAGGAATTGCTATTTATTATCGTATTAGTCAAGACTTAGCATTTTGGCACGCAGGTGGTGTGTCAGGTACAAAGTGGGAGAATCTAGAAATGGTTGCACCATTGGTGATTGTAGCGTTTCTTGGAGCGATGTCTTTATCTAAATCAATCACTATTATTAGTCTGGGAGAAGAAATAGCAATAGGGCTTGGACAACGAACAAAGAAGATTAAATTCTTTTTAGCAATTATCGTTTTAATTTTAGCTGGAATTGGTGTGTCTATAGTAGGTGCAGTTGGATTTGTTGGGTTAATCATTCCACACATCACTCGATTTTTGGTTGGGCATGATTATCGATGGATTATTCCCTGTTCTGCGATACTGGGAGGACTACTCGTTGTCCTTGCTGATTTTGGTGCTAGGATGATCAATCCACCATTAGAAACACCAATTGGGGCTTTAATCGCTTTACTTGGTGTTCCTTTTTTCCTTTACTTAGCTAGAAAAGGAGGAGAGGAGATATGATACCAAACAAATATGCTCCTGAGTATCTACAAAGAAGAAATAAAAGGAATATATTAGTTATCTTTATAATTAGTTTACTTATTCTATTGATGCTTATTATTAGTATGAATACTGGGCATATTCGCTTATCGCCACTAGAATTATTTGAGACTTTTCTTGGTGAGGGGACAGATAGACAAAGACTTATTTTATTTCAATTCAGATTACCCCGCATTGTGTTATCTGTTTTAGTAGGAATGGCTCTTGCCGTATCAGGTTGTATTTTACAAGGTATTTCTCGTAATGCCTTAGCGGATCCTGGAATATTAGGTATTAATGCAGGAGCGGGCTTAGCTGTTGTTTTATTTATATCCTTTTTTCCTTCTACAACAGAGGCTCCGGTATTTCTCCTACCTTTTGTTGCTTTATTAGGTTCGGGTATAACCGCATTTTTGATTTATTTGTTGTCTTATAAAAAAGGAGAAGGAATATCCCCAGTTCGGTTATTGTTAACAGGCATTGCGATAGCTGCTGGAATTAGTGCAGCCATGATAGTTCTAACATTGAAATTAGATTCAGAGACTTATCAATTTGTTGCAATTTGGTTAGCGGGGAGTATTTGGGGATCCAATTGGAGATTTGTACTGTCATTACTTCCCTGGATACTTATTTTTATTCCTTTAGTTATAGCAAAAGCACGTATTATTGATACATTAAATTTGGGAGATGTTCGCGCAACAGGATTAGGTTTAGCAATAGAGAAAGAACGATTATTATTATTAGGTGTAGCAGTTGCCCTCGCTGGTGCTGGTGTATCGGTAAGTGGAGGAATTGGTTTTGTCGGTTTAATAGCACCACATATGGCTCGCCAATTAGTTGGTGCTAGACATCAATTTGTCATACCAGTCTCAGCAATGTTGGGTGGTTTATTACTTTTAGTCGCAGATACGATTGGAAGAGTGATATTACAACCATCAGAGATTCCAGCTGGTATTGTAGTAGCGATCATTGGTGCGCCTTATTTTCTGTATTTACTAGTAAAGTCAAACACTTAAAACATAAGAATGAAAACATAAAAAGGAGATGAAGTCGGGATGAACAAAGATGAACTGTATGATCTAACGATTGTAGGTGGGGGACCAGCTGGTCTTTTTTCAGCCTTCTATAGTGGATTGAGAGGGATGAAGACAAAGATAATTGAATACCAGCAATTCCTAGGTGGGAAAGTAAATGTTTACCCGGAAAAAATGATTTGGGATGTTGGGGGACTTACACCTGTTTCAGGCGCTCAGCTAATAAAACAAATGGAAGAGCAAGCTCTAACTTTCTATCCGACGACTGTTTTAGGAAATAAAGTGACATCTATTTCTAAGAGAGAGGATGGCGTCTTCGTATTAAAGACAGATTCTGGTGAAGCACATTATTCAAAAACAGTTATCTTAGCAGTCGGCGGAGGGATATTAAAGCCTACTAAGTTAGAAATAGAAGGGGCGGAGCGTTTTGAAATTACTAACTTGCAGTATACAGTGAAATCTCTTGCCAAATTTAAAGGGAAGACAGTTTTAATTTCTGGTGGGGGTAACACAGCAATAGATTGGGCAAATGAACTAGAACCGATTGCAAAAAAAGTATACCTCACCTATCGAAATGATATGTTACAAGGGCATGAAGCACAAGTTTCAAAACTATTAGATAGTTCTGTAGAATGCTTGCTTAATACGTCTATTCACAAATTACTCGCTTCAAGTAATCAAGAGAGAATTGAAAAAGTGAAATTAAAGGCTCAGGATCAACAATTAGAAATATCAGTGGATGAAGTCATTATTAATCATGGCTTCGAACGCGATAGAGAACTGATTGAAAATAGTGGCGTAAAAGTAGAGATGGAGAATGAATTTAAGATAGCTGGTAGCCCTATGAGTGAGACATCTGTTTCAGGGCTTTATGCGGCGGGAGATATTCTACAACATGAAGGTAAGTTGGGACTCATTGCGGGAGCGTTTCAGGATGCTGCAAATGCTGTTAATAGAGCAAAACAATATTTGGATCCAGAGGCAAACAATAAAGGTAGAGTTTCTTCACATAATGACATTTTTAAAGAACGAAATCGTGAACTAATTAAAGATTTATATACATCGTGAACTAATTTTTAATCGTTTAGAAAGGAAGGTTGAGATGAAAAGAACTATTTTTATGATATGTGCGTTATTATCTGTCATTTTAATAGGTTGTCAGAGTCAAGAGGCAAGTGTAGCGGACGATGATTCTGATAGATCAAAAGTAGTTGAGCATGGACTAGGTGAAACAGAAGTTCCAGAAGATCCAGAGCGTGTCGTAGTGATTGGTTTGGAAGATATCATGTTGTCACTTGAAATTCCTATGGTAGCAGCTACAGGTATGGAAGGACATTACTTATATGATTCATTAAAAGAAGAAGACATTCACATTATTGAGACAGTGGGTGCAGAATATAACTTTGAAGCGATACTGGACCAAGACCCCGATATTATTGTTGTAAGTGAATCGCCAGCCGGAAGAGAGAATGTATATGAACAATTAACGCAAATAGCACCAACTATAGCATACGACAGAGAGAACTGGAAAGAATCGATTGAAGCTATTGGCAGTGTATTTGGTGAAGTGGATAAAGCAGACCAAGTCATTGAAACGTTCAATAGTAAATTAGAAGAAGCAAAGAAGGAAGTTATGGAGAGTATAGGAGGAGATCAAACCGTTGCGTTCATACGACCAACCCCTAAAGATGTACAAGTATTTTTCCCTGGCTATTCTTATACAAGTGTTTTGTATGATGAGTTAGGTTTTTCATCCGGTGCATTAGTATCGGAGTTACAAGAGAATGGAGAAGAAGGTGACTGGGGAGCTGTGGTTTCATTAGAAAAAATGCCTGATTTAAAGGCTGATTATCTCTTCGTAACGGTAGGGTCTTCTTTAGCAACCGTGGAAGAAAATGAACAAGCAAATTTAGCTTTAGAAGAAGTTAAAAAAATGCCCGTGTGGGAAAGTATCCCAGCTGTTCAACAAGAACAAATGCACGTGGTTTCCGCAAGAAATTGGATGTTAAATGGCCCTATTGCGGAATCAAAAAAAATAGATGATGTTGTTGAAGCACTAACTAGAAACTAAATATAAATTATAAAAGGTGAGAAAATATAATGAAAAATAAAAAAATATTTATCGTATTGTTAATGTGTATTACGTTACTTATTGGATTTTTGAGCGCTTGTGGACAAGATACAGACTCAAATAACAGTACAGATAACGACCTAGAAGAATCTGAAGAAAAACATGAGAAAGAAACGAAGACATTCGAAGCTGCAAACGGAACTGTCGAAATTCCTAGTCATCCAGAACGGATTATAGTCGTTGCAGATAGTTATGTTGGTTATTTCTTGACATTAGGTATTCAACCCATAGGGGTTAGTGATTTTTCTATGGAAAATAGATACTTTGAGGGTAAGTTGGACGGAGTAGAAAGTATAGGTGAGAGTAACAATCCATCAATGGAAAAGATGGTTGATCTTAATCCGGATCTGATCATAACTTTTAATGATGCAAATGCTGTTGAAAATCTAGAAAAGATCGCTCCAACTATTGCTATTAATTATGGTGAAAAATCATATAAAGAACAATTGAAAGAATTTGGTGACATGACAGGTAGAGAAAAAGAAGCAGACGAATGGATTGAACAATGGGAAAGTAAAATTGCTGAGTGGAAACCCAAAATACAAGAAATTGTCGGTGATCAAACTGTATCGATCCTATCCCCTTTTTCAAAAGGCATCTATGCATTCGGTCATAATTTTGGAAGGGGTGGTGAAATTATTTATGATGAATTTGATTTAAAAGCGCCAGAAACCGTGCAAGAAATAGCTATTGATAGTGGCGAAGGTTGGGCAGATTTCTCATTAGAAACGTTACCGGAGATTGCGGGTGATATTATATTTACTTGCCCATGGTCAGGAGATGAGGCCGATCCAGAACATGTGTATGGCAGTAAGCTGTGGGAAGAGCTCCCTGCTGTGAAACAAGATAGAGTTATTGAATTAGACCCGGATGCAGCTTTCTTTAATGATCCTACTTCGCTGGATCAGCAATTGGATTTTATCATAGAATCATTGCAAAATAATGCGTAAAGGTTAGATTCATATAAAGAAATTTAGACAACTGTGATTAAAAAAATACTTTCAAATGTGATCATCAAGCTAGTCGAAAGTTGAAGCAGTTTTGATAAACCCCGTCTCTCGTACATTATGTAAGATATTCCAGTGAATACTAACAAGCGGAATTAGTTGTTCATTTAAAACACTTACTATATACTTTAGTATGAAAAGTGAAAAGGATTATGGCATAATAATTTTTATACAAAGGCGGAATAACAGATGATGGAAATGCGTTCGGAATATGAAAAATCAGACAATCAATCGATACTAGACAAATATTTAGAGGTCTTACCAATGATTCACTCTATGTTACCAGACATGGCCATTGGCTTAACGAATTTAGAAGAATGGTTGGTTTATTACCCGGGAACCAAAGTTGATTTAGGGGTTAAAAAAGGACAAAAAATTGACCCGAACGAGCCCTTAGCTGACTGTATTCAAAACAATAAGGTTATAAAAGAAGTGGTTCCTGAGGAATTCTATGGTTTTCATTTTACTGGAATGGCGAATCCTATCGTTGAGAATGGTAAAGTGATTGGAGCGATTGCGATTCAATTACAGGAGCAAAATGAGCGAGAATTGCGTAAAATTTCAGACCAGATCGTGAACTCTTTAACTCAGGCAAATAATCGTGTGACAGATATTTCAGAAAGTGCAAACGGACTATCCGATCTCAGCCAAACATTGCTTGAACAATCTAACCATGCGAGTGGAGAGATGAAAAAAACGGGAGAAGTTATTGAGTTTATCAACAAGATAGCTTCACAGACTAATTTACTTGGTGTGAATGCATCTATTGAAGCAGCACACGCTGGTGATAAGGGGAATGGTTTTGGCGTTATTGCTCAGGAAATTAGAAAGTTATCAGATGAAACGATTGCTTCTACCGAGAAAATTAATAATATACTGATCAACACACAACAAGCTGTTGATGAAATTTCAGTATCCATTGATAAGTTGGTTTCTCACGGAAAGAATCAAGCCAATTCTACTGAGGAAATTGCATCTTTCATTGAAGAAATTGAAGCGATGAGTAAAAAACTAAATAAATATGCAGCTGACCTTTAGTAAAAAACAGTAGAATCATTATTTCAGTTTTTTTTTGAATGAATTTATTTCTTTTATTTAATAGTGAATGAATATCTAGTTATGTGAGAGTCTTTTTATTAATGTGAGTCCGTAATCTAACATTAATAATAAAGCGCTCTCTTTATTTTTGTCCATAGTTAATTGATTAGATTTAAGAATTGCTTTATGCTTGCATGGATTCTCATCAAAAAAAGCTGGCAAACCTATCTCTTTTTAAAAACTTCACAAATTATGCAAAATTATCATGTATATTGGGAAAGATAAGAGAGTCAATCAGTAACTAGAATTATAAGATATTAGAGGAGCTGAAATAGTGTGAAGAAGTTTATGCTAATAATAGGGGTTGTTGTAACGGGTCTTATGGTATTCGTTTTAATAATGAATACTACTAATATAGCCGATCAAGATGAAGTATCGACAGAAGATATAAAACAAAAAGTAGCCGGTTATTCTTCGGGCAACTTACAAGCTGAGAGTGCTTCTATTACCTCAGACGAATTAATTGTAACTGAGTCTGATAATAGTGAGACAGTTTATGACATACTAGAAAATGATTTTTTCGTTTCTATTGCACCATTTATAGACCAAACCCATCCTTGTTATGACCATGATTTAATTGGGTGTCAAGGTGAGATGATAAATGAAGATTTTGATGTGTATATTGAAGATGAAGATGGCAATGTTGTCGTAGATGAAACGATCACATCAGCTGATGACGGATTTATCGATTTATGGTTACCGCGTGATGAAAATTACACGATAAATATTTCAAGCGAAGGAAAAACAGCAGAGTCTGAGTTTTCTACATTTAGCCAAGATAATACATGTATAACGACTATTCAGTTAACATAAAGATCGAGTGTTCAAAGGAATACACTTTATATTTTTTCAAATGATGAGTAACTAAGACCAGACGCACATCTGTATCTGGTCTTAGTTATATTAAATAGAAAAGTTGATAGTATGGTACTGATTTTATTAGATATAAAGTGGATAAGTAACCTCTTTAATGCAGTTAAATGTTGAGGCGAAAAATTGATATAGTGGATGTGAAGATCAAAATAAATGTTAAGCATAGATGTTTATAACGACAACGATTCGGGATAATATAATGTCATGCATTAATTCATCAATCTGCACAATTTCTGCATAATTTATGGGAAGTATTATTTTAGAAGATTAAATGATACTTTGAAATGAGGTGGAAAAATGCAAGATCACAAACACACTGATCATGATGAGCACCATGATACCAATCATGATGGTCACGATCACAGTCATCACGGTCATGATCATAGTCATATGATTGAAGATTTTAAAAAACGATTTTTTGTTTCGTTACTTGTGACCATACCGATTTTAATTTTATCTCCTATGATTCAGAATTTCTTAGGAGTAAATTGGCGATTTACAGGAGATATGTATCTTTTATTTGCGTTATCTACTTTTATATTCTTTTATGGTGGCAAGCCATTTTTAAAAGGATCATTTGATGAGCTAAAACAAAAAAATCCAGGTATGATGACGTTGATAGCGTTAGCGATTGTTGTCGCTTATGTATATAGTTCATTAACTGTATTCGGTCTTCCAGGTAGTAATTTCTTTTGGGAGTTAGCTACTCTAATTGTGATTATGTTATTAGGGCATTGGATTGAAATGCGCTCAGTGATGGGGGCTTCGAATGCATTAGAAGAGCTAGTCGAGTTGATGCCATCAGAGGCTCATCGAATTGATGAGAATGGTGAAATAAGTGATGTGCAAATTAAAGAATTAACAGAAGGCGACCAGGTATTAGTTAAACCTGGTGAGAAAGTTCCTGTAGATGGAATCATTATTAAGGGTCAATCCACAAATGATGAGTCCATGCTTACGGGTGAATCTGTTCCAGTGGAAAAAGAGATTGACGATGAAGTGATTGGTGGGGCGATTAATGGTGAAGGCTCATTAACAGTTTCTGTTATGAAGACGGGTGAAGAAAGCTACTTATCCCAAGTCGTTACGATGGTAAAAGAAGCACAGGAATCGAAATCAAAAACACAAAACTTATCGAATCGTGCTGCTAAATGGTTGTTTTATATAGCATTAGCAGCGGGAATCATGACATTAACGGTTTGGTTAATGCTGGGGGAAAGTTTTAATTATGCACTGGAAAGAATGGTAACCGTTATGATCATTGCATGCCCACATGCGTTAGGTCTTGCATCTCCACTAGTTGTTGCAAGGTCGACTACACTTGCCGCCAAACGAGGTTTGTTAATTCGTAATCGTACAAGCTTTGAAGAAGCAAGGAAACTTCAAACGGTTGTATTTGATAAGACAGGTACATTAACAGAAGGTAAATTTGGCATTACAAATATTCATTTAGAAGAAGGTTTTGAAGAAGATGACGTATTGATGTTAGCAGGTTCACTTGAAGGGGAATCTGAACATCCCATTGCTCAAGGAATTGTGGAAGATGTTAAAAAGCGAGGTATTACATTTGAACGTCCTGAAACTTTTGAGTCACTAACTGGTCAAGGGCTTCAAGGTAAAGTGAAAGATAAAGGTGTTAAAATAGTAAGCCCTGGTTATGTGGATGAGCAGCAAATCTCTTATAACAGGGATACATTTGAACAGTTATCTAGTCAGGGAAAAACAGTTGTATTTGTCATCGTGGATGATAAGCTAGCAGGGATGATTGCTCTAGCAGATAAGATAAGAGAAAGCGCGAAACAAGCTATTACAGATTTAGATAACTTATCAGTTCAATCGATGATGTTAACAGGAGATAACAAGAAGGTCGCAAAATGGGTTGCTGATCAATTAGGTCTTGATGATGTATTCGCTGAAGTATTGCCACATGAGAAAGCAGACAAAATAATAGAAATTAAAGAAAAAGGTTTAGAAGTTGCAATGACAGGTGATGGGGTAAACGATGCTCCCGCACTAGCAAATGCCGATTTAGGAATCGCAATTGGAGCTGGTACAGATGTTGCGATGGAAACAGCAGATGTCGTCTTAGTTAAAAATAATCCGAATGATGTTGTCTCTATATTATCACTTTCTAAATCGACCTATCGCAAAATGATTCAAAACCTTTGGTGGGCAACGGGCTATAATATTGTAGCACTTCCTCTAGCAGCTGGTATTCTGGCACCAATTGGTATTGTGTTAAGTCCTGCAGTAGGTGCAATGTTAATGTCATTGAGTACTGTGATCGTAGCAATCAATGCACGATTTTTAAAAGCATGATTAACGAAGGGTTTAGTCGCCTGTTGTAGCAAAGAGTCGGATTTGTTTGCTACTATGTGAAATTAAATCAATAAAACCAAGAGCAGCAGCTCCTAAAGTATGTCGGAGCGCTATTCTTGGCTTTATTTTTGGCTCAAAATATATGTTGGGGAAGCCATACCATTAAAAAGTTGTTACATTATGTGAATCCAGCGTATATGTACTCATGATCAGTATCAAATGTTGAAATGAAATGCATTCACCGTTTATATTCCGTGAAAGCTATCCATTCTGTTTAGCGGTTAGTTCTGCTCTATACTGCGTGGGAGTTACCCCTTCTACTTTTTTAAAAACTTGAGTGAAGTAACTCTGATTGCTATACCCTACATAATTAGAAATATCAATAATTGTCTCATTGGTGTTTTTTAAAAAATATTTTGCAACTTTCACTCTTTCAATTGAAATGTAAGTAAAAATGGTCATTCCAGTTTCTTTCTTAAAGATTTTCGAAAAATACTTCGGGTTTAAATAAATAATACTCGATATTTCTTTTAGTGTTAAAGGGTGTGATAAGTGCTCGCGAATATATGACATTGCCTGATTTACTGGTTTTGAGTATGTTTCGGTTTCGGATGCTTCTATTAAATTTAATAAATCAAAAAATAGAGTATAATACATCGAGGTCAGTTCCTGTAAATGCGAAGTTGCTTCGACCTTATTGATGTAACGATCGGAAAACTGTTGTAACTGTTTGAAATCAATTCCAGTTTGATTAACCTCTCGTATGACTACCGCAACAGCGGATATAAGAACATTTTTGAATGCTCGGACGGGGTCGCCATTCCCGATATCTGGTATGGAAAACTCATCGAAATGGGCTAGTATATCTAGAACAGCACGATCTTTATTTTTAAGAGCTTCTATCAATTCTTCTTCAAGTTTTAATGAATGGTGACTTACTGGTTGTGTTTCTAAAATGGAAATAGGTGTTATAGGAATTTGAGATTCGTCAGTATCGGAATCTTCTATATTGAATGGTTCGTACTCAAAATTGTTGATATTTTCCAAAAATAATTTTATATACTTGAATTGGTTTGTTGTGAGTTTAGGAGTTATTTCGTAATGATCTTTTATCATCTTCTGAGAAGAAAATGATAAAGATTTATGTAAGAATAGTTCATGTAGTTTCTGGAATGTTATATCAATGATCTGAACAGGGCCCGCTAAGAGTAAACCAATTGTTTCTCCTTTATCCTCTATCTTAACAGAGAAGTAATGCTGAAAATATTCATCTTCAAACGTGATACATTTTCCGCTGTCAATTCCCTCTGCTGCCAGCAAAGCTTGACGATTGATAAGAGTATTTCGAGGAAGAACAGGATTAAGATACTCATTATTAGGGAGACGCTTTATCAAGTCTGTATGCTTTTCGATAAATGCTATTGGGATACCAGTGGAATAATAAAATATATTTAGATGATACAGTTGATCAATCCTTTTTTCCCCTTCGATCGTCATTGGATCCCCACCTTTTATTTAATATATTCATATTTTATAGTTAACAAGTGAATATAGCAATATACATATGAAAATATTTATATATTTAAGTAGGTCTTTTCTATATCGTAGATCTTAGCTATTCTATTAAATTTCAGATAGTAAATTACTATGTGTTTTCAGAATTTTTAGAATTGGAGGGGATTTATGTGAGAAAAAAGGTATCAATTATTATGATTGCGACATTGCTTTTCGGGTTATTAAATCCTATATTTAGTGATTCAATTGTAGAAGCGAGTGAGAATGTAAGGTTAGATGTCACGCATAACTTGGAATATAGAAATGGGAACACTTCATCAACTGGTTTAAACAATGGCTTACAAATCGGAAGAGGGAGTGAGACCGCGCTTAAGTTTGATTTGTCTACTGTAGATGTTAACAGAATTAAAGATGTTGAATTAAGGGTTTATGTATCAGGTTCTGCACTTCCTCCGGGTGGTTCATCATTTATTAATGTTTGGGGTACTGATGATGATAATTGGGATGAAGGTTCTGCTTCCATCCCAGATAAGGAACAATTGCTTGTGGAACGCGATAATATCGGCTCTCTTGGAGATGTATTGTTCCAAGGAGAATCCGATTTAACCAATTTCATCAAGAGATCTGCTCAAGAAAACGAATTCGTTACGTTTGTTTTCTCAGGACATAACGATCTTTCTTTACACATCAGTCATCGTGATCGAGGTGATCGGGCACCGTATCTGAAAATCACCTATTATGAGCCGCCAACAGATATTTCTCTCACGAATCATGAAATAGAGGAATTTCAACCAAGTGGCACAGTTGTTGGGTCATTGAGTGCAGATGCAGATGATGATCAGATCTCTTATTCATTACAAAGTGGTGATGTTTCTGATTTTATCATTGAAGGAAATGAATTAAGGACGGCTTCTGAGTTCGATTACGAGGATCAATCCACCTATGATTTGACTATTAGAGCAATGGATTCATCTGGACAATATTATGATAAAAACTTTCAGATTGATGTTAACTATACGAGAAGTGCTGACTTAGAGAATTTGGAATTAAGTGAAGGTACATTAAATCCGGATTTTGATACGAATACCTTGAGCTATACAGCTCATGTTGAAAATGAAATGGATTCTGTTCAAGTGATACCGACATTAAGAGATACGACATCATCATTAGAAGTCAACGGCAGATCAGTTATAAGTGGAGAAGCGTCAGAAGGCCTCCCTCTGGAAGTTGGAGAAAATCCAATCACAATTGAGGTAACTGCTCAAAATGGGGATGAAAAAACCTATACGCTGACAGTTGACAGAGCCCCATCGAGTAATGCTGACTTGAGTAATCTACAAATAAGTGAGGGTGAGCTGGATCCTGAGTTCGATGCAGAAACAACCAACTATGAAGTCAGTGTAGGAAATAACACAGAGACTTTAGCGATTACGCCAACGGTAGATGATGAAACCGCGATAGTATCAGTAAATGGTAGCGAATTTCCAAGTGGTGAAGCATCAGAAAACTTACCTCTGGAAGTTGGAGAAAATGCAATCACGGTGGAAGTCACTGCTCAAAACGGGGATGAAAAAACCTATACGTTGACAGTCGATCGAGCGCCATCGAGTAATGCTGACTTGAGTAATCTACAAATAAGTGAGGGTGAGCTGGATCCGGACTTCGATACAGCCACAAGCGACTATGAAGTGAGTGTAGGAAATAACACAGAGACATTAGCCATTACGCCAACAGTGGATGATGAGACCGCGACGGTATCAGTGAATGGTAGTGAAGTTCCAAGTGGCGAAGCATCAGAAAGCATGGCTCTAGAAGTTGGAGAAAATCTAATAACGGTGGAAGTCACTGCTCAAAACGGGGATGAAAAAACCTATACGTTGACAGTCGATCGAGCCCCATCGAGTAATGCTGACTTGAGTAATCTACAAATAAGTGAGGGTGAGCTGGATCCGGACTTTGATACAGCCACAACCGACTATGAAGTGAGTGTAGGAAATAACACAGAGACATTAGCCATTACGCCAACAGTGGAGGATGAAACCGCGATAGTATCAGTAAATGGAAGCGAAATTCCAAGTGGTGAAGCATCAGAAAACTTACCTCTAGAAGTTGGAAAAAATCCAATCACGGTCGAAGTCACTGCTCAAAACGGGGATAAAAAAACCTATACGTTGACAGTCGATCGAGCCTCATCAAGTAATGCCGACTTAAGTTATTTGGATGTAAGTGAGGGAACACTTCAACCGGACTTCCAAAAAGACATGAAGGAATATAACATGTTGGTTAACTATGATGTAGACTACTTACAAGTAACAGCGTTCACTGACTCTGATGATGCTGAACTTAAGATTAATGGTCAAACTGCCCTCTCGGGAGAAGGAACTGATCGAATTTCTTTAGAAGCCGGAGCAGTAAATGAAGTAGATATTACAGTTATAGCGGAAGATTTGACAATCCAAAATTATCAAATCAATGTCACTCGATTACTTCAACGAAGTGTTGCAGCGATTGAAATAGATGGACAAACTGCAACCGTGAGTGATAGAGATATCATGATAATAGAGGAAAACGGGATCTTATCAATAGAACTACCTGAGGAAATTAATCACCTTCAATTAAGTGAAGATCAGATTGAATATTTAATCGCTCAAAATATAAACATTGAAATAATGAAACCAGGGATTAAAATGAGTCTCCCATCTTCAAACTTTAATACTGCACTTGCAGTAGAAATATCAATCGAAAAGATCGAGTCATCTGATTCAATTGATGATATTGAGCTATCAGCTGGGACTGTCTATCAATTCAGCATTGATCATGGTGGTCAAATATTAGATCAGTTTGACTATGGAGTTGAATTAGCTTTTGACATTTCAGATGAAGAAACGAATCCAGAATTATTAAACGTATACTATTGGAATGATGAATTACGTGACTGGGAGTATGTTGATGGAGAATATAATGATGGTAAAATTTTAGCAACAACGGAACACTTTAGTACATTTGGTGTATTTAATTCATCTGTTTTTCAAGAAGTGGATGAAGGTCAAGAAGTTGAAGAAGATAAAGATAAAGAAAGCACGTTACCACGAACAGCATCATCCACTTATAACTGGTTGGCTATAGGTGCTTTACTAATGTTAGCTGGCTTGTGTATGATTTTATATCGTCGATATAAAATCATGAAATGATATTAGCTATATCGTTATTAACTTAAAGAGATTGGAAGATGCTTCAATATTATTTATTATGGGGTGAAGTGTTTATAAGGAGACATTCTTCTATATTTTCATATAATAAGTTAAAGTGAGTCTGAGACAAAAGTAAATAAGTCAATGTAATAGCTGGACAAAAATAGTATTTTAACTGTTTTTGTCCGGCTATTTGTTTACATATTTCAGATTGCGATGTCCTTTTGATCGAATTATTCGTGTTTCAAGATATTCATTTTTGTTTTGTCTCAGACTCTTAGTTTTAGTAAAGAGAAAAAGTTAACTGTATGTTAATGAGAATCTTGTTGATTGTATCAAGTAAATATACGTAATATGATCAAATGTATAAAAATTCTCTAAAATTCTATCAAAATCATTGGCTAAGTATGGTAACATGTAGACATATCAACCAATAAAAGGCTGTGTTTATATGGATCGAAAAAGTAAATTAATGATTGTGTCATCAATGGTAATGGCTGTAGCTTTACTAGCCATTATATTTTATAGTAATCAGAGCGAAATTTCGTTTGTTCACGCAAGTGAGCTAGAGAATCGACAAGAGCGAACGCTTCATAGTGTTAGAAAACATCATGATCTTTTGCTCTTAGATAGTTTGACAGAAGATGTAGAGGACGAAGAAGAAGAGCTAGATGAATTCGAAGAAGATACTGACCCAATTGAGGAGGAACCGGTGGTTGAAGATGAGCCGGTTGATACAGCAACAGATGAGAATCAATCAACAACACAAGAGTCTTCTAGCAATTCGTCTTCACAAAGTAGTGGGTCAACTGAGTCAACAGATTCAAGTGGCAGTAGCTCGTCTTCAGGAAATGGTTCTGGATCGAGTGATAATGATTCAACTAACGGTTCGACCAACGATTCGTCTAATGATTCGACGACTGGAGAATCATCTGATAGAACAACAGAAGAAGAACCTACAGATAGTGATGAGTCTAATTCATCAGAAGATGAAGAAGATTCGGGTTCTATTGGTGATTCTTATCAAGGTGGATCATCAGAATCTGGAATCGATCCCGATGATTAAATAAGAGACGTTAACCCTTGAGTAGAGAAACTCACGGGTTTTTAATTTCACATTAACGTTATGAAGTACTTCTTAACGCAATGTATATTTTTTAGAATAATTGAAATTTTCATTAATTTTAAAATTTATGGTCCAGAACGGATGACAATTCATAGAATAGAAGGTATAATACACTTTATTCCGACTTATTCTATATGTTTTATAAGTCTTTTGCGGAGGGGGCCTACAATGATTGAGTTAAAGGGAATTCATAAAGTATATCAGAAGAAAAATACAGAAGTGCAAGCCTTAAAAGGTGTTGACTTATCAATTGATAAAGGAGATATCTTTGGCGTGATAGGATATAGTGGTGCAGGGAAGAGTACGCTTGTTCGTTTAGTGAACTATCTTGAAAGACCGAGTCAAGGTCAGGTGATCGTTGATGGCGCGTATTTGGGTAATCAATCACCACATGCACTCCGTCAAATAAAAAAGCAAATTGGAATGATTTTTCAGCATTTTAATTTGTTAGAATCGAAAACAATCTTTAAAAACGTGGCCATGCCACTGATATTAGCTAAAAAATCTAAACAGGAAATACGCTCACGTGTTTTGGAGCTATTACAATTTGTTGGGCTTGAGGATAAAGCATCAAATTACCCTAGTGAACTATCAGGGGGACAAAAGCAGCGTGTTGGTATCGCAAGAGCATTGGCATCAAACCCTAAAATATTGCTATGTGACGAAGCGACATCGGCCTTAGATCCTCAGACGACACAATCTATTCTTAGTTTACTGCAAAGAGTGAATAAAAAGTATGGGATTACGATTATGATTATTACACATGAAATGTCTGTTATTCAGAAAATATGTAATAAAGTAGCGGTGATGGAGGAAGGTCGTGTCATTGAAGAGGGTTCTGTTCTTGATGTGTTTGGTCATCCTGAGCATGAGACGTCACATAAATTTGTTCAAACAGTGATGAATACAGACATTCCAAGTCGAATTAAAGAGCAGTTAAGACAGCAAGGCACTCATTCATTGACAAAGCTTGAAATGGTAGGGGAGCATGCAACTCAACCTATTCTATCAACGCTCATACAACGTTTTGATTTAAAAGTTAGTGCTGTCTTTACTAATATGATAGACATTCAAAATACCACGTTAGCTATTTGGTATTTAGATATTCAAGGAGACACAAGAAATAAAGAACGTGCACTTTCTTATTTGAAACAGAATGATGTTTTAGTTAAGGAGGTGACAGTCTAATGTTTGATACCAGTATTACACTCGATCAATTTATAGAGGCGATAGGTGATACCTTGTATATGGTTGGAATGTCGCTTTTAATCGGTACGATCTTTGGCTCAATCTTAGGGATTGTGATTGTATTTACTCGACGTGGAGGGATTTTAGCCTTTCCAATGGTGTATAGCACATTGAATGTCATCATTAATATTATACGATCGGTGCCATTTATTATTTTAATGGTTTCGATTACCCCATTCACACGAGTGATTGCGGGGACATCAATTGGTACAAACGCTGCTATTGTACCTTTAATTATATTTATCACACCTTTTATAGCAAGACTTGTCGAGAATTCTCTATTAGAAGTAGGGTCAGGGATTGTAGAAGCAGCTGAGTCCATGGGGGCGACGCCACTTCAAATCATTTGGCATTTCATATTACCAGAGGCATTTGGCTCTCTAATTTTATCATTAGCTACGGCCACCATTTCACTGATCGGAGCTTCTGCAATGGCAGGCGCTGTCGGCGGCGGTGGTGTCGGTGACATTGCCATTCTGTATGGTTATCATCGGTATGATTCTTTTGCGATCATATCAACGATCATTGTTCTCATTATATTTGTTCAATTTATTCAATCGGCGGGTAATCATTTAGCGCGGTTAGTACGCCGAAGATAAAAGGAGGAACATCATGACTTATTCTAAGAAATCACGCTTTTACAATGTACTTGCACATGGCAAGAAAGAGCGGCACTTAGTAAGCGGTTGGCATCACTTTTTAGAGAAAGAACAGACAGCTTCAGACCTAGCTGAAGCCACAATCACATTTGCTAAACAATATGACTGGGATTGGATAAAAATAAACCCGAGAGCCACTTATTTAGCAGAAGCTTTCGGTAACGTTTATGATTTTAACGATTATAAATGGGTGTTTCCAAGACAGGTCAAACCGTTCATTCAAAATGGTGATGACTTAAACAAGGTAAAATATGTCAATGCATTGGAGTCTGAACCGTTAAAAGAACAACTTGATGCTGTCGAACAGATAAGAGCAGCATTAGACGATATGCCACTCGTTCAAACGGTCTTCTCACCTTTAACGATTTTAATGTTTTTAACCGGACATATTTCGTATGTCGACCAAACGATGTATGGGAGTGAGAACCCAATTGACTTTCACGAATTGCTTGTGAGTCATCGTCAAGATGTCCATCAAGCTCTACATGCCATTGCTCTTACAATGGCTGATTATGTAAAAGAACTAGAAAATCAAGGGGGCGATGGTCTGTTTTACGCGACCACAGGAACGACGCATCCTGATTTATTTACTGAATCACAATTTGATGAATTCTCTCGTCCTTATGACCATATCGTGTTGCAAGCGATCAAACCAGGCGGTCGAATTTTGCATACATGTGGATCATACGCGGATCCAGAACGATTTAATGATTACCCTGTAGAAGGTATTAGCTGGGATCCGGATGCTGAAGGAAATCCTGACTTAACAGTCAATTTGGATAAAGTTAAAGTAGCAGGGGTCGATCATCATATCTTTCACACAGAAGATCCAGAGCCGGTTCGAATTCAAGCGCAACAAGCTCTATACATGATGAAAGATCAACCATTCTTATTAGTGCCGAATTGTGCGGTATCACCTGATGCATCACATTCTACACTTAAAGCTTTAAGAGAGAGTATTAACAATTAGGGGGAAAAAAGATGAAGAAAAAACTATTTGCATTATTACTTGTGGCGGTGGCTATTTTAGCAGCGTGTTCGGGAGAAGAAGAAACTGAAACAATCACGGTTGGTTTTGGTGTTGGTACGTATGAAGAGCAGTTCAGAGAGGGTATATTACCTATTTTAGAAGAACAAGGTTATGAAGTCGATATAGAAGTCTTTTCACAAAATATGCAAGTGAATCCGGCGATGGATGAAGGGGCAATAGATGCCAGTGTATTCCAGAGTACGGCTTATATGGAAGGAATCAATGAAGAGTTAGGTATTGAAATGGAACGGTTAGCCTTTGCGCCGGGCGCTCCTCAATCCTTACACTCAGAAAATCATGATTCACTAGATGCAGTAGAGGATGGCACAACTGTCGCTCTTCCTAATGATCCTGTTAACCAAGAGCGTGCTGTACGTATTTTAGAAGACTTAGGTTGGGTAACAGTTGAAGAGGATGCAGGGACAACAGATTTTAACTTAAATAGTGTTTCACCGGATGAATATGAAATTGAGTTTGAAGTGTTGGATCCAGCACAAATACTTGTGTCATTAGAAGACGTTGATTACGGCATCATTAATGGAAATTACATTGCTGAAGCGGGTATGCGAATTGCAGATGGATTAGCCATTGAAGATACGCCAGAAGAGCACCGAATCATTGTGTCAGTGTTAGAAGTAGATTTAGATGAAGAATGGGCTCAAGACTTAAAAGCAGCATATGAATCAGAAGAATTTGAAGACTATATTACAGGTGAATCAAGATATGATGGTTTTGTTTTACCAGAAGCTTGGGATAACAATTAATTAAAGATTTAATTTAGCCAGTAGAGCTGATCAAGTGGCTCTACTGGTTTTTTAATTGATCCAGGAAAAGGAGTGTATGAAAATGAGGAATCACGTTCATTTTATCGGCGGTGGTCAGATGTCAGAAGCGATCATAAGAGCGCTTCTAAAAAATCGTGTCTTTAATTCAAACAATATAACTGTAACGGATCTCAATAAAGAAAGAGAACAGCACTTAACTGAAACGTATCAGGTCGTCACTGATCAAAAAGAGGAGGATGTATTGACTCAAGCCAATCTTATTGTAATTGGGGTTAGACCGCAAGACGATCTTAAAACAGTTTGTCAAACGATTTATGAGCATGCTTCTGATCAAGCGACGATTGTATCGATTGTAGCAGGGGTAACCATTGCACAATTTGAAGCATGGCTTGACAGTGATCGTGCTATTGCGCGTGTTATTCCTAATACGCTAACCGACACTGGTAGAGGTTATAGTGGTGTCGCTTTAAATGCATACGCTAATCAAGCTGACTTAGATCCTTTTTTAAACGGATTTGGAAAAGTGACGCATATTGATGAAGCGCTTATTGATGCGTTTACCGGTTATGGTGTAGCAGGCCCTAATTACATCTATTATTTTATTGAATCTTTAGTAGATGCAGGTGTTTTAGCGGGTCTTCCAAGAGATATGGCATGGGAAGTGGCTCTTGAAAACATGGTCGGGGCTGTTGAGATGCTTAACGAATCAGGTAAGCATCCACGACAACTGTTAGACATTAATAATTCACCTGCTGGTGTTGGGATGAACGGTCTTCATCAGCTAAACGCATCGGACTTTGCTGCTGGATTACAGCGTAGTGTACTGAAAGCTGTTGAACGTACGACAGAACTATCAAATCAAGAGGGTGATTGAAGTGGCTAAATTAGTTTGGGATCATACGGTTCATTATGTCAATGACTTAGAGGAAGCACGTCAGCATTTTGAACAACAAGGGATTACAGCTTTTCATGGTGGCTCACACAAGCAGTGGGGAACGCATAATGTTTTAAGTTATTTTGATTTAACCTATTTAGAATTTTTAGGTGTTGAAAACCGTGAGTTAGCTGAGTCGATAACGGACCCAAATCAAGTGGTAAAGGATGCAGTGGATTGGTTGCCAAGTGATGAGGGTTTAAGTCGAGTGGCATTAAGAACAAACGACATTGAAGCGGTTAGAAAACAATTGATTATGCATGGCATTAATGCTTCTCCTATTATGCCAGGTAAACGTTATAATGCACAAAATCAATTAATTGAATGGAAGATGATGACTATATCAGGTGATTTTCAAGGGTTAATTTATCCTTTTGTGATCGAATGGTCTGATCCTGACCCTGATCGATATAAAATGCTCAAAGAAAATGGTGTTATTTCAGAACATTCTCTAGGTCAGTTAACGATGTCTGAGGCGATCTACTTTGTACCTGATCCGGAAATGACGGTCAATCACTGGTCGACCATTTTTTCGATTGAGAAAACAAGTCCGACCTCTTTGAAGTTGGGTAATCAAACATTTATATTTAAGCAAGGGAAAGAAGCAGCACTAAAAGAACTCGTACTAGATGGTTCTGTAGATCAATTAATAGAAATGAACGGAGCGCGTTATCGAATTCGTTCAGAACATGACAATCATGATCATTCCTGAATACCCTTTAAAAGGTGAGTAGTCAAAGCTACTCACCTTTTTTAATGGGATATAAACGATTTCTTAAATATTGCATTATATAGAAGTCATGTCTATGCGATCGGTCAGTTTTCATTCATAGATTATTGATTATAAATAAAGTATTCTGATTTTTTTGATTTTTCTAGTATAATAAAGTGTAATTGAACATATGGATTAAAACCTTTAATAAAAGTTGGGAGTGATGGCTCCGATGAGTTTAGTGGCGAAAGATGTATTGAAATTACCGGTTTTTGCGAATGCGAAGGTTAAAGTAGGAGAAGCGTATCTAGATGAGAATGTCATTGAATGGGTTTCCGTTATTGAGGCACCTGTTGAAAATTTTGTTCGTAAAAATGAATTTGTTTTGACAACCGGTATTGGATGCAAAGATGATACGCAAGCTTTAACAACGTTTGTGAAGGATGTCATTCAGTCTGGAGCATCTGTTTTAGCGTTTGCTACAGGTCGATATATTTATAACCTACCTGATTCAATTTTTAAATTGGCTAGTGAGGCCAATTTAATTATATTGGATATCCCGTGGGAAGTTCGGTTTGGTGATGTCGTTGCAAGTATTATGGGAGAAATCACAACCGATAAACAAGATCAACGAGAAGAAGCTGAGGTTGTCCGCCAACAGTTGGTTAATTGTGTGCTAAATGATAAAGGGATTGAAGACATTGTCCAAGTGCTGTATAAATATGTTCAGCTATCTGTCTGTATAACGAATCAACATTTTGTGATGCGTGGTCGTAAGTTTTTTTCTGAAGAATGGATCGAACCCTTTCAATTAGGTTCTGAAGGTGAGAAGGTTGTTCATCAAGGTGAACAATTAGTCGTTGCGCATCCTGTTTATTATTTGTTAGAAGCTTATCACATAGATAATCAAATCATCTACCGATTGCCGATTATTAATAATCATAAAACACAAGGTTACTTATTTGTTCAAGCGGCAGAACCTAGTCAACTATCTTGGTTTGTGATGAATGTGCTAGAGCATACCCTTACTGCATCAGCATTGTATTTCGTCAAAGAAAATGCGATTGAGTTAACTGAGGTACGTTTGAAAGATAATTTTGTCTTACAATTAGCTAAACAAAAACAAAAGCTAGATAGTCAATTGATTGCAAAAGCGGATTTGTTGGGTTATGACTTAATGCGAGATTACGTTTGTTTGGTTGGTGATATTTATTATCACGATTCTATTAAACAATATGATAATGATCGACCAGATAATTCGTCGTTACAGAGTCAAAATTACGCGATCCAAAAAGAAATTACGTACGCAGGTACATTATTTGGTGTGAAGACGATGACGACTTTCGAGGATGGGAAAGTCATTACGTTTCTAGAAGCGCCAGCTGATCATTATATGGAAATTGCCAAGCAGTTTTTGGATAAAGTCGATCGCCGCCTCAGTGCGTTATTAAAAGGTATAGTGATGTCTTGGGGAATGGCTGCAACCTCTCAAGAAGAAACACCCTTTTATTCATCTTATCAAAAAGCTAAAATTGCGCTTGATATTGGGATCGAACGGGAAGGTAACGGAAAACGGACATCGTATGATGACACCAAAGTGGAGCGCCTATTAATGACATTTTCACAGCAACCGGATGTGTATAAAGTGATCGGACAAACATTAAAGGATTTGTTGGCTTATGATGAAAAAAGACAGACAGATCTCGTGTATACATTTGAGGTGTACAGTCAATTTAAAGGAAATGTCAGTCAAACAGCGCGTGCTCTAAATTTACATCGTCAGTCGTTAATGCATCGCCTGCGAAATATTGAATCCTTAACGAATTTGTCTTTGGATAAATCAGATGATGTTTTTTTATTAGAGTTAAGTGTTCGATTATGGAAGTTGAGACAATTAAATACTGAAGAAAGAAATACATAATACTACATCGTTTAGGTGTAGTATTTTTTGTTTGAAAAAGTATCCCGCACAATCTGTAAGAAAGAAAAAATATAACTTCATACAATTTGAACATTATATAAAAACCATGAACGCTTTAGAATAATAAGAAATATATAAATATTCTGAAAATTAAAGGAAGAAGGGTGAGTTCAGATGCTACCATTTGATCGAATTGAGTATCAAAATCGGATCAAGAAAACGAAAGAAGAGATGAATGAGCGAGGAATTGAAGTATTGTTAATCAGTGATCCAGCGAATATGTATTATTTAACGGGCTATGATGCATGGTCATTTTATGTGCATCAGATGTTAATTCTTACTATAGATCAGGATCAACCAATTTGGGTTGGGCGCTACATGGATGCCAATGGGGTGAAGGCAACGACTTGGTTACATGATCAAAATATCATAGCGTATCCCGATCATTATGTCCAATCAGATCACGATCACCCAATGGACTTCATTGCAGCATTTTTAATACAGAGCGGGCAAGGGAATCGACGGATTGGCGTGGAAATGGATCATTATTACTTTTCAGCAAAGGCCTATCAGTCTTTAGTTCGAGGCTTGCCAAACGCTCAGATAAAAGATGGGGATTTGATTGTCAATCACGTGCGAATGATTAAATCAAACCAAGAAATTGAGTATATGAAATATGCTGCAAAAATAGCTGAACAATCCATGTTTCGTGGTGTCGAAATGATTCGTACCGGTGTTAGAGAATGTGATGCTGCAGCAACGATGTATTACAACATGATTAGCGGAACGAAAGAGCACGGTGGTGATTATCCATCGATTGTGCCATTAATGCCATCAGGAGAAAATACAGGAAACCCTCACCTGACGTGGTCAGACCGAACCTATGAGGAAGGTGAAGCAGCGATTGTTGAATTAGCAGGCTGTTATAAACGCTATCACTCACCACTAGCACGGACTGTTTCAATCGGTAAGCCGTCTCGACAATTACAAGAATTAGAACCGATTGTACTTGAAGGGATCGATCAAGTCCTGCAGACAGCAAAACCTGGTATGACATGTGGTGAAGTCGAGGCCGTATGGCGTCGTTCAATTGCAAAGTACGGGTTTCATAAAGAAGCTCGCATCGGCTATTCAGTCGGCTTGAATTATCCGCCTGACTGGGGTGAACACACAGCAAGTTTACGCCAAGGTGATCAAACCGTTTTACAACCGAATATGACGTTTCATTTTATACCTGCATTGTGGTTTGATCAGCATGGCATTGAAATTAGTGAGTCGATTCGAGTAACTGAAAATGGTATTGAAACGTTGGCGAACTATCCAAGAGAATTAATTGTTCAAGATCCATTCCCTATCACACAACATGCGGGAATGATGAGCTAAATAGTCAAACAGTTTGAGGAGGAATGATGATGGAACAAGCGAAGATGGGAACGCGAGCGATTTGGTCTGGAGAAGCGGAACAATTAGCATTTGGTGCGACACAAGTACCGGTTGTACACAGTGTGTCATTTGGTTATGACGATATGGATGAATGGTATGATGTGGCAATCGGTAAAAAACCAGGTCATATATATGGACGAAACACAAACCCAACCGTGCAAGCTTTTGAAGCGAAAATTAAAGATTTAGAAGGAGCTGATGCAGCAACGAGTTTCTCAACGGGCATGGCTGCCATAAGTAATACGCTCGGTACACTTTTGGTTCCGGGTGAACGAATTGTTTCGATTAAAGATACGTACGGTGGTACAAATAAGATTTTCACAGAATTTTTGCCTCGATTAGAAGTTGACGTTGAACTTTGTGAAACAGGTGATCATGAGGCAATTGAAAAAGAGGTGGCTAAAGGGTGTAAAGTCTTATATCTAGAGACGCCGACAAACCCGACTGTAAAGGTTACGGATATTAAACGAATGGCTCGAGCAGGAAAGGAGGCTGGTGCGATCGTCATTGTCGATAATACGTTTGCTACACCGATTAATCAAAACCCATTAGCATTAGGTGCTGACTTAGTGATTCACAGTGCAACAAAATATTTAGGTGGGCATGCGGATGCGTTGGGTGGAGCCGTTTGTGGCTCGGAAGAATTAGTTGAATCGATTTATCACTATCGAGAAATTAATGGTGCGACAATGGATCCTATGTCAGCCTACTTGCTATTGCGAGGGATGAAAACCTTAAAGTTAAGAGTTGATAAGCAATGTGAAAATGCAATGATCATTGCAAACTATTTGCAAACAATTGATGCCGTTGAGGGAGTCTATTATCCAGGGTTAGAAGATCATCCGGGTCATGATATTGCGACTGAACAAGTGAAACAATATGGTGGAATGTTAAGTTTTTCAGTTAAAGGGGGTGTTGAAACGATTCGTCACCTATTACCGAAATTTAAATATGCCAATCGTGCGGCAAATTTAGGTTCAGTTGAGACCATTATTGGCCCTTCAAGAACAACAAGTCATGTGGAGTGTACGCCAGAAGAGCGAGCAGCGATGGGTATTCCAGAAGGATTGATTCGCTATTCAGCAGGGATTGAGGATGTAGAAGACTTGTTAAACGATTTAGAGCAAGCTTTTCAATCCTTACCAACGGACATTTTTGTAACAGCATAGTCGTTGACGCAGTTAGTGAAGGAGTGATCCCAATCGACATTCTGGCAAAACACGAACCTAATCGATTGTTGAAAGAACAAGTTATAAAGTGGAGGCGTCATTTTCATCAGTATCCAGAACTGAGTTTTCACGAAGAACAAACAAGTGCTTACATTGTAAATGTTTTGGAATCGTTTGGTGTCTATACGATCGAAACAGGAATTGCTAAACATGGCGTGATCGCAACATTGAAAGGAGGAGCGGGTCCAGTTATTGGTATTCGTGCCGATATGGATGCATTGCCAATTGTTGAACAGAATGATGTCCCCCATACTTCTGAAAATAAAGGCGTTATGCATGCATGTGGGCACGACGCGCACATGGCGATCGTGTTAGGCGTGGCCGCTGTAGTAGCTGACTATTATCAAAAAGGACAGATAAACGGAAGCATCAAATTTATATTCCAACCAGCAGAGGAGGATACAGACGACTGGGGGAAAACAGGTGCCCCGTACTTTATTGAGTCTGGTGTGACAGAGGCATTAGATTCGATCCTTGCTTTGCATATGTGTCCCTGGCTTGAAACAGGTGCTATTCAAGTAAACAAAGGAGTGAGCATGGCAAATATCGATAATTTTCAATTAACTATTTTAGGCAAAGGAGGGCATGGAGGCTATCCGCATGAAAGTAAAGACCCTATTTGGATGTTAAGTTTTGTACTGCAAGGTCTATATGGACTGATTAGTCGTAAACTTAACCCATTAGAGGTTGGAACCATTAGCATAGGAAAAGTAAATGCAGGAGAAACGCCCAATGTTATTCCAAGTGAAGTAACCGTTATAGGTACTATAAGGTCCTATTCAAAAACCACTCGTCAGCAACTGATTCAGGAAATAGAGCAAGTTGCCCAAATGACCCATTCGCTAGGTGGTGATTATCGACTAGAGATTGAAGCTGGTGAGCCTGCACTGGATAATGATCCGGCTATCATTGAACAAATCAAGACGGTGGCGAAGGATTATGATCCAGACATGAATGTGGTTGAGGCCCCATATGGAATGGGAGGGGAAGACTTTGGTCATTTTACACAACAAATTCCTGGAGCTATGTTCTTCTTAGGATGTGCAAACAAAGATGAACCGATTAAACCCCTTCATTCCAATAACTTCACAATTGATGAAGCATCTCTTCAGATTGGAGTTGATTTATTAGTAGGCACCGTATTGGACTTGTTAAAACCAGAAGAGCTTTCGTCATACTAAAATACGCTCACCTAAAAGGGGGCGTATTTTTTATGTCTATTGTTAAAAATAAAACTTGCATTAATCTAATGGTTTCTTATACTAGACTTACTGAAATAGAAATAAAGGTAAAGGTATGTGAGAAAGTCTATGATTAAACGTTTAACAGAGATTGATATAACTCAAGTAGAATCACTTTTAAATCATCAACCGATTGAAAATCTATTCATTCTCGGGTGTCTTGAGGCAAGTCGTTATCAGCAGAAACCTCTAACTGGATGGGGTGATTTTGATCAAAACGGTGAGTTGCATGCAGTTTTATGGCAATCCAACACACGCTTTATTCCTTTTGCGGTGGAAGATTTTGATGCGAAGGGGGTTGCACACATTATTAATACTGACTCTAACAGTTCAATGCTTTTTGGATTGAGATCAATTGTTACAAAAATTGCACCATTTCTTAATCAATTAACGAATAGAAGTGACGATCTCTATTTTGCAATCTCTTCTGAGCATCAACGTCCAATAATCAATAAGGAAGATCATGTATGTAAACTAACACCATCAGACCTCAACTTGTTAGAAAGATTACTTGATCAGATTCCAGAATTCCAAAGATCAACAGCACGTATAGATAAAAAGAGAGAAGATCTTAAAACGGGCATATCGAGAGGCTATTATTTGAAAGAAAAGGGTCAAATGGTAACCACCGCTTCGACTACTTTGGAAAACGCTGATTCAGCCATGTTATCTGGTGTCGCGACACACCCTGATTTTACCGGACGAGGACTCGCATCAACATGCGTTTCTAAATTAACGGAAGATATTTTATTAGAAGGGAAATCACTCTATCTATTCTATGATAATTTGATTGCGGGAAAGCTTTACAAAAAATTAGGATTTCTCCATGTGGGTGATTGGGTGATGTACCAATCAATTAATTAAATAATATGAGAAATGAATCTTAGTCATTATCTTACGACTAAATAGAGGTCAAAAGGAGCAGGAGACAATGATTCGTAAACTAACAGAAGCAGATGATCGTTCAGTCCAGGCTTTGGTTAGACAAAAGCCAGCTGAGAATCTTTTTATTATCGGTGATATTGAAGCATTTGGTTATCAACAGAGTTTTCAAGAAGTATGGGGTGACTTTGACGATCACGACCAACTAAGAGCTGTCTTATTAAGGTATGAAGATAATTATATTCCGTTTAGTTTAACGCCTTTTGATGCAGAAGGGTTTGCAGATATAATTAACCAATCGAAAAAGAAATCGGTTTTATCAGGCTTAGAATCGGTCACAAACCAAGTTATTCCTTACCTTCATCATAAAAGCGAGAACCCGCGTCGTCTGTATTACGCTAAGTGTGCGACAGATTGCCAACTGCCTCCGATCGATCTAAATGATGTCAAACAACTTCAAGTTGATGATTTAGATAAGTGGGCGACTTTTATTAAAAGCGTTCCAGAATTTGAAGATTCAAAGGAATCCATTAACACAAAGACGAAACAAAGAGATCTTGAGCAAGGTGTCGGTAGAGGTTATTTCATTGAAATGGATGACAGGGTTGTTTCGACTGCATCAACTGTTGCTGAAAATAGTCATTCAGCCATGGTGGTTGCCGTAGCCACTGACCACCGATATATGGGCCAAGGACTAGCAACCAAATGTTTAACAAAGTTGATACAGGATCTGATTAATGAAGATAAGGAGCTTTGCTTATTTTATGATAACCCAAGTGCAGGTGACATTTATAAAAAGTTAGGCTTTGAAGATATAGAACGTTGGACGCTTTATCGATAAAGTGTGTGTCGTTTAACCCCCGTCAACTCTTGGCGGGGGTTTACTTTTAATGGGTTATAATACACTCAAACTAAACGTTGTCCTTTTAAACTCGTGAATAAACTGTAATTTGTCATTAAGTTTACTTAACAATCTAATCGAATTTATTTTCTTAAGAATATGATTTCGATATAATTGAAAAAAGAGTGCAAGGAGGCACAATATGGACGTCCATACTTATCAACGTTTCGATGCTGTTGGTTTAAGTGAACTAATTCAGAAAAAAGAAGTAAAGCCAGATGAACTATTGCATGCAAGTTTTAAACGTTTGGAAGAAGTCAATCCACGTTTAAATGCAGTAGTTAGAACACGTGAGGAGAAAGTGTACCAAGAAGCAACCTTAGCTCAGAATGAAGGACAACCTTTCTTTGGTGTGCCGATGTTACTAAAAGACATTTCACAAGCCTTAAAAGATGAGCCGCTAACGGCTGGATCTTCTTTACTTAAAGGAAATATTCAAAAACAGGATGCTCATTTTACGAAACGTCTCAAACAGGCAGGGTTCTTAATGATGGGTCAAACGAACACACCAGAATTTGGTCTAAAAAACATTACCGAGCCTGATCTTTACGGACCGACTAAAAACCCGTGGAATCCACACTATTCACCAGGTGGGTCAAGTGGTGGTGCAGCAGCTGCTGTTGCTTCTGGCATTGTTCCGGTTGCGGGAGCTAGTGATGGTGGTGGGTCAATCCGTATTCCTGCTAGTTTTACAGGTTTATTTGGATTAAAGCCAACAAGAGGACGCACGCCAGTCGGACCGGGTGTCGGTAGACAATGGCAAGGAGCTGCGATCGATTTTGTGTTAAGTCGATCTGTTCGGGATAGCGCTCATTTATTAGATGTTTTACAAACCGTACAGCCTGAAGCGGCTTTTCAAACCCCTTTATATAGCGGGCGATATGCTGATATTGTCAAAGGTGAATCGAAACAAACATATCGAATTGCATTTACAACCGCGTCCCCTGTTCGGACAGCTGTGAGTGATGATGCTAAACAAAGTGTTCATAAAGTCGTTAAATGGCTGGAAAAACAAGGTCATATCGTTGAAGAAAAAGAAGTGCCGTTAAACGGTATTGAGGTAATGAAAGACTATTACACAATGAATTGTGGTGAGATGAATCGAGTCGTTCGTCAAATGGAAGGAGCGTTAAGTCGTCCAATTTCATCTGATGACTTAGACATTTTCACATGGGTGTTACATGAAACAGGAAAACATGTAACAGCTAGTGAATATAGTGAGAGCCTTGCTGGTTGGGATAAGGCGAGTGAAGTCATGGCACAATTCCATGAAACATATGATTTTTATATTACACCAACAAATGCGTATTCAGCTCCTGCGATCGGTGAGTTAACACCAAATAAAATGGAAATGAAGTCACTACGTCATGTGGATCATCTGTCCATTAAAGACCAACGTCAATTGGTTTATGATATGTTTTTACCGAGTTTGACGTATACACCATTTACTCAGTTAGCGAATTTAACAGGACAACCAGCTATGAATGTGCCAACCTCTTTAACAGAAGAAGGGATGCCAATGGGCGTTCAGTTTATTGCCTCTAAAGGTCGTGAAGATCAATTGTTAGATATCGCATCCCAATTAGAAACATCGCATTTATGGCAACAGATTATTCATCCGTAACGAAGAAAGGGGGGCGTTACAGTGCGTGATTCGATTCTATCAAATGATTGGGCATATTATTTAAATGATGAATTTGAAAAAGAGTATTATCAACAGTTACGGCAATTTTTAATAAAAGAATATAATGAGCAGGTTGTTTTTCCAAATCAACACGATCTATTCAATGCGCTTCACTATACGCCCTATGAAAACGTGAAGGTCGTTATATTGGGGCAAGACCCTTATCATGGCGATGACCAAGCACATGGGCTTAGTTTCTCAGTTCAACCGCATGTAAAAGTACCACCTTCTTTAAAAAACATATACAAGGAATTAGCAAATGACATCGGTTGTGAGATACCTAATCATGGTCATTTAACTAAATGGGCTAAACAAGGCGTTCTACTGCTCAATGCAGTGTTGTCAGTAAGAAGGAACGCGGCCTATTCACATCGAAATAAAGGATGGGAACACTTTACGAATCGTGTGATTGATGTGCTCAATCAAAAAGAGGCGCCCGTTGTGTACGTATTATGGGGTGCAGCTGCTCAAAAGAAAAAAGCGTTGATCGATACAACGAAGCACTACATCATAGAATCGTCACATCCAAGTCCATTAGCGGCGCATCGTGGTTTTTTCGGGAGTCAACCTTTTTCAAAGACGAATGCTTATTTAGAAAAATCAGGAATAACGCCGATTGATTGGTGTATTCCTGATTATCAATCAGATGAAGAGGTTTAAACGGATAATGAAAGTGGAATAGTCATATAATAGATAATTCTTACAAAAAAGGAGCGATTCAAATGAAAGATATGTTTAAAAAAGGTGTCGCACTTGGTTTAGGTATTGCAGCAACAGGTGTTGAACAAGCTGATAAAGTCGTAGATGAGTTAGTTAAAAAAGGTGAAATGACGCGTGAGGAAGCAAAAGAATTCGTTCGCGATTATGCAAAAAAAGGTACTGAAACGCATAATGACATTTTAGGTGAATTTAATGTGGCAACGAAAGAAGATATTCGTCGTATCGAAGCGAGAATCGATGATATCGCAGCACGTATCAGTCAAGAATAAATAAAGATGAGTTTATAGAAGGGGGGAGTTTTGTGTGTTTGAAAGACGGATGAGGCATTTAAATCGTTATAAAGACATTATTATTGCCTTTTCCAGAAATGGTTTAGGGTTTCTATTAAAAGAGCTTGGGTTAAATGATTTACATGTTATTCCTAAGCGTCTATATAAACAACGAAACCCAGAAGCAGAGGAAAAAACATTAGGCGAGCGGATTCGTTTGATTTTAGAAGAACTGGGTCCGACGTTTATTAAATTTGGTCAGGTTGCGAGTACTCGACCTGACATTTTTCCTGATGAAATCATTTCTGAATTAGAAAAACTACAAAACCATGTTCCCCCTTTTCCATACGAGGAAGCAAAAGAAATTGTAGAAGCGGAACTAGGCGAGTCACTCGATCATGTGTTTAAATCTTTTGAAGAGGAGCCCTTAGCAGCAGCTTCAATTGGCCAAGTCCATTTAGCAACACTGCGCGAGACAAATGAGCGTGTTGCTGTTAAAGTTCAAAGGCCAAACATTGAAAACAAGATTGAAACAGATTTTGAAATTTTAAAAGAGTTAGCGACATTAGCAGAACTTAGAATGGAATGGGCTGTTCGATACCGGGCAAGAGACGTCGTTGAGGAATTCGCAAAGACCATTCGATTAGAACTCGATTACATTGTTGAAGCACGTAATATGACAAAGATGAATCAACAATTTGAAGACAATGATGATGTGTATATTCCTAAAATATATTCTGAATACACAACAAAAAAAGTATTGGTCATGGAATTCGTTAAAGGTGTTAAGCTTAAAGAAATAACAGAAGAACAAGTTGTTGGGTATGAGAAAAAGAAGATTGCAGAAACACTGGCTGAAATGACTTTTCAACAAGTTTTAATTGATGGCTTCTTCCATGCAGATCCACATCCAGGTAATATCTTAATTCAACCTCAAGAAAAGCTCGTTTTATTAGACTTTGGTATGGTTGGGCGATTAACTGAAGAAATGAAGCGACAATTCGGTACACTTCTAATTTCACTCATGCGGGAAAATACAGATAAGATGGTCGATGTTATGCTCGAAATGGGTGTAGCACCTGATGATATTGATAAAGAGTTAATGAAGACAGATGTGGATGTACTGATGGATCGTTATTACCGGGTGCCACTAAGTGATGTGAGTTTAGCTGATGCTGTTAGTGAACTCTTTCAAGTCGCTTATAAGCATAAAATTGAGTTATCAGCAGACTTTACATTACTCGGGAAAGCTTTATTAACATTAGAGGGCACGATTGAACAATTGGATCCTGACCTAAGTGTTGTTGAAATTGCAGAACCATACGGAAGACAATTGTTAAAAGATCGCTATAATCCTAAGAAAATGGCGGCGCGTACGTTTGATCAAGTCATTGAATTCGGGGAAATGTTTACATCACTACCGAAGCAATTAAAATCGCTCTCATCCATTATAAAAAAAGACAAATTGAGAATTGAAGTTCAGGTTCCTGATTTAAATTTATTACTTAAGAAGATGGATCGAATTAGTAATCAATTATCCTTTAGTATTGTCCTACTCGCCTTTAGTATTATTATGGTAGGGCTGATCATCGGTTCTGCTTTATCAGGAGAATCATCATTTATTTGGAATTTACCTGCAATTGAAATTGGCTTTTTCGTTGCGGTGTCTATGTTTATTTGGATGATACTCGCCATTTTAAAATCCGGAAGATTTTAGCGTGCTAGGTGACAGAACGGTATAATTTCGCTATACTAAAGATCAAGTACTGTGAGAGATCATAGTACTTTTTCTTATGTACATATTAAAAGGAGCGACTGTTGTGTCTGAACTTATACTTATTTTAAGAGAAATTATTGGTCCGGTTTTTGTTATGGTATTAATCGGATTTATTATGCAAATTAAATTTAAATTAGATTTATCTTCATTAGCTAAAATAAATATTTACTTTTTAGCGCCTGGCTTTATTTTTGATGCCTTATATCATACGGAACTAAGTCAGCAATTATTTAGTCAAGTGATTTTGTTCTTTCTTGTATTTGTTGGTGTGGTCTATATCGTGAGTCAAGTGAGCGGAAAACTGTTAGGGTTAGATAAAGACAAGCAGACGCTTTTTACAAATGGTGCGATGTTTTTTAATTCAGGGAATTACGGTATTCCTGTGAATGCCCTTGTTTTTCAAGGCGATCCCTATGCGATGTCTATTCAAGTCGTAGCGCTAACGTTTCAAGATATTTTCGTGTTTTCATATGGTATTTTTTCTTTAAGAGCAGCGAAGGCGGGTAGACTAAAAGCATTACTTGGTTATTTTAAGATGCCTGTTCTATACGGATTGTTAGCAGGGATTGGGTTTAATGTACTAAATATTGATTTACCTGATATCGTCCTCGTTCCGGCTGATTATGTGTCGAATGCGATGGTGGCAATGGCGCTTTTAACGTTAGGTGCACAAGTTTCAGTTATTAATTTTAAAAAAGCGATTTGGACTGTTTATGCTAATGTGCTGATTCGATTATTAGTCGGTCCATTGATTGCACTCGTCATTATATTTGTCATGGGGATTGATGGTGTGATGGCACAAGCCTTGCTGATTTCTTCTGCTATGCCAACAGCTGTTAATAGTGCAATTATTGCTCAAGAGTACAGTGATTACCCAGATTTTGCAGCTCAGCTTGTGTTGTTTTCAACGATATTCAGCTCGGTTACGGTCACAATGGTTATTTTCGCAGCAAGATTATTATTTTAACGAGAACGTATAGAAAGAGGATGAAAAAATGGTTCAATTAACAATTCAAGATAAGTATAGTCGTCAATATAAAGCAGGATTCCCTCATTTGTTTAAAGATGCACTCGTAGATGTTAGCCCTTTAACAAAAGAAGGGATGATCCTTGATTTAGTGAATCGTCAAGGACAATTTATTGCCCGTGGTTATTACGGTAAACAAAATAAGGGTTACGGCTGGGTATTGACTCAAAACAAAGAAGAAGCGATTGACCAAACTTTTTTCATCAAAAAAATTAGTGCGGCACTAGCTAAACGTAAATCACTTTTTGATGATCCATCCACCACAGCTTTTCGAGTATTTAACGGTGAAGGCGATGGCATTGGTGGACTAACGATTGATTATTATGCGGATTACTACTTGATCACGTGGTATAGCGAAGGGATTTATCAGTTCCAATCACTTGTTATAAATGCTCTGGAACAGTCAACATCAGTCAAAGGGATTTATGAGAAGAAACGTTTTAAACAAGGCGGCAAGTATATTGATGATGACGATTTTGTCTCTGGAGAGCGTGCTCAATTTCCGTTAATTATTCAAGAAAATGGTGCGAATTTTGCTGTCGACTTAAATGACGGACCGATGACAGGGATTTTCCTTGATCAACGCGATGTTAGACGAACGATACAAAATCATTATTCTAATGATAAAACGGTATTAAACACGTTCTCTTATACAGGAGTCTTTTCAGTTTATGCAACACTCGGGGGTGCTAGAAAGACGACAAGTGTTGATTTGGCTAATCGAAGTAAAGAAAAAACAATTGAACAGTTTGCCGTTAACGGTTTAGATCCAACTCAGCATGAGATTCGAGTCATGGATGTGTTTAATTATTTCGATTATGCGATTAAGCATGAGCTAGCTTATGATTTGGTCATACTAGATCCACCTAGCTTTGCCCGTTCTAAAAAACGGACGTTCAGTGTTCAAAAAGACTACGTTGGCTTGTTAAAATCAGCGATTCAAGTAACAGAAGATGATGGCGTTATTGTAGCGTCAACGAACTTTAGTGGCTTTGGCATGGATAAATTTAAAACGATGATCCATCAGGCGTTTAAAGAATCGAATGCCCGCTATCAAATTGTTGAAACGTTTCGATTGCCTGAAGATTTTCAATATCATAAGCAATTTAAAGAAGGTAATTATTTAAAAGTTGTCTTTATTAAAAAAATACGCTCATAGTGAAAAAACAGTCATGAACGCTTCTAGTTTGTGACTGTTTTTGTTATGAGGGGATTATTTTTGTAAAATGATGTCATAAATAAGATCGCTTTATATGATTTAATGATAAATCATAATGAGATAGGGCGCATTCTTTGGAGTGGCAATGAAAAATAGTTTTTTGCATCAAATAAAGGTTGTGGTATTGTCTAAAAAAGGAGCTGATGTCCATTGACTAAACAACAATCGATTTCGTTAAACGTTTTAGCAGATTATTTGTTCTCTCAATCAAGTCCAGAATGTGCAAACTGGCGAATAGCGTTCTTAGATGCATTAATTCAATTTATAATTGATGATCATGTGAAAGAAGTTGTGTATTATCGTCATCACTTACGCCAATCTATTCAATTAGAAGTTATGACTAAAATTAGAACCCAAAAAGATAAGCATTTAGATATAACCATTCATTTCAAAGAACAAGATCAGTATAACCAACAACGATCAAGTATGTATTCTTCACCGTTCTTCAATCATGTCGTAAATGAACCGTCCCCTTTTATTGAAAAAGAAACACTCATCTTTAATTTATTAAATTTCAACATTATTCAAGAATCTGAACACTTTCATAACACCTATCAAGTTGAGCCCAAAACCTCGCCTTATAAACAATCCGAATCCATCGATCTTCATTACATGGAGTTATTAAAATTACGACCACGTTCAAATCAATCCGAGCTAGAGAAATGGTTGTACTTTTTAAAATCTGTCTCTCGATTTGAACAATCTGAATACTTCAAGGATTGGCTTCGTCATGAGCCTTATTTTAATGATATTTATACATTTATTAAACAACATGTGGATAAAATGAGTGATGAAATATTAAGAAGGACTTCTCACACAAAAACTGATTACCTATTATTAAAGCAAGGTAAAGAATACGGAGAGAAAAAAGAAAGGGAACGGATTGCGATTAATATGATTCGACTAAACATTCCTTACGAAGATATGATGCATTACACCAATCTTACTCAAGATCAAATTGACAGTTTAGCTCTAAATTATTATAAATCAAATTGAGCGCACAAATACTAAAAATATAGGGTGCAAAAGCGGAATAATATGTTACGCTATAACTAATTTTGTAATAAGGTATGGTGTGATATATGCGGACAGAAAGAAAACAGTTCAACAGAGTGCTTAAACATTTATCAACAGTCCAACTCATTGTACTGTTTTATTTATCAGCAATTATATTGGCAACATTGATTATTAGTGTGCCTGTCTTCCATCAGACAGGAATAGAATTTCCGCTTATTGATCGGTTATTTACAGCCATTAGTGCGATTAGTGTTACGGGTTTAACGGTCGTCCCAACTGAATTAACCTTTAATACAGCTGGGTACTTTGCATTAGCATTTATTTTGCAATTTGGTGGTATTGGGATCATGACGTTAGGGACGACTATCTATATATTGTTAGGTAAGCGAATTGGTTTAAGAGGTCGTCAACTCATTTCAGTCGATCAAAACCGTTCCACTTTATCAGGATTAGTTCGCTTGATGTTAAAAATTTTACAAACAGTAATTATCATCGAAATGATCGGCATGGTTTTACTAAGTGTTCATTATCTTAATTATTTTGACACATGGCAAGAAGCATGGACACAGGGTTTCTTCGCAGCGGTTAGTGCGACGACAAATGCAGGTTTTGATATTACAGGACAATCGTTAATTCCTTTTGCTGGTGATTATTATGTTCAGACAGTTAATATGATTTTACTTGTTTTAGGGGCGATTGGATTCCCAGTGTTGATCGAGGTACAACACATTATTTTCGGCTTCCGTAAGAACAGAAGAGCCGAACAACGCTTTAGTACATTTGCTAAGTTAACAACAACAACATTCTTCTTACTCGCTCTGTTTGGTGCTGTCATGATTTTCTTATTAGAACGAAACCATTTCTTAGTAGATAGCAGTTGGCATGAATCTCTATTTTATAGCTTGTTTCAGTCGATTACGACCCGAAATGGTGGTCTAGCGACAATGGAAATGACACAGTTCACAGAGCCAACGTTAATTGTATTATCATTTTTAATGTTTATTGGGGCCTCACCAAGTAGTGTTGGTGGTGGGATACGAACCACCACTTTTGCGATTATGCTGCTTTCGATTTTCCATTATGCGAAAGGACACCAATCCATTAAAGTGTTTAAACGTGAAATAGACCGTGAAGATATTACGCGTTCATATATTGTATCGGTAACTGCGTTTATGTTGTGTTTAGCAGCGATTTTAGCCTTGTCGATTACAGAGCCATTCTCACATATTGAAATTATGTTTGAAGTCTTCTCTGCCTTTGGAACAACCGGTTTAAGTTTAGGGATCACAGAAGATCTATCCAATATTGGTAAACTAATCATTATGGTGATGATGTTTGTTGGACGGATTGGTATCTTCTCATTCCTGTTTATAATACGTGGTAAGCCGAACAAGGATCTATATAAATATCCAAAAGCCAAAATGATTATAGGGTAACAGAGATTTAAGACAAAAATAAATAAGTGTATATAATAGCCTAACAACCATGGAAGATGCTTCTATTGGTGTTAGGCTATTCGCTTTTATAATTTAAATAAATTTTTAATTTTGTCGACTACTGTAGAGGTTGATTCTGTTTGTTCTGTAGTTAAATTGACAGGTTCATTAATATCATCAAGGTTCTTTTCTGGTGATGTGTCAGAAACTGTTGATTGTTCGGAGGTTTGTGTTTGACTTTCAGTACGTGTGTCTACATCGTTTTTCGGTTTTCTGTTTTTAAGTTGTTTTATAAGATGTTTTCTCCGTTCATAGAGGTAAGGTGAGAAATTTATATTTTTCTTTTCGTTCTTTATAGGAAGTAAAGTCACACTTTTATAAGATTTAAGATCTTGAAAGGTAAAGGGATTGGGTGCAGGATGGTCTTCAATTTTATGTTCATCAGATTCTACTTCTGGTGTTTTTGATATGTTTGGATCTTCTTTAGTTGAAAGTATTTTAGACATATTATATTCCACCTCCTCTGAATGAGAAATAAGTTTAAGCTGAGACAACATACTAACAAGGCTTTGGCAATCTTCTGTATGTTTAATAAGCGCAGTGTTTAATAAATTGGTTTTGTCTGTCATTTGATTTAATATTTTTTCTTTTTCTTCAAGTCGCTTTTTTATACTATTTATTTTATTGCGATGATAATTTAATTGTTCAACTAGTTGTTTATTTTCTTCAATTTGATGCCTTAAATTATTAGAGACAGAATGGTACTGATACTTCAGTAATTGATAGGCATGAATGAGCTGTCTTTTTGTCATAGAATTGGTTAAGGGTTGATCGTTCTTTGTTGGCATCAGCCGATCGTTTGTTGAACTCACCACCATCATTCACCTCAATATTTATATAGATTTAATATATGACTGTTTTCAATTTAGGTGTTTCTTTCTAGGATGTGACTAAGTACAATCGCCTTTTTAATTTAAATTGATTGAAATAGGGTAGTCGCATAGAACAAAAAATGATTATGAACATACTTTGATAATGAATTATAAATAATGAGTAAAGGAGTAGAGTATACCTTGGCACGTTCACTGAATAATAATAAAGAATTACTTTGTTTTAATGCGGAAAAAGTTTACGATTGGGTTGTTCTACAAGAAACAGTTAATCAAAATGTATCAGCAGAAGATATAGGAGCTCTTACGATTGATCCTTGTGGTCCGACTGTTAGTGATTTATCAACACGATGTTATCTCATCGATCCTCTTACCGGTAATCCACTACCTCAAAATGCAGAAATAGAAGTCACTGAAACAGCAGAGAGACAAGATCGCGATTTTTTAATTGATGGTCAAGAAGTTGAATTACAACGTGTTAGCTTTGAGAAGACATTATCATTAGTTGTTGAGTTCACAGGTTTTGACGGTGTCACACCATTCTTGGAGTTATCAGATCCTATTGAAATTGAGATACCAGAATCTGTATACCTGTGTGCGCCAGAAGGTACGCGGCTTGTTGTTCGGATTTCAGAAGTCACGTGTAGTGCGACAGTAAACTGTGACAATACAGAATTAGAAAGTGTTGATCTTACTTTAAATGTATGCCAAAGTGTTCAAGCAGTTGCAGATGTAACGTTAGAATTAGAAGCCAGTTTTTGTGAACCACGTGATTTATTAGCTATAGACGAATGCCAAACACCTATTGTTCCTCAACAATGTCCGACTGTTTTTCCTGGTAATGCTAAACCATGTCCGACTAAAAAATAAGTGGTTAGAATGAGCTGTTTTCATAAGATTGAAAGCAGCTCGTTTTTGTGTGAAATTGAAACCATTGTGTATTAATTGAGTCCATTAGAAGAATAAGGTAAAATTAATTTCAGACAAAAAGAATATTTTGCTCTTAAGTATTAAAAAGTAAGGTGAGTTTATGATAAAGCGTTTATCGCAGTGGAGGCACAATTTCAAGTCAGTCGGATTTGTACATGTTAATCCAATCATATGGGTTATAGCAGTTGTTGCACTATTTATGGTGTCTCCTGATATTTCTCAATTTGTTCATGAAGAAGGGATGCCGAGTGCACCAGAAGGTTATCCCTCAGAGGCTGTTGATGATATTATTGAGCGAGATGATGGATTTACGGGTCATGAAATTATTGTGGTGTATCAAAATGAAAATGAGTCAAGCTTTACTGATGATGAAAAAGACCAAATCGAAGAACGTGCGGAGTCGATTCGGTATGAATCTGATCTGAATTTATATGATGTGATGTCACCGTTTGATGGTGAAGAAGCGGAAGATCGATTATTAAGCGAGGATGAGGACGTACTAGTTGTTGTTTTACAATCGAATATTGAATCGAATGAATATGCAGATGTGCGTGGTCTGATTGATGATGAAATGGCCGTTGATGGGATGAATCACTATCAGACGGGTGAAATTGCTATTAATGAAGACGTTCTTGTGACGACAGAAGAAGGATTAGATCGTTCAACGATTATAACTGTTATCCTCGTATTTGTTGTACTTGCTATCATCTTTAAATCTCCTGTTGCTCCTTTTATCCCTCTATTAATGCTTGGAACGGTTTATGTGATATCTGTTTCATTGGTGTCTGTTCTAATTGATCGATTCGGTTTTCCAGTTTCACAATTTACCGAAGTGTTTATATTAATTGTCGTCTTTGGTGTTGGGACAGATTACTGTATTCTAGTGATGCAACGTTTTCAAGAGGAAGCAATTCATGAACCGAATCAGCGCCTTGCGATGAAGAGCACGATGAAAGGTGCTAGAAATTCAGTATTATATAGTGCCATGACCGGTTTTATAGGTTTTGCGGCAATTGGCCTTGCTAATTTTGATTTGTATCGATCAGCTGTTGGTGTCACGTTTAGTGTTATTTTTGTCATTTTAGCGATTTGGATGTTGTTCCCATTTATATTCCAAGTACTAGGGAATCGGATTTTTTGGCCTTCACAGCAAAAGGTAAAAGAACCGAATAATTGGCTTTGGGGTAAACTAGGGTACTTTGCTCTTTATAAAACAAAGTATGCGATTATCCTTATTCTCATTGCGACAATTCCTTTAGCATTGATGTATGATCAATCTCGCTCATTTGATAATTTGGATGAAATTGATCCATCATTTGATTCCGTACAAGGGTATGACTTAGTTGATGAGGCATTTGGAGAAGGTGACTTATTCTTCACGACACTCGTGATCGAGAGTAATGAAGGATCTTGGTATGACGTACAAGCCATTCCTTATTTAGAGTTGTTAAGTTTAAATTTAGAAAAAATCGATAATGTGGATGAAGTGCGAACGATCTCAAGGCCAGAAGGAGAGGTTCTAGAAGAAGCGACTGTCTCTTATCTAGCTGAAGAATTGAGAGACGGATTAGAAGAAGTATCAGGTGGTCTTTCAGAGTTAGAGGAAGGTCAGCTCGAATTATTAACCGAGTTGGAAAACCAAGAACCGACACTGGAAGAGGCTGAAGAAGGCATTTATGAACTATTAAATGGTGTCGAAGAGTCGCGTGATGGGGTAAATGAGATCGATCAAAATTTAATGGAATTAGCTGAAGGTTTGGAAGAAGGTGAATCTGGATTAGAAGAGTTAATCACAGGGCAAAATGAAATGCTGGATGAACTTGAGGCATTTAGTGAGGTGCCAGGTGAGCTTGAAGAACGATTACAAACGTTCTTTGATGAGTCAGATGGTTACGTTGAAGACTTATCACGACTGATTGATGGGTTAGAACAATTAAATGACGTTGTTTCAACTTTTAATGAACAATCTGTTATCGGTGATGAGTTGTTGAATGATCTAAATGAGGGATCGGAACAATTTTTAGACGTGTTAATATTGATTCAAGAATTGTCAGATGAGTCAGAGGAGATTGACGAAGCATTTGATGAATTCATCGAATCACTGGAATCCGTTGATGTATTATTAGCGACATTCCAAGCGGAATTGGATGAGCTTAATGAAGATGAAGTATTAGAGCTCCTTGAGTCAATCTTAGGCTTTCCAATTGACGAAGTAACAGATGAAGATTTTGAACTCATTGAAGAATTAGATCAAGTGTTGAGTGAGTCACGTGAACAATTGGCTGAAGCCATTGAAATGAGTGAGGATATTCAAGGTACCATGGATGATGCGTTTGAGTCACTGGATGAGGAACTGCCCGGTTTAATCGAATCAATAGAGATGGTCGATGACGTAATTGAGACGCTTGAATCGCTTGAACAACAATTTGATGCAGACGAAATTGATCAGGAATTATCAGAAGCGATCGAAGAGTTAGAAGCATTTGAAGAAGTCTTACAAGAGATTACTGAACGAGAAAATGAACTATTTGACGTGTTTGAACAAATAGATATGGCTATTAATGAATTACAGTCTGGTATCAGAGAGATGCAAGCAGGTACAGAAGAAATTATGGAAGGCCTAAGTGAAGCAGTTGAAGGTATTTATGAGCTAAGCGAAGCTCTTAGTGAGTTAGATGACGGTCTAGGCGAAATTGAGCAAGGGCTGTCCGATTTTGCAGGTGAATTCGATCAAGTCGAAACGATGTTAGAACTATTGATTACCAGTGTAGATGAAATGAGGGATGGCACGCTTGAAATTGATGATGGTTTAGATGAAGCCATTGAAACGTTAGATGACATCATTGAAAAATCTGGTCATCCATTAGGCGGATTAATCTTCATGCGTGACCTCATAGAATCAGAGGAGTTTGAACAAGTATGGGAACAGTATACAACGCCTAGTGAAATGCGTGTGGCGTTTGTTGAAATAGGGTTAACAGTTAACCCATATAGTGATGAAGCATTTGATACGCTTGATGAGATTGAAGAGATGACCTACTTTTCACTACAAGACACGTTTTTAGAAGATACGGATCTGGCATTTGAAGGGATTACGAGTAATAATCGTGACTTGCGTGATGTATCAGACTCTGATTTTATCTTTACAGCAGCTGTCATGCTAGTTGGTATTTTCATTGCCTTAACGATTTTATTTAAATCATTAATTATGCCGATTTATGTCATTGGTTCTCTTATCATTACGTATATATGTGCGATGTCGATTACTGAGTTAATTTTTGTCAATTGGTTAGATTACGATGGGCTTATGTGGGCGACGCCATTCTTCGCATTTGTTTTACTAATGGCTTTAGGCGTTGATTATTCGATTTTCTTATTAGGTCGATTAAGTGATGATCTAACAGGGGATGAAACGTCGTTTGATGAGTTGATTTTAACAACGATGCAAAAAGTAGGAAGCACTGTGTTATCTGCAGGAGTTATTCTAGGCGGGACATTTGCATCCTTATATCCATCAGGTGTATTAACGTTAATGCAAGTCAGTACGATTGTGATTGCGGGAATCATATTCTACACATTGATTATGCTACCGCTTTTTGTACCGATTATGTTCAAATGGATTGGCTCTTATAATTGGTGGCCTTTTAAACGATGATATGATAAACGAAAAGAAGTCACCTGTGCATTTAATAGCGCAGGTGACTTCTTTTCGTAACTATGATTTGATTCGTTCAATCGTTTCTTTTAATGAATCGACCATTTGTTCGAGTTTGGCAGATCCTTTTGAACTTTGATCAATCGTTTCAGTAAGTGTGTCCATTGAAGCGGAAACCTCTTCTGAGCTTGCTGCGTTTTCTTCTGCAATAGCAGCAAGGGATTGAATGACACTAAGGAGCTCTTCTTTTTTCTCAGTCATCTTCGTTCCAGAGACTTGGATTTGTTCAATGCGCTCACGAATACGCTCAATCGTATCACTAATTTGATTAAATCGTGAACCTGTTTCTTTTATTTGATCGGATTGTGTGTCGATGGTTTCTGTTAATTGATTCATCGATTGATAAGACTCCGTTGATCGTTGATCGAGTTCATTAATATCGCCATCAATTTGTTCTGAGAATGTTTTAGCATTTTCAGCGAGTTTACGAATTTCATCAGCCACAACTGCGAACCCTTTTCCTGATTCTCCAGCACGAGCTGCTTCAATCGAAGCATTAAGCGCAAGCAAATTCGTCTGTTCGGCAATGTTATTAATTTCTTCACTTGCTTTTTTGATTTTATCAGTACTTGAAACGGTCTCGGATAAATTCGATGTCATATCATTCATCGCATGAACAGTCTCTTCGTTTTGTTGAACTAATTGATCGAATGTTTCATGAGACTCCGTTGTCAGTTCAGATATTGTTTTGATGTGTGCAGATAAGTTTTGAATTTTTCCTTGATCTTCTTCGATAATCGCACCTAATGATTCCATTTGATGAGAGCCATTTTCTGTATCATTGGCTTGATCAGTTGCCCCGCGAGCAATTTCATCTAGTGCGTTTGTCACTTCGTTAGACGCTTCATTCGCACGTGTCGTGATATTATTAAATGTCGCGGCATTTTCTGAAATATTATCGACAGTTGATTCAAACAATCGAATAATCTCATCGTAATCTTGTTTAATCGCACGAATAACTTGTGCGGATTCTTTACCGGCTTGACCTTTTTTGTTTAAGCTATGGAGCACATTATCCATATCAATGTCATCTTTTGCGCCATCAAAGTTAATTAAACTGCGTTCTATTTCCTTTGCTGAACGAAGTTTGATATCGATACCCGTTACACCAATAATTTTCCCGTCTTGTTTTATAGGGGTAGCGATTGTTGTCATTAATGTCTCTTCGCCATTTACTGTGTAAGTAAAAGGATCAATTACGGTTAGTTGATTATCAGCTTTAGGTATTGTGTAAAAGTCTTCTTGATCAATATTCGGCAAGTTTTCAACTGACATTCCGTTTTTTGTCCGAACTGCATAAGCAATCATACGCCCTGTTTGATCGTAATGTGCTTGGTTTTTAAAAGATGCATCGTTTTGATCAAAGGCATTCGGCTCATAAGCTACCCATGTCCCTAAAAAACTACTATTTTCTTGTAATGTTTGCTTAATGATCTGAATTAAGTCTTCTCGTGATGTGAGTTGATTGCTCTCGATAGTTTCATCCATATGATAAGTGGATTGAATAGCCTGGTCGATTATACCGTAATCACTTAGTATAATTTTCTTAACACCTGAAACTAAATGATTGTGTATCTTCTTGAATCGGTATTGACCAAATAATGTAATAAGAATTAATAAGAATGCAACAACGCTGATCATAAATGATTGGCTAACGGATTCAATAAAAATCGTACTTCCAAATATAAGAAGTCCTACAATTCCACTCGTATTATACCAATCTATTTTCTTAAGTATCATAATATGTCCTCCTCAAAATTTCACTGACTGTCATGTAATACCCCCTAACAGATTCATATCAAACCTCTATTTATGATTTTTCGACAAAAATTTTAAAAAAAGAATGACCTGAGATCAATCCGAGGTCATTCTAATCTAGTACATGTGAATTTTTCTTATCCTTTTAGAGCTTTAATGGCTTCTTGAACGGTTAAGAATGTATTAAGGTTTTTCAAATGATCGCCAATATCCATTGTTTTAATAGCTAACTCAGGACGAATGCCTGTTAAGACGAGTTGTGTACCAATTAAATTCGTTAAGTCGTGCAACTTAATTAACGAGGCAGCAACATAAGTATCCACTTCAAATAACCCGGATAAATCAAGAATTAAATAGTCGTCTTTTGACCGCGACAAGTATGTAGAGATCGATTGAGTTAATTGCTCTAAGCGTGTTTGGGTTATAGATCCAATTAAAGGCAACACAGAGATTTGATCATTGATCGGTACAATTGGTGTTGATAGTTGCTCCATTTCATCGAGTGCATTTTTTAATAGACGTTCTTTTTCCTTTAAATCTGTTACGTCTTTTTGGACACCGATAAAGTATAATTTATCTTGGTTATTCTCTTCGATCCACATAGGATCAATCGTCAGTTCGTTCCAAAAACCATGACCTTGCTTTGTGTAGTTATAAACTTGAACTGTGATTGAAGTTTGATTATCAACGGCATCACGAATGGCTTTAATGACAGATGGGTCTGTATGTTCACCTTGTAAGAACCGGCAATTTTGTCCGATGATTTCCTCAGATTGATAGCCAGTCATTTTTTCAAATCCATGATTAACATAAATGATCGGATGATCATCAAGGTCAGGGTCAGTTATAATTAAGCCAACGTTTGTATGGTTTAGGGCATGCTTAAATAAATGTAAATTTTGATCGTTTAACACGTTATTCACTCCTTATGGATAAAATTATGTCATGATCTATGAAATAAATCAATCGTTTACATTATTTTTCCTTATTTTGCATGAAGTTGAGATGAATAGTTGATTATAGTTTAATTTTATCTTCAAAAATTATAGTATAGTAGAGAGAAGACATGATGATATGTATTAATTACTGAGAGGAAGTATAGATGATGACGGAATCAAATCAAAAAATTCAACAAGTATTAGAAAATATAGAACGTGTCATTATTGGTAAAGATGATGTTGTTAATTTAAGTTTAACGGCTTTATTGGCTAGAGGGCATGTATTACTTGAAGATGTTCCTGGTGTTGGTAAAACGATGCTCGTCCGAACACTATCTAAATCTTTAGGTTGTGAGTTTAACCGGATCCAGTTCACACCAGACTTACTACCTTCCGATGTTACGGGGGTTTCGATCTATCATCCTCAAAAACAAACATTTGAATATCGTAAAGGACCGATTGTTGGCGATATTATTTTAGCAGATGAAATTAATCGAACGTCACCAAAAACACAATCAGCATTGCTTGAAGCGATGGAAGAATCAAAAGTAACAGTCGATGGTGAGACGGTGACGATTGATCAACCTTTTCTAGTGATGGCAACACAAAACCCAGTGGAATATGAAGGAACCTATCCGTTACCCGAAGCTCAACTTGATCGTTTTATGATTAAATTAAAAATGGGTTATCCGACAGAAGATGAAGAGTTAATGATGTTAGGTGTCACCAAATCAACACATCCGATTGAAACTTTAGCATCTGTTATGAACCGTGATGACGTGAAAATGATGCAAAAAGAAGTGGATACGGTTCATATTGAAGAATCTGTACAGCAATACATTGTAAAACTCGTGCGAAAAACGCGAGAAGATAAACGTGTTCGCCTAGGGGTTAGCCCACGTGGTGCGATTAGTTTGATGCGGGCAGCAAAAGCTTATGCATATATAAAGGGACGCGACTATGTGTTACCAGATGATGTGATCTACTTAGCAAATTTTGTTCTCAGTCACCGACTGATGTTAGGGCACGAAGCGAAATATCAATCTGTCCAACCTGAGGCTATTATTCAATCAGCGATTGAATCCATCGATGTCCCGACTCGGAAAGGGTTGTAATCATGTTTCGCTTTTTCTGTACATTTGCTAAATTAAGTCAGATCGTCTTTTTGTTTGCGTTATTGTATAGTTACGCGATGTTTCAAGGTGGTTTTGTCAGCTGGTTTTTATTTTACGCTGCATTACCATTTCTTCTTTATTATGTCGTATTTATTTTTTATCCGATAAATGATTGGAAGGTTAAGCGAATAATACCAGACGGAGCAATTGAAGCAGGGGACTTCGTAACGATTCGACTTTCGATCAAGCGACGATTTCCTCTCTTAGTCCCTTATCTTTTTGTGCGTGATGCGCTACCAAAATCAATCAATGCAAAATATTTAGCCCATGATTACGCCCAAATGTTGACCAATCCCGAACAAATGACGCAAGTAAAAGATATTAAGGAAGTAAGACACCCTTTATTTAAACGTCATTTATCGATTGATTATCAGATTAAATATGTTCCAAGAGGTGTGCATTCATTTCATGCTGTTACACTAACAGTAAGTGATGCTTTTGGCTTCATATCGAAATCAAAGGTTATTAACCTAGATGAATCGATGGTTGTTGCACCAAAATCAGGACCTGTTGTCGTAAAGGAACGTGATCAAAATGAAAAAGAAGGCGATGAACTAATTACTTTAAAACCATCCAGTCAATCACAGATTGTATCAGGCGTGCGCGAGTATGTACCGGGTGATCGTATTGCATCTATCAACTGGAAACAAACAGCTAAGCGAGAAACGTTAATGACAAAAGAATTTGAGCAAGAACAAAGCATTGATGGAATTGTGGCTCTTTTACCCATGACTTCGTCTAAAACATTAGAGCTCAATATTGCTTTTATTAAAGGGATGAAAGAACGTTTTTACGAAAAACAAGTGAATGCATCTTTTTATCTCATGTCATATCCGTTACAAACATTTCAATCCATTGACGGACATCAAAGTGGTTCATTTACTGAAGCTCTCATTCATTTGAAGTCGATTAACACTGATCAATTACAGGAATCGTTTCAAAAAGTACAGGCCGATTGGAAAGATGCACGTTTCATTATTATGTTGACTGATTATTTAACAAAAGAGCTGCTCCAATTTGTTGAAAGAATGCTATTCAAACAAATTAAAATGACTGTTTACTGGATGAAATCAACTGATCATCAGACTGAGGGAGAAAAAGAAATTGCCAGAAAGCTACAAGCATTCGGCGTTCGCATTCTGTCCATTAATGAAACGATGATCACAAAGCCTAATTGGGAGGTGAGTATTTAATGACTCACCATCGTACAGATCGAACAGCTGTCAATTTTGTGAGATTAAGCGTCTATATACTAGGTTTTTTACTTGCACTTGAGTGGTTAAGACCGATTCATTTATTAGTCGATTATACGTACTTTGAATGGTTTATTGTATATGCTGTGCTATGTTTTTTAATTAGCTTTTTAAGATTAAACATGGTTTGGTCTTTTTTAATCAAAGCATCGAGCTTAATCCTTATTTTAAACCACATATTTCTACCAGAGTCTCTTTTTTCTGAATCATCCCGGCAATTTATTAGTGATGAATGGTCGATTAACTTCCAAGCATTAATGGATAGACAGTGGCATGATTTAACAGCGTTTTTTCAAACGTTGTTGCTTTTCTTACTAATCGCATTACTGAGTTATCTCCTTTATTTTTGGTTGATTACGATGAAGAGGGTTTTTGTCTTTGTTGCATTGACGATTGTTTTTGTTGCGATTATGGATACGTTCACTGCATATGAGGCAAATGATGCGATTATAAGACTCGTCATTTTAAGTCTTTTAACCCTGACGTTTAACACATACGTTAAAAATCGTGACAGGCATCAATTAATTATTAATTTTTCAAGTTGGTTTGAACGATTGCTCTTTCCACTTAGCATCATTACAGCTTTCGTTTTATTCTTTAGTTATCAAGCGCCAAAACAAGAACCGGTTTGGCGTGATCCTGTTCCATTTATAACGAGTACAGCTGAGCAATTCACAAATGGTGACCAAGGACGTGTTGGGTACGGTGAAGATAGCTCTCAACTTGGTGGTGGCTTTTCAGATGATGACACGGTCATCTTTGAAACGGAAACAACGTCGAATCATTATTGGCGAATTGAAACTAAAGATACGTATACAGGTGCAGGTTGGGAACAATCAATTGATTTAAACTTTCAACCGCTAACTTCAGGTGACTTAGATCACAACACTTCTTCTGTTGAACGTAGTTGGCAAGAGGCTTCTGTTTTCTATCAAGACACGATCGATTTTGACCGCGTTGTTTATCCGTATGGACTATATGATCTTTCATTTGAAGAAGACAGTGAATTTGTCTATGATCCCTATGCACATATTGTGGAACAAGAAAATGAGGAGCAAGCATTAACTGATGGTCAATTAGATATGAATGTTCGTTCAGTTGATTTAACGGAAGATCTTCTTCAATCAGCAAGTCGTGACGGCATGGAACAAGTAGATGACCGCTATTTACAGCTCCCGGAGGACCTACCTGAGCGAGTTATTGATCTAGCATATGAAATTGTAGAAGATGAAACGACGCCGTATGATGAGGCAATGGCAATTGAGCGTTACTTTGAACAAGAAGACTTCGTCTATCAAACAGAAGATATTCCTATACCTGAAGATGATGAAGATTATGTCGATCAGTTCTTGTTTGAGACACGAGCTGGGTATTGTGATAATTATTCAACGTCAATGGTTGTCATGCTTAGAGCACTAGGTATACCAGCACGTTGGGCACAAGGATTTACAAGTGGTGACGTCATAGAATCTGTTGATGAAGATGTCGACCGATATGAAGTTAGAAATAACAATGCTCACTCTTGGGTTGAAGCCTATTTACCAGGTGTTGGCTGGGTGCCATTTGAACCGACGATTGGATTTAGTGGGGAAGACATGGAACATGAACTTAGTGATGATCCACTAGATGATTTTGATGATACACCAGAAGAAGATGAGTCTGAATTAGAAGAAGACGAAGAAGCAGATGAAGATGAGCAAGAGACAGATGAAGATGAGACAGATGAAGAGCTAGACGAGCTAGAAGAAGATGAAACAGATCCATTAACAGAAGCAGATACAGATGATGGATTTGGTTATTGGCCGTATGTATTTATCCTACTAACTGTGTTGATATTAGCGCTTTTCTTTAAATGGAAGTGGCTCTTACGACAGTATTTTATTTGGCGTTACTTACCACTTGAACATGTCGATGATTTTGATAAGGCTTATCAACAGTTGCTTAAATTATTGAATCAGATGGGGTATAAACGTTTGACTGGTCAAACCCTTCACTCCTATGCAAAAGATTTAGATGAGCGATTAAACGCTCGAGATATGACAGCCCTGACGGAAAATTACGGTCGCTTGCTCTATCGAGCGGAGACAACGCTTGAAAACCCAGAACAATTACAGAAACATTATCAAGCGATGATTGATGCAATCTTATCTTGACCGCGTCATATCGCCCTGTTAGAATTAAGTACAATATAAACATGCACCTCTGTATATCCTCGATAATACGGTTCGAGAGTATCTACCGGGAATCCTTAAAATTCCTGACTATGGAGGCAGATAATTGTGATCAATTTTTCTGCCTCTGTCTTTTTTTAAAGGCAGAGGTTTTTTAAATGAGAAATAAACGCGCATTTGAAGGAGATGACAAGCGAGTGGAAAATGAAATGATTTTAGTATTAGATTATGGGAGCCAATATAATCAATTGATCACACGACGTATTCGTGAGTTCGGTGTGTATAGTGAACTTCACTCACATCGTTTAACAATTGATGAAATTAAAGAAATGAATCCAAAAGGGATTATACTATCTGGTGGACCTCACAGTGTCTATGACGACAATAGCTTTAAGATAAACCCAGAAATATTTGATCTAGATATCCCCGTTTTAGGGATTTGTTATGGGATGCAGTTGATTACGCATCATTTTGGTGGAACGGTTGAACGGTCAAATGAACGTGAATATGGAAAGGCTGATATTGATATAAAAGAAGGAGCGGATCTTTTCACTTCAACGCCTCATAACCAGACGGTGTGGATGAGTCATAGTGATAAAGTTGTATCAGCTCCAGCTGATTTTAATATCGAGGCAACGAATCCATCAACGCCAATTGCTGCGATGCATCATAAAGAAAAACCAATTTACGGGGTTCAGTTTCACCCAGAAGTACGCAACACGATTTATGGCAATGATATTCTAAAGAACTTTGTCTTTGGCGTGAGCGGCTGTGAAGGTGATTGGACAATGGCCAATTTCGTTGAACAAGAAATAGAGACCATTCGCGAACAAGTAGGAGACAAAAAAGTACTATGTGCCTTAAGTGGCGGTGTTGACTCATCTGTTGTGGCTGCACTAATTCATAAAGCAATTGGGGATCAATTGACATGTATTTTTGTTGATCATGGCTTATTACGTAAAGATGAAGGCGACATGGTCATGGAAACATTCCGTGATGGCTTTGATATGAACATCATTCGCATTGATGCGAAGCAGCGCTTCTTAGACAAGCTAAAAGGCGTGTCTGATCCAGAAGAAAAACGTAAAATTATTGGGAATGAATTTATATACGTGTTTGACGATGAAGCAGATCGTCTAAAAGAAATGGATTTCCTAGCTCAAGGAACACTGTACACAGACATCGTCGAATCAGGTACAGAAACGGCACAAACGATTAAATCACACCATAATGTTGGTGGCCTACCGGAAGACATGCAATTTGAATTAATCGAGCCACTGAGCACTTTATTCAAAGATGAAGTAAGAGAGCTTGGTTTGGAATTAGGTGTACCAGAAGGTGTTGTTTGGCGCCAACCATTCCCCGGACCAGGATTAGGAATCCGCGTGTTAGGTGAGATTTCTGAAGAAAAATTAGAAATCGTACGTGAATCAGATGCTATTTTGCGAGATGAAATTAAATTAGCAGGACTCGACCGAGATATCTGGCAATACTTCACCGTCCTACCAGACATTCGAAGTGTCGGCGTCATGGGCGATGCGAGAACGTATGATTATACCATTGGTATCCGTGCTGTTACATCCATTGATGGTATGACTTCCGATTGGGCGAGAATCCCGTGGGATGTACTTGAGAAGATTTCAACACGTATGGTCAATGAAGTGGATCAAATTAACCGCGTCGTGTATGACGTAACGAGCAAGCCACCAGCAACGATTGAGTGGGAATAGTTTAGAAGAACGATTCATTGTCAAATGAATTTGGTGAGGGATATGAGTCAATTTATTTTATAAGAATCTAAACACGTTTTGTGGGAGTTGTAAGCTGCTATAAAACGTGTTTTCTTTTGTGATTTTTTATTAAATGAAGTTGCTGTAGAATATTAGTAAGTAGTGTAAAATACTTTATGTGAATAAAGTTATCAACAACATTCACAAAAAAAGAGATTTTCCCACGAATAAACTTATAAAGGGAGAAAAGTTAATACATTAATCTTTTTTATTACAGCCATTCTCATATTTGATATTTAGAAATATTTATTATGAAAGGAAGATTAACATGTATTTTATGAGTACATGGAACAATTTTTTTAAAAAAGAAGCTAGAAAAGAATTAATTGGATTGGTTATTGGGTTAATTTCAGTATTAACCTTTGCAAATGTTATGATGCCCGAGTGGCAATGGTTGTTTTTTATTGCAATAATGATATTATCCAGTTCTGTTTATCGATTTATAATGGTTAATGAAAATTTCTATAAAAAACAGAATCTAACTGATGAAAAACTAAGGAGATTCATAGTTGAAAAAAATGCATTTGTTATTTTCTTTTTATTAGTTATTTTAGTTCCTGTCATAGTGTTGAGCTCAATTTTTAACCAAGAGGTAATTAGCAATAATTTCATATTTAAAATTTTAACATATACCTTTATTGCCTTAGGGACAGAAAACATTATATATATTTTTCATAATAAACCTGTGGAAGGTTATGCGGGTGGTTTTAAGAGAAATGAAATGGAAGATATTATGGTAGGTATAAAAAATGTGATTGATCAGATCCCATCGTTAGTATGTATTTTATTATTTTCTCTATTATTTTTTGTGATGGAACTAAATATTAGTATATATTTTTCTATATTATATTATCTTTTTGGAATAGTTACTTTTATTTGTTTTAAAAAAGAAATTAAATAAACTCAATCGATAATCAGACTATTCGTTTATACAACAAACATCAACGAACAGAGTATTAAAGAAAAAAGCGTATCAAAACAATGAACCTCTTTCGACTAGAAATAACAGGTGAAAACTGTGTTTGCCATCAGTCTGTTGATTTACAACCAACGTTAGTCTAAGCAAAAGCTTATATGATTTGATCGTGCATATTTAGCATGCTAATAGCTGTTCAACTAAAGATATGGTGAAGGTAAATAACTCTAAAGACTTAAAGATCATTGATGGTGATTCGCTCTTTATTTAGAAAATTGAATCACCATCATTTTTGTTTCAGCAGGCATAATTTCCACATATATGTAGTGATTGAATTGAGACAAATTCCTATAAAAGTTCTCTTTAAGCAATAATACTAGTCTACTTCCTAGCTTCATTTTCACTTCAATTGCTCATCATATTCACCAAGCTGGACAAAGTCATAGCCTTGGTCTTTTAACATTTGAACGCCTTCTATTACACCATCACTAATATCTGAGTCTGGTTCATTCATATGAAATAAGAAAATGGAGCCTTCTTGAGCGGATTCAAACGCACTAACAATTTGATTTTTATCAAAAGTGCCACCTGCATCTCCTAAAACGTTGTAGTTTACAGCTGTTAATCCTAATGATTTAACTATTTCAACTGCAACATCATCATAATAAGCCGTTCCTGATCTGAAATAGTCAGGTGTTTCTCCTGTCAGTTCGGTAATAAGTTGTTGATTCTTATAAATTTCACTAAATACTTCTTCTGGGGACTCTGTTCCTGTTATGCCATATGCAGATTCTCCTGTTACGGAAAGGGGCTTATGGTCGTGTCCATGGTTCGCGATTTCAAACAGAGGGTTTTCAGCCAAATCAGTAAAAATCTCTTCATGTTCTTCAATCCATTGAGCGTTAATGAATAAAGTAGCAGGAATTTCTTCTTCAATTAGAAATTCAATTAGTTCTTCATCATACGTATCTGGTGTGCCATCACACGCGTCAAACGTTAATGAGACCACTTTATCATCTGTGTCTATTTCTGTTACGACGCCGTCAATATTCTCACCCCATTCTGTTGGGGTAGCATCCTCAAATTCTTCAATAATTATTTCTTTTAATTGATCATAATCAGGTTCTGATTCTTCAATTGGATCAGCCTCATCCTGCTCGTCATCATTATCTTGTATTTCATCGGAATTTTCATCGTTATCAGTTATCTCTTCAGGTTCATCTGTTGTCTGATCATCATTGTTGTCTGCACATCCTGCAAAAACAAATAGCATAATCGCTAATAAAATAAGTTTCACTGTATGTCCTCCTAGACTTCCTAGTCATTGTGTCTGCTCTTACCTAACTATTGTATCTGTCATGTATCAATCAAACAACAATAAAAAAACATCTTTAAAACCTTATCACATGATTTCATTGAAGGGGCATTCCTGAAATGTTAAAATATAGAAGTAGTATTTATTTTTTGTAGGATATGCAAGAGGGCAAATTTTTATAAGTTCAAAAAATGATTTGAAGTTTAAGGAAGAAAATTTATTATTTTGGAGGAGTTTTAATGAAGAAAAAAAGAATAATCGGTTTTGTAGTCATCGTACTGATGCTTATACTCGCAGCCTGTGGAGAACAGTCTGAATCCGGGGAATCTGCTGAAGATATTTTGAAAGAGTCACAGGAGGTTATGCAAGAGCTAGAGTCGTACGCTGTTGAAATGGACATGAATCAGCACATTGATATGGGGGAAGAAAGTGCTGAAGGCATGGTGGTTCATGCTGAGAGTTTCATGGAGATTACTCTCGATCCCATGAGTTTTAAACAGGAATCGATCATGGACCTTAGTGAAGTAGAGGGTCTAGCCGGAACTGAAACTGATGAAACTAAGATGCGTTATCTTTCTTATTTTCATGAAGAGGAAGGTATGTTTATGGAGGATCCAGAGATCGGAAACTGGATGAAGTTTCCGGAATCATATTCGAATGAAATGTTCACGATGTCAGGCATGCAGATGAATCCAGAGGAGCAGCTTCAGTTTCTAGAACAGTACGTGACTGATCTTTCACTTGAAGAAGATGATGAGTATTATCACATTACACTGATGACCGAAGAGATTCATATGGATGAGCTGATGGAAGATCTTCAAGGACTGAATACAGATGTTCCGCGCTTGGAAGAAGGTATAGAGAGTAGTTTTGGAATGATGGAACTTAAGGAACTTGATTATTCGATCACGATATCCAAGGATAGTTATTATCAGACTGAAGGGAGGATGAATATGGTCATGGCGGTAGATGCGATGGGACAAGCCATTACATCAGAAGAGGAAACACACATAGTTATGTCGCAGTTCAATGAGATTGATGCTGTTTCAATCCCTCAAGACGTGCTGGATAACGCTGAAGAGATGGATGATTTCAATGAGGTTCCAGGCATTTGATTTTGTGTTCGAAATTGATAATCTAATTAACATTAAACAAGCCTATTTTACAGTGTCTAAACTGTGAAATAGGCTTGTTTTAACTTTATGGGGGCTCTATCATTCAAAGTGATAGAGCTTTAAGGATTTATTTCTCAATCTCCTTGATCGCCATGTCAATCTCAGGATCTTTTGGCTGCCCCGAGAAAATATAAAACAGTAATAAATGATCAATATTATATCGTTTGTGTTCAGTGAGTGTAGCAGTTGCTACTTTATTTTCAAATTCGTCAATACCAAGTTCTACATCAAATTTTGATGGAAAGGCATATATGCTTAGTTGTTGATCATTGACGTTAAGTAGAGTTGGGTTTTGCCCTTTTAAAGATTTATTAAAGGCATAGTCTTCATGAATCTCATCAGAACTGACTTCAGTGACTTCAATCCCCTCTGCTTCTATGTGATCGATAACATGATCTACTGTTAATTGGGTTTCTTGTCTATGGCAACTTGCTATAACAAAAAGAGATATAATGAGTACGATTGTTTGCTTGACTTTTAAAACCTCCCTTAAGCATTAAAATGTTGTGAGGTTGTTATAGAGCAAAGGTAGTCAATATCATGTTAATCGTCAATCATTTCGACGATAAAAGTTAAAATTCGTCAATTATCTACTCCAAAAAGAATGGCGATGATGAGTTTCACTCACCCTCGCCATTACGTTTAATCAATCACTTTTTTCACCGGAATCCATATTTCAGTTTTGTACTCGGTTTGATCGGTTTCTTGTTGATCTGACCATAATATTTCGGGGCCTTCGACAGCTTCATAACCTGATGTAGGGAACCATTCAGAATAGATGCGTCCCCATGTGTTTTGTAGGGTTTCAGGTTGAGGGCCTGTTGATTCAAACACAGCCCATGTTCCTGCATTGACATTTAGTTCATCAAATGAATGATGGGTATCAAGTGTTGTCGCAACACCAATGTAATGATCGAGTTCGCCTTGTTCTTCCATTCGACCTTCAGAAAAATGGGTGGATGCATTAATGATGCCTTTAGGATCCACATTTGATAACTCAATTAACTCATCAGCCACCTCAGGTGTTATGCGTTGTGCTAACTTTTCAATCTCTTCGTTTACGCCTTCAAACTGGATCGCAACTCTTTTCTTTAATCCAACGATATTAAATGAATCTTTTTCTACTAAACGGTACTTCATCGATATACCTCCTTCAATTTTTAAGTGAAGTGTTAGTCGAGAATAGGTGACAACGGATGCTTCCCCACGTTGGACGTGAGACGGTAAAACTTGATGCATCGCATAAAATGCACGGGTGAATGCATCTGCTGAACGATACCCATATTTAACAGCAACATCAATAATTTTCAAATCTGTTTCTTTCAAGTCATAGACAGCTAACGATAATCGGCGCCTCCGTATATACTCTGAAAGTGGAATCCCCGTTAAAGAGGAAAACATCCGTTTAAAATGATACTCTGAACAATGGGCGAGCTGTGCTAACTCTTTTGTCTCAATTTCTTCTGTTAAATGATCTTCTAAATAATCAATTGCTTGGTTCATTCCTGTTAAAATATCCATCGACTAACCTCCTGATATGAATAAGTTTAAATGATACATGGACTAAACATCCGACTTTTTGTGTTTAATTTAATCGATTCTATTTTGAATGATTGAAAATGAGCTTATGCTTTATGTAAACAAAAGTGTTCGATATAATAAAGGTTCAAATAAGAGGTGAGAGGATGAAAATCATGACGGAAAAAGAAAAGATGATAAACGGTGAGATGTATGCACCGGGTGATCCTGAATTAGTGAAAGATCGCCAGTTCATAAGAGAACAAGTTTATCAATACAACCATACAAAACCAGACGAGAAAGAAAAACGACTTGAGTTATTGAAGAACATGTTAGGGACAACAGGTGACCATTTGTCAATGGAACCTAATGTTCGGTTCGATTATGGCTATAACATACATGTTGGTGAAAATTTCATGGCTAATTTTGATTGTACCATATTAGATGTCGCGCCCGTGAAGATTGGTGATAACTGTATGCTGGCGCCTGGGGTTCAAATTTATACAGCGACCCATCCACTGGATCCGACTGAACGTAATTCTGGATATGAGTTTGCTAAACCGATTGAGATCGGTGATAATGTTTGGATCGGGGGAAGTGCTGTTATTAATCCTGGTGTGACAATTGGAAATGATGTAGTAATTGCTTCTAGTGCTGTTGTTACAAAAGACGTTCCGGATGCTGTTGTTGTCGGTGGTAATCCAGCAAAGATCATTAAAAAAATTGAAGTTTAGTTTAAACGTAAAAAACCGTCTGTTTATGTAAACAGACGGTTTTTTGATTCTTATAAGTGAGGGCTAATGATGATTATGTCTTACGAATTCGAAGAATCTGAAGAATCTTGATCAAGTGTTTGGATGTATTCATCCACATTTGATTTAATGTTTGCTACTTTAGGTCCGTAAATAACTTGAACGTTATTACCGCGGACTGTTACACCAGCAGCGCCCGTTGATTTCAATAATCCTTCATTAACAACTTCGCCATCTTTGACATTGACACGTAAACGCGTTGCACAGTTACTAACGTCGTTTAAGTTATCAACACCGCCAAGGCCATCAACGATATCTTTAGACATTTCATCTACGCCAGATTTTTCTTGAGCTTTTTTAGCTTTATAGTCTTTCTTCGTATAAAGCTTAGATTCTTGTGTATCATCTTCACGACCTGGTGTTTTCAGGTCAAATTTAGCGATGAAGAAGCGGAACACGAAGTAATAAACAAACGCGTAAATGACACCAACAATAATGACTGGAATCCAGTTTGTCATACCTTGACCTGGTAGAACACCGTATAGAACAAAGTCAATAAGACCACCAGAGAAGGTTAAACCAACACCGACCTCAAGCATGTGCATAAGCACGAATGAGAAGGCACCTAATACAACGTGTACACCAAAGTATAAGAATGGAGACGCGAATAGGAATGAGAACTCAATGGGTTCTGTGATACCAGTAAAGATTGATGTTAATGATGCAGAGATCATTAAACCTTTAACGTCTTTTTTACGCTCTTCTTTAGCTGCTTGATACATTGCAAATGCAGCTGCAGGGAAACCGAAGATCATGAACGGGAACATACCCGAGAAGAATCGAGCGGCTTCAGGATCAATAGGTTCACCAGCAGATAATTGGGCGAATAAAATATTCTGCGCACCCTCTACTGTTTGTCCACCAACTTCTGCTACACCACCAAGAGCGGTTTGCCAGAATGGTAAGTAGAAGACGTGGTGAAGTCCCAATGGAATTAACGCACGGTAAACGAAACCGTAAATAAATGTACCAACATAACCTAAGTCAGCAACTGCTTCACCTAACCAAGCGATTGCTGAACCGGCAAATGGCCATAAGAATGACATTAAGATACCAACAAGAACACCAACGAATGCTGAAATAATTGGTACGAAACGAGTACCTGAGAAGAATGATAGCCAATCAGGTAATTCAATTCTATAAAAGCGATTGTGTAAGTATGCAACAATAAGACCGATAATAATACCACCAAACACACCCATGTTTAGTGTTTCTTCAAAACCTAGTACGGAGCCAACAAGTCCTGCGGTTTCTTGAAGTTCTTCAATATCACCGAAGTTTTCAATAGCACTTGTCATACCAGCGTACATAAGTAAATAACCAACAGCAGCTGAAAGAGCCGCAACCTCTTTAGATGCTCGTGCCATACCTAAACCAACTGCAATAGCAAATAGTAAAGGTAAATTACCAAATACGACATCCCCGGCATCAGCAAAAACGGATAGTATACCATTTAAAAGCGTGCCATCACCAAGAACGTTTTCTAAACCATAAAGATCAACAAATGCGTCACCTGTAAGAGACGCACCAAAGCCCAACATAATACCGGCTGCCGGTAGTAAGGCAATTGGTAACATAAATGTTCGACCAAGGTTTTGGAGTGTCTCCATTACCTTATCTTTCATTTATAAAACCCCCCAAAAAAATTATAGTAAATAAAAGCACAAACGTTAGACGTCTTACGAGTAGGGTGCAAAATGAATAGCCCTCGATTCACTAGTACACCCCTATTAAAACGTTTGCTCAATATATTCTACCACTTTTATAAAAATTTTAAACCATTTTGCAAAAAATTGCGAAAGGACACCTAAATATATGTGAACAAACACGTCACAAGAGTGAACATTCAAAACAATTAAGTTATTAAAGAGGTTATTTAACGAACGTTGGAATGAAATATTTCAATAATATTCGTTTTTAGGTGTTGACGTTTCTATTTTTCCCTAGTATGATAAATCATGTATTAAAACTAAACTAAATATTCGTCGTATAATCTTGAGAATATGGCTCTAGAGTTTCTACCGACCACCGTAAATGGTCTGTCTACGCAGAAGATAAAGTAAGGGATACGTGTACCTCGCTTTGGTATATGGATCTTTTCTTCTGGTTAGCTAAAGAGCTCTTGATTATATGAAATCAAGAGCTCTTTTGTCGCATGAGGGGGATGCGACATTCTGGCTAAGGTTTAACGACGAGTTAAATGAAGGGAAGAGAGAAAATGAAGGAATTTTTTGAATTAGATCGATTGGGGACAAACGTCCGAACAGAGTTTATGGCAGGCCTAACGACGTTTTTATCGATGGCTTATATTTTATTTGTTAACCCGCAGACATTGGCTGCAGATGGTGCCACAGGAATGGATCCAGGTGCAATTTTCACAGCGACTGCACTTTCAGCTGCCATTGGTACATTAGTGATGGGGCTATACGCGAAGTATCCGATTGCGCTTGCTCCGGGTATGGGGTTAAATGCATTTTTCGCTTACACAGTTGTCTTAGGGTATGGTATTCCGTGGGAAACGGCTTTAAGCAGTGTTTTAGTTTCAGGTATTATATTTCTTATTTTAACATTAACAGGCGTACGTGAAAAAATCATTAATACGATTCCCTCAACATTAAAGTTAGCAGTTGGTGCGGGTATTGGCTTATTCATTGCTTTTTTAGGGTTCCAAAATTCAGGTATTATTGTCGGTTATGATGCAACATTAGTAGCGCTAGGTGATTTCACACATGGCCCAACAGCGCTTGCGACATTTGGTCTTTTCGTCACAGTTATTTTAATTACACTAAATGTTAGTGGTGGTGTCTTTTATGGTATGGTCATCACAGCTATTGCAGGGATTGTGGTTGGTCAAATTGACTTACCGAATGCGATTGTTGGTGAAGTGCCAAGTCTTGCACCGACATTCGGTCAAGCATTCATGAATTTAGATGAACTATTTACGATTCAAATGGTTGGTGTTGTGTTGACATTCCTATTTGTTGATTTCTTTGACACAGCAGGTACGCTTGTAGCGGTAGCAGAAAAAGCAGGTCTAATGAAAGAGGGTAAACTACCACGTGCAGGTCGTGCACTACTTGCTGACTCAACAGCAACAGTTGCCGGTGCAGCGTTAGGTACATCAACAACGACTTCGTATGTAGAGTCAGCAACAGGTGTTGGGGCTGGTGGTCGTTCAGGGCTTACATCTGTATTTACTGCAGGATTTTTCATATTGGCACTATTATTCTCACCACTTTTAGATGTTGTTACGTCTGCTGTTACAGCGCCAGCACTTATTATTGTCGGGATTATGATGGCAACGACATTAAAAGAGATTGAGTGGGATAAGTTCGAAATTGCTGTACCAGCCTTTTTAACCATTATCATTATGCCTCTTGCTTATAGTATTGCAACAGGTATTGCGGTAGGTTTTACCTTCTATCCGATTACGATGACGGCAAAAGGGAAAGGAAAAGAGATTCATCCATTAATGTGGGTGTTATCAATCATATTTGTTCTTTATCTCGTTTTCCTAGCAGAGTAAATGATTATAAAATGCGTGTCTATGATCGCTGTAGACACGTATTTTTTTACCACTTTTTCTCCTCTATTTGTACTTTCAATCCATCTTGTAACGTATCGACTGAAATAACGTGTGACTCAACTTTAATGGGAAGCTCAAAAGTTAATTCAAATGCTTCTTTAACCGAGGGTTGATCGTCTAAGTTTGAGGATGTTTTAATTTCACCTATTACAAAGAGTTGTTGATCTTTTGCATAAACTTTGATTGTTTCTTCATTAATAATGTTTGGAATAAATAAATAACACGTCATGTGTTTAGCCTTATCGTGAAGTTGAGTTGATAACAAGTGATATTTTTTCTTCTCTTTTCGAATATTAGACACCTCCTCATACATAACCTATTGTTAATCTATTCAAAAGTTGATAGTATGGTTCATTAGAAAAAGATGAATGGGTATTATACAATAACCGTAGGAGGTTTTGTAATGTTAGATAGTGCCATTATGATGGTTAGTATTATTTTAGTGATCAATATTATTTATGTCTCATTTTCTACAATTCGTGTCATTTTAACATTGAAAGGTCAAAAGTATATTGCGGCAGTAATTGGAACACTTGAAATTATGATTTACGTGTTAGGTTTAGGGCTTGTATTAGATAACTTAGATCAAATTGAGAACTTACTTGCTTACGGTATTGGTTATGGCTTAGGTGTTATTATAGGATCCAAAATTGAGGAACGGTTGGCACTGGGTTATATTACAGTCAATGTGATCTCTTCCGATCCGGAAATTAATTTTACACAGCAATTGCGTGAAAAAGGTTATGGCGTCACAAGTTGGTATGCATATGGTATGGAGGGTGATCGTTTATCCATGCAGATCCTAACGCCAAGAAAATATGAGCTCCATTTATATGAAACGATTAAACAGATTGATGAAAAAGCATTCATTATTTCATATGAACCGAAACAAATTAATGGCGGTTTCTGGGTGAAACAAGTGAGGAAGGGAAAGATTAAACAAAGTGTCGAATCAGAAGAACAAGCAGAACAACAAGAACAACAAACAGAACAAGAAGAACAAGCAGCGGTTCCAAGTGGAGACAAACGAAACGATTGAAGCTTGTCTAGAACGGATCGAAAAACTAGGTTATCAACCGGTTAGACGTACTGAGAAGCCTATATTTAAAGAGACAGGCTCTAACGATCAAAAGGCATATGAGCCCGTCGATCGCGTTATATATTTTGATGCAATCAAACGAAAAGACGAACGTTAAGTATAATGTTGCGAATAACGTTCGAATTTAGTTGACTAAGCTAAAGGCTTCTGTTATGCTTAACACGCAATCTACCAATTAAATAATATAATTAACCTCATATAATTTGAGAATAAGGCTCAAAAGTTTCTACCCGTCGCCGTAAATGATGGACTATGAGGGAAGATGAACCATTCAACCGATCAAAATAATTCCTTTTTAATGAGATATTAAATGGGTAAGTTTGACCGGGATATGAATATGCGTGTTTGGGCACGGTATTATTCAAAAAGTATATTCGTTTATGTAAAACGCCTATTCATCTTCTCTCATATAACATGGGAGAAATGGATAGGCATTTTTATTTTTAAAGAATTGAATAGAAGCGGGGGGATTTAAAAATGGCAGTAGTTGGTGTAATCATGGGTAGTCTTTCAGATTGGGAGACAATGAAAGAATGCACAAATCGTTTAGATGACTTAGGTGTTGCTTATGAGAAAGAAGTGATTTCTGCTCACCGCACACCTGAAGACATGTTTGAATATGCAGAATCGGCAAGGTCAAGAGGGCTAAAAGTGATTATCGCTGGAGCTGGTGGTGCAGCACATTTACCTGGAATGGTCGCAAGTAAAACAACCCTTCCTGTGATCGGTGTTCCAATTCAATCCAAAGCACTTGATGGACTTGATTCATTGCTCTCGATTGTTCAGATGCCAGCAGGTGTTCCAGTTGCCACAGTAGCAATTGGTAAAGCAGGGGCACAAAATGCTGGATTATTAGCAACCCAAATTCTAGCAACCGAAGATGAAACATTAGCTGAGCGTCTCACGCAACATCAAATAAATATGAAAGAAAAAGTATCAGAAATGAGGGATCAACTTGACAACCAGTAATTGGTGGGGACAAACAATCGGAATTATCGGTGGTGGTCAGCTTGGTCGAATGATGGCAACAACAGCACGTCATATGGGGTATCGCTTGATTGTGCTTGACCCAACACCTAATGCTCCGGCTGCTCAACTTGCAGATGATCAAATTGTGGCAGCTTATGATGATTTAAAAGCGGTCAAACAATTAGCCGAGCGTTGCGATGTTGTGACGTATGAATTTGAAAATGTTGATTTAGAAGCGGCAACCTATCTTGAAAAAATGGGACTACTGCCACAAGGTGCTAGGTCATTGGAAGTGACACAAGACCGTGAAAAAGAAAAACAGGCGATGGTTGATTCGAATCAACCAGTAGCACCATTTCAAATTGTTCAAACGAAAGAACAACTGGATAGAGCGGTTCAATCGATCGGTTATCCTGGCGTTTTGAAAACATGTCGTGGTGGATACGATGGCAAAGGCCAAGTGATGCTTCATTCAGAAGCCGATTTAAATGAAGCAAGTGCACTGCTCGATTCGAATCAGCGCTTGATCTATGAAGCATTTGTCCAGTTTGATCTTGAAATATCCGTTGTATTTACGCGAAACCGAACGGGTGAAATAGCGTATTTCCCAATTGGTGAAAATGTTCATCGAGACCATGTATTACATACGACAACTGTACCTGCAAACATCTCAAGTACTGTCGAAACAAAAGCAAAAGAAGCAGCGAAAGAGATTGCTGATGAGATTGACGTTGTCGGTACATTTACACTTGAGTTGTTTGTAAAAGGTGAAGATATTTTTGTTAATGAATTAGCACCACGACCACATAATTCAGGACACTATACGATCGAAGCATGCAGCGTGTCTCAATTTGAACAACATATTCGAGCGATTTGCGGGCTTCCGTTATTACCGATTTGGTTCCATGGTGGTGCGGTAATGGTTAATTTATTAGGGGACAACTTAAATAAATATATAAATGATGTCAGTCAACTAGAAAAAGCGCACTTGCATCTATACGGTAAGGATGAGATAAAACCTAAACGAAAACTAGGTCACTTAACATTTGTTCATCAAAATCGAGATGCGCTAGTTAAAGAATTAGAAGAGTATAAACTTATTTAGGGGGACAATCGAATGATTGAACGTTATACAAGAGAAGAAATGGGTGCTATTTGGACAGAAGAGAATAAATTTAAAGCATGGTTAGAAGTAGAGCTACTTGCGTGTGAGGCGTGGAGTGAACTAGGTGTCATTCCAGCTGAAGACGTGAAGGCACTGAGAGAGAATGCTTCTTTTAAGACGGAAAGAATTTTAGAGATTGAACAAGAAACGCGTCATGATGTTGTCGCTTTTACACGTGCTGTATCAGAAACACTCGGTGAAGAAAAGAAATGGGTTCATTACGGTTTAACATCAACGGATGTCGTGGATACGGCTCTTTCTTATTTAATTAAACAAGCGAATGACATTATCCGCCGAGATATTGAATCATTTATCGCGATTTTAAAACAAAAGGCAATCGATCATAAAGATACCGTGATGATGGGACGTACGCACGGTGTTCATGCAGAGCCGACAACGTTCGGTTTAAAGATGGCGCTATGGTATGAAGAAATGAAACGAAACTTAGAGCGATTTAATGCAGCAGCTGCTTCCATTGAAACGGGTAAATTATCAGGCGCGGTCGGAACGTATGCCAATATTGATCCACAAGTTGAAGCTTATGTGTGTAAAGCACTTGGCCTAAAAGCTGCAGAAGTGTCAACACAAACGCTTCAACGTGATCGTCATGCACAGTACTTATCAGCCTTAACACTTGTTGCAACATCAATTGAGAAATTCGCGACAGAAATAAGAGGGCTACAAAAAACTGAAACACGAGAAGTAGAAGAGTTCTTCGCTAAAGGACAAAAGGGTTCTTCAGCAATGCCTCATAAGCGTAACCCGATCGGCTCTGAGAATATGACTGGAATGGCACGTCTCATGCGTGGTTATATGATGACGGCTTATGAGAATGTTGCACTGTGGCATGAACGTGATATTTCCCATTCATCAAGTGAGCGTGTCATCTTGCCAGATGCGACGATTACACTCAATTATATGCTGAACCGATTTGGTCGTATTGTTGAGAACTTGACGGTATTCCCAGAGAATATGAAGCGTAATATTGACCGCACACACGGTGTGATTTTCTCACAACGCGTGCTTCTGTCACTCATTGATAAAGGGATGAGTCGTGAGAAAGCTTATGATTTAGTCCAACCAAATGCGATGAAAGCTTGGGAGACAGGCACACACTTTAAAGGATTGGTTGAAGCTGAAGCAGCGATTACAAACCTTTTAACACAAAGTGAGATCGATGCATGTTTTGATCACACGTATCATTTGAAAAATGTCGATCAAATCTTTAAGCGAATTGGCTTAGCTTAACTATTACTACAAAAGAGGTGTTGTGAGATGACTAGATCCCTCCTTTATGAAGGAAAAGCGAAAAAAGTGTATCAGACGGATCAATCGAATGAACTGATTTTATCTTATAAAAATGATGCCACAGCTTTTAATGGAAAGAAAAAAGAAGTCTTTGATGGTAAAGGTCGATTTAATAATTTAATTTCTTCTCATGTGTTTCATTATTTAGCTGAACACGATATCCCGAGTCACTTTATAAAAAAATTGAATGATACAGAACAGTTAGTTAAAAAGACAACAATTATTCCACTAGAAGTCGTTGTACGCAATCGGGCGACGGGTAGTATTGTTAAACGATTAGGCTTTGAGGAAAATCGCCCGTTTCATCCACCATTAATTGAATTTTTTTATAAAGAAGATGCGTTAGATGATCCGATCATCAATGACCAGCACGCTCTTTTATTAACCGATGCGACTGATAAGGAACTTGAACAGATTAAGGCCTATGCGTTAAGAGTCAATGATGTACTCATGAATTTGTTTGACTCAATTGGTGTGACTTTAGTTGATTTTAAGCTAGAGTTTGGTCGAGATCTGCTCGGTCAAATTGTTTTAGCAGATGAAATTTCCCCCGACACATGTCGGTTATGGGATAAAGAAACCGATGCGAAATTAGACAAAGATGTCTTTAGACAAGGTACAGGTGATTTGTTAACGGTATACGATACGATTTTAAAACGACTGGAGGCAATAAAATGATAAATGTTAATGTTCATATTACGTTAAAAGAAGGGGTACTAGACCCAGAAGGAAAAGCAATTGAAGGGTCTTTGCACAATTTAGGTTACGAAGGCATTGAAGATGTTCGCGTAGGTAAATTGATTAACCTTACATTTGATAACTCAGATCGAATTGAGGAAAAGGTGGAAGAGATTTGTCGTAAATTATTAGCTAATCCAGTCATTGAAAATTATACCTATACGATTGAGGACGGTGTTGCAAAGTGAGGTTTGCCGTCGTCGTATTTCCAGGCTCAAATTGTGACCGTGATATGTACCATGCTGCAAAAGACGCTCTAGGTGAAGAGGCAACACTCGTATGGTATCAAGAAGAATCGCTCGCAGGTTATGATGCTATATTAATTCCAGGTGGTTTTTCATATGGTGATTACTTGCGCTGTGGTGCAATGGCGTCAACTTCACCAATTGTTCGTTCATTACGAGAAGAAGCAGAAAATGGTACACCTATTTTGGGCGTTTGCAATGGGTTTCAAATTTTACTCGAAGCAGGTCTATTACCAGGCGCTTTACTCCGAAATAAGCAGTTAAAGTTTTTATGTCATTATGAAACGCTTATTGTTCAAAATAACCAGACTCAGTTTACGTCTTTATATGAAGAAAATGAAGCGATTCAGATCCCGATTGCCCACGGTGAAGGGAATTACTATTGTGACGATGAAACATTACAACAATTAAAACGAAATAATCAAATTGTCTTTACCTATCAGAATAATCCGAACGGCTCTGTTTCTGATATTGCTGGTATTATTAACGAACAAGGTAATGTTTTGGGGATGATGCCACACCCTGAGCGTGCAACAGAATCCATTTTAGGTAGTGAAGATGGGCTGAAATTGTTTAAGTCAATGCTGGTTAATTGGAGGGATCAATATGCTAAAAACGCTTGAACCATCACCGGAAGTTGTTGAAAAAGAGACCCATTATCGTGAGATGGGATTGTCTGATGAGGAGTATCAACTGATTAAAGATATATTAGGAAGACGCCCGAATTTCACAGAGACAGGTATTTTTTCTGTAATGTGGTCGGAACACTGTAGTTATAAAACGTCAAAACCACTATTATCCCGTTTTCCAACTGACGGCCCTCAAGTCATTCAAGGCCCTGGTGAAGGGGCTGGGATTGTTGATATTGGTGATGGACAAGCCGTTGCATTTAAAATTGAAAGCCACAACCACCCGTCTGCTGTCGAACCTTATCAAGGTGCCGCTACAGGTGTCGGTGGAATTATACGTGACATCTTTTCAATGGGCGCTCGTCCAATTGCATCATTAAATTCACTTCGTTTTGGTCCTTTGACGACAGGACGTGTAAAATATTTATTTGAAGAAGTTGTTCACGGGATTGCGGGTTATGGTAATTGTGTCGGTGTCCCAACAGTCGGTGGCGAAATTCAATTTGATCCATGTTATGAGGGGAACCCACTCGTGAATGCGATGAGTGTTGGGTTGATTGATCAAAAAGATATTCAAAAAGGGATTGCTAAAGGTGAAGGAAATACCGTCTTATATGTTGGATCGAAAACAGGTCGAGACGGTATTCACGGGGCAACATTCGCATCAGAAGATTTATCAGAGGATTCTGAGAGTAAACGTTCAAATGTTCAAGTTGGCGACCCTTTTATGGAAAAATTATTGATTGAAGCTTGTCTTGAGGCGATCCATTCAGATGCCCTTGTTGGTATGCAAGATATGGGGGCTGCTGGTCTGACTTCATCTGCTTCTGAAATGGCGAGTAAAGCTGGCATGGGTATGGAAATGAATCTCGATTTAATCCCTCAACGCGAAGAAAACATGACAGCTTATGAAATGATGCTGTCAGAATCACAGGAACGTATGCTACTCGTCGTTGAAAAGGGACGTGAACAAGAGATTGTAGATATTTTCAAAAAATACAGTTTAGATGCTGTAAACGTTGGTCATGTCACATCGGATAATCAATTCCGTTTACTTCATAATGGCGAAGTTGTGTGTGATATCCCGGTTGATAATTTAGCAGAAGATGCACCGGTTTATCATAAGCCATCAAAGGTACCGGATTATTATAAAACATTTCAAGCGATGCCTAACTATGAACCCGTTGTTCAAGATACGAATGAAATGTTGAGCCGTTTATTACAACAACCGACGATCGCAAGTAAAGAGTACGTCTATGATCAGTACGATTCAATGGTTCAAGCCAATACAGTCTTTGCTCCAGGATCGGATGCTGCGGTCATTCGCATTCGTGATTATGACAAATCAATCGCGATTACAACAGATTGTAATTCGCGCTATATTTATCTCGATCCAGAAGTAGGTGGCAAGATTGCGGTTGCTGAAGCGTGTCGAAATATTGTGGCAACAGGCGCGAAGCCACTTGCTTTAACAGACGGATTAAACTTCGGTAATCCGGATAAACCTGAAGTGTTTTGGCAAATGGAAAAGAGTGTTGACGGGATGAGTCAAGCGTCACTTGCTTTAGATGCACCTGTTATAAGCGGTAATGTCTCGCTTTATAATGAATCGAACCAACAAGCCATCTATCCAACTCCTGTTGTTGGGATGGTCGGATTGCATCGTTCAACAGAAGATATTACCCCTTCTACATTTAGGCAAACAGGTGACGTGATTATCCAAATTGGTGATACAAAACCAGAGTTTGGTGGAAGTGAACTGCAATTTTTATTAGAAGGTGACTATTTCGGAAAAGCACCGTCAATTGATTTAGAAGTCGAAAAAAGAAGACAAGCTCAGTTATTAGAATCGATTCAATCAGGACTTGTTCAATCTGCACATGATCTTTCTGAGGGCGGACTTGCTGTCGGTTTAGCGGAAAGCTTATTTACAGAAGGACAATTAGGAGCATATGTTCAATTAGAAGGCGATCCAACGAGCCTATTATTCAGCGAATCACAGTCACGATTTGTCGTTTCGGTTAAACCAGATGATGTAGAAGCCTTTTTAGAAAAAAATGAAGATGCTCGTGTGATCGGTCGAGTGACCAATGATGCAATGTTAACGGTTGAATTGAATCAAGAACGTGCGATTGATCAATCTGTTAAAGAATTAGAGAAACAATGGAAGGGAGCTATACCATGCTTAGTGAACTCAAAGGGTTAAACGAAGAATGCGGTGTGTTTGCGATTTGGGGTCATGAGAAAGCGAATGAGCTTACCTACTATGGTTTGCACGCCTTACAACACCGTGGCCAAGAAGGTGCTGGTATTATAACAAGTGATGGTGAATCCCTTCATCTTCATAAAGGAATGGGTCTTGTTAATGACGTGTTTGAAAAAGGGCAGATCAACTCATTAACAGGAGAAAGTGCCTTAGGTCATGTTCGTTATGCGACACAAGGAGGCGGTGGATATGAGAACGTTCAGCCATTGTTGTTCCGTTCTCAATCATCGAGCATGGCACTAGCCCATAATGGGAATTTAGTGAACGCTTTTGCTTTAAAGTCACAGCTAGAAGCCCAAGGTAGTATATTGCAAACGACATCTGATACAGAGGTGATTGCGCACCTGATCAAACGGAGTGGACACCTCCATTTAGAAGAAGCAATCAAACAGGCGCTTGGTATGATAAAAGGCGCGTATGCATTTGCACTTTTAACGGAAAAGCAATTGTATGTAGCCCAAGATCCAAGAGGGTTACGTCCGCTATCCCTAGGACGTTTAAATGGCGCTTATGTCGTCGCATCTGAAACATGTGCATTTGATTTAATCGGAGCTACTTACGAACGAGAAGTTCAACCGGGTGAATTACTAATCATTGATGAGAACGGACTGAAATCTACAACATTTAGTTCACCCATGCGTCGTACATTGTGTTCGATGGAATATGTATACTTTTCAAGACCAGACAGTGATATAAACGGTAAAAATGTTCATGCCAGTCGAAAAGTAATGGGTAAGCAATTAGCCAAAGAGTCTTTTGTTGAAGCGGATGTTGTAACGGGTGTGCCTGATTCAAGTATATCAGCAGCGATCGGTTTTTCAGAAGAGGCTGGTATTCCTTATGAACTCGGTTTAATTAAAAATCGTTATGTCGGTCGAACCTTTATTCAGCCCTCTCAAGAACTGAGAGAACAAGGGGTGAAAATGAAATTGTCCCCCGTTCGCGGTATTGTCGAAGGCAAACGCGTTGTCATGGTCGATGATTCGATTGTTAGAGGGACAACAAGCAGACGAATTGTTCGTCTCTTAAAAGAAGCGGGCGCAACAGAAGTGCATGTTCGAATCGCATCACCACCGATTGTTAATCCTTGTTATTACGGGATCGATACATCAACGAAGGCTGAATTAATCGCATCTAATTATGATACACAAGAAATGAGAGAACAAATTGGAGCAGATAGTCTTGCTTTCTTAACGGTTGAAGGTTTAGAAAACTCGATTGTAACAGAACCTTCAAAAGAAGAAGGCATCTGTCACGCTTGTTTTACGGGTCAATATCCAACAGAGATTTATCCGGATACAGTCATTCCGGCGTACAAAGATTAATGATAAACAGGAGGTCTACAATGAGTGATCGATATAAAGCATCTGGTGTGGACGTTGAAGCAGGCTATCAAGCCGTGGAGCTCATGAAAAAACATATCCAACGAACAGATCGAAAAGAAGTCATGGGGGGCGTTGGCGCTTTTGGAGGTTTGTTTGATGTATCGAAAATGTCGTATGAAGAACCGGTTTTAATTTCAGGAACCGATGGTGTGGGAACGAAATTAAAACTCGCCTTTGATATGGACCGTCATGATACAGTCGGTATTGATTTAGTCGCCATGTGTGTGAATGATATCGTCGCTCAAGGTGCAGATCCTTTATTTTTCCTAGATTATATTGCGTGTGGAAAAAATGATCCTGAACGAATCGAGCAAATTGTGAAAGGGATCGCTGATGGTTGTGTGGAGAGTGGTGCTGCTTTAATTGGTGGGGAAACAGCAGAAATGCCAGGTATGTATCAAGAAGATGAATATGATTTAGCTGGATTTGTTGTGGGTATGGCCAATAAACCCGACCTCATTACGGGAACTGAAATTAAGCCGAATGATGTTGTGATTGGCATCGCATCAAGCGGCGTTCATTCAAACGGCTTTTCTCTCGTCCGAAAAATAGTATCAGATGCTTCAATCGCTTTAACAGATCAAGTTGGAGGTTTCGATAAAACGATTGGCGATGTGTTACTCGAACCGACTAAAATATATGTCAAAGCGATTCAAGCACTTAAACAGAAGGTAACGATTAAAGGGATTAGCCATATAACAGGTGGCGGCTTTTATGAAAACTTACCTCGTATGTTACCAGATTCACTAGGTGTTGAGTTGACCAGAGGGAGTTGGGAAGTTCCACCTATTTTTAAGTGGTTACAGGAAACAGCCAAGATGACAGATGATGAGATGATGGGTGTGTTTAATATGGGAATCGGTATGGCTGTTGTGGTCAGTCAAGATGAGAAGGACGAAGCCATTCGAGCGATTGAATCAGCAAATGAATCGGCTTATGTAATCGGACATACGACAGAAACTCAGGGAGTGACGCTCGTTTGAGTGCATTAAACAAGTTAGCTGTTTTTGCATCCGGTACAGGAAGTAACTTTGAAGCCATTGAAAAAGCGATTCGAGAAGGGCAAGTGAATGCCGAAATCGCACTTGTCGTCTCGGATAAACCAGAGGCGAAAGTGATCGACAAGGCAAAGAGTGCTGGGATCCCGACGTTTGTATTTGATCCTAAAGGCTATTCGAGTAAGCAAGTCTTTGAACAAGAAATTGTAGAGGCTTTACATAAAGAAAAAGTGGATTGGATCATTTTGGCTGGCTACATGCGGCTTGTAGGTGATACACTTTTAACACCGTATGAAGGGCGAATCATTAATATTCATCCATCGCTTTTACCAGCGTTTAAAGGTTTAGATGCTGTTGGACAGGCGTTTGATGCAGGTGTGAAAGTGACTGGGGTCACGATCCACTTTGTTGATAAAGGGATGGATACAGGACGTATTATTGCACAAGAAGCGGTGTATGTAAAAGATGGTATGTCTAAACCTGATCTTGAATATGAGATTCAAAAAGTTGAGCATTTATTATACCCAAACACAATTCAACAATTAATCAATAGGGGGAATCAAGCGTGACAAAAAGAGCGTTATTAAGTGTTTCAGACAAAACAAATTTAGTCGGATTTGCAAAGGGATTAGTTGATTTAGGTTATGAACTCATCTCAACAGGTGGTACGTTGAAGAAATTAACCGATAATGGTATTGAGGCGTATCAAGTGTCTGAAGTAACAGGTTCAGAAGAGATTTTAGATGGACGAGTCAAAACCCTACATCCCATTATACATGGTGGGCTATTAGCGAAGCGAGATGACGCTTCGCATCAAGCACAGTTAAAATCACAAGGAATTACACCGATCGATGTCGTTGTGGTCAATCTATACCCATTTAAAGAGACGATTGCTAATCCAAATGTAACAGAAGCGGATGCAATTGAGAATATTGATATTGGGGGTCCGACGATGCTACGTTCCGCTGCTAAAAACTTCAGTGACGTGGCTGTAGTTGTGGATCCAGAAGATTACGGTGAAGTCCTTGAATCACTTAAAAATCGTTATGAGGATAAAACGTGGCGAAAAGCTTTAGCAGCTAAAGTGTTCCGTCATACGGCACATTATGATGCGTTAATTGCGGATTATTTCCGTACGCTAACCGGTGAAAAAGACACCGAGACGTTGACATTATCATATGAAAAAGTGCAATCATTACGTTATGGTGAGAATCCTCACCAAGATGCTGCCTTTTATAAAGAAGCCAATTCAAATGAGGCATCGATTGCACATGCTAAACAATTGAATGGAAAAGCTTTATCTTATAACAACATACAAGATGCCAATGCTGCTCTTGAAATTGTGATGGAGTTTGACCAACAACCGGCTGCTGTAGCCGTTAAGCATATGAATCCATGTGGTGTTGGTATTGCGGATACATTGAGTGATGCATTCGGTCGAGCATATGAAGCCGATTCGATCTCTATATTTGGCGGGATTGTTGCCCTTAATCGTGAAGTCGATTTAAAAACGGCTGAGCAATTACATGGCATATTTTTAGAGATTGTCATTGCTCCAAGTTTTTCACAAGAAGCATTTGATCTTTTAGCACAAAAACCAAACTTAAGACTCCTTGAAATTGATGGTGAGTTTACACAAGACCAAACGGATAAAGTGGTGAGTGTTGTCGGTGGTTTATTAGTTCAAGGGCGAGACAACGGGCATATTACAAAAGAAGATTTAACGGTTGTGACAGATCGAGAGCCAAGTGAAGATGAGCTGAATGATTTATTATTTGCATGGCGTGTTGTGAAACATGTGAAATCAAATGCTATCGTTGTCGCTAAAGATAAACAGACACTTGGTGTTGGAGCAGGTCAAATGAACCGTGTCGGTGCTGCTCAAATTGCCTTTGAGCAAGCAGGTGAAAAAGCAATCAGTGCTAGCTTAGCTTCAGATGCCTTTTTCCCGATGCCAGATACAGTAGAAAATGCAGCTAAAGCTGGTATAAAAGCCATTATACAACCAGGCGGTTCGAAGCGCGATCAAGACTCGATCGATGCATGTAACAAGCATGGTATTGCAATGGTCACGACTAGTATGCGTCATTTTAAACATTAATAATTCAGATAAATCTATATCTAGTGAGGCGATTTAAATGAAAGTGCTGATTGTCGGAAGTGGCGGTCGTGAGCATATGCTCGTTAAAACATTATCGACATCTAAGCGAGTCAAAGAGATTTTTGTAGCACCAGGAAATGGCGGAATTGAAGATGAAGCAACAACGGTGAACATTCGAGAAGATGATCTCGAGTCACTCGTTGAGTTTGCTAAGTCAAACGAGATTGATTGGACGATTGTAGGGCCAGAAATTCCTCTCGCTCAAGGGATCGTGAATCGTTTTAGACAAGAAAATTTACTGATCTTTGGTCCAACACAAGAAGCGGCCCGAATTGAAAGTAGTAAAGATTTTGCTAAAGGGTTAATGAAAAAACATCAGATTCCAACAGCTCGTTACGAGACGTTTACTGATAGTGAAAAAGCCAAAGCCTACGTGAAAGAACAAGGCGTTCCAATTGTGATTAAGGCTGATGGCTTAGCGGCTGGTAAAGGTGTAGTCGTCGCAACAGAAGAATCCGTTGCCCTTGGTGCGATTGAGGATATGCTTGATGGGAACCGATTTGGCGCAGCGGGTGCACGTGTCGTGATTGAAGAATTTTTAGATGGTGAAGAATTCTCACTCTTTGCTTTTGTAAATGGTGAACATGTGTATCCAATGATTCCAGCTCGTGACTTTAAGCGCGCTTTCGAAAATGACGAGGGACCGAATACTGGCGGAATGGGCGCCTATGCACCCGTTTCAGATCTTGAGCCGTCTAAAATAGAAGAAACAATTAAACACGTCCTTGAACCGACTGCAAAAGCGATGGTTGATGAAGGTGTTCCGTTTACCGGAATTCTTTATGCTGGTCTGATTGAAACAAAGCAAGGTGTGAAAGTGATTGAATTTAACGCCCGATTCGGTGATCCTGAGACACAAGTCGTGCTGCCTTTGTTAGAAAATGATTTAATCGATGTGATCGAGAAGGTGTCAAATGGAGAAGATCCAAATCTTCAGTGGAAAGATGCATGTGCAGTAGGTGTTGTTGTTGCTTCAAGCGGGTATCCTGGCGCATATGAGAAAGATGTGGAACTGCCACCCCTCCCTTCATCTGCAACATGTTATGTAACACATGCAGGGACAAAAAAAGCATCAACTCAAACGTATGCATCGACAGGTGGCCGTGTTCTTTTAGTAGGATCGATTCAAGACTCATATGAGAATGCTCAAAAAGAGATCAATCACTACTTATCTAGCTTTGATGTATCAGAAAACTTCTTCTACAGAAATGATATTGGACCAAGACGTTAGCTATAAAAAAATTGAGAAAAAGCAAACAAGTCACTATAATAGCCAAACAACAATAGATAATTATCCATTGTTGTTTGGCTATCTTTATCGGCTCTAAAATAGCGTCTAGAATATGTGTTGGGTTAAAGTACAATAGCATACACAGCTTTTATCATAAGCGTGCGTGTGATCGACCACTCGCTTGCCGCGGGCACGGCCTCAACTAACTTAGGAAAGAAAGGCACTTTCCTAAGTGGATTTTCGGCTCGCGCTGTTCCCGCAGGCGTCTCGTTGTCATCACGCAATAACTTATAGGTGCGCAAATTTCTTTTTTCTCGAGTGGTTTGGTTAAAATACAGTATGGAATCATCAATATAGAGATGTATTGATTCCTCATTGTATAAAAATAAGACTTCGGTAATAGTTCACTGCAATCTTTTACTTACAATTCTTTATAATCAGGTGGTGACGAGAAGCTTTTTGTTTATAACAAAAGATGATCTGTCATTTGAATCCTTATTTTTCACTTAGTTTTTCATTTGAAATAAATGGATTGAAAAATAGATTATGTTACAATGGCCATAGTTTTAGGTAGGAGGCGAATGAGATGAACAAAGAACCAATTTTAGAATTAAGTCATTTGTCGATTCAGTTTACAGGCAAACAAGTACTTGATTCGATTAATTTAAAAGTAAATGCTGGTGAGATCATAGGTTACATAGGGCCAAACGGTGCGGGTAAAAGTACAACGGTCAAAATTATTCTCGGCCTTTTGTCTTCATATAAAGGTGAAGTGAAAGTTTTTGGTGAAATCATTTCTGATAAGTCTATTGATTATAAACGTAAAATTGGCTATGTTCCAGAAAACGGAGAGCTTTATGACGACTTAACCGCTAAAGAATACATTGATTTTGTTGGGCAAATGTACGGACTGACAATGGAGACCATTGATAAAAAACTGCCTGTATTATTTGATGAATTTGATTTATATGGTGTCCGCAACAAGCGTATTGGCAGCTTCTCAAAAGGAATGAAACAAAAGCTATTAATTGTTGCAAGTTTAATACATAATCCAGATTTGATCTTTTTTGATGAACCGTTGAATGGTCTTGATGCTAATTCCGTTATGGTGATAAAAGATATGATGAAAAAGTTGAGAGATGCTGGTAAAACCATTTTCTACTCCTCGCATATTATGGATGTCGTGGAAAAGATCAGTGATCGAATTATTTTACTAAATCAAGGTAATATCGTAGCGGATGGAAGTTTTGAAGAACTTAAGGCGAAGAATGAAGAAGGATCACTAGAAGATATTTTTAATCAGCTAACGGGATTTGATTCACATGGCGAGTCAGCTGAAAACATTGTGTCTGTTATTCAAGGAGTCGAGGCTGATGTATGATAATGCGGCTCTTAAAATTATCGATCGCTTTCAGTTTATTGTTAAACGTTTAGGTGCTGACTATCCGACACTTCGTCTTATTTTAGCATTCAAATTAGCGATGGATCGCAGGCGTGTTCCAACGATTGTACAAGATAGCCGAAAAAATTCATCTCAGTTGATGAGTCCGTTTATCAAGTCATTATTTCTTTATGCACTATATGGCTTTATATTTATACCTTTCTTAGTTATAGATGGTGATTACCTCATCCACTTAACCATTGTGTTTACGATGATGATGTTTATTTTAATGACATCGATGGTATCCGATTTCTCATCTGTACTGCTTGATGTACGTGATCACGTCATATTAAAAACGAAGCCTGTTGATGAAAGGACACAAGTATTAGTGAAATTACTCCATGTCGTCATTTATATCGTCCAAATAGCAGGAGCATTTTTAGTCATTCCACTCATGGTTTCACTGTTTATTCAAGGCCCTGTTTTCTTTCTTTTATTTTTCGTTTCAAGTGTTTTAATTACCATTTTATCGATCGTGTTAACAGCGGTTTTTTACGTCACGGTATTGAAATTTTTTGATGGTGAAAAGTTAAGAAATCTTATAAATGGTATTCAAATTATTTTAACACTAGGGATTTTTGTCGGGTATCAATTTGTGGCACACGCAGCAAATTTAATGAATATAACAGCTGATTTTACGATGGAAGCGTGGTATTTATTAATGCCACCTATTTGGTTTAGTAATCTTTTTGAAATCGTATTAGCAGATCACGTGACAGCACTTACGATCACTGGAGGTATGCTTGCGATCGTTGTACCGATTGTTGGTTTGGTTCTTTACATACGATTCATGCGTTCGTTTGAACAAAATCTTCAAAAATTAATGGCACAATCGGGTGAACATAAAAACAGATTGAGAGCGTTCTGGTATCAGATCGCTAAATTGGTCACACGTGATCATAAGGAACGTGCGATGTTTATGTTTAGTCGGTCTATGATGTTAAAGGAACAGGAATTTAAGTTAAAAGTTTATCCAACGCTCGGCTTGTCACTTATACTGCCTATTATATTTCTGTTGAATCCAGCATGGAATCAGATTGAGTATATGTATTTAATTCCTTTATATTTCACGACGCTATTTATTCCAACGGTAGTGTATATGTTGAAGTATTCGAATAAATCAGAAGGCGCATGGGTCTATTTTTGTTTACCCGTTCAAAACAAACGTTTGTTTTATCGGGCGACGTTAAAAGCATTTATCGTTCAATTCTTTGTACCACTCATCGTATTTTTAGGTCTGTTTTATTATATAGTTATAGGTTCCAATGTCTTAATCCATGTTTTAATCGTCTTCTTAGTTGGGAATTTATCGACTGTTATTAGTTACCGAATCCTTAATTATGGCATTTATCCATTTTCAAAGCCTTTCTCAGTGATGGAATCAGCGAATACAGGTTTGATGATTATGTCTATGTTTATTATAGTTCTATTTGCATTGATTCATTGGCTATTGATCAGTCTATTCGTCTATGGTGCTGTTATTTACTTTGCTTTATTGGTCGTGAGTCATTTAATGGCTTGGCGCTATATAATATAAACAACAAAAACGACACGCTCCAAAATAAATGGGAGCGTGTCGTTTTGATTAATCAAAGGCTTTTTTAAGATCTTTTACTTGTTGTTGAATGTTTTCTGTTTTGTTTTGTTGGTCGTCAATAAATTCACTCATTTTAGTCACGTGCTCTGTTGTATCTTCGGATTTTGATGTCGCTTGTTCCATCGCTGATGCAATCTCAACGCTTGATTGTGAAACATCTTGTGTATGCTGGTTAATATCATCCATAATCTTAATGTTTTCAGCGATTGTTTTCGCAAATTCCTCAAAGCCGCTATTGATCGCTAGAATTTTTTCTGACTCTGACGCAATATGGTCTGCTTGTGTTTCGGTTTGATTACTTACATTTCCAACGCCACTTAAAATATGATCAACGGTGGACGCAATTCGATCTGTTGCATCAACAGAGCGCTCAGCTAGCTTACGCACCTCATCCGCGACGATGGAGAATCCTTTACCATGCTCTCCCGCACGTGCTGCTTCAATTGACGCATTAAGTGCTAAAAGATTGGTTTGTTCAGAAATATCATTAATTAATGTGACGATCTCTTTAATTTTTTCAATTTCTTCTGTTAATTGATTAACAATCACTTTTGTATCATCAGACGTTTTTGCTATCGTCTCCATTGCTTTTGATGATTCACTTACTTGCGTGATGCCTTGGTCTGTTTGTGTGCGCATCTGATTAAAGGAACGTGTTAATTCATCAATGGTTGCGGCAATCGATTGAAATTGACTGTTCATGTTGTCGGTAATGGCTGATGTTTCTTCAAATGTAGAGAGTTGTTCAACAGCACCATTTGAAATCTCATTAAAATAGTTATTTAATCCCGTTATATCTTCTGTTAATTGGTTCATATCAGCTGATATGTTTTCGGATTTTTCTTCTATGTAGTCGATTTGGTGTTGTTGAGTTTCTTGGTGGTTTTGGATTTTGGAGAATAGCGTATTCAGTCGACTGCCTAATACACCAATTTCATTGAAATTTTTTGTGTTGAACCTGACATCGTGATTACCTTGTTCAAATGCATAAATACTTTTTTCCATTTTACGAATCGGTTTTAGGACATAATAATTTAAAAACGTAGCAATCAGTGTAGTAGAAATAATAACCCCCATAAAGTTACTTAAAAACCAGCCAATTAAACCGAAGTCAATACCGGTCATATCAATGATTCTTAGAGCAAAGCTTGAAAGGGTCGTGTTGACAAGTAAGACGACGATTAAAATTAAAATCGCATGCACTTGTATTCTTTTCCAAAAAGTAATTTTCTTGTAGGACATCATTCGTTCTCCTTTAGTCATTTAGTTTCATAGGCTACTTGAGTATAGCAGAGATTGTCGAATGAAGCGACAATTTTGATAAATTTAAAAACCCCGGTGACGTCTTGATGTCATCGGGGTTAGACAATGTTATAATGTTATGTTCACAAAATTGTCGAATTTAGTTAAAAAATTGTGGCAGATGTGTCTTATGTGCTTCCATCATCTCATCAATAATTGCTTTTGCGACTGAATCACTTGGTGTCAGTGGATTAATAGTTAAGGCTAGAACGGCTTTGTCATAATCGCCATTAACTGCTGCTTCAGCACCGATTCTCTCAAATGATTTAATTTGTTGAACAAGTCCTCGAACCGCAACAGGTAAGTCACCAATCGCTAATGGTTTGGGTCCATCTTTAGTGATGACAGAACTAATTTCAACAGCTGAGTCATTCGGTATGCTTGCGATCGCGCCATTATTACGTGTGTTCACAGGTTGAATGTCGCGCTTATCATTATAAATGGATGTAATCAAGCGAACAGCCGCATCTGAGTAATAAGCACCACCACGTTCTTCGAGTTGAGGAGGTTTAATATTGAGATCAGGATCTTTATAGAGCTCGAATAGTTCCTTTTCTAATTCGAGGACAACCTCTGCTCGCGTCCCTTTTTCCTCAGCTTCTTTTTTCGTTTTTTCTAACATGTCTTGAGATTTGTAGTAATAGTTATGGTACGGGCAAGTGAGTGCATCGAGTGCACGAATGAATTCAGGTTCCCAACCAATTCCGTCAATGTTTTTCACAAAGCTCGTGTTTTCTGGGTCTGATAACAATTCAATTACTCGATCTTTGACACTTTCACCATCTAAATAAACATCCAGGCCATAAACCATATGATTTAAGCCTGCAAAATCAATGTGAATGCGTGAAGCATCAACGTCCAATAGTTTTGCAATCCCCATCTCAATTCCGATTGGTACATTGCAGAGTCCTACGACTTTATCGATGTTCGTATAACGTAATACAGCTTCTGTCACCATTCCGGCAGGATTCGTGAAGTTAATAAGCCAAGCATCTGGACAAAGGCGCTCCATATCGTTACAGATATCGACAATCACTGGTACTGTTCGTAACCCTTTGAATAAGCCACCTGGCCCATTGGTTTCTTGACCGAGGACATTGTATTTTAAAGGGATACGTTCATCTTTTGCACGCGCTTCAAGTAAACCAACTCGGAACTGTGTCGTGACAAAATCAGCATCTTTTAACGCTTCCTCGCGGTCAAGTGTTAAATGAACATCGATCGGAAGCTCTGCCTTTTCAATCATTCGTTTAGCTAAGTTTCCTACAATTTCTAACTTTTCTTTTCCTTCTTCAATATCGACTAACCATAGTTCGGTTAATGGAAATTCATCATAGCGTTTAATAAATCCTTCGATTAACTCGGGTGTGTAGCTAGAACCGCCACCAATTGTTGCGACTTTTAATCCTTTTTGCATGCTTGATCCCTCCAGTAGTATTTAATCTATTCTCATCGTAACGTGGTTTTATATTAAATTATAGTACTTGGACTGATTTAGTGGCATGTTCCAACGAATGGGACGTGTTTTTTATTAGGAACAAGATGTTACATAAAACCTTTAATCATCGTCGCAAATTTTCTGCCATGAAATGAAAGAAGTTTGTTATAATAAAACCAGTACTGTAGTTGATTATATAGATAAAGGATGTTGATGATGATAAAACCATTTCTAGTTGTTGCGATCATAAGTTTATTTTTAATTGGATGTTCAAATAATGATACGGATGCAACAGGACAAGACTTAGACCATCGATCAGTGGATAAAGATCCTGTTGAAAGTATCGATTTAGGGTCTGAATATATGTATCCATTGACAGGGATGGGGACAGACGAAGAACCCAATAACCGGATTGTGAGTGTGATGGTGAATAATCATCCAGAAGCAAGACCCCAATCAGGTTTATCACAAGCAGATATGGTATTCGAAATCTTATCAGAAGGGAATACAACACGACTGCTGGCGATGTTTCAAAGTCAGACACCAGACGTTGTCGGTCCTGTGCGGAGTGCCAGACCCTATTACTTTCAATTAGCTGGTGATTACGATGCGGTATATATCTATCACGGCGCAGCTGATTTTATTGAGAACCAGCTACAACAAAGTGGTATTGACAATTTAAGTGGTGCCCAATACGACGGAGATGGCCATCTATTTACACGAGAAGCATTCCGCCAGGCACCACATAATTCATATTTACAATTTCCTGCTGTGACTGAAGTTGCAGAAGGCAGAGGTTATACAATGGAAAAAGAATACGATCCACTTAATTTTGATGATGTCGATCGATCTGATATCGTAGGTGATGAAGTTGAGGAAGTCACCGTTTCATACGGATCAGACCGTGTGCGCTATGTCTATGATGAGACAGACGAGCATTACGTACGCTATAATGGAAACACTCAGACTGTAGAATATGGAGATGAGACACCAATCACGTTGGAAAACGTTTTGATTATGGAAACCCGTCATGCGGTTGTCGATGACCAAGGCCGTCGTGATATTGACTTTGAATCAGGCGGAAATGCTTATTTGCTGCAAAAAGGAAAAGTTCAAAAGGTACAATGGGAATCGGTAGACGGTCGCATTATACCTGTTCGGGATGGCGAGCCTGTCGATTTATTGAAAGGTCAAACGTGGATTAATGTGATCCCAAACAATCCGGGACTATCCGGTATTAGTGAAGTGGAATAGGAGTGAACTATTTATGCAAATCGATAAATTAAGAGGGGAAGAATTGGATCAATTGTTCGATGCGATTTTAACCTTAAAAAATCGAGAAGAATGCTATCGTTTTTTCGATGATATTGCGACAATGAATGAGATTCAAGCATTGGCTCAACGATTAATGGTGGCTAAAATGTTAGATGATGGTCAGACGTATCATGCGATCGTGGAAGAGTCACATGCATCTACGACCACCATTTCTCGTGTGAAGCGCTGCTTAACCTATGGAAATGACGGTTATAAAATGGTATTGGATCGCTTAAATGATGAAGAGGGGGAACAGTAAATGGTGAACTTTGGAGTTATCGGTACGAATTGGATTACAGATCGCTTTTTGGAAGCGGGATTTATGTTAGATGATTTTCAATTAAATGCTGTTTATTCAAGGACAGAACAAAAAGCGAAAGACTTTGCCCGTAAATACGATGTTGAAAATACGTATACAGATTTGGATCAATTTGCTCAATCGGATATGGTGGATGCGGTTTACATTGCAAGCCCGACAGCTCTTCATGCTGAGCAAGCGATCACGTGTATGAAACATGGTAAGCACGTTTTCATCGAAAAACCAATGGCTTCGAATGAAAAAGAGGTGAGTCGCATGATTCAAACGGCTAAAGAAGCAAATGTTTTACTCATGGAAGGAATGAAGACGACATTTGTGCCGAATTTCCATGTGTTAAAAGATACACTTGACACGATTGCGCCAGTTAGACGTGTAGTAGCAAACTTCTGTCAATACTCATCTCGATATGATCGTTATAAACAAGGTGAAGTTTTAAATGCATTTAAACCGGAGTTATCAAACGGTTCAATGATGGATCTTGGTATTTATACGGTTTATCCAGTCGTCTCGTTATTCGGTGAACCAGCACGTGTTCAAGCACAGGCCTATATGCTAGAATCTGGTGTAGATGGTCAAGGGACGATTTCAGCTACATACCCTAATTTAAATGCTGATCTTTTATTTTCTAAAATTACAAATTCGGAGATGCCTTCTGAGATTCAAGGCGAAAACGGATCCATTGTCATTGAAAAATTTAGTGATATGGTTGGATTAACACTCGTGACAAAAGATGGCACTAGACGATCGTTAGATGTCGAACAAAAAGAGAACACGATGTTCTATGAAGCGGAACACTTTGTGAAGTGCATTAAAGAAGGTCAAACAGAGAGTAACATCAATTCACATGAGCGTTCGCTGTATGCTATGCGTGTTCTTGATCGGGCGCGAGCAGATATTGGGCTTGTCTTCCCAGCGGATCAAACAAACGAATAAAAAAGATAATGCCTGAATCTTAGGTCATATGATTCAGGTTTTTTTCTGTCTAAAGACTGATGAAAAAAGACGGCAAACGTGCGGGATTTTTGTTATACTTTATGAAGATAAAAAACGAACCGACTCTATTAATGAGCAAGAACAACAATCATCATTGGAGGCAATACGTGACTATGTATGAAACGTGGCAGCACGTCTTTAAATTAGATCCTAATAAAACATTAACATTTAAGCAATTAGATGCTGTCTGTCAGTCCAATACAGATGCTATTATAATTGGTGGAACAGACGGTGTCACACTTGAGGACACGCTTGAGTTGATGACGTATGTTAGAAAATATAATAAACCATGTCTTTTAGAAGTTTCAACAATGGAGGCACTCATGCCTGGATTTGATTATTATGGTGTGCCGATGGTTTTAAATAGTCAAGAGAAAAAGTGGATGATGGATCTTCAACATGAAGCTGTAAAAGATTCGATCGATTTATTGGATCGAGACCGAATTTTAGCAGAAGGTTATGTCATTATGAACCCAAAGGCAAAGGCTTATCAATTAACGAATTGTTTTTTGCCGACTAATGATGATGTTGTGGCCTATGCTGAAATGGCAGAAACGTTGTTTAGGTTGCCATTTTTTTATTTGGAGTACAGTGGAACGTATGGCGATGTGGATTTGTTGAAAAAAGTAAGTGAGCGTTTAGATCATACACAACTCATCTATGGTGGAGGCATCAAGTCGATTGACCAGGCAAGAGAAATGGCTCAATATGCGGACACAATTGTGGTTGGGAATAGTCTATACGATCATTTTGATGAGGCGCTCAAAACAGCAAATATAACGAAAGAGTAATAAAGGCGGTGCAAGAAATATGACGCAATCAATGCAAGAGTTAATCAAAGGTTTAAATAAAGAACAAGCACAAGCTGTGAAACATACAGAAGGTCCCCTTTTAATTATGGCGGGTGCAGGAAGTGGCAAAACACGCGTGTTAACGCACCGTATTGCCTATTTATTAGACGAAAAAGGGATAGCACCTCACAACGTGTTGGCGATTACGTTTACGAATAAAGCGGCAAGAGAGATGAAAGATCGCGTCACGCATTTGATTGGCCCTGAAGCTATGAGTATGTGGGTATCGACATTCCACTCGATGTGTGTGCGTATTTTAAGACGAGATGCTGATCGAATTGGCATCGAACGTTCATTTACTATTTTGGACAGTAGTGATCAGTTAACCGTGATCAAAAATGTGTTAAAAGATCTCAATATAGACAAAAAACAATTCGAACCCCGCGGCATGTTAGCGGGTATTTCAAATGCTAAAAATCAACTGAAGACAGTCGAACAAGTCGAAAAAGAGGCGAGTAACTATTACGAAAAAGTAGTAGCGCAAGTGTATCGTGCTTACCAGAAGACTTTACGTAAAAATCAATCGCTCGATTTTGATGATTTAATTATGCAAACCATTGTACTGTTTGAACGTTTGCCAGAAGTGCTTGAATACTATCAAAGACGTTTCCAATATATTCATGTAGATGAATATCAAGATACAAACTATGCCCAATATAAGCTCGTTAAACAACTCGCCGAGAAGTATCAAAACCTCTGTGTTGTTGGTGACTCTGACCAATCTATTTATCGTTGGCGTGGTGCCGATATTACCAATATTCTCTCATTTGAAAAGGACTATCCGAATGCGCGTGTCGTTCTTTTAGAGCAAAATTATCGCTCAACACAGTCGATTTTAAATGCTGCCAATGCAGTGATCGGGCATAATGACGACCGAAAACCGAAGAAGTTATGGACCGATAACCAGGCAGGTTCAAAGCTATACTATCATCAAGCGGCAAGTGAAAAGCACGAAAGTCTTTATATTGCTGATCAAATTGAGCGATACGTTCAAGAGGGGACGTTCTCTTACCGTGATATGGCAATTCTTTATCGAACGAATGCGCAATCACGTTCAATTGAGGAAACATTCGTCAAGTCGAACATTCCTTATCAAATGGTCGGCGGAACGAAATTCTATGATCGTAAAGAAATTAAAGATTTACTCGCCTACCTTCGTCTGATCGTTAACCCAGATGATGACTTAAGCTTTGCTCGTGTTGTCAATGAACCGAAACGCGGTGTCGGAAAAACGTCAATGGAAAAATTAGAACGTTATGCGGCGGAACAAGACATTTCACTTTACGAGGCCACTCAAGAAATTGACTTTGTTGGCTTAAGCAAGCGTGCGACACAAGCACTTAATGACTTCGGTCAAATGATTAAGCAATATGTGCAACAAACCGAATTTTTAACAGCGACAGATATGGTGACCGAAGTGTTAGAAAAGACAGGTTACGAAGAACGACTGCAAAAAGAGCGTACGATTGAAGCGGAAAGTCGACTCGAAAACATAAACGAATTCAAAACAGTTACACAACAGTTTGAAAAAGAAGCAGAAGATAAAACGCTTGTTGCCTTTTTAACAGACTTAGCCTTGATCAGTGATATTGACCGAATGGATGATGATCCAGATGCCGATAATAAGGTAACGATGATGACCTTACATGCTGCTAAAGGCTTAGAATTTCCAGTCGTCTTTTTAGCTGGGATGGAGGAAAATATTTTCCCGCATAGCCGCTCGCTCTTTGATACAGAAGAAATGTCTGAAGAACGTCGTCTTGCCTATGTTGGGATTACGCGTGCTGAAAAAGCCCTTCACTTAACCCATGCACAAATGCGCACGCTTTATGGGAGAACACAAGTGAATGCGATGAGTCGCTTCATTGATGAGATTCCTAAAGACTTAATTGAAGGACGAGAAGAGAAAGCCCCACGTCAATTTAATGAACCATTAAAACAATCCACTTCATCTAATACAAAACCCAAAGTGGAAAAAAGAAAAGCGAAACAAAAGCAAACGACAGGTGCAAAAGAAGATTGGCAAGTGGGTGATAAAGCGAACCATCAAAAGTGGGGCATAGGTACCGTTGTAAAAGTAAATCATGACGGTGATTCGACTGAACTTGATATCGCTTTTCCTGCACCAATTGGTTTAAAGCGATTGTTAGCTAAATTTGCACCGATTACGAAACAATAAGAACGAGGTGGTTACATGCCGTCATTAAAAGAAGAACTGAAGTCGTTAAGAGAACGACTACACACGTATAATTATGAATACCATGTACTCGATCAACCCAGTGTACCTGATTATGAGTATGATCAATTAATGAGTCGTCTGAAATCAATTGAAGAAGAACATCCAGAGCTGATTACAGACGATTCACCTTCTCAACGGATTGGTGGTAAGCCACTCGAAGGGTTTGAAAAGGTGACACACAACGTGCCCATGCTAAGTTTAGCGAATGCGTTTAGTGAAGACGATTTAAGAGCGTTTGATCGTCGCGTAAAAGAAGGCTTAAATGTTGAGGATATTGATTATGTTTGTGAATTAAAAATTGACGGCCTTGCTGTGTCGCTCAAATACCAGAATGGTCAATTTGTACAAGGCGCGACAAGAGGTGATGGAACGACAGGTGAAGATATTACCCAAAACTTAAAAACCGTTCGAAGCATCCCGCTCTCGATTAACGATACGAGCACGATTGAAGTACGTGGTGAGGTGTTTATGCCTCAACAATCATTTATTCAATTAAATGAACAGCGTGAAAAAGAGTCGATCGAAACATTCGCGAACCCACGTAATGCAGCGGCAGGTTCATTGAGACAGTTAGATCCCAAAATTGCGGCTAAGCGAAATTTAGATATTTTTTTATATGCGGTTGGTGAATGGGAATCAGGCCAAATTGAAACGCACAGTGAACGTTTAAATTATTTAAAAGAACTAGGATTCAAAACAAATCCAGAATGGAAAAAAGTCTCATCGATCGATGACGTGATCGACTATGTAAATAGTTGGGTTGAAAGAAGAGCGGACCTTTCCTACGAAATAGATGGTATCGTGATTAAAGTGGACGAGTTAGCGTATCACGAAGAGTTGAGTACAACAGCTAAAAGTCCACGTTGGGCGATCGCTTATAAATTTCCAGCAGAAGAAGCGATTACGAAATTGATAGATGTGGAACTGAGTGTCGGTCGAACGGGTGTCATTACCCCGACGGCGATTTTAGAGCCTGTAAAAGTGGCAGGGACAACCGTCCAACGCGCGTCACTCCATAATGAAGATTTTATCCACGAGAAAGATATTCGTCTTCAAGATACAGTGGTGATTAAAAAAGCAGGTGACATTATTCCTGAGATTGTCCGCGTTATTGAAGACCAACGAACTGAAATGCTAGAGCCATTCAGTATGCCGACACATTGTCCGGCCTGTGAATCAGAGCTTGTGCGATTAGATGAAGAGGTAGCCCTGCGTTGTATTAATCCGAGCTGTCCTGCTCAAATCAAAGAGGGCTTAACTCATTTTGTATCACGAAACGCCATGAATATTGATGGGCTCGGTGAGAAAGTGATTGCTCAGCTTTATGACCATAACTTAATTACATCCATTGCCGATCTCTATAAGCTGGACAAAGATGAATTATTGACATTAGATCGAATGGGACAAAAATCAGTTGATAATCTACTCTCATCGATTGAAGCTTCTAAAGACAATTCATTGGAGCGCTTATTATTTGGACTCGGGATTCGTTTTGTAGGGGCTAAAGCTGCCAAAACATTGGCCAGTCAGTTTGAGACGATCGACGCCATTCAAGAAGCGAGTTATGATGATTTAATCGCTGTCGATGAAATCGGTGAGAAGATGGCTAGTTCGATCAAGCGCTATTTTGAAGAAGAACACGTTAAAGCATTAATGGCTGATTTACAAGAACTTGGTTTAAATACACGTTATCTAGGTGCAAAACCTGAAGAAGCAGCTGGAAATTCTGTCTTTCACAATAAACGGGTTGTATTAACCGGCAAACTTGAGCAATTAACCCGCAAAGAAGCGCAAGAAAAAATTGAAGCCCTCGGTGGAAATGTTGTCAGCAGTGTAAGTAGTCAAACAGACATGCTGATTGCAGGGGAAGACGCCGGTTCTAAACTGAAAAAGGCACAAAAATTAGATGTTGATATTTGGACAGAACAAGATCTCCTAGATCAATTGGGAGAGGTGTAAATAAGAAAGGAGGCTATTGATGAAAACTCTAGTAAAGGGATGTTTATTGGGTATACTCGTTTTAGTTGTTGGTTGCGCGCCTGATTTCAGTGAATCTCAGGAAGAAGTTGTGGATGAAACACAACCAGAAGATGCAGATCAACAGTCTGCTATTATACCAAGTCATCGTGTATCTGATGAGGAGTATCAAGTCTTGCTTCCTTATCAGCTAAGTGAATCACGCGGTGTGACAACCAATCAAATAGCAAATCGACTCGATATTAGGGCGCTCGAAAATGATTTGAGACGTCATTCAACCGATGTGTTTGATCCTGAAAATCACTTTTTTCAAGAAGGTCAGCACATTGGTTCAAGCGAATTGTTTAGCTGGCTAGAAAGAGAGTCCGATGATTCAGATTTAGGTTTAAATCCATCGGTTGACTATGATGAGGATTCGCCAACAGATGAAGCAATTGAAGAAGAACGTGATAACCCGCGCTATTTGTCACATATTTTAGAACAGAATTATTTAACAAGGACAGACGATGATACGGTTCATTTATCTGGTATTTCTTTAGGGATTGCGATGAAATCAAATTACCGATTTCAAACTGAAGTAGGCGGCCCCTATTATTATGAAGATATTTCAGAAGAAGAGATGCTTTCGGAGGCAAATGAAATTGTTGATGAGGTGATGAGTCGGATTCGAGATAAAGATGGATTAGCTGATGTACCAGTTATGATTGCTGTCTATCGTGAAGCGGCTCGTGACGGACTCGTCCCGGGAAATATGGTCGCTAAAACAACGGTTGAAGCAGGGAGTCAGTCTGTCGATGATTGGGAAGCGATCGATGAACAATATGTTTTATTCCCATCAAGTACAGCTCGTGATGTTGATCCTGATTTATCGGCGACAATTGAAGACTTTAAAAATGATGTAGCGGACTATTTCCCTAACTACGTCGGAACGATTGGTGAAGGATTTTATGAGGAAGATCAACTACAATCACTCACACTTGAGATTCCGATCGAATTTCAAGGTCAAGCCGAAGTCGTCGGATTCACACAATACGTCTATGGACTGATTATGGATAGCTTTCAAACGCATTACGCACTAGAAGTTAATATTAAATCAAATGATCGTCAGGAAGCTCTAATTTTCCGTGAAGCAGGGGATGAAGAAGCGACGATTCACATATTTGATCGCTAAAAATAAGGCCAAATATGCGGTATTCACATATGAAATAGCAAACGAATAGTTGCTTAATCGCGCTATAGTTTGCTATTATCATAAGTATGTTTGTACGTTAAACGATTATTATTCGGAGGTGAACGAAATGTCTGAAATTTCAAAAGATCAAGTTAAACACGTCGCACACTTAGCGCGTTTAGCCATTACAGACGAAGATGCAGAGCAAATGACAAAGGATTTAGGCGATATTATTCATTACGCTGAGCTCTTAAATGAGTTAGATACGACAGACGTTGAACCAACCACGCACGTATTAGATTTGAAAAATGTCATGAGAAAAGATGAACCACGTAAATGGATCGAGCGAGAAGATGCATTAAACAATGCACCCGATACGAAAAATGCTCAGTTCCGCGTACCATCAATTTTAGAATAGGAGGCTTTAAAAAATGTCTGTCTTTGATTATACACTGAAAGAATTACAAGAGAAGCTACATAACAAAGAGATCACCGTAACAGATCTCGTCAAAGCTTCTTATCAACAAATTGAAGACGTTGATGAACAAGTCAAAGCCTTCATCACGTTGGATAAAGAAGCGGCTTTAGAGAAAGCGAATCAATTGGATCAAGAAATTGACCAAGCAACGAACCCATTATTTGGTATTCCGATCGGTATAAAAGATAATATTGTGACAAAAGGGTTGAGAACAACATGTGCTTCTCAGCTACTCGATAACTTTAATGATCCACTTTATGATGCAACAGTCGTTCAGAAGTTAAAGAACGAAAAGACCGTTACAATTGGTAAATTGAATATGGATGAGTTTGCGATGGGCTCATCAAATGAAAATTCAAGCTATTATACAACACGCAACCCGTGGAATACAGATTATGTACCAGGTGGTTCAAGTGGTGGTTCTGCAGCAGCAGTTGCAGCGCGTGAAGTATTCTTTTCACTTGGATCAGATACCGGTGGTTCAATCCGTGAACCGGCATCATATTGTGGTGTTGTTGGCTTGAAACCTACTTACGGATTAGTGTCACGTTTTGGACTTGTTGCCTTTGCTTCATCACTTGATCAAATTGGTCCGATCACGAAATCCGTTGAAGATAATGCGCACCTCTTACAAGCGATTGTCGGTTCAGACGAGATGGATTCAACGTCTGTTGATGTTGAACGTGTTGATTATACAGAAAAACTTAAAAACGGTGTTAAAGGCATGAAGATTGCCGTACCTAAAGAGTATTTATCAGACCAAGAAGGCGTGAACGAAGAAGTTCGCCAATCGGTTAAAGACGCATTGAAAGTATTTGAAGACTTAGGTGCAACATGTGAAGAAGTATCCCTTCCTCACTCAAAATACGCAGTTGCTGCTTATTACTTAATTGCCTCATCAGAAGCATCAGCGAACTTAGCACGCTTTGATGGTGTACGCTATGGCGTGCGTTCAGAGAATGCAACGAACATGATCGATATGTTTAAGATGACCCGTAGCGAAGGATTCGGTGAAGAAGTGAAGCGTCGTATCATGCTAGGAACGTTTGCGCTTAGCTCTGGTTACTACGATGCCTATTATAAGAAAGCACAAAAAGTGAGAACATTAATTAAGCAAGACTTTGATAAAGTATTTGAAGATTATGATGTAGTTGTCGGGCCAACAGCTCCTACAACAGCCTTTAAAGTAGGTGAAAAAACAGATGATCCACTTACTATGTATGCTAACGACGTGTTAACCATCCCAGTTAACTTAGCGGGTGTACCCGGTATTTCAGTACCGTGTGGCTTCTCTGAAGAGACAGGCTTACCATTTGGTCTACAAATCATCGGTAAACATTTTGATGAACAGACTATCTATCAAGCTGCCTATGCTTATGAACAAGCAACCGATCATCACAAGAAACAACCAAGCTTGGGAGGTGCAAAATAAATGAACTTTGAAACAATTATTGGTTTGGAAGTGCACGTTGAATTAAAAACAGAGTCTAAAATCTTCAGCCCAAGTTTTAATCACTTCGGTTCAGAGCCGAATGAGAACATTAACCCGATTGATTTAGGCTATCCAGGTGTCTTGCCTGTCTTAAACGAAGAAGCGGTAAACTTTTCGATGAAAGCAGCCATGGCACTTAACTGTGACATTGCCACGCAAACGAAATTTGATCGTAAAAACTATTTCTATCCAGATAATCCAAAAGCGTATCAAATTTCTCAGTTTGATCAGCCGATCGGAGAAAACGGTTGGATTGATATTGAAGTGGATGGAAAAACAAAACGAATCGGCATTACACGCTTGCACATGGAAGAAGATGCAGGTAAATTAACACACCATGATGATGGCTATTCATCAGTGGATTATAACCGTCAAGGGACACCACTTGTTGAGATTGTGTCTGAGCCAGATTTACGCTCACCAGCAGAAGCTTATGCTTATCTTGAAAAGCTAAAAAACATTATCCAATATACAGGAGTATCTGATTGTAAGATGGAAGAAGGTTCACTTCGTTGTGATGCGAACATCTCGCTTCGACCGATTGGACAAGAAGAATTCGGGACGAAAGCAGAACTGAAGAACTTGAACTCATTCTCATTTGTTCAAAAGGGGCTTGAATTTGAAGAAAAACGTCAACAAAAAGAATTATTAACAGGTGGCGAGATCTTACAAGAAACACGTCGTTATGATGAGCAAACAAAAGAAACGATTCTGATGCGTGTGAAAGAAGGATCTGACGATTACCGTTACTTCCCAGAACCCGATCTTGTGCCGCTTTATATCGACGATAACTGGAAAGAACGCATTCGAGCTGAAATTCCAGAGCTTCCAGATGCGAGAAAAGCACGGTACATTAATGATTTAAAACTACCTGCTTATGACGCGATGGTTCTAACAAGCACAAAAGAAATGAGTGACTTCTTTGAAGAAGCCATCCAAGCAGGTGGCGATGTGAAGCAAGTTTCGAACTGGCTAATGGGTGAAGTGTCAGGTTATCTTAACAAAAATCAAAAAGAATTACATGACTTACCAATGACGCCAAAATCACTCGCTAGAATGATTGAGTTAATTGAAGATGGCACGATTTCTTCTAAAATGGCGAAGAAAGTATTTGCTGAATTAGTTGAAAATGGTGGCGATCCCGATCAGATTGTAAAAGATAAAGGGCTTGTACAAATTTCTGATGAAGGACAATTAACAGAGATTATTACGAAGATTTTAGATGCGAATCCACAATCAATTGAAGACTATAAAAACGGTAAAGATAAAGCACTTGGTTTCCTCGTTGGACAAGTGATGAAAGAAACGAAAGGACAAGCGAATCCACCAATGGTTAATAAAATTTTATTAGCTGAAATGGACAAGCGATAATTCTATTTAAGACTATTCGTAGCATACACTATGAATAGTCTTATTTTGTAAGGCATGGTATGATATGTAGAGACATGGGTTTCATCATAGGGGGGAACATAATGAAACGCGCACGTATTATTTATAATCCAACATCAGGTAGGGAAGCTTTTAAACAAAAACTACCTGATATTCTTGTTAAATTTGAAGAAGCAGGCTATGTGACATCCGCTCACCGCACCAGGTCAAAAGGTGATGCGACAACGGCGGCGACTAAAGCATGTGAAGATGAGTTCGACATTGTGGTCGCAGTAGGGGGAGATGGTACCATTAATGAGGTTGTGACAGGCATATCGAATCAATCTTATCGCCCGAAATTAGGCATTATTCCTGCTGGAACGACGAACGATTTTGCTCGAGCCTTAAAAATTCCAAAATCATTCGAAAAAGCCGTTGATGTTATTTTAGATAACAATATTCATGCTTTAGACGTTGGCCAAGTTAATGACTGTTTTTTTGTTAATATCGCAGGCGGTGGTAAATTAACAGAAGTTTCATACGAAGTACCGAGCAAATTAAAGACGGTGTTAGGGCAACTTGCGTACGTCATGAAGGGTGTGGAGATGTTACCTCGATTCAGACCGATACATACACGGATTGAATATGATGATGAGGTATTTGAAGGCGAGATCATGTTGTTTTTAATCGCCAATTCGAATTCAGTGGGTGGTTTTGAAAAACTTGCACAAAATGCGAAAATGAATGACGGTTTATTCGATCTATTTGTACTGAAAAAGACGAATATGGCTGAATTTGCACGCGTGATCACAGCAGCACTTAGAGGACAACATGTGAATGATCCAAACATTTTACACGTACAAGCCCGTGATATTAAAGTCGTGACAGATGAAAAGATGCAATTAAATATTGATGGGGAATACGGTGGTGTCTTGCCAGGTCACTTTGTCAATTTACAAGAACATATTGAATTCTTCTTACCAACAGAAGATCAACAAATGATTGAAGACGATCCTGTTAAACAAGAATATATTGAGAAATTAACTACTGAACATGATTTTGAGGAATGAATAAATATAAGAAAGGGACGTCTTTTAAAGACGTCCCTTTCTGTATGGTTGATTAAGAGCGTTTGCGGTAAACAGTGATGGAGAGTTGTTGATTATCAAATGTAATATCTGCACCATCAACAAGTGCTCCTAATAAATTTAACTCATGATAATTACGGTTTTCCCCGAGTAAAGATGAATAATATTCTTCGAGTTCTTCTTGTCTTTCACTATTCAAAACATCTTCTAGCTGGTCAAGGTCAGCAGGTTCCTCTTTACAAGGACCTTGTACTGAAATTTCAGTTTGACTGAGACCATAATCTAAGTCGATGTTAATATCCGTAATTTGTTGAGCAAAAAAGTAAGCAATCAATTCATCAATAATTCGAATGGCGTTCATGCGTTCTTTTGTCAATAGTTAGCATCTCCTTTAAATCGTTTTAGTGAATCGAACAGAGGTGTTAAAATGGCTGCCACAAACCCACCAGAGAACCCATTATTGTAGAGGTTCATACCCCCGTGTAAGTCGCCTACATTCATGACCATGGCCATGTGTACGATACCCGCAATAATACCAAATGACCACCCATAACCACCAGCAATAGGGGCTAGTGTGGTACCGAATAAAGCGGCGAGTAAAGCAGCAGTTGAGTTGACTTCCCATATTTGTAGTATAGAAGCAATGTAGACGCCAACAAATAATGGCCACACGTTTTTAAGGTGTTTACCAAAGGCACCAAACCCAATAATCGTAAAGATCCCACCGAGAATCGGTCCATTCAATTCCCCGCCGACTAACAAAATATAGGCCATCGATAAGTATCCTAATAATGCCATATTTATGAGAGAAAGTCCAAAACCATTCAATGAAACAAAATCAGTTACCAGTCGACCTGAATAGTTCATTAATTTCGTGTAACCTGTAAAGGCTCGGTTGTTTAATAAGAATCCAATGATAAACATAATACCAAAATAAATGGCGAAATAAATCGTAAAGGGCTCGTTCAACCCTTCAGCGACATAAAGTGTATCTGGATTATCAAATCCAAACGAACGAAAAATAGCCATAAAGAGCATCCCCGTAATACCAGCAGTGAAGCCAATATTATAAAGGTTGAAACCTTGGTGGAAACGGACAAAATGATTGGCTAAAGGAGGTAAAAGGAATCCAGATAATACCCCGACTGCCAGTCCTAAACTAATCGCAATGGTTGGATGCATTCCATAACCGAATGAAATTTGACTGACGAGTGGACCGAGTGCTGTACCGAATAAGGCAGGTAATAGGAGCTTACTAAACTTTTCCCGCTGATAAACAGAGCGTAAATAAACACCTACAAGCACGGGCCAAATATTAAATAAGTTCTTGCCGAATAAGGCGAATCCTGCGATGGTAAACGCAGCGGCAATAATAGGCCCGTTCATATTAACGTCATTTTTATACGTCAAATAAATTGAAATAAGCATAAGTAATCCCGCATTCAAAAACGCAGCCCCGACATTGCCAATGACCATATAATCCGAGACCAAAATACTTGGTGCGATTATAATCTCTAGCATACCTTCTGCAATCTCAACCGGCGTATTAAAAATAAATGCCGATAGAGCTAACAATAAAGCAAATAGTATCATAGTCGCATATTTAACTTTTTCTTCTACTTTCATAACATCAATTTTTTCTTTTTTTAAAGCTTGAGCAATTGATGATGATTTGAAACTAACTGACTTTCCCAACGTTATTCCCCCTGATGCGATTGTGTAATCGAAATGTGTGCTAAGTATTATTAACTTTGCATATATAAATGTCGGTTTAGTGACCGTTTGTTTAACGATCAACTACTCTAAGTAAAATTAGAGCATAATTATGCTCGATAAGCAACCCCTTTCAGGTAATTGTAAAGGGTTGGGAAGCCTCTTTCCAATTCGTGTATTCTTCCCTTTCCTAGTGCTTTTTGATAAACTAGCAGAAGAAATAAGAAAAGGACGTCGATAAAATGGCAAAACCAAAAGCTCCCGTGCAAAAAAATCAAATGATTGAGCTCACGTTTGAAGATATGACACATGAAGGAAATGGTGTCGGTAAATTAGATGGCTATCCAGTATTCGTTGAAAACACATTGCCTGGTGAGAAGGCACAAGTAAAAATTATTAAAGTGAAGAAAAACTTCGCGGTAGGGAAGTTAATTGAACTCCAAGACGTTCACCCGGAACGAATAGACCCACCGTGTGACGTGTATAAATTATGTGGTGGCTGTCAATTGCAACATATGAGTTATACGATGCAATTAAATATGAAGCATAAAACAGTTAAAGACAATTTACGCAAAATCGGTCATATTGAGATAGAACCGAATCCGACGATTGGAATGGAAGATCCTTGGCGCTACCGCAATAAAGTACAAATTCCCGTCTCATCGAAAAACGGCGAACTGACTACAGGATTTTATAAAAAGCGAAGCCATGAAATCATTGATACGATGGACCGATGCATTATTACATCTGAGGTTAATGATCGTATGGTCGAAGCTGTCAGAAAGATCGCAAACGACCTAGGTATCACATCATATGATGAAAAGTCACACCGCGGCATGCTTCGTCACATTGTCGTCAGAAGCTCTGAGACAACTGATCAGACGATGATTGTGATCGTCACACGGACGAAAGACTTACCACATAAGAAAAAGTTAATTAAACAACTAACTGAAACGTATCCCAACATAAAATCGATCATGCATAATGTGAACCCCAACCGAACGAATGTCATTATGGGGAAAGAAACGACTTGTCTGTGGGGAGAAGACTACATTTATGACACGATGGATGGTATTCATTTTGCTATTTCAGCTAAATCGTTCTATCAAGTTAACTCTGACCAAACCAAAGTCTTATATGACAAAGCATTAGAATATGCCGGCCTGACCGGTAAGGAAACAGTGATTGATGCGTATTGCGGCATCGGAACGATTTCACTTTTCCTAGCGAAAAAAGCAAAGCACGTTTACGGCGTTGAAGTCGTCCCAGAAGCGATAGAAGATGCGAAGAAGAACGCTGAGCTTAATCAGATCGAAAACGCAGACTTCTATGTCGGCCAAGCTGAAGACGTCATGACACAATGGAGCGAAGGTGGTTTCACACCTGACGTAATCGTTGTCGACCCACCGAGAAAAGGCTGTGACGAAGCCCTACTCGATTCCATGATTAAAATGAACCCTGATCGCATTGTTTATGTCTCATGTAACCCATCAACGCTCGCAAGAGACTTAGCTATTCTTAAAGAAGGCAGTTACCAAATTGATAAAGTTCAGCCCGTTGATATGTTCCCACAGACGCATCATGTTGAGAATGTAGTCTTAATGTCGCGAGAGAACAAGTGAATTGGGAATAATGATTCAAAAAATTTCAATAAAACGAATGCCCCCTAGATGAGTGTTTAGGGGGCATTCGCTTTACTAGAGTATAGAAATATTTTTAATAATGTAATCCGTTTTAATGTTTTGGAATATAACCATTAAATGATTGTGCTATAGTGAAATTAGAAATCTGTTTGTAGCTATGTATATACTTGTTCCCTTAAATCATCTTTTAAAGTTTTAGATGTGCATATTGTGACAACGGTGAAATAGCAAATACCAAGATCGAAATAAAACGAGAGCTTAAATTACCAATCATTTCACAAGGAGTGGATTTTTAATGAAAACTGAGGTCATGTTTAATTGTGGAAACTCACCAAAAATGGAACGTGCTATTGAATTGACGATTGCACTTGCCCAAAAGGATGCTAACTTAGTAAATTCGCATGTGCGAGAGGATTTTATTTGGAAGATTGTTGGTAAGGATGATGTAATTTCACTCCCGGATTTAACTCAAGAGCTATCAAAGAAACCAGACGTAACTGAACTAAACGTTGAGAATGCATTAAGCCACGGAAATGGTTCTATGTGCGAAGGAACACTCTTGTTTGAAGATGGAAGCCATCTATATTTCTGTAATGTCGTGAAATTTGTAAATACAGCAAAAGATGCTCTAGTCAAAGAAGGTCACACCTATTTTATTAAATAGTGCTCAGTTATTGAGGTCTATAATTAATGATCATACCTTGAAAGGCTATTATGTATCGAGAGCTTGAGCTAGCTATCTATCGATGGAAAAATTATAATGTCTTCAAGTGTGAAAGAGAGGTAAATAAATGATTGGCTTTATTCTTTCTGCTCTTATTATATTCGTGGCGGTAATACTCAGCTTTATAGCTGAGAGTGTAATATCTATAATCAGTTTTTGGATTTTATCCGGTTTATTGATCTACTTTCTTTTCAATAATGAAAAAGCAGTAGATAAAACAAAAGGAAACAAAGATTAATATATGCTTTAAACCATCATGAGATGCTTTCGATTAAATGAAAGCATCTTTTTTCGGATTTTAAGTTCTATTAGTTTTTAGATTAAAGCAAATGAACGAGGCATTATAAACTCACTTTAGTTATCTTTTCCGTAAAAAAGTATATTTTTACAAATGTATACAAATTAGACATTCATCATGGTATTATAGTGGTAATATATTGAAAACGCATTCATTCTTGTGTGGACTAGCAAGTACAATATCATTATGTCTAATTGATATCCAAATTACTTATTTACTGGAGGTTATAATGACAAAACCAATGTCTACTTCTAAAACAGAACTTGTTTCCTATGTTAGAAAAAAGAAGATAACATTTACTTTATTAGGTTTATTTTTAATCATAGGTATTCTTTTAGACCTCGCATTACCGTGGTTTATGATGAATATAACAAATGCAGCTGTAGGTCAAGAGACAGAGAGATTTATGCTTTTCTTCTGGGTAGGTGTCATGATCTTAATCGCAAATGTCGTATTTAGTTATTTTGATACGTATTTAAAAGTATACATAGCAAGCTATGTTAGAAATGATTTGCGCAGCAGAACATTTAATCATTTTTTGAAGTTACCACTTAACTATTTTGATAAAAATCATTCAGGGAAGCTAGGGTCGAGACTAACAAACGATGTAAATCTAATTGGTGATTTAATGGGAAGGACATCCATGACGCTCATTAAAAGTCCATTAATAGCGGTTGTGGCCTTTGTTACATTGCTATTCTTGAACTGGCAGTTAGCATTAATCTGTGGTCTGATTGGCCCGCTGACGTTATTTGTGGGAAAAGTATTTGGTGCTCACATCAGAAAAGTAACAAACGCACTGCAACAGCGTATGGAAACGATCGTAAGTTTTGTACAAGATACATTCACTGGAATCCCAGTCATCAGAACTTATTCACTTGAAGAAAAAATGGATAGGGAGTTCAAAGATTCAAGTGATCATATTCATGAATTAGAGATGAAGAATGGGAAGTTGCAATCTTTTATGCAAGCTAGCTCTTCTTTTATTAGCATTTTAACTTTCTTAGTTGCTTTTGGTATTGGCTCATATTTTGTTATAGAGGAACGAATGGAGATTGGGGGATTAGTCGCATTTATTCAATTATTAAATTATATTGTTTGGCCATTCACCGGTTTAGCACATGTTTGGGGGCAATTCCAAGAATCATTAGCAGCAAGTGACAGAATCTTTGAAAGCCTTGGTGAACAAACAGCACTTGATCACTTTAAGTTACAAAACAAAGTGAAAGACTTTAAAGAGATTGAATTTGTCGATGTAAGTTTTACTTACGATGAAACGAAAGTGATTAATCACTTTAATTTTAAGCTAGAAAAAGGAACCAATGCGGCCATTGTAGGCGCAAATGGTTCAGGTAAATCAACCCTCTTAAAATTAATTCTTAACCTTTATGACTATGATGGAATAATTAAAATTGATGGACGAAATACAAAAGACATGTCATTTGAAGAGTTATTAAGCTATTTTGCATTAGTACCTCAAGAGAGCTTTCTATTTCCGGGAACCATTGCTGGTAATATTCGGTTAGGAAAAGAACATGCCAGTATGGACGAGGTCATTAGTGCCGCTAAAGTCTCTAATGCGATGAGGTTCATTCAAGATTTACCTTCTACTTTTGATTATCAAGTAGGCGAAAGAGGAAACAAATTGTCTGGCGGACAAAAGCAACGGATTGCGATTGCTAGAGCAATACTAAAAGATTCACCTGTCGTTTTATTAGATGAGCCAACCTCTTCGCTAGATAGAGAATCTGAAAAAGTGTTGGTTAAAACAATCAGTGATTTAATGGAAAACAAGACAACTGTTGTGATAACGCATGATTTAGACATCATTAAAGAAGCAGATGTCATTATTGTGTTGCAAGATGGAGAAATAATAGAGACAGGAACTCACCGAGAATTGATTCAGAATAAGAGTGAATACTATCACCTTTTGAATAGCGATATAAACGCTAATGTAGCCATTTAATTAAACAAGAAATTAAAGTTAATGATAAGTCATCACTTACTTCCATCTTATCAAGTAGTAACTCAATTGCTCTGAGCCTATAGTAATATAATATTTATATATTGATAAACATGGAGGTTATCTATGAAAAGAAAAGTCATCATTTTTCTTATATTAGCAATCATCACTACTATTCCATACTTTTTGAATCATAACGATCTAACTAGAACAACTGATCTTAATAAATTGATTGGAGACGTAGAGGCAAAAACTGAAACATTACTAAGTAAATATAAGATTCCTGGGGCAGCAATTTCTATGATAGAGGATGGCCAAGTTACATGGATGGGTACGTTCGGTTATGCGGATCTTGACGTTAATAGGAAAGTTGATCAAAACACTGTGTTTCAGGTTGCTTCGATTTCTAAATCAGTGACAGCACTTGGTGTGATGAAATTGGTGGAGGATGGTCTCATCAATTTAGATGATCCTATTGAGAATTACATAACAAGATGGCAGCTACCTGAAAGTGAATATGATCAAAAAGCGATAACAGTGCGAGGGTTATTAAGTCATACATCAGGGCTATCTGTCGGTGGAGGTTATCCTGGATACGCGTCCAATACACAGCTGCCTACTTTAGAGCAATCACTTAGTGGGATTGGTGGTGGTTCAAAACCTGTTGAATTAGAACATGAACCAGGATTGCGGTATAGCTATTCAGGTGGTGGTTATAATTTACTGCAACTCATGATTGAAGAAGTAACAGGAGAAGATTTTCATTCATATATATGAAGTTGTTCTTGCACCGTTGGAGATGGATAATAGTAGTTTTAAGTGGGATGATCATCTTCAAGATAAGACAGCAAAAGCTTACGATTTTAAGCTACAGTTGTTACCAAACTACTTATTTACCGAGAAAGCAGCGGCTGGACTTTATACAACGATAGAAGACATGAATAAGTTTATCATTGCTGAAATCAATAGCTTTCATAGTTCAGGGGTTTTAGAAGCTAACACGGTTCAAGAAATGTTTACCCCTATTTTAGAAGCTAGAGGTTTTGAAAGCTTTATTAATGACGAGACAGCATTGGGTCATTTTATTAATCACGAAAATAACAGTATGATCGTTACACATGATGGAAGTAACAACGGTTGGAAGGAACATTTTTCAATGGAACCACAAACAGGAAATGGGCTTATTATTTTAACGAATGGAAATAACGGTACTTATTTGTTAAATGAATTAGTTAGTACTTGGTACTATACAAACTTTGGAGTTGAGCGCCAGTTTGATCAATTAAGTCATATTTTCACTTCAAATCAATTACTCCTTATTCTCCGCTAACACATTATCCTGTTAGGGTTATTTTCTACTAGTAGAGTGGTTCATTTTCAAAGTGAAAATGTGGTATACTTTTAAGTTAACACATACATTCATCAACTGGAGTCAGGTGAGATAAATTGAAAATAGTTAGTTGGAATTGTAATGGTAAGTTTAGAGAAAAATATAAAAATATCAAAAGACTAAATGCAGATATATACGTCATTCAAGAATGTGAAAACCCAGAATTAATAGGTGATAAGGGATATATTGAATTCGGAAGTAATTGTTTGTGGGTTGGTAATAATAAGAATAAAGGTTTAGGGATTTTTGCAAGCAAAGAAATTTTATTAGAAAATAATCATTGGGAAACACATTATCTCAGAAACTTTATTTCAGCAAAGGTAAATAGAAGTTTTGATCTCTTAGCGGTATGGGCAGGGAAACCTTATATAGAAGAATACTGTGTGTATCAATCAATTAATTTCAAAAACTATAATAACGAAATGGTTATCATAGGTGATTTTAATAGTAATAAAATTTGGGATCATGAGCATGCTGGTAGAAATCATTCGATGGTTGTAAATAAATTAAAAGAAATAAATTTATATTCAGCTTATCATAATGTAGAAAACGAAGAACAAGGTGAAGAAACTTTAAATACCTTTTACATGTATCGACATCGGGATAAAGGATATCATATAGATTATGCATTTTTAAATGCTGAGAAAATCAAGGATTTTTTAATCTTGGACAAAGAAGAATGGTTGAATTATTCAGACCATTTGCCAATAGTCTTGGGAACTTATTAATAATTTAATTGATTAAATGTTTCCATATATACCGAAACAGTCGAATCGATACATTATAAAAAAAGTAATAATGCCAGAATAAATCCAAGACTCATATTAAAGTCAATAACATATCTTCATTTAAAAAAGATCCAATCACCTAAAATGATTGGATCTTTCGTCATGAACTAAATATCAAAATCAACAACACCATTTTTACTTACTTCAAAGGGACCTGGTGTAACATCTGCATCAGGTCTCTTGTTTCCGAAGAAGTCGGTGTCAAATCGATAGGGCGTGCTGTCTGGTTTTTCATGCTTCATATCGGCGTGATAGGTTTTGCCAAGCAAATCAGTGGTAATCAACATTGGAGATGCTCCTTTTAGCCATTCGGGTTTATTGATTTGAACGCGTACTTTGCCTTTTTCAGGATCAATCGTCACGTTGATTCCTTTTTGTTCATATACTTTTGCTCCGGGTTCATGTGTGCTTGGAACGGCTTCGTTAAGATGCAGGTTCCCACCCATCGCAACAGGAAGAACGGCATTACCTATGAAGAAGTCTTTTGCGGCGTCTCCTAATTCTTTAATCTCTTCTTTTGTGTATTCCCACCATTGTTTATCTTGAACATTTGAGTGCTTGTTGTAGCTTCCTAGTCCCACAGGATGTAAGTGACAAATGGCATCATCTGGGACACCGTCCATGGCTGTTTTTCCATCATCGTCTATTTCATCCCTATCTTTGAGTGGAAGGTGTTCAAAGAAGGTGATTGGGACAGGTTCTTTATTTGTATCGCCTTCTCTTAAAAAGATATTATTATAGTATCTGTCATCACCGCCAGTAATGTTAGAGTAACCGGCCATAGCTGTCTCATGTGGGAAGTGGTATGGCGTTATGCGGTTAATCTCTGAGCGAACGACAAATTGACCTGCAAATAAATTGTGTACAAAGGCTCCGCCTTGAGCCATATTTCTGAAATTCACCGGTGAAAGGAATAGGTTGTGATCAGCCATATACGGGCCATGACACACTTCAACAAAGAAGTCCTCAGATAAATTATCTAAAAATAGATTACGGCTGATTCGGGTGCCTTGTGCTTGCCAGTCAAGCCAGACTCCGCGGTAACAGCTGTAGATTGTATTTTCACTAATTTGTGTATCAAGTGGCGCATGAAGTTTGATCCCACCTACTTCAGCTCCATGTCTGAGTTTTTTATGGTGAATGTTATAAATTCGGTTTCTGGAGATATGGCTGAAAGCACAACCCATATGTCCAGCAATCCCGGCTTGTTCACAATCATGGATGACATTACCTCGAATGATATGACTGCCTATGTTATCTTTATGCCAACCAGATCGTAATGCACGCAAGATAACTTCCTGTTCACGTTGTGTTCCGCCTTTAGGGTGCTTGCCTGAATATTTAGCATGACCTGTACCAATTTTTGTACCTAAGCTGATCCCAACGTTTTTGGATTCACTAATCATATTATTTTCAATAATCCAGCCCTTACTCCAATGGGGGCCGATTAAACCTTCCTGATAATCTGTTGGCGGTGCCCATTGAGGAGAGGCTTGACGAAGGGTGAATCCACTTACGGTTATATAGTTCAATCCTGGTTTTTCCGGCCAGAAGCAATACGGGCGGACGTTGATCTCTACATTTTCTTCTCGAGGGTCACGATCACCAAAGTTGGCCCAAATTTTAGTAGTGGTCGAACCGACTTCGGCATACCATTTTAGTAAAGAGTCCTCAGGATATTGTGATTCAGACCAAATCTCTGGATTATGTACTTTATCAATATGATCGCACTCATACAATGATTTTCCATCTAAATAAACGTCACCAAGATGAACGGTTAAAGCGCCGTCAAATAGCCAATCGCCGCTTAACTCTACTTCGAATGGGTTGCGAACGGAAAAGAGTGAATTGGGGATTTCTGCACACCAAACATTGTCTCCTTCAGCTTCCCAATCCGAAATGCGTTCAGCACCTGTAATAATGACTTCGCCGTCTCCTGCCGATTTGTATATAATTCGATGCTCTTTTGTGCCACCATGAGCTGGGTTCACCCATTCTCTGTAGATGCCGCTATGGACTGTGACCGTATCACCGGGCATAGCTAAGGCCGCAGCTTGAGATATTGTGCGAAATGGTTGGTCTTGATTTCCTTTTGCCTGGTCATTTCCTTTTGTTGATACATAATAGTTCATAACATCACACCTTCTCATCGTTTTATAAAAACTCACTACTACCAAGTATCTTACAGTTTAAACTCGTAAGTATAGCTATACAGGTAAATTGTTATTTTTTTAAAAGAAGATCTTTACTTTACTAGTCAACAATTAAGATGATGATATAGATTGAAAACCCGCCAAATGGTTATGACGGGCTCATTTACATATGTTCTGTCTATTGATAAGTCGGCAACCAATCACCATGTACTTCGATTAATGCATCACACAATGAGGTAATGTCATCGATTGAAAGCTCTGCAGCTGTATGTGGATCTAGTAAAGCGGCTTGGTAAATTTTCTGTTTGCTTTGTGTTAGCGCAGCTTCAATGGTTAGAAGTTGCGTGTTGATGTTGGTGCGATTTAATGCGGCACATTGTTCAGGTAACTCGCCAACATAGGTTGGTGTCACACCACTTGCATCAACTAAACAAGGGACTTCAACGACAGCGTTTTTCGGAAGATTTTCAATCAACCCGCCTGTATTTAATACATTACCTCCAATTTTAATCGGTTGATCTGTTTCCATCGCTTCAATAATATACGAACCGTATTCGTGAGTGCGCTCATGGTTCAATGTTTGATCATTGACTAAGTCATCTCGCATTTGTTTCCATCCCTCGATTTGAGCAATGCATCGTCGTGGGTACTCATCTAAAGGAATGTTGTAACGTTCGATAAGTTCAGGATACTGCTTTTTGATAAAATACGGATGGTATTCAGCATTATGCTCAGACGACTCTGTAATGTAATAACCGAACTTATCCATTAGCTCGAAGCGTACCATATCGTGGTGAGTTTCTTTTTGTTTTTCTTTTGCTCGTTTTTTAATTTCCGGATATAAATCTTCACCATGTCGAGTGATTTCTAAAAGCCAGGCCATGTGATTAATGCCTGCAATTTTCCACTGAACGTTATCTTTCGGTAGATCTAAGTGATCTAAAAGGTGATCGGCGCAAATTTGTACACTGTGGCATAGCCCAACTGTTTTAATCCCTTCTTTAAGCATGACGTTGGTTAGAACGGCCATTGGATTGGTATAGTTTAAAAACCAAGCATCCGGACAGACTTCCTTCATATCTCTCGCAAATTCTTGCATGACGGGAATGGTTCGCAAGTTACGGAAAATGCCTCCGATTCCAACTGTATCAGCGATCGTTTGGCGCAAGTTAAACTGCTTGGGTACTTCAAAATCAGTGATCGTACAAGGATCATAGCCTCCAACTTGAATGGCGTTGATCACATATTTGGCATCACGCAAAGCCTCTTTTCTGTTTTCGTATGTATGGATCGTCACTGAAGATCCTAAGTTCTTTTTAACCGTATCAAGCATTCGTTTTGAATCAGCTAATCGTTCAAGATCAATATCATAAAGTGCAAACTCAAAATGTTGCAATGCATCGACTGTCATACAGTCACCTAAAACATTTTTCGCAAAAATCGTACTTCCAGCACCTAAAAACGTAATTTTACTCATCCTGTTTCCTCCTTTAAATCAATAATGATTGGATGCTTTTAGTCTATAGGGAGTTGATAGCGGTTTCAATCGCAAATAAAAGAGATAGTAGTAAAATATTGCTTACATCACTAATTGAAAAAAATTTGATTCACAGGCATGATGGATTTGTTATGACGGTAGTCACTAGGTGTTAACTCAACATATTGCTTAAACACTTTAGTAAAATAGTTAGCATCCTCATAACCAACTTGTCGTGCGACTTCTTCAATAGAAAAGTTAGGATCTTGAAGAAGGTTTAATGCATGATTGATTCGCATTTTTGTCACATATTTAATCGGACTATCTTTCATTTCACGTTGAAATAAGCGTGAAAAATGATAAGTTGATAGACCAGATGCATGAACAATGTCTGGTAAGCTGATGTCGGTTTGGAAATGTTGTTTAATATAAGCAATACTTTTGGCGATCGCAACAGGTAAATCTTTATTAGGCGTTTCTGGATGTTCTAAATCATGACTTAAGTTCATAAGAAAGGTAAAGGCATCCGCTGCTAATTGATAGCTACTTGTGACCTGATTTGTTTCAATTTTATCAAGAAGGTAAAACAACTGTTGGATCGGACGCGCTTGTCGATTCAGTTTAATGAAATGACCGTGTGCCTTTGTATAATTATTGAAGAAGTTAAATGCCTCATTACCATATAACGTAATGAAAATGAATTCCCAATGCGTGGCATCATTTGATAAATAATAGACATGATCACTTGGTAACTCGACTAAGAAGGCCTGTCCTTCTGTAAGTGAGTGTGTTGAACCATCGATTTCGATCATACCTTGACCTGAAAGCGTATATTGAAAAACGACTTTGCTTTCTTCATGTCGTTTAAGACCATGCCATTTATAATCTTCATCTTGTCGATACTCATGTCCAATCGCATGAATGCTCGCTATACGATCTTGGTGATCCCCTTTATATTTGAAACCATACGTTCGTTGTTGTTGAGGTGTCATAAAAAGGCCTCCATTCGATTCATTATTTAGTTATATATTACCGATAAACACTTATGATGAAAAGGACATTTATAAATGAATGGTTAGTAGAGGACAAGTGTGATAGGATATTAATAACATCATGTGAAAATAATCACAATTAATTCGTTAATAGACAGAGAGGCTTTTTGCAGGTTAGCAGTATGGTGATAAAGAAGAGAGGATGATTTGAAATGAATCAAGTAGAAAAAAATAAAGAGGCTTGGGGGTTACTATCAGAAGACCATTACAAACATTTTAAGAAGCGTTTTGAAGAGGATAATTATTTTTTTAATCCATTTGTATTAAAAGAGATAGGCAATCTATCAGGAAAGAAAGTCCTTCACCTGCAATGTAATACGGGTGCCGATTCGATTGTATTAGCAAAAATGGGGGCACATGTGACAGGTGTCGATTTAGTTCCAGACAATATACATTTTGCCACACAACTCGCAAAAGACCTAGAAGTTGAAAATGTAAATTTCATAGTATCTGATATTATGGAGTTGATGGACAATCACGAAGGAAAATATGATATCGTGTTTACATCTGATGGCGCGATTGGCTGGTTGCCTGATTTAAAGAAATGGGGCCGAACGATCAGACATTTCTTGAAGGATGATGGGTTCTTCTATGCTCATGATGGCCACCCTTTCTACCTTTCCTTTGATGAAGAAAAAATTAATGATGGCGTCATTGACATCAAATATCCATATTTTAAAAAAGACCCCGATGAAGATACTCGAATTGGAGGTTATGCTTCTGAATCAAAAGAAGCTAAAAATTATTTTTGGATGTATACGATTGGTGATATCATAAATGGTCTAGCTCAGGCAGGATTATGTATTGAATGGTTTAATGAATATGATCGCTGCGTGCCAGGTGTTGGCGGTAAAGTGGCAGATGAAGAGGGGCTTATGTATCATCCAGAGTTAGAAGGCGCTGTACCTATAATGTTTAGTTTAAAGGCAACGCCAAGATAAAGAACGTTTGTTAGGTAAAGTAGGGTGAAGGTTGTGGGTCTGTAATCGTTGATATAGATGAAGAGATTTTCTAAGACGTTGGTGAGTTTTACTCATTAACGTCTTTTAACATGTCATGATATTAGATAACTAAAAAAGTTATTTAAAAATCTGTTGACCTTTACGTTACGTCATCATTTATAGTGTAGCTATGATCAATTATTGGCCAATAAATCGTTATGGGAGGGGTTAAAGATGGAATATACGATTAACGAGTTGGGAAAACTCGCAGGCGTGAGTTCGCGTACGTTAAGATACTATGATGAAATTAATCTATTATCTCCGAAGAGGAAGAGCCATAATGGTTACCGGATATACGGTCAAAAAGAAGTAGACTTACTTCAACAGATTTTATTTTATCGTGAAATGGCCATGCCACTTGAATCGATTAAACAAATGATCGAATCGGAAAACTATGACGAAACAGAAGCACTGCAAAGTCATCTTTCAAAACTAAGAGCCAAAAGGGAACAAATTGATGTATTGATTAACAATGTGGAAAAAACGATTGCAGCATCAAAAGGAGGGGTTCAAATGAGTGATCAAGAAAAATTTCAAGGGTTTAAACAAAATATAGTAGATGAAAACGAAAAGAAATACGGTAAAGAGATTCGTAAGAACTATGGTGATGAGATAGTAGATGCGAGTCATGAGAAAATAATGGGTATGTCACCTGATCAATATGAAGAGGCTGAAAGGTTGTCTCGTCAAATCAATGAACACCTTAAAATAGCCGTTGAACAAGACGATCCAGAAAGTGAATTAGCACAGAAGATATGTGCTTTGCATAAGGAATGGATAAGCTGCTATTGGAATCAGTATTCGAAAGAGGCTCACTTAGGTTTGACTCAGCTTTATGTTGAGGATCCTCGTTTTAAAGCCTATTATGATGAGGTGGCTGAAGGATCTGCCGAGTTTTTAAGAGATGCTATGAAGATCTATTGTCGATAACCCAAAAATAAAGCCATCCCTCAATTCTATTAGGATTGATCAGCTTATTGGTGATATTAATAAGCTGGATATGATAGAAACCACACTTTATGGTTTAAGATTCAAAGGTTGTTAATCTTTTCTGTCAATCATTTCATGATATAATGAACAGAAAATGAAGGGATGTTTTATCATGATCAGTCAATTACCGAAAGTTAATAGAGACATAATCGCTGTAGCACTCGGGGAACAACCTGCGGAACTGGTCTTGAAGAATGGAACGTTGGTCAACGTCATTACAGGTGAGTTGAATAAAGGAATCGATGTTGCGATATCTAATCAACGTATTGCTTATGTTGGAGAAGCTGATCATACGATTGGAAAATCGACTGAGGTGATCAACCTTGAAGGAAAGTATATCGCACCAGGATTGATGGATGGTCATATGCATGTGGAAAGTACGATGTTAACTGTCACTGAATTTGCTCGCATTGCGTTAACAAAAGGGACAACGAGCATCTTTATGGATCCGCATGAAATGGCTAATGTATTTGGTAAAGAAGGCGTTGGGTATATGCATGATGAAGGTCAACAGCTACCATTACATGTATTCACCACATTTCCTTCATGTGTACCCGCAACAGATGGGTTAGAAGATGCTGGTGCGACGATCACTGTTGAAGATGTTCAAGAAGGACTTAAGTGGTCAAATGTTGTGGGCATTGGAGAAGTGATGAACTTTCCAGGTGTTGTAAGTCGTGATAAAAAAATGATGGGTGAGATTAATGCGACGATTGAAGCGCAAAAAACAGTAACAGGCCATTTTCCTGAAGGGCCTGATCACATGTTACAAGCCTATTTTGCAGCAGGTGTTGATTCTTGTCATGAGACAGTCACCCGTGAACAGGCTCTCGAGAAGTTGCGTCTCGGTATGTATTTAATGATACGTGAAGGTTCTGCGTGGCAAGATGTGAAAGAAGTCATTAAAGTGATCACAGAAGATAATGTAAGTACAGATCAGATTATGTTAGTGACGGATGATATTTACCCTCAAACATTAGTAGAGCAGGGACAAATTAATCACGTTGTCAGACGTGCGATTGAGGAAGGCGTGGATCCGGTTACGGCGATTAAATTGGCGACCATTAATACAGCCCGGTATTTTAAATTAGCGGATGATTATGGCAGTGTTTCTCCAAGAAAAGTCGCAGATTTAATAATTCTGGATGATTTAGAAAAGGTAGAGCCATCAATGGTCATTGTAAATGGCGAAGTCGTTGTACGAGAAAGTGAATTGATTAAAGATCTACCTTCGTATAACTATCCGGATCATATCAAGCAATCCGTTCATGTTAAGCGAACCGTTGACCAGTCTGATTTTGTTGTTAAAGCCGATCAAATAAAAGAAACGGCTTCAGTTAATGTGATTAAGATTATCGAAAATAGTGCTCGTACAGAACGTGAGCAATTTAAGTTAACGGTTGATGATGAGGGCGACATTCAATCTGACCTAAACCAAGATGTCATTAAACTCGCTTGTTTAGATCGTCATCATCAATCTGGTGATATTTCAGTCGGTTTTGCACATGGTTTTAACTTAAAGCGTGGAGCAGTTGCTTCGACGGTTGCTCATGATAGTCATAACCTTCTTGTGATGGGTGCAAATGATCAGGATATGGCGATCGCAGCGAATAAGTTAGTTGAACTTGGTGGTGGTATGTTAGTGGTTGAAGACGGAGAGGTTCTAGCAGAAGTGCCAATGCCTGTTGCGGGCTTAATGTCTGATCGTAAAGCGGAGGAAGTTGTTCAGCAAGTTCAGCAATTAGAAGCGGCATGGAAGCAACTCGGTTGTACGATTAACGCACCATTTATGACATTCTCACTCATTGCGCTACCCGTTATTCCAGACATCCGTATTTCGAACCGTGGTTTGGTTGATGTGACGACGTTTGAACTGATCAACGTTTTAGAAAATTAAAGAATCTGATTTAAAGATGCTATAAAAACCACAGCCTAAAAATGGGCTGTGGTTTATTTCAGTTTAAGTGGTAGGTAGGAGCTAATGTCTTCAATGATATCATTAATTTTATTCAAGATAAGATACAATATTTGATTGTTTGTGATAGTATATACTTACTAAGTGAATTTTTTTCACAATTACTTATTTAAAATTTAGGAGGTGTATGATATGGAGAACTTAAAAAACTTGCAGGCAGATAAAAGTACGGATGTTGTGAAGGTGCTAGGTGTATCTATAAGCAAAAAAACATTAATCACCATGTTCACGATTGGTGTTGCGATCGGTACAGTCGGAGCGATCCTGTTTTTTAGATCGTTGTGATTGAATATTATTAAAGAGTCAGGGCTATCTGTTGTATCTCTTATTCATAATGACAAACTGAGAAGCTGTACAATACTTTAAATAGATAAAACAAGAATAATATTGTGACAAAGAGAGGCATGGTTTGTCCCCAATACACAACGACGATGAACCCTAAAGCTGTTAGAGCACCTGTTGTTGGTTTATGGATCGTGTGCTGTCTTATCGTATTTAAGAATAAAGCACCGATTGCTGTGTAAACATAAAGTGCGATCCCGTAATGAAGAGGAATCTCCATCATCCACGTGATAATAATCGGTTGAATATGAATTAAGATAAAAAACGATCTTTTTCTTGAATGATGTTGGTAAAACTGGTCGGCCGCTTTTGTTAAATTGACGACCACGCCTCCTGAAATATCGATGAATAATGCCCAAAGGATGATTTGTTTGGCTAAGGATAAATCGATCCACTCATCATAAGCAAGAACCCCTACTAGAAATCCAGAGATCATTATGAAAAGAAAAATCAGAACTAAGGAAAGCTCGGTTTGTTTGCGGCCTAAAAGGCTATGAAACGTTTTAGGGACATTAATCATACAGCACCTACCTCCAACCGTTTAAGCGGTTGTTTTTTTATTTCATTTTAACATGATTTCACATGATGGTGATTAAAGACATAGATTAATAAATAAGAAAAAATGGAGGGACGCAGATCATGTGTGGAATTGTAGGGTGGATTAGTCGTGAAGAAAGCATCAAAGACTATACACAAGTAATTGAAAACATGAACTGGACACTTAAGGAAAGAGGGCCTGATGACTTTGGTTACTTTTGTTCAGAGCATGCTCAATTAGGACACAGACGATTAACGATTGTCGACCCCGAGGGCGGTGTCCAACCGATGATGAAAACGATGGGCGATCGTCAGTATGCTCTGGTTTACAATGGTGAGCTCTATAACACCGAAGACGTACGAGAGAAATTGAAACATAAAGGGTATCATTTTGAATCTTACTCAGATACTGAAGTTTTATTGGTGGCTTATATGGAGTGGGGAGCGGATTGTTTAAAACACATTAACGGTATTTTCGCATTTGGGGTATGGAATAAAAAAGAAAAAGAATTATTTTTAGCAAGAGATCATTTAGGGGTTAAGCCATTATTTTATAGCAAGCAAAATAACCACCTAATCTTCGGTTCTCAAATAAAAGCACTTTTAGCTCATCCAATGGTTGAACCTACTATTAATAGTGAAGGCGTTATGGAGATTTTAGGATTGGGCCCTGCACGGTCACTGGGGCACGGTGTATTTGAAGCTATTGACGAAATTCCCCCAGCTCATTATTTAACGTATAAAAACGGGGTATCTAAGCTTGTGCAGTATTGGGAACTAGAAGCAAAAACTCATACAGAGGATCTAGACTCGACAATTGAACAGACGAGACACCTGTTAGTGGATGCAGTGGAACGACAGTTAGTGTCTGATGTACCACTATGTACGTTCTTATCTGGCGGGTTAGATTCCAGTGCGATCTCAAGTATCACATCGCGCTTTTTTGAAAGAGAGGGGAGAGGTCAGTTAGACACTTTTTCCATAGATTATAAAGATAATGATCAATACTTTGTAGCCAATGAATTTCAACCCAATGCCGATCAAGTTTGGGCAGAAAAAATGGCCGCATATATTGGGAGTAACCATCATACGGTCACTTTAGATAACGCTCAACTTATTGAGGCGTTGAAGGATGCGACACGATTCAGCGATCTACCAGGTATGGCCGATATTGATTCGTCTCTTTATTTATTTTGTAAAGAAGTGAGAAAAAAAGTGACAGTCGCTTTATCAGGTGAATGTGCTGATGAGATTTTTGGGGGCTATCCGTGGTTTACAAGATCTGAAGATATTCAGGCAGATACGTTTCCTTGGTCAAAATCGATTAAAGAAAGAAAGGGCTTGATCAATAAGGACTTTTCCCAGTATCCGATTGAAGAATATGTAGGTGAGAAATACTTAGATACCATCAAAAAAGTGCCAAAACTTAAAGGTGAATCGAAAGAAGAAGCTCGAATGAGGGAATTGTTCTATTTAAACATAAAATGGTTTATGATCACGTTATTAAACAGGAAAGACCGAATGAGCATGGGCAACAGCTTAGAGGTAAGAGTGCCATTTGCTGATTATCGATTGGTTGAATATGCTTTTAATATTCCGAATGAGATGAAATTTTATAAAGGCCGAGAGAAGGGGTTATTAAGAGAAGCGATGAGGGGTATCATTCCCCAGGAAATTATTGAAAGAAAGAAAAGCCCGTATCCTAAAACGCATCACATTGATTATACAAAAGGTGTCCAAAAGTGGATGAATGAGATTATGTCTAATAAACAGGCGCCGATCTTTCAATTAATTGATCGAAATAAACTAACAGAGATTGTTAAATCAGGAGGTGCATCGTTTAAAACGCCTTGGTTTGGTCAATTAATGACAGGTCCTCAACTTATTGCATACTTTATCCAAATTAATACGTGGATGGAAGCCTATCAGGTTAAAGTGAACGTGTAATAACTAGGTACCTGAAACCTTATCTTTGTCCGATTCTACTTATACCGTAACTGTATTCCTGATGAACGTCTAAACATTTATGGCGCTTCATTCATATGATGTCTTAGGAAATGATAATAAGGGGGCATTTAATTGAATTCGAATGTATGTCACTTACTTCAAACTGGGGGTGTCGTTAGTTGTTATTTGTCTGATTCATCGGGAACACCTGTAGAATCGGGTATAGTGTGTACCGTCGACGATAAACGTGAAGATGTGAAGGTTAAGACCTCTAAAGGTCAAGAGGTTAACTTGCAAAAAATATGGATAAAGAAGGAAGGGTTTATCGTTGTTCAAGTAACGAATGATTCAGAGCAATGTCAATCAATCCCTATTCCATTCTGTTTAAATGAACGTGTGATTCTTTGTGCACCAGAAGGTACAGATATTGTGTGTAAGACCCGGGATTTTAACTGTCATGTGAGTATTGATTGTCAAAATGGCGTTTACAGAGGGATGACGATCGATTTAGATGTTTGTTTAGATGTTCAAGTGTCTGCTGGTGTTGCTATTGAAATTTATGGTGATGCTTGTCATCCAAGAGAAATTCTAGCCAATAATGATTGCAAGGACAAAGGAAGTATTCGGCCTCTACCCCGCATATCTGTTAATCCATCATCTCAAAAAAGGATAGAAACGATGGAGCAAAATAAGCGTACTCAAAATTGTACGCATGTAGCAAAAGTGTATGACTGGGTCATTCTAAAATCCCAGAAGACCATTCGAAAAAGTGCCGAAGATGCCCCTTTTATTTGTGATCGTTGCGCGCTGCATTTCTTTGTTCCAGCTGTATTGGTTTGTGAGAGAACAATCTCTGGAACGCTTGAGTGTAATGGGGAGAGAGTTGAGGGGGCAAGTATTCAATTTTCTTCTACTCCGGACATTGTTACTTTTTCTCCTGACCCAGCCGTTACAGATGAAAATGGACACTTAACAACTGTTGTGACAGTACCACCGGGTACGGATACAACCAATATTGAGATAACAGCTTCATCAACGATCAACGGAGATCTTGTTTCAACCACGCTACCGACAATTGTCCTTTGTTTAGCAGAACCTTGTATTTTAACTTTATTTGGTTCAGAGACGATGACGTGTGATGATGTCGTTTCGGGAAGGGTCTGGTGTAACAATACATTTGTTCCAGGGGTTGAAGTCGAATTAACGGCAAATCCACCGATTGTTTCATTTGATCCGAATCCAACCATTACCGACGGAATGGGTGATTATTTCGCAAATGTCTCGATACCTGATGGAACACCTCCGACTGATGTAGAGATAACGGCTACAGCCACTGTGAACGGTGAATTACTAACCGAGACGATCACAGTCAATGTGTCTTGTGAATCTGAATGTGAGTTAACTTTAAATGCAGATGCATTTATAACGTGCGAAGGTGAGATAACTGGTGTGTTAACGTGTGATGGTGCCCCGGTAGAAGGACAACAAGTAGACTTTTCGATTTTTCCATCAGTGGGTCAATTTAATCCAAACCCGGTAATGACTCTAGCAGACGGTTCATTTTCAACGACTTTAACCATTCCTGAAGAGACACCGCATTTATCAACGGTTGTAACAGCAACCACGATCGTAGGAGGGCAATCGGTTGGTCGACACATTAATGTCCATGTTGAATGCCTGCCGGTTGTTGAATGCCCGTGTAAGTTTAGAATCGGAATCAGCGGAAATGCTGCACCCGCAACAGTTGATGTTGTATCTGTCGGAGTGCCATCGACTTTAACGGGAACGATCAATGTTACGGCCGTTCAATGTTTCAGCGCGTCAGCTATGTGCAATCCAGCAGTCGATAATTTTAATGTATCATTTGGTAGCGGAGGGAATACGATTAACTTTATTACAGGCCGTAGAATCGAAATCGAATGTGACGGCAACACATTTGCGCGTGTCAGAGGCATGGCTCGTGTAACAGGTAATGTGCTCCCGGGTGGCATTTATGAAGTGACCATTACTTGTGATATTGGTACGGGAGGATTAGCGACATGGACGGTTAATGCCACTGACTTTAGTGGGAATAGTTTTTCTACTTCATTTATGGCACAAATAAACCCCGCTACATTTATTGGCGATTGTCAAGATGTCCCTTAATGGTATGCTAACTGGCACTTAAATTAGATCCTAAATCCTGAGGCTAAAAGCTTTGGATTTAGGGTCTTTTTAAAATTGTAAAAAATAGTTTTGAAATTTATTGCACTTTTGTTTTATCTGTAATATATTATATATAACAAATAAAACAAAATAAGAAATGGAGGCGTGTCAGAATGTTGGTGTTGAGAGATGTATCAAAAAGTTATGTTGATACAAAAAAGGCAGTTGATTCTCTTTCTCTTGAAGTAAAAAAAGGTGAAATCATTGGGTTTATAGGGCCTAACGGAGCAGGTAAGACGACCACATTGAAGATGATGACTGGAATCATTCAACCAACGAAGGGGTCAATAAAAATTGCCCAAGAGGATATAGCGGACTCACCGGTTGAAGCTAAGAAAAATTTTGCTTATGTGCCAGATCAGCCAACGGTATTTGATTCAATAATTGGTATCGATTATTTAAATTTTATGGCAGATATGTATGACGTCTCATTACAAGATAGAAAAAACAGAATTGAAACATTTACTGAAGCCTTTCAAATTGACCATGCACTGACTCAAAAAATTCATGCTTATTCCCATGGTATGCGACAAAAACTATTAATTGTCGGGGCCCTTCTATCGAATCCCAAGCTATTTATATTGGATGAACCGATGGTTGGTTTAGATCCGCATTCAGCAAAAGTTTTAAAAGATTTGATGAAGGAGCATTGTCAAAAAGGTGGAACGGTCTTTTTCTCTTCTCACGGATTAGATGTTGTCGAGGATTTGTGTGATCGAGTCGCCATTATTCACAAAGGCAAATTAATGGCTTGTGATAAGGTAGAAGCCATTAAGAAACGTCGTGATACAACATTAGAAGAAGTGTTTTTGGAGATGACAAAAGATGCGTAAATTATTGGCGTTAACACACATACAACTAAAGGATTTTACAAATAAGTATATTCAGCATGTAAACGCACAAAATAAGTGGTTAGGTTTATTAGCACTTGCTATACCCGTTTTATTCGTTCTACCTGCTTATCAATTAGTCCAGAGTATGTATGAAGGTTTTAGTTTAATTGGATTTCCAGAACTGACGATCACGTATATGTATCTAGGCACCGTTGTAATGATGGCGCTAGCATGTATTCCGATTTTGCTTTCTGTATTTTTTTACTCAAATGATTCGACTCTTCTGGCAGCCTTACCCGTTAAAGTGGACCTGATTGTTTTTTCTAAATTGGCATCAATTTATATTTATCTTTTTATTTTAGGGGCTCTATTGTTCGGCACATCGATTGTCGTTTATATGAGCATGACGAGCTTTGATTTGTATGGCTTAGCTTTAGGCGTTGTGGCGTTAGGTTTAGCGCCGATATTACCGATGACCTTGATTGCGTTATTAGTCATACCTTTTATGGCACTCGTTGGAACTGGAAAAAATAAAAATTTACTCGTTGTCACTGGTATGCTTTTATTTTTAGTAGCGTTTATTTCGATTCAATTGCTTGCCTCAAGAGCTGAAATGGATTTGGATGTATTTCATAATTTATTATTAGAAGAAGATGGGTTGTTAAGACAACTGGGTAGAAACTTTCCGCCAAGCATTTGGTTAACGCGAATGATACAAGGTTCTTTACTAGATGGTGGTTTATTTATTTTGTTGAATGGTTTGATACTTTACATGCTTAAAGGCGTGTCCTCTCTTTTGTATACAAAGGGTTTAAGAGCCTTTAATGAAGGTGGAGAAGAAAAACAAGCTGTTAACAAAAAAGGGATTCACTATAAAAAGAGACGTATGGGTTATCAAATGGTTAAGCGTCATTTAGCGATCATCATTAAGAACCCTATATTTTTACTAAATACCGTTTTAACGATGTTTTTACCGATTATTATATTTATCATCGTGTTACTGACTGGAACCATGACACAAGATGAATTGATGTCAACGGCCTTAGAACCTTATAAGCTTTATATATATGCTGCGATTATTACAACACCTACTATTGTAGGGAATCTTTCAGCGACAGCGATCACGCGAGAAGGAAAAGCGTTTTGGGAGACGAGAGCTTTACCTCTTCACACCACTGATAATTTAAAGTATCGCATTTATACGACGCTGATCATTAGCTTTGCTTCTTCTTTATTATTAGCTGTTATAGCAGGCATTTATTTGAATGTAAGCTTGGCTATCGTGATACGAGCGATCCTGTTTTGTGTAGGTGCGACGTTATTCTTCTCAACGGTTGATATTATCATTAATATTGAACGCCCTTTGTTGGATTGGGTCAGTCCGACAGCTGCGGTGAAAAATAATATTAATGTGATTATATCGTTAGTGATTAGAGCGGTGATCGGAGGAATTGCTTATTTCTTCTACGAAAGACTGCCTAATTTGTCAGCTAATGAATGGGTCATGATCTTGACAAGTATTTTCTTTGTATTATCTGGTGTGGCTTATTATATGGTATTTGGTGTTTATAGTCGCCGGTTTGATCAAATCAATGTGTGACTTTATATGATAGGTTGATTAAAAGTGAAGTTCATGAATAGATGAACTTCACTTTTTAATCATATAGCGACTAGAAAAATTGTATCTTACAGCGCTCTGTTATATGATATATATAACAAGTATTTGAACGGAGGAATCACGTGCTTTTACATATACAGTTTGATTCGGAAACGCCCATATACCAACAAGTGAAAGATCAAATCATTAGAGGCATTGCTTTAGGAGAGTTAAAGCTTGGGGAGAAGCTCCCTTCAGTCAGACAATTAGCTGCGGATATAGGCATAAACCTTCACACGGTGAATAAGGTATACAATCAACTTAAATCAGAAGGTTGGGTTGTGATTCATAGAAAGAGTGGAGTGATGATTAATCCTCACTTGAATCTCAATCAATCATCAGAAGCCCTTGAAGAACTTGATGATTTGTTGAAAAATATTACAGCCGAATCTTTTTTAAAAGGGATATCTAAAGATGAATTTATAACGTTAGTAGAGAGAAATTATGATCGTTATAACATGAGGGAGAGCGAATAAAATGTTCCCAATTATATTTTCACTAATTTTATTAACTATTTATATACCGCTTATCTTATTAGGGATTTTTATGCCTGCATTTACGAAAGACACACTACTTTTTGGTGTTGTCATACCCGAGGATCAAAGTAAAAGTGATAAAGTGAGGAAAATTCGGCGTGATTATACAACAAATTGTAGTTTGTCTGTTTTGATTATAAGTATAATGGTTAGTGGAATTGCTTTAAGGTATCAAAACATTGATATGTTATTAGTCGGTTTGATCATACTACTTATTACATTTACTATCAATTACCTTTATGTTCATCATAAGGCTAAAAAATTAAAAAGAAGTGAAAGATGGACAGATTATAAAAAGCAAGTTGTGGTGGTTAATACATCTCATTCGTTTGATAAGGGTATGGGGTTAACCTATTATTGGCTTATTCCAGTTTTTGTTTTATTGATAACCTTTATCACGACTATGATTCACTATTCTGATTTGCCTCAACAGATTCCTTATCGTTTTAATATCTTAGGCGATCCCCTTAACTACAGAGACACAGGCTTTTGGAGTGTGTATTTAATACCGATCACTCAGGGCGTTATGACCGGAATATTTTACGGCATCTATGTCATGTTAAAAAGAGCGAAGACGAGTATTCAAGCATCAAGACCTGAGAAATCAATCAAACAAAATAAAATAGCTAAACATTATTGGGCGAAATATACACTGATTACAAATAGCATTCTTAATTTATATTTAATGTATATTCAATTGATGATCTTAGCAATTATCTCGCCAACAGTAACAGCTAATGCATTTTTTCATATATTAGGTGTTTCTGTACCAGTCTTGGGAGCTGTCATTATAGCGATGAAAACAGGGCAAAGTGGTAGCCGTATAAAAGTTGAGGAAAACGAAGAAATGAATGCTCACGTTATTGATAAAGATGATGATCGGTATTGGAAGTGGGGATTAATTTATTATAACCGACAAGATCCAACTCTATTTATTGAAAAGAGATTTGGAGTGGGGTGGACACTTAATTTTGGTCATCCACTAGGATTGATTGCGCTTTTAGCAACTGTCATAATCGTTATCATCAGCTTTGTTTTTTTCATGTAATCAAGTATTTAATTTATAGCTAGGAGGATATTAATGGATTGGCAAGCATACAACGAACTGGCATGGATTGAAGAGATTCTTGGCCCTGTTGAAGAGTATGAAGAAGAGGTTGAAGGCTATCTGAAATGGCTGAAGCGTTATTCACTGAAAGAGCGCCCTTCCATGTTACATTTAGGTTGCGGTGCCGGAGGACATGACTATCATTTTAAACAGGCTTTTGATGTGACGGGTGTTGACCTGTCACGAGGTATGCTAAAATTAGCAGAAAAGCGTAATCCAGAATTGACGTATATCCACGGCGATATGCGAGATGTTCAATTGAATGAAACATTCGATCTTATTATGATCCCGGATTCTGTGTTTTATATGAATACAAAAGATGACCTCCACGCACTATTTAAAAATGCCGTCAATCATTTAGCATCAGGTGGTTTATTATTTATTGTCACCCATTTCAAAGAACACTTTATGGAGAATAATTTTGTTTATACAGGTGAAAAAAGCCCTGATCATGTGACAATGTTTGAAAGTAATAAATGCATTTCTGATCACCAATATGAAGCAACAATGGTTTTCTTAATTCGTCACGACGGTGAGTTAACGATTAAACACGATGTCCACACACTTGGGCTTTTTACTAAGCAAGAATGGGTCGATCTCTATCATCAATATGGGTTTGATCTAGATATTAATGAGGTCGCTCCATTATATGATGATAATGTATTCGATGATGGTGAGTATCCCTTAACAGCTATGATCGGTGTGAAACAATAAATGAGACATAAAAAGGAGTTCTTATGACAACCGAACAACAAAATCAAGTAAAGAGACGACATTGTCCTGTTGTAAAAGTATGCGGCGGTTGCCAAGTGCAGCATTTAGCATATGAACAACAGATTTCGATTAAACAAAAGAATGTAGAAAAATTATTAGGTGGATTTCATCAAGTTGATCCCATTATTCAGATGAATGATCCATACTTCTATCGTAATAAGTCTACAGCGACATTTGCTATGGATAAAAAGCGAAAAGTGATTTCAGGTATTTACCAAAAAGGCACGCATCAAGTGGTGTCTATTGACCAATGTTTACTACACGACGAACGAGCAGACCGGATTATTGTATCCATTCGTGATATGCTCGCTTCTTTTAAGATGAAACCATATGATGAAGATACGAAAAAAGGCTTGCTACGCCACGTGCAGATTCGTACAGGTAAAAAGAGCGGTCAAATAATGGTTGTGCTCGTCATTGGTTCAACGGTGTTTCCATCGAGAAAGAAATTTATGAAAGCCTTACTGGATAAACACCCAGAAATATCGACAGTTGTGATGAATGTCAATACGAAAAAGACAAGTATGGTGTTAGGTGATCGTGAACAAGTCCTTTATGGAAAAGGTTTTATAGAGGATACATTGTTCGATAAAGTATTTCGCATTTCACCAAAGTCGTTTTATCAAGTGAATCCTGTGCAAACAGAGGTGCTTTATCAAAAAGCAATAGATGTTGCTAACTTTAAAGGGAATGAAACCATTATCGATGCGTATTGTGGCATTGGTACGATTGGGATGATCATGAGCGATTATGTCAAAAAAGTCATCGGTGTAGAACTGAATCGCAATGCGTTTAAAGACGCGATTCAAAATGCGAAACGAAATGGTACGAAAAATGTTTATTTCCATCATCAAGATGCAAGTGAATTTATGCAACAAATGGCAGCCAAAAAAGAAACGGTTGATGCGGTCGTTATGGACCCACCACGTGCAGGGAGTACGAAGTTATTTATTAATGCGATGGTATCGATCAAACCGAAAAAAATCGTCTATATATCTTGTAACCCAGAAACATTACAGCGCGATCTTCAAGACATAACGAAAAAGGGATATGAAGTCAAAAGTATAACCCCTGTAGATATGTTTCCAGGAACAGATCATATAGAGACCGTCGTATTGCTGACAAAGAAATAAGGATGTATTTCAATCAAAAGATGATGGGGAGTGGGGAGAATAATGGAGACGATTGAAGACAAATTGGCAGAATCTTTGACAGCCGAATCAAAAGAACTTATTCCATATCTCCCGTATTTACTACAAGATTTGTGGGAATTAGGTTCATCGCCTCAAGATATTTTAGATATGATTTCTAACCATATTTCATTACGACAACCACTAAATATTCTTGATTTAGCATGTGGAAAAGGAGCTGTTAGTGTATATTTAGCTCAACACTTAAACAGCAACGTGAAGGGTATTGATCTAATGCCAGAATTTATTGATTTTGCGAATGAGAAGGCTAAGCAACACGATGTAGTGGGCTGTTGTGAGTTTGAAGTAGGAAATATAACTAAAGCTGTTCGGTACGAAAAAGATTATGATATTGTCATCTTAGGAGCTGTAGGAGATGTCCTAGGCACACCAGAAGAAACCATAACTTTGCTTAAGAACACAGTGAAAGAAGGTTGTTATATTATCATCGACGATGTCTATGGACATGATGAAACCAATCCTTCCTACTACACGAAAGAACAATGGCTTAACATTTTTAAGCGTACTGGCGTGAAATTGATCGATGAAAAGATGATTGAAAATGATGAATTAGAAGTTTTAAATGTTGAACAACAAAAACATATTGTGAATAGGGCGAATGAATTAAAGCAAGAATGGCCGGATAAAGCTGATTTATTTGAAAGTTATATTCAAAGTCAACAAGCTGAGTGTGATGAGCTTGAAAATGATCTATCGGGTGTAACGCTACTTTTACAATCCATAAAATAAGGAAACAGGCATGATAATGATCATTATCATGCCTGTTTCTATGTTGGAGGTTGTGATTTAATTTTCTTGTAAAAATTCAATTAATTCTTCTCGACTGTGTGTTTGGTAAACTTTATCTTCTGTGTCAAATAAGATATAAGTCGGTAGTTCGTCCATGTCTGGTAACGATGCACTGTCTGTAGAATCCGCAAATGTAAAGCTTGGGACATGGCGAATATCATGTTCTTTGAGGATGTCGCGATCAATCATGTCTTCCTCGTTGTCGGGATCTGCAGCAAAATATAACTGATAAGTGCCTTCTTCAGAAGCTACAAATTGTTCGTAATCTCTATTGACATCGGTGGTACAGCCTAGTAGTAAAAATACAATGGTCAAGAGTAAAAAGCTTACTTTTTTCATATTTAAAAATCACTCCTGTTTTAAAATTAATCCTTATAATGATTATTGAATTAATGTTACCAAAAAATTCAATAAGTATTAAGTTCACTAAAATTTTATATCATTTATATGTATAATTTTCATTCTTACACACATTCTATACATGGACTCTTCGAAAGCAGGAGAGGGTTAAAGTATTAATAAAAAAAGGAGTGTTTTTATGGGAATTTTAAGTGGCAATCCTAAAAATGAGCCGATGCATTATGGTGAAGTTTTTGGGGCGTGGTCATCACTTTTGGCTGCTAAAGCAGCAATTGCAGGTTATCAAACACGGTTAAACCATGCAGGTGATGACGACCTTAAGAAATTATTAATAGAAGCTATCCAAGGGACTCAACAAGAGGTTGAACAACTTGAAACATTACTAAAGGAAAATGGAGTTGGATTGATTCCAACACCACCTGAACGGCCACATGCTTCTCTAAACGATATTCCGACCGGCGCACGTTTTCAAGATCCGGAAATTATTGCGGCTTTAAGCCAAGATATCATTACTGGACTCGTAGTATGCAGTCAGATGATTGGTCAGTGCATTCGAGAAGATATTGCCATGATGTATGGACAATTTCATATGCAAAAAGTAACACTGGGAGCAAAAGTGCTTCGTCTTAGTAAAGAAAAGGGATGGTTACTACCGCCTCCATTACATCATAAACAAACTGAAGATTGTTAATTAAAAAAGGTGCAGAATGATTTTTTCTGCTCCTTATTATTTTTTAATCAGTTATAAAAAACTTTTCATAACTAATTTTCAAAAAATTCTATCGAGTGCGAATAATCTGTGATAAGATGAACTTGCTTTTAAGAAATTTGATCAAAAAAGAGTTAAGGAGAGTTGTTATGAAAAAAATAGGTTTACTTCCACGGCTTATTATTGGGATTTTGGGAGGTATTTTAATTGGATTTCAATTTCCTGAATGGATAGGCAATACGCTTTATACCTTTACGCATATCTTTGGAGAATTTCTAGGCTACATTGTACCACTGATCATTGTGTCGTTTATTGTTCCAGGAATTGCAGATCTTGGTAAAAAGGCAGGGCGATTATTAGCAGGTACAGCTGGACTAGCTTATGCTTCGACAATCACAGCGGGGATTATTGCATTCTTTATTTCTATTTTTATCATTCCGTTGATTGTAACAGAAGGATCGGTAGCAGACGCTGAAGCACCGGGTTTAAGTCCGATTATAGAATTAGAGATTCCAGCTATTATGGGTGTGATGACGGCATTAGTCACAGCATTTATTTTTGGTTTAGGTATTAACTATATTCGTCACGAAAAAGCTTACACATTACTTTATCAAGGGATGAATGAGTTTCGAGAGATTATTGTTTTAACGATTAAAAAGATTATTATCCCATTGTTACCATTACATATTGCAGGTATTTTTGCAGACATGGCAGCATCAGGAGAGGCATTTCATATTTTAGGTGTATTCGGTCAAGTTTTCATTTTAATCATATTAATGCACTTTGGGTACATCTTCATTCAATATAGCATTGCATCATCTAGAACAGGTGTGAATCCATTCAAAGCGATCAAAAATATGATACCAGCTTATTTAACAGCGTTAGGAACGATGAGTAGTGCAGCGACGATCCCAGTTACACATCGAAGTACTAAACAAAACCAGGTAAGTGATGAGACGACCGACTTTGTGATTCCGCTCTCTGCAACGATTCATTTAGCGGGTAGTACGATTACATTAGTAGCCTGTTCTGTTGCGGTCCTCATTATCGGAGATCAGACACCGCAATTTATGGAATTCTTACCGTTTATTCTATTATTAGGTGTGACGATGGTCGCAGCACCAGGTGTGCCGGGTGGAGCCGTTATGGCCGCTTTAGGATTACTTTCTTCTATTCTAGGCTTTACAGAAGCGCAAACTGGGCTTATGATTGCTTTATATATGGCTCAAGATGGATTTGGAACGGCGTGTAACATTACAGGTGATGGTGCGATTGCTTTAATCGTCGATTCATTCGTAAACAAGAAGAAAAAAGCAAAAGCTTAAGAAAGTATGTGTTGATGATGGCAACAGGTTTGCTTAAATATCTCTATATAAGTATAGGCATTTTTACGCTCGTTTTAGGGAGTTTGGGGATCGTTGTCCCACTCCTTCCGACAACGCCATTCCTTTTGTTGTCAGCTTACTTTTTTGTTAGAAGCTCGAATCGATTGTATGTATGGTTATTGAACCATAGATTATTCGGCGCTTATATTAAAAGTTATGTCACATATCGAGCGATTACGTTTAAGACAAAAATAGCTGCGATCAGCTTAATCTGGTTATCTATGATTCCAACGATGCTCATCTTTCGTTCGCTTCTGATTACGGTGTTTTTAATCGTAATGGGCGGAAGTGTCTCTATTTATTTAGCCAGAATGCGTACACTGACAAAAGAAGAAATCGTAAACGTTTAAAAAGCATTGACTGACACTTTTTGAAAGTGTTAGTCAATGCTTTTCTATTCGATCTCTTAAAAATGATAGGTTGATAAACTGTGTTTAAATTCATTCACAAGATTTTTAAAATCATCAATGCCATCGGTTAGCTTTTGAATTTCTTCTGAGTAACTCGACACATTAGAGCTAACTTCTTCTGTTGAGGCAGAATTTTCAACAGCGATAGCGGCTAACGATTCAATCGTTTCAAATAATCGGTTGATTTCAGTTGACTGTGTTTGTAGAGATTCAATCGATGAAAGCATCTTATCAGCTACGGTTTCAATTCTTTCATAAGATGATTCAGTTTGGTTAATCGATTGTTCAATGACTTGACTTTCTTTATTAACAATCGTGTACTGGTCGGTAAAATGGTCTACCATTACATCCATGTCCGTTAGAAAATCATCTAAGTTTGTTTTAATATTACTAGCAGCTGATTCCGATTCAGTTGCTAGTTTTCTTACTTCTTCAGCAACAATTGAGAACCCTTTACCAGCTTCTCCTGCTCGAGCCGCTTCAATCGATGCATTAAGGGCTAATAAATTTGTTTGATCGGCAATATCTGAAACAAACGTTGCAATTTTTTCAATTTCTTGCCCTTTATTTTTCAAACTTAAACTTTCATCTTTCACTTGTTCAAAATCCGTTAAAATGTTTGATAGATGATCAACGGTTTCGTCCAGTCCTTTGAAGGAATGCTTGATCGTTGATAAGGCCTGTTCTAATTCTTTTTTGTTTTGGTTTTCTTGATTGGATATGGATTCAATGTTTTCAATATTACTTTGTAGTGTGGTGACACTTTGTTCTGTTTCTTCAGCTTGAGATGTTGCTGTATGTGCAAGTTCTTCAACAACACCTGCAATATCTTTGCTTGTATCATCCATCGTCGTAGAGATCCCGCGCAACGTTTCACTAAATCCTTGCATTTCTTCTGTCATACTATTAAAACCAATAAAGTCTTCATGAATTGCTTCTTTATAAGTATTTAAAGCGTCGTGGAATTGCTCGTAAAAGTCATGACCAGAGTTGATCTTTGTCGTGACAACAAATTGTTTTTGATTTAAGTTGTTGAGTTCATCATGAAGTATTTTGCTGGGGCGCTCAAGTCCTTTAAATGTTACAAAAGTTGCTAAGGTCGTTATGATCGGGATGATAAAAAAAGATTGCTCAAGTTCTTGGGTGAAAAAGCCAGTGATCAGTCCAACGAATAGTCCAACAAGACTTGCCTTTGCACCAATACTTTTAATGAACCCAAAGGAGAGCCATTTATTTAAGTGATAGGTCTTATAACGCTTTACTGGATAAGGAAATGTTAATTTTAACGTCATTTCTTCTTGAGTTCGTTCAATTTCTTCAATTTGAACGGTCTCATTGAAATGTTTTTGAGCACCTTTTAGTAATCCATGTAAATAGCTAAACATACCACGTTTTGAACGATATACGAGTAAAACATCGTGTTTGCCAACGATCTCAATGTCTAAAATAGGAGGTTTGGATCCTGAGATCCGCTTTCTAACGACTTGATGAACATCATTCATTGAATTTAGAAAATGAAAGAGGTTGTCTTTCTTAAAAAAGGAGCCATAACCTTCATAAAATGCTTGAATATTATCTTCTCCGATCGCTTCCCATAATGCTGCTTCATTCATTGAATAATGTTTGGCAATTTCAGTGATAAATTTAAATACAACATCATCTTCAATATTATCGAGCGGTGAGATTGCTTTTTCGGGATCCATACCTGCTAATCTCATTTTTTCTTTTACAATATCTTCTGGATATAGTCGGCTTAGTGTCTTAATCCATGTTCCAACAACAGTTCCTTTCACGTTCATTCCTCCTAATACTAAACGATTAGTTCTAACTAACAATGTTAGCGTTTTTAAAAAGAAAAAACAACAAAATGTGACAAATTGTATATGTGAACGTTTTGTCACAATTTAAAAAAATGGAGGGAGGGTTTGCATCAAGTGAAAAAGGGAATTAAGTAGTTACATAAGTCAGTTAGAGGAGGAGAAAGAATGAGCGAGCAACGATTCGAGAAGTTGAGACGTTTTAATTTAGTAATGGGGGCTTTTCACTTTATTCAAGGTCTATTAATGTTGTTTTTAGCGACAACTGTTATTCAAACCATTTCAGAATTTACACCAACGATCACGCAATTTTACCTAGAATTCAATCCGGAAACACAATCACTTGAAGTAGCTGTTTCAGAATTATTTGAGTTACCATTTGGTATTGGCGTTAGTTTATTTTTATTAATATCAGCAGCTGCTCACGCACTCATTGCATTACCTAAGAAAACGAATGCTATTTACAATCGTGATTTGAAGCTGGGGATCAACCAGTTTAGATGGTTTGAATATGCGTTAAGCTCTTCAATTATGATTGTTTTAATTGCGACGTTATTCGGGATTTATGATATTGCCTCGCTTTTACTGATTTTTGTTGTGAATGCAACAATGAACTTATTCGGCCTAGTTATGGAACAACTTAATGCCAATCGTGACAAAAAGAATATTAACTGGGGACCCTTTATATGGGGGTCAATCGCAGGTGTTGCACCTTGGATTGCTATTTTCTTATATATGTTTGGTACAGGGAACTTTGATATGGTGCCGTGGTTTGTGTGGGCGATTCTCGTAACTTATTTCATCGCATTTAACACCTTCCCAGTCAATATGATTTTACAATACAAAAAGATCGGTAAGTGGTCTGATTATTTATATGGAGAGCGTATTTATATTATACTCAGTCTAGTAGCTAAATCGATTTTAGCTTGGCTTGTATTATTTGGTGCGATGCAACCGTAAAATGATGAAAGGTTAGGTGTTGGTTAATTGAACATTGAACATGTAGCGATTTGGGTACAAGATTTAGAAGGTATGCGTACCTTTTATGAGAAATATTTTGGTGCTCAATCGAATCAAAAATATTATAATGCTAAAAAGGAATTTGAGTCTTACTTCTTAACATTTGATACAGGCGCAAGACTTGAACTTATGAAAAAGCCAGATCTTAAACAATCAAACGAAAACGATCTAATCGGTTGGGCACATATTGCATTCTCAACTGGATCGAAAGAACAGGTAAATACGTTAACCAATCAATTGGTAAGTGATGGGTTTTTATTACTAAATGGTCCACGTACAACAGGTGATGGTTATTATGAGAGTGTCATAGAAGATCCTGAAGGTAATTTAATTGAATTGACAGTGTAATATTGGAGAAAGAGTCAAAAGATCATTAATAAATGATTTTTTGACTCTTTTCTGTGTATTATAAGTGTTTTTTAAAATTTTAAGTACGTATACTTATGCGAACATGTTAATTAATTTTTAGCTGAATTTCATTTTATCTATTGGATGAAAACGGGTTTAATGTTATGATCTTAATATAAAAGACTATATAACTGTCTTTTTTTCTGTAAACTTGTACGTATGAATATAGTTTTGAGTAAAAATTATAGTTAAAAACATTATAAGTGATACTTTATTGGAGGCGGGATCATGAGTGAACAAGTGAAAAGTACAATTGAGTCAGGGAAAGCGATGCTTGGGATTGAATTAGGTTCTACGCGTATCAAATCTGTTTTAATCGATGAGTTCCACAAGCCAATCGCTTCAGGTGGTTACGATTGGGAGAATCAATATATCGATGGCATTTGGACGTATCCGCTTGATGAAATTTGGAAAGGCTTACAAACTAGTTACCAAGATATGAAAGAGGACGTTTTAACTCGTTACGGCGTCGAATTAAAAGAAATTGCGTCAATGGGCTTTAGTGCCATGATGCATGGATACATGGTATTTAATAAAGATGATGAACTATTAGTCCCATTTAGAACATGGCGTAATAATATAACAGAAGAAGCGTCTAAGCAATTAACTGAAACATTTAATTATCAAATTCCACAACGGTGGAGTATTGCGCATTTATATCAAGCGATTTTAAATAAAGAAAAGCATGTAAATGATATCCACTTTCAAACGACATTAGCGGGTTATATCCACTGGCAATTAACAGGTGAGAAAGTATTAGGTGTTGGTGAAGCATCTGGTATGTTCCCAATTGATCTAAACACAAAATCGTTTAATCAAAATATGGTGACAACCTTTGATCAATTAACTAAAGATAAGGATGTTTCATGGTCATTAAATGATCTATTACCTGAGGTAAGAGTTGCAGGAGAAAGTGGTGGGAAAATTACTGAAGAAGGTGCTAAATTATTAGACCCAACAGGTGCACTCAAACCAGGAAGTGAGGTAGCACCACCTGAAGGGGATGCAGGCACTGGAATGGTTGCAACGAATAGTATTGCGACAACAACAGGAAACGTGTCGGCCGGGACTTCTGTGTTTGCGATGGTAGTGTTGGAAAAAGAACTATCAAAAGTTTATCTGGAATTAGATCTTGTGACAACGCCAACGGGTAACTTAGTGGCGATGGCGCATGCGAATAATTGTACATCTGATTTAAATGCTTGGGTCGGTTTGTTTGGTGAATTTGCAAAAGAGATGGGACAAGACCTTGATATGGATACACTCTACGGAACGTTATACCGTAAAGCATTAGAAGGCGATAAGGATGCTGGGGGCTTATTATCTTATGGTTACTTATCAGGTGAACATATGACAGGATTTGAAGAAGGGCGTCCATTGTTTGTTCGCACGCCTGAAAGTCATTTTAATTTAGCAAACTTTATGAGAGCACACCTCTTTAGTTCATTAGGAGCCATGAAAATTGGTATGGACTTACTATTAAAAGAAGAGGGCGTTAAGCTTACGAATATGCTAGGGCATGGTGGCCTGTTTAAAACAAAAGATGTCGGCAAGCGAATGATGGCAGCTTCACTTGATACACCTGTTTCTGTCATGGAAACAGCGGGTGAAGGTGGCGCATACGGCATTGCTTTACTAGCAGCTTATTTAGTTCAACAATCTGAAACAGAAACTTTAGATGATTATTTAACCAATAAAGTCTTTAAAAATGAAGCAATTGAAACAACAGAGCCAGAACGAGAAGACGTTGAAGGTTTTGAGGTATTTATGGATCGTTATAGAGAAGGGCTGGATATAGAAAGAGCCGCTATTGATTATTTAAAAGCATAGATACTTATAAAAAGAGTCTGAGATGAAAGTAAATAAGTCAATGTAATGAGTCTGAGACAAAAGTAAATAAGTCAATTTAATAGCCGGACAAAAATAGTATTTTAACTATTTTTGTCCGGCTATTTGTTTACATATCTCACAGCAATCTGAAATGGACGAGACTCTTGCGGGAAAAGCACGAGTGAGAAGATCCACTTTAGAAGCGTTCTTCGCTTCTAAAGTTAGCTGAGGCCGCGTGAGCTAAAAAGCGAGTCTGTTTCATATTGCGACGCCCTTTTGATCGAATTGTTCGTGTTTTTAAGATATTCATTTTTGTTTTGTCTCAGACTCTTTTTAATGTATTCAGTATACTTTATAAACTTTATATGATTATAAATGATAAAAAAACAAAATGTATGACTTTTGTGTTAAAATACGTTGAATGTCTATGCGAATGTGTTATAATGACGTTTCTTATTTTGAATCGTTATGTTACAGAGTCAGAGAGTAGGTGTTATACAGAATGGAAAAAATGAGATATGGAAATAAATATATGATGAAGTGGATGTTCTTTGCAACCCTTGTCGGTATCGGGGGAGGGTTATCTGCTTTGGCATTAAATGCAGCAATTGACGCGGTGACTTTCTTAGGTGTTCGAGTTCCCATTCACCTAGCACCAATTATAGGTGGTGTAATCGTCACTTTGTTATATAAATTCGATCCAGACGTTTTTGGTTCAGGTTCAGCTAAGTATATTGACTCTGTTAACCTGTATCAAGGTCATGTGAAGCGTCGTACATGGATAGCAAAACTGATCGCTTCGGCTTCGACAATTGGTTTTAGAGGCAGTGGTGGTGTAGAAGGTCCGATGCTTTTGATGGGAGGAAGTACCGCTAACTTTATTTCAAAGTGGAAGCGGGTATCGAAGTGGATCGATAAAGAAGACCATCGAATTTTAACGGTTTGTGGTGCTGCAGGAGCTATAGGTGCCATTTTTCGTTCACCTCTTGGAGGGGGCATTTTTGCTGCTGAAATTCTTTATAAATCATCGCTACATTATAGTGATGTGTTTCCTGCTATATTGTCATCTTCGATGGGTTTTATTGTATACAGTACATTAGGGACATCAAACCCGATGTTTGCGATGCGTGATTATGTAACGACACCAACGAATGTTTTCTATTATATATTAGCAGGTATTATTGCAGGTTATATTTCTGTATTGTTTATGCAATTGTTTCATAAAGTTGAATATTTTGGTGATTGGCTAAATAAACATGGGTTAGAAGGTTACTTACCTATTCTAGGAGGTATTCTAACCGGTTTTATTTTGCTTTATTATCCAAGTGCTGCGGGTACAGGTACAGATTTTATTCAGAGCCTAATTGAGCATTCATACGGTACAAGTTTTTTAATTGCAATTTTGATTGCTAAAATGTTAGCTACATCTTTTACTGTTGGTTTTAGGGGGAGTGCAGGTCTTGTGATTCCTGCTCTGTTTATTGGAGCAGTTGTTGGTGGAATTTTGAGCAATTACTTAGTTGATGGAACGAATGGCTTAAGTAACGCACTTATGGTTTCTGGTATGACAGCTAGCTTGGCGAGTGTAGCGAATGTCCCGATTGCAGCACCCATTATGTTGATTGAGATGGTTGGTTTTCAAGTTGGGGGTTCAGCTGTCATCGGAAGTGTTGTTGGTTATATTGTAGGTCACCGTAAAGTGGTCTATATTAATATGCGTAGTGATGATCCTGATTTCCGTGTTGCAAAAGATTTTAGAAAAAGTGATCGTTATTTTGAAACGAAAGACTAAATAGAAAGCAGTTAGCAATAACTCTAAAGTTGCTAACTGCTTTTTTTGAGAAGAATTTTATGCACGAATGAGACATTTAACCATATTCTATTGTGTAGAAAAAATAGAGAGGAAGAAGTCTATGTATCATTCGAAGTGTTCTAACCATGTAAATCGATATGATTTTGGTGGTGAGCCTTATGTGACAAATATACGGCAACAAACATGTCAAAATCCATATTTTAGACGCGCATTATGGACTGGAGATCATTTGCAACTAACCTTAATGTGTATACCGGTATATGGTGAAGTTGGCCTAGAAGTGCACAACCGAGAAGATCAATTTTTGCGTATTGAATCGGGTCAAGGTTGGGTTGAAATGGGACCATCGCGATCGAATATGTACTATCAGTGTTACGTTAAAAGTGGAGATGCCATTTTTGTTCCGGCTGGATATTGGCATAATTTAGTGAATGTAGGTGCAACACCATTAGCATTGTACTCTATTTATGCACCTCCACACCATGAAAAGGGAACCTTACATCGAACAAAAGAAGAAGCGGATCACGATCATCATAACCATCATCATTAAAAATACGTCGTCCAAAAAAAGTAACCCTATGTGGTTGCTTTTTTATGTAGAAAAATTTCGTTTCACATACTTCAAAAATTGTGGATTCAATAAAACGACTTTAGTTGACAATAAATGAGGGGATTGCTATATTAAGCTTTAAATAAGACGAGTTAATTTCTGATTTTCAAGCATTTAATGCCATTTAAAACGCGGCATTAAGTGCTCTTTTTAATGGATAGAAGCGAAAAGACATGCAGGAGGCAGACAACATGGAGATTAGGGGAGATTTCAAGACATTTTCAAAATACGTTAGTCTAAATGTAATCGGAATGATTGGACTAGCGGTTTACATACTAGCAGACACAATTTTTATTGCTAACGGGATTGGTGAAATAGGGTTAGCTGCACTAAATTTAGCCATTCCAATCTTTACGTTAATATCAGGCATTGGATTATTGATTGGCATTGGTGGTGCGACGTGGTATACGATATTACGTGCTCAAGAAAAAGAACAAAGTGCAACAAGTGTATTTAATCACGCGCTTACACTTGCTAGTCTTTTAAGTTTAGTGTTCGTCGTACTTGGTGCGATATTTTCAGAAGAATTAGCGCGCTTATCCGGCGCGAATGATGAAACGTTAATTTTGACTCAAACGTATTTACAAGTCATTTTATTATTTTCTCCATTTTTCATTTTTAACAATATGCTTGTCGCATTTGTTCGAAATGATAAAAACCCAAAGCTTGCGATGACAGGAATGTTTGTCGGTAGCTTGTTTAATATTGTCATGGACTATATTTTAATTTTTACTTTTGAGATGGGGATGTTAGGTGCTGCAATTGCGACAGGATCAACCCCGATTGTTAGTTTAATGATTTTGAGTTTCCATTTTAAAACGCCATTAAATACATTTAGAATTCAAAAAATACAGTGGCATTTACACGTTTTTTTAAAAACGATTGCTTTAGGGATTTCTGCCTTTATTACAGAAATATCAAGTGGTATTGTTATCTTAATTTTTAACTTTGTGATCTTACGGATTTCAGGAAATATAGGTGTTGCAGCATATGGCATTATTGCCAATATATCTTTCGTGGTCATTGCGATCTATACGGGGATGGCTCAGGGTATTCAGCCTATTGTCAGCCATTTGTTTGGCTTAGGTCATTACCGTGATATGAGACGTATTTTACAGTACGGTGTGATTGTATCCCTTCTTTTGGCTTTTACGATTTACTTGTTTGTCACATTAGGTTCTGATCCGTTAATTGATTTATTCAATCGCAATCAAAATCCAGATTTACATGGGATGGCTGAAGAAGGTTTAATGATTTATTTTATTGGATTTTTCTTTGCGGGATTTAATATGATTTCAATTGCATATTTAAGTGCGATTGAACGAGCAGGGATTGCATTTAAATTATCAATTGTCCGTAGTTTTGTCTTGATCGTACCGATTATTATCGTGTTAGCACAATGGTTAATGATGACAGGTGTCTGGTTGTCATTTGTTTTGACCGAAGCGATTATGATGGGAATTATCATTTGGCAAATTGCACGTGAAAAGAAAAAAGACAAACGATTGAGAAACGCTTAATTGGGGAATTGCTTAATGAGATAAAGATTAAAGCTATAAATGGAGGCTGATGGTAATGAAATTAGTAGTAATTGGTGCTGTTGCTGCGGGGACATCTGCAGCTGCTAAAGCAAGTCGTAATGATCCGGAATTAGATATTGTTATTTATGAACGCGATCAAGATATTTCGTACTCTGGGTGTGGCCTACCTTATTATATTGGTGGGGAAGTTGAGGATATGGATGCATTAACACCTCGGGATCCATCATTTTTTAAAGAAAAATATAATATAAATATAAAAGTTCGTCATGAAGTCCAATCAATTGATCACCAGTCTAAAGAAGTAACAGTGAAAAATTTAGACACAGGTGATACCTTTACTGATCATTACGATCAACTGGTTTTAGCAACAGGTGCATCACCATTTGTTCCACCACTTGAAGGTGTTGATCAATCACACGTGTTCACACTTAGAAATCCAAATGATGCTCGCTCAATTGTTGATTTCATTAACCAACATCGACCGAAATCGGCTGTTATCGTTGGAACTGGATTCATTGGGTTAGAAATGCTAGAAAACCTGTATGCAAATGATATCGATGTGACAGTGGTGGAAAAAATGCCTCAAATTACACCGAATTTAGATGAAGATATGGCGGAATATCTTGAAGAATTGATTACGAATAAAGGCTTTCGTATATTAAAAGATGCAACGATCACGCACGTTGAACAAGATCACGTTAAATTAGAAGACTCACCAGACATTGATGCTGAGCTCGTTATTGTTGCAACAGGTGTTCGCCCAAATACGCAGTTAGCCTCTAACATGGGTGTGGAATTAGGGGAGACAAAAGCGATTAAAGTAGATGAACGTATGCAAACGAATTTGGAAGATGTTTATGCGTGCGGTGATTGTATTGAAACGTTTCTATCTATTAATCATCAACCTGTTTTCCGCCCGCTCGGTTCAACGGCTAATAAAACGGGTCGGATAGCAGGTGATGCATTAACGGGTGGTTCAAGTCGATACCAAGGCAATTTAGGCACAGGTATTTATCAATTATTTGATCTTACCATCGCTAATACAGGTTTAACTGAAAAGGCAGCTATTGAAAGTGGATATGATGTTGTCGTTGCTGATTTAACGAAAGCGAATAAGCCCCGTTATTTGGGTGGCGAGAAGATGCGGATTAAAGCAGTAGCTGATCGACATTCAAGACAGATTCTCGGTGCTCAGATTATCGGTAAAGAAGGTGTTGACAAACGAATTGATGTGTTTGTGACACTTATAAGCTATATGGCTAAAGTTGAAGATCTTTTCCATCTAGATCTCGCTTACGCTCCTCCTTATTCAAATGCAAAAGATCCCGTACATTTTATTGGTATGATTTTTGAGAAGAAATTTGATGCAATAAACTAAGCGTATTTCGGGAGGTAAGTACATGATCGAGGTTAAAGCATTAGATGATGTTCCACCTATTGAACAGTTAGTCGACTGGTATGTAGCAGGTAAAAGTAATTGGTCTAGTGTGTCTTCAAAATTTCATGATAAAAAAATGCTTGCCTCGCTGTTAAACGATAAATCACTTTTTGTTGAACACCACTATTTGAAAGGTGTCTATCATCATCAGGATTTAATTGGTGTTGTCATTGATTATCCAATTCAATATGCTTTGACACTCAATCAAAAAAGTCACGATCATTTAAAACAAGAATTGGGTGTATGGGGATTTCATAAGCATTACAGTCTCTACCGTAAAATGGCGCGCCATTTACCTGAAATTACACTTGAAAACCAACAACACATTCACTTGTTTGCCATTGATACAGACCATCAAAACAAAGGAATTGGATCGTTTGTTTTGAGTCATTTAATCACTACTAAACCTAACCAAATGTATTCTTTGTTAGTAGATGAACGGAATGACCGTGCTATTCAGTTTTATTTGAAACATCGCTTTGAAATTCAAAGGCATGGTCATATCCGTTACCGCAACAAATGGTATGGTCAATATTTAATGGTCCGAAATAACAATAACGCCCTCTGAGTTAATCTTTCTTTAACTCAAAGGGCGTTATTTTTTATCTAAGCCATTGTCTTGCTTCATTTTCGCGTTCAGGTGGGAATGTTTTTAATTCCATTTCTGTGATAGGATCGATCACTTTTTGAATGGCTTCAGCTACTTTCATATCTGTGACAATAGCGTATTTAGAAATTTTGTCTAGGTGCTCTTTGGCGAATATATAACGTTCTTTAAACCCTTCCATTTCAGTAACGGAAATGTCATTTAATTTCACGAGCAATTTCACTTTTCCAAACTTGTCCATTGTCTGTGTTAGATCCCTTAGCAACATATCGTTTTCTGCTTTACTCATACCATCTGTTACTTCATATTCTAGAATATTAGCTTCACTGGAATTCAATTTTTTTAACATACTTGCTCCTCCTTTTTCTCTCATTGTATTTTTTACCCATATATAAATAAGCTAAAACACGTTATAAATAAAATAACGAAATCGATTTTGTGAAATAAGGACTATTACGTTAAAGTCATACATAGATTAATTTGTTCGAGTACCGAGCATGTTTTGAATAAAGTCGAAGAGGGGAAATAAAAAGGATAATAAAAAGAGAGTGAGTGTAGCCGATGGATGAGAAAGTGTTAAAACAGATGACTGAGAAAGATCAGTCTTTATTAAAAGATGTGCACATGGGCATTGAGATAGAAGGTCAGCGAACAAATTTAAATGGTGAGCTTGCTAAAACAAATCATCCATTTCCAGATAAAATTAATCACCCTTTTGTCACTGTTGACTTTGCAGAAAATCAATTAGAATTCATGACCGAGCCCTATCAATCTTCTCAATCGATTATAGGTGAATTAGTAAAGATTCGAGGGGAAGTTGAGAAAAAAATACAAAATGAATTGATATGGCCTTTTAGCATGCCACCTATCTTACCAGATGAAAAAGACATACCAATAGCTAAATTCGGATCATCAGATGAGGCAAAAGAAAAAGAAATCTACCGGAAGGGATTAGCGTTACGATATGGCAAAAAGCTGCAGATGATTTCGGGTGTTCACTTTAATTTTTCGATCGGTCATGATTTATTAGATGCGTTAAGCGATCAAAAAAAATCAGGTGAATCGGATCAATGGTTTAAAGATCGCTTGTACATGCGCTTAGCGAGACGTTTTATTGATTATCGTTGGTTATTAATCTATTTATTTGGTGCATCACCTGTTTGTCATGAAAGTTATGATTCAGTGATCAAAGAGGAACTTTCTAATTTGTCTAAACAATGTTATGACCTATGCCATGAAAAAGAAAATTTAAAGAAATATGCGACGTCAATTCGATTAAGTCGTTTTGGTTATCCGATTGAAATGAGCAGTCAATATCAAGTTTCTTATCGAACGATACAAGATTACATACATGATCTAAAGCAAATTCTAAAAACAGAAAGTGCGCATTACCAAACGTTAGGCATTTATCATAAAGATCAGCAAGTTCAATTAAATAGTCGTTTGATACAGAATGAAAATGAATTTTATACGCCGATTCGTTTCAAGCAGTCGAACCAAAAGTCGGGTGAGTCGAATTTAGAAGCAATTGAACGAGCGGGGGTTCAATATGTAGAGGTGAGATTATTAGATTTAAATCCTTATGCACCTTATGGGATTACAGCAGATCAAATTGATTTTTTACATGTGTTTATGATGCTTTGTTTATTTGATGAATCAATTGATCTAACAGAAGAAGAATTGATTCGAGCAAGCAAAAATCACCAGTTAGTTGCCCTTTTAGGTCGTTTACCTAATTTACAACTCTTTAGTAACCACCATGAGACGGTTACACTTGAAACATGGGCAAATAAGCTATTTAAAAAGTTAGAAAAAGCAGCAACCTTTTTTAATGATCCTCACTATAATCAGGTAGTTGAGCGCTATAAAGATAGATTAGAGAAACCACATTTATTACCGTCAAATAAAATTATAAGAGACATGGATCAATTGAATATGAATTATATTGATTATGGCTTATATCTAGCGCTAGATCATACAAAAAGAGCACTTAAATGATATCAGTGCTCTTTTTTCGTTATACATGTTGAGTGTGTTGATTGGATTGCTTTAATTTTTTTGATTTAAAGTAAGCGAGATTAAATAAGGTCATAACGGTTAGTAAAATAAAAATCATACCGTATAATCCGATTGTATAAGCCCCTGTTAAGTCGTAAATCATTCCCCATAAAGGTGTTCCGACACCAACGCCGACTGTAATCCCAGTAGCTAGAAGACTCCATATTTGAGAGTAATCTCTTGGTCCAAACACTTCGTGAGATAATAATGGTAATAAAACGTTCATAATGCTAAGGCCAAATGAGTAGAGAATCACCATTAAAATCATCATAAGGTAGCTTGTACTGGTGATCAATAATATAAACGCTACAATAGCTGAACTAATGTGAATCATGATGGTCATCAGTGGTCCTAAGCGATCGTTCAAGGCACCCGCAATAATTTTGGCGAAAATAAGGGCGATCATTAATAGAGAAAATAAGGTTCCAACTTGATCAGAAGGAAGGCCTGTTTCTCCGAAGAATGCAGGTAAATGTTGTTGGAATGCGCCAATAAAAGTGATTAAGATAAAACCGATATAAAGCATAAAGAAAACAGGAGATTTAATAGCATCACGATAACGAATGCTAGGTGTTTCTCCTATACTGTGTTTAGATTGTTGATCATCATCATTAGCTCCATAAGCTATAAGTCCGACAGATTCTGGTGAATTATCAACTAAGAAAATGACAGTTAATGACACAATTGTAATTAAGGTAATCCCTAAAAATAAATAGGCTGCTTGAAAACCGAATTGTTCAATAAAGTTTGGAATAATTAAACTAAATATGGCTCCAAACACACCTGTGAAAGATCCACTAATTCCAAGTACAGTTCCTTTTTTCTTAACAAACCATCGATTAATTAAAACGACTGACCCTAGTGCTGTAAAAGCGGGAACTAATATGCCGATCAATAATGAAAAGAGATAGAAACTAATAATCGATGATGAAAAGGAATAACCAATTAATCCGACACTAGAAGTCGCACCACTTACCAAAAATATACGTTTTAAGCTAAAACGTTCCAATGCACGTCCAATAATTGGCATGCTTAATACTTGAATTAAACTTGTGATGGTGAATGTTAGCGTAAATGCTGTTCTTGAGAATCCAAAGTAACTTGTAACAGGTTCAACAAAAAAGCTTAATGCTGAAAAAATAATAGCAGCTGATCCCATTAAAAAACTAGCAGCAGTTGCTATTTTAAAGTAAGGTTTAAATGATACTTCTTGTTGTGTAGACATGCTTCCACTCCTAAAATCAATAAACTATGTTATGATGTGATTAAATTTTTATATAATAGTAAAACTCGCATACAAGAGACCATTATACATAAGAAGCTTTTAGAATGACAATCAAATGCTTATCTGAAATTTGAGGTGAAGAATCTATGAAAAACAAAAGAAAAGTCATCATATTATTCGTCATGTTAACATTCATTGTTCTACTAGGCACAACTTCATATTGGATTTTATTAGATATTAGTTTGTTAGATTCTCTTTATATGACCATAATTACGATATCAACAGTCGGTTATGGAGAAGTCGTCGATTTAACACCGGAAGCCCAAATCTTTACGATGATTTTGATTTTTTTAGGTATAGGTGTGATTGGGTATGCAGCTTCAACAATTGTTAGTTACTTTTTAGAAGGTAACATAAGAGCATTTTGGAGGGATAAAAAAATGAACGAAGCGATTAAGAATTTAAAAAACCATTATATTGTGTGTGGGGCTGGGGAAACAGGGCGTCATGTCATTAATTCGCTAAAAAAAGAGGCAATTGATTTTGTTATTATTGAATGTGATCAAACACGAGTAGAAGCATTAAAGGAGGAAAAACTATTAGTGCTTAAAGGAGATGCGACAGATGAGTCGATTTTACAAGAAGCAAACATAGAGAGTGCTAAAGGACTCGTGACAACATTATCAACGGATGCCAATAATTTATATACTGTTTTAACAGCTAGAGAAATTAATCGTCAACTTCTAATCATTGCGAGGGCGATTACGGATACATCGCATGAAAAATTGATACGTGCAGGGGCTGATAAAACCGTTTCACCTAATGAAATAGGTGGGCATCGGATGGCATCCATGTTGTTAAAACCGTCTGTCATGGCGTTTTTAGATACGATTACTCACAGCGGATCTTTAAATCTAAATTTAAATGAAATAACTGTCAGTGCGGAGTCCAGCTTGTGTGGTGAAATGATAAAAGATGTGGAGATTTTTAAATCATCAGAAGGAATGTTAATTGCGATTAAATCAAAAGGTACTGATGACATTTCATTTAATCCAGCAGATAATTATATAATTAGACCACAAGATGTATTAATCTTTTTAGGAGAAGAAGAGGATCTGTTAGCTTTAAATGAAAAGGTGAATTGATCGTTATAAAAGCGATGCTTTGTCAAAATAAACAAAGCATCGCTTTTGGCTTTTATTCAAGAAGGCCTTCTTCTAGTAAAAATTCAATGGCTATTTGATTAGGGCTCTCATCTTCAACCGCTACCCGGTAATTCATTTCCCGCATTTGGTCATCTGTAATGCGTCCAGCTAGCTGGTCGATCGCCTCCACTAAATCAGGGTGAGACTCACTTGTTTCCAATCTCATAAGTGGTGCCCCTTGATACGGTGGGAAGAGCTCTAAGTCATCTTCTAAAACAACGAGATCGTAACGTTCCAATTCACTGTCTGTTGAATAAGCATCAAGGAGATTGATGTCACCGGATTCAATCGCATTATAGCGTAAGCTTGGTTCCATTGTTTGTAGCTGATTAAATTCTATATCGTACAATTCTTGAATCCCTAAATAGCCATCCTCACGATCTGAAAATTCCAGTGTGAAACCAGCCGATACTTGGTCTTCAATACCTTGAAGATCAGAAATGGTTTCAAGATTATATGCATTTGCAAATTCTTCTGATACCGCTAATGCATAGGTGTTATTAAAGGCCATAGGATCCATTAAGAGCATGTTATATTGATCAAGTAAGCCGTCCCTTGCTTGCTCAAAAACTGCTTCTGCTTCATTGACTTCAGGTGTTTCATCTAGAAATTCACTCAAAACAGTACCGGTGAATTCTGGATAAAGATCAATATCCTCGTTTTCTAACGCACTAAATAAGAAGGATGTACGACCTAATCCTGGTCGCAATTGGACATCTAGATCTGTTTCTTCTTCAATTAATTCCTTGTACATATTAATTAAAATTTCCGGTTCCGTTCCTAATTTTCCACCTATAACAATCGTTTCACTCGATGATGAGAAAATAATCGGTGAAAGAGTTAGCATAAGTGCCAGTATAATCATACCGATTACAGTAAATATAGATTGTTTATAGGAAAGCTTTTGCATTTGACGTAAAATAAAGTCAAAAATAAGGGCGAGTGCTGCAGCTGGAATGGCACCGAGTATAATGAGCGATGTATTGTTCCGGTCAATCCCAAGTAAAATAATATCACCTAATCCGCCAGCGCCTATTAAAGCAGCTAAAGTGGCGGTTCCGACGATAAGAACCATGGCCGTTCGGATCCCAGCCATAATAACAGGCATTGCTAAAGGTAACTCAACTTTAATCAATCGCTTGTTTAAAGACATCCCCATAGCTAAAGCGGCTTCTTTTAACGACGGATCAACTTCTTTAATTCCAGTATACGTGTTTCGTAAAATAGGAAGTAGTGCATAAATAACAAGTGCCACAATAGCGGGTTCGGTCCCAATTCCGAAAAGTGGAATAAATAAACCGAGTAGTGCAAGTGACGGAATGGTTTGCATGACAGCAGAAGCGCCTATGATACTTTCTGCAAACTGTTCATGTCTTGTTAGATAAATCCCTAGAGGAATTGATATGAGAACGGCGAACAACAGTGAAATAAATGAAATTTGAATGTGCTCAATAAGTGCTTGTATTAACTGATCTTGTCGATCAGATAACGTATTAATGAGTTGATTCATTAAATTCGCCTCCTTTTTCATAATAATCGGCGAGTTTAATAATCAATTGATTTCGATGAATACTTCCAATGACCTTTTCTTGATCACGCACGATGACTTCTTCATGGTCATGAAGTAACCTTAATAATTCAGATAGAGGGCGATCTTTTAAAATGCTAACGTGTGAGTCTACATCAAGTTCGGTCTCTTGGACAAAGGTTTCAATTTTTAAGTGATTGTGGTGTTTTTGGTTTGACGTAAAGGTTTTAACAAAGTCATTCGCAGGATGATCGATAATCTGTTCAGGTGTTCCTACTTGAACAAGTTGGCCATTTTTCATAATGGCCATCCGATCAGCGAGTTTCACAGCTTCTTGAATATCATGTGTGACAAAGACAATTGTTTTTTTTATATTTTGTTGTAATCGAATCATATCGTCTTGGAGTTTTTCCCGAGTGATGGGATCTAGTGCACTGAAAGGCTCATCCATTAAAATAATATCTGGATCAGCGGCTAATGCACGGATGACACCAATACGTTGTTGCTCCCCGCCTGATAGTTCAGTAGGAAGTCGATCCTTATATGTATCCGGATCTAAATCAACCATGTCTAACAATTCGCTCGTTCGTTTTGAAATGGATTGAGCTGACCATTTTTTTAACTCTGGTACGATGGCAATATTTTCTGCGACCGTCATATGAGGGAAAAGAGCGATTTGCTGTAAAACATACCCAATATTCCATCGTAGTTCATTAATGTTATAGTCGCTAATACGTCTATCATCAATTAAAATCGTACCATCACTGATGGGGATTAAACGATTTATCGTTTTTAAAGTCGTTGTTTTACCGCACCCACTAGGACCAATCAAGACAAAAAATTCACCTTTTTTTATAGACAAATCAATTGAATTAATAGCCGTTGTTTGATCGGGGAACGTTTTTGTGACATTATCAAATGTGATCATGAGCGTGCCTCCTGTTTATCAGTTTAACTAATTATGGTTACCCTTTTTCTTCACTCTTTAAAACAATCAAATAAAATTGACAGTCTAAAAGTGTCTCGATTATGATTAATAGAGATTGTAGAATAGTAGGAAGGAAGTTTGATTTTGTTTCAATTAAAAGAGAAATTTCATAAGTTTATGCAAGGGCGTTATGGTATTGATCAACTATATGTTACTTCTTTGGTCGTCTACTTTATCTTATTGTTTTTTAGTCGTTGGGTTGACTTCTTATTGATTGATTTTTTAATGTCTTTCATTATTATTTGGGCCATCTATCGCATTTTTTCTAAAAATATACCGAAGCGCTATCAGGAAAATCAACGTTTACTCAAGTTTTTGACGGTGATAAAAAAGAACTTCAAACGGGTGAAAATGCGTGTGTTAACCATTCGAACACACCGTTATAAAACATGTCCGAACTGCAGGACGACTTTACGGTTAAAGCGAAAAAGAGGAAAACATCGAGTGAAGTGCCCGAAATGTCAGCAAAGCGTTCGTTTACGCAACTTTTTTTAATCATTTTATGTATTTAAAAAACGCACGGACTTCTAATTATGTCCATGCGTTTTGTTAATTTTAGTGTTGTAGGGTTTGTGCAACCTTCTTAACATCTTCTAAACCCTTTTGAATAATCGTTTCAGCTTGGCTTGGATCAGCATTATGGCCTTCTATAATAACTTCACCGATCATATCCATTCCGAAGACACCACCGAAAGTTGTCTTCATGTAATTAACAGCCATTTCCATAGGTGACATGTCACTTGTTGAATAGACACCACCTCTTGCATTTAATAAAATGATTTTTTTCTCAGGCATTAGTTGGATCATGCCACCATCTTCAGCGTAGTTAAATGTAAATCCGGCTGAAAAGATGTAATCAATAAACGTTTGGAGTTTAGCAGGAATGGTTAAATTCCAAAGTGGAAAGGCAAATGCAATTACATCTGCTTCTTCAAATAAATCCATTGCTTTTTGTTTAGCATTGATGAGACGTTGTTCTGTGTCTGTTAATGCTTCATGTGCTTCAATTTTTGTAAAAGCGCTAAATAATTCTTGACCTAAAAATGGCGTGTCTTCTTCGTATACGTCATATGTTTTAACTGTTAAGTTATCAAATTGATTAATTTCTTCCATGAACGTATCGTACATCTTGCTTGTAATCGCCTGATCTGAAGGTCGATTATTTGCTTTTACAACTAATAATTTTGTCATGCTTACATCCCCCATGTATCTTCTCTATTTATACAAAAGATTGACCTAGTTTGAGCAGAATTTTTTTTAAAACGCATCAATCTACTGTATAATTTTTAGTGTAATTCATTTTTAATTCGAGACAACCAACAATTAATCGGAATAATTGTAAAAACAACATAACTAAAAAACTGTATAAAAACGAGGCATCAGATGATATGAGAAAACTTAAAGATCCAAGAATTATTCGGACGAGAAAATTAATGATGAATGCGCTGTTCGATTTGTCGACCCAAAAAGATTTACACGCTATTACGGTAAAAGATATTACAAGTCAGGCGAATATCAACCGGGCAACATTTTACTATCATTTTAAGGATAAATATGATTTATTTGAGCAGACTTTTAAAGAAGATTTTAATGCTTGTGTGGTTGATAAGTTGAGTGCTTATGATGAAGTGAGCGAGGATATGTTAAGAGAGACCTTTTATGCGTTGATGGCTTTTCAAGATAAACTCTCGCATGATTGCAGAAAAAATTATGATCAGTTTGAATCAACAATCGAAGCATTGATTAAAGATACAATGGTTGATCAGTTTTATCGCTTATTAAATGATGTTTTTCCCCATGAAAGTGAGCAATCTCACCGGTTAAAATCAGTCGCATTAAGCCACGGGTTGCATGGTATGTTAACTGAATGGCGACAGGATTCGTCAACTAAAGCCGAAGATTTTGTTCAGATGGCGATTCCTATACTAATGAGCATTTCTAAAGGAAGTGTTTAGAGATTTTCTAATAATCGTTTTGCGATTTTTTTGTAATCATCACGATCAATACCCGGTGCGAATTGTTCAGGTAAATCTTCTAAGTCAGGGATCTTACTGCCTTTTGGTGCTCCTTCTTGTACGACGAGCCTTTGATTCGTTTCGGGGTTTCTTCCTTTCCAAATTTGTTTGATGTCTACATAATCACCGACATCATTCCATGTATAGAGAATATTGCCCAATCCTTGGTCTTCGAACTTTCGAGCATAATCAAATCGTCTATTTGATAAATCAGGTATTGGAACTAACTTTTTAACATCTACTCCTGTCGCAATTTCAATCGCTTTGGCATAAGCGAGTACATGTGTGCCGCCTCGAACAAGTAAATAGCCGATCATCTCCCGAGCTGTTTCATGCTCAGTCATTTGATAGACACGCATTTTGTGTGTTCTAGCACCTACTTCTAAGAAGAAATTATGGAGGAGGTCCAATACTAAATTGCCACTACTAAAAACGTTATCGCCACTCCAAGGACTTCCCATTGAATCTATTGCCAGTGATGTATTAGCTGCTTGAATGAATCCGTATGTGTTTCGGCTATCTTTGCCTTCTCTTAGTGGTGTTACATCAGGATCTCCAGTGTTAAAAGTCGTTCCTTTATATAACAAGTTAATCGCTGTGGAGACAAGTTCAACATGGCCAAATTCTTCTGCTGTAATACTAGCAACTAAGTCATAGAAGGGCTTAAGTTTGTGTTTATTTCTAAAGTTAAAAGATTGATACATGTAGTTATTTAATGTGGACATTTCCCCGAACTTACCCCCGAGTAATTCTTGAACAGCCGCAGCTGCATTGGCATCTCCATGCTCCGGGATCGGCAAATCAATTAACAACCGGTTTTCACGTTTAAACATGTCAAACCTCCTATCTTTTCGGTATCACCCAAACGATTTGTTGGATCCGAATATGGAAATCAGATCCCCCAGAATAAACAACGATATGGTCTGGCATCACTTTTTTCAAATATCCGCTAACCGTCCCTTTAGTCGTTTGAACAATGACTTCTTTTTGGTTTAATTGCTTCAAGGTTTCATATAAATAACTATCAATCAAATGAATAAATGAAGGGTAGTTCTTTTCCATTTTAATTCGCTCCTCTCTAAAATGAACATAGCTATATCTATTCAATATGATCATCAAATATGCATTTGATGAATGGTAAGAGAATGATCGTTTTTGTTTTAATAATCTGTTATAATTGGTAATAATTATCAAGTACGTAGGAGGCGTTGTACATGCTAGAAAATACAGGATTAGTATTAGAAGGTGGTGGCATGAGAGGTGTTTATACCTCTGGTGTCTTGGATGGATTTATGGATCACGATTTATATTTTCCATATGTTATTGGTGTTTCAGCAGGAGCATGTAATGCCTTATCTTATTTATCACGTCAAAAGGACAGAAGTCGCTATATCAATGTTAATTATGCGAATGATCCTCGTTATATTAACTATAAGAATTTACTAAGAGGCGAAGGGATCTTCAACATGGAGTTTTTATTTAACGACATTACAAATGATCTTGTGCCTTTTGACTTTGAAACGTTTGAGCAGCGAGCAGAACGTTTAGTTGTTCCAACAACGGATTGCAAAACAGGAGAGGCGCTTTATTTTGAGGAGTCGGAATCCAAACAAATAATTGAAGCAGTACGTGCCTCTAGCAGCTTGCCGTTAGTCGGTAAACCTGTTAATCTAGGTTCTCATACATTACTTGATGGCGGTATTGCTGATCCAATCCCTATACAGAAATCAATTGAAGATGGTAATGAACGTCATGTCATTATTTTGACAAGACCTAAGGGTTACCGGAAGAAACCTTTTCGAGCTCGTATGACAGCGCGTCTTATTTATCCGAAGTATAAGGAACTCGTAAAAGCATTAGAGAGACGCCATCAAATCTATAATGATACACTTGATTATATTGATGAGTTAGAAGAAAATGGACATGCACTTGTTATTCGTCCGAAAGGTGAAGAACAAGTTGGAAGAGCTGAAAAAGATGCTGAAAAGTTAAATGGATTACATCGAGCTGGCTACCAATCTGCAGAAGATCATGTGGACCGGTTAAAGGATTGGCTACAGCTTAATCCAGTTTGATAAAGGCTATGATTGAAGAGGTGTAATATTTATGGACGGTAAAACACGAAGACAAATTAAAATTGGACAATCCGTAGCTGTTGTTAAAAAGAACGATCAAAGAACGGGGAATCTAACTGAAGGTCGAGTGAAAAAGATTTTAACAAATTCACCGAGCCACCCTCATGGGATTAAAGTGATGTTAGAAACGGGTGAAGTAGGCCGTGTGAAAGAAATCAAAGCAGAAGGGGATTCTGGTCATGAATGAAAAAGAAAAGGTGTTGGCGTTAGCTGAAAAACATGACGTATCGATTGACCCTGATCACATTATTATTGACCAATCAGGGGTCGATTTTTTGGTCGCATTTGTTGTGGATACAGAAAAGGTTGATTGGGTATTCAGAATGCCAAGACGCGACGACGTGATCGAACGAACGAAAGTTGAAAAGCAAGTATTGGATATTGTTAATCGTTATGTCACAACCTTTAACGCGCCCGACTGGTTGATCTATTCAGAGGATTTGATTGCTTATCCGAAATTATCGGGTGTTCCTGTTGGTACGATCGATATTGAAAAGCAAGCATATGAGTGGACAATTGATCCGACGAACCTCCCTGATAATTTTCATCAAACGTTTGCAGAAGCTTTGGCAGAGCTGCATCAACTTGAATCAAAAGATTTTGAAGATACGGATATAGAAATTGTGACAGCGGATGAACTTCGCCCACATTTTAAAAAACGTATGCAAGCCGTTAAAGATGAATTCGGTGTAAGTGAAGCCCTATGGCAAAGGTGGATGAATTGGCTTGATGACGAATCTTTATGGCCGAAACAAACGGTTCTAATTCATGGAGATGCGCATGCGGGACATATTTTAATTGATCAAGATGCCAATGTGACAGCACTTATTGATTGGACCGAGGCTAAAATATCTGATCCTGCAATGGATTTCTCTGTCTATTACACATTATTCGGAGAAGATAGCTTAGACCGTTTAATAGAAGCTTATCGAGCTGTGGGTGGTTATACATGGCTGAAGATGAAACAACATATTATCGAAACTGAAGCGGCTTTTCCGATTGCGATTGCTGAATTTGCCAAGATATCAGATTTAGAAGAATACAAACAAATGGCTAGAGAAGCATTAGGTGTTAGTTGAGGTGATAGGATGTTGAAAAAGGGAGATCGTGTTGGGTGGATTGCCTGTTCTGATGGGAAGTCAGAGCAAGCATTAGAACAAGTTGACCTTTTAAAAGACTATTTTCACAAAGCAGGACTAAATATTGTCCAATCAAATGCTTTTAAAAGAGAACCCTCTCATTACTGGAGTGCCCCACCTGAAGTTCGTGCTAGAGAATTAATGAATTTATTTATCGATGATCAAATTGCTGCGATTTTTGATTTATCCGGTGGTGATAGTGCAAATGAAATCTTACCTTATCTGGATTTTGATAAAATCAGAAAGCACCCTAAACCGTTTTTTGGTTATAGCGATGTGAGCGTTCTATTGAATGCACTTTATCACAAAGCAGATATAATGACTTATCACTTCCAAGCGCTGCACTTAGCACAAGAGGCAAGCGAGATCCCGTCATCTGACTTTTTAAACGTGTTGAACCAGACTATGTTAAAGCCAACATTTGATTATCATTTTATTAATGGTGATCAATTAGAAGGCACGGTAATGGGTGGTAATATTCGATGTTTTTTAAAATTAGCGGGTACACCGTATATGCCAGATTCCAAAGGGAAAATGTTATTTTTGGAAAGCAGAAGCGGTCAGCCTAATCGAATCGCTAGTTTTTTCAACCAGTTGGATCAAATGGGTTATTTTGAAGAAGTAAGCGGTGTGTTGTTAGGTACGTTCACTGAACTTGAAACAGAATATTCCACTGATCGGTTAATTGAATTAATGGAACCGTTTATTTTAAAACATCAATTAGTAGTAGCCAAGACTGATCAAATTGGTCATCAACTAAACAGCCGCTTATTACCTATAGGTCAAAAGGTGAAACTTTAAAGAGCTTATTTTTTTGATAAGTTCTTTAAAGTTTTTTTATTGACAAAGAAAGTAAGAATACGGATAATAGATAGCATGCTATGTATATATAGCGAGGAGGATTTATGCATGCCAGATGATATGATTCTTTACATACGTCTTGTGTATTTCGCTTTAGAACGTGAAAAAAATAATTACTTTGAACACCAAAACATAACAGCTTCCCAAGGAGATCTTTTGCTCTATTTAGGAGGATGTCAATATCACAATAAAGAAGTTAATCAAAAAGATATTGAAAATCATTTCCAACTAACAAATCCGACGGTGACGGGATTAATTAACCGTCTAGAAGAAAAAGGATTTGTTAAACGAGTGAAGAGTGAAGTCGATGGAAGGAACAAGTTCATTCATTTAACAGATGATGGTGTAGACGTTTTAAAGCAATTTATGGGACATAAGGATGAAATAGAAGCGAAGTTATTTAAAGGTTTGTCTCAAGGTGACATTGATCAAACCATCGATCACTTAAAAGTGTTTTTAGATAACTTAAATCAAAACAAGGAATAGATGGAAAGTGGAGGTTAGTCAGTATGATAAAGAAATTATTACCTTTCATAGGGGAATATAAGCTTGAAACGATTCTTGCACCTGTGATGATCACGATCGAAGTGGCGCTTGAGCTTATGATACCGTTTATGATGGCAAGAATTGTTGATTACGGTATTCTAGGTGACGGTGGCATGACCTATACAATTCAAATGGGGTCACTCATGGTTTTGATGGCTATTATTGCATTAATATTTGGTGCGTTAAGTGGTCGGTATGCAGCAATAGCTGGGATGGGGTTTGCGAAGAATATTCGTGAAGGATTGTTTAAAAAAATTCAGACCTATTCATTTGCAAATGTTGATAAATTCACAACAGCATCTCTAGTGACACGATTAACGACAGACGTTACGAATACACAAAATTCATTTATGATGGTGATTCGAATGGCTGTAAGAGCACCAGTTATGTTAATCGGTGCGACGATTATGGCAGTATCGATCAACCCGCAGTTGTCGACTGTTTTTATTTTTTCTATTCCAGTTTTGGGTACAGCCCTTTACTTAATTGGGAAATTTGCCCACCCTCGTTTTCTTGATATGTTAGAAAAATATGATTCTTTAAATGAGAAAGTTCAAGATTTTATTGTTAATATTCGAGTCGTTAAAGCATTCGTCCGTGAAGATCATGAAGAAGAGAAATTTGTAGATAATGCCAAACGTGTCAAAGACGCACAATTAAATGCAGAAAAATTGGTCGTATTGAATATGCCAATCATGCAGATGACCATTTATACAAGTGTTGTGGCGATCTTATGGTTTGGTGGGAATATGGTTATTGAAGGTACCTTTAATATTGGGGAGCTTTCTAGTTTCATTATGTACATTATGCAAGTACTTATTTCATTAATGATGCTTTCTATGGTGTTTATTATGCTCATTATATCAAGAGCTTCATTCTCAAGAATCGTTGAAGGACTTGAAGAGAAGCCTGTTTTGGATGACGGTGATGCCGATCCACAATTAAAGCCTGAAAATGGTGACATTGAATTTAAAGATGTTAGCTTTAGTTATTCAGATGATGCTGAACATGCTGTTTTGAATCATGTCAATTTATCTATTAAATCGGGGGAAACAGTTGGGATCATTGGAGGAACAGGTTCTTCTAAATCGACGTTAGTTCAATTGATCCCGCGTTTATATGACGTTCAAAGCGGAGAAGTGCATGTGGCAGGTCGAAATGTGACGCAGTACAAATTAAATACATTACGTGACCACGTTGCGATGGTTTTACAAAATAATGTGTTATTTACAGGTACGATTAAAGAGAACTTAAAGTGGGGAAATGAAGAAGCGACGGATGAAGAAGTCATAGAGGCAGCCAAAGCTGCTCAAGCACATGATTTTATTACGGCATTTCCAGATGGCTATGATACAGAACTTGGTCAAGGTGGTGTGAATGTCTCAGGTGGACAGAAACAACGATTGACGATTGCGCGCGCGCTTTTAAAACAACCGAAAATTGTTATATTAGACGATTCAACGAGCGCAGTTGATACGGCAACTGATGCCGCGATTCGTGAAGTATTCAGGGAACATTTAAATGATGTGACAACATTGATTATCGCACAACGCATCACGTCTGTCTCTGATGCAGATAAAATTATTGTCTTAGAAGATGGAAAGATTAATGGCTTTGATACACACGATAATTTATTGAAATCAAATACGATTTATCAAGAAATTTATGAGTCACAGAGCAAGGGAGGTGGCATAAATGAGTAGTCAACCAAGAAAACCGATCGGTGGTCCTATGGGTGGTCCAAAAGGAATGGGGAAACCCACGAACCTTTGGTCAACAACTAGACGTATTGCAAGCTATATGAAAGATGATAAATGGATTTTGCTTATTGTAATGATTGCGATTATCTTTAGCTCGTTAGCTAATGTGATTGGTATATCATTTTTACAAGTCATTATTGATACGTATCTTGCGCCACTAGCAGAAAGTTACGATCAAGAATTAATGACAGATTTCATTCAAGTCATCGGACTCGTTTCAATTATATATGTGACGGGTGCTGTATCGACTTATGTATTTAGCCGTTTAATGGTCGGTGTGTCAACTCGAACGCTTTATAAAATACGTGTTGACTTGTTTAAAAAGATGGAAAAACTACCGATTAAATATTACGATACGCATACGCATGGTGACTCTATGAGTCTGTATACAAATGATATTGATACATTAAGACAAGTGCTATCCAACAGTGTGACAGGATTTTTTATGTCACTCATAACAGTTGTCGGTGTGTTCACGATGATGATTATCTTTAGTTGGCAATTGACGATCATTGTTGTCATTATGCTAGCGATCATGCTTTTATCAGTGAAGAAAATTGGTGGTAAAAGTGCGAATTACTTCGTTAAGCAACAACAAGAATTAGGACGTGTAAATGGTTATATAGAAGAGATGATTGAAGGTCAAAAAGTCATTAAAGTCTTTTCTAGACAAGATAAAGTGATCGATGAATTTAAAGAGTTAAATGAACAACTACAAGATAATGCAACAAAAGCTAATATATTTGCCAATATATTAATGCCAATTATGGGGAACTTATCGTATGTGCTATATGCGATAACCGCGATGGTTGGAGGATTACTTGCGATTACGCAAGCATTAACAATTGGTACGGTGGTCGCGTTCCTTCAATTTACACGTACGTTCTCACAGCCGATCACACAAATCTCTCAGCAAATGAATGCTGTGTTAACATCACTCGCAGGTGCTGAGCGAATATTTAAAGTGATTGATGAGGAGCCTGAACGAGATCAGGGACATATTACGATGGTACCGATTGATCAAGATGCCTCAGGTCAGATTATAGAAACAGATGATCGTACAGGAAAATTTGCTTGGAAAGAGTTACGAGAAGATGGCTCTGTTCATTATACACCTGTTTTAGGTAAGGTTGTATTCGACCAGGTGACGTTTGGGTATGAAGAAAATAAAACCGTATTGAACGATATTTCATTATACGCAAAACCTGGTCAAAAGATAGCGTTTGTCGGTTCTACAGGTGCAGGTAAAACGACCATTACCAATCTAATTAATCGCTTTTATGATGTTCCGGGTGGCAATATAAGTATTGACGGTATTGAGATCAATAAAATACAGAAAAAAGATCTAAGACGCTCTTTATCAATGGTGTTACAAGATACGCACCTTTTCACGGGGACAGTCATGGAAAACATTCGCTATGGACGCTTGGATGCAACAGACGAAGAGGTAGTGGAAGCGGCAAAACTCGCAAATGCTGACTTCTTTATTCGTCAGCTTGAGCATGGCTATCAAACCGTATTAAAATCAGACGGTGGAAACTTATCACAAGGTCAACGTCAACTGTTAGCCATTGCACGAGCTGCTATTGCAAGAACGCCTATTTTAATTTTAGATGAGGCAACATCATCGATCGATACCAGAACAGAAACTCTGATTCAAAAAGGTATGGATCGATTGATGGAGGGAAAAACTTCATTTATCATTGCACACCGCTTATCAACCGTTCGATCAGCCAATGCCATTATGGTATTAGAGCACGGTGAAATTATTGAGCGTGGAGATCATGATCAATTAATTGAACAAGGCGGGAAGTATTATCAGCTTTCAGCAGGTATGTTTGAATTAACTTAACTCAGATAGCCTTTTTAGTTTAACCCTTCAAGTGTTTAATTGAACACTTGAAGGGTTTTTTAGGTTAGAACGAATGAACCATTAAAAACATGATGAGGTTATTTTGGACATAAACTTATAACAGATTTTTCTATTATTTTACTTGGAACATGTTAAAATGAAGAAAAGATTGATTGTGGAGGGAGATAGTATGGAACAATTGTTTGAACGACCGAAGAAATTCGGAGAAATTATTGATTTGACTTTTTATATTGTGAAAAAGCATTTTGGATCTTTACTCAAGCTATTATTTATTTTATTTAGTCCGATCCTTTTGATTCAAATCGTAACTCAGTTCATATCAGGGCGCCCGTTTTTTACTTCAGGTACCGAAAATAACGCAATAAACGAGCAACTATTAAATATGATTGAAAATAATGGTGAGTTCTTTTTACCTGGTGAGTTTTTCAGTAGTTTAGCCATTAATTTATTGGAGGTTTTTATTTATCCTCTTGCGATTGCATCTGTATTGATTATGGTTAAACAAATAATGGATAATGAAACGTATGATATTTCAATGATTATTAAAAATGCCTTCAAACGCTTTTGGCCATTGGTTGGAACATACTTATTATTAGGTGTTTTAGCATTCCTTTTTTTAATAGCACCCCTTATCATTTTTTCAATTAGCATTACAATTGCTCTTGTTTCAGAAACGGTGTATCCCATTATTTTAAGTATCATTCTTATGGTTGTGGCGCTTGTGTTAATTGGACTATTATTTGCTCGTTGGGGTTTGAGCCTTGCCGTTGTTACATTTCATAAGGTAGCACCAGGGTTAGGTGAAAGTTTTAGAATAACTCAAAAGAGATCCTGGCTTTTATTTTGGTTATTCTTAACCTTACTTATTTTAACAGGTATTATCCGTTTAGCTGCTGACTTTCTTATTGTTGTAATCGGATTTAGTATATTGTATTCAATTATAAGCTTCGGTTTTTTGATTCTTTCTTACGCTGTTTTCATGGTAGGTTATGCTGTGATTTATTTTGATGCTGTAGTGAGAAGTCGTTCTACAACAACTTAAGACATATGAAATAGACAATAGAGATTAAAAAATCCCATTCACGTTGATTAGCGTGAATGGGATTTTTCTATCATTAATTTATAAGTGACTGAAGCGGTGCTGGAATTCTTCCGCCTCGTTTAATCATTTTATCTGAGCTAAACGGTTTAACGCCTATGATTGGCGCGCGACCTAGTAAGCCACCGAATTCTACAATTTCGCCCTCTTCTTTACCGATAACTGGAATGACGCGCACGGCTGTTGTTTTTTTGTTAATCATACCGATTGCCGCTTCATCAGCTATAATCGCAGCAAGCGTTTCAGGTGATGCGTCACCTGAAACAGCGATCATATCTAAACCAACTGAGCAGACACAGGTCATCGCTTCTAGTTTATCGAGACTAAGCGATTGATCTTCAATTCCTCGAATCATACCATTATCTTCACTAACGGGAATAAAAGCACCACTAAGGCCCCCAACATAAGAACTCGCCATGGCACCACCTTTTTTAACAGCGTCATTCATCAGTGCAAGTGCTGCGATCGTTCCATGTGTACCAACACTTTCAAGTCCGATTTCTTCTAAAATTTCGGCAACACTATCATTCATTGCATTTGTCGGTGCAAGAGAGAGATCCATAATACCGAAGGGTACGTTTAATCGATCACTCACGACACGACCTAATAACTCACCAGCACGTGTGATTTTGAAAGCTGTTTTTTTAATCACATCTGCGACTTCACCTAAGTCAGCGTCAGGATAGCGTTTGAGTGCATTTAATACAACACCAGGTCCACTTACACCAACACTAACAACCGCTTCTCCTTCACCAGCACCATGGAAAGCACCAGCCATAAACGGGTTATCTTCAACAGGATTACAAAAAGCTACGAATTTCGCACAGCCAATACTGTTATCATGTTTCGTTAATTCAGCAGTGTCTTTAATGACTTCACCTAATTTACCAACAGCATCCATATTAATGCCTGTGCGTGTTGTACCGATTGATACCGATCCACAGACGCGATTCGTTGATGCTAATGCTTTAGGAAGCGCCTCTAATAATGTTTCATCACTCTTAGTCATGCCTTTATGTACAAGAGCTGAATAACCTCCGATAAAATCAACACCTACTGTTTCGGCTGCTTGGTCTAATACGTCAGCAAGCTCAATCGCTTGCTCAACAGAAGCATCACCCAATATTTCAGCAATAGGTGTAATCGCAATTCGTTTATTGACAATCGGAATACCGTATTCTTTTTCAACGCGTTCTGCAACAGGTTTTAGCTGTCCGGCATAGTTTACGATTTTGTTATAAACGCTTGTTTTAACGGTCTCAAAATCGTGGGATGCACAATTCTTTAAACTGATCCCCATTGTGACTGTTCGTATATCTAAACTTTCCATTTGCACCATACGAATGGTTTCTTGAATTTCTCCATGTGCAATTGTCATATCATTAGGCCTCCTTAAATACGGTGCATCGCTTGAAAGACATCTTCAAGTTGTATGCTAATCGTTAAGTTCATTTCAGTTTCAATTGTTTCAAATGTTTTTAGCAATGCATCAATTTGATCTTCTTCAGCTGTATCAACAATCATCATCATCGTGAAATAGTCTTGTAGGATCGTTTGGCTAATGTCATGAATATTCATTTTATAATCTGCTAACACATTGGTAACACGTGCGATAATTCCGACTTGATCCTTTCCTACTACGGTTACAACGGCTCTTTTTTTCATTTTCTTCACCTCAATAATTATTTAGTTATTTCTTTTCATACGTATTAAAAAAGATTGGAGGTTATTTTCCCCAATCTCAAGACAACATTATGTATCATTATACGTGTTGTCTTCTGTCCTTTTACCTGAGATTGTGAATCCTTCGGTGTCGTCTAGACGAACTCTCCAGAAGTAGCTCCTATTATAGTGTGACCCATAATCATCATCGCTCTTTATTTAACTAATAAAGAAATCGTACCAGTATTTTCAACGCCCGTCAATATAAACTTTTCCCAACAATGAAGGTTTAACGCGACCTGTAAAAGGAAATATTTATTAAAACGATTTTTAAGGAGTGTGTTGAAAAGGTGAGTGTATTTTCAAATGAAGCATTAGCAAATCATCATGTGTTGATCACAGGCGCGACAGGTGAAATTGGTTCTGAAACGGCTAAAGTTTTGGCATCAATGGGTGCTAAAGTGACCATTACTGGACGCAATGAATCAAAACTTAGGAGTTTGCAAAAAGAGCTTGAGACGGTTACATCAAATCATTCTATTTATACACACATAGCTGATATTACAAAACAGTTAGACCGTGAGCAGTTGATCGCTGATGCAGAGTCAACGCTTGGATCGATTACGGATTTAGTGAACAATGCTGGTATAACAGGTGGTGGTCAAGTAGATGAGCTTGATCCAAAAGAAGCAGAAATGATTATGGATGTAAATTATTTTAGTGCATTACGCCTTACCCAACCTATTTATCAAAAGATGATAGAACAAGGTGCTGGGAATATCGTAAACGTTGCTTCACTATCAGGGTTAAGAGGAACAGCTGGAAATACAGCTTATGCAGCTTCTAAATTTGCGATGATCGGGTGGACACAATCCATGGCATATGAAGCGATTAAACATCGTATTAGGGTGAATGCTGTCTGTCCAGGTTTTGTTGATACAAGTATGGCTGCACAAATTTTAGAAAAACAAGCTAAGCAACAAGGGAAGTCTTATGAAACATTAATAGAAGAAACGAAGAAAAAGATTCCTTCAGGGCGATTGACAACGACGTTGGAAGTAGCGAATACAATTGGTTATTTACTAACTGACGCTTGTGACAATATTGTAGGGGAATCTGTAAAAATATCAGGTGGTACGTTGATGCGATAAATTGGAAAGAGGGTACTTTTCATGGTGAAAAGTACCCTCTATTATGAGTCTTGCAAAAGTAAAACTTCTTTTATTAAGTTTGTTTGTTATACAATGATTTAATTTATCATCATTGTGCCGCGGTATGTCCACCTGGAATGTTTTTAACCTAAACGATGTAAGCCCTACCTCTCCTACATCCTTACGACTCCAAAGTCGATCCAGTGTGAATAAGTCTTTCTCATTAAACACTTAGTTGTTGTGCTTTTTTTCGATTAATTTCTAGTTCCGTTTCAAAATTTTTTGAAAAACATTTGGCGGATGCCATCATTTTACCTTTGCTCCAATTTGAAGCTCAATGAACATTATCTCTTATAACGACAAAAATGTCAAGTCATTAGAGAATGTATATGGGATTCAATAATAAAGACGAGCATGATATAGTAGAGAAGATTAGTTTAGGGGGGATGAGTTTTGATAAATAACATTAAATGGATTGCACTCGATCTCGATGGTACACTCGTTGATCACGGAGAGCGTTACGTCTCAGATCGTATGATTAAGGCCGTTAACGATGCAAGAGAACAGGGGATTGAAGTTGTCATTGCAACAGGTAGACATCGTTCAACGAGTTTAGCAATTGCTGAACAATTACAAGTTGATTATATGATCACATTGAACGGTGGGGAAATATGGACGCGAGATGGTGAACTGATTGAACGTGCTGCTATTGATGAAGAGACTGTGAAAGAAATTATAAAGATTCACCAACAAAATGAAACATATCATTGGCTTGTCTCAGATGAACGAATATACAGAGGTGAGTTACCAGACAACTATTTGGAGCATACTTGGATTAAATTTGGATTCCATGTAGAAGATGATCAACAACGCGAAAAAATGAGAGCGCAATTCGCTCAAATGCCAACGATTGAATTAAGTAATTCGAGTTTAAAAAATATGGAGTTAAATCGAAAAGGAACCCATAAAAAAGCTGCAATTGAGCGATTAATTAAATCAAAGGGAATCGAATTTGATGCTGTGATGGCTATTGGTGATAGTATGAATGATATAAAGATGATTGAGAGTGCTGGCATCGGAGTAGCAATGGGAAATGGCCAAGATGAAGTGAAAGAAAAAGCAAATTATATAACGAAATCCTTACATCAAGAGGGTGCCGCTTATGCAATTGAAAGTTTATGGGCACAAGATAAAGGATTGTTCAAATAATTGCATTTTTCTAAAAATTCATTTGCATCCTAGCGTATTCTGTTATAATTTAGTATAGAGTGACGTGTATAAAGAGCTTCGAAAGTTGCGAAATGTGTCAATTACACGTATGATAGAAATAGAATTACATACAAAAAGGAGCTAAAAAATATGGGAAAACAGCAGTTTGGTGTTATAGGTTTAGCGGTTATGGGGAAAAACCTTGCTTTAAATGTTGAGAGCAGAGGTTATTCAGTAGCTGTTTTTAACCGTACGTACAAAAAGACAGAAGACTTTTTGGCGAATGAAGCAAAGGGGAAAAATTTCTTAGGGGCCGAGACCATTGAAGAATTTGTTAACTCACTCGAAAAACCTCGTAAAATCATGTTAATGGTCAAAGCAGGACCTGCAACAGATAAAACGATTGAAACGTTAAAACCCCTTTTAGATGATGAAGATATCATTATTGATGGTGGTAATACATTCTATCAAGATACGATCCGTCGTAATAAAGAATTAGATGCTTCAGGTATTCACTTTATTGGAACGGGTGTTTCAGGTGGTGAAGAAGGAGCACTTAAAGGCCCATCTATTATGCCGGGTGGTCAAAAGACAGCTTATGAACGTGTAGCGCCTATCTTTGAAGCTATTTCAGCAAAAGTTGATGGCGAGCCTTGTGTGACTTATATGGGACCAAATGGTGCTGGTCACTATGTCAAAATGGTGCATAACGGTATTGAGTATGGCGATATGCAATTGATCAGTGAAGCATACTTCATGATGAAACGTATTCTTGGTTTATCGACAGATGAACTTCATAAAGTGTTCGCTGAATGGAATCAAGGTGAGCTTGATAGTTATTTGATTGAAATTACTGCAGATATCTTTACGAAAAAAGATGAAGAAACAGGTAAACCAATGGTTGATGTTATTTTAGATACAGCAGGCCAAAAAGGGACTGGAAAATGGACGAGCCAAAGTTCATTAGACTTAGGTGTGCCACTTCCTGTTATTACAGAATCTGTTTTTGCACGCTTTATTTCTGCAATGAAAGACGAGCGTGTTAAAGCAAGTGACGTATTAAGTGGTCCTGCGATTGAAGAAGAGCCTTATGATGGCGATAAAGATGAATTAATTGAAGCGATTCGTGAGGCGCTTTATATGAGTAAGATCACATCATATGCACAAGGATTCGCTCAAATGCGTGCTGCATCTGAAGAATATGATTGGAACCTTGATTATGGTGCGATCTCCATGATTTGGAGAGGCGGTTGTATCATCCGTGCTCAATTCTTGCAGAAGATTAAGCAAGCTTATGATGTAAATCCAGACTTAGCGAATTTAATGTTGGATGATTACTTCAAAGAGATTGTAGAAAAATATCAGTCATCACTACGTAAAGTTGTAACTATTGCGATGGAACGCGGTATTCCTGTTCCTGGGTTTGCTAGTGCCCTTGCTTATTACGATAGCTATCGTACAGAGCGCTTACCAGCGAACTTACTACAAGCACAACGTGACTACTTTGGTGCTCACACATATCAACGTGTTGATAAAGAAGGTACATTCCACACAGAGTGGATGGAATAAAAACGTTAAAAAGCTTGACTCCTGTATGTTTGGAGTCAAGCTTTTTGTTTCATTATTGTACAACCAAAAACACAAGCTTCCGTTTTGGAAAGCCTGTGTTTTTATCGTTTTTTGTTTTAATTGACAACATTCCACCATTGGAATCCATCTTTTTTTAGTAACTCATCAGAATCAGCTGGACCATACGTACCCGATTTGTAGTTAGGGAAGTCAGCTTTTTCTTTCTCCCAAGCTTCTGAAATAGTGTCAATGTATTTCCAAGATAATGACACTTCATCAGAGTGAACAAAACTAGTTGAATCGCCGTGTAAACAATCGTTTAATAATTTCTCATAAGCATCAGGACTTTCTGCTTTTTCATCATTTTTGTCATAATGCATAGAAATAGGTGTACTGATCGTTTCATAAGCAGTTTTCTTTGCATTCAAATGAAGGGTAATTCCTTCATCTGGTTGGACACGAATAACGAGCAAGTTAGGGTCAATCGTGTCTCCCTTTTCCTTATAAAGGTTAATCGGTAGGTCTTTAAATTGAACAACGATTTCGGTTGACTTTTTAGCCATGCGTTTTCCAGTTCGGATATAAAACGGCACGCCAGCCCAACGGAAGTTATCAATCATAAACTTACCAGCTACGAAAGTTTCAGTATTTGAATCTGATTCAACACCTTTGCTATCACGATAGCGATCAGCATATTCTCCATCAATTTCACCCGCATCATATTGACCACGAACAAAATAATCGTTTACATCTTCTGGTTGAAGATTGCGTAAACTTCTTAATACTTTTACCTTTTCATAACGTACTTCATCAGGGTTAAGTGTTGCAGGTGGTTCCATCGCAAGCAATGAGACCATTTGAAGCATGTGATTTTGTACCATGTCTCTAAGAGCCCCTGAACCGTCATAGTAACGGCCACGATCTTCAACACCTAATACTTCACTTGATGTGACTTGCACGTTAGCAATGTACTGGTTGTTCCATAAAGGCTCAAACAAAGCATTTGCAAAACGAACAATTTCAATATTTTGAACCATTTGTTTCCCTAGATAATGGTCGATACGATAAATCTGATCCTCAGAAAATGCTTGACCAATTTGTTCGTTTAATTCTTTAGCTGTTTCATAATTGTGACCGAATGGTTTTTCGATCACAAGACGTGACCAACCTTTGTTATCTGTCAGTCCTTGTGATTTTAAATTCGCTGCGATTGGACCGAAAAATTCAGGAGCCATCGCCATATAAAATAAGCGATTTTCTCCCGCATCGTGTGTTTGATCGAGTTCAGAAATGAATCGATCAAGTTTTTGATACTCTGATAAGTGTTGAGCATCAAATGGGTTATAATGAAAGTGTGACGCGAATTCATCATGGTCAATTGGATCGTCTTTAAATGATTCAATTGATTTTTTAACATTGTTTCTAAAATCTTCGTTTGTAAGTGGGCGTCTTGCCACTCCTACGACCGCAAAATGTTTGGATAATTTGTTATTGCGATATAATCGGTATAAGGATGGGTATAATTTGCGGTTTGCTAAGTCCCCAGTTGCTCCGAAAATAACAATGACTGCTCTCGGTGTTTGCTGTGTCATGGACATATACTACCTCTCTTTTTTAATATAAAATTTTTAAAAAAGTGTTCGTGATCGTCTTTATAAAGATACCACTATACCACTTTTTTATAAACTATTTTACATTTTACGCGAATAAAAGTTATAATGCGTTTTAGCTATACCTACTATATTATCACGTATTCAGAAAATAACAAATAGTTTTAAAACTTTAATGGAGGTTAAGGATGAAAAAGTACAGTGGATATTTAATTGATTTAGACGGCACCGTTTATAATGGTACCGAAAAAATACCAGAAGCCGTTCAATTTGTTAAACAGTTGAATGAAGAATCAATTCCTTATTTGTTTTTAACGAATAATTCAACGAAGCATCCTAAAGATGTAGCGAATAAACTTAGAGATATGGGTATCGATGCAAAAGAAAAAGATGTATTTACAACAAGCATGGCGACCGCCACTTACATTAGTGAGATGTCTCCAGGTGCTCGTGTTTATCCGATCGGTGAAGAGGGGTTAGATTTTGCATTAAAACAAGCGGGGCTAATTGTAACTGATCAAAATATAGATTATGTTGTTATGGGGCTTGATCGTGGCATCACTTATGAAAAATTAGCAACAGGCGCACTCGCTATTCGAAATGGCGCTAAGTTTATCGCTACAAATGGAGATGTGGCCTTGCCGAGTGAACGAGGATTTTTACCAGGTGCAGGCTCTTTAATATCAGTATTGTCTGTGACAACAGGTGTTAAGCCAATTTTTGTTGGCAAACCGGAATCGATCATTGTTGATCAAGCGATGGATGTATTAGGAACTGAAAAATCGGAAACAGTAATGGTTGGCGATAATTATTATACTGACATATTAGCTGGTATAAGAGCAGGTATTGATTCGTTGCTCGTCTTCTCCGGTGTCACGACTCCAGATGACTTATCATCAATTGATGAACAACCGACCTATACGATCGATACACTTGATCAATGGTCAATAAAATAGGGGGGATAAGGATATGGCATCCATTCAGTATGAAATCATTGAGGAAATCGCCTGTTTATCAACATCGGCATCTGGTTGGACGAAAGAATTAAATCTCGTTAGTTGGAATAATCGAGAACCAAAATATGATATCAGAGACTGGTCACCTGATCATGAAAAGATGGGCAAAGGGATCACTTTATCAAAAGAAGAACTCGTCAATTTGAAACAAAACTTAAATGAAATCAATATGAATTTATCATAATTTGCTTTATAATATGAAAATGTGGGTATACACATCTTAGAAAGAACTTTTGGGAGGTAAAAAATATGTTTAAAAAATTATTTGGTAAAGAAGAAAAGATCGAAAACGAAGTACTTGTAGCCCCTGTTACAGGAGAAATGGTTGCTATTACAGAAGTACCAGATCCAACTTTTTCAGAGAAAATGATGGGTGACGGTATTGCATTTAAACCAACAGAAGGTGAATTTGTAGCACCCGTAAGTGGGGAAATTGTTAACTTATTCCCGACATTGCATGCTATAGGTATTAAATCAAAAGCAGGTGTTGAATACTTAATTCATATCGGTTTAGATACGGTTATGTTAGACGGTGAAGGGTTCGAAGCACACGTTAAACAAGGTGATGAAGTAAAAGCTGGTGATAAATTAATCACTGCAGACTTAGATGCCATTTCAGAAAAAGCTAAAACCATTACACCGTTAGTCATTACAAGTGAAGTAGCGTCAATTGATGCAAAAGATGCTCAAACGGTTGTTAAGGGCGAAACAGAAGTACTAACCGTAAATCTATAAGGAAAAAGCTTGGGATTATTTCCCAAGCTTTTTATATTTATCGACTTGCTTAACAGATTCTGCAGTTCCGATGGCGATAGCATTAAGAGGATCTTCAGCTACTCTAACAGGAACATGCAGCTCATTTTTTAGCCACTCCACAATACCGTGTAATAAGGCGCCACCACCCGCTAACGTAATACCTTGATCAACAATATCCCCACTTAATTCTGGTGGACAATCTTCAAGTGTTGCATGAATGGTTGATGCGATATTCTCTAAAGCTTCACGAATTGCTTTTTGAACATCATTTGATGTTATCGTAATTTCTTTTGGAAGTCCTGAAACTAAATCACGTCCGCTTACTTCAATTGATAAGGGATCATGTTCAACAGGGGCATAGCCAATTTCTTGTTTAATACGTTCAGCCGTTTGGTAGCCAATCAGTACGTTATGTTTTTGACGGATAAAATGCACAATTTCCTCATCCATTTTATCACCAGCTGTTCGAATGGAGCGGGATGTTACGATTCCTCCGTAAGAAATGATCGCGACTTCACTCGTTCCGCCCCCAATATCAACGATTGTATTGCTGATTGGTTCAGCAATGGGTAGTCCGGCTCCAATCGCTGCAGCGACCGGTTCTTCGATTAAATGGACATCTTTCACACCAAAATTTTGAATAGCATTTTCAATCGCTCTTTTTTCAACAGCTGTGCTACCAGTTGGTGCGCACACAATGACAATGGGTTTTCTTAAAGAAGTGCCAATTTTTTTCCCGACCTTTTTTAATATGGCGCTTAACATTTGCGCAGCCACATCATAATCAGCGATGACACCTTCTCTTAATGGGCGAATTGAAGCGATGTGTTGAGGGGTCTTTCCGATCATATCCTTGGCTTCTTGTCCAATGGCGACAAGTTGATTGTTTCGTGTGTCTATGGCAACGACAGAAGGTTCATTAAATACAATTCCTTTTTGTTTTGTGTACACTAAAATATTCGCTGTTCCTAAGTCAATTCCTATTGCTGTATGGTTAAACATGGTTATCCTCCAATAATTTATCAATGTTACTCGTTGATGTTAACTTCAACTGACAGTGTAAGATAGTATAGCACGCTTTAAAAAATGAATGCAAAAGTAAAAAGTACCACCTGAAACATTTTTGCGTATTTATAAGGGCTCGTGCTAGATATAGATTTACGTGAGTAGTTTCACAAAATGAATAAAATTTGTCGAAAGAATTGTTAAAATCCGTTATAATAGAGGGTACGTTTGAATGATAAGGAGAGAAAAAAAGATGAAAACATTAGGTATATACATATATGCTACGTGGATTGTTATATTAACAATCCCTAAGTTATGGAAAGTCAAAAAAATACCTGACGATTCTTATTCTGACAAAGCACGTCAAATTTATCACATACCAGCTCAAGTGTCTCAAAAAGTAATTATTAAAACAAAATCCAACGTCAATGTAAGAGGTGAAGAGAATCTTATTGATCAACCGGTATTGTTTGTAGCCAATCATCAAAGTTTATTTGATATCTTATTATTGCTAGGTTATTTAGATAAACCAATTGGCTTTATAGCAAAAGCAGAAATCAAAAAGCTTCCAATTATAAGTAGTTGGATGAAACAAATGAAATGTGTATTCATTGATCGATCCAATAGACGAGCGGCGCTTAAAGTCATTGATGATAGTATTGAAAGTTTAAGATCCGGTCAATCCATTGTATTGTTCCCAGAAGGTACGCGAAATGATGGTCAATCACTTAAGCCCTTTAAACCTGGAAGTTTACGCGTGGGGATGCGATCTGAGGTTCCAATTATTCCGATTGCAATTAATGGGACGCATAATATGTATGAGAGAAATGGTAATAAAATCAAACCGACTCAATTAACATTATCAATCGGAAAGCCGATATATAAGGAAGAGTATGCGAATTTAAAAAGTCAGCAACTTGCAAGTGAATTGCAGGAACGAATCAACATGATGTTGAATAATAAATAGTAATGCATTTTTTGTAAAAAAATGAAATTATTTTTGTTATGTACCTAAAACTTACTGATTGATAAAATACTTTTAAAAAAGGTGAAATGATGACAACTGATACCATTGCCCAAGTGTTAGAATACAATCAAATAGAAGCCGTTCTTGATAAAATTTATCATCACCCTACTGAAGAAATGAAATCCAAACTAACAGGCGAGTTATATCAATATCTCAAAAACCATTTACATAAGTACGATGTTCTAAAAGATATGATCAGCGAAGCGTTCCAAGTATTAACGATTGATGATAATGGTTATATTATTTATATTGATGAATCATTCTGTGAACAATTAGGCTATCAACCTCAAGAATTATTGTATCATCATTACAGAATTTTACATGCAGGTGTTCATGATGATGCATTTTATGAGGGAATGTGGCAAACGATTAGGCAGAAAAAGGTTTGGAAAGGGGATATTTGTACCGCCTCAAAATCAAAACAAATGTTTTGGTTCCGTACGATTATCATACCGAATGCTAATGATCAACAAGGCGATACATCCTATACCGTTTTTAGAACGGATATTAGTGATGTGAAACAAGATGATCAAGAGCTAGTCGAAGCACTTGATGATGATTACAGACGTCTTTTCAGTCAATTAATGAATCTAACGTTTCGTGTACAACGTCATAAAAAAACACAAGCTTATCGGTTTAGAATGTTTGAAGGAAAACTAGCCCACAAATTAACATCGTTATTGAATAGTGATCAAGGCGAAACGATTGATGACGTATTCTTTCATGAAAATTATGAGCCGATCGATCACTTTTTTGCTCAAGCATTTGAAGGTGAAGAAGTCATTTTTAAACATTACTTTAAAGATCTCGTTTTATATACGATGCTTTCACCGATTTATGAAAAGAATGAAGTGATGGAAGTCGTGGGTTCAACGATTGATATTTCGTCATTAGAAGAAGCGGAGAAAAAGGTTAGACAATTGGCTTATTATGACAGTCTAACGCAACTTCCTAACCGAAGTAAGTTTAGGGATGACTTAAAGCATTTAGTAAGTAGAAAACCGTCAAACGGATTTGCGGTCGTTTATTGTGATATTGATCGGTTAAAATATATCAATGATACATTAGGTGAGGGTATTGGGGATCAAGTGATTGATACGATGGCTAAACGCCTTAATTACTTTATTGAAGATAAAGGTGTTGTGTATCGTTATGGTGGTGATGAATTCAGCATTATTATTGATGCATCTAAAACACAAGTCACAAGGCTTGCTAAACAATTGCTACAAGCGATCAAGCAGCCGACCACGATAAAAGGACACGAATTTTTCATCACCTCATCTATGGGGTTAAGTTACTACGGTATAGATGCGTGGACAGATGAAGAGTTGATTCACCATGCAAGTGTCGCTGTTCACTATTGTAAAATGAATGGTCGAAACAGTTATATGTATTACACACCTAAAATGAATGAATCGTATCAAGATATACTGCTTTTAGAGGCAGATATTAGAAAAGCTGTTCAACGTCATGAGTTTGAACTTTACTATCAACCTCAGTTAAATGTATCGAATGGTGATGTAATGGGGCTTGAAGCTTTGATTCGTTGGGAACATCCTAAAAAGGGATCCATATCACCAGGTACCTTTATTCCGCTAGCAGAAGAAAGTGGTATTATTACACAAATTGGTGAATGGGTGATCGGAGAGGCGTGTAGACAACATGTAGCCTGGGTCGGACAAGGTTTTGATCCGATTCGAATTGCAGTAAACGTGTCAGCTATTGAACTTCAGCGTTTTGATTTTGCTGATCGTGTTGCTCAAATTCTTGCTGATACAAAAATGGATCCGAGATTTTTGGAAATTGAGATCACGGAAAACAGTGTGATGCAAAATACAGAAGATTGTATTCAAACGATGAACACATTGAAACAAATGGGTATTTCCCTTTCGATTGATGACTTTGGGACAGGCTATTCTTCTTTTGGTTACCTTAAGCAATTTCCGATTAATTTCTTAAAGATTGACCAATCATTTGTGAGAAGTGCATTAAAAGAATCAAGCAGCAGTGAGATTGTTAAAGCAATGATTCAGCTTGCACATACTTTTGGATTAAAAGTAGTGGCAGAAGGTGTTGAAGAGGCAGATATTTTAGCGTTGTTACAAGATCATAATTGTGATTACTATCAAGGTTATTACTATAGTCGCCCGTTACCAGCTGAAAAATTAGAAAAAGTTATTTATAATGTATGAGGTTATCTAGAGCTTTTCTGAACACTAAGTTCAGAAAAGCTTTTGCTATTTAATTAAACCCTCTTTTCTCGTATAATATGTGTAAATGAAGAGAAAAGGTGGTATACAGAAATGATAAAGGTTTTATTCGTTTGTTTAGGTAATATTTGTCGTTCGCCAATGGCTGAAGCGTATTTTAGACAGCTAATTCATAAAAAGAACTTAGAAAATCATTTTGAAATTGATTCTGCAGGAATGGGCGATTGGCATGTTGGTAAGCCGCCGTATCATAAAACGCGAGAAAAGTTAGATGAACAAGGGATTTCATATCAAGGTATGAAAGCGCGTCAGATCAATGCTCGTGATTTAGATGCGTTTGATTATGTTATAGCGATGGATGATCAAAACATAGACGATTTAAATCGATTAAGAATAGAAGTGCCTAAAGCAATCGTTAAAAAATTAACAGATTATATTGCTGATGATTCGATTGACTATGTACCCGATCCCTATCACACAGGAGCATTTGATGAAACGTATCAGCTTGTCGAAGCGGGCTGTTTAGCATTATTGGAACAAATTAAAAAAGATCACCAATTAGAAAGTGGTCAATAAGGAGGAATTATATTGAAACGCTCATTTATAGGACAAGGTGTCTTGTTAGGTGCCGTTATTGGTGGATTACTTAGCTTAACGCACCCAAGTGCAAGGAAAGAATTAAAACAGATAACGTCTAAAGGAAAAAATGCAACACGTTATGTTATTGAACACCCAACTGGAGTGGTTAAAAACGTTAATGATCAATTAACAAACGTTTTAGATGTTACATCTCATTCACTTGATTTGACGATTGATGTACTCAATCAAGTAGAAAAGTGGATTCAGCAATATGAAGACCAAAACGGTGATCAATAAACATCACGACAGGGAGGTGAGTAATAATGGAACGATTTAAACGTTATTTTAAACCGGTGAAAAAGTTCGGAATGGACTTATTCAAACGCTTCTCAGATGATGAGGTGACAGGGCTATCCGCGCAGCTGTCTTATTTTTTCTTATTATCTATATTTCCATTATTAATTTTCTTCGTTACATTATTAGGTTATCTCCCGTTCGACCAGCAAGATATTATTGGTTTATTGAGCACCTATGTTCCAGCAAATGCAATGGATTTAATTGAAAATAATTTGGAACAAGTCATCGAGAGTAGTGGTGGAGGTCTATTATCGGTAGGTATAATCGGTACATTATGGTCTGCTTCAAATGGTATTAATGCGATTATGCGTTCCTTAAATAAAGCGTATGACGTCGAAGAAAATCGTTCTTTCATAGTCGGACGTTTAATCGCAATCTCATTGTTGATTTCTGTGTTACTCCTTATCGTGGTTGCATTGTTGTTACCTGTTTTCGGAAGAATGATTGGGGAGTATGTGTTCTCAATGTTTGGAGCGAGTGAGGAGTTCTTAGATGTTTGGAATACGTTGAGATGGGTGGTGTCATCTTCTGTATTCTTCTTAGTGTTCTTATATTTATACCGACTGGCACCTAACACAAAAGTTTATTTGAGAGATGTTTTATACGGTGCTATTTTTGCAACGATAGGGTGGCAACTATCTTCGTTAGGTTTTTCTTTTTATGTTAATACAATGGGGGATTATTCAGCCACTTACGGTAGTTTGGGTGGTGTGATTGTCTTGATGATTTGGTTTTATATTTCTGGTATTATCATCATAACAGGAGGAGAAATTAACGCCCTTATTGCCGAATATAAAGGTCGAAAATAATTAAGGACACAGATGAGTGATTATAACGATCTCATCTGTGTCCTTTTTAATGAAAAAGATTAAAAACCGTACTTTTCTACTTCTTTTTCTTTTGTATATTGAAGTGCATCATACTGTGTTATTGTATCATCAATTAATCGATCGATTCTTAAGAAAACATCATCATTGACAATTTCTTTCAAATGATAATCTTTTTCTTCGATGAAGACATAATCATCTACAACGGAACCTTTCATATAGGTCAAAATCGGTTTTAATTGAATCATCGGGACTAAATAATGCTTGCTTGAGCCAGCTGTTATAATCATGCTGATAACTTTATCTCTAAGACCATCTGTAGGAAGAAGATCAAATACATTTTTTAAAGTACCTGGTATTGATGCTTGAAAGATGGGTGAACCGATCATAATAATGTCAGCATTCATGATCGATTGCGTCACATGTGCGGTATCGCCATCGTAATCCAAGTAATGGCGTCCATCACTGAATTGAAGCTGATAATCAGCTAAATCAATAAAGGTTATCTCACTCTCAGGTGAATGTTGTTTTAATTGCTTATAGCAGTGTTCCATTGCAATTCTTGTTTTAGATCCAATTGTCGATCCGGACAAAAGAAGGATATTCATGATCATCACTCCTGTTCTGAATAATGTGTTTCATCTTTATTTTTTAGTGTATTTTTTCACTGCTGGTAAAATTTCAGTTCCGATTAGCTCGATGTTACGTTGTAGTTGATCAAATGGCATGCCGCCAAAATCGATTTGAGCGATATAGCGTTGATGATTAAATTGCTCATGTTGATACAAGATTTTTTCAATAATTTCTTGAGGACTACCGATATTCATGACATTTTTGGGATCAACACCTTGAGCGAAGTGTTGCTTCGGAAAACCTTGTCCATTTGTTCGCTTCATCCCCTCGTTAATGTGAGGATACAGATCTCTCAGTGCTTGTTGTGACGTTTCCGCTGCATAGAAAAACCCGGCAGTTGCAACAGGCTTTGTTGATGGATCAAATCCGCTTTGAGTTAATGCTTGTCTGTATGCATCAATGGTCTGTTTAAAAACGGATACAGGCCCCCCTAAATGCGCCATAAACATTGGCACACCCAGTCTACCTGCTTTAATCGCACTTGCTGGTGTTCCGCCAACTGCTCGCCAAATCGGTAACGAACCGCCTACAGGTCTTGGAAGAATCTCTGCGTTTTTTAGGGGTGCTCTAAATTCACCTTCCCAGTTCACGACGTCTTGTTGATTGATTTGATTCAATAATTCAAATTTTTCTTCAAATAACGCTTCGTAATCATTTAAATCATAACCTAACAAATTAAAAAGCCCGATCCGAGACGCACGTCCAGCGACGATTTCCGTTCTTCCACCGGATAGAAGATCAATCGTTGCAAAATCTTCAAAAACACGGACGGGATCGGAAGTACTGATAATCGTAGATGAGCTTCCGATCTTGATTTGTTCGGTCGCTTGTGCGATGGCACTTAATACGACACTATGGGCTTGGGTAGCAAAATAAGATTGATGGCTTTCGCCAACGCTGAAAAAATCAAGTCCTGCTTGATCTGCTAACTTAGCGTACTCAACTAATTCCCGCAGTCTATTTTGAGCTGAAGGTCGTTCGTTTGTGTGTGGGTTTGGCAAATGATCGCCTAAGGTATAAATACCAAATTCTAATCCATTGTCAGGATTTATTTTATAATTTTCCATTGTGTCACCAACTTTCTTCCTTTTTTAGTCAACTATACACGTCTTATCGTTCATAAATCATCTAATATGCTTGTGATGAAGCATACAAATAACCACACACATCAACAGGGATGTGTGTGGTTAGATTATTTCAACATACGCAGACCATTTAATATGACGAGTATTGTACTTCCCTCATGACCAATCACACCTAAAGGTAAATTAATAATTTGCAGGAAGTTTGTGATAATTAAAAGCACAATCACACTAACAGAAAAGACAATATTTTGTTTAATGATGCGATTCATTTTTCGAGATAAGTTGTGGGCATGAATCATCTTTTCTAATTTATTTTTAATTAAAACGATATCAGCTGTTTCAAGTGCAACGTCTGTTCCAGCTCCCATTGCGACACCTATATCGGCTGTAGCGAGTGCGGGAGCATCATTAATCCCATCGCCAATCATTAATACATGTTTATACGTAGATTGTAACGCTTTGAGTGCTTCAACTTTATCATTCGGCATACATTCAGCTCTATAATCATCAATATTTGATTCTTCAGCAATTGCTTTTGCCGTTCCTTCTGTATCACCTGTCAGCATAACCGTATGCATACCACTCTGTTTAAATTGTTTAATTGCATCGAGTGTATCTTCACGAATCGTATCTTTTAATGCAAATAGGCCAACGATTTGGTGGTTTTTAGCAAGGTAGACAAGTGTTTTAGCTTGATCTGTCCATTGGTCGCGCCACGTGTGATACCAGTCTGCTTCTTCGTGTTCTAAAATCAGTTTATGGCTACCGATTGTATAGACATCGTCATCGATGGTTGCGCGCATGCCTTTTCCGGTTTCTTCAATTATATCTGTAATCGTTAAGGACTGTACTGTCTCTGCTTCATCGTTAACATAACGGACAATCGCCTCTGCAAGGGGATGAGAAGATTTTGATTCAATAATTTTAGCTACATTAAGCAACATATTAGTTGCTTCAGAATCTTTTGAAATAAAGTTTGTAACGGTAGGTTTACCGATGGTTAAAGTACCTGTTTTATCAAATGCAACAGCTTTAATACGTTCTAAGTTCTCGAGGTGAATGCCACTCTTAAATAAAATGCCATGTCTAGCCCCGTTTGATATAGCAGATAGTGTAGCAGGTGATATAGATGCAACAAGCGCACATGGTGAAGCGACAACAAGTAAGATCATCGCTCGATAGATTGTATCCGTCCAACTCCACCCTAGCGCATAATGTGGAATAAACATCATAAGCGCAACAAAGATTAAAACAGACTTCACATAAATATTTTCAAATTTTTCAATGAACCGTTGAGTAGGTGACTTGTCATTTTGTGCGTCTCGAACAAGTTGCATGATTTTTTGAACGAAAGATTCACTCGCTTGAGTTGTGACTTCAACTATTAGTGCACCATTTGTATTAATCGTTCCTGTGAATACTGTATCACTCACTGTTTTGGTTACGGGGATCGACTCCCCTGTTAGCGCACTTTCATCAATGGTCGAATACCCTTCTTTAATCTGACCATCTGCTGCTATCTTCTCACCAGCTTTAATACTAATCCGGTCTCCAATACCTAATTTATCAACGGACACAACTTCCTCTTCACCATTTACAATTCTAGTAGCTGTATCAGGTTGTAATTGCATCAATGCAGATAAATCTTTCTCGCTTTTTTGCATCGTATAAGTTTCCATAGCTCCTGATAATGAAAAAATAAAGATGAGAATAGCGCCTTCTGTCCAGTATCCAATTGTTGCAGCCCCAATTGCCGCAATAATCATTAAAAGCTCAACGTTTAAGGTGCGATTTTGCCATGTATCTGTGATCCCTTCTTTTGCTTTTGCAAAACCACCAATTATATAAGCAAGCGAATTAACTGTTATCCAAGCTGTACTAGTAAGCTGATCTTGGAACACCCAAGCCATTACAATCATTAAACCACTTACTATTGAAGCGATTAACTCAACATGAGGCTTGACCCTGGTTATTAATTTGTTTTTTAATTGAGAATAGATACGATTATTATTTATATTAATTTTAAATATAGGGGTCACTATTAACCACTCTCCTTTTTAATTGATAATGAATGTCATTAACGATTCAATAAAACCAATTGTGTCAATTGAAAACGAATCTCATTAGATTAAAATTATTATAATTTAATGATAGCATGATTGATATAATATACAATAGTTTCACGAAAATTATTGTTTTATTTATAAAACAATTTTCAGAAAACATCATTTTGTTATATAACAATAAGTAACAATTTTATTAATACAGATTGTGTTTTTTGGTTGATTTATTTGGTGAAAACTGTTATCTTTTTAAACATAGTAAAATTATGAAAAAGATGGGGGACAATAAATTATGTTCAAAAAATTAGGGGTTTTGTTGATCATCGGATTATTGGTATTGGTTGCTTGTGGAGAGGAAGATCAAGAGCCAATTGAATCTGAGGAAGCAGCATCTGAAGAAACAGAGCAAGAAGAAATAGGTGATCACCTGTTATCAGAGATTCAAGAAGCAGGTGAAATTACCGTCGCAACGTCAGGTACACTCATCGCAGCATCATTCTATGACGATGATGATGAATTAACAGGCTATGATGTAGAAGTAATGAAAGAGATTGGTGAACGTCTTGGTTTAGATGTTCAGTTTGAAGTTATGGGGATTGATTCAATGCTTCCAGCGATCAATAGTGGTCGCGTTGATGTGGCGATTAATGATATCGAAGCAACGGATTCAAGAAGAGAGCAGTTTAACTTTTCAGAACCTTATAAATATTCTTACTCAACGATGGTCGTTAGAGAGAGTGATTATTCAGGCATCCATAGTCTAGAGGATTTAGAAGGAAAAAGAGCTGGAGGAGGCGCGACGACCATTTATAGTCAAATAGCTGAACACTTTGGAGCTGAAGTCGTCACATATGGAAATGCCTCAAATGAAGCTTACTTAAGTGATGTATCAAATGAACAGACTGATGTGGTCGTTAATGATTATTATTTATCGACCTTTGGTGTTGCAGCTTTTCCTGATTTTGATATTATGATTCATCCAGATCTAAAGTTCCATCCAACCGAACAAGCGATCGCGATGCCTGAAGGTGAAGATGAATTAACAGAAGCGATCAATGAAACATTAGATGAAATGAGAGAAGATGGAACGTTATCTGAATTAGCCATCAATTTCTACGAGGAAGATGCTTCAACTGAACCTGAAGGAGAAATTGAAGAAATTGAAGGTTTAGATCTGTAATATTATTTAGGGGGGAGGCGCATAATGGATATCATACCATTTTTTGATTTGCCTTTAGCCATTGAAAATTTACCATTTATTTTAACAGGGTTACCAATGACTATATATGTATCGTTTTTTAGTATGGCTGTTGGTATGGTTTTGGGATTGTTTCTTGCTTTAGCAAGGCGGAGTGAGTCAAGAATGCTCCGTTATCCAGCACGTGTTTATATTTCTTTTATGCGAGGAACCCCGATTCTTGTTTTACTATTTATTATTTACTTTGGTTTGCCTTATGCCAATATTCAATTTCAGCCACTTCAAGCTGCGGTTATAGGTTTTGGTATAAACAGTGCCGCATACATTGCTGAGGTGAATCGATCTGCTTTAAGCAGTGTTGAGAAGGGTCAGTGGGAAGCAAGTTATTCGTTAGGTTTAAGTTATGCTAAAGCGTTAAAAGGTGTGATTTTACCTCAAGCTGCACGAATTGCTATACCGCCGCTTACAAATATTTTTTTAGACCTTGTTAAAGCAAGTTCACTAGCGGCCATGATTACGGTACCTGAACTTCTTCAAAGAACACAAATTGCAGGTGGCCGAGCGTTTGATACATTGACGATGTATGTCCTTGTTGCATTTATTTATTGGCCACTTTGTATTGTGATTTCATTTGTTCAAGAGCAATTTGAGAACTACTTTAACCGATTCGTTGAAAAAGGTTAAAGGATTGGTATAAAAAACCTCCGAAGGTGCATGCTAAATGACACCAGAAGGAGGTTTTTTTATGAGATATATTATGTTGTTGTGTTTATTTAGCTTATTACCAACACTATCCGTTTTTGCAGAAACAGAACCAAACAATGAGCCAAAGATAATCTCCGTTGAATCATTCAATACAGAAGAAAGTCCAAAAACAGATACGAAAGAAGTAGAAAAAGAAGAATGGGTAAAGGAAGTGATAAGTGAGATCGATGAGCCGATAACGAACCCTTATCTTATCGACCAATTAAATCAAACAACGATTCACCAACCATTTTTTAGTTTTGGTTCACGAAGTGAGGTGTTTTTAGGTCGTTGGGTGCTAAACTATCAATCAGATGATACAGAAACCAATTGGCTTTACCAAAACATTAATGAAAATGAATTAACGAATGATCGTGCCCATTATGTTCAAGAAGAAACGGTTGAGGTTAGCGGTGGTTTACAAGTAAAAGTTGACCAATCCGATCAAGTTCAGATGATGTTGTTAGAAGATGTAAGAGAGCGTATTGACCTGCCAGTTAATGATCGTGTTCGCTTTGGTGAAGGAACAGAAGTAGAAGTAGCTGATTTGGCAAATGAAAACAGACAGATGCTTAAAGCGTATGCAGGAGCGATTAAAGAAACGGGTCATTTACAATATGGTGATGTTTATTTAAAAACTAAAGGTCGTCAAAAATCCCTTGTAATTAAAAATATCATTGAACAAGATATGGTGGCATGGCTCCCGATCAATCAACACATTGCCATTGAATTAAATTAACCATCCCTATTCACTAGAGGGATGGTTATCTTGTCTTGTCCGCACTTGTTGCTCTGGCATTTTAATATCATATTTATATAAATATTTTGCGATAATACCTCTAACGGCACGTGAAGTTGGGAAAAAGGTGAGGTCTTCAATTAAACCAGCGATCATATAACTATAACCTCGGTAATTATCATTTAATGAAGCCATACCAATGACCCGAAAAGGCTCAATAGGATCTTGTGATAAGTCTTTTCTTAAATACTCGTGAAGTTCAGCATTTAATTCTTCACATGCTTTCGTGAGGACATCCGTTACACGTTCTGGATCTTCATAAAAACTTGTTGTGATCGTTTCAATAATACGCATTTTATCTTTGTTGAAATTTTCAACTGTTTGAACTTGCCCATTATTGATGGAAATAATCGTACCCGACCAGGCACGTATTTTTAACATGCGGAATCCTATTTCTTCTACTAAACCTTCGTGAGTACTGTTGACGATTACCCAGTCCCCTTTTTGTAATTGTTTCTCATAAACAATAAAGACACCAGCAAGTAAATCTTGAACTAAGCTTTGTGCACCAAAACCAATGACAATACCTAATACACCAGCACCGGCAAGCATGCTGCCAATATTAAGGCCAAATACGCTTAAGACAAAAAACAAAAAGCCGATTAAGCCTATATAGTTTATAATTGAATTAATTAATGAAATAACAGTGTCTGATTCTTTTGTTTCCATTACTTTTGATCTCGATAAAACAGATCTTACCACTCGTTTTAAAACGAGGACAAGCGTGAGAATAATCAAACCACCTAATATAATTTGTGTCACACTATTTTCAAAGATGATTGTTAAAAGATCTGTTATACGCTCCCAGGATAATTCCATATTTATACCTCCTACTTAACAAACCATTCATAGTATAACATGATTTAATAAAATCTGGACAGTGACAAACGGATTTAGTAAGATGGAGAAAGTGCTGAAAAAAGGAGACGGTAACATGAACCAACAAGATAAAGTGAATCAATTAAAAACACAATTACAAACATTTCTTAATCAATTGGATCAATTAGAACCAGAAGAGACCTCAGTTGAAGACATTGATCGATTACTAAAGATCATAGAAGATATGGAAAATAAATTACGCTAAACTTAAATCAATCCATTAAAAGGGATTGATTTTTTTACGACAATACTTTAGTATGGTAAAACGATAAAGATAAAAAGGGGAGTCAACAAATGGAATGGATTGTTGTGATTTCCGTAATGAGTTTACTAATATTTAGTTTGTTACGGATTCATGTTTTTATTGCACTACTATTATCAAGTTTTATTGCAGGTTTATTAGCTAATTTATCGGTTGCTGAGACATTAGAGATTGTTGTCGGTGGTATGGGTGAGCAATCAAATACGGCCTTGAGTTATATTACGTTAGGTGCGTTTGCAGTTGCGATCTCATATACAGGTATCACCTCTATATTAGTTCGTCATTTAGTACATCATTTATCGAACAAAAGAATTTGGATTGTGTTGGCGATTGCAGCTATTGCATCACTATCGCAAAACGTTATACCGGTTCATATAGCGTTTATACCATTACTTATTCCGCCTTTATTAAAATTATTTGATCAAATGGAGTTGGATCGACGTGCTGTAGCGACGGCATTGACATTCGGTCTAAAAGCACCTTATGTCATGATTCCAGCAGGGTATGGCTTAATGTTTCATCAAACGATTCAAAGCGGGATGGCGAATAATGGTTTAGATGCTTCAATAGGTGAAATTGCCATGTCTCTGTTATTGCCAGGTACAGGCATGATCGTCGGGCTTTTAATCGCTGTATTTATAACGTATCGCAAGCCAAGAACTTTACATCATAAAGGTTACGCGCCAATGTTTTCTGAACCACAGGAAGAGGCTGTGAAATTTAATATTAAACATGCCTTAACATTGGTTGCGATCGTCGTTGCATTAACCGTCCAACTAGTGACTGAAGAATTAATTTTAGGTGCATTAGCGGGTCTGTTTACGATGTTTATTTTATTAGTTGTCCCATTCAGAGAAGGTGAACGTGTTATGACTGAGGGGATTAAGATGATGGGCACGATTGCCTTTGTTATGCTAATTTCGGCAGGATTTGGTGAGCTGCTTCAAGAGATTGGTGCGATTGAAGCACTTGTTGTATCGACTGAGGAGATCTTAGGAACGAATCAAGTATTAGTAGCTTTTGTGTTGTTAATTGTTGGTTTATTAATCACATTAGGCATCGGTTCATCTTTTGCAACAGTTCCGATTCTGGCAGCATTGTATGTTCCGATCGGTTTAGCGGCAGGATTTTCAACGATGGCGATTGCTACTTTAATTGGTACTTCAGCTGCATTAGGTGATGCAGGATCACCAGCTAGTGATTCTACGCTCGGGCCAACATCTGGTCTAAATGCAGATGGGAAACACAACCATGTTTGGGATACGTGTGTGCCAACGTTTATTCATTTTAATATTCCTTTAATTTTGTTTGGTTGGTTAGCCGCTATTATTTTATAAGATGTATAAAACACCTCACTTTTATCATGCTAATAAAAAGTGAGGTGTTTTTATTGAGAAAAATAATATTTAGTCTAATTAGTTTGAGTTGTATAATTGTTGCATTTTCACCATCTTTTTCAGCTTACGGTTGGGGTTATAAACGAACGAATGACCATCAAGTACCAGAGATTGGAATGTATCAAGATTTGTTAGATCAATATGGGGGCTATTACCATGATGATTCAGGTGAAAAGACGCTCTATTTAACATTTGATAATGGATTTGAAGCGGGTTATACAGACGGGATTTTAGACATATTAGATGAAAATGAGGTGCCGGCTACATTTTTCGTCACCGGTCATTATGTAAAAAGTGCACCTGAATTGATTCAACGCATGGTGAGTGATGGTCATTTAATCGGTAATCATTCATATACACATGCAGATTTCACAGCATTAACACAATCTGGGTTTAAAGAGGATTTGTTGTTATTTGAACGTGCGTTGCAGTCAGTGACTAACTATGACCGTACACAATATATAAGACCGCCTAAAGGTATTTTTAATGCTCAAACGTTAGAATGGGCGAATGAATTAGGGTATATTCATATGTTTTGGTCATTGGCGTTTGTTGATTGGCACGAAGATAACGTTTCAGGGTGGGAATCTGCTTACAATCAAGTGATGGATCAATTGCACCCAGGTGCGATTATTCTTTTACACACTGTTTCAGAAGATAATGCTGATATGTTAGAACATTTTATTAAAGACTGCATAGATCAAGGCTATACATTCAAATCGTTAGATGACTTAGTCTTTCGTGATCAAGTAATGGATCCTTTAGTCGATTAACCTTAAAAATAAAAAAAAAAAAGAATGCGTATGAGATAAAAGCTAATAAGTCAATGCATTAGCCGGAAAAAAATAGTATTTTATCTATTTTTCCCGGCTATTTGTTTTACATATCTCATAGCAATCTGAAATAGACGAGACTCTTGCGGGAAAAGCACGTGTCCGAAGATCCACTTTAGAAGCGCTCTTTGCTTCTAACGTTAGCTGAGGCCGTGCCCGTAGAAAGGGAGTCCATTTCAGATTGCGATGCCCTCTTGATCGAATTGTTCGTGTTTCAAGATACTCATTATTATTTTGTCCCAGGCTCTTTTTAGATGATTTTCTAAAAATATGAAGGTTGATGAGATGGGTTAGGATGAATACATTGTATTTCTTGACTATTAATGCATCGATCAGTGTTTTGTTTTTTTATTTTTCGATAAGAACCATCATTGTTTAAGATGCGACGTTTTGTGTTGTCTTTTAAAGCTAAATTCAGACTGTAATCCAGCCTTTTTTTGTGAGAAGGTTGAATAATAGGGAATAGTAGTTCAATCCGATTTGACATATTTCGTGTCATCCAATCTGCAGAACCTAAGAAGAAATGATCGTTTCCATTATGGTGGAAATAATAAACACGACTATGTTCTAAAAATCTTCCAACTATACTGTGAACAGTAATGGTGTCACTCACACCTTCTATACCAGGTTTTAAACAGCAAATGCCTCGGACGATTAGATCAATTTCAACACCAACGGAAGATGCTTCATAAAGTTTCAAAATTAATGTCTTGTCTGTTAGGGCATTCATTTTTGCGATGATACGTCCGTTTTGATATTTTTTGTGATAATCTATTTCTTCATCAATCCACCCTAATAAATCATCTAATAAAGTAGCAGGAGCCATCGATAATTCATTAAATATCGGTATTTCTGAGAACCCACTTAAATAATTGAAAAAATGTGTAGCATCTGAAGTAAGGGCTTCTCTTGATGTTAGTAAACTTATATCGGTATAGAACTTTGCCGTTTGGTCATTATAATTGCCGGTACTTAAATGAACAAATTGTTGAATGCCTTGAGATTGTCGCCTAACAACGAGCGTAATTTTACTATGCGTTTTTAAACCTTTTACTCCTAATATAACATGACAGCCTTCTTTTTCTAACATTCTTGCCCACTGAACGTTATTTGCTTCATCAAACCGTGCTTTAAGTTCGACGAGCACTGTGACTTGTTTACCAGCTCTAGCTGCTCGTTTTAAAGAATGAATAATTGGAGAGTCTCCGCTAACCCTGTAAAGTGTTTGTTTGATCGCCAGAATATTGTCGTCACTTGCTGCCTGGTCTAACAGGTTGACGACTGTTTCAAATGATTCATACGGGTGATGGATCATAAGGTCACGTTCCAATAGTTGATCGAACAAAGTAACGTCCTGATTAACTTCTGTTGCAGGTAATGCACATAAGGGTGGATAACAGAGTTTGGGTTTCACATGTTTTAATTCATCATAAAGTTCATTTAAAAAGCTAAGGTCAATTGGGTTTTGATGTGTATAAATATCTTGATTTCTTAACTGTAATTTCTCTAAAAAAATAGACGTAAGCTCAGTCTCATCTGTTGAAGGATTAACTTCAAGACGAACAGCTTGCCCCCAATCACGTTTTTTAAGTTCTTGTTCGATCGACCGTAAAATGTCTTCTGTATCGCCTTCGTCAAATGTTAAGTCAGCACTTCGTGTAATGCGAAAGACGATCGCATTTTTAATACTGTACCCTGTAAATAATTTAGCCGAAAAATGCGTGATGACATCTTCTAGTAATACGTAGCGTGATTGACTTTTAATTTGGATTAATCGATTTAACAGAGCAGGAACTTGGACAATCACGGTTTGATACATGTTTGTTTGTTCGTTAATCGATAGTGTCGCTGCCACATTAAGAGTGTGATTTGCAATTAATGGCAGGGATTTTGTGATGTCTATAGCCAAAGCTGTTAAAACTGGATAGATCATCTGATCAAAATAAGTCTCTAATTGATTTAATTCGGTTTCTGTTAATTGATCGATTTTTAAAATGTGAATATCTTCTTGTCTTAAATCTAAAAGCAGTTGATCGTAATACTCAGAGAGTAAATGTATAAGTTTATGCGTCTCAACAGATATATAATGGACCTGTTCTTTAGCGGATAAACCTGATTTTGAATCGACGTGATCATAGTTATGTCTGATTCTCTCTTTTAAACCAGCTACACGTACCATAAAGAATTCATCCAAGTTAGATGTGAAAATCGATAAAAAGCGTGCACGCTCCAACAAGGGATTAGAAGGATCCATTGATTCTTCTAATACTCTATAGTTAAATTGTAACCAACTTAGTTCACGATTAATAAAGTGGTCATGTTGGTCGAATCTGCTCAATGATGTTGGTAAGGACAACCGAAATCCCTCCTATTTACAGCGATGTTTTAACAAAATCGTACTTAATTGTCCGTTTTAGTGCTTTTTCTAAATGTTTTTTCTGCTTTTCAATTTGATAGGCTTCTGGTGTGACGGTTTTTGTATGATAAAAGGTTATTTGAATGGTTTTATGTTCAATAACGATGTCCATTGAATCAATCGCTTGACGTTTGGTTGCGTCTAAGGCATAGATAAATTTAAGCAATGCACCTAAATGTTGTAATTTTTTTCGTTCAGTTTTGGTCAACCAAGATTTGTATGGATGAATAAACTGCTTAAAAACGGTTTTGTTTTTGAAAGAAGCAACAAGTGCAACTTTTAATTTCTCATCGTGCATTAAACCATCAATCGTTCGGTTAGCTAATAAATAAAAGCTATGCTGTGCACTTGATTCAGCATCTATATAATGACCAAGGTTATAAACGTAAGAGGCTCGCTTCAAAAGAGTCCAATCATTTGGTGAAAAATCATTTATTTCGGCACGTGTAATCGTATCAAAAAACATCCGGCCAAGTGATTGCACATGACTAATTTGTCGCATATTTAACTCATAATCATTGACTAGCTCTTGCATGCTATCTTCTAAAACATTTGGAAATAACGGCTTTTGTTGGTTGTTCAATAAAAAGTAATAATTAACACCATCTCTTAAACCTTTCTGGCTTAATATGAATTGAGTAGCTTTTGTGTATTCATAAAGACAATTAAACGTAAGTATGGCCGGGATGATAATATCTGCGCGGTCTTTTGATAATCCTTCTACTTTTTGACGTTTTTTCAAAGATAATGGATTGAGATAATGAAAAACGCGTAAAATATCATCTTGATTCATTTCATACTGATGAAGCCCGGCCATTGGATAGGCTTTATCATGCTGATCGATTTGTGCTAAATTACGAGCACTACCACCAATACCAATAATGGGGACGTGTCGATCTTTTAGCCAATCGAGCGTTGCGAATTGTTCATATACAAAATCTTTAATACGCTGATTGTTTGTCTCTTTAGAGTCCTGATCTGAAATAAGTTGATCCAGTGTTAATGTACCAAAAGGAAAACTATGACTAAAAAGAATATCCCGATTTTTAAAATAGGTGACCTCTGTACTCCCACCACCCATATCAACCGTAATACCTTCGTTTATGGATGTTGAATTCACGACAGCTAGATAACCATAATAAGCTTCCTCTGCCTCGCTAAGAATACGCATGTCCCAACCAAGTTCATCTTTTACCCGTTTAACAAGTTGTGTTTGATTGTTGGCTTGTCTAATGGCAGCTGTTGCAATACAGGTGAATTGTTGTAAAGGATAGACGTTTAGGACTGAAGAAAAGTCCGATAAAGTATCGATTAGGATGGCTTGTCCTCGTTCTGTTAGATCATTGTCTGCATTTAAATGGTTTCTTAATCGGGCGACGACTTTAACATTTTCAACCTCTTTTAGTCGTCTGGATGCTTCCTGTTCATAGATCACAAGACGCATTGTATTTGAACCAATATCAATTAAAGCATAGTAATTTTTTGCTTGATTCATCCGATTTCAGTCCTTTCCTTACTGTTCGTATTTAACGAGTTGAATGAATTGTTGTTGATAAGCTTTGGCCTCTTCTGTTTGATCTTGTTCTTTTAATAAAGTAATTAATTGCTTATTAACAGCCTCGTTTGTAGGGTCCAAATCCATTACCCATTTATAACAAGCTATCGCTTTTGAATATGCGTGAAATTTTTTATAGAGCTCGGCTAGTGTTTCTTGTTTATCCGGGTCTTCTTGAAGTTGTTTGATTTGTTGTAGTGCCCCCGTATAAGACAGGTTGTCCTGTTTTGATTCGATCCATTCAAGAATGGTATCAATCTCAGTTGTATCTAATAATGATTCAATAATGATACGAATAGCGATCTCTTTTGTTTCGTTATCAAAATCTTGTATACGATCATCAAAAGAATGGCTTCTCTTTTGGAATATTTGATATTTTGTACGATTACTTGATTGTTTAAGTTGTGATAAAAATTGTTTAGGTTCAATACTATGATTGAATGTAGGGTGAAGGACTAATTTTATATATTCATCAGAGGTTACAACGGATAAAAGAGCGTCACTAAATACTTCATAGTTCATTAATGCTGGTTTATGTTTATACATACTGAGTAATGTCAGACGCTGCACGGAGGTTGGATAAGTCTTTAATTGTGGTAAAAATGCATCCCACGCTTGTTGGCTAAAACGATTTGTTAATCGATGAGTTTGTAAAATTAAGTAATCAAGTGTGCGGTTTTGTTCTTTGAAAAGGTTTTTTAATCGATTAATGTCTAGAGGTGTGTAGAACTCAAGTTCTTCGGGTTTCATATGTGAATCAACAAAAGCAACATCATTGACCATGTCTTTAGCATAATGATGATGGGGTTCCATTTGAAGAAGGAGTGTTAAGGCTGTATATGCCTTTTGACGTTTACCATTTTGGAGAAAAGTACGTGCTGTTTTAATGAATTCGTTATGAATTTTGGCAGAGTCAATGACTTGATCGAAATAAGAGAGGATGATGAGTTGTTCGATGTTCGGCTGCATTTTTAAGGAACGATCCATGACTTGTCTCGGTTTAGAACAAGGAAAAATAGAGTCGTTCGTTAATTCATAGATCGCTGGGTGATCACCATGAATAACGATACCGTTATCGAACGCTCGTTTAATGAAGCTATTTTGTTTTAGCTCATCAGCTTTAATGGTATTGATGTAACGATTTTTATGAAAGATTAAATAGTAGTTTGATTTTGACCGACCTTGTGCTTGGACGATTTTAGCGTGTTGGTACATAGCAAGTCCTTTTGTGGAAAGGGTAGCTACTTTCTTTTGACTTTTGATTTTACATTTCATTTAATCTTCCTCCTTTATAGTTATATCTATCATAACATATAAAGGGTTGATAAATGGCTTGGCGAAAAGAGAATTTGTAAATTTTGATCAAATGAGTTGAAAGTCAAAGAAGGTCAGAGTATACTAATAGTCAAAGAAGGTCAAAAGAAAGCGAAAAGGAGGAGAGACCTTATGAAATGTCAAAAATGTATGCAACGTCCCGCAACTGTCAATGTGACACTCCGAATGAATCAGCATACTGAACGTATGCACCTCTGTGAATCATGCTTTAATGAAATTAAACAACAGTCGATGAACCCTAGTGGTTTTTATGGTCAAGGTGACCAACAAGGGTTTAGTCAAAATGGTCCTCAATTTAATCAATCGAAACAAAACGTTCATACGAAACAAAACAACGACCAAGGTGGCTTACTTGATGAGCTAGGCCGTAATTTAACGGATGCTGCTAGATCAGGCTTAATTGATCCAGTGATTGGCCGTGAACAAGAAGTTAAACGTGTGGTTGAAACGTTAAATCGCAGAAATAAAAATAACCCAGTCTTAATCGGTGAACCTGGTGTTGGTAAGACGGCGATTGCAGAAGGGTTAGCTTTGAAAATTGTTAATCAAGACGTTCCGAAAAAACTAGAAAATAAAGAAATATATTTATTAGATGTTGCTTCATTAGTTGCCAACACAGGTGTGAGAGGTCAATTTGAAGAGAGAATGAAAGAACTTGTATCAGAATTACAATCACGATCAAATGTTATATTGTTCGTTGATGAGATTCATCTATTGGTTGGTGCTGGTACAGCAGAAGGTTCTCAAATGGATGCTGGGAACATTTTAAAACCCGCACTTGCTAGAGGGGAACTCCAGTTAGTAGGGGCAACAACTCTTAAAGAGTATCGTCAAATTGAGAAGGATGCAGCACTAGAACGTCGATTCCAACCGGTTATGGTTAATGAACCATCTGTTGAAGAAGCCGTTCAAATTCTTAAAGGCATTAAAGATCGATATGAGAACTATCATCATGTTATTTATCCTGACGAAGTGATCGAAGATGCTGTGCGTTTATCTAAACGTTATATCCAAGATCGTTTCTTACCGGATAAGGCGATTGATTTAATTGATGAGGCTGGTGCCAGACTTAACTTAACCCATTCTGAATCAGATCGGTCTTCCATTCAAGAACGCTTAGATACAATCGAAAAAGAAAAGTTTAAAGCAGCTGAAAAGGAAGATTATGAACGTGCTGCTCACTTAAGACATGAAGAAATTCAGTTAGAAAAGCAGCTGGAAGAAGCAAATGATGATCCTTCTGAATCGGTAACATCAGAAGACATTCAATCATTGATTGAAGAAAAAACGGGTATTCCAGTGAAAAAAATGCAGGCTGATGAACAGACGAAAATGCGTCATTTGAAAGACCAACTAGCATCTTCTGTGATTGGACAAGACCATGCGGTTGATAAAGTGGCCAAAGCGATACGTCGTAGCCGAGCAGGATTAAAATCCGAACACCGTCCAATTGGTTCATTCTTATTTGTTGGACCAACTGGTGTAGGGAAGACTGAATTGACGAAAGTATTAGCTGAAGAATTATTTGGAACAAAAGATGCCCTGATCCGATTGGATATGAGTGAATATATGGAAAAACATGCTGTATCTAAAATTATCGGTTCACCACCAGGCTATGTTGGCCATGAAGAAGCGGGTCAACTGACAGAAAAAATCCGTCGTAAACCATATAGTTTAATTTTGTTAGATGAAATTGAAAAGGCGCATCCAGATGTTCAGCATATGTTCCTTCAAATTATGGAAGATGGACATCTAACCGATAGCCATGGTCGCACCGTTAACTTTAAAGATACTGTCATTATTATGACAAGTAATGCAGGCACAAGCTTTAAAGAGAAACATGTTGGTTTCACGAAAGATCAAAATGAAGCTGTTACAACGCTTGAAAGTTTAAGTGATTATTTCAAACCAGAATTCTTGAACCGTTTCGACTCCATTATTACCTTCGATCAACTTGAACAAGAACATTTAATTCAAATTGTTGATTTGATGTTAGGTGAATTAAGAGAACGAACAGAAGAACAAGGGTATACCATTACTGTGACTGAAGAAGCTAAGAGCTTTTTAGCAGAGAAAGGTTACGATCGAAACTTTGGTGCACGTCCTTTAAGACGGGTGATTCAAGAAACCGTTGAGGACGGGATCACGGATCTCTTGTTAGAAGATGAAGAGGTAGAAAAAATGTTAGTCGATGTAGAGAATGATCAAATTGTTGTAAATAAACAAGCATAGTTAAATGATAACTCAATGATTGGCTCGAAAAGCTTATCATTGAGTTATTTATGATATTTTATATTTAAACTCTTTCTTGTTTATTAGTTGTTGCTTCAAATGTCACCATTTGACTCGCTTTAGTTGGATACTCTCCATAATTGTAATCTGCTGATATGATAATGTCTTTAAATCCTATTTTTTCTAAGATTAATTTAAATTCTTCAATGCCGTACCACCGCAGTGGAAAACGCTCTAATTCAGTTTTTGATAGTTCACCATTAGTCCATTTCTCATAGCGATGGTGTGATAGGGTGTATTGGTTGATTACGTCTACATCGACGACCTTGCTTTCTAATGTTATGATGTGATCTTCTAATTCCCAGGTCTTAGTAGTGGTATTGTCAACTGTTAGATTGGGTTGTAAAAAGATATCTAATATCAACTTACCGTCAGTTGTAAGATGATTATAGAAGTTTTTCAAAGCATCTATAGAATCGCTTCTTTTATGTAATAATAAAAATGTTCCAGTAGGTATGATAATGGCTTCATACTTTTTATCCACTAAAAAGCTTTCCATATGTCCCTTAAATAAACTTGGATTTAACCCTTTATTTTTACAGTTGTGTCGACAAATATCTAACATGTCTTCTGATAAGTCAAATCCTTCTACTTTTAAGCCACTTTCTAAGAGTGGTATTAAGATCCGCCCTGTTCCAACCCCGGGTTCAAGAATATCGCCTTTACAAGAACTTAAGCGATCTCTGTAGAATTCAACATCTCCAAAAGAAAGTCCAATATATTTATCTAGATTATATACTTTAGAAGATAGCTTGTTATAGTAACCGAAGATAAGATAACCCCCTCTTTCTCATTAATATATTCATTTTAGAACACATATTGCTCCCAATAGAAGCCTTCATGTAATGTATTTTACAGACAATTGTAATAAAAATAAATTAAATTTTTTGAATATATATTCATTTATTGTTGAGTATTGATAATGATAGTTTAGATAATATGGAGAAATAAAGCATATTTCCTTAAATTCTACAAATCCTATTGTGAATAATCATGTAAAGAACTGTTTAAATAGTTTATACACAGCGTTTTGAATAGATGTTTCTATGTGAAATGTTTGCTATAATGTCGAATACAGACAGAAGGAGGGGAAGTTAAGATGATTAAAGAAAAACAATATGAGTGCCATACAGAGTATGATCCGTTAAAACAAGTGATCGTTTCTCCACCTAATTATATGAGAATTACACAAATTATTAACGAAACACAAAAATATTATATTGACCATAATATCGATATCAATAAAGCGAAAAAACAGCACCTTCATTTTGTAGATTTGATGAGAGAACGAGGCGTTCAAATTACAAGTCTTGAACCGGAAGAGCAATTAAATGAACAAGTATTCACAAGGGATATCGGTTTTACCATCGGTGAAACTTTTTTTGTGAGTAAGATGAAACGAACGATTCGAAAAGCTGAAACCGATAAATTAAAACAGCATTTAAATGATCTAGGCTTTGATTATATTACCTTTTCCGATTATCCAATAGAAGGTGGAGACGTCATCATTGATGGCACTCGTGTTTGGATAGGGTTAAGTAAACGCACTAGCCGAAGAGCTGTCGAAGAATTAAAAGCTTATTTGCCGACATATTCGATTGAGATGATTGATTTAGGTGAGGACATTTTACACTTGGATTGTGCATTTAATATTGTGTCACCTGATGTGGCGATTGTTTATAAAAAAGGAATATCTCACGCAGATTATGATAAATTGTCTGAGCATTACGATTTAATAGAGGTCGATGATTCTGAGTATATATCGTTAGGGACGAACGTCTTATCATTAGGCAATAAGACGGTGATTAGTTTACCAGAAAATTTACTTGTCAATCAGGCATTAAAGGATAGAGGATTTCAAGTCATAAAAGTTCCATTTTCAGAAATTATTAAATCGGGTGGCTCATTTAGGTGTGCGACACTTCCAACAGTCCGTCAATCTAAATAAAGAATCACGCATTCGATATTAGTAATCGAATGCGTGATTTTATTTTTCATTCTTCGAAAATGTGGTGAACGATAACAAGAGTAAACTTGAGATGATAGCGATCATAACAAAAAATGCAATCCATAAATCTGTAGAAATTTGACCTTCATTTAACATGTCTGCTATTAAGGCACTAATATTATTAGGGAACCATGGCATTCTATTTGAGAAAACGCCGTTAATGATGGACATAATAATCAATGTTAATACTGAAACACCAGCCACAACAGCTTGTTTATTAAATAAGGTATTATAAAAGACAACAAGCGTTATGACAAAAATGAGCCATAAACTGTAAAAGAGAATTGTCCAGAACCATTCACTAAAGGAAATAGAATCAAATAATAAATTAGTATAATACCAACTAAAAAGCATGCCCAAAATAAAAGATGTTATAAAAAATATAACTTTAGTGAGCCATTTAGATAAAATGTAATACACGGTTGATATTGGTTTAACTAAAATTAAGTCACTAACGCCACTTTGACGTTCCGCGGCAATCGTTCCCATCGTTAATAAGATAATAATTAAAACACCGAACATGCTATATTCTGATAGACTCATCATTAAAACATCAGCCCCTGACATAGCGGGTATTTCAAAGATAATTTCTTCTTCAAATCCACCGAATTCCTCTAATAAAACAGGTAAATAATAAGTAGTGATCGGATCCATAATCCCAATTAATATAAAAGTGATGGGTACCCAAATCCAACTAAAATTACGCCAATGTTCAAGCCATTCTTTGTTCATCAATGTTTTAAATTGATTCATTGGTTGAGCACCTCCATAAACATATCCTCAAGTGTTGTTTTCCCAGTCGTGAAATAATTCAAGGACCAATTGTGAGACAAAGTAGCATTTAGAACAGACTCTCTTGCAACGTCTAAATCAGAAACCATACACGTGATGCCATCAGCAGTTGCTAACACACTTTCAATGCCTTCTAACGCCTCGATTTCTTCAATTTGTTTTTCTTCAACTGTTTCAAAGTGGAGATCAATTTTTTGATTTTGGTATTTTTTCTGTAATGCTTCAAGAGAACCTTTTTCTTTAATTTTGCCGTGATCAATAACGATAAGACCATCACTAATCTCTTCAGCATCATTAAGAATATGCGTGGAGAATAATAGAGTTGTTTCTTTTTTTAATTCCTTAAGTAATGTTAAAACTTCTCGTCTTCCAATTGGATCAAGAGATGAAACAGGCTCATCCATTAAGAGTAAGCGAGGTTGATGAATCAATGATTGTGCAATACCTAATCGTTGCTTCATGCCTCCAGAGTATTTGTGGATGCGCATATTTGCAGCATCAGAAATACCAACCCGTTCAAGTAATTCGATCGCTCTTGTTTTGGCCTCTTTTTGCGAGAGGTGAGCGAGTTTACCAACAAATACTAAGAACTCCATACCCGTCATCCAACCGTGAAAGACAGGGTGTTGGGGAAGGTAACCAATTTCAGATCGAACATCTTTTTTTCCGTTCGATCCTTCAATTTCAATGGTCCCGTCAGTCGGCTTTAGTAGTCCAGCTAACATGCGTAGTGTTGTCGTCTTACCGGCACCGTTAGCACCTAGAAGTGCAACACACTCACCTTGATTTAATTCAAAAGATAGCTCGTCAACAGCTTTTATATTGTTGAAGTCTTTTGTTAGTTTTTTAACTTGTAACTGCATCTAGTCATGTCTCCTTCCGATTATGAAAAACAGGATCGGGCCAATCGTGTTCACAAAAATAATAATGACTAACCAAAGCCACTTAGGGCCTTTTGTCTGATCCGTTTTAAACCAGACAATAAGAGCAGCCACCATGAGAATAAATTGCAAAATAAAAAGCGGGAGTAAAAATTCAATTAAATTTGCGATCTCGTCCATATCGTCACCTCCGAAAAACGAGTTAATGTATCCGATTATAGCTAATTTTAGAGTAATGTTAATAGTTGGCAAAGTCAACATAAATTACACAGCGAAATATAAGGAAACTCTATACATTTCGCGAATTATGTCGATAAATAAATATAAGGTTTTATAAATCTGATCATCTATAAAAGATATGATCAAGGGGGAGAATTATGAAACGAAAAAGTAGTATTCGGATGAAAATTCTTATTTTCATACCGATTGTTGTGTTGGCCATGTTCGTGCTTAGTTATTTTAGTTACCGATTAGCTGAGGCTGAGCTAGAAGATCAAATAGAAGAAAAAATGGACTATTTAGCAAATGACATCACACATTATATTGATGGTGAATTGTTAGGACATCAACGATTAGGGGAGTCCATGGCTCGTGTAGTTCAAGTTGAAGGAACATCCTTCGACCATGATCAGTATCAACAGCTGTTTGAAGAATTTCTTGAATTAAATGAGGATACGTATGGAATGGGCGTATGGTTTGAACCTTTTATGTATGATGAAGACATAGAATTTTTTGGTCCATATGGCTATAAAGATGGAGATAACGTCATATTTACTGATGAATATGAAGATCCTGATTACGATTACCCTACGCACGACTGGTATTTAGCTGGAAAAGAACAGGATGAGATTACATGGACAGCTCCTTATTATGATGAGGCGTTAGACATGACGTTAATTACGACAAGTATTCCTTTTTACGATGCATCCGGCACATTTTCAGGGGTTATTTCAAGTGATATTGACATTAGTCAATTGCAAACAGTGATTCAAGATGTGGATACTGGAACGAGTGGACAAGCATTCCTTCTAGATGCTCAAGACCATTTTATCGTGCACCCAGATGAAGATGAATTTTCAGGATCAGCACTGAGTGAAGATGAGACATTCAGCACATTGAATGACGCGATCAATGAAAGCCGAACTGGCATTCATGAAGCAGAAGTAGATGGAGATTCAGCACATATTTACTATCAAGAAATTCCACGAACAAATTGGACGTTAGGATTTGTGATGCCAGATCGCGAAGTATATGCAGCATTAAATGAATTGTTAATGGCGATGGGCGGTATTGCATTAATTGTCATGCTTGTCTTTATCGTGATTGCTCTTATACTAGCAAGACGACTTGTAAAACCTATTCATCGATTGAATAAAGAAGTTGACAAGGTGGCTTCAGGTGATTTATCCGTTTATATCAAGCCCCAAACTTCTGATGAAGTGGGTGAATTAACAACGAACTTTAATCAGATGGTAGCAAATATTAAAGGTTTAGTTGAAGCTGTTCGTACATCGGTTACAACCGTATCTGATGCGACTGAACAACTAAGCTCTGTATCAGAAGAAACCACGGCATCAAGTGAAGAAATTAGTCGGGCAATGAGTCAAGTTTCAGAAGGGACAACAGATGCTAGTCAGCATGCAGAAGACACAAATGAACAAACGTTAAGTTTATCTGAGCAGCTGACAAATTTAGTGAAGAAAACAGAGCAACTCAAATCCTTTTCTGAACAGGTTGATCAGATTAATGATCGTGGTGTGGAGCAGATGAGTGAATTACAATCAAGTGCCGATCAATCTAAACAAGTCGTTGATGAGATTGGGCATGTGATAACTGATTTATCAAGTCAGATTACAAACATTGACTCTATTGTAAATACGATCAGCGATATTTCCGAGCAAACAAACTTACTTGCTCTAAATGCGTCAATTGAAGCGGCACGTGCTGGTGAACACGGTAAGGGATTTGCCGTTGTGGCTGAGGAAGTTAGAAAACTTGCAGAACAAACATCTCATGCGACTACAGACATTTCTAGTACGATTCAAGTTGTTCAAAATGTTTCTAAAACGGCCGTTGATCAGATAGAGCAGACTCAAACGATGGCAGATAAACAAAGTGGTGTGGCTCGAGACTCATCACAATTATTTAGTGATATTTCAGCTGAGAATAAACAAATGATTGGTGCGATTGAGGAAATTGGTTCGGATATACATCAAATTGATCAATATAAGGAACGAGTCGTTGAATCGATTAGTCATATTGCAACGATATTAGAAGAAACAGCAGCTGCATCTGAAGAAGTTGATGCCTCAGCGGCAGAGCAATTAGAAGCGCTTAAGATGGTAACAGACTCTGCAGAGCAGTTACAAGAATCGGGTGAATCACTCGATCGACAAATGAAACAGTTTAAAACTGAAAAATAGTTTTATATCATATTTTCAAAAAAATTAAAGCTAATGATCTGTTCAACACATGAACGGATCATTAGCTTTATTTATGCTTTAGTTAAGATTATATATTTAGCTATAAACAGGCTCTGGCATGAGACGGTCACAGAAAGTTGGTACTTTTTTGATATCATGTGATTGAGGCATGAGTTCAACTTTAAGGGTGACAGTTAAAGTCGTTTTAACATATAACATATCCCGGAATAAGTCAACCGCACCACAGAAGTTAGGATAAAAGCTATCTCCCGTGCCAAATACGGCTGTTCTTAAATGCTTCGGTGATTGTTCTTCAAACCAATCAAATAAAGGTTCCATTTCCATAGGTAAGTCACCGCTTCCCCATGTGTACGTTCCGATAGCAATAAAATCATAATTTAATAGCTGATCATAATCAATTTCATCAACATGAACATAATCTAAATCTTCTATAGAAGCGGATAGAGTATCATAGACCTCTTGAGCTAACTGATAGGTATTACCTGTCACTGAACTATAAATGATACATGCTTTCATTGATTATACGCTCCTTTACAACTCATCAAAACCATTTGATGACGACACTTTCGTATACGTTCTTGATTTTTGTTCGAAGAAATCTGATTTCGTTTCGTTCATCATTTCATCACTAAAAACATGAATCCACGCCATTGGATTGTCACGTTCAGGGTAATAATTATCAAGTCCAATCTGTCGGAATCGTTTATTTGCTAGGTATTCGACGTAGTGATGGAATTCTTCTAAATCAATCCCTTCAATATCTTCAAGAATATAATTTGCCCATTCTTTTTCAAGTTGAACGGCACGGTCAATGGTGTCATATGCATATTGAATGTTTTCATCTGTATTTAGTTCTGGATTCTCAGTTAAAAGAATACGAATAAATTGACTGATGAAATAAGCATGTTGCATTTCATCACGTTGAATATAGCTAATCATCGTGCTTGTTTTTAACATCTTTTGCTGACGTGCTAAGTGATAGAAAAAGGCAAAACCAGCATAGAAATAAATACCTTCAAGATTAATTGAATTGATGGCGAGCTCATATAATTTTTGTGGTGTTGGCTCTTCTCTAAACGCTTCATAGTGATCTAGTATTAATTGATTTCGTTTTTGCACGACAGGGTCTTCTTTTGCTTGATCAAATCGTTTGTTTTGTTCGGCAAGCGGAACAAGAGAGCTTAAAATATATGAATAAGATTCATTGTGAACAGCCTCTTGTTGGCTAATGACTGCAAAAATCGCCTTAAAACTCGAGTCTGTTACATAATCCATGACTTGTGTCATTGTTGGTGTTTGCAAGCTATCTAAAGATGCCAGCTGAGTGTTAATTCTTAAGAAAACATCTTTTTCTGTTTCCGTTAAATAATCCCACTGTTTAATATCATCTTGCATATTGATCTCTTGAGCTTTCCAAAAGTTTGATAGCAACGTTTGATAAAGATCATACATTTGTGGATAAGCAATATCATTCCAATTTAAAAGCCCAGAATTTTGTCCGTTAATGACACCAGTTGCTTTGTTTGGGTAGGTTGGATTTAATAGCTTTATGCGAGATAAAGGTGTATCAGTAAAACTCATTGTTAGCCTCCTTATTAACTATGGCATGCTTCGCACTCGTCGATCTCTGTCTGAGAAGTGCTTCGTACGTAATAAGTTGTTTTTAAACGATTTTCATAAGCTGCTAGGTGTAAATTTAGTAACTCTTTAGCTTTAATGTCGTGTCTGACATAAAGGTTAAAGCTAATACCTTGGTCGACGTGACGCTGACGCTTTGCGTTTTGTCTGATGCTATAAACTTGATCCAGCTCGTGACGTGCGCGTCTGTAGAATGGGTACGTTTCATGGTTGATATCAGGTGCTGTTACTTTAAATTTAAAGTTTTTCTTTTCCTCGGCATATTCAATCGCATAAATAGGGTCGATCCCATCTGTTGAGCCACCAATTTTAGCAGTCGAAGAGTTAGGTGCAACAGCCATCAGCCAACCATTTCTAAGGCCAAATGATTTAATATCTTGGCTTAATTGTTGCCATCTTTCACTCGTGTACTCACGTCTTGTGAAGTAGCGGCCTGTGTCCCATTCGCTTCCTTTGAATTTCTCGTAAGATCCTTTTTCTTTTGCAAGCTCCATAGAAGCTTGAATGGTGTAATACGCAATATCTTCATAAACAGAGTCAGCATAATCAATCGCTTCTTCAGACTCCCAATGAATGTGCTCTTTTGCTAATAAGTGGTGCCAACCAAATGTTCCAAGTCCAACAGCACGATACTTTTTATTTGTTGCTTCAGCTTGTCCGACACTAATGGTATTTAAGTCGATGACATTATCGAGCATGCGTACTTGGATTGGAATAAGACGGGACAAGACATCGCTAGGAATCGCTTTTGCTAAATTAATGGATGACAAGTTACAAACAACAAAGTCACCAGGTTTTCTAACAATGACGATGTTACCATCTTCGTCTTGATACTCACGAACAATAGTCGTTGGTGACATATTTTGAGCTATTTCTGTACATAAATTACTTGAATAGATCGACGTTCTACCCTCGCCAATCACATGTTTATTCGGGTTTTGACGATTGACTTCATCACGATAGAACATGTAAGGTGTTCCCGTTTCAAGTTGAGCGACCATTATGCGCGCCATGATGTCCATTGCACGGTATGTTTTTCTAGGTAGCGTTGGATGATTAACGGCCTCTTGGTATTTCTCAGTGAAATACTTTTGATCTTCTTCATCATAGAAGTCTTCAAGTCCAAGCGGATTACCATCTTCATCTTTCCAGCCCATAAATTGCTTCACTTGATGAGGACAGAATGTAGACCACTCACCAACACTTTTGCCGTTTTCATCTTTAATTTTAAGTTGCTCCATAAATAGATCAGGAATGGATACACCTGTGAATATATCATGTGCTTTTCGGCGCTCATCACCATTATTTGTTTTAAGGTCTAAAAAGCCATTCATAATATCTTTGTGGAAAATATCGAGATAGATTGCAACGGCGCCTTGTCGCTGTCCGAGTTGATCAACACTTACGGCTGTATCGTTAATTAATTTAATCCACGGAACAATGCCTGATGAATTGCCTTTGAATTTTTTGATGTCAGAACCAAGTGCTCGTACCTTACCGTAATAAATACCGATACCACCACCGTCTTTACTAAGTCTAGCGATATCCCAGTTATTTAAATAAATACTATCTAATGAATCATCGACGGTATCGATAAAACAGCTAGAGAGTTGTCCGTAGCTTTTACCAGCATTAGATAATGTTGGTGTTGCAACCGTCATATAAAGGTTTGATAATGCCCAGTAAGCTTCTTTGACACGCTCAATGCGTTTTGATGTGTCCTCATTTTGCATTAAAGTCATTGCTATAATCATGAATCGCTCCTGAGGGAGTTCATATAAGTTTCGATCATGGTCACGAGCTAAGTACCGGTCACTGAGTAAGAATAATCCGATGTAATTAAACAACTCATCTCGACTCGGATCAATAGCTTCTTGAAGTTGTTTGATTTCTTCAGCTGTATAGCTATTATGTAGTTGTTTTGAGTAAATTCCTTTTTCAATTAATGTTGAGATTAATTGGTTGAAATCACCGTATTTTTTAACTTCGTCATAACCTCTGTTTTTGCTTGCCTGTTCATAAAGTTGGTCAAGATAAAAATTAGCTGATATAAACGTCCAATCGGGTGCATCCATCGCGATTTGGTTTAACGCATAAAATAAAGCGGTATCTCTTGCTTCTTTTTCCTCTCTTTCAGCTTGATGAACTTTTTCCTTTAATGATGTTAAATCAACGTCATAACACTTAGCAAGGTAATCAAGTTTGTTTTGAATCGACTGAATCGTCGTTTGCATATGAATAATCCTCCTCAATCACAAAAAATACTATATATAGTGATTTATAATTTCTTTAATCACTATATATAGTATCATAACGCAACAGAATTTGTCTAATATAAAAAACCAAAAGGTATGTAAAGTAATCACTCTATCTATTTAAACAATGTTTATCTAAAAAGGATATAGGGAAATAAGACTAAAGAAGAAAGAGGTAGTTTGAAAGACGAAAAAATTTATTTTTGTCATTAGGATTGCGATTCTAATTCTTTCTTACTATAATAAAAGCGTTCAAAAAATAAATAACGGCATGACGATAATGGCAAACTTATTGAAAAATAAGGACGCAAAGCTACGGGTCTAATATTATGTAAAATAATGATGATCGCCGGGCTACCGAAGAGATGCGAGTCGATAAGTCCACCTCTTTTATTTAGGTGGATTTTTATTTTAATCCTCTCCGTCATACATAATGATTGAAAGCAGAATGGAGTGTATGAGATGCAAACATTTATTTCAAAAGGATCTACAGTTAAAGAGGCAATTAGCGTTGGTTTAGAGACGTTAAACTTAAACATTGAACAAGTACACATCGAAGTGATTCAATCTGAGAAAAAAGGTGTGTTTGGGATCGGCAGTAAAGATGCGATCGTAAAATTAACAAGAGAGCAAGTTGAAAAGCCAACGAGTCCAAACCCAACTGTGACTGCACCCAGTAAAGATAGTCAAAAACAAGAGCGTTCACTTTCGTTAGATGAATTTCTTGATACGTATGAAGCAGAGGTTGAGACGACTCAAGATGATGTGATAATAGATGACGTGAAAAATAATGAACCTAATGAGATAGATGACGGGGAAAGCTATGCATCAAAATCATTGGAAGGAAAAGTGTGGGTTCAAAATGGTCGCGTCTATGTTCGAGATAGTGATAAACACCAACCATCCATTCAAGTAAGTAAAGGGGTAAAGTTAAAAAAGAACAGTAAAATTGTTGAAGATACATTTATCTTTATATCTGAAAATGACCAGTTAGAATTTGAATTATTAGAAGAAAAAAGACCCACAAAATGGTCTGTTAAATTAACAGAAAATGACCTTCAGGCCATATTAACGATTTATCCAGGTGTTCTAATTAAAAGACAAGTAAAAGATGTTGCTCCATCATATCAAATCACTGTGGATACAATAGAAAAAACAGAGTTACATCAATCCATTACAGCAAAGGATGTATTAGACTATTTAGAAGAGATTGGTGTTGTATACGGTATTGATCACAATAAAATAAATGAAGCCCTTCTCTCAGATGAGGGTGGCGATTTTGTGATCGCTGAAGGTAAAAAGCCAACAGAGCCTATTGATGGATCGGTTGAGAAGATAGTCGAAACCGATGTATTAGATTTTCTTAAAGCTTCTGAAGATGAGCATCAAATTGATTATAGAGAAAGAAAACAAATTCCAACAGTTGAACAAGGTCAAGTTATTGCGATCATTCATCCAGCATTTGAAGGTTTAAAAGGAACTTCTATAAAGGGTGAGGTTATTGAGCCAAGAAAACCAAAAGAGATTAATGTAAAAACTCAAAAAGGAACGATTTTACTCGATGATAAAGTGGTAGCAAATGAAAACGGACGTCCATTTATCGAACAACGAGATCAATTTGTTAAAACAAAAGTTCTTCAACAAATGGTTCATGAAGGTAATGTCGATATGGAATCAGGCAATATACATTTCCAAGGTGATATTCGAATTACCGGTCAAGTAACTGAAAATATGACCATTAGCTCTGGCGGGAGTGTATTAATTAATGATACGGTAAATGGAGCAGTCATTCATGCAAGTAAATCGATTCAAATATATGGTAGTGTTAATGCCTCTGATGTCTCAGCAGGTGGTGAGGTTAATGTAGAATTACAGCACGCCTTAAAAACCCTCCATACACAGTCAGATCAATTATATCGTTTAATTGAACAAATTGTGCAGTCTGAGTCTTTTAAACAGAGTCAGTTTAGTGATGCTAGTGTCAGCTCACTTGTGACCATGTTAAAAGAAAAAAGATTTAACAACTTAATGTCAAATGTTCGGACATTTATTAAGCTTGTTGACCAAGAAGAGAAATTTCTTGCGGATGAAGAGTGGAAAAAGGTAGCGAAAGATTTAAAAGAAGTCTATTTAAAAATCCCAAGCCGATATGTGACACTCGACTTTTTGAAAAATTTAGTTGAACAAATGGAAGGGTTAAAGCAATTAACAGATTTACAAAATGATGCTGAGGCAGAGATCTCTTTGAAGAACTCATTAAACAGTCGATTAATTAGCGCTGGTGATATTACGATCACTGGAAAATCATGTGTTAATACGGATATTCAAGCTGAAGGAGCAGTTTATATTAAAGGCGTGGCGCGTGGGGGTCGTATTGAAGCTTTAGGTGGCGCTGATTTAAATGAAGTCGGGGGTAAAATGGGAACGAAAACGTTTGTAACCGTTCCCGAAGATGAAAAAATCAGGATAGGAAAAGCAATGGAAGGTACCATTATTCGTGTTGGTGATCAGCAACACGCGTTTGAACGTGATGAATCGATGATCCATGCACGTTTAAATAAAGATGGTCGTTTAACATTACGCTAATAAAAAGAAGGTGAGTTCATGCAATATAAACGCCGTGAGCCGTTTCGTTACGAGTTTCTTGATCCAATTAAAGGATCTTTTTCACTTTTATTAAATCAAGAAGACCAAAAAAACTTGAGTAAGACAGATACAGGAAGTATGGAGATTTTAGATATTAGCCCGCGTGGTATGAAATTTAAATCAGCCTTAAATATTCCGATCAACAAAAAAGCATTTCTTGTTGAGGCGTATTTTAATTTAGAAAATGTTGACCTTAATATGCTTGGTAAAATCGCTTGGAAAAAAGAACTAGAAGGTATGTATTACTACGGTCTTGAAGGATTTGAAGATGACGAAAGAGAACAACATATAACAAATGCTGTTAAAGAAATAAGTAAAAGAAGAAAAGACGGAGACGGCCTCATTTAATATAGAGGCCGTTTTCAACTTTGTCACAAAAACATTAAAAAAATGACTTGTTTGGGCGTGTGTTTAAGTATACAATGATATTAAGTTTCGTTAGTAAATTTATCTAATGAACGAAGTTTTTTACAAAAATTATGAAAGCGTTTTTATAGGAGGCGTGTACATGATCAAAAAATTAAAAAGTCGAGAGAAAAAGAAAAAACCACGAGAAAGATTTAAGGTAAGTCGATTTAAGTTTGTTAAAAAAAATAAGAAAGAACGTAAACAATCTAAACGAATGTCACCACTACATAATATGTCGATTGGATGGAAGTACGGGGCTGCATTTATCTTTATTTTTATTTTGTTATTTCTATCCACAGTTTTGATTGGTTGGTCTATTCAAGAATCACAAAGATCTGTTGAACAATTGGAAAGACGTGGAGACCGAGCAGTATTTGTGACGGAACTAAGTGCGCAAATACAAGCTAAAGCATTGTCTGCGAATACATATTCACAATTTTGGAATCAAACACATTACGATGATTATATGGAAGCGAGTGAAGAAGTAAACCAGCTACTCGATTATTTAGGAGGAGAATTAAATAACCATACACAAGAAGCATTATATCAAGAAGTGTTAGATAATAATTATGAATTAGATGAAATGTTTGAAGAAGATATTGCAGATGCAATGGACGAACCGGAAAATGTAATGAGTATATATAGTAACCGGTTTAATAATTTAGCAAGTTCAACATCACTCTATTTAGAATATTTGAGAGATTCAATATTAGAAGAACGTGACGAAGCTTTAGATGATGCTCATTCCGCTCAAATGTTAGCTCAAACAGTCTTATATAGTGCAATGCTCGTATCCTTTGTTATTGGTGTTGTACTCTTCTTGTTGATTAGTCGCCATGTTTCTAAACATTTAAAATCAGTGGTGACAGTCAGTGACCAAATTGCATCTGGTGATTTGACGGTGGAGTCTGTTTCATATCAAGGAAAAGATGAAATTGGACGTCTCGCATCATCGATGGATAAAATGCGTTTGAATTTAACTCAAATGATTGATCAAATTAAACAAACATCGAACTTAGTAAATACTCAAAGTGAGGATTTAAATCAATCGGCTGATGATGTTAGACAAGGAACAGAGCAAATTGCAGCAACAATGGAAGAATTGTCTAGCGGTACTGAAACACAAGCAAATGCTGCTTCAGATTTAGCGGGGACGATGAAAGCTTTTGCTGAGAAAATTCAATCAATCAATACAAGTGGTGAAACAATTAGCACATCGACATCAAATGTATTGGATGAAACGCATTCCGGTAATGAGTACATGAATCGTTCAATTGAACAAATGGGCAGTATTGATGCAATTGTGAAACAAGCAGTTAGTAAAGTATCAGGTTTAGATGATGAGTCTAAACAAATTTCTAAATTGGTCGGTGTTATTAAGGATATAGCAGATCAAACAAATTTACTGGCATTAAATGCAGCGATTGAAGCGGCTAGAGCAGGTGAATCAGGTAAAGGGTTTGCAGTTGTTGCCGATGAAGTAAGAAAGCTAGCAGAACAAGTTGGAGAGTCTGTTGTGGATATAACCGAGATTGTAAATAGAATTCAACTCGAGTCTAAGGCTGTTTCTGAAGCTTTAGAAAAAGGTTATAAGGAAGTCGCACAAGGAACAGAAGATATACACGCAACAGGTGTCAGGTTTGAAGCGATTGAAAAAGCGATTCATAACATGACAGACCATGTTAACTCAGTTATGTCAGGTTTAGAAGAGTTAGCAAGTGATTCTGAAAGTGTTAATGATTCTGTTCAAGAAATTGCTTCTATTTCTGAGGAGTCAGCAGCAGGTGTAGAAGAGACATCAGCATCAGCTGAAGAGGCTTCATCATCAATGGAAGAGGTATCAACGGGTTCGAAAACGTTAAGAAAATCAGCTGCTGAACTGGATCAATTAGTTAAACAATTTAAAATTTAGTGCATAAATAAAAAACTGGATGCATTCAACGTTTTATAGTTGATCATCCAGTTTCTGCATATTAAGCATAAAAAGCAAGTTCTTCTTCAATTGCTTGATTTATATTTTTAATGCAATCATCGACATCTTTCCCTTTAATTCTGCGATTGTTTACTAATGCAAAAGGCCTGAATCGACACATACCGCAAAATGATAAGCATTCGCTAACAATGACAGATACTTCAGGGTAGGTGGATTCGAATAATTGCTCTGCTTCAATCGTCTGTAAAAGATTACTTTCACAAATTTCAACAATAACGATACCGATAATACCCACTCCCCCATAAATGTGTTATTGTAAGAAGTATATTATAATTGAATCATACATGATTGTCATATATTTTGCATTCATTAAGTTGTCCTGTTCATCTATACTTATTTAATAAAAATATATAAAAAGGCAAGATTGTTATTTACTTCACAAACTTTTTTCGTTACTATAGTCATAAGGGTAGGTGTTGGATATGGCGAAGGATCAATCGACTAGGGAAGCTATTTTAGAATTGTTGAAAAAAAAGAAAGAGCTATCAGTTAGTGGGTTAAAAGAATACTTAGATATTACAGAAATGGCTGTTAGAAAACATTTAGTTAAACTTGAAGGTGAAGGGTATATTACCTCTAGAACAGTAAGGCAACCAATGGGGAGGCCTGTCATTTTTTATCGATTGACTGATGCAGGGCATGGGTTATTTCCAAATAATTATGACCAATTAGTGATTGAAATGCTTCAAGACATTCAAGAGACGATTGGGAATGATGCAATCGATGAGCTGTTTCAAAAACGAGAAGCACGTATGTTGCGAAAATACAAACGACACATTTATGATGAAGATAGTCTCCGAGAGCGCGTGAAACAGTTGGTCGATATTCAAAAAGATAATGGCTATATGGCTGAGTTCACTGAAGAGTCTGATCTAAGTGGGGAGTCTACAGTGACATTTGAACAATTTAACTGTCCGATCGCTGCGATTTCAAGTCGTTATGATACCCCTTGTCAGTGCGAATTAGAATTATTTAAAGAAGCACTTAATACAGATCATATTGAACGTGTGACCTGCATAGCAAAAGGGGAAAAGAGTTGTAAATATGTTATTAAAGAATCACAATCACATAATCAAACGACGTAAGCTCTTGGACATTGGTCTTTAGAGCTTTTTTTGTTTGTAAATAGTGTGTACAATTTGCATTAATTATATTCTCTATCTTGAACGTGTTAAACTATAATTACGATCGACGAGGAGAAACGATTAACTTGAAGGAGTGTACGTGATGCCAACGATATCAAAAATATCGATTCAGAAAAAAAATAAACAACGATATAATATTCATTTAATTGACCAAGAAAAAGAATACTACGGTTTTAGTGTTGAAGAAGATACATTAATTCAAGAAGGTTTACAAAAAGGTGTCCAACTAACTCAAGATGAAATCGAATCACTACTTCGAAAAGATTCTGTTCATAAAGGATATTCAAAAGCATTGAATTATTTAAGTCATCGGATGCGATCTGTTTATGAAATGCGAACGTATTTAAAGGACAAAGAGATTGATGAAGAGGAGATCAACCACATTGTTGAGCGTTTATTAAATGATCAATTATTAGATGATAAAGCGTTTAGTCAAGCTTATGTGTTAACGAAAATAAATACAACGATGAAAGGTCCTAATATGATTCGTAAAGAATTGATCCAAAAAGGTGTCGATCAATTGATTATTAATCAAGCACTTGAAGCATTTGATGATCAACAACAGTTGCAGCACATAGAAAAATGGCTAGCTAAACAATCATTACATTCAAAAAAAGAATCACTCAAACAAATGATGCAAAAGCAAAAACAAACCCTTATGAGAAAAGGATATGACCAACATGTTATTAATTTAGCTTTTGAGCGTTTGGTTGAAGAGCGTGAAGACTCAAGTAATGATGAGTGGGATGCTTTAGTTTATCAAGGCGAGAAATTATTGAAACGTTACCGAAAGAAACACGAAGGTTATATGCTAACCCAAAAATTAAAAGCCGGCCTCTATCAGAAAGGCTTTACACAAGATTTAATCAACCGATTCATGGATGAACATGATACTCACCAAGTATAGAAAAACCTGAGTTAAGGATATATCGGTCACTCAGGTTTTTACACTATTTTAGATTAAATTGGAGCGCTTCAATCACTTCATAAACGTGTTGGACTTCGCTAGAGGCATGTACTTTTACATCGGTTGCGGCACTTGTCATGACATAGCTATTTTCAGTCATATTAAGCATCGGAATATCATTATAAGAATCCCCCACGACAGCGATGTCTTGTTTTTCAATCTCTAAGTGTCTCATAAGATGTTCGAGTCCATTCGCTTTGTTAACACCGCTAGGTACTATATCGATACACCTAGGATCAGACAGAAAACTTTCCATTTCGTGATTAAATTTCGTAGACATTTGCTTTTGGATGACTTTTAAAGGTTCCGTTTCACCAAGAACCATAAATTTTGATGGTTTTAGTCCATTTGAAATCGCGTCGTTCAAATTAGGTAAGTGCTTTAGTTTAGAATGGAACAATCCTTGTATTTGTTCAATAAAAGGGGAATGCTCAGTGAAAAAAATGTCATGTTTAGTCGAGACAAAATAAGGCAAATGCAATCCTTCGATTTCATCGATCAATTGAAGACTTATATCTTGTTTGAAATGTCTTTCACTAATTGTGTCGTCGTTTTTGCTATAGACGAAAGTGCCATTCTGACTCACACGATGCCCCTTTATCCCAATTTGTTCAAACAAACGAAGAATCTCTGAATCAGACCGACCTGTTGCAAAAGCAATCTCGATCCCTTGTTGATAGAGTTGTCTTAGCATATTTTGATCTTTTTCCGTAATATATTTATTTTCTTTTAGTAACGTACCATCTAAATCAGTTGCAAATAGTTTAATCATGTTATCTCCTAACTTTTTTCCTCTATTATACATGGATCTACACACGATTTGAAATAATCACTCTTTAAAACGATGAGCAGATGAAAAGAACGTACTTACCAATATTGAATTGGCAAATACGTTCGTCATGCTGTCTTACTTATATTTATTAATATTAAACGTCCTCAAGCAATAGCTTATCTTGAAGTTTATCTTCAGAGAAGACCCACCCCGTGTATGAGTTTAAGATCTCCAAGTCCTCAGATATTTTAACGACAGCTACGAATGGGTAGTGACTTTTTGATCGATATCGAAGATCGATAAACCGAACTTCAGTGTAGTCGTCATATTCAACTTGCTCCCACCTATAAACTTTTGAAAAAGATAAAAAGGCAGCCACGTTACGATCCGTTTTAGCCGTTGCCATCAATTTATTATTCGGAACTGGAATCCGCTCAAACTGATCAACGATTTGGATATTTCCGTGATTCGCACGAGCGACATAAAAACTATCCTTCGTTGTAATAGCTAGTCGCCAAATTCTTTGATTAATGGTTGGAGAGGTGAATATTCCTTCAACTTCCCCGTAGTAGATCTCAATTTTTCTTTCCAATACACGTTTTTGTAAAAAACGTTTTAAATAATAAAAGACGAGTAGGCTATAAATTGTTAAAAACGTCTGGGCGGGATTAAACCCAAGCATCCAAAAACCAAAACCAACAATATGTGCTGTGAAAATGACGGGGTCAAAGGTGTTAATAAAACCTAAAGCTATCCATTTATTTGAAAAAGGACGAAGCGCTTGAGTCCCGTATGCATTAAAAATATCGACAAACACATGAATAACAACAGCTAATGTCGTCCAGCGCCATAAAACAGCATATGGCATGTTAGGGATGGCCAAAAAAATTAAACTTGAAATGAGAAGACCCCAAAACAAAACAAGAGGGATCGAATGTGTAATACCGCGATGGTGTCGTAAATAGACAGCATTACTTTTTAATTTTAGTACAGTATCAAAATCAGGTGCATGTGACCCGATAACGGTTCCTGCCATGACAGCGCTAAAAAGTACTGGGTCACCACCAACAGAGGGATCTAAGGTTGCAATACCGCCGAGGGCTACTCCCATTGCAATATGGGTACCGGTGTCCATTTATGTCCGCCCCCTTCCAATTTATTTATGTTCACTATATAATCTAATCGTGATTTAAAAAGTGTTATACTTACTTGTAGCCATTTTTTGATTGAATTAAACCTTAAGGAAACATTGGTGAATATAAAGGATGATAATAGTGACAGATTATGCAAAACGAATAGATCAAGATGCATTCAGACGTGATCTAATTAATTGGTTCAATAACAATAAACGTACCTTACCTTGGCGAGAAGATCAAGACCCATATAAAGTATGGGTGTCTGAGATTATGTTGCAGCAAACACAAGTTGATACGGTTATCCCTTATTTTAATGCATTTATTCGACAATTTCCAACACCTTCTGCTCTAGCAGATGCTGATGAACAAGAAGTGCTGAAAGCTTGGGAAGGTCTAGGGTATTATTCAAGGGCAAGAAATTTAAAAACAGCTGTAAAAGAAGTAAAAGAATCTTATGGTGGTGTCGTACCAAAGGAAAAACAGTCCCTTTCTAAATTAAAAGGTATTGGTCCTTATACATTAGGCGCGATTATGAGTATTGCTTATAACCAGCCTGAACCGGCAGTTGATGGCAATGTCATGCGTGTTTTATCACGTCTTTGTAATATTGAAGAAGATATAGCCAAACCTAAAACAAAAAAGACATTTGAAGCACTCGTAAGGCAATTGATATCAGAGCAAGACCCTTCTAGTTTTAATCAAGGGTTAATGGAATTGGGCGCTCTTATTTGTCGGCCGCAAAGCCCTAAATGTGATCGTTGTCCTGTGAAAGCTCATTGCCAAGCTTTTCATTCAAATAAACAAAATGTATTACCGATAAAATCAAAAAAGAAAAAGCAGTCGACACACTCTTATTATGTACTTGTTTTGGAAGATCAATCAGGACAATTGCTAATTGAAAAGCGTCCAGAAAACGGATTGCTAGCGAATATGTGGCAATTTATGATGTTGGAAAAAAAAGAAGTTGATCAAGCGCTTATTCTTCCCTATGTTGAAGAGGTTTATCAAACACAAGTTTTTGAACATAAACAGCTTGAATCGATCAAGCATGTTTTTTCCCATGTGATATGGGAATTAGATGTTCATTATTTTAAAGTTGAAAATATTAAGCATGTTGAACACTCTCAAATGTTGGTGGAAAAATCCAAAATAGATGCGTTTCCTTTCCCTGTACCACATCAAAAGGTTTATCAATATTTGAATTAAAGATGGTTTAATTTACTAGCATAAATTCATCTCGTAATGGTTAAGTTAACAACCGTGGAGGTGATAAATATGGCTAAAAACCAAAATCAACAACGCGAAGGAAAAAACCAAGAACAAGCTAAACGCCAAAAACAACAAGCTCAACAAAACCAACAAATGCAACAAGGTCAAGGTCAATACGGTGCTGAATTCGCTTCAGAAACTGATATTGAGCGTGTGAAGCAACAAAATAAGAAATCTCAACAAAACAAACAACAGAACAACCAACAAAAAAATCAATAAAGCACAAAAAATGACCGCTCATATGAGGGGTCATTTTTTGTATTCATATTAATTATAGAAAATTTGATCATTAACTTTTTGGTTATTTTATTTTCTTTTCTGATGGATAAAAGTTATAATAATGTTAGTTATTCAGATAAAGAAAGGAAGATAAGATGGCTGACCCTAAGATAGGTTCACCTATGCAAATTAAAAGCTATAAGCATAATGGGCAGCTCCATCGAACTTGGCAGGAAACGACAATTCTAAAAGCGACAAGCACGCGTATAATTGGTGCAAATGATCGGACGCGTGTATTAGAAAGTGACGGGAGGTCTTGGTTAACGCGGGAACCCGCTATATGTTTCTTTTATACCGAACATTGGTTTAATGTTATAAGTATGCTAAGGGCAGATGGAATTCACTATTATTGCAATATTAGCTCGCCCTTTGTCTTTGAAGATGGCGCTGTTAAATACATTGATTACGACTTAGATGTAAAGGTGTTCCCTGACATGACGTATACGTTGTTAGATGAAGACGAATATGAGTTGCACAGTCAACAAATGAATTATCCGCAAGAAATAGACCGTGTATTATGGGATAGTGTTGAAGAATTAACGCATATGATTAGACAACGTAAGGGACCTTTTTCGCATGAAAAGGTCGAGCAATTGTACGAACTATTTTTAACATATCCTATTTAAAAAATGAGGTGGCTCTAATTAAAAGAGCTCACCTCATTTTTAATTGATTTTACGTCTTAATAATCTAAATCACGCTTAGCGATCATTTCTAACTTTTCATTGTTGTAAAATCGATCATAGCTATTTAATAAAGTTTCTAAATGTTTTAATTCATTGTGATAACGCATTAACATTGTAGCAAGTGGTAGAAATGTTAAATAATCTGTTTCGTTTTTTTGATACATTTCAAGTAATCGGTCGACAAGTAGTGGAATATTTGATTGAGCTAAGTGATCGATATCATCATCTCGCTTTAATTTACGCATGAAGCCAAGTAATATTTGTTCGTGTGCGTGAATAGCTAGGTCAATTTCTTTAACGAGCAAGTCTCTTACGTCTTCTGGAATTAAACGGGCTCGATTATCTACTTTTTGTAAAGATTTTAAAACATCAAATCCTTTGTTAAGAACATGAATTAATTGACGGAATACGACAAGCTTTCGTGTTTTAGCTAGTTGATTTTTCTTAAAATAAACACCCTCTTCGTAATACAGTGTATAAATCTCATCTAACCGTCTTAATTCGACTTTAATTCGATACATTTCTTTCTTTAAAGAAGGGTCATCAGAAAGGTGTCTTGATGTGACACGTAACCATTGTAATACTTCAGTTGTGAGTACATCTATTTGTTTAAAAAGACGAGTTTCATACTTGGGTGGAATAAACAATAAGTTCACAAGGAAAGAAGATAAAATTCCAAGCATTAGCGTTGAGAATCGAACAAACGCAAATTGATGTATTTCCATGGTGGTTGTTTCCATAACAGAAATAACCGCGATAAGTGCGATTGACACAGCGCTTTTTTCTAACTTTAAAAATCGACACATGCTGATCACGAAGATGACAGCAATACCAACTACAATAGGATCGTTGCCAAGCAAGAAAGCCATTAAAGTTGCTGTAACAACACCGATGAAATTTGCTTGAAGTTGTTTAATGATCGTTTTAAATGATTGATATATCGATGGTTGTACGGCAAAAACCGCAGCAAATCCGGCAAAAACAGTTGAAGGAAATCCGATTAACTGAGCAAGGTATAACGCAAGTGCAACAGCTAGACCCGTTTTAAACATTCTTGCACCTAATCGCATGACAGAAGTGCCTCCTTTTTCTCTCTATCTTAACTTATTGCCGTAATGAGGATAAATTAAACAAAAAAAGACCTCAACGAATTGAAAACGTTGAGGCAAAGACTTTCATGCTTTGAAGGGAAGTCATACATTTGACAAATAAAGCATGATTTCAAAATTATAATATCATAGTCAGAAAATAATATCAATTCTAAATTAAATAAATATTCAAAATATTGAATAAATTTTTTATATCTGGTATAAAGATCAGTTATTAGCTAATGATTATTTAAAGAAAAAACATTCTTGTATATTATGGGAATTTTGAAGTAACAAAATTAATATCAGGTAATAATTAAAATGTTATTTATCAAAGGGAGCATACAATATGCCGTAAATCAAATCATCTTTATTCGATAAATATACAATAGAAATAGGTTTAATGTTGATTTAAAGTGGGTAAATGATCTATTAACGCTATCAATTAATTGAAGCGGATTATTTGTTCAGGCGGCTTAAGTTCGTTAATCTAAAATTAAAATATAAGGAGGCTAAGTAATGATTGATATAGGAGACAAAGTACCAACGCAATCCTTGCAAACGAGTGAGGGTGAGACTATTTCGTTGTCAGATTTTAAGGGTAAGTCGATTGTATTATATTTCTACCCTAAAGATAATACACCAGGTTGTACAGATGAAGCTTGCTCATTTAGGGATAATTATCAAAGTTTTGAAGACTTAAATACAGTCATCATCGGTGTGAGTCCTGATTCAAGTGAAAGTCATAAGGAGTTCAAAGAAAAGCATGAACTTCCATTCACATTGGTTGTCGATGAAGACCATCAGTTAGCTGAGGCCTTTGGAGTTTGGAAATTGAAGAAAAAACCTGATCGCGAGTATTATGGTAATCAACGATCCACTTTTATTATTGATGAAGATGGTGTTATTCAAAAAGCCTATCGAGATGTGAAAGTAGAAGGGCATGTTGAAGAAGCGCTACAATATATTCGAGACAACATTAAATAAAAGTCAGATAAAAACGCTAGTTTCTTCTATAATAAGGGCTAGCGTTTTTTGTACATAAACGGTAAAATATGCCGAGAGCTTATTTGTTTTTAACACTATTTTTAAGGGAATAATATGAAAGTAAGGTGATCATGATGCTTATCGTATCAACAACTCGTTTGACGAATAAATTAGAAAAACAATTAATCGATCGCTATCCCACTTGTCAATTTGTATTTTCAGAATCTATTGATGAAGCTGAGGCTTATTTTCAAGATGTTGAGGTACTGATCACATATGGTGAAGATATGGCTGAAGAACATATCGATAAAGCCCCTAATCTTAAATGGATTATGGTTATTTCTGCTGGTGTTGAAATGATGCCACTTAAAGCGATTGAAAAACGAGATGTTTTATTAACAAACGCTAAAGGTATTCATAAGATTCCGATGGCAGAATATGCCATTTCAATGTTGTTGAACTATTACCGGTCAAATTTAGCATTTGCAAATGCTCAGGAAGATAAAGAATGGAATCAAAAAATACCGACTAAAGAAATCTCACACCGTACGATGTCTATTGTAGGAGCAGGTGCAATTGGGGAAGAATTGGCAAGGTTAGCGCAAGCTTTTAGAATGAAAACAATCGCGGTAACAAATCGTGGCGGTGAGCGTCCATATTTTGATGAGGTTTTTGATACCGATCATTTAGAAAATGCTTTAGAGCAATCAGATTTTGTTATTTCTATTTTGCCTAGTACATCAAAAACACATCACTTCTATCAACCTCATCATTTTAAGGTGATGAAACAAGATGCTGTATTCCTTAACATGGGGAGAGGTGATGCAGTTGAAGCATCTGTTTTGATTGACGCGCTGAATTCAGGTGAAATCGAACATGCGATATTAGATGTTACCCCGATTGAACCATTACCGTCTGATCATGAATTTTGGGATCATCAATCGATTACGTTAACGCCGCACGTATCTGGTAAGTCTGTTTTTTATTTACCTAGAGCGTTAGCCATTTTTGAAGATAATTTAAATGAATATTTAAATGACAAAAAGCCGTCCGTTAATGTTATAAATCCAAGTAGGGGGTATTAAAAATGCGTATATATACACGATCAGGTGACCAAGGAGAAACATCGTTATTTTCAGGTGAGCGTGTCAAGAAGAACCACTTAAGAGTAGAGGCTTACGGAACTTGTGATGAGGCGAACGCCGTGATTGGTATTGCTCAAAACTCTATAGATCACGGTCTTACATGGTCACTTTCTGATCGTAAAGCATTTTTACGTTGTATGGAGAAAGTGCAAACGTTGCTTTTTCATGTGGGATCGGAGCTGGCGACACCTGCTGAGAAGAAGGTACCTTGGCCGATAAAACAATCTCATATTGATGACTTGGAAAAGACGATTGATCAATGGGAAGAAAAAACACCTGAATTGAAGCAATTCATTCTCCCAACAGGGCACCCAACGACAACGAGTCTTCATCACGCACGGACAATCGTAAGAAGAGCTGAAAGAATCGTAATTGATTTAAAAGATGAGATTAATCCTTTGGTTCTTGTATATTTAAATCGCTTATCAGACTTGCTATTTGTAGCTGCCAGATATGTGACAACATTTAGTGCTTATGAAGAACGTCCTTTTGTAGAAGAACATTAAGAGCACTTTTTAAACTTTAATGTTGAAAAAATTAATGAGAATATGCTTGTTTGATTGACGAACACGCCATTTAAAGGTACACTAATTATAAGTATTATAAAGTAATAATAGAAGTTATTCGATAACAAGACTTAAATGCGTGTTTATAGGAGTCGCTTGTTATAATGATTTGTACTTCTATCAACGAAAGAGAGGTGGATGGCGATGCATGAACACAATCATGAACATGAACTCCATGAAGCAGTCGATCGGTTAAAGGAATCAGGTGTCCGTATAACACCTCAAAGACATGCCGTCCTCGAGTATTTAATTAATGCAGAGATTCATCCTACGGCTGATGATATTTATAAAGCCTTAGAAGGAAAATTTCCAAATATGAGTGTAGCAACCGTATATAATAATTTGCGGGTGTTTAGAGAGATTGGTTTAGTTAAAGAGCTAACCTATGGAGATGCTTCCAGTCGGTTTGATTACAATACTTCTAAGCACTACCATGTGATTTGTGAGTCTTGTGGTAAAATTGTTGACTTTCATTATCCGACGTTAGATGAAGTAGAAGCGTTGGCAGAGAAAGTGACAGGGTTTGAGGTTAGTCATCATCGTATGGAGATTTACGGGACATGTCCGGATTGTAAAACAACTCATTAATGTTAAAACCTTTCTGTAGATGATCTACAGAAAGGTTTTTTATCTTCTGCAAAAAGTTCCTCTTAACTTGATTTAGCATAAAATTAATCAAGTTAAGAGGAACTTTTGCTTTTTTGTCGAAAAAGGTTATATCATGGTAGTAGATTAAGTGAGGGGTGAGTTATGATGGAAGATTTATTACGTTCTCTCTATCAAGAACGAGCAAGTGATCCAGATACATTAGGTGTTATAAAGTTATATAAAACAAATAGCGCCAGCCCAGTAACGGACCAATTTGATGTTGTTTTATTAATCATTGTAGAAAATGCTCAAAATGATTGGTATGTCAAACACTATTTAATTGAAGATTATACATGTGCCATGCATGTCGTTGATAAAAATCGTCTTGAATATTGGATTGATACGAGTTCGTATAGACGAATGGTTTACTGGGTGACTGAAGGTGATGTTGTGTATGATCAAAATGAGTATGTTTCAAAACTAAGAGAAGATCTCGATGTTTATCCTAAAGAAAAAAGAGAGTTGCGACTAGCTATAGAATTTGCGAAATTAACACGTAGCTATCAAGAAGCAAAAAGCTTATATAAAAATCGTGATTTTTTAGATAGTTATCAAAAGATTATTAGTGCCATTCATAGTTTAGGGCGATTAAGCCTTATCCAAGAAGGTTTTTATCCAGAGATGGTTGTTTGGAATCAAGTAAGGAGAATTGATCCAGCGACATATAAGCTATATGAAGAATTATTAAATAATAATGAACCTATTAATGAGCGATTAGAACTAATGATGCTCGCAATTGATTTTGCTATAAATGGGAAAATTGGCATTGGCTCTAGTCATTTATTAAATGTAATGGGAGATAGCTCGGAAAAATGGGGCTTTAAACAGTTAAAATCACATCCTTCTGTTCAGGAGTATCAACTTGATTTGTCGATGATGCTTGCGTATTTAATAGAGAAGGAATATGTCCAGGTTACTTTAGAAGAAACAAAAGGTGTTAATGTTTATCATCGACTTTATAGTAAGATATGATTTGAATATGTCGTCAATGTTTTTTAATATAAAAAAGGATTGACGACTGTTTTATTTCCGTGGTATAGTTATAAACGTTGCTTAATTAAGCGCAAATATTAAGGCTTTTAAATAGCAACTGAAGTATTATATGATTTTAAAAAAAGTTATTGACAATAACCTGTTAGATATCATATAATATAAAAGCTGTCGCAAAGATAGCGAATCATATTGATCTTTGAAAACTGAACGAAACAACCAGTACGTTAAGAAATGAAGTAAGACAAAAGCTAGTGCTTTTGAACCGAGTTTAGATAAACTTAACTCATTTTAATGAGAGTTTGATCTTGGCTCAGGACGAACGCTGGCG
>NZ_FMYI01000022.1 GCF_900096905.1 Pelagirhabdus alkalitolerans | reverse complement strand
TGGCTCTAAAATATATGTTGGGGTAAAGATACAATTCAACATGTTGCTTTTATAATAAAGTGATGTGTGATCGACTACTCGCTTGCCGCGGGCACGGCCTCAACTAACTTAGGGAAGAAAGGCACTTCCCTAAGTGGATTTTCGGCTCGTGCTATTCCCGCAGGCGTCTCGTTGTCATCACACAATGACATAAAAAAAGCACGCAAGCTCCTTATTTGTTATGATTTGTTTAGACGAACAAAAACCAACAAAAAGGAGTTGCGTGTACTATGTATTCTAACATCACTTTACCGGGATTAGAAGGGGTTATCGTGACAAAATCTTATCAAAAAGAAGGTGTCTATCACCTTCATGTGGAGTTAGAAAGAAAGCCTCATAGCTGTCCTAAATGCCATCAAATGACCAAGAAAGTGCATGATTATCGCATGCAAAAGATTCAACATACACAAGCTTTCGGAAGAGATACACACTTGTTTTATCGAAAGCGCCGTTATATCTGTGAAGATTCAACGTGTCAAAAACGATTTTATGAAGATAATACGCTTGTCGCGCGTTATCAGAGACAATCTGTTGAGTTTAATCAAGCGTTATCAATCGAACTGATTCATGCCAAGAATTTTAAAGATGTGGCGGATCGTTTTGGGACATCTCCTACAACGGTTATGCGTCGCTTTGACACGATTTGTGCTTCTAAATTAAACGAGACAAAAGAGCTGCCTAAGGTCATTGCCATCGATGAGTACAAAGGGGATGCAGGTGGCGAGAAGTATCAAACGATCATTGCTGATCCGATTCGCCGAAAACCGATTGAAATTCTAAAGGATCGAAAGAAGGATACGCTAAAAGATTATCTTAGTCAACATGGTCAAGGTGTTGAAGTCGTCGTGATGGACATGAGTCCATCTTTTAAAGCAGCTGTTGATCAATCACTAGGCCGCCCTATTATCGTGGCGGATCGTTTTCATTTCTGTCGCTATATTTACTGGGCATTAGAACAGGTAAGAAGGCATGTTCAACATTCATTTGATGCGTATGATCGAAAAAAGTGTAAACGAATGCGTCATGTTTTTTATAAGCATCAAGAAAAACTAACGGATAAACAACACTGGTACTTAGAGCACTATCTTCATAAATCAGATTACCTTGAAAGAGCTTATCAGCTGAAAGAGGGATATAGAAAATGGTTTGAAATAGCGAAGGCCTGTGGCCAAGAAGGTTTAGGGGAGATCAAAGACACATTATATAGGTTTTACGATCTTGTCAAAGC
>NZ_FMYI01000006.1 GCF_900096905.1 Pelagirhabdus alkalitolerans | reverse complement strand
GTGCCCGCGGCAAGCGAGTAGTCGATCACACATCACTTTATTATAAAAGCAACATGTTGAATTGTATCTTTACCCCAACATATATTTTAGAGCCAGAATTCAAGTTCAATTCAAGAGAAAAGCTACACCTTTAGCGGCGTAGCTTTTTAATATTATAATATTTTTGCTAAGAAGTCTTGTGCACGAGTCGATTGTGGATTGTCGAAAAACTGATTCGGTTCTCCTGATTCAACAAGATGTCCTTCATCTAAAAATAAGATTTTATCGGCTACCTCTCTTGCAAATCCCATCTCATGTGTGACAACTAGCATCGTCATACCCGAATGCGCGAGGTCTTTCATAACATCTAACACTTCTTTTACCATTTCAGGGTCAAGTGCTGATGTTGGTTCATCAAATAACATGAGCTCTGGCTCCATTGCAAGAGCTCTTGCTATCGCAACACGTTGTTTTTGACCACCTGATAAGCTATTGGGATAAGCACTTTCTTTATCTTGTAATCCTACTCTTTCTAATAACTCTCTTCCCTTTTGTTCTGCTTCTTGTCTAGATAAGTGCTTAACTTTCATTGGTGCATAAGTTAAATTATCTAAAACAGTTAGATGAGGGAATAAGTGAAAGTGTTGAAAAACCATGCCAATTTTAGCACGTGCTTTTGTGACATTGGTTTTAGGATCTGTCAAATCTTGATCTGCCACTCGAATGGTTCCTTTAGTCGGTTTTTCTAACAAGTTAATACAACGTAAGAATGTGGATTTACCCGATCCTGATGGGCCAATCACTGAAACAACTTCGCCTTTTTTTACTTCTGTTGAAATATCGTGTAATACTTCTGATTCTCCAAATGACTTGTGTAAATGTTCAACATTAATCACTTACATTCAACCTCCGTTCTACCCAACGACCTAATAGACTTAATACCATAACGAGCGACCAATACAAAATACCGACGAATAAAAGCGGTTCGAAGTTACGATATAAATCAGCACCAACAACTTGTGCACGTCTCATTAAATCTAAATAACCGATTGTTGATACAATCGCTGATTCTTTTGTTAATGTAATAAATTCATTCATTAAAGCCGGTAAAATGTTTTTAAGTGCTTGAGGCAAAATGATATTAATCATCATTTGACGATAAGGCACACCGAGAGCTACAGCTGCTTCTGTTTGGCCTTTATCAACCGCTAAAATACCTGCCCGAATAATTTCAGATACATAGGCAGATGAATTTAATCCGAATGCCAATATAGCGGATAAAAAAGGTGAAATATCATAAGCAAATAATTGAGGGATCGCAAAATAAATAATCATCAATTGCAAAATCAGCGGTGTCCCTCTAAACATCGATGTATAAGCATCCGCAAACCAACGTAGTGGTTTAATGCTTCCAATTTTACATAACGCTAATAATGTACCAATTACAAATCCAACTAGAATTGCAACGAGTACGAATTGTAAAGTTACCCATATTCCTTCTATCATAAAAGGAATATAAGGCACGATTTGGCTAAAGTCCAAATTCATGCCTTACACCTCATTTCTATTTCAAATTATTCTTCTTCAAATTCTTCGACTTCTTCTTCAGCTTCTTCATCTAAATCCGATAACCACTCATCTTCTAGTTCATCAATAAAACCAGATTCTAATGCTTCTTCAATGACAGCATCTACATCATCAACGAGATCACTACCTTTAGGAAAAGCAACAGCCATTCCTGGTGACACACGTGTTGGGTCATCAAAACCTTCTAAATCTTGTGATTCAATAAAGCCTGTTGCTACCGCTCTATCCAAATAAACGACATCAATACGGTTTGATAACAATTCTTGAATTAAAGCTTGCGCATCATCAAGTGCACTAATTTCAAAATCATAATCTTCTTGTAGTGCTTCAGCACCTTCTTGTTGAATGGTACCTAATTGAACACCTACTGTTGTACCTTCAATATCATCGATTTCTTCAATACCTGAATCTTGTCTTGTTATAAACATCTCTCCAGAACGGTGATACTCAACTGAGAAGTCAACATTTTCACGACGATCGTCAGTTGCTGACATACCTGATAAGACCATATCTGCTCGATCAGACTGGAGTGCACCGATCAAACCATCAAAACTCATATCACGAATTTCAAGCTCGTAACCTAGTTCATCTGCAATGTGATGAGCAAGATCAATATCAAAACCAACGATATCTCCATCTGTATTACGTGATTCAAATGGTGGAAAGTCAGCTGAAGTTGCCATAATCAATGTATCACGATCTTCAACATCTTCAGAAATCTCTTCGCCTTCATCTGCTGGTGCATCTTCTGCTTCGTTCTCCACATCTGGTAATTCATCATCTGCACCACATGCGATTAAACCAATCGAAACAAACGCTAAAATGAGTAACAAACTTAATTTTTTCATCTCTATACTCCCCTTCTTGTTATGAAACTTTCTTGTATATTTATTCATGATAATGAATTTTAACAAACTATTGTGCTTTTGGGAAGAGAAATACTCAAAAAAGTTTATTATTTTTTAGTTTCTTCAAATGCTCGCTTTATTTCACGAGACAGATCAGCATTTGTTAGAACGTCATAACCTGTCATCGCTAAGGATAAGCCACCCTTTCTTAAGGCGTCCATCCCCGATTTGGTCATCGTCTGATTGGCAAAAGTCGTCGTATGAGCGACGACTCCAGGCATATTCATACCAATGTATGGATGAATGGCAGGTGCTGCTTGACTCACATTACCCATATCAATCGAGCCTAAGCTTTTTTTAGCAGGTAAAATCGTTTCTTCTCCCAGTGCTTCTAAATTTGAGCGAAAAGCTTCTGATAATGGCTCATTCGTTCGCATATCATCATAACTCAGCTCATAATTTTCAATGGAAAGTTGAGCACCAGTCATCAGTGCAGCACCTTCTGCAATAGATTGGACTTTTGATGCCACTTCATCTAAGTACGCTCGATCTTTGGCACGAATATAAAATTGAGCGGATGCATAATCAGGAACGACATTAGCGGCTGTTCCTCCTTCATTGATAACACCATGAATTCTAACATCTGACCTTAGGTGTTCTCTTAATGCATTTATGCCATTAAACAATTGAATCACACTATCTAGTGCATTAATCCCTTGTTCAGGAGCAGCAGCTGCGTGTGCTGTTTTACCATGATAGCTATACTGGATCGCATCCATTGCTAGCGACTCACCGCTCATAGATGATTCACCTTCAGGATGTACCATCATCGCCGCATCTAATTCATCAAAAAATTGGGCATCTGACATTGGCACTTTGGCACCGTTTGTCTCTTCAGCAGGTGTTCCATAAACAATCACTTTACCTCCTGTTTTGTCTAAAACCTTACTTAAAACAACACCGGCACCAACACCCATTGTCGCAATTAAATTATGACCACAACCATGACCAACGCCAGGTAACGCATCATATTCAGACATAAAACCAATTGCTTTACCCTCTTTATTCGAATCATAAACAGCTCTAAATGCTGTAGGACGATCTACAACACCTTTCTCCACAATAAATTCATGCTTTTCTAAAAAGTCGATCAATAATTGTGATGACTTATATTCTTCCCCACCCAATTCGGGATTTTCAAAAAGTTCACGACTCATCTCTTGTAATTCTGATTCAATTTTTTCAAATTCTTCTTGAAGCTGTTTCTTCATTATGTAACCCCCTTCTTTTTATACCATCTTTTGTTCTCAGGACTCGGACACTCTTTATCTGCAAGTTTCGCTCTAAAGGCAACAAAACAGCCACAAAATCCACACGTTGTTTCGTATTGGAGATGCGGACACTTCTCACATTCATCTAATCTATTCTGATAGGTCGCCTCATCAACAAGGTTTTCCTCAAAAAGAAGCTGCTCTTCTACTAATGCATGTACTTCTTCTTTTGTGTAGTGAACGGTTTCAAGACACCCTTTACAGGTCACATCATCACCTACATTCTGATTTAATCCTTCAATTAATCATTAAAGCAATCCCATTTCCTTAATCCCATGCAGCAAACCATCATCTGCTACATCCTTAGTAACGAATGAGGCAACTTCTTTTGCTTCTGGAACACCATTGCCCATGGCAACACTGTTTTTAACAGATGTCAACATTTCAACATCATTCAACCCATCACCAAATGCATACACATGATCTTCATCAAACCCTAAGCGCTTAACTGCTTCTTGAATCCCTTTTGCCTTAGACCCACCAGATGGAAGAACATCAACAGATAGAGGATGCCAACGTACAAAATCAAATGACGGATAGTTCTGTTCATACGATTGCAATTCATCTTCAGTACAGAAAAATAACGATTGATAGAGATCACGCCCTTCATGATACAAAGGATCATAACTCGGAAATACACCAATCTTTAATGACTCAATACTTTCATTAATTGAGTTATGATTTGGAACATTTGCACGCATATCATATTCATCCATAAAAACAATTGGATGATCATTTGCAAGCCCCTCTTTTGCTAAGGCTAATAAATCTGGCTTATGTAATGCATTTTTAAAGATAACCTCCCCCTCAATCACAACGTAAGAGCCGTTGTAACTCACATAGGAATCGATGTCTAATTCTTTTCTTAAATCTTCATACATAAATGGAGCGCGTCCTGTTGCAATAGCAACAATATGCCCCGCTTCTTTCAAACGGAAAACCGCTTCCTTTGTCGTTTGTGGTAATTGTTTATGTTCATCTAATAATGTGCCATCTATATCGAAAAATATTAATGAACGAGTGGCCATTTACATCCCTTCTTTCTGTCATGATCTATTTTCTGCATTATAGCATAATTTAATTTTTCTCTCTAAGAAAATAAATAGGCCTGTTAGAAGAAGAACGATCGATTATATAGACAAAAGGAGGTGATCACACATGCCAACAGCACAACGTATTAATTCACGTTTACAATTAATTTTTTATGTCGGAACAGACGATGAAACGGGCGAGGCAATAACACAGACACGTTCATTCAACAATATCAAAACAGACGCCACAGCTAGTGATTTAATTCATGTCGCAACGATGCTTGTTTCTCTTCAGCAGCATCCGCTTCATGAGCTGCGACGAAATGATGTTGAGTTATTGACTGTTTCCTAATGTAAAAATCATTTTAAAATGGAGGTGAATAAATGAAAACACTAGAATTAAAATTTACAAATGAAGATAATCGAGTTGTTACAATTTCTTTACAAGACCCGGTTGAATCCATTGATCCTGAAACCATTCGTCAAGTCATGGATGACATGATAGAAGCGAATACATTCTTCTCTAATGGCGGAGACCTCGTTGAAAAACATAGCGCACGTATTGTTGAACGTTATGTAGAAGATATTGAATGGTAGGAATAAGGGGGCTCTTTTGCTCCCTTTTTCTATTTTTCTAAAACAAAGATCTTAAGAAAGGAGTTAGTATAATGGAAGAACATTGGATCGGTTTGTTAACAGATGTTGGATTCCCGGTGGTCGTTACCTTTTATTTACTCCACCGAATTGAAACCAAGCTTAATACATTAATTGCTTCAATCGTTGCCCTACCAGATAAGCTAAAATAAACATACCTCCATATTGTCAGAATAATCTTAATTTACATTGCTGGATTGAATCAAGAAGTCTATAATAGACGTTAAGATTATTTTGCCATTGGGGGGATCTATTCATGCCAATTAATGTACCAAAAACATTACCTGCTCGCTCTATTTTAGAAAGAGAGAATATATTTTTAATGGAAGAAAAACGTGCGACGACTCAAGACATTCGTCCACTCAATATATTAATATTGAATTTAATGCCAAATAAACAAGCAACCGAAACACAATTACTAAGACTGCTTAGTAATTCACCCCTGCAGGTGTCTGTTGATTTCATTCATACAGAAAGTTATCAACCTAAAAATGTTCCTAAAACTCACCTCGAGCAATTTTATTTAACATTTACAGATGTTAAGCACAAACGTTATGACGGCTTTATTATCACAGGTGCGCCTGTCGAACAGATGGAATTTGAAGATGTAGACTACTGGGATGAGTTAACAGAAATTATGGATTGGTCGAATCGTCATGTGACTTCCACACTTCATATTTGCTGGGGGGCTCAAGCAGCGCTTTATCATCATTACAATATTACAAAATCCGAGCGGGCTGATAAAATAAGCGGACTCTTTACACATGAATTAGTTGAGGCAACGAATAAGCTCGTTAGAGGGATTGATGATGAGTTTACCGTTCCACACTCAAGGCATACGGATGCTGATTACCAGTCCGTTGCCGATCATCCCGATTTACTCATACTCGATCATTCAGATGAGGCCGGTCCTTTTATTATTACTTCAAAAGATGAAAGGCATATTATGATTACAGGCCATATTGAATATGACGCTGATACTTTAGCCAAAGAGTATCAACGCGACCGTGATCGTGGACTAGATGTTCACATGCCGACAGATTATTTCCCGGAAAATAATTGCGATAATATCCCTAAGAATCGTTGGCGTTCAGAAGCTTATTTATTATTCTCGAATTGGCTGAATTACTTCGTTTATCAAGAGACACCATTTAAATGGTAGTCAAACAGCGCGAATATTAAACGATTTAAAAGCAATTCAAACCTTTTGACGATAGAGCTCTTATCATGTTTAAAAACCCTTATAAAACCGCTCTTTTACGCCTTTACACACACATATTCATATGCTATTTTTATAGTGGTATTTAAAGATGAGATAAAAAACATCAAAGTCAAGCTTTGATGACAAGGGAGGCAGTTAATATTTCTATTGAATTAGCTCCAAAAGGTGAAGGGTGTCGTTTAGTCGCAGCACAAGAAGCTGAAGGTGAGATTCAGTTAACCATACTAGATGAAAATTCAGGATTTGTTTATTTTCCTCTTGATCAATTAAATAAACAATCTGATTGTATTCAGCGTTATATCCATCCATTAATCCCAGATATAAAAAATGGACACTACCAGACCAAACTTGTTGATATGCAAGATGAAGAAATTTGCTGTTAATGTAATGTAAAAGGCTCGTCTCTTATAAGAGGCGAGCCTTTTTGTATCCATTTATTTTTCTGTAACGTGATACACTCTTGATTCATATGGTCGTAGTGATAGTTTAGGATCAAGTGCGTCATGTACTTGATAATTGCTCATTTTTAGATCCGTCAATTCAAATTGATCAGTTAAATCAAGTGTCGTATTCGTTCTAAACATATTCACAACAATTAAATACGTATCATTTTCAAATTGACGCGTATACGCAAACACCGTTTCATGATCTTTTTCAACAATATCATACTTTCCATAAACAAGTGTCTTCGTCTCTTTGCGAAGTGCAATCATTTGCTTATAATAATGATAAATCGAATCTGGATCATTTAAATTTTGTTCAACGTTAATATCAGGATAATTTGAATTCACCATAAGCCACGGATTACCTGTTGTAAAACCTGCTTGCGGCTCACTTGTCCACTGCATAGGAGTCCGTGAGTTATCTCGTGAATTTTTCCAAATGATTTTCATCACTTGGTCGTGTGATTTGCCTTTATTTATTTCTTTATGGTACATGTTTTTCGTCGCCACGTCATTATAATCATCAATTGAATCATAGCGAACATTCGTCATACCAATTTCTTGCCCTTGATAAATAAATGGCGTTCCTTGCATGAAGAAATACAAGGTTCCAAGCGCTTTAGCAGATGTCTTACGTAACTCTGCATCATTTCCCCAAGTTGAAACGGAACGAGGCTGATCATGGTTTTCTAAGAATAGAGCATTCCACCCTTTTCCTTCTAAACCTTTTTGCCATTTTGTTAACGCTTTTTTCAATGCATTAAGATCAATTCCACCATCTAAACTTGATCCCCATAAATCTAAGTGATCAAATTGGAAGACCATATCAAAATAGCCACCCTCTTCTCCGACCCACTCCTCGGCATCATCAACCGTCACGCCATTTGCTTCACCAACTGTCATTACATCGTAATTTTTAATCGTTTCATTCGCAAACTCAGTCAGAAACTCTCCTATACCTTCTTGATTCATATGGCCATCAAAAGACTCAACATAGTCCTCATTATTCGGGTTTGGCATATCTGGAAAACCGTCACGCTTTTTAATATGGGAAATTGCATCTACTCTAAAGCCATCAATCCCTTTATCTAACCACCAATTCACCATATCATACAAATCACGTCTCACATCTGGATTTTCCCAATTTAAATCCGGCTGTTTTTTTGAAAATACATGTAAATAATATTCACCTGTTTTTTCATCATATTGCCAAGCTGAACCGTTGAAAATTGACTCCCAATTATTCGGCTCTTTTCCATCTTTCCCTGGGTGCCAAATGTAATAATCACGATATGGATTGTCTTTTGATGAACGGGATTCAATAAACCACTCATGTTCATCTGATGTATGATTAATGACGAGGTCCATAATCAATTTCATGCCTCGATTATGTGTTTCTTCTAATAATCGATCAAAGTCTTCCATCGTCCCAAAATCAGGCATAATATCTTTGTAATCACTAATATCATAACCATTATCATCATTTGGCGACTGATAAATCGGACTCATCCAAATGACATCAATACCTAAATCTTTCAAATAATCTAACTTTTCGATAACACCATTGATATCTCCAATTCCGTCACCACTTGAGTCTTTAAAACTTCTTGGATAAACTTGATAAGCTACTGCTTCTTTCCACCATTTTTGTTTTGTCATGTTCTCATCCCCCGCTTACTTCTGTATTAAATACACTGATGCCTGGTAAGGCTCTAATTGATAGGTTTGATCACTCTGGATGATTGGCGTCGAGTCATTTGTAATCAATGGCTCTTCAGTTAGCTCAATCGATTCAGGTAATTCAAATTCAACTCGGTTGTCTGTAAAGTTACAAAGCACAACGAGCTCCTGTTCTTTATATACTCGCTTATAACAAAACAGCGATTCATGATCCTTTAATAAGTCTTCATACGTTCCCTCTACAATAATCTCGTGTTCTTTACGTAATTGTATCAGTTTTTGATAATAATAAAAGATTGAATCCGGTTGGTCTAAAACGAGATCAGCATTAATCGTTGTATAATTCGGATTGACTGGAATCCAAGGTGTACCTTCAGTAAAGCCCCCATTTTTATCATTCGACCAATGCATCGGTGTCCTTGCATTATCTCTTCCACGTTGATAGATCGCTTCCATCATTTCATTCTCTGTTAGCAATTTTCGAGACAATAAATCGTCATAGGCATTAAGTGTCTCAAGATCACGATAATCCTGAATGGAGTCAAAACGAACATTTGTCATCCCTAATTCTTCACCTTGGAAAATATATGGCGTGCCTTTTAACATGTGAAGGCATGTCGCAAGCATTTTTCCTGATTTCACGCGATAACGCTCGCGTTCATCACCAAAACGTGAAATCGCACGCGGCTGATCGTGATTGCTCCAATACAAACTATTCCACCCAACTTGATCAAGCCCTTTTTGCCATGAAGAAAAAATCTCTTTAAGTTCTGTCAATCGCCACTCTTCAGGTGAGAATTTTCCAAGCTCTCCTTCACCGAGGCCAACATGTTCAAAATGAAAGACCATGTCGAGCTCATCTCGGTCTTTTCCGGTATAGAGCTTCGCTTGTTCAACATTAGCTCCTGGCATCTCACCCACCGTAATGGTCTCATGTTTTGATAACACTTCTCGATTCATTTCTTGTAAGTAATCGTGTACTTTAGGACCATTTAAATAAAAAGGTGCACCATCACCGAAACCTGTTGCTTGAAGTTCACCATCAGGATATTCGGGATCTTTTGAAATCATATTAATAACGTCCATTCTAAAACCAGCGACGCCTTTATCTAACCAAAAGAGCATCATGTCATAAATGTCACGTCTTAATGATTCATTCTCCCAATTAAGATCAGGTTGTTTTTTACTAAACAAATGTAAATAATATTGTTCAGTTTGTTCATCATATTCCCATGTACTCCCTCCAAAGTGTGCGCCCCAATTTGTTGGCGGCTCACCATTTGGTTTAGGATCTTTCCATATATAATAATCACGATATGGATTATTTTTTGATGACTTAGATTCTATAAACCATTTATGCTCATCAGATGTATGATTCACAACAAGATCCATCATAATTTTAATGTTGAACTGATCTGCCACGTTAAGCATCTCATGAAAATCGTCCATTGTTCCAAAGTCATCCATAATAGCGTGATAATCACTTATATCATAACCATTATCATCATTTGGCGACTGATAAACCGGCGATAACCAAATGACATCAATTCCTAATCGATTAAGATAAGGCAATTTTTCTGTAATCCCTTTTATATCTCCAATACCATTTCCAGTTGTATCATTGAAACTTCTCGGATAAATTTGATAAACAACTGCATCTTTCCACCACTGTGTCACTTCTACCCCTCCATTACCTACGTTTATTTAACGACACTGAAATCTAACCTTTTCAACTTAATCCGTTGTTAGAGATGAGGTTAAGCGATTCCATTTTGCGATAAGGCGAACCATTCTTACCTTGTTTTAAAACATAATCAATACGTGCAATTATTCCCTTTTTAACAAAGTAAATTAATTTAATTAGAGCAAACGATTGCACAAACAATTTAAATTTATAATAGCACAGCTAGTATGACGTTGCAACTGTTTTCAATGCTTTTTTATTATCTTTTCTTTAGCATTAATGATTAGATATTTCACCTATTGGGTATAGTTTAGTTAAATTGAAGTTATGGAGGTAAGACATATGGACGCAACAGTTTATGATGTAATAGGGATCGGAATAGGCCCTTATAATTTAGGGTTGGCGGCTTTAGTTGATGAACAACCCGACATAAACGGACTGTTTTTCGAACAAACACCTCGATTCAAATGGCATCCTGGTATGTTAATTGAAGGAACAGATTTACAAGTCTCCTTTCTAGCAGACCTTGTCACATTTGCCAACCCTAAAAGTCATTACACATATTTAAATTATTTACATGAGACCAATCGATTGTATCCCTTTTTCTTTTATCATCAATTTGAAATTCCAAGAAAAGAATACGACCGATATGCCAGCTGGGTAAGTCATCAGCTTGATCACTGTTATTTCGGCGCGCGTGTAGTTGATGTCATGTATGATGAGGAAATCTATCATATAACTGTCAAATATAACGATGATTCTACCTATACATATAAAGCCAATCATGTTGTGATGGGGACAGGACATAAACCGAACACTATCATTGATCTAGAAGATATTCCTGTTGAAGATGTTCATCATTCGAGTCAATATCTTTTTCATAAGGACAAGACGGTTAAAGCCAAATCAATTACACTTGTCGGTTCTGGTCAAAGTGCTTCAGAAATTTTCTTAGACTTACTTCAGGAACAAAAAAATCACTCATTCTCGATTCATTGGTACACGAGGAGTCCAGGGCATTTTCAACTTGACCAGTCTAAGTTAGGACAAGAAATTTTCTCGCCAGACTATGTCGACTATTTTCATCAACTTGATTATAAAACCCGCCTTGATGCACTTGATGAGTTAAAGCCTTTACGAAATGGTGTACAGCAAGCGACATTACATGCGATTTATCATGAACTCTACCACCTAAGTATTGATGGGCAATTAGATACTATTCATATTCAACCTTTAACTTCTTTAGAAAATGTAGAAAAAAACGAGAGTGATTACACTGTGACATATAATCACTGGCAAAAAGATGAGACGATTAAAGATCAAACAGAAAAAATCATTTTAGCAACTGGATACAAACCGAACATACCTGATTGGTTTAATAAACGAATTAAACCCCTTATCCAGTATGAGTCCGACCGTCATTACAAAGTCGCAAAAGATCATCAATTACTTTTTAAAAACGGGGATCATTCCCACTTTTTCACCCAGACTGACCTCGTTCACTCCCACGGTAGTAGTGCAACAAACCTTGGATTAACAGTTGATCGTAACGTTCAGATTATTAACACGATCACAAATGAGCAGCGATACAAACGTCAAACTGGTGGTATATTCACACAATTTCAATGAAAAAAGGAGCGGGTTAACTAAAACCTGCTCCTTTTTACAAATAATTAATCACGTAATATCTTGTTTAATGAGTTCGTCTTTATCAAAAATACGCTCGAAAATGATCCCCATGATATAGAAGAAAACTAAACCGAAGCCAACATGAACAATTGTGTACCCCCAGCCAAATGAGGCAATTTCATAGAGAACAATTGGCAGCTTCGCAATGGTCCAAACTCCAAAGAAAAAAACAACGTATCGAATATTGGAGCCTTTTTTAAGCAACATAATCGCAATTGGAAAAGCAATATACAATGGACCGGCTGCTAATCCACCCAACAATAACGTAATAAATATACCCGTGAACTTGGAATCATCACCCATGTACTTCATTAACATCTCTTTATCAATCCATTGATCCATTAAACCCACTAACATTAGAATGGGTGGCAGGAGAGCCATCATGTCTACTAAGCTATCCCAAGTTAAAAAAACTGCATCTTGAGCTGTTTCTTGATTAAATAGATAAATAAAACCTAAAACTAAAAGTAATCCGATCAATGCTCTAAACCGTTTAAGTATCGCCATTAAAAAATCACCCACACAATCATTGCAAATAATACAGACATCAAGACCGCTGATCCGTTACGCATGTAAGCAAAACGACGTCCAAACAATTTTATCTCCATTGGTAAACTTGCAAAACCAACCGCTACAAGCGCCGCCATTAACGCTGAAACTTGTGGTAAGCCAGCCCCGTTTTGCACTAAAGTCTCTCCTAACGGAAACACAACAAAGCTTGGTAATAATGCAACAGATCCTATAACCGTTGATACCACAACACCAAGTGCACCTGATTGATCACCAATAAAAGATGAAATAAACTCAGGTGTTAAAATCGATAACGATAACCCGACAAACAATAGAATTGCCATGAGCTCCGGTAATAACTTACTAAACATGTTCCACGCTTTTTTGGCTGCGCGTTTTGTTTTCTCGCGATCAGTGAAAAACGATATGATCGATAACACTCCAATAACGGAGTAAAGAAAAAATGCTATATTCATGTAATCGTCCCTTCTAAATAATTATATACCCCTAACAGTATAATGAAGTGGCTTTTAGAATGTCAAATCATTCACCCATGCTCCTAATAAAAAAAGCGCCAAAATAGACGAGCTATCTTGGCACTTCATTTTATGAGTTAAGCATTTTTCTTCATTTGTTTACTTCTTAATTGACCACAAGCTGCATCAATATCAGAACCCTGCTCGACACGAACACCACAATTAATACCTTGGTTGAGTAATGTTTCATAAAAAGTTAAAATCGCTTGTTTTTCACTTCGATCATATTGATTATGTTCTTCTACTGGGTTATAAGGTATTAAATTCACGTATGATAAATGGCGCTTATCTTTTAATAATTTAGCTAATTGAATCGCTTCTTCTTTATGATCATTCACATCTTTTAATAGGATATACTCAAATGTAATCCGACGATTTGTTTTCTCTAAATAATAATCAACTGCATCCATTAATTTTTTAATCGGAAATGCTTTATTGATTTTCATAATGCGTGTTCTGAGTTCATCATTTGGTGCATGAATTGAAATAGCCAAATTCACTTGCATATCTTCATCGGCAAATTCTTTAATTTTATGAGCCAGACCACTTGTCGACACGGTAATATGACGTGCCCCAATTGATAAACCTTCTTGATGGTTAACAATTCTTAAGAAATCCATCGTGTGATCATAATTATCGAATGGCTCTCCAATTCCCATCACAACAATATGACTAACGCGTTCATCTTTTTGAACTTCATCCAAATGATGTTGGACTTTCATAATTTGTTCGACGATCTCGCCACTCGTTAAATCGCGATCTTTCGTTAATAAACCACTCGCACAGAATGTACAGCCAATATTACATCCCACCTGAGTTGTCACACAGACCGATAAGCCGTAAGAAAACCGCATGAGGACCGTTTCAATTAAATTGCCATCAGAGAGCTTAAATAGAAATTTAATTGTTCCATCTTCTGATTCTTGTTTAATCTCTTCTGTTAAACTTCCTATTGTAAAGTGTTCTTTCAATCGTTCTCTTGTTTCTTTATTTAAATTCGTCATCTCATCAAATGTTTTGACACGCTTTACATATAACCAATCCCAAACTTGCGTTGCTCTAAATTTTTTATCATTCTGAGAGACAAACCAATCTGACAACTGTTTCTTCGTTAATCCATAGATGGACTTTTTCTCTTCCATTAAAAATACTCCTCACTTGAAATTCATCGTTTGTACTGTTACCATAGTAACTGCTGTTGAATACTTAAGCAACAAATATAGCTAAAAAGTTCGTCTAATCTAAAAAAGTCAGAATTTTTTAAAGAAAAATTATTATTTTGATGAAATAGGGTTGCAATTAACAATTTCGCTTGTTATAATGAACTTAGCTATTTTGTTCGACAAAACACTTCAAGTAACTAGCAACGTGAAAGGTTTCGTTTTGAATGCTTGAGCAAGAATAGTAATACATTGTGTGGAAAATGTCCACACTAGGAGGAAAAGTAATATGGCACAAGGTACAGTAAAATGGTTTAACGCAGACAAAGGTTTTGGATTTATCGAAGTTGAAGGACAAGACGATGTATTCGTACACTTCTCAGCTATCCAAGGCGAAGGCTTTAAAACACTTGAAGAAGGTCAAGCAGTAACTTTCGATATCGAAGAAGGTAACCGTGGACCACAAGCAGCAAACGTTGAAAAAAACTAATAAAAGCTGATTATATTTAAAGAGAACGAGTTTTACTCGTTCTCTTTTTTACGTTTAAATATATTGTCGGCAATGATCGCAATAAGCACTCCCCTGTTTTGAATACACTTTCGATCCACATGTAGAGCAAATCACGACCTTTTCAGAACGATGATTTTGAAAGTTTTGATTTTGCCCCAGTCCTCTCCCTAATTGATTCAACACAATTAATGTGTATTTAAAAAACAACCACAGAGCGAATCCCGCAATCAAAAAGATCACACCGGCAACAAAAGGCATATACAATCCCCCCTACTATTAAGTAAATTAAGAATTTGAAGACGATTGATTTGAAGCAACCGTGCTAGCTGTTAATGCAGCAATAACAGCTATTTGTTGTGCTTGGACAAGTTGTCTGGATAATCGTAACACTTCATAATTCAAGTTAGACCCCTCTGACTGTTCATTTAAAAATAACTGGATAGCAAATGACTTTGATAAAGACTTTTGCTTACGCCATTCAATTCGCTCGTTTAACGCATTAATTCTATTTTCAATTTCATTGATCACATCCTGATCATGTCTAGATAAAGACAGTAAAGCAAGTGATGGGTACAACTCTGGTTTAACCTTCCATCCTCTTTCTTTCATCATTTGAAATAATTTAACCACATCTGAGGTCGAAACACGATCACCGCTTAACGCTAACAACTGACTTGTCCAAAATGTTTCGATACTCATCTTGAACCCTTGTTCCAATAATGTTTGGTAATGATTTTCCACCTCTTCTAAAATCGCCTCAACGGAATTGTCATTTCGCGCTAAGAGAAGGACATACGGATAAATGGATCGATCGACTAATATGGGATGCTCTTTTTTATGTTTTTGATAAAGTTCGAGCGCTTTATCAATTTGTGCATTTATTTCCGCCTCGTCTTCATCTAATAACAACAGTGCTGTAAAATAAGTTGATGTTTCTTTTTTAAATGCTGAATGAACCAATGAGTGATACGCTGAAAATAGTTGATCCACTTTTTGAATCGGATCATCATAGTTAGCGATTAATTGTGTCGTTAATATATAACGTTGAACACGTTGTAGTGTTGTAAAGAACCCTGCTCTCTTTTTTATCTTTTGACTGACTTGTTCAAATTGGTTAATATCCACTTTTTTATGTGCAAGTGCGTAACTAAAGGCCATCGTAAGAATCGTTTGACGATCAATGAACCGCCATTTCAAATGATTATATAGTTTCTTCATATTTGTATGATATAAATTAATTTCTGGATAGTTAACTGACATAATGAACCTTTCCTCTCTGTCTAAATCTTTTATTACAATTGGAATTCCCTTTGGTTACTCACTTTAATCATAAATATGATAAACTATTATAAGCACCTCAAAAAGGAGTTAAACAATCATGAGCCAACCGAAACTATTATTTTTAGACATTGACGGAACGATTTTAACACCTGATCACACAATTCAAGATTCAACAATAGAGGCAATCGAAAAAGTAAAAGCAAAAGGAATTGACGTCTTCTTAGCAACTGGACGTCCTTTACTTGAATTAAAAGATGTAAAAAATCAGTTAAACATACATTCAGCAATCGGATACAACGGGGCTTATGCCATTTATCAAGGAGAAGAAATTTACCAGGCTTTTATTCCTGAATCACTAGTCAATCACTATGTATCCTTAGCTAAAAAGCTAGACCATGAACTCGTATTATATACAAAGGATAAAAATTTGTTTACCAGTACAGAACCTGATCATGTAAACAAGTTCATTCAACACTTTCAAATTACCCATAATGATACATATAATCCAGATTATGCAAATGAGATATTAGGTATCACACTTTTAAATGTTCAAAAAGACGAGATCATTCATTACAAAACTCAACATTCAATCTTTTTCTCACAAGTTAATGTAGAAGGTCTTATGAACAATTATGATGTGATTCAAGCTAGTGTTAACAAAGGAAAGGCAATCGAATTTGTCCTTGATCGACTAGGGTTTACAGCTGAAGAGGCAATTGCATTTGGTGATGGTTTGAATGACCGCGAAATGCTATCAACAGTTAAATACGGATTTGCTATGGGCAATGCACACCCTGACTTATTTGACTTTGCCAATTATACAACGACTAGTGTTCAAAACGATGGCATTTATAACGGATTGAAAAAATTAAACGTGATCGACTAAGATAGGAGAATATAAATGATTGATTTAATTGCAACAGATTTAGATGGAACCTTACTTCAAACAAATGGAGACATTTCAGATGGCAACCGTGAAGCCATTCAATATGCACAATCAAAAGGTATCGAGGTAGTTGTAGCGACTGGACGATCTTTTGAGTCGGCTAAGCGCCCTCTTGACCGCGCCGGTCTAAATTGTCCGATTATTTGTCTAAACGGTGCGAATTCATATAATAAAGAAGGTGAGCAAGTACTCACCATCGACATGAATAAAGATTTAATTCAAGCCATTATTCAAACCGTTGAGAAAGAAAACGCCTATTTAGAATTGTATACCAATCATGGCATTTACTCGAAAGATTTAACGGACTTTAAAGATGTACTTATCAATATGTTATTGTCTAACCACCCAGAAGTAAGCCGAGAAGAGGTTGAAAAAAGAGCAAATCAACGCTTCCAAGAAGAGACGTTTATTTTTACAGAAGATCTTTCAAGTATATTAATGGATGAGCGTGTTCATATTTATAAAGCATTAGCCTTCTCAATTGAAGCAGATGCACTTGAACGTATTCGAAGATCATTAGACGGATCAGATGGACTGAAAATGACCTCTTCAGGCGTTGATAATATAGAGTTTAATCATCCAGAAGCGCAAAAAGGCATTACATTAAAAAAATGGATCCAACCAAAATCGATTGACCCGAAGAATGTGTTAGCTATTGGGGATAATTATAACGACTTGTCTATGCTTGAATGGGTAGGCTATAGTATCGCCATGGACAACGCTGACTTAGCCATCAAACAAAAGTGTTTCGACACAACCGCTTCAAATGATGAAGACGGAGTAAAACAAGCGATTTACAAATATATCAACAATTAGAAACCCATATTCAGATACACGCCCTATCGCATTGATTATAAAAACATATCTTACTAGTAAGAACCAGTCAAAGGTGGTGACGAGATATGTATGGTTGTCAAAAACCTTATTCAGGAGCCGGTACTAGTTTTACTTTAATTGTTGTTCTATTTATTTTATTGGTCATTGTAGGCGCATCTTTTTATGCATAAACAAATACCAAAAAGTAATTAATTTGTGAAAGTATTTGTCATTAACAGCCAATTGAAACCACCCTTAGCACTAAATTAAGATAAGAATGTCGCTTTTCATGTATAAATTTGATAAAATACGCCTGTATGTATTTAACATGAAAGGGGACTTTAAATGTACTCTGTATTAATTGTTGATGATTCTTCTTTCATGCGTAAATGGTTGATGTCGATTGTGGCTAAAGGTGGTTATATCATTTCTGGCGAAGCAAAGAACGGTTATGAAGCCATATTGCAATATCGTAAATTAAAGCCTGACCTCGTCCTTTTAGATATTCATATGCCTGAGCTTGCTGGAAATGAGGTTCTTAAACGGATTATGGCGATTGATCCGGATGCTAGCATTATTATGTGTTCAGCTATTGGATCTAGTTTTATTGTTGAGGAATGTTTATCTTTAGGAGCCAAAGACTTTGTACGCAAACCTAATTTTGGTGGTTTACTTGATAAGATGAATCAAATTATCCAAATGAAAAACCCTGATCATTAATCAGGGTTTTAATATTGCCATTTAGCCTAAATAAGCTTCTAGCATCCACATATGTTTTTCGACTTCTGTCTTATAACCGATGAACATGTCTTCTGTAATGTCATCTTCAGCCTCACCTGCTAATTCGATCCCTTTAGCTAAGTCCTCAGCAAGCGTACCGAAATCTTCTAGTACACTTTTTACCATATCGACTTGTTTAACATCTTTAGTGTACGGCACCTCTTTAACAGAAGAATTATCAAGAAATTCTTGTAACGTTGAGAATGGCTCGCCACCGATTGTTAGTAATCGTTCAGCAAATTCATCAAAATGCTCATTAACTTCATCATATAGTTCTTCAAATTTTTCGTGAAGTGTGAAGAAATTAGGCCCTTTCACAAACCAATGATGTTGATGCAATTTTGTAAATAATACCCCGTGTGTTGCGACTAATTTGTTTAAATGATCTTGTAATGCTGTTGATTCTGCCATAAGTAAATACCTCCATGTTTTTATGAATATTTTAGTTCTGTTGGTAATCTTCCCGATTAAAAATATGTTAAACCTAAAATCGTTACTTTATATTAATTATCAATAAGATACCCAACATCCCTTCGAATTATTTATAATAATTATAATATAATATATATTATTAATCAAGTGTTTTTACATATTTGTTTTTTAGTTATATTTCGACTAAAATATATACGAGCTGCTACTAAACGATACATTAATCTAGGAGTGATGCATCATGACACAACCAATCATTAAACTCAAGAATATTTCTTATAAGTTAGAGAATACACTTATTTTAAATAATATATCTGGAGCCATAGATACTGGTACGATGACGAGTTTCATTGGCCCCTCAGGATCTGGTAAGTCCACTCTTTTCAGGCTGTTAAACGGACTTAAAACAGCAAATTCAGGTCATATTTATATTCAAAACAAATCTATTGATACATTTGATCCGATTGAATTAAGGCAACTTGTTGGTATCGTTTTACAAGAAGCAATCATGATTAAAGGCACCGTCTATGATAACTTATCGATACCTACTCAATTAAAAGATGAGACCTTATCAGAAGAAAAAGCAAAGGAATTATTAACACTCGTCAACTTAGACCCATCAATACTTATGCAAGATGCACGCACTTTATCAGGTGGTCAAAAGCAAAAGGTGTCGATTGCTCGAACGTTGGTCAATCAACCCACCATTTTGTTATTAGATGAAATTACGTCATCTCTTGACCCCGTCTCACAAAAAGCGATCGAGTCACTCGTAAAAGATCTTCACTCAAGACTCGGTCTGACCATTCTTTGGATTACACACTCGATCGAACAAGCAAAAGAGGTTAGCGAATCAATATGGATTATGAAAGATGGACAAGTCATCGAAAAATCAACCAGTCATGAACTAGAGCAAACGACGAATCAAGATGTCTTATCATTTATTAAAGGAGAAAATCAATGACGATTCAAACCTTAACACTTACATTGTTATTCGTAATCATTCCATTAGCACTAGCTTATGGACTTAAACTTAATATCGAAAAGGATATACTCATAGCAACGATTCGATCGATTATTCAACTGTTTATCGTTGGTTATGTGCTGCAATATGTCTTTAATGCTGATCATCTTTTGTTCACATGGTTAATGGTGGCGCTTATTATTACAGCAGCCACACACAACGCACGAAAAAAAGGACACAAAATCAAAGGAATGACATGGAAACTCGTCTTAACCTATATAACAGTAGAAACCCTAACTCAAGGAATTTTGTTAGGGTTCAATATCACCCCGATGACACCGCAATATATTATTCCGATCAGTGGAATGGTCATTGGTAATGCGATGGTTCTCTCTATTTTATTTTTAAATCGCTTCACTGACGAAGTCGATAATCAATTCTCACAGATTGAGCTGATTTTATCATTAGGGGGGACACCAAAACAAGCGATTCATAGACAGCTAATGACATCGATTAAAGCAAGTACCATACCGACAATTGAAAATCAAAAAACAATTGGTCTTGTTCAATTACCTGGTATGATGAGCGGTCAAATTATTGCAGGGGCTGATCCGATTCAAGCCGTTCAGTTCCAATTGCTGATTGTCTTTTTACTTATGACAACAGCCGTTTTAACGAGTGTCATGATCGGATTTCTAGTTTACCCAACTCTTTTCAACGAAAAGATGCAATTAATTACAAAAGATCTCTAGTCGCATAAGCAACTAGAGATCTTTTTATATAACTATTCCATGACGGATAAGGATTCAACCATCTGTTCATAATTTAATGCACCTAGCGCTTTATGCTGAATCACACCATTTGAATCAATCATAAAGGTCGTTGGAACAGGTCTTATCTCGTAAAGCATTGCAATATCATTTGTATCATCCATCGGGATCGTAAAGGTCAATTCAAAATCCTCGATAAAGTCATCGACATCTTGGCGACTTGATTCTGTTGTCGTCAAGTTTACAGCTAGAATTTCAACATCCTCATTTTCATAGAAACGTTGCATATCTGGCATTTCCGCTCGACATGGCGGACACCATGTTCCCCAGAAGTTTAACATGACACGTTCGCCTCTGTAATCACTTAACTGAATGGTATCACCTGATAACGTCTCAAGTTCAAAGTTCGGGGCTGTATCACCAATGTTTAATCCTATTGAATCTGAATCAATAGCACCATCACCTTCAAGATCTGTTTCATCTGTTACTTCAAAATCATCTGCGGTCACATCGTCTCCTTCATCTAAGAAGTCATAAACAGCCCAACCAAATAAACCGAGCAAAACGGCCATAATAATCCATTTTTTCATTCTTCACACCACCTAACCTAGATTAGAAAACCATGTATTTTCAACAAAGCGCAATAGCATATTTGAAAAACGTGCTAAATAACCAGTAAACAATAAGACACCAAACAAAATAATCAAACCGCCACCAATCTTCGTAATCCGTTCACTATATTTTACGAGCCATTTTGCGTAGCCTAAAAAGAACGTTAAGACGAGAAACGGAATAGCAAAGCCGACAATATAAAAGCTCGTATAAAGTAGACCCTGCGCAGGACTTGTCGCAGCAAGAATTAAGATGGAAGCAAAAATAGGGCCAATACAAGGTGTCCATCCTGCAGAAAATCCCACACCAACAAAAAAGCTTCCGAGAAGTCCGATCGGCTTCTTCTTAAATTGGAGACGTTTTTCTTTCATAAGTGTTGGAATCGTTAACCAACCACCAACAATAAGCCCCATCAAAATTAAAAATATACCAGCAATTCTTTGTATAAGAACACCTGATTCACCCGCTAATAAGCCTTGAAGCCATTGACCAAGGAAGGATACCCCTACACCTAAACTAAAGAAAATTAATGATACGCCTAATAAGAAGAAAATCGCATGGATCAGTAACCTGCCTTGCAATTTATGATCGCGTTTTTCTTGCAAGTCTTTCACACTAACCCCAGTAATATAGGATAAATAAGCCGGGAAAATAGGCAAAGTACATGGTGATAAGAAAGATAGTAAGCCAGCACTTAAGGCTAGCCATATCGTAATATCTGTTGCTGCTTCCATTTTAAAAAACCTCTACTTTCTTGAATTGTTAAAGCTTACGTTTAACAACATAAATATAGACCAGACCGATTAAACCGATTAATACATAATATATAGATGAAACGTAAAAACCGAATAACACCATCGTATCAAATAGTGATGCAAACGCTTGGCCGAGTCCCCACACGATCACAATGACAGCCATAAAATGATGATCGAATACTTTAGGCCATATTACAATCGCCATTAACAACAATAAATGAATAGACAATTGAACAATGGACACATACTGCGTTGTTAAAATTAAAGAGCCAAACAAACTAAAAAAATGGGCTGATAAAATAAAACGAACAGATGTGTTTAAAAACTCACCACCATTATAGTTTCCTTGTTTAATATGACGATAAATAAAGATGAAAAGGACTGCTGTTGCCATATAAAAAGCTCTGGAATCACTTGGATAGGCAAGTACAGCGATTGGATCCGTGAAGACCAGTTCGATATGTAAAATCATCTTGCTTATGATCATCGCTATAATAAACGTAATAATGAGATCAACTAAATAATTTAAATGACGTTTTTTTAAATGCGTTTCAAAAGGACTGGTAAACCAAAAAAAGCCTACACCCAATCCTAAACTAACGACGGTAATAATAACGGTTGCTTGAATGACCAGTGGGCCGATCAGAATCGCTTCGGGCATGTTGACACCTCTTTAATTCTTCATAATTTATTATGTATGTGCGTTTATCATTATACCGTAATAGGTATAAATCTCAAATATATTGCTTGTAAAGAAAACACGGAGACGGTTCTCTTGTTTCATTCGAGAACCGTCTCCGTGTTTTATTTATGACACACTGCAATCCCTAAAGGATAGTGTGCTAAATGTTTTTCATCTTCTCTTTGAATCAATGCACCTTTTTGAACATAATAATCAATGGATTGAAACTCAAAATCATCAAATAAATGGTGAAATTCTTCTGGCGTGATTTGATGGACGTGAAAAGGTGAGCCACAAGGTTTCCCTCTTCCTTGTCCAAATGGCGTCGATAAAATCAAGCGTCCGCCTGGTTTTAATAATTGATACAAATTTGTTAAAAATGCACGTTCTGCCTCAACATGCTCATATGTTTCAAAGCTCATAATGGTATCGAACAGGCCAAATGATTTTAGCGATTCATAATCCGTCACATCCGCATAATGAAAAGATGATTTAGGATGATAATATGTTTTTTTGGCATAGCTTAAAACCTCTTGGTCAATATCCAGCCCCACAACTTCCTCAATCTGTTTCTTTTTCTTCTTCGCCACAATATGCGTACCGAACCCAGCACCAGAAGCTACGTCTAAAACACGTCCACTTTCAATAAAGGATACAGCGAAGTGGTATCTCGCAACATGCTCAATTAATAATTCATTCGTTATAGACATATTTTCTGGTATCACGCGTTCTCCTGTATCTTCAATCATACTTCTACCTCTTTTCAGTCACTTTTTTCACATACCGATAGAATTATAACGTATAAGCTAACCGTTGAGAAGGCACGCAACAAAAAGCACGCCCATACAATTCAGACGTGCTCATTTTTATTTTACCTCATCAATTAATTGAATCAGTATTGTTTCAATCTCTTTTGCGATCTCTTTAAGTTTTTCATCACCGATCATTTCAGCTTGTACTGTCGGACGAGGGAGGCCAATAGTGTTCACACCATCCACCTCATAAACAGCAATTTTACATGGTAAAAACAAATTGGCTAACGGATTTTGATCAATTAATTCTTTTGCCTTTTTTGGATTACAAACTTCTAAAATGAGCGATGATTGATCATGATCAATTCCCTTTTTCTTCAATGTTTCTTGAAGATCAAGTTCCCACAATACTCCAAATTGATAAGAAGCGATCGTGTCATGTAGCGCTTGTTGAACTTCTTCAACTGTTTTATTGGTCTTTACTGTGTACTCATACATCGTTAAAACTCCTTTTTATTTACTTTACTTTTGAACTTGGCCAAAGCATCATACCGCCTTCAACATTCGTCACGTCAAATCCTAACTGGTCAAGAAAATGAACAGCTCCTCTACTTCTAGCACCCGTCAGACAAATAATATAATAATGCTGATTCTTGTCCAATTTAGCAATCTGTTGTGGTAGGCTTCCAAGCGGTATATTAATGGCACCTGGCACATGGCCTTCATAATATTCAAATGGTTCTCGTACATCGATCAGTGCAAATGATTCAATACCACTCATTTGCTGATTTAACGTTATGGCATCAATTGATTTCATTTCTTTTATACCTCATGATTTTATTTTCTACTTTTTAATAATAATTCAATCGCTTCATCAATGGCCTCATCTTTTGCTTCTTCATCTTCCTTACTTTCAATCAAGCATTGTTGTAAGTTTTCTCTAACAACTAGTGCCGTAGTCTTATCAATTGCATTACGAACTGCTGACATTTGCATAACAACATCGCGACAAGATTGGTCTTCTTCCATCATTTTAACCAATCCTCGCACTTGGCCTTCCACACGTTTCATTCGATTGATTAATTTGCGATCATAACTCACGATCACCACTCCTCATCTTTCCCATTTCTTCATATAACAATAGGCTTGTTCAATGACCATTATATACCCCGAATGGTATAAGGTCAATCATTATACATGTTCACTCGGTTTAAATTATTCGTTTTAACTTATTAATCTCATTATTTAAAACATCTGGAGCGATCGGTTTAGCGAACCAATAGCCTTGAAGTAATTGACAATCCAATTGTCTTAATAACTCCACGTGCTCTTTTGACTCAATCCCTTCAGCGACAACCATCAGATTTAACGACTGGCTTAACTCCATGATCGCACTTACAATCGCCCGGTCATTATTATCCTCATCTATATGTTGGACAAATGAGCGGTCAATTTTCAATATATCAATTGGGAATTTTTTTAAATAAGATAAAGATGAATACCCAATCCCAAAATCATCGATCGAAATTTTAATCCTCAATTTTTTTAATCCTTGAAGAACAGGTAATGATACAGATAGATCCTTCATCAAAATGTTTTCCGTGATTTCAAATACAAGTCGGTCTGGTGGACAGTTTGTCTCATCTAGAATATGTTGGACCCGCTCTAAAAAGTCAGGTTCCTCTAACTGGCGATAGGATACATTGACAGACATATTATAGTCATAACCTAAATCATTCCATTGGCATAGTTGTACACATGCTTCTTTTATGACCCATTCACCAATCGAAACAATCCACCCTGTTTCTTCAGCAATTGGTATGAAACGATAGGGTGATATCACTCCATACTCTGGGTGAATCCAACGAATTAACGCTTCAAACCCATAAATCATTCGCTTATCTTGATCAATAATCGGTTGGTAATACAACTCGAACTGATCACGTTCTAAGGCGTGATAAAGTTCGTTTTGCAAGCTTAAATTCTCCATTTCATAGACAAGTGCATCTTCTACATAGATATGATATTGATGTTTACCATGCGCTCGAGCTTGTCTGAGAGCAACGTCTGCTTCAATCATCAGTTGATCTTGTGGCTGATTTAATATTAACGTTGCCCCAACACTAATCGTTGCCACAATCGATTCACCTTTAAAGTAGAAAGGTTCTCTAACAAGATCGAGTATTTGTTGCAAACGTACTTTCAACGCTTGATCACTTTCTAGATCTGTTAACACGATTGAAAACTCATCTTCACCTGTTCGAGCTAATATTTCATGATCAATCGCTGCATCCATTCGCTTACGAGTCTCAATTAAAACGAAATCACCTGCCGATTGACCATATACATTACAAATGTCTTTCATCTGGTCAAAATCAAAGACAATCAAGGCTGCACGTCGATCAGATGCGTTTTTAAATTCATTCAAAAGTTGTTTGAAATAAAAACGATTTGGAATTCGCATTAAGGAGTCATAGTTCAGCGCGTGATTTAAAGCCTGTTCAAACCCTTTTCGTTCTGTAATATCACGTGCACTCATCAATATTTTTAAATCTTGTCGATCATCATCATAAAATCGACTTCCTCTAAATTCAAACCACCGAGTACTTCCTGATTGATCAAACAATTGAATTTCAATCATTTCTTCATCATCTGTCCGCTGCACATAATCTAAAAATGCGTCAAATTCAAGCATAGATGAAGCGTCAAGATAATCGCTCATATCATTGATGCGATGAAGCGCACCCATATATAAAAGATGTGAAGGCGATATATATTCAATGTTTAACTGTTCATCTAAAAGGATAATCATTTCACTCGCATGTTCTGAAATTAACTTATACATGTGCTCTCGTTCTTTTATTTCATGTAAGTAATGAGACTTTTGAAGCGCAATCGCAATCAATGAATGATAACTCGAAAATGATTCACGATCTAATGGCATCTCTGTTACATGATGTGGGAAGAAGACAGCAAATAAGCCAATACATTCACCTGAATTTGATTGAATCGGTACTTTCCAAAAAGAACGGTATTTAGATATCAAAATATCCTTTAATGAAGCATCACCATTCCATTGACTTAAATCATCAACATGTGTGATCGTTCCTAATTCATTATTTACATCATTAGCGTCTTTAAAATGTTGTATTAATGTCTGAGGCAAATGTTTAGAATAGAAACAGTGATCTGTCCGTTCATTGTCCTCTTGATAATAAATTAAACAATCTGCTTGCAAGTGTTCAGCAATTAATTGAGCCATTTTAGGAAATAGCACCGTTTCGTCCTCTTCAGAAAGAATTTCTTTAAACATACTCAGCTCAGTATGGATTAATCGATGTTGTTCTTTCTGATCCGTTACATCATCTTGAATCCCAATATAGTATTCAAGTTGATTGTTTTCATCATAAATAGGTGTTACTTTCAGTTCATTCCAAAAAAACGACTCATCTTTGCGATAATTAGGGAGAATGGTTTCATAGGCTTCACCCTCTTGAATGGCTTGATTAAGGCTGTCTACATTTGATTTCCTAGCTGTATCTCGTTGTAAAAAACGTGGATTTTCCCCCACAATTTCTTCAAATGTATAGCCTGTCATCTTTTCAAAGCCTTTATTGACAAAGATAATTGGATTATCCGTTTGATTAGGATCTGTTAATATAACGCCTGAGGAGAGCTGTTCAATCATTCGCTTAAATTGATTATTTTCCTTTGATAGGTCAAGTAATCGTTCTTCTTTCTCTTTTCGTCTTTTAATTTCAGTTTGATAGCGTCTTACTAATTTATAAACCATTATATATAATAAAAATGCAGTCACACTTACAAAACCTAATCCTTTAATCGTCTGAATATCAAACAGACCAAACCATAAAATGTCGAACGTTTCAAACCATTGATCAGATAATAAAATCCATAAACTCGCTACAATGAAGTAACTTAAGGCAACCTGCAAAGCTTGTTTCATCTTACCCCCACCTTAATCATTAAAAGACATTTATAAACTCTATTTATTACTTAGTCAATATTCCCTAGCTATAGGTTTATAAACAAGTTTAGCTCAATCAGTTGCTATTTTTATAATACCCCCCTTATACTGTAATCAATACTAATATGAATGAGGGATAAATAATGTCAACTTTTGAAACATTAACAGATCAATTGAGTTTAGATACATTTATTGAACAACACGACTTGAGTTTCCTTTATATTTCTCGTCCGAATTGCAGTGTATGTGTGAGTCTGCTTCCTCAAATTGAGGAAGTCATGGCTGAATTCCCAGACGTTAAACCCGCCTATGTTAATACTGAAACGATCCCTGAAGTGGCAAGTCGATTTAATATTTTTACTGTTCCGGTTTTGATTTTGTTTGTTGAAGGCAAAGAATATTTACGTGAAGCAAGAATTGTTCCCGTTCAACCATTTAAAGAGAAAGTACAACAAATTGTTGAAGGTTACACATCTTAATCATTGTTAAAGAGTCTGAGGCAAAACAAAATGATGATCTTAAAACACAAACCGTTTAATCGAAGGATCACTGTAATCTGAAATAGACTCATGCTATTTCAGCAGAAATCTAAACATTTTGATTCCGCTTAGTCGTTTGCAATCAAGAGGTGTGTGTCCGACCACTCGCTTGCCGCGGGCGTAGCCTCAACTAACTTAGAAAAGAAACACACTTTTCTAAGTGGATTTTCGGCTGACGCTTTTCCCACAGGCGTCTCGTTGTCAGCACACATTGATTAAAGGTGCGTGATCATCTTTTAGGTAAGGTTTGTTTAAACGAATGAAATCAACAACAGGTTGCTATTAGATATGAAAACAAATAGCCGGACAAAAATAGTTAACATACTATTTTTGTCCGGCTATTACATTGACTTATTTACTTTTGTCTTAGACCCTTTAACGTCTAAGGAATATTGATGAGGTCATTGGGAGAGATCAAACCTAGTAACCGTTGATTTGACTTCCCTTCATCTGTAATGAGCAATGCATCTAAGCGTTCGTGCTTCCGTATACTTTTCATAAAGCAATCTTCCGCTTCATAAACAGTCGTTGATTTTGATATAAAACGATAATTCGCTCGCTCTTCTAATGATTTCATCACGTCATGTAAAGATGTTGCTAAAAGCCCCTCACAATCGCCATTAATGTTTTGCGCTAACCAATGGAGGATTTGTTTATCCGTCAATAATCCGATAAATTGTTTGCTCCGATATACAGGGAATTGAGTGAACTCAGTTTCTCGAATAATCGCAAGTATGTCTTTGACCGTTAAATCCAATTGAACCGTTTTTAAGGTCTTAGAAAAAGCAGGAATAACAAGCTTAGGTGCTGTTAACTCATTCGCAATACCTTCAATCGACTGAACCACCTTTTCATGTGGTTCAGCGATGACATAGTTCATCTCAGTCCGTTCATGTACAATCGCATTTCTTAATTCGGAATACTCTAACAAATCATTATGATAGCGATCAACAACTGCATTCGACTTTCGTAATCTTTGAACCGCCCTATGAAACGGAATATATCTCGAATCTTGAATTTCTTGATCAAAGTATTTTTCTATTTTATTAAAAGCGACTAAAAAACGTTCAGACTGACTCATTTACACCCATCTCCTCATAACTTGCGCTTAAGACAATTTAAAACGATTCACTTCAGCTTCTAGTTGATCTGCTAATTGTTTAAGTCCCTCAGCTGAGTTTGTGATCTCTTCCATAGAACTTAACGACTCTTCAGAAGAAGCAGCTGTTTCTTCTACACCGGCTGCAGATTCTTCTGAAACAGAAGCAATATCTTCAATTGCTCGATGCATCTCATCCGTATTTTTTACAACATGATTTAATTCATTCGAAATATTAGCTAGTTGAGCTGTAATCGCATCATACGATTGATGCATGTCATTAAATAATTCTCCGGTTTTGTCAATTTGCTCTGACCCTTGATTAACATGCTGATAACCTGTTTCTAACGCTTCTGCCACAGAATCTGAACCTTCTTGAATACGATCAGATATTTGAGTGATTTCATTGATCGATGTCGCCACTTGTTCTGCTAGTTTACGCACTTCATCTGCCACAACAGCAAATCCTTTACCATCTTCACCAGCTCGAGCCGCTTCGATCGCCGCGTTTAATGCAAGTAAATTCGTTTGCTCTGCAATATCTGACACCACTTCAACAAGTTTTGATATTTGCTTTGATTCTTGATCTAATAAACGTACTTTCTCAACCGCATTTTTAACAATCGTATGAACATCATTCATTGTTTGGACTGAATTATTCATCGATTGAGCGCCTTCTTCTGATAATTTAGAGACTTGTATTGCTTCTTCATTTGTGTTTTTTGCAACATGATCTGCTTCTTTAATCTTCGTTAGGAATGCGTCCATCGTTTCCGTTAATGTGGTTGCATGATTGGCCTGTGACTCGGCACCATCTGATAACTCTTCCATGGTTGTTGCAATCTGCTTGCTTCCTTCTTTAACTTCTTGAGATGACGAACTTAACGTATTGGCTTGAGTTAAGACATCTTTTGTTGCCTTATTGATTTGTTCTAATACACCTTTAACATTTGAGCGCATCGTATTAGTTGCTTGATACAACATGCCGATTTCATCTTTTCGCTTCGTTGTGAGTGCTTCACCCGTCAAGTCACCATTTGCAACTTGATCAAGCTCTGTTGCCACTTGATTTAAAGGTCGACCTATATTTCGCCCCATAATTAAACCGATCAGAATGGCGATTACAGTTGCAATAGCAAGTGTTACGATAACGATTAATAGATTCATGTTATAAGCCTGGGTATTCTCATCGCTCAAGGCTTCAATCTGTTCATTGCTTAACTCATTTAATACAGCAAGCTGTTCACTAGCAGGTGTGTAATGAGTACCTCCATCTCTAATGCCAGATTGAGCAGCTGAATATTGTCCATTATTTAGCAGTCGAATATTATTATTCACAATATCTTCAAAAGCAGCCCATTCTTCTTGAAAAACATTGAATTCAGCCTCTTCTTCTGAAGTGAGTGGTGCTTCTTGATAACTTTCTATGTATTCATCAATTAATGCCATATTATCTAGAGCGACCTCTGTATAGGATGCATCACGTTCTAATGTTGCTGTTACCATATTGACACGCGTATTCTCGGCAAGCCTTGTCATTTCATTCAAATCATTAAGCGGTTCTACGCGGTCTTCATACATTTCTGTTGCATTTTGATTAATCACAGATAATGACATGATCGCAACCACACCCGTTACAATTAATACAATAACCATAGCGATTGATGACGCCATTAACTTACCTGTTATTTTCATGTTGCTCCCCCCTATTAAATACAAGTCGAATTTATTAATATTCTAACACTCTATGCAAAATTAGGGAATATACTTTAAATAAATTGTCGAATGACTTTTTTACTAGAATTTATAAATTCTTCAATAAAAAATTGGCTAGTCAAAACCTTTCAATTCATCTATAATTGAGTTGGATAAAATTACAAGGAGGTTTCAAGAAATGCGTGAAGAACCAGAACAAAGAATTGAGCGCACAGCGATTAACGTATGGCGTACACACGGACTGATCACTGCAATTATTTTACTCATACTCGTCGGGGCAGTATTTGCTGTAAGCTATTGGTTTGAATGGCCTTATTGGATCAGTGCAATCGGACTTGGCGTGACACTAGTCATAGCTATTATTCATTTAGGACTCATCCCACCCATTAGATGGAGACGCTGGCGCTATCAATTGTACGACCAAGAAATTTATATTCAGCACGGCATTATTATTGTTAAACGCACACTCGTTCCAATGATTCGTGTGCAACATGTTGACACAAAGCAAGGACCTATTTTAAAAAAGTTTAATTTATCGACACTTCAAGTCTCAACAGCGGCAACAACACACTCTATTCCAGCTCTAACTGTTAAAGAAGCAGAGAGGTTGCGCGATCAAATATCAATACTTGCTAGGGTGGACCAAGATGACATTTGAACCGAAAAGACTACATATATCAGCGATTTTATTTATTGCACTTAAGACGATCAAAGAATCCATCGTGATTATCTTTTCACTGATTTTTATTATTGGACGTATTGATTTTTTTAATTATGTCATACTTGGTATGGCTTTAATGGTGGCCGGGATCATTTTATTCAGTTGGTTAAAGTGGTTACGGTTTAAATACGCCCTTGATGAAGATGGATTAAAAATTGAACAAGGCATTATCATCAGGCATCACCGAAGTATTTCAAAGCATCGTATTCAATCGATTAATTTTAGTCAAACGATTATCCATCGTATGTTCGGCTTAACTGAGGTGCAAATCGAAACAGCCGGAAGCGATATGGAAGTTGATGCGAAATTAAGTGCCCTCACACAAACAGAAGCGAAGCAACTAAGGAAAGCTTTAAAATCTTCAAATGCTGAACAAGCGATTGATGAAACAACGGAAGATGCGCAATATGATTATGATTATGCGCTTAAGAATAATCTTCCGCGGTTTGAAATTAGTTATAAACGATTATTTATCTTCGGCTCAACATCAGGTGGATTTGGTCTCATCTTTGCTGTTGTTCTTTTCATCATGAACGAAGCAGAAGTCTTTGTCCCTGATGACATTTATGAAACGACAACGAATTGGTTATTTGCTCAAGCCGTCACAACGCTCATTATTCTGATTGTTCTCTTTTTACTTTTCACATGGTTAATTGGGGTTTTAGGATCAGTCGTCAAGTATGGAGATTTTACGATTATCCGCTACAGTGATGAACTTTATATCACGCGTGGTTTATGGGAGAAAAAACAATTAACGATCCCTTTAAAACGGATTCAAGCAATCGGCTTTAAACAAAATCCGCTTAGACTCCCATTCGATCTTGGCTTTGTTTATGTGGAAATTGCAGGTGGTGAAGTCGAAACTGGTCAAAATAATCGCACCATCGTTTTTCCACTGCTTAGACGAAAAGAGTTAACATCATTTTTTGAAAGCTTAGTACCAGAGTATGCGACTAACTTTGATGAGATAAAACCCATCTCAAAACGATTATTCGCCTTTTACAGTGGGATCGTAACGCTCATTTTAGTATTACCCATTGGTGCCTTATTGTATTTCGTTCCAAATTTATGGTGGATCGGACTGATTGTTTACGGTTTAGCTATTTTATATAGTTATTTCACCTATAAAATGATGGGATTCTATCAAATAGACAATCAACTCTGTATGCAGTCATTCCTACTCGGTTCTAAACAAATCATCTTTATGAAAAAGCGACGTATTCAAGCTTTTGAGAAAAGACAAAGTTTACTTCAAAAACGGATCAATATTGCATCAATTCAAGCTTCAATTATGAATAACTTTATCGGTCAACATTACAGCGTAAGTGGTCTAACTGAGACACAAATCGGTAACTTAAGCGATTGGTATTCTTACCAAGATGAATATAAGTTAGAAGATATTGACCAGCCATAATAAAGAGATCACAACAACTGTTGTGATCTCTTTTTATTAATTAAAGCATTAAATAATCATGTTCATATAGAAATGTGTAGCTAAAATCAATAAATATAAAGTAATCAGAAGTAATGGGAAAGCTCAATGTTCGAACGCGTTCCCTAGTTTCAATATCTGCATAGAGATCAGAAAGCATCGCACGATTCCACAGGCGCATTTGCATCATATTTTCAATAAAGTATGGACGAAAAGCCCAATTAGATCCAATAAATTGATTATCTAATTGCCACTCACCAGAAACACGTGAATAGTTACCCGAAACTTGCTTGCCATTTGCATAACAAACATAAATTCTGAAACTCTCTTGGTCAAATGCTTTAGCCACGCTCGCAACAAAACCATTCACATCTTTAACACCTTGCCATTTATCTGTTAATTGCTTTAACTCATTTTCCCAAGACACAACTTGTTTTAATCGTTGTTCAACTAATTGCATGTCCCTGCTAACATAATGGTCAATCACTTCTGATATATTTACTTTTAATTCTGGATCATTGATAGAATCACGTTCAGATGCTAAATAATCACCTTGGTAATAACGTCCTCCATGTTTCCAAGCGTAATATTGAAGAAACTCATCCTCAATTTTTTCAAATAAGAGCGACGCTCCAATTCGTTCAGCTAACTGTTCAAACGTATACATAATGTCATCATACCCATCTGCATCATAACTTCCAATGACACGGGTATTGATCGTTAGTAAGTTCGGCTCTAATTGACGGATCAAGTCTAAATGAGCCGTCTTACTTCCTAGCTGACTAATTGCCAGCTGAATACCTGTATTTTTATAGTAAAGCAATAAATGATACAAATCATCATAATACTGCGTAAGATCTTCTTCTCGTATTTCTACAACAATTTGATTAAATCGAACACCAAGTTGAGTAAACTCACTCAACAGATCAACGAGCGGTTCACCATCCTGAATCAATAATTCTTCAGCTGTTCGGTTTATGACTAAAAATAGTGACGGGTCACCTTTTAGAAATGGTAAAACGGCTTCTAAAGTTGTTTGATCAATCTCTAACTTGTATTCACTTGGCACATCCTCATCTAAAAAGAATTCAGATAATGAGATATAACCATTCTCTGTCTCAAGTCGACTGTATAGTTCATAACCAATGATTTGATGCGAAACAGCGCTTATAATCGGTTGAAATCCGGGTTTGATCTTTGTTTTATTTTCTATAATCTCAAGTGCTTCCATGCTGACCCCTCCTGCTGGACGCCTTTTTCTATCTATGTATCATTATATCATGTTTTTTCAAATGGTGACTAGCTTGATTTCCTATGGTCATCTGTTACTAATGATAGTATAATGACCATAACCTACATCATTCTTAAGTAAGTAGACTAAAGTTGGAGTGTTTATTTTATGACGATCTATGATTTGAATCCGTTCTCAGAAATTGATTACTATCAATTTTTTCAACATTACAAAGCCCCGATCTATATATTAACAACAGATTCAGACTATACACAGATAACAATTGCCCAATTGAATCAAGCGGCATTTGAACAAAGCGGCTATAAAAACAAAGAATTAAACAAAAAACCGATTGATTTTTTATTAGACCTCCCAAAAGACGATCTCTTAATGTGGAAAAAACAATTGGAGCACACACACCAAGTGAGAACGTCTGGAACACTAAAACACAAAGATAAATACACAACAGCTGTATCCATCCATGCGCACCTTCTTCAAATTGAAAGCGAAACAAACTACATAATTCTCACAATGCGTGATTTAACACAAGACATGAAACTTGATCCAAAACCATCTCAACGCATGTTGGAATATGAATCATTATTTTATAATAGTCCTTATACGATTTTTACATTAGACAATAATGGTTATTTAACAACTATAAATCCAGCTGGTGTAAAACTTTTAGGTTTCACGGCAAAAGATATGAAGGGTGAGCACTATTTATCTTTTATCGCACCATCTGACCATGACAAAGCAATAGAAGCTTTTCAACACGTGAACAAAGGATATATAAAAGAGATTGAGTTAAACGGATTTAGCTCAAGACAACAGAAAAAATTACTCAATATTACGGCTGTTCCAATTATTATTAATGGTCAAATAAATGGGTTAATCGGAATGATTGAAGATATTACGCAAGAGAGAATTGTCCATGAATTACTTGAAGAAAGCAAACAACAATTTCAAGTATTATTTGATAATAATATTGATTCTGTCTCAACATTTGACTTATCCGGTTCATTCATTGATGCAAATCAAGCAACAGAAACATTAACAGGTTACAGCAAAAATGAATTAATTGGACAAAATTATTTGAATTTGATCGCAGAGGATGTTTTGGAGACATCACAGGAAAAATTTAAATTGAGCTTAAATGGCGAGGCTATTCAACATGAAACCAAAATCATTCATAAAAAAGGACATATCTTACATCTGCATTTAACGATTGTTCCCATCACTTTAGACAATCAAGTTAAAGGGATTCACTGTATAGCTAAAGACATTACAGAAAATAAACAATTAACGGATCAGCTTAATCACATGGCTTATCATGATCACTTAACAACACTGCCTAATCAGCTCGCCTTAGTGAATGATTTCAATCAATTATTAACGCACTTTAAAGATAAGCAACACGCTATCTTATTTTTAGACTTAGACCGATTTAAAGTAATAAACGATTCGCTAGGCCACACGAAGGGAGACCTTTTGTTAAAACAAGTCGCCGATCGAATTAAAACGACTTTAACAGCATCTGCGAAAGCATATCGTTACGGTGGAGATGAATTTGTCATCGTTTTAGAAAATACCGATCAGTTTCAAGCTGAAAATTACGCCAATCAATTACTTACGAGAATGAGTGAACCTTATTCAATCGATCATTTGGAGATTGTGAATACACCATCAATTGGTATTAGCCTCTATCCAGAAGATGCAACCGACCAAGACAACTTAATTAAGAAAGCCGATCATGCGATGTATTATGCAAAAGGGCTTGGTAAGAAAAATTTTCAATTTTATCAAACAGATATGCTCACGCACTCAAAAGGTAACATCAAAATTGAAAATGAACTGAGAAAAGCGATTGAAAAAGATGAGTTCTATCTTTTATATCAACCTCAATTCGATTCGCGCACACATAAAATGACTGGGGTCGAGGCTCTAATCAGATGGTCAAATGAAGCTTATGGTGAATTGACACCGAATGAATTCATACCTTTAGCTGAAGAGACAGGATTAATTCTTCCAATCGGTGAGTGGGTCATTAATGAGGCGTGTGAACAGGTGCAAAAATGGATTCAGAAGGGGCATGAAGCTGTTTCAATATCTGTCAATTTATCAATTCGTCAGTTTTATCAAGCCAATTTAATTACAATGATTGAGAATATATTAAAAAAGACAAACGTACCTCCACATTGTCTTGTGATTGAAATTACAGAATCAATGGCAATGGATGCTATAAGTGCTCAAAAGATTTTAGATCAACTAAAAACGATTGGTGTTGAAATATCAATCGATGACTTTGGTACAGGTTATAGCTCACTTAGTTATTTAAAACGATTTCCAATTGATTATTTGAAAATTGATCAATCATTTGTACAAGACATGTCCACTGATATAGACGATCGTGATATTATTGAATCGATTATTTTATTAGGGCATAAACTAAATATGAGACTTGTAGCTGAAGGTGTAGAAACGATAAAGCATGCGAATCTTCTTACAGATATGGGAAGCGACCTCCTTCAAGGCTATTACTTTAGTAAGCCGATCACACCTGAATTAATCGAAACTTACTATTTATCGCAATCATGAGATGTATAAACCTTGACACATACGATATAATGTATAAGGAGCTCGTTTTGACGAATGATGTCGATTATTCATTAAATTTATACGAGAAATTGGAAGGTGTAGCTTATGTCTGATTTTGCTATTCTCACTGCTATCGTGTTTTTTAGCATCGCTACCTCAATCAGTTTATACATGTTTATAAAAGGTTTAGGAAAATTTTATTTATTGATTGCAGCTGTTAACTTGCTGTTAATTTACTTCCTATTGATTCTATCAAATCCTACAACAGAGGATTCACTACTTTATTTATTTAACTTTTAAAATAAGGCGCGAGCATGAGCTCACGCCTTATTTTTTCAAATTTCTTATCTTTTTAAATTAACCGATCACATCATAACGTTTCAGCAATGGTTCAGATACACGACGATTAAAAAATGCCACGCCATTTCCAAGTGACACCGCGATAATTAGTGTGCCAATATTCACTACAGCACCAAATAAAAAACCAATAATAACGGCCAAAATATCAACGCCCATTCGAGCTTTGGCAAATGACACCTTATCTTTTGTAAAAGCCATAATAATTAATGGTAACGCATCATACGGCGCAACTCCAAGTTGTGCGGTAATATAGAGGCTCAATCCTAAACTGGCCAATATTATTCCAATCGCCAACATAATCAGCCGAATAACAAGCGGGATCGATTCAATCGGTAATTGTTCATAGCTATAAACGGTAAAGTCAGCAATATAACCAAGTGCTGTCATATTCACAAGTGTACCGATCCCAATTAAATGTCGACCATATAATAAAATTACGATAAATAATAGACTATTAAAAACAAGCTGATAATTGCCAAACGACCACCCTAGCGTCGAACTCACACCTAGATTCATCGTCGCAAATGGATCGGTTCCCAGTTCAGCTATGATAAAGACTCCTATCGCAAAACCTAGTAATATATTTCCTAGTATCATCATAAGTAATTTTAACTGTAATTTAGACATCGATCGTTTCCTTTCACCATTTGAATTTAAAAAGTATGCTAAGGTTTAACTTAGCATACTTTTTTAATAGATTACAATTTTTCACCATTTGTTTCGATAACTTTTTTATACCAATCAAACGATTTCTTCTTATACCGCTTACCTGTTCCGTTCCCATGGTTATCACGATCCACATAAATGAAACCGTAGCGTTTCTTCATTTCACCTGTTCCAGCGCTAACAATATCAATGCAACCCCAAGATGTATAGCCTAATAAATCTACACCATCTTTAACAGCTTCGATCATTTCTTTTAAATGTTCACGCATATACTCAATCCGATAGTCATCTTCAACTGTCCCATCTTTCAATTCATCCTTAGCACCCAGTCCATTTTCCACAATGAATAATGGTTTCTGGTAGCGATCATATAAGTTATTCATCGTGACACGTAGACCTAATGGGTCAATCTGCCAGCCCCATTCAGATGCTTTAAGGTGTGGATTTTTTAATGATTTAAACGCATTCCCTGATGTAGCACCTTTGTACATTTCTGGGTCTGCACTCGTTAATCGAGATGAATAATAAGAAAATGAAATGAAATCAACTGGATATTGTTTTAAGATTTCCTCATCACCTTGCTCCATCTCAATTTCGACACCTAACTCTTTAAACATGCGATCTGTGTATGAAGGATACTCTCCTCTAGATTGAACATCAATGAAGAAATATTGCTTTCGGTTCTCTTCAACAGCTTTCATCATGTCTTCAGGATGACAAGAATAGGGATAAACTTCTCCTGCTGCTAGCATACACCCTATCATGAAATTCTCTCCATTAATTTCTTTAGCAGCTTTAGTCGCTAAACTTGATGCAACGAGTTGATGGTGAGCCGCTTGGAATTTTACTTGATCTTCGTTTTCATCTTCTTCAATAACTAACCCACCACCGAAAAAAGGTATATGGAGTAACATATTGATTTCATTGAATGTTAACCAATATTTCACTTTGTCTTTATAACGTTCAAGAACAACTTTTGCGTAACGTTCATAGAACTCGATTAGTTTACGATTTCTCCAACCGCCATATTCAGTTGTTAAGTATAGCGGTGTATCAAAGTGATTTAACGTAACTAAAGGTTCAATGCCATATTTTTGACACTCATCAAATAAATCATCATAAAATGCAAGCCCCGCTTCATTTGGTTCCTTTTCATCACCATTAGGAAAAATGCGTGGCCACGAGATCGACGTTCGAAAAACTTTAAAGCCCATCTCAGCCATCAATTTAATATCTTCCTTATACGTATGATAAAAATCAATTGCCTCATGGCTTGGATAGTGGTCATACGTTGTATTAAGTGCTACTTTAGGATTCCATAAAGCTTCTCTTCTTTTTTCACCAGATGGTAAAATATCAACTAATGCAAGTCCTTTACCATCTTCTTTATACGCGCCCTCTGCTTGATTGGCTGCAATAGCCCCGCCCCAAAGGAAATCTTTTGGTAATGCCATCAAAAACGCCTCCTTATATAAATTTAATACACACAGTATACAGGATGTAACGAGTGTCCTCACACCCGTTACATCAATCTTTCATTTATTCAGCTGACTTTTCTTGTTCCAATGCTTGTTTATCTAAGACTCTAAAGAACGGATAATAAATTAAGCCTGTCACAATGATCATAATAATTTGAACAATTAATAATACAACTCCACCTTGTACTACTGCATTAAAGAATGTTGGTGTACCTAACGGTAGATGCGCACCCGCTGTTCGAGCTATAATACCTGTTGACATTAAAAAGTAAGGAATCGTTACAGATACAAGTGGAGCTACTACAAATGGAACAGCCAAATAAGGATTTAATACAATGGGTAATCCAAATAATAATGGTTCGTTAATTCCGAAAAATGAACCTGGTAACGCGATTTTACCAAGGGTTTTATATCGTTTACTTCTAGCTAGAAAGGCCATAATAATCGCAAGACCAAGCGTTGCTCCAGAACCACCTAGCATCATAAAGACGTGTGCAAAACCTGTATTCACAATGTTTGGCAATTCTTCACCAGCTGCTAAAGCATCTAAGTTCTCAACACCAAGCGGCATCCAAATACTCAAATAGATTGGAAGGACTACTAACATCCCGTGGATACCTAATAACCATAATCCGTGTACGACAAGTGTAAAGGCAATGAGTGACCAGAATCCCCCACCTAAGTTTTGCATCGGTGCTTGGATAAAGGAATATACAAACTCATGCATGTTGCCAAATGGTGTGAATGTAAACAAGAAACTGATGATCGTAAAGAATATAACGATAATGATAGCAGGCACAAGACCAATAAACGTTTTCGATACAGTTGGCGGAACACCAGCCGGCATTTTAATCGTCAGCCCTTTATTGACAATCAGAACATACAGTCTAGCACTGACTAAACCAACAATAATCGCAACGAATAAACCTTGAGCACCTAAAAACTGAAACGGTAAAACAGGATCTTCTTCTAACATCGTCGTGGGGGTTAACACTAAAAATGACATTAATGCAATAAGACCCGCAGATGAACCTTCTTTTTCAAATGATCCGGCAAGCTTAAATGCAATAAAGAATACAGCATAAAGCGCTACCATTTCCGTCGTATATTGAGCAGGTATCTCTAATAAACCTTTAATACCTATATTCGTAATAAAGTTTTGGTAAGGCTCAATTGCCATTTCACTTAAAAGTGTTGAAAATGCACCAATAATTAAAACTGCAACAACGGACATTAAACCGTCTGAAACAGCCTTCAAATAACGGTTGGAACTGATCTTTCCGGCTACTTTTTGTAATTTTTGCTGAAAACCTGTGTTTGACATATATGTTTCCTCCTCTATCTATTTATGCATTTGAAATTAAATCTAAAGCCCAATTTAATACTTTTTCACCATTCATCGTTCCGTAATCCAAACTATCAATGACTTCTACTGGGATACCATTATCTCCACCATATTGTTTCGTGTAATCTTCCTGTAAGTAAGAGACTTGTGGCCCTAATAACAACACGTCCGCTTCTTCAATATGACTCTTGATATCACCACCTGATGATGCTTCAATTTTAATCTCTTCATCTTTCGCTTCTGCTGCTTTTTTCATTTTATCGACTAACATACTTGTCGACATTCCGGCTGCACATACTAATAAAATATTTTTCATCATTAATTCTCTCCCTCTAATTGATTGATTTTTTCATTTAAATGAATCACTTCTAATGCTAAATCACGAACCGTCATCGCATTCATTAAATGATCCTGTGCATGAACCATTAAAAGAGAAATATCCGTTTTTTCTCCCCTTGTTTCTGCTTGAATTAAATCTGTTTGCACACGGTGAGCTTGATTTAGCTCTTCATTTGCTTGTTCTATGAAATCATGTGTTTCTTTTTCATTCCCTTTTTTTGCTTCAGACATTGCTTTCATTGCTGCACTTCTCGCGTTACCGCCGTGCATAATGATTCCCATAACGACTTCCTGGTTCTCCATTAACTTTCCCCCTCACACATTAATGATCTATCTTTCATACTCTTACTTTATAATTTAAACGCTTACATCTAAAGAGACTGTTTTTCCATTTACTACGGAAGAAAACTAGAGTGAGTCACTTTCCACTTCTTGAGGAAAAGACTTATTATAAAATCTTTTAAATCATATAAAAAGACAGAACCTCTAATCATTAAGGCTCTGTCTTTTGTATTTATTATTCGGCTGATTTTTCTTGCTCTACAGCTTGTCTATCTAAAACTCTAAAGAATGGATAATAGATTAAGCCTGTCACAATGATCATAAGAATTTGGACAATTAATAATACAAATCCCCCCTGTACTACAGCGTTAAAGAACGCCGGAGTACCTAACGGTAAGTGTGCACCCGCTACTTTTGAAATGATTCCCGTTGACATTAGGAAGTAAGGAATGGTTACTGATGCAATTGGTGCTGCTACAAAGGGAATGGCAAGATACGGGTTTAGAACAATTGGTAAACCGAAAATAAGGGGTTCATTAATTCCGAATATTGAACCTGGGAGCGCAATTTTACCAAGCGTCTTATACCGTTTGCTTCGTGCCCAAAATGCCATAATAATCGCAAGACCAAGCGTTGCTCCAGAACCACCAAGCATCATAAAGACGTGTGCAAAACCTGTATTCACAATGTTTGGTAATTCTTCACCAGCTGCTAAAGCATCTAAGTTCTCAACACCAAGCGGCATCCAAATACTCAAATAGATTGGAAGGACTACTAACATCCCGTGGATACCTAATAACCATAATCCGTGTACGACAAGTGTAAAGGCAATGAGTGACCAGAATCCCCCACCTAAGTTTTGCATCGGTGCTTGGATAAAGGAATATACAAACTCATGCATGTTGCCAAACGGTGTGAAGGTAAATAAGAAACTGATGATCGTAAAGAATACAACGATAATGATAGCAGGCACAAGACCAATAAATGTTTTCGATACAGTTGGCGGAACACCCGCGGGCATTTTAATCGTGATCCCTTTATTGACAATCAGAACATACAGTCTAGCACTGACTAAACCAACAATAATCGCAACGAACAACCCTTGAGCACCTAAAAACTGAAACGGTAAAACAGGATCTTGTTCTAACATCGTCGTGGGGGTTAATACTAAAAATGACATTAATGCGATAAGGCCTGCAGATGATCCTTCTTTTTCAAATGATCCTGCGAGTTTAAATGCAATAAAGAACACAGCGTAAAGCGCTACCATTTCTGTTGTATATTGAGCAGGAATTTCTAAAAAGTCTTTTATACCGATATTCGTAATGAAATCCTGGTATGGATCAAACGCCATACCGCTCAGTAACGTGGAAAATGCACCAATAATTAAAACAGCTACAACGGACATTAAACCATCTGAAACAGCCTTCAGATAACGATTTGAACTAATCTTTCCAGCGACTTTTTGTAATTTTTGTTGGAAATTCGTATTAGCCATTTTTATGACCTCCTTAAAGTTGTTAATTAATCAACTCAAGTGCCCAATTCAAAACCTTCTCTCCATTCATCGTTCCGTAATCCAAACTATCAATCACTTCAACTGGAATACCATTATCACCACCATATTGTTTCGTGTAATCTTCCTGTAAATAAGATACTTGCGGTCCTAACAACAACACGTCCGCTTCTTCAATATGACTCTTGATATCACCACCTGATGATGCTTCAATTTTAATCTCTTCATCTTTCGCTTCTGCTGCTTTTTTCATTTTATCGACTAACATACTTGTCGACATTCCGGCTGCGCAAACTAATAAAATATTTTTCATCATTAATTCTCTCCCTCTAATTGATTGATTTTTTCATTTAAATGAATCACTTCTAATGCTAAATCACGAACCGTCATCGCATTCATTAAATGATCCTGTGCATGCACCATTAGGAGTGAAACATCTGATCCTTCTCCTTTTGTTTCTCTTTGAATCAGATCCGTTTGAATTTTATGAGCATTAGTTAGGGCTTCATTTGATTCTTCGATTAACTGTTGGGCTTGTTTCATATTTCCTCTTTTAGCTTCCGTCATTGCTTTCATTGCTGCACTTCTTGCATTACCACCATGCATGATAATCCCCATTATAACCTCCTGATCATTCAAACGATTGACCCCCTTTCAATTAATAACTATCATCTTATACTTATATTCTAATAATAAAGCGCTTACATTTACAGTTAACCTTTTTCCTTGAGCTGTGGAAAGAAATTAGTCGAAGAACATCAAAAAAAGAATGTAGACAATCACTACATCCTTTTCAATAGTTCTTTAACTTCCTTTTTATCATTTGTTTGCAATAATTCATCAATTAATTTCCGATTATCCATAAAGCGAATTAATGTGTTGTACATAGGCTCTAAACTTTGACTATTTTCATCTGCTACATGTAATAAACAGATAAATTGAACTGGATTGCCGCACCAATCAATCGGCTCTTTTAATGTTGCTACTGTCCAAAATGTTTTATCTGACTTTGCTTCTAGAGGATGCGGGATGGCTACCAAATTGCCATAACTTGTCGATGCCGCCTTTTCTCTCGCCATAACGGATTCAATTAGCCCGTGTTCTGTATAGCCTTTATTTATTAATTCTTCACCTAAAAATGTAATCACTTCACTTGGTTTTTGGAATGATAGATTTAAATAGATAAGATCATCAATTAAATATTGATCGACAATAGAAGAATAGTTGTAATCAATCATATCTTGAATATCATCAATCTCTGAATCACCTAAAAGCGTACTAATCACAACATGAGGTATGTCAATTGAATCTGGTAAAGGAACCGTACTGACAATAAAATCAATTGTCTCTTTATTATAATTTGATAAATTGTGTAATTCTGTTGTCCCTACAATTGTTAGCTGATTTCCAAACTTCGCTTTCATTTTATAAAGTAATAATTGTGAACTCCCAAGACCTGTTGTACAAACAATTAAGCAACGTTTTGGTTTTGTTTGTAATTTTGTCCGTTCAATAGCTGCGCCGAAATGGAGAGCAATATATCCAATTTCATGCTCATCGACCTCAATGCCATAATCTTCTTCCACAACTTTAGAGGCTGTGACACCAGCTTCAAATGCAACGGGATAATTCACCTTAATCGCTTCGATCATCGGATTTCGTATGGTCATTTGATGTTTGTACCGATGGATCGCTGGCTTAAGGTGAATAGCGATCCCCGCATACAGTTCTTTATCTTCTGTTATGCCTAATTTCATCTGCGATTCAACACGTTTTACCATTTTATCAACTGTCGCTAAAATGGAATCATCTAAATGTTGCTTTAACTCCTTATTTTCTTCATTTAAAAATAACTTAGTACCTAATAAATGCATCGCAACATAAGAAATCTCTACAACGGGAAATTGTATTGACAAAGCATTTTCGATTTCTTTTATGATCGATTGAGCAACCTTGTATTCACGTTTACTCTTAATATCATCCTCGTCTGCGCGCATTAATTGAACGTATTGCCCACTTTCAATTCTTCTACAGGCAATTGCAATGTGTACGACCAAATTATTCAAGGCAATATCTGATAAGTTCAACTCCACTGCCTTCAATTGATTAAGAACAATCGATTTGATCACTTCCATTTGGTCAACTGGTAATAACCAATCCTCTTGGTTAGATTCAGGTGATGTGATCGTTGTGCGATTAAAGAGTAATTCTGAAATCGCATATCGAATTTGCTTCTCATTTCCAGATAACACTAAACCGTAGTTCGGTCTCTTACATAATTGCAAGTTATATTTTTTTAAAATAACTTTGACGTCTTTCAAATCATTTTGCAATGTCGAACGACTTACAAATAGTTCATCAGCTAAATCATCTATTTTTAAATAGTTACTTGTTAATAGGAAACGTTTAGCTAAATAATGAACACGATCTTCAGGTTCAACTGGCACTGATTCCTCAGATTCAAGCATTATCTTAATAAATCCTTTAAACTGTGATTCATCAATTACTTCTAGCTGGTACCCTTGGCCTCGAATCGATTCAATAGATGCACCAGCGTCTTGATTTTTCAGAAGATGATCAATTTCCTTCAAATCATTGCGTACTGTTCTTGAAGTGACTTGAATATACTTGGCGAGTTCACTACCTGTAATCGGTTGATCTTCTCCCATTAGCTTTTTCAATAAATGTTGTTGTCTTGTGTTCATTCAATGTCACTCCCTCTCTTATCTATCATTCTACTTTACTATGTGAAGCGTTTACAATACTAGATGAGTTTAATTCTTTTCCTCTATTAACGGAAAACAATTAACGATCGTTTTTTCTTTGACAGATCGATTTTTATCGTGTATATTACAAATTGGTCGAACGATTTTATAAAAATATTAAAAAATATTCGTATTTAGAGGTGTTATAAATGGAAAATGTATTTGATTATGAAGATATCCAACTCATTCCCGCAAAATGTATTGTAAATAGTCGTTCTGAGTGTGACACAGAAGTTACTTTAGGGGGACATACATTTCGTTTGCCAGTCGTCCCTGCCAATATGCAAACGATTATTGATGAAAGAATCGCTCACTTTTTAGCTAAAAATGGCTACTTTTATATCATGCACCGGTTTGAGCCCGAAACACGTGAGCAGTTTATTCGTGATATGCACAAAGAAGAATTGATTGCTTCTATTAGCGTTGGTGTTAAACCTGAAGAATATGATTTCATTCGTCATTTAGCTGAAGAACAATTGATACCAGAATTTATTACGATCGATATTGCACATGGACATTCAAATGCAGTCATGGAAATGATCACTTTTATTAAAGAACAAATCCCTTCAAGTTTTGTGATCGCAGGGAATGTTGGAACACCAGAAGCTGTGCGTGAACTTGAACATGCAGGAGCTGATGCAACGAAAGTGGGAATTGGACCTGGTAAAGTATGTATTACGAAAGTTAAAACAGGGTTTGGAACAGGTGGTTGGCAATTAGCTGCACTCAGATGGTGTGCTAAAGCTGCAAGCAAGCCTGTTATTGCTGACGGTGGAATTCGAACGCATGGAGACATTGCAAAATCCATTCGCTTTGGCGCCTCAATGGTTATGATCGGTTCACTTTTTGCTGGGCATGAAGAATCACCAGGTGAAACCGTTGAAGTCAATGGTCAATTATATAAAGAATATTTCGGTTCTGCGTCTGAATTTCAAAAAGGCGAGAAAAAGAACGTCGAAGGTAAGAAAATGCACGTGGAATATCGTGGACCTCTTCAAGATACGTTAACTGAAATTGAACAAGACTTACAATCATCCATTTCATACGCTGGTGGCCAGTCATTAATGGCAATTCGTAACGTGGACTATGTTGTCGTTAAAAACTCTATATTTAATGGAGACAAAGTGTATTAATCACAAAAAAGCCGATCAAAAGATCGGCTTTTTTATTCCACAACACTCTCTAATTGTTTTGCAATCGTATTCAATTGATTCACATCATCTGAAATGGTTCCAATTGCGTGTGTTTGTTGTTCAATTGATGCTGTCACTTCTTCTGTTGTGGATGCATTTTCTTCTGAAACAGCTGATAGTGACTGCATAATATCAATCATTTCATCCGTTTTCACTTTCATTTCTTTACCCGTTTCCGAAACAGATTGGATGACTGATTCTACGTGTTGTAGTGTGTTTGATAAAGAATCAAATTTTTGATTTGTTTCATTTAAGCTATCTTGTTGTTCATCCGCAAGTGATTTTACTTGAGAAACAGTCGCGACTGTGTCATCCGTTTGCATTGTTAATTCCTTAATAATATCTTCAATATCTTTATTAAAGCGAGTTGACTCTTCGGCTAGTTTTCGAATTTCATCGGCTACAACCGCAAATCCTTTACCACTCTCTCCAGCTCTTGCCGCTTCAATGGAGGCGTTTAGCGCGAGTAAATTCGTTTGGTCGGCAATACTTGCAATTTCCCCACTTGCTTTTTCAATCTCACTTACTCTCTCACTCGTCATTCGAATTTTCTCATCAATAGTTATGATCGATTCAATGCTTTCGTTCGTATTCTCAGTTAAACTCGACATTTTTTCTGAAGATGATGCTCTTAGTTCTCTTGCTTTATTTGTTGATTCGGTTAAATCGGTTAAATATGTTTCATTTGTTGTTAATAACTTGCCTAATTCACCGACATGTTCCGCCCCAGATTCAGTATCCTCTGCTTGATTCGATGTACTTTTTGCTATCTCATCTACAGCTAATTGAATTTCCTCAGACGATTTTACAAGGGAATCACTCGTTTTTTCTAAAGATCGCGTCCCTTCTGTTAATTGAGCGACTGAACGTTTAGCTTCTTCAACAACCGTTTGAACGCGATCTGTTTGATGATTAGCTTCTTCTGCCTTTTCACTTACATTGTGAACCAATGCCTCTCCACTTGCTGAAACGAAATACGCTGCACTTACACTCATTAAATAGATCACAAATAAAACAGATAGATCAAAGATATTCGAAAGGTCAACGGTTTCTAGTAATAGTATGGCAACAAGCGACAAAACACCAAGCACTCCTGATAATACAATAACTTTTCGATTTAAATACAACATCGAAATAATTAAATACAAATAAACAACGCTAAAGGCAGTAATCGCAGGTAAAATCGCAATAACTAAAAAGGCAATAATATATGATAGAGTAACAATCGCATATTTTGTCCATCCTCTCGACCCGAAAAAGTGATAAACACTATAAAGAGACAAGGCGACGAGTAATGTCGTACCTATGTAAATAGCAAGCGCTGAAAATGTGATAAATTCCATCTGTTGGAATATAATAAGGACTGGATAAGACAAAATAATTAAACTCGTCAGTAAAATTGTTAGCGATTTAGACGCCTTTAATTCAAAATAATCTTTGTTTTCTATGTTTGACATGATGGTGTTCCCCGCTTTTCTAATATTTTAGTCATAGTCTTTAATACCCTTATAGGTAAAATTCAAAACCTATTAGAAAAGTCTTCAATTATTTAATTTTATAAACGTACGATCGATTATCTTTCAGCTATTGACTTTCAAGACAAACAGGAGTAAATTACTTGTAGTTAAGGGAATTCACAGTAGTAATTCACCTCGAGATAGGGGGCAAAAAAATGGCTAAGCCAAAACAATTAGCGATCATCGGACTCGGACAATTCGGAACGGGTGTTGCTAAATCACTTATTCAAAAAGGACACGATGTACTCGTGATCGATAAAAATGAACGTCTCGTTAATGAATTTCGAGATACAGCGACACATGCCGTTGCTTGTGATGCGACAGATGACAAAGAATTAAAAGCACTCGGAATCAAAAATTTCGATTATGTTATCGTCGCAATTGGTGAGAATATTCAAGCGAGTATTCTAACAACACTTATTTTAAAAGATTTTGACGTCAAAAACGTCTGGGTCAAATCAACTAATGATTACCATACAAAAATACTTGAAAAAATTGATGCTGATTTAGTCATTCACCCTGAACAAGATACAGCATCAAGGCTCGTTAGACAGCTTATTAACGGCCATTTATTGGACTATATCGAATTATCCAATGATTACAGTATCGTAGAGATTAAACCCTCAAAACAATTATGCGGAGAGACGATCGCAACGATTGATTTAAGAGGTAAATACGGCATCACCTTAATCGGTCTTAAATACGAGGGACAAATTGACATTAACCCTTCACCCGATTATGAGCTGTGTAAACAAAATGTCTTAATTCTATTAGGGCATAAAAAAGATATTGCACGATTTAAAAAAGCGGTGATTTTATGAAAAACTTGTTGTATACAATGAAAAAACACGAGCTTTCACCCCCGCAAGTCTTGGCTGCTGGGTTCTTTGTTATCATTCTTATTGGCACATTATTATTAAAACTGCCCATTTCCACAACCGAGTACCTTTCATGGTTAGATGCTTTATTTACAGCTACATCAGCCGTCACCGTTACTGGATTAGTCGTTGTTGATACAGGTGGTGCCTTCACTCATTTTGGTCAAATCATTTTAATGGTTTTGATACAAATCGGTGGACTAGGGTTGATGACATTCGCTGTCATGAGCATTTTGTTACTCGGAAAACGAATAGGATTAAAGGAGCGTCTTCTCATCCAAGAGTCACTGAACCAAAACTCGATGGGGGGCGTTGTTCGCTTAATCAAAGCTTTATTTTTCTTTGCTGTGGGAACTGAGTTGATTGCAACGGTTATTCTATCGTTTAAGTGGGTACCTGAATACGGATTCGCTCAAGGTGTATTCAACAGTTTATTTCACGCTATTTCAGCCTTTAATAACGCTGGATTTAGTCTCTGGTCAGACAGTTTATCGGGTTATGCAACAAGTCCTGTTGTTAACTTAACCATCACGTTCTTATTTATCACAGGCGGGATTGGCTTTACCGTTTTGTATGAATTATTTGAACGAAAATCATTTCGGCATTATGCACTGCATACTAAAGTTATGCTTGTTGGGACATTCTTCATTAATGTGATCGCCATCTTTAGTTTTTTCTTACTTGAATTTCAAAACCCAGAAACACTGGGTGCTTTATCTTCAGGTGATCAATTTTGGACAAGTTATTTTCAAGCTATCACACCACGAACTGCTGGTTTTAATACATTGGATTATAGTACTATGAATGAATCGACGTTATTATTTACGGTTTTTCTCATGTTTATTGGAGCCGGTAGTGCTTCGACAGGAAGCGGTATTAAGGTCACAACATTCGTCATCATTTTGGCAGCCGTTTATGCTTACTTACGAGGACGTAATGAAGTGCGTATGTTTAAAAGACGTGTGCCCTTAGAAATCGTTCACCGCTCATTATCAATTATCATTATGAGCTTGTTTTTTGTCTTTTTCTCAATATTTATCTTATCGCTAACAGAAAACCTACCGATTATCGCTTTAATTTTTGAATCTTTCTCTGCATTTGGAACGGTCGGATTGTCTGTCGGCATCACAGATCAACTGTCCACGATTGGAAAACTGGTTATTATGGTCTTAATGTTTATCGGACGTGTTGGGCCATTAACAATTGCCTTTGCACTCGCCAAAACATCTGCACCAAAAATATCGTATCCTAAAGGACGTATCTTCACTGGATGATAAAAAGCATGGCTTCATATTCTATTATGAAGCCATGCTTTATTTAACTAAAAATATCTGCGCTTATCCAGTTGATTAAGTAATCTTCTTTAAATAAATCAGTTGGATAATCGACTGTTGTCTCTTCCCCATCTTCATATAACCACTGAAGAAATGTATTAAACGCTTCAAAGTATGGGTGATATAAAAAGTCAAAACTAACTGTTTCATTCGGCATCCGTTCATTCTCACAAATTTTCGGATCTAAGTAATTCACATATGTTCGACACGGAATCGGACGCACTTCATAAGCGAGACACGCATTGGTTTCCAGGTCAAGTAACGGACAAGGCAAATCGAGTTGACGATACTTTGCTTTAAAGGCATCGTGTTCCTTAAAATCAATAGAGCGTGCAACCATCAACTTTTCTTTTTGATCATGCTCATATTGTTTTAAATTGTTGATGATTTTATTTTTTCGTGCTGGTGGCATATCGTGAATCGCTTGTATAATTAACTTCGCTTCCAATTCAGTTACGATAATAGGAAAGTAACAACAAAAGGCACACCCCATTTGACAGGTTGGCGTCATATTCATAAATTGATCCATCTTATCCATTTCAACACTGACTTGATTTAATAAGGCTTGAAATGATTTCATCAACTTCTCATCAGCTGATCCATCACTCTCGTCCCAATGTTCGATAATGGAGAAAAAACGTTCATCGTCTATCTCATAGTGTTGTGATAATTGGTGACATTTTTCTTCTACTTCATTTAAAGTTGGAAAAGCCATTTATATAATACTCCTATCTATTTATCTTATAAAGGCCGTTTAATTTCAAACGCCTCTCCGATCTTAGCATAGTCATTCCCTGCTAATCGGCTAATGGGATCGAGTTGATCCCTATCAATTCGACCACTTTCGTATAATTCTGAATTTATATGATAACGTACGACCTCACCTAACAACAAATCGGTCGTTGGCAATTCGATATGATCATACAACTTACATTCCATACGGATCTTCGCTTCTTTTACACCTGGTGTGTTAATTAAATCACTCGGTATTTCTGTCAGAGCTGCCTTTTTCACTTCACTCTCTGTATAGGGCAATGTTGCAGATGTATGGTTCATTTTCTCAACCCACGTTTCATCCACAATATGTACAACAAATTCTTTTTGTAAAATGCTATTTTGAGCTGTATGCTTGATCACTTGATCTTTTCGTTGAACCGCAATTGAAATCATCGGCGGCTCGCTAGATACAACATTAAAAAAACTATACGGCGCGCCGTTTAAAACCCCATCTTCACTTAGGGATGTTACAAATGCAATCGGTCTTGGTATAACACTTCCGATTAGAAACTTATAATTCTCTTTTCCTGATAAATGACTTGGATTAATAGCTTGCATCATGTACACCCACCCCTTCATAAATGTAACTCCATTCATATAGTGTAATCTAAAAAACAACCAAATACCAACAATCTATTTGATCATTGACAAAGGTTGATCGATTCATCCAGCTTTCAAAGAGGATATTATCAAAGTTTGATATAAAATTTTGCGGATGCGAGTAGATGAGAGGAGAAGAAAAAAATGATATATATTAAGAACAAGTCCATATCCAATGGTTGCATAATCGAATCAAGCAAGAAAAATATAAGCGAAATAATCATGACTAAAACACCTAAAAAAATGAAAATATGCCCAAATAAACGAGTGAACTCCTCTCTATCATGCTTTTCTTTCTTAAAACCAATGACTAAATCCGCCATTTGATATCTTTGAATCAGATAGCCCAAGATAAAAAAATTAAACCAAACAGTCCAAATATAAAATAAGGCAATTCATCACACCCTCTCATACTCTGAAAAATCTACACTACTTGAAAAATGCCTACACGTGTATAGTAATAAAACCTGTTGAGCTTGGTAACTAATAATCAATCATGTCTCATTAATACCTAAAATCACAGAGTACTAAAACACGGTACGTTAGCGCTTATGTAGAGCGCAAGTCTCATTAATACCTAAAATCACAGAGTACTAAAACACGAATATAAGCAAAAGACTCTGTCACAATGTCTCATTAATACCTAAAATCACAGAGTACTAAAACTGTATTTCTGTTTAGGTTGATTACGTTCACGTCTCATTAATACCTAAAATCACAGAGTACTAAAACTTGGTTTGTAATAGAATCCCTTCGTCTCCAGTCTCATTAATACCTAAAATCACAGAGTACTAAAACCTTCTTTATCGTCAACCGAGTAATGCCATGGGTCTCATTAATACCTAAAATCACAGAGTACTAAAACTATTATGTAAGTATTTAATTGTTTCGACTAGTCTCATTAATACCTAAAATCACAGAGTACTAAAACCTGTGATATCTGATTCGCTGATTGTTGTTGGTCTCATTAATACCTAAAATCACAGAGTACTAAAACCACGTACACTTTTTCTACCCATTTTGTCATGTCTCATTAATACCTAAAATCACAGAGTACTAAAACCGTAAGCCTTATCGTTATCTTTCTTACTTAGTCTCATTAATACCTAAAATCACAGAGTACTAAAACGCCCTTTAGCGATTAAGTAGCCATTTTCACGGTCTCATTAATACCTAAAATCACAGAGTACTAAAACGTTACAATTGCTTTCTTCCGGGGAAATTTCGTCTCATTAATACCTAAAATCACAGAGTACTAAAACAGGCTTATTTCAGAGACTTCTTCGGCGGTGGTCTCATTAATACCTAAAATCACAGAGTACTAAAACTCTGATTATCTGCAAGAAATGCGCCATGCGGTCTCATTAATACCTAAAATCACAGAGTACTAAAACTTGTTAGTTCCGATTATCCATAGGCCAGAGTCTCATTAATACCTAAAATCACAGAGTACTAAAACGCAGATGATAACTGGCGACTGGTCAGGTGCGTCTCATTAATACCTAAAATCACAGAGTACTAAAACTGATTTCGGGCGGAAGCCCGTAGCGAAGGCGTCTCATTAATACCTAAAATCACAGAGTACTAAAACTCTTTTCGTAGCTGAATCTCTGATCTTAACGTCTCATTAATACCTAAAATCACAGAGTACTAAAACCCATGTCTGTATACGTGATTTGGTCTTTTAGTCTCATTAATACCTAAAATCACAGAGTACTAAAACACACTCGGTGAACGATATGCTCATTATAGTGTCTCATTAATACCTAAAATCACAGAGTACTAAAACTGACCCGAATCTACCAATATCTTATGAAAGGTCTCATTAATACCTAAAATCACAGAGTACTAAAACGCATTTCCTCAATAACAACCGACTGTTCTCGTCTCATTAATACCTAAAATCACAGAGTACTAAAACTGACATCGCTCACTTCCACCCAGCTCCAACGTCTCATTAATACCTAAAATCACAGAGTACTAAAACTCATCATGCGTTTGATGTAAATAGTTACGCGTCTCATTAATACCTAAAATCACAGAGTACTAAAACTTACAAGGAATGGGTGATCATGTCATTGCAGTCTCATTAATACCTAAAATCACAGAGTACTAAAACAAATTGAATTATGTAGAACCCCCTATACTAGTCTCATTAATACCTAAAATCACAGAGTACTAAAACCATGTCGGCGACTCAAAAGAGGGTTGGACGGTCTCATTAATACCTAAAATCACAGAGTACTAAAACACCGACTGGACCACTCATGCCTAAAGCTCCAGTCTCATTAATACCTAAAATCACAGAGTACTAAAACAAATTCTAGCTTCTAAATAAAGCGGTGGATGTCTCATTAATACCTAAAATCACAGAGTACTAAAACCTTTTCTAACTGCTTTTAAAGAAGCAAAACGTCTCATTAATACCTAAAATCACAGAGTACTAAAACTGTTTTCAACTAAGAAAAGGTGCGTCCCAGTCTCATTAATACCTAAAATCACAGAGTACTAAAACATCCGCAAGAGAGTTTAAAACAAGCTGAATGTCTCATTAATACCTAAAATCACAGAGTACTAAAACCCAAATATGAACGAGCTTGATAATAAGTACGTCTCATTAATACCTAAAATCACAGAGTACTAAAACCAAGTTTCTTTCATTATCCGTCCTAGATGAGTCTCATTAATACCTAAAATCACAGAGTACTAAAACTCAATAGCGAAGAGATTCAAGATAAAATAAGGTCTCATTAATACCTAAAATCACAGAGTACTAAAACGCATATTATGATAATTAAAACCTATATCTTGTCTCATTAATACCTAAAATCACAGAGTACTAAAACAAATCCAGTTTAATATCTTCTAATCGTTCTGTCTCATTAATACCTAAAATCACAGAGTACTAAAACCTCTAATGAAAATATATCATAAATTTTCATAAATGAACATGATGTACTTATATACCGGAGCTTCAATCTCCTGCTCCTGTAATTCAAAAGTGAATCTTAATTTTAGTTTGTACATTATGAACGAGAATACATACAGATCAATTGATTTAAACAAATGGATATCTGCGTCTTGATAATTTGACACAAGTGGATATATTTCGATTAAATCAATATACTTGTGTACAATCTTCACTAAACTTTCTATTAATTCATCTTGTTCATAAATAGTAGGAGCTTCCCATTCCATATCATTTATTAATTGTTGATTAAACAGTTGTTGATTGCGCGAAAAATAATTTAGTCCTCTATATTGACTAGATAAAAAAAGCTTTGATTTGGTAAGCACAATAATTGGAACATCAGCTGATAAGTGATTTAACAATTCACGCATTTCTTTTTGTTCACCAGGACTTAAATAATTTTCAGGATAAGTAAAATAAATGATTGTTGGTGTGCTAACTGTTTCTTTAATATGATCTGTTAAAATTGGCAATATTTTATTATTTTGTCTTAATACTATATTGCAACTCGTTTCATCTGTTTCATCTTCCATATTTATCGAAATCAATTTCATCAAGCTATCAAAGTTAAATGGGTTAGTACGTAAAGGAAGATCTAATGGTACTCGTTCAACCAAGTCATCTAATAATGAGTTTATTGTATTTAAATAACCCTCGGCTTCAACATCTTGTTTTAACTCGTTTTTTATCTTTGATTTTAATAATGCCTTTGATCCTAACTTCAATTCTTCAATAACCTGTTCATTTGATAAATGAATTATTTGATAATGTTTAGTAGATAATTCTTCATACTCTTCATCAATATCATAAACCTTTAGATTGTCCTTTAATTTCGATCGAGGTTGAAAATATTGCAGTAAATTATCCAATAAAGAATATTCATCTGTTGTGCTGTTAGTATAAATTGATGAGTATCCATTTATATTTAAATCATACTGCAGTTGTTCTTCTCTTATGTGCCATTGGAATTCCATTTTAATCCTCCACGTATATGATTTAAAACTCAATGGTTCGATTTTCTCCTAAAAGCGCAATGTTTTTATCTTCATTTCCTACTAAAATCTTCATTTTTTCAAACTGCTTTTCTGTAATAATAATTGCTCTTACGTGTCCCTCTTTTGGTAAATAACGTTTCACTAAATTGATTGATCCTTGTGCAGCTTCTTTATTAATACAAGATTTAATATAGATTGAATATTGGAGCATGAGAAACCCTTGACTTATGAGCTCTTTACGGAATTTTGAGTACGTTCTTCTTTGCTTTTTCGTTTCAACAGGTAAATCAAACATGATCATGACTCTCACGAACCTAAGACTCATATATTCTTAAATTATTTATAGATGGTAGTTTTAATTTGTTTGAATCACCTGTTTCAAAAAATTCCAAAATTGAGTCAATAGTCAATTCAATCGCACGAATTACTGTTTGTATTTTTTGATTTATCTCTACTTTTGCATGTAACAAATTAATCAGATTTAAACGATACTGTTTTGTTAAATACTCTTCAGGAGGGAATCGCAAAACATAGTAGTCTACTATTTGACGAAATGGTTCAATAATATCGGAGGCTAAGTTGTGCGGATTTCTAGCTCCTTTATGATGAATACCCAATCCTGAAATCAGTCCTTTAGCAACGACTGTACGAGCAATTGCTGAATGAAGAATGGAATACCCATAGTTTAGTGCAGCATTTTCAATAAATGTATCATCACTTCTAGAGTAATCGCTTTCAAAAAAGCTATTAAAGTAAACTCTTGCAGCCTGACCTTCCATATTTTCTTTATCTCCTGGGGTTATTACATCCGCTAAGTCTCTTACTTTTTTGATTCGATCAAAATCAACACTAACTCTTTGCATAACTATAGATTGATTTATTAATTTCCTGTGTATAATTTGTTGCCACAATTTATCTTTAGTTTCTTCTTGCCAAGCCAGCTGGCGCATCATCTGCTGATGATGCGTTGCATGACCTGATACTGGTTGAACGACACATTCCGGGAGATATTTCTGATTACATAATACTACTAAAATATTATGCTTAGACATTTCAATCATTAATCGGCTTGTCAACTTACATGTTAAGTCTTCTATAACAATCGCAAATATATCTTTTAAAGGAACTCGAACATCATCATCAGACCGTCTGACACGTAAATTATCCAACTGCAGAGAAAGTTGATCGACTTGATTTACGTGAATAATACGCCACCCCATTATTAGCCTCCTAATTATTTTGAGTATTTCATTTTTAGTTTTTCATTTTCATTTATAAAATATTGTCCAAGGACATCCACATTGAACTTTTGAAAATCAGTAACACTTTTTTTTATAGTTGGGGCTATTCGATCATTTTTAATTTTTTCTTTTTTACAATAATCTTTATAATTATACTTGATTGTATTTAATTCAACCCTATTTGTTGAATCATTGTTCACCCCAATCAATCGATAATATTCTCCTTCTAAACGTAAAACATCATTTTTGTATAAGCTAAATAAAAATTTGAAACTTTCATCAATCTTTTTTGATTTCAACTTATTTTGATAATCTTCAATATTAATGACATACTCATTACCTTGCTCCTTCAGATCGTTATATCTAACAGTAACAAATTTATATTGACTTCCATTACTATAAACATCCATCCGGTATGGTTTTAATGATTTCTTAACAACTTTCTTATCATAAACAGGGTATTTATAAGATTGATCTCTATGTTCTTTTAATTTAGATTCGTAATATTTCAAACTTTTGACGATGGGGCCATTCCCTTTTTTACTATACTTTTTTAAATAGCCCCCCTCTTCTTGCCAGTACTGATGAAGTGGATTTTTTGCTTCTGAATATTTTTCAATAATTGATTCAAGTTTCTTAAATGTTTGGGGATCATGATGATACATTAAAAATTGTGACGGATCTTTTTTGTATTTTTTCACTAAATTTTCTGCATCTTTTGAATTTTTATCATAGATATTTTTTAATTTGTTAATTACATACTCTTCGTCATTACGCTTACGAGTTGAGTATAATGTATCGTCCATTAACTGACGATTTGGCTTCATATCAACTCTGTGCGAGTATTTGTAATCCGAATAATTTTTAATTTGTTTTACTTTATTGATTTTCTCAGTAAAGAAAGCATTGAACTCTCCCTCTTGTAAGATTTCCCCTGTTTCGACATCTACCATGTGCCCCTGATTAAATATTAAGTTTTGAGACTTAAATACTTCTTTAGTTTCAAAAATATGATTAGCCATCGCACAAATTAGAGCGTCTTCAGCATGGTGTTTGAAATCGGCTCCACGATCTTTATTTAAATCCCATAGTTTTCTAAGGTAGTTTGTGAATGAGCCGTTAATTGATTTAACTTTTACAGACTTTTCATTTGCAGTAAAGAACGTTTTTAAAGTTGTCATAATTTCACGAGTAGCATAACGAGTGTCTACTAAATTACGGTTAATAAACTCTTGCTGAACGTCATATTTATTGATATCTCGCTCTTCTAGTAAATACTCTTTTTTCTTCTTTGACATTTTGTTTGGTGACTTAGCTAATTGAAGCACTGAACTCTTATAATGATCATATGAAATCACACCTCTTCCACTGGATAGATATTGAAATGGTGTTTGATTAGATTTCTTCTGATTTTCATCTTTATAAACAAGTACTTTATTATTCATTGAATCATCGAATGAGACAGATCGAGGGATAATATGATCGATTTCAAATAGATAAGGTTTATTAACTAAAGTATTTATTTTAATTGAATTATTTGAATACATACATAAGCCGTCCTGTAAATGCCATAGTTTCAACATATTAAACAAACCCTTTGAAGCATCAACATCAAGCGCTTCTAGTTTTTCTCTTATCTCTTTATTCATTTTTTCATTTTTGTTTTGTAGATCATTTAAAAATTTCTTTCTATCATCACTATTTTTTTCTCTCGCTAATTCAATTACAATCTCAGATGGATAACCATATTTTTTGATAATGGCATTTATAACGCGGATTGTTTGTGTAAATGCACGTTTAACGACTGGGGATAATATAAAATCATCGATTTGCTTAGTGGGAATGTAAGTACGTCCCTCAAAATTAACTTTTTTAGGTTTCAAACCTTGCTCAGTTATTATTTCCATTTGATTTTTTGAGGTTTCTAATAATTCAGGTAATAATAAATGAATCATTTTTAAGCTCAAACTGTGCGTTTGGGTATAATTAAGTTGAGCTATCTGCAACAAATCTGATTTTGGTATCTTTAATTCAAGTTTCTCTAAACTATCAAATTTATCAGATGGCGATTGATACATTGTTACAATTTCAGCGATTTCGTCAAGCTGATCAACATTTTCTAATAGCTGACTACTATCATTAATAGACTTTATATCATGATAGACCTTCAGTGTTGTAAAGGTTGGTTTACCATTTTTAGTGATTCGATACCCTTTTATATCGTGTTCCTCAATATCCAACGACTTAGCGACACGTTTCAAGGTCGGGTTTTTGTATTTTTTGAAAACTTGATCAATTAAATGAATTTTTTCATCATATGTGAGTTTGGTATTTTCTTCACGATTCAGTGACAAATTATTTAAATCATTCAATAAGTTAAACAACTGTGCGGAGTAAGATTCTTTAACGGCTCTTAACTCCTCAGGGAAATAGCTACATCGCCCCATCATTTGTTGATACCATTTTTCGATATCTTCATCCCAACCAAAAGGACTCCCTTTTCCTGGCCCCTCATAATACTCTCTTCTTGTTTTTAACAATTCTATGTACTTATCGATAAAGTCTGTCGTAATCTCATTGTGGTGTTTTTGCTGTGTATCTAACAATTTCTTCGCTTCTTTTACATAGTCCTCCGTTTTAAAACGATTGGAGTGACCTCTTATCTCCCCTTTTTCTTTAAATCGATCGAGTTGGAGTTCGCATACATATCGATCTTTTAATAATTTCTCATTTTTTAAAATTTGATCTTTTGTGGATAATTCATTACCTGAACTATCGTCTTCTTCTACTTCGATGTTGTGAATACCTCGGCGCTTGGCTAAGTGAATAAGAGCAATGGCGATCTCATCTTTTGTTAGAGGGTGATAGAGTCCCTTAGATCTTATCGTATAGGGCTTTGTTGATGTTGGTATTTCTCTTGACTGAATAATGTTACTTTGTTGGAGTAATTCTTTGAGGCGGTCTAAGCGGTGTTGTCTACGGCGTAACAAACGGCGAGTCGAACGGAATGATCTTCTTCCCTCATTGTTTGATGGATCTGCTTCTGGAAATAGACGCACGCCAGCATCAATTACATTTCGATCTTTATCAATCAATCCCCATCCAACCGAACCAATTCCTATATCTAATCCTAAAATGAAAAAATCGTTTTTATTTGACATAGTTCATTCCTCCTCTACATTTCTCCTTATATTATACTATTTACCTTTAGTGTTTTCTATCATTTTACAAAAAAACAATAAATTTTCTTGTTGTTTTTATCACTTGACATAGAAAAATCCCCTTTCAATTGAAAGGGGATTTTAGATCCTAAAAAGGATCAATTCCGGCATGTAGCCTTATTTTAGTAGGTTCCATGCTCTTAGGTATTAATACAGCCCGTCGGCTATATTTGAGACAAATTAATAATATCACGCTTACATAATATGAGTCAACCTTTTTAACTATTTATTTACCATAATATTAGTCTATCCTATTATTTGCTTTTTCTGATTTATAAAAATAGTGTATAATGCTAACAGTTATCAATCATCAGAATGGAGGTTTAAACATGGAACAACAAGATTACCGATTTAAGATCGCACATCGTGAAGCCTTGATTGGCGTTGGACTTGCCTTATTTAATTTTGTTTGGTGGTTCGGCTTTGCTTATGGTTTGGGCAGTCAAGATGTGAGCGATTATCAATATGTGTTTGGTTTTCCTGCATGGTTTTTTTATAGTGCCATCGTCGGTGTCGTCATCATGGCGGTTCTTGTCTTTATTGTCGTCAAATTCTTTTTTGTGGATGTTCCATTTGATGAAGAGGTGGAGGATGCGTCATGAACATACAAGCAACGATTACGTTATTTAGTTCTGTAATTGCTATTTTTTTTATTGGATTTATCTTTAGTCGTAAAAAAACGAATGATGCTAGTTTTATCCATGATTATTATTTAGGTGGAAGAAGTCTTGGTGGCTTCGTTTTAGCGATGACGATGACTGCCACTTATGGTAGCGCTAGTAGTTTTATAGGTGGGCCTGGTGTTGCCTACAACGAAGGTTTAGGCTGGGTATTACTAGCTGTTACACAAGTCGCAACAGGGTATTTCACTTTAATGATCTTAGGAAAAAAGTTCGCGATTGTTACAAAGCGTTATAAGGCGGTCACGATGGTCGATTTTCTTAAAGAACGTTATCAATCGAAAGCCGTCGTCTTACTTGCTGCGTTTAGTATTGTTATCTTTCTTTTCTCAGCAATGGCTGCCCAATGGATAGGTGGTGCAAGATTGATTGAGTCGTTAACGGGACTTTCATATCACGGTGCGCTATTTATTTTTGTTGTAACAGTCTTATTATACGTGACCTTCGGAGGATTTCGTGCCGTGACCTTAACGGATTCGATCCAAGGAAGCATCATGTTTATTGGAACATTAGTGCTCCTTATTGCTGTTGTCATTTCTGGTGGCGGGGTCACGTCAATCATGAATGATTTAAGAGAGATTAACCCAAACTTAATTACACCTTATGGGTCTGAAGGGCAGCTAACTGCAAGCTATGTGTCGTCATATTGGATCTTAGTTGGAGTTGGGGTTGTGGCGCTCCCTCAAATTGCTGTTCGGGCCATGAGTTATAAAAGCACAAAATCATTCCATCGTGCACTGATTATTGGAACGATTGTAGTTGGTTTTATTATGTTAAATATGCATTTAATCGGTGTTTTTGCCCGTCCAATCCTACCAGGAATTGAAGTTGGTGATACAGTCATGCCTGAAATTGCCGCCCATGTGTTACCACCTTGGTTAGCAGGCTTAATTCTCGCCGCACCACTCGCTGCGATTATGTCGACAGTTGACTCATTACTTTTACTTGTTAGCTCGACGATTGTGAAGGATGTCTATATTAACTATATTAATCCTGACGCTTCTCGACAATTTTTGAAAAAAATGAGTATGACCATTACCGCTTTACTAGGGATTGTTGTATTCTCAATGGCCGTTCAACCACCAGAACTCATTATTTGGTTAAATTTATTTGCGATTGGTGGTATGGAATCAGCATTCATGTGGCCAATTATCATGGGGCTCTACTGGAATAAAGGGAATAAATACGGTGCTTTAGCATCGATGATCGCTGGTATTATTTCTTACATGATCCTCGATACAGCAGGGTTTGAGCCATTAGGTATGCATCATGTTGTGACATCGATTGTGATTGCGTTTATTTTTTATGTCACCTTTAGTTTGTTCTTTCAAAAGCGCATTCGTTCTGCATAACCTACAAAAAAGCCGACCTCTCATAAGAAAGGTCGGTTTTTTTAATGTATTCAATCCTGGTTGAATACAATCTTTTGCGGCGCAGCACCGTTGCCACATACAACGTTTGGATGTGCGCGACTTATGCAAACAGCTCATCGCTCTCATACTATAGCATGTACAAAGACAAATAACAATCTTTTTTTAAGTTTCTTGGTCCTGTTGATAAGATTGTTTTGCTTTTTCTGACGCTTCTTTAACAATTGTCTTTAGTTCATCTTCATTCACTTTTTCAATATAATACGCTTCAGCTGCTTTTCCCATTGCATACGTGCCAGAGTAGGCAATCGTGCTTGAAATGACACTACCTGAACCAGGTAAGATCAGGTTTAAAAATTTACTGCCTTGTTGGGCGATCATACGAAAACTATACCCCATTGCACCGACACCACCTAAACTTAAAACAAAATCTTTTGCTGTTGATTTCGATACTTCAGCGCCGCTTAAATAAGCAATAAACGTCACAAGGACAATTTGTAATGGAATTAGAACCGACATATCACTGACCGGAATAGGAGTCAAGGCCACCGTGGATGCTGCAACAGAAAAGGCTTGAATAAGTTGCTTTGTCATTTTTTGAATAGCACGTTCGATCCGTGCCGACATTAAAAGATGGATCGACGCTTCAGGTTGTAAGTTTTGTTCGAAAAAATCAATCAACGCATCCATGTTGTATCGGCCATCAAAAGTAATCGATAGTTCCCGTTGTTCAGTTTCTGTTAGTGTGTGTGGTTCAAATGAATCCCATTCAATATAGGCTGATACAGGTATAATCGCTTTACTATCTACATCAAATTGATCAATCAGTTGCTCGACTTTTTCGACTTTATCATTTATATGTTGATGTTTAATAGCCGGGTACTCACTAGGATTTTTAATTCTTGCCGGCTCCAAATGATCGACATGCGTTAAGACAGTCACAAGTGGGATTGGCGCGTTCGCTTGCTTTTGAAGATACTGAACAGCCTTAAAATCATTATCCATATGCGCACGCTCAGTAGCATTCATGACAAAAAGCATCGCATCTGGCTGAAATGTTTCAATCGCTTTAACGAGATCTTTTTCAGCTGAAGTTTGGCTTGTTGAAACCGACTCAGCGATCCCTCTTGTGTCCATGACCTCAAACAATGTCTCACCATCAGATTCATACGTGTATGACTGTACATCCTTCGTCCCTATTTCAACCGGTGATGTTTCTGCCAAGTATTGACCAAAGATTGCATTGATTAAACTGGATTTTCCAACGCCTGTTCTTCCTACTAAAATTAAACGAGGTGGACGTCTCGAACGTATTGATTCCATTAATGACTCCAGCTCTTGATTATGAAAAATTATTTTTTCTAGTTGCTTTTTAGCTGCCTGTGGCATTTTGACAGGTAGATGTTCAATTAAACCATCAACATTCTCATATAGATCAATTAAACGCTCAAGGCGTTTATCAAGTACTCTTTTTTCCATATTCGCACCACCCTTTATTAAATTGATCATATCACATTTTACTGAATTAATCTGTCAATAAAAATCGAGCTTTGCTAATTGGTGAAGCATTCTTGATTCATCTGTGAAGATAAGTGATTCTTTTGATGATTGAATAATCCGATCATTTCCTTTCTTTCGTTTTTCATGTGATAATTGTAGTAAGGTATAAGATTTTATCCGTTCAATAGCTTTTGCTTCTTCCATTAATTCACGCTGATCATCTTCGTCTTTTACAAATGAATAGTAATAAATCTCGCCCTTTTGATCACCACTTAGGTAGCGAATGACACCCAAACCCAACCCAATCGCATCTTTAATGGATAATGGAACATCTAATTGATAGAAAATCACAGGTTTTCCTTTCTCTTGGATCGGTGTCGGAACCACGTAAATTGAGCTGTCTTTTGACATTTGATTCATGATGTAAGCAAATGTATCCATTTGAGAACGAAATCGACTGATCGTATAGGTATCAATATTTAAATAATGATCGATTGATCCTTTTATTTCATCTGGTGTCATCGCTAAAAATGACAACACCTCAAAATCGCTGTTTAATTGATCTTTCGCTCCAAATTCAACATTTTTTATGTAGTCATACCATTCTTTTTTCATCACAACACGTCCTATTCTTGTTTGTCTAGTATTTAATGATCACGAGTCATATATTTATAACTTAAGAACCATTACATATATCATAGTTATATATAACCTTTTTAGGACATGTTGAAAAGTCTTTTCTCAATAAAACGATCTATTTTTGTGTAAATGATATAATTTTTAGAAGAAGAGGAGTGATAAAATTGTTACAACTACAGCCAAAATGGGCCAAAACCATTGATTCTAATGATTTAACTTTTTATGAAAACTTATATGAGAGATTACAAGACCAAACACTTAAATCCAAAGCTTCTATCTCATCACCACGTTCATTCTCGTTCACACCATTAGTAAAAGCCTTTAATCATGAAGAAAAACTCCTCATTATTTGTTTTGTGACTAATATGAGTGATGAACCACTCGATCTAATTGATGTGCCGATTACTTTTTATGCTGAAGAACACTCATTGCAAACAGACGTAACGATTGACCAACTTAACTTAGATGCTGGAAATACAACGCTCTGGACGCTTATTTTTGAAAACCATCCTTATGAAATCAAAAAACAGCCATCATTCTTGTTTGAATGATGGCTTAATCTTCATCTTTCACATCTAAGCTTTCTGGAATTGGCTCATTTAAATAAGCCTGTATCTCACGTCGAATGCGCTCCATTTCTTTTAAATGGGTATCGAATTGTTGGGTGTTGATGAGTGGTACTTGGTTGTAGTACACAACTCGAATTTTATTTTGTAAAATCAATTGACGCAGTTTTGTTTCATCAATTTCCAAATAACTGGCCGCTTCTTCAATCGTCACGTACATTATACATCTCTCCTAACTCAGTTTGAATGACGACGGTTCATCTGACGTATAAGATACATATTCATTTGTAATCGGATGGTCAAAGGCTAAACTATATGCATGAAGGCCCAGTCGTTTAATGGGATTTGTTTTAGCGCCGTATTTTTTATCCCCAACAATCGGATGCCCTATTGAAGCTAATTGGACACGAATTTGATTTTTTCGACCTGTTTCTAACTGCACTTCGAGCAAGGATTGCTTGTGGGCACGCTCTAACACCTTAAAATGTAAGATCGCTTCTTTAGCACCTTTAGGTGAATGGGATACATACACTTGGTGGGTCTTCGATTCTTTTAACCACGAACGAATCGTTCCTTCATCTTTTTCCACATGACCTTCCACTCTCGCTAAATAGACACGTTTTTTGACACGCTCTTTCCACTCAGACTGAAGAATGTTTTTCGCCTTGGCAGATTTGGCAAATACTAACAATCCAGATGTATCTCGATCTAATCGATGGACGATGTAAATACGATTTTTGGGGTGTTTCGCTTTAACATACGCGTTTAACATACGATAAGCCGTTTTTTCATCTGCCATCTTGTTCGTGCTCATCGTTAAAAGTCCCGCTTCTTTATTGACGACTAAAATATGATCATCTTCATGGATCACTTCAAGCCCTTGTAAGGGACTCGGTTTACCGCTCTCGGTTTTAATTTCAATGACTTGTCCCTTTTTTAATGGATAATTATGTTTTGTGATGCAGTCCTGATCAACATACACTTGTTTTCGTTTTAAAAAAGCTTTCGTTGCATTGCGCCCCTTCGGACTTTTATCAAGTAGAAATTCTAATAACTCTGCTTCTTCTTCAACGATCCACTTCATTTTGACTTTCCCACTCTCGTCTTAACAAACTATAGACACAATGGTCAACGTACTGACCTTGAATCATTTCTGCTTCTCTTAAAACCCCTTCTTCTTTGAACTGAAGTTTTTCAGCAACACGTCGACTCGGTTTATTATAAAAAGCAGCCTTTAACTGAATTCGATTTAAATTAAAATGATGAAAACCGTAATCAATGATCGCTTGTGTCGCTTTTGTTGTAATCCCTTGGTTCAAATAAGGTTCAGCGATCCAATAACCAATTTCGCCCGTTTTATTTGTATGATCTAAACTATTAAATCCAACTAACCCACATACAGCTTCATCATATAACAATACCACGACAAACGATTTTTCTTCTGCGTTCTCGATGACTGTTTCATTGACAAATTTCCTTGTGTCATCTACTTTATACGTGTAATCGACAAACCCTAAAAATTCACGCAAATGTTGACGTGATTGTGAAATTAAATCAAAAAGTTTATCAGCATCTCTTTTTTCTAATAGTTTTAAAGCAATTGAGTCTGTCACGTTGTAACGAAACATATCTTTCCCCACCTTTATTTGATTTTCTAGTTTGTTGCTTGTTCTAACAGTCTTGGGGCGGTGAATTTAATTAAGAGCGCACCAATAGGGGCTGTCACGACAATTGATAAAACAGCGAAAGCTAAAATCGTTCCACCTGCATCAACGCCACTTGCTAAAGGGATTGAACCAATGGCAGCTTGAACCGTTGCCTTTGGCATATAGGCAATGACACAAAAGAGGCGTTCTTTATACGATAGATTGCTTCCCATTGTTGCGACCATCGTTCCAACACCACGGCCTACTAAGCCGATTAAAATGACAACTAAGCCGACTAACCCCGCTTCAAATGCAACTTCAAGATTCACTTCAGCCCCGACTAATGTAAATAAAATAATTTGAGCGAAGATCCATGTGCTCGCGAGTTGTCCAGAGAAAAATGCAGATTCTTTAGGGATTTTCTCAAGTAGGACAAAACCAAGCGTCATCACACCTAACAGACTCGCGATGCCAATCCATTCCCCAAATTCATAATACAAAATCGCTAAACTTAAGATTAACACCATTTTTTCCGTTTGATGATCAAATAGTGCTTTCCATTTAAAAACATAAATTAATAAAAAGGCGATAATAGCCCCACCTAAAACACCAAAAATAATGCTAAACGGGATATTAACAATTTCTAAGAAAACATTCGTATTTCCTGTTGTTGTGCCTAACCCTAAAAAGAATGTAAATAATGTAATCGCAAATACATCATCAATAGATGTTCCTGTTAAGAGTAAGGTTGGTACTTGTTTGTTTTCCCCGAGCCTCGCTTCTTTAAGTTCGAGCACACTTGGGACAACAACAGCTGGCGAAACAGCCGCTAAAACAAAGCCAAGCATACCCGCTTCTGCAAATGAAAAACCGAGCCAGTAATAAGCAATAGCAAGTACGGTAAAGCCTTCTAATAAACAAGGGATACTACTAATTTTAGCAACCAACACGCCGACTTTCTTTAGTTGTTGACGTTTAATCCCAAGACCTGCTCGTATTAAAATTACAATCAGCGCAAAACTACGCAAATCCTGTGACACGAGTAATAAGCCATCATCTAAAACATCCATGGCATAAGGACCGACAATGACTCCAATAACTAACATACCTAAAAGTCCTGGTAACTTAAAAGCAGATACAACTTTTGCCATGATAAATCCTAACAATAATAATAAAGCAATACTTTCTAACATGCCCTTTCCTCCAAACTCGATATCAAACAAAACTGTTATTGTTTTTCATTTTTTTCTCTTTTGAGTCGCCTAACATATCGGATTACTTCTTTTACAACAATTAAGGTAAATACACTAACTATTAACTGATGAATGAGCTCACTTAAATCACCCATGATGAGGTAAGTGACTAAACCGAGCACATAGAATGTAATCATAAGTCCGTGCACAAGTTTCCAGTCAAATTGAGTCCATTTCATCGGTCATCACCTGAAGAATCTTTAAATCGCTTTTTTCGATGATAGTAAAAGAAATAACCTAAATTCACCAATCCGACGACTAACTGAAAGTAGAACAGTTGCGTCAGTTCTGTCCGAACGGGGTCGTGAAGTGGTAGGTCAGGCTCGAACAACATATAAATATTGACAGAAAACAACAAGGAAGCGACGAGTAAGTAAATAAAATACGATCTTTCTTTAAGCCACTTCCAAACCGTTCTAAAACGTGTCATAAAATCATCCTTTTATCTTTGCTTTCATTATTTTAACACAGAATGATCATGAGCACCTTAAACGAAAAAATCATTTATTTCGATAAATATTTCGTATTTTTATAATCGCTTTTCGTTTCCAGTGCCGTACGGCGTTTGCACTCACACCTTGTTCAAGTGCGATATCAACTAAGCGCTTACCCTCAACGATTTCACCAACAAACCAAAACCATTCATTTTTTGTTAAACAATTTCGGATGTCTAATATCCATTCCGTTAAATTATGATCGACGCATACAAAACTCATATCTTCTGCTCTCAGACATTTTTTGAACCGTTCTTCACTTTCTTTCATTTTACTATTTTTACGTATTAAGTCTATTAAGCGAAATTGCATTGTTTGATAAGCATAAGTGGAGAATTTCATGCGCGCTTGATCATAGGATGTACTTGCTTTCCATAATGTAATCGAAAGCTCTTGAAAATAATCGCCATCTGAATCACGAATATGATACTTATTTAATAAGTGATAAATCATCGGTTTAAAATCTTCTAATAATTGTGTAAAGGAGACTTCCATCTATTAAACTCCTGCTGAGTCGGTACCAAACTCTTGTTTTTCCGCGGTAAGACAAGCTTAAGTTAGGGCGATGGTTTTGTCATATGCCGTTTTTGAAATATACATGCCTTCTTCGACAACATATTTGAAAAACACTTAGCGAAACATTAATAACGGTGTCTAATACATCAATATTTTTCAAAAACGGCCTTTTAACTAATATGTTATAATTTAAACAATCTTAATTTTTAAAAGGAGCGTTCACTATCTTTGCACAACTTATAATCGGCATTATTTTTATTTTTCGTGGCGTACGTAAAATGATCACGAAAAAACCATCTACATATCTAACTTCATCCACCCTATTAAAAGTACCTAAAGATCAACAAGAACGATATATTAAAAAAATGGGACTAAATGAGATTCTTTTAGGTTTGTTATTTGCGATTATGGGACAGGTTGAGGCTCATCTAAACATATCCACGCCTCTATTCATAACCCTATACGTAATACTAGCTTCTGTGTTGCTTGGACAAATTCTCGTCTTAAACAAAAAGTTTTTAGGCACCTTCCGCTAAAATGTGACGATTCTCTGACAATTCCCTTTTTGTTGATTAGATAACACGCCACCGGGTATAGACAATTGTAAGCGTTATGATCATCAAGAAGGGAGAACTAAACATGACGAAACAATTTGCTAACAAAACCGTTATTGTTACCGGAGGGGCAAGTGGAATTGGGGAAGCGAGTACGATTGAATTTGCAAACCGCGGAGCGAATGTTGTCATTTCTGACCTGTCAGACGAAGGGAAAACGCTTAGTGATGATTTAAACCAAAAAGGCCACAGCACAACGTTTATTAAAGCAAATGTCACCGACGAAGAAGAAGTTAAACTACTAGTTGCACAAACAGTTGAAAAGTACGGTAAGCTCGATGTGATGTTCGCTAATGCCGGTATCGGGGCGATGGGGGCAACACATGAAACAAGTTACGAAGACTGGAAGAAAACGATCGATGTTAACTTAAATGGGGTTTTCTTGTGTAACAAATATGCGATTGAACAAATGCTCACACAAGAATCTGGTGGTGCAATTGTGAATAATGATTCGATCCATGGTGTCGTCGGAAAAGCTGGTGTTGGTGCCTATGCTGCTTCTAAAGGGGGCGTAAAGCTACTCACCCAAACAGAAAGTGCAGAGTACTCACACAAAGGCATCCGCATCAATAACGTAAACCCTGGTTACATTGAAACGCCACTTTTAGAAAACGTACCAAAAGAAATAAAAGATGAACTCATCGGTCTACACCCGATTGGACGGTTAGGTAGACCTGAAGAAGTCGCAAAAGCCGTTGCCTTCTTAGCGAGTGACGATGCTTCCTTTATTACAGGCGCAAGTCTTCTCGTTGATGGTGGTTACACAGCTGTATAAATTATAGATATAGAAAAACCAGATCTCTGAAATGAGAGATCTGGTTTTTAAAATGCTTATTGTTTAGCCGTTTGACGGCGGTGAAGAATAAATAATGTTGCGCCACCTGCTAGAATGAATAGTAGACCAATCAACAACCCATTAAATGTTGAAGTTGCTGTATCAGGTAAGGTTTCACCTTCATCAGTCATTGTAACCTTATCATCTTCATCCTCTGACGTTTCAGTTTCTTCATCTGTTTCTTCAGATTCTTCTTCTACTTCCTCTTCTTGTTCGGAAACAGATTCATCAAGTGTTTGAACCCGATCCGCTAAATCATCAATCATCGCTTGTTGCTCATCATTATCTGCTTCTAATGTCTCAATTTCTTCATAGAGTTGCTCAACAGTATCCTCCAGCTCAGATGTATCCACACTGCTTTCTTCAAGTTCAGTTATGCGATCATCTAGATCTTCAATAACATCTAAGAGGTCATCAATTTCGACATCTTCTTCATCCTCAAATACACCGTAACGAGAGAATCCTGAAACAGCCAAACGAATCACACCATTCTCAGCTTCGCCGCCTCGACGTTCCCATTCGCTTTCTTCATCACTTGCGTAATAAATGGCTACATCGTCGTAGCTTTCATCATACTCAAGTTCAAGAATAAACTCGCCTTCATAAGCTTCTTGTTCCTCTGAATAGTCGATCGATACGTCAATTACATCACCAGCTTGAGTCAACTCAACACCAGAATCTGATGTAGACTCTTGTACTTCTTCTACAGTATTAACCTCTATTTCTGTATCAGCTGGTAAATCACTCGGTGTCGTGACCGATGAACTTGATTCACCTAAACGAACACGTTGGTTAGGGAAAACAGGTGATAAAACACCCTCTTCAACTTCAACTTCTTCAATTTCTTGTTCAAGTTCATCAACTAAATGTAAATTACCAAAGACTGAAGGGTCTTGCCATCCCTGTCCAGTTTCATCATTCCATAACGCGGCGCCTCGACGTTCTCCATCTTCAGCATCATTAACTTGCGCATCAAAGCCGACAGTTTGTCCAGTTTCTGGTGATATTTCAGTCCAAGGAATTTTAGCTTCAACTGTATAATTTGTGCCAGATAGACTTGTTGCTGACTCGAATCCCTCACTTATTTCTGGAGGATTGAAAGATGGAACATTTTCATAGTTTACACGGTATTGTCCAACACCATCCTCATAACTTGATGCTTTAGTGTTCTCTTGATCTAGGAAAATCTCAACAGAATCTTGTTCGTGTGCTTCTTCTGCTGATATATCTAATTCTGAGTTACTCACTTCCATGAAAACATATAAGTACTCTTCATCCCAAAGTGTACGCGCAATACCAGTACCAGTTTGCCACGCTTGATGCATGCGATCAACTGACAATGTTGATGCTTCATTCCAAACATCATCCATTTCTCCATCAATAGAAGGTGCTTCATCCGTATAAACCGATTCTGCTTCTCGTACTATATCTTCAGGCGGCTCATAACTATCTAAGAACCCTTCAGGATCGATTACAGCATGATAAGCTTCTTTAGCTTGTAAATCGTCATCAAATAATAATGGAGGTTGATCTGATCGCCAGCTAGACGCGTCATTTAATCCCCAAATTGTGACACGAGAAATATCATCTGCGTGTTCTTTATAAATTTCAAATAATCGAGCATAAATGTATGCTTGTTGCATTTCTTCCTCTTCAGTTAATACACCATCACTACCCGCTGTAACGTCTAATTCCGTCACACCAATTTCAACACCTAAATCAATAAAGCGCTCCATTGACGTTCTTACGTTTTCTGGGTTTAGTCCAAGACTATAATGACCTTGCATACCAACTCCATCAATAAGTAATTCACCATCATTTTCAGCTGCATGCTGCTCATTGATATCTTTTACCATGTAGTAAATGACTTGTGCTTTCGTTTGGATATGGTCGTTATAATCATTGTAGAACAATGTCATATCTAAATCGTTTTCTTCCATCGCATCACGCGCGATTTCAAATGCAATTTGAATATAATCTTCACCAATTGCCTCATACCAACCCGTATTTCTTAAATGTGCTTCCCAATTTTCCAGTGGTTCTGAGTTATCAACAACAATTGCTTCATTGACAACATCCCAGCTGTGCACATCATCGCCATAATGCGCCATGACAGTACGGATGTGCTCATCCATATTATCAATAGCCTCATCACGAGATAAGGGATTACCACCTTCATCTTCATACAATAAATCATGAGATTGTTCATGCCAAACTAATACATGACCATGTAATAGCAAGTTTTCTTCTCTTATTCTTTCAACTAAATCATACGTATGTGATGGATCTAACTCTTCTTCTGGATTATCATAATTGTATTCGGGTTTCATCGCATTTTCTGCTGTTACCATATTGTGATGATGTGTCAGTAATTCTAAACGATCACCTGACATTTCATTCATTGATACCGCATTACCAATGTAAAAGTCATCGGCATAAACATCTTTTATAGGTGTTAAACTCGTATCAACCGAAACATCTTCAGTATCTAGTGCCTCAAACATAACATCATCAATATAAAATGAAGCATCTTCATTGTCACTCTCAACATAAAGTGAGACGTAACCATCAGCACGAGATGAATAGCGATAAGTACCTGATAACTCAACCCACTCTTCATCAGTTACTTCAGCTGAACTAATGTTTTGATAGCTTGGGCTTGAATCACCAATTTGAGTGGATAATGTTAACTCAGCGCTTGATGGTTCATTTAGCTTCGCCCATAACGTAACTTCATATTCAGTTCCAGGATCAATATAATCTGCAACATTTATGGCCGGCCCTTCATGCGGCTCTTCTCGTCCTTCCACTTTTAATGCGTACTCACCATCTTCAGTATGATTCACTTCATTTGTAATACTTAAGTCTTCTACATCTTCTCTAGGATAGAAATCATTTAGTTCTTCATCCTCAAAATCAATGAATTCAAACTCTTCTGCATCTGAATAGTCTTCGTCTTCACCTTCTTCCTCATCATCTAAATCCAGATCAGAACCGACGACATATTCAATTTTAATTTCTCCAACATAAAACGGTACTTCTGCACCGTCCCCATTTGATTGAATACGAATGCCTTCATCTTCATCATTAGTGTATGGATACGTTCCAGAAACTGACATAGCATTGCCAGGCTCCATACCTGCATCTAAATACAAACTTTCATATTCTTCATAATCTTGTACGAGCATTTCTGAGCCTTCTGGAACCTCTGTATCTTCATCAACATAAGCATTAACAGTTACGACATATTCTTTACCTAGTTCCATGTCTAAATAAGACAAATCAAGATTAGCACCATGCCAATCGTCTGAGCGATCGTCAATAAAAATAGCTTCACCATTTTCATTTCCGTCAAATTCTTTGTCCGAGACATGTTCTAAATGTGCGTCCGCTCCACTTAGGTCACTTTCACCATCTTCAAACGTTTCATGATAAATCGTTTCTAACGCTTCATCCTCGTCATCAGCATCTTCTTCATCCGATTCCTCAGATTCAGTTTCTGTTGTGATTAACACGTTTGTAATATAGAACGGTGTTTCTTCTCCCTCTTCATTTGATTGAATACGAAATGCTGTTTGATCATCATCATAATCATCAAATTCTCTAGTCGTGTAGTCACCTTCATATTCGAATGCTTCACCACTTACAAATTTAGCTCCAGCTATATATTCATAACCATCAGCTGGTAATTGTAGCCATGATTCTGCATCTTCGGGAACTTCTACATCACCTGATACATAACCTTCAACTGAAATAGTATACGTTTCATTTGCCCTCAAGTCTAAATTATCAAAATGAATATCAGCACCATCATGATCACTTGCACGGTCATCGACATAGATTCCTGTTTCATCTCCATTAATGTCCGTTTCATGCTCAATTGATGCGTCACCATTTTCCTCTACATAACCATAACCATCCTCAAATGTTTCATGGTAAATAACCTCTTCACTTTCATCTTCTTCTGAACTTGCTTCTACAGGTTGAGCTAACAGTCCCTGAGGTAAAACAAGCAGTACGATCATTATCTTAACTAGAAAAGATTCTACTGATTTCCTTGACATGAAATGCCTCCTTCATAGTATTCGAACAATCGTGCCTAACTTGCCCCCTTTCTTGTATGTAAAACTACTGATGCCCATTCTATTAAACGCTTACATTATTGTTAACCTAATAGATTTAATTGAATATTTTAAAAATTAAAGATAGATTCTATTAAAAACCGTCACAGACACAAAAAAATCGACCGAAATTTTTTAGATTTCAGTCGATTTTTTTAATTATTTAATTGTTTGACGGCGGTGTATAACAAATAATGTTAAACCACCTGCAAGAATGAATAGTAGACCGATCATCAACCAATTAAATGTAAAGGTTGCTGTATCTGGTAAATATTCATCTTCGTCAGTCGTCGTAACCTCGTCATCTTCACTTTCATCTTCTGATGCCTCAGTTTCTTCGTCAGTTTCATCAGCTTCTTCTGCTACTTCCTCTTCTTGTTCGGTAACAGATTCTTCAAGTGATTGCACGCGAGCTAATAAATCATCAATCATAGCTTGCTGTGCTTCATCACTTGCTTCTAAAGCTTCAACAGCTTCGATAAGTTCACGAACTGTCTCTTCTAATTCTGAAGTATCGACACCACTTTCTTCAAGCTCACGAATACGCTCTTCTAATTCCTCAATTAAATCACTGATATCATCAATTGCATCTTCGACCTCAGCTTCAAAGACACCATACGTTGAGAATCCGGAAACTTTTAAGCTAATGACGTCTTCTTCAACCATACCGCCTCTATGCTCCCAACCATCTGCTCCTAAATAATAAATAGCAGGGTTTATAGCATCATCACTTATTCCTAATTCAAGTTCGAATTCACCTTCATAATCTTCTTCACCTTCTGGGAAGTTAAATGTAACCGTAATCATTTCACCAGCAGGAGTTAAGACTTCTCCTGAAACATTCGTTTCATTATCTGGTGAATACTTTTCAATCAATACCTCTGTACCAAATGGAATATCAGCTGGTACAGTGATTGAACCTTTTAGTTCGTTAATAATTAGTTTAGTGGCATCAACTAGTGTGACAGATTCACCTAATATAACTTCTGTTTCAGAAATTGTTTCTTCACGATCACTCACAAGAATTAATTCACCAAACAATGATGGATCTGAGAAACCTTGACCTGTTGTATCATTCCAAGCCATTACCCCTCTGCTTCCACCTTCATCATACATATCGTTCACTTGGAAATCAAAACCTAGTACATGACCATCAACTGGTTCAATCGCATAAAGTGGAATCTTCATTTCTACAACGTAGTTTGTACCGTCAACAGTAGTAGCCGTTTCAACACCATCATAAGGACCACCTGAACCTGTTGTAAATACATTATTGAAGTTAACACGATACTGACCAAATCCTTCATTTGAAGCATAGCTTGCTTGTTTTGTATTCGCTTGATCAAGGAATACTTCGACTGAATCTTGTTCCCAAGCATTTGCATTCGAATCATCTAACTCAGAAGCCGATACTTCAAGTAAGACATACAAGAAATCGTCATCCCATAAAGCACGTGTATCTGCTCTTGCCGTTTGCCAAGCTTGTTGTGCACGATTACTGTTCATAACAACAGCTTCATCCCACACTGAATCAATTTCACCATCTATCGTTGGTGCTTCATCAGCATATATTGCTTGACCTCGTCTTGGTGGTAAATCAACTTCCTCGTATCCATCTAGGAATTCAGTAGGATCTGCAACCGCATGAAATGCTGGTTTAGCTTGAAGTCTGTTGTCAAAGAGTAATGGATTTTGTTCCCCTCTCCAACTTGAACCATCGTCAAGTCCCCAGAATGTAACCCTAGAGATGTGTTCACTATGCTCTTTATAGATCTCAAAAATACTTGCGTAGACATAACCTTGTCTATTCGCTTCATCCTCTGTCAAGACATAGTCATCACCAGCCATGACATCAAGTTCAGTTACACCAATTTCTACGCCTAAACTAATGAAGCGTTCCATTGATTGTCTAACGTTTGCTGGATTCAAATTGTTATTGTAGTGTGATTGCATACCCACAGCTTCGATTAACAATTCATCAGTGTTATTTTCTGCTTGATAAGTTTCGTTAATATCCTTAACCATATAGTACATGATTTGTGCTTTATCTTGAAGATGATCATTATAATCATTGTAATATAATGTGAAGTCTAATCCTTCTCTATCTCTTACTTCTTTTGCTTTTTCAAAGATAATTTGGATATAGTCATCACCAATCACTTCAAGTGCACGTGTATCTCTTAAATGAGCAGTCCAATCATCATAAGGCTCACCTCTAACGACAATGGCTTCGTTTAAGATATCCCAAGAAACAATGTCATTGCCAAATTGTGCGTAGTTTTCGATTGCTGCTTCAATATAACTTTCCAAGCTCTCAATTGCCTCTTCCCGCTCAATGCCTTCAGGGAATAGAATATCGTAGTTCGATTGAGAGTGCCATGTAATGGCATGACCGTGAACTTTAAACCCTGCATCAATAGCCGTTTGAACAAATTCATTCTGAGTTTCAAAATCAAGGTTCCCATCTGCATCATGTACATATGCAGGTTTCATTGCATTCTCAGCCGTTACTAAATTGAAATGTTTATCCAACAATTCAGATCGAACACCTTCAAAATCAGGTAAGTTAACTGCATTACCGATCAAGAAGTCATCTTCATAAATCTCTTTTAGTGATGGTAAGTCATGTTGGATTTCAGTCGGTGCTGTATCAAGTTTTACCAAGCTAAAATCATCAATGTAGAAAGATTCGTTAGGATTATCTGTTTCAAGATAGACAGCTAGGTTACCACCACCAGAACTATTAAATGTATAAGTTCCTTCTAGATGAACCCATTCGCCATCAGTAACGGTTGCTGAAGCTATATCAGGATAGCTTGCCCCATCACCAGAACCAATTTGCGCTTTTAATTGAACGTTTGCACTTGCTGGTTCATCCATTTTCACCCAAACAGAAACTTCATACTCACTACCTAAATCAATGTATTCAAATACATCGATCATAACCCCATGCCATTCCTGGGTACGATTTTCCGTTAATAATGAGTAATTTCCATCTTCCGTATGGTTAACACCTTCAACAATTGATAGTTCCTCTTCACCACCACGTGCTTCGAAACCATTGAAAGTTTCATGCAAATCAGTATCTTCAAAGTCGATTGTTTCAAATTCTGGAGCAGGTTCTGAATCATCTAAATCTTCAGCAGGTGCAATCATTTCAAATGTAATATCATCTAAATAATATTCAGAAGTAACATCACTAGATTCAAAATACACTTGAAGATCTTCTGCTCCTATTTTTGTTTGATATTCACCAGTAAATTCTGTCCATTCGTCAGATGTGATATTTACCTGAGCAAATGTTGTATAATCACCATCATCTACTGTAGCTTTAAATTCTTCATCTTCAGTAAAGTCTTTTGATTTAACAAAGCCTGTCACTCGGTATGTGGCAGTTGGATAGATAGAGTCAGTAAGTTCTACTCTAGCTCCATGCCAATCAGCTGATCTATCAGTTACAAATAAACTATAATCACCAGTGTGACTTTCATCAGTTGATCTAGAGACTGTTGCATCTCCGTTTCCTGTAAATCCATCAGCATTCTCTTCAAAATCAAATGAACCAATAGTTATTGGTTCAAAAGGAACTTCATCTTCTTCCTCACCTGATTCTTCTTCACCCGGCTCTTCTTCATCTTCTGGGTAGTCATGATCCTCTTCATCTGAATCTTCTCCAGATCCATCAACCTCTTCAATTTTGATTTCTCCTATATAAAATGGTACTTCTACTACATCACCTTCTCCACCAAAATAGGTTTGAATACGAAGAGAATTATCGTCTGCAACATCCAATTCTGATGTATTAAAATTACCAGTTGATGTCATGGATTCTCCCGCTGTCATATGAGAACCTAAAAATAAGTCTACTGGATTACCATATGGAAGGTTCTGCACAACCATTTGATAACCCTCGGGAACGTCAACGTCTTCATCGACAAACCCATTAACTGTAATCACATATTCTTTTCCAATTTCTATACCTGCAATGTCGAAACTTAAATCTGCCCCGTCATAACTTGCTGATCGATTAGTGATCTCAAGAGCATAGCCATTATCATTACCTTCAAAGTGTTTATCAGATACATAATTATGTTCAGCACCACCTGATGCGATTAAATCTCCGTTATCAGAGCTGAAATCATTTTGATATACTACATTGTCATCTTGCTCTTCTGCGCGTGCTTCTGCGGGTTGTAATAATAACCCTTGAGGTAAAACAAGTAATACGATCATTAACTTAACTAGAAAAGATTCTATTGACTTCTTTGACATCGAATACCTCCTTCTTAGTGATCAAACAATCGAACTTTACTTGCCTCCTTTCTAGTATATGTAAACCTACCAACTCCTATTTTATAAAACGCTTACATTTAAAAGTACCCTACATACTTAAGGTAATCCTATAGAAACTTTAATCAATTAATTTAATTAATGTAAAAACTATAGATTTTTGCTTAAACTTAAAAAAATGCTCAAGTTAGTCACTTGAACATCTTCTTTATTAGTTTAAATATGTCAAAACTCGTTTTTCGGTAAACTTTGTTATAGGCATACTTTTTAGGGTTTCTTGCCCACCCTTTACCTTTTGGCATTTTGAGGTTTGTCCGATGAACCACTTGACGTTTTAGACTTGTTCGGGCTGAAACTCTTTTCTTTAAACTTGGTTTTCTCATGCCAAACTTCACTTGATCATCTCCCCTCGTTTAATTGCAGCGTACTTTCAATCGTTTGGCCTTCTAATCCTTTTTGAGCTAGTCGATCCGCTTCTTTGTTATCTTTTCGGTTAATTGCTTTTAAATGAAGTGATAACTTTCGCTTATTTACACGTGATTCAATGCGGTCTGCCCAACGCAACAACGTTTCATCATACACTGGCCATTCGTCCATTAATTGATTAATCACCACTTTGGAATCACCATAGACTTGCACCACGTCATGTTGCAGTTCCCACTCAACTAATCGCCTGATTGCTAAATCAAGCGCGGCATACTCTGCTTCATTGTTCGATGTTAATTCCGTTAACTGTGCACTTTCTCTTCTACGATATGATACCCCGCTTTGTTCATAGTAAATCACAAAACCTATACCAGCTACATGCGTCTTGTGATCGAACGACCCATCAAAATAAATCCTAACATTTTTGATTTCAAGTTGGGAAGTTTCTGCATACCATTTCAACTCTTTTAATGTCATGGTCGTATCGTGATCGTCCATTAACGTCATCTGTTTGTATCGGTTTGTCTCGATCATATCCTCACAAACATCAATCGCCTCTTTAACACGCATGGGATCTGTTTCAATTGGAACCGTTGTACCATTTTTAGATTGATAAATCGCTTGAATCGATACGTTCACGCTTTAACCTCTTTTCATTTATTGAGATAATCAACGATCCCTTGACTTGATATGTTGAGATCCACTTTTAAATACGGATCGACATCACTTAAATCAAACGAGTGCTCTTTTTTAATGGCTTCATAAAGGGCTTGTTCAACGAGCCCTACTTGCTCATTAATATCTTCTGTATTATGTTTAGCTAAAACGTCTTGACTGATCTCTACATAACGATCGATCCATGTTCTTAAAATTTTATAAACAGACTTAGGATCTGTCGTATGACCATAATGCCCGAAATAAATCGCATCCACACCCATCGCTTCGATTCGGTCAATCGATGCTTTCATATCTTCAGGATCAAATTGATTTGGTGATGTTGATGGGAGTATTAACGGATGATTTCCTGTTAATTCGAGTGGATACCTCATCCCTAACGTATCACCTGTAAACATACTGTTCGTTAGGCTATCATGTATGGATAAATGATGTTTCGCATGCCCCGGTGTATCATAGAACGTTAATGTTCGATCGGGGCCAATTTCTAATGTTTCTTGATCTTCTTTAACGATTAATCGATCTTCTTCTACTGGTTTTACTGGTTCAAATAATGGTTCAAAACGATCGCCATACACTGCTTTTGTTCCTTTAATCAATTTTGATGGATCTGCAAGATGGCGTTTACCCCTCGGATGAACGATGACTTTTGCATTTGGCAGTGATTCTAACAATACCCCAACACCACCTGCATGGTCCAAGTGAACGTGAGTCATAATCACATAGTCAATACTGGCGTAATCGATCCCTCTTTGATCTAAACCTTCCAATAAATGCGGGATCGATGGTGATGCGCTCGTTTCAATAATCGTCATTTTTTCAGCATTTAAAACATAACTTGCTGTACGTTCCTTCAAGTTCATATCATAAAGATCAATTGTTTCAATAAGATTTTCTGACATTTTTATATCACACCTTTTAAAATACATTTCTCATTCTAGTCTAACATTTGTCCTATAAATACTGAATAATGTTGTAAATATTGATAAATATAATACTTATAATCAGCACGTTAAATAGTATACCTACATGTTTAACCGATAAATACGGACGTATTCTTGATCCAATCAAACCACCACTAACACCGCCAACGAGCATGAATGGGAGCATGGATAGATCATAGCTACTTAAATCCGTTGTAAATAAGACAACTAGAATGCCAGATAATTGAGCGAAAAAAATAATGAAAATAGAGTTTAGTGCCGCTTTTTTTACATCCATCGAGAATAATAAAACAAGGACTGCCACATTTAACGGTCCGCCACCAATGCCTAAAAAGGCAGCAGAAAAGCCTAGAACCATTCCAACACCGATCACAATCAATGGATTTTGTAATTTAAGGGTTGTGATGTAGTCTTTGTATCGCATAAATAGAAAAATGATGACTAAAATAAAGACAAGAATCGTTGATTGAATCCAACCAACATGTTCAGCGACTTGATCATGAATCAGTAACTGATTAAAGATTTCCTTACCAATCGTACCACCCGTAATGGAGCCAAGTGAAATTAATAAACCTTGTTTGAATTCAATTGATTTTCCTTGTTTATAAGCCATTAAGATCGACATACTCGACATCGCAAGTACAGTACCACCTGATAATACACCGATCGTAGCCAAGTCGAAATGACCAAACATATCTAAAACAGGCTTCATAATGACCCCACCACTAATACCAGCCATTGAACCAATCATCGTGGTTAAAAGCCCAATAAGTAAATAGATAATAAACATATGACACTTCCTAACTCTTAAAATAATAATATTAAAATGCGTATAATCTAACGTTAATGCCTAAATCACTTAAAATCGTCGTAATATACTCTTGTTTAGGCACATAGTTTAATCGGTTCAAATCAAACTGATCAAAATATGGAATCTTTTGATCAATTGTCACAAGCTCTTTACTCATAAAAGCATCCTTCTTCCCTTCTGTTAATCGCTTGATCGATCGGTTGAACGTCGCATCCAATTCTGGCAATGCTTGATACAACTTTTCAACCGTTTGATAACGTTGAACTAAAGGCAAGGCTGATTTTTCACCAATCCCCTTCACCCCTGGAATATTGTCACCCTTATCACCCAGTAATGCCTTCACATCAATCCATTGATCTGGCGTGATCTGATAATCCGCTTCAAAATCAGATTGACTATATACATGTTCCTTTTTATTTTTAGCGATGATTTGACTAACATGCGGATTTAACAGCTGCAACAAATCCCGGTCATTACTGTAAATAAAACATGGGGATTGCATCACGTCTGCCCACTTATTCGACAGTGAACCGATCACATCATCCGCCTCATAAGGTGGAATTGTTAATTGTTCGATCCCTAAATCCGTCAAAGCAAATGTGAGTGTTTCATACTGTTGAATTAACGGTTCAGGTAATGCTTGACGACTTGATTTATAAAAATCATATTTTTGGCGTCTGTTCGTTTCTTCTCGTTTTACATCCCAAGCAATCGTAACATGGGACGTTTGGTGTGTATGAATTAAGTTAAATAACTTTTGAAAAAATACACGCAAAGCATTCGTATATAAGCCTTGATCGTTTTTGGGCAATTGATCCTCTGATTGGTGATAAGCCGTTGCAAAATAGCCCCGACTTAACAGATTAAACCCGTCTATAATTAATAATTTTTGTTCTTCCACTCAATCGACACCCCTTATAAGACAATAAAACTAGTATAGCATGAAAAAACCGAAAAAATCATTCGAAAAAATGTTTAAAGCGTTTACAAGTGGGTATAGTATAGTACAAGGCTAAATGCATGTGAGAGAGAAGGACATGGCCTAAAGCAAAGTTTGTTTTTGTGTAAGCCCTTGTTCGACTCACTTAATCAATGTGTTTTGAATGATTTGTTTAGGTGTTGACGTCACATGTGAACTGCACAGCCTTGGCGGAAAATTTGATTCGCTGGCGGCATATAACTCGTCAGGAACGTGGCTACTGATTTTGTAAGCGTTAAGTAAGATGGTTTGCAAGAAAGTTAGTAAGACGTTTTTCCGGTAAGTGCAACTGAAACATCTCTATTTTAGGTGAGATGAAATACCAAGCTTCAAGTACGACGGGTTCAGATCGTCAGAGACGTAACAGTTTGGTAAGTAACAAAATAACAAGACTTTAACAAATTTTCCGCACATCCCAAGAGGGGAGGAGAAAGGCATGCTCTAAATTATGAGCATGCCTTTTCTCTTGTTTGAAATTAGCCATTGTGAGACGATGTCATTATTAACATGACGGGAGTAGTTTGTATTGTGGGAGACGGTCTTTCTAAGTACATTGTTTACGTTCGTGATCTTAAAAAATATCTATATAGCTAGAAAATACATATTCATAGTTCAATTACAGACAACTACATGGGTGACGATAGCACTTGGTTGCTTTGTTTTCTTAATTATGGCTTACACATTAAAGCCTGATTTTGGTGGCTATACCGTGGCTATTTTGGCTTCTATTATGCTTATAACAAGCAATACTTCGGTTGGAATTAGCCGTGAAGGTATTCACATATTATATGGTAAAGGCTCTCTAGTTAAACGTGTGAAATGGGACAAGGTTGATCACGCAGAATTAATAAATAAACAGTCTAGAACAAGACTCAAAGTTACACTTAAAAGTAACTCATCATTCTTTCCAAAACCCAAAATCCAACATTTTTATCCAATTCAAGATTATGATGCCATCTATGATTTATTTGAAGAAAAAAAGATTCGTTTTGATATTTAAATAATGATTGAACCTTAAAAACAATGAGCCACGCGTAATAGCGATGGCTCATTGTTAATAGCACTTATTGTTTTGTCTGTTTACGTTTGTAAATCAATAATCCAATACCAGAAATAAGAAGCATCGCGCCTGCTAATAAATAATTAAACATGGACGTTGCTGTATCCGGTAATCCTTCTTCGTCTACTGCTTCAACTTCATCTAACATATCTTCGTCAAGCTCAACGACACCATAAGCACTGAAGTGGTCGACTTCTGCAATGACTCGACCTGTCTCTGCATCAAAAGATTGGATCGGATAATACGTTAAATCACCATCGTCATCTACATACACAAGATGTAGGCGTTCTGGATCATTAACAACATCTGAATCAATCACAAATTGTAGTTCCACCGGTTCATCGAATGGTCCCTCAATTTTTTCATCTCCAATCATCACAGTAAACCCGTATACATCACTTAAAAGGCGAATATCTGATAAAGATGCTACCTCAGATGTGTCAACTTGATTGATGGAGAAGCTAACAGATTCCCCACTTTCAAGCGCAAGACCTCTTACATTGCTTATTGGGAAATTAAATTGAACGGCTGAATTATCAAATGATACTTCAACTTTTTGATCATCACTCATCTGACTGATCGCTTCATTTGAGATCACGAGATCCGTCACATCATTCACGACTAGATTGCCTGAATCTTGATCGACATAATCATCAATCGTATCTGCTTCGATTGAAATGCTTTCGCGTTCTATTTCTTGATGTGGAAGTGATGGGCTCTCGTCCTCATCTTCTTCTGTCGGTGTGTCTTCATCTTCTGCTTCTTCTTCGTGCTCACCTTCTTGATCTTCATCTGGATCCTGCTCATCAACAGCTTCTTCTTGAATACGAACAACAGACGCTGTTAATGGCGCAAGCGTGATCTGATCAGAAGTAAGCTCAACACCAATTGGATCTTGAATTGCTTCTGTGCCTGCTGTTTCACTATCAACCACAATATCACCATTCGTGAAATCTGTATCAAGTGAAAGTACTCGTTCAGTGTCATCTGCATTAACGAAAACAGCATATATATCCCCTGATTCGTCTTTTGCTTCATAAGCAATGACTAGATCTTCTTCACCAATTTCAGGTGCTTCAATCATTGAAACAGATTCCTCAATCTCTTCGAGAGTACCTTTTCTAAAGGCATCTGTTGAACGTCTTAATTCGATTAAACCTTGCGTATAGGCTTGCGTCGTTGTTTGAATAGGATACATTTCTTCATTTGTTGCTTTGTCCCACTCAAACATATTGATCGCATCAGTAGAATCATACGAATCGTGAATGAAGTATGGATACTCAAATGGCTCGCCATTTTCATCCGTCATAAATGTTGATTTATATGGCGGTTCATCCACTTCGTCAATATAATATGGATCTCTAAACTGTTTTGTTCGACCAAATTCTTGCCCCGCATGGATAAACGGTGTGCCTTGCGCTGTTAACACCATCAAATTCCCAAGACGAATGCGATCATGAATCTCTTCTTGATGATCTTTTGGATCTTTTTGAATCGATTGAGCGATCACATCGTGTAAGGTCAAATTATCATGTGCAGCGATATACGGCACGACATCACCAGGGTTCGTTGCTTCAAAGTTATGCGGATTCGCAGTCAAATTATCAAAAATCTGTTCGACATTACGAGCGCCTCCAGTAATAAAGCGCGGTTCACCTTCACTACCAAAACCTGATTTTAACTCATTTCTAAATTCATCCGAGAATGAACCAACACTTTCTGTATCTTGCATCCACTGTTGATCAGCTGGTTGAACATCTGGGTCTGTCTCATCACCCACATATGTGACCCATCCTTCACCAATCATGACAATATCTGGGTTGACTTCTTTCGCTTCATCATAAGCGATTTGAATCGATTCTGCATCATGGTCGCCCATCATATCGAATCTAAATCCATCGACTTTATATTCTTCAACCCAATGCATAATCGAATCAACTAAAATGCGACGTGACATATGGTGTGTCGTGCCTAAACGGCCACCACCAAAGCTTGTGCGAGTCGTTCCATCAGCATCCATGAAATGATAATATTCAGGTTCAAGATCTTCAAAGATATGCTCACGTGCGGTATGGTTGTAGACAACGTCTAAAATAACGCCCATATCACGCTTGTGAATTTCATCAATTAACGTTTTAAATTCTTCAATTCGTTTTTCAGCATCGTCTGGATCTTCTGAATACATACCTGTTAATGAGAAATAACTATGTGGGTCATATCCCCAATTGTAGTTATTATTCGTTGATGAATAATCAAGTAAATGCTCATCATTATTAAATTCATCAGCGAAGTAGTAACTCATGACAGGTAGTAATTGAACATGTGTTACACCAAGTGATTCGATGTAATCGAGTTTTTCAATAAAGGCACTAAACGTTCCAAATTGGTGATCTAAGTCCTCTTCGATCGATGGATCCGATGTGAAGTCGCGTACATGCGCTTCATAAATAATCGCATCTTCTCTTTTTTCAAAGTTATCGATATCCGCAAAATCTAAATCTGGGCCAATTTGTGACGGGTCAACAATCGCAGCTTTTCCGATTCTATTATCATCATCTGAACTATCCCAAGTCGCCATAGATTGTGCATACGGATCAAGGGCCAAGACTTCTTCGCCATCACGTTCGATGCTGTAATGGTAATAGTAGCCTGTCAAGTCATCAATACCGGTGTTATTATAATCAAGATCAATTTCCCATACACCTCGGTCTTGACGTGTCATCGGTAAGTCTTCTGTTATAACCGCATCTTGATCATCTTTATCATAAAGAACAACATTCACATTATCAGCACTTGGTGACCAAACTTTCAAATTCGCCTCACCATCAGCTGATAAACTAACACCGAGATCGCCATCATAACTGTATAACTCGTCTTTCAAGCGCCAGCCGATGCGCGCTTCTATTTCTGATCCTCCGTACTCGATCATATAAGGTGCTAAATCAAGGTCAAAACCTCCTGTTAAGAGTACCTTGTCTGCTTCTTGTACAATTGTCGCATCATCAATCGTTACCTCTTCACCTGCTTCATTCATAACCTGAATTGCTTCTAATAGATCCTCTTCATCAATCGAATCGACTGAATTAAATGTGAGTTCAATTTCTGTCTCGGACAACAATTCAGCATATTGAATCCCTTCTTCTGATACGAAATAAGGATTTGTATAAACGGTATCATCACCCTCTCGTACAAACACTTGACTATGTTCATCTAGTTGATTAAACGTATAATCTGCTGTTTGCTCTTCTGTCTCTTTATTTACCATGAGAAAACCAATCTCTTCTGGATCTTCTGATAAGGCTAAGTCGTGGTAGGCACCATAAAGACCCTCTGTTAAATCATGTGCACCAGTTGGCCAATCTTCTGTTGGTGCTTCAACATCACCGAATGTCCATAAGCCCCAATCCGTATAATCTTCATCTTCCCGTTCATAGTTTATACGAATCATTGAGTCATCATCTATTGGTTCATAGTAAAAGACATCTAAATCTTCTGTTACCCAAGCTTCATTTGTGTCTTCTGTTAATAAGTCAATGATCACATCATCGGTAACATTCCCACCAGACTGCTCATTAATTAAAAAACCAATCTGTTCAGGATCTTCATCTAATTCAATATCTTTCGATAACCAACCTTCATTTTCTTCTGCTTGGTCAAGATTTAATGCGCCTGTCGGCCAGTCTTCTGACGGTGACGCCACATCTTCCCAAATCCATAAACCAAGATCACTGAGGTTATGATCATCAGTAAGATTTGCATCCAAGTGAAGCCGAAAAAAGCCATCTTCTACTTCATCTTGTGTCTCTTCCATCTCCTCTGTTGTGTCAATCAGTTGACCATTGTCTACAGATAAAAGTGCTGTTCCTCCATCATCCATTGCTGGTATTTCAAAGGAAACGAGGTGACTGTCATCATCTGATGTTTCTACACTGATCACATCATCTGAATAATAATTCATCAGCTCTGCATCGCTCTCTGTCACTTCTAAGTAAACCTCTTGTGCTTCATTTGCTTGGTTAAAAGCAACATAAACCGATTCACCATCATATTCTCTTTCAACGATTAAATAACCATCATCATTTGAACCTGCCACAACCGAACGATCACCACGGGATAAAATATGAGAATAGTCATCTCTAAATGATAAAATAGACTGATAATGATCAAGAATAGCACTATCTTCTACTTCTTCCCAAGCAAAATCATAACGGTTGTCATATTCAGGCCAATTATCGGCCCCTGATTGACCTAATTCTTCCCCGTAATAAATCACAGGTTGACCTTTTGCTGTTAACTGAAGTGTCGCAGCTAATTTAAGCTTCCCTACATCACCATCTTGATTGTATAAAAAGCCATCTTCATCATGACTACCTAGGAATTGACCCAATGTCGCATGGTTATCCATAAACGCATTTCGTTCTGTTAACGTCTCGTTTGCTTCTTCTAAACTTCCGTTAACAAATTGACTTGCATAATTTTTAAAATCAAAATCAAGCAAACTATCCATCGTACCCGTATTTAAATAGCCGTGGTCATCTTGATAATTTGCACCCCAAGATTCACCGATCAATTTAAATGCTGGATCTTCTTGAACGAGTTCATTTTTAAAATGTTGCCAGGTTGTGTCGTCAACATGTTTAACCGTATCGACACGATAGCTACTAATCCGATTACCACTATCTGTTGTTGATCGTTCGATCCAATCTACTTGCCAGTCAACAATTTGTTCCCTTACCTGTTGTTCTTCTGTTTTAAAATCAGGTAAACCAGCTAATTCCATTGTTAAATCATCAGAACCAGGATCTAGTCGTATCATATCTTCAAATTTTTCCCGATCTTCATTTGTTGGGTACGCTTCAGGTGCTCCCTCTTCAATTTCGTCATCAGGATGCATGCCATAACCGGGGTGGTTTAGTACCACATCAACCATGATGTCGATATCACGACTTGCCGCCTCATCAATTAATTCATGAAACTCATCAATGGTACCTAAATGTGGATTCAATTCTTCAAAATCTTTAGCCCAATAGCCATGATAGCCGTAGTAAGGTATTTCATCACTAGCATATTCAACATCATGCGCCACATTTTCTACAATGGGGCTCAACCAAACTGTATCAACACCTAGATCATCTAAATAATCAAGATTGTTTGTGACCCCTTTGAAATCGCCACCTTGATACGTCCCACGATCATTGTCATATTGATCATAGTCCAGGTCATAAGGGTCGTTATTTGACTCGTCACCATCACTGAAACGATCGGTTAACATGAAGTAGATGACTTCTTCATCCCAATCTTTCTCACCGTCAGCCTTCTCACGTTCAACGATTGTGACGGGCGTTTCCGTTGTATACTGTCCACCATTTTCATCGACAACTGTGACGGGTATTGAATACTCACCAGGTGATGTGTCACGACTTGCTGATAATGTCACACGATTTAACTCTGGTGATATATTAAGATTTGATGACCCACCTATTGCCGATGTATCCGCTTCAATACGGCTGATCGATAAATCAGATGCGTTATCAATCTCAACATCTAAAAGTGCATGCTCATTATAATGAAAGTCACGATTCACACTTGCTTCAACACTTATATCTTCTTCACCTTCATACTCTTCTGGTGCTTCTTCTTCCTCATCATCTGCGACATAATAAGGATTAGTAAATACTTCATCAATACCTTCTTTTACAAAGAATTGTTGATGCTCACTGACATTCGCCGTTAAATCGTCCGTCTGTTCATCAGTTTCTAAATTACTAAATAAAAACCCGAAACTCGATGTATCTTCATACACTTCCACATCAATATAAGCTCCGTAATCGCCTACTTGTTCATCACTCAAGGGGATACGACCTTCGTCCCATTCACCAGCATCTGTTGGGTTTGGAATGTTACCCCAGTTCCAAAGTGACCACGGTTCTGCCGATCCATCTTCCGTTAGAAAGTGCAGGCGAACGGTTGGTGTATCAAAATCAATCGGCTCATAGTAAAACACATTGCCCGATTCTTCAATCCACACTTCATCCATATCCTCTGATAAAATATCAACTTCAACCTCTGTTAGCTCATCTTCATCATCTGTCACTGCGATAAAGCTAACTTGTTCTGCTTCTTCTTCTATTTCAACATCAACATAACCAACGAAGTCTGTCATTTGTTCATTGTTAAAAGGTGTACCTTCTGGCCATTCACCTGCATCTTCTGAGAGTGTCGTCACATCCCCCCAAAGCCATAAGTACAAGTCGTCATAATCAACCTCATCTTGCTGATAATGAATCCGTAATTGTCTGGAATCCTCACTGTCTTGATTTTCTTCTGCATAGGTAACAGTAGGCGGTACTGCACTTGCTACCATGCTCAGCAGTAGCATACCGACTAACGTTACAGCAAACCAACGATCATACCAAGGTCTTTTTCGCATCCAATTCCCCTTTCAATTTATGGTCATAAGCGTTTTCATAACAATTAACGAAAACGTTTGCATAATAGTTATGAAAAAATTGCACAAATTGTTTTAACATTATGTGCAATCGCTTACAACATTTATTATAAAGATCATTCCAAAAAAATCAACCATTATTCCAAAATTTTTATGACAACGTTCTCAATTCATAGTATAATAGACATAGGGAAGGAGGCGGTTTTCCTTGATTAACAACCCAATGTTAATATTTGGTCACTTAATAGCGCTAGCGATTGCGCTTAATTGGGTGCGTTTTAAAATAAGTCCTTTTTGGAATCGTTTGCTTTTGTCAATCGGAATGGTTTATTTCTATTCATTTTCTATTCTTTACATCAATGATTGGCTTGCTTTTTTGTCCTTTGTTACCGTTTTGTTTTTTACATATACTTATAAATGGCTAGGCCTCGTTCTATCAAGCATTACTAGTATCATAATTTATTTCACGATTTTAGAATTTCGATTTCTTCCCTTGTCGATTGCTCTATTGATGATGTTCTCTGTTGGTTTCATTCTGCATTTTTCTATACAATTTTTCCGTAAACATCGGATATGGAAACAACTGTTACTTGATAATTCCAAGCAACTTAATATTTTAAGGGAAATCACAATGGCGATCCAGCAAACACAAGACTTAGAACGCATCATACATATTATCGTTACATCTATCACAGCCGGACATGGGTTAGGATTTAACCGAGCGATGGTATTCCTTCATGAACCTGATTTGAACGCACTCAAAGGGTTCTTAGCCATTGGGCCATTAGATATGTCAGAAGGCTTTGAGAAATGGAAAGATATTGCGCGACATAAGTATCGTTTAATTGACTTGTTAGATCGTATTGATAAAACTGACCTCGATCCTGAATTAAACACATTAGTTAAACAAATGCATTTTTCATTAAATGAAAAAACAGTTTTACGAAATGTTTTAATAAGTGGTGATTATCAATTGATCCAAACATCAGATTCAATAGATGCGACAACAACTCAATTAATGAATCAGTTTGATATGGATGAATTATTAATCATTCCAATGATTCATCAATCCAAAAGAATCGGTCTGATTTTAATTGATAATCCAGTCACTAAAAAGCCGATTACAGAATCAGATATTGATAATGTTATGCCTCTTGCCTCACAAGCTGCGCTAGCTGTTGAGCAAGCTAAACTCTATCAAGATATCGAAGCGATGACATTTAAAGATGGACTAACAAACTTATTTAATCAACGTGCCTTGCAGAGAGATTTGCAATCATTATTTGAAGGCGCTGTCCCTCAGAATCTTGCGATGATCATGATTGATATTGATCATTTTAAACATTATAACGATACAAATGGACACTTACTTGGCAATGATGTGCTTGAAAAATTAGCACAAACAATCAAACAAACGGTTCCTAGAAATGCGCTTAGTTATCGTTTTGGTGGTGAAGAATTTTGTGTGCTGTGCACGGACCATTCAACGACTGAAACCTTTAAAATAGCTGAAAACTTGAGAAAAACAATTGAAGAAACGTCTTTTCCTAATGAAAATACACAACCTAATAAAACACTTACAGTAACAATTGGTTTCGCACACATTAGTCATATTAGTCAAGCTAACCCGAGTCAATTAATTAATTGTGCAGATGATGCCCTGTATAAAGGCAAAAATACTGGTAAAAATCGCGTAACATCTTTTGAAGAGGTGGTAAAACAATGAGTTGGTTTTACGGAATTAGTCTACTGCTGGCTTTTGGTGTTACCATCATGACATCAAAGTATTTTTATTTTCTTAATATCACAAAAACAACTGAAAATTTATTAAACAAATACTGTACTAAACTTGAGGATTTAGATTATTCTTTTGAAGAAATTGTGTATTTTTACTCGTTACCAAGTCATATATCGGCGATTAATCAAGCAACTAAATCTCAATTTAAAATTAAACTCGATTATTCACATTTTTTAATGACACAATTAAACGGTGTCTATATTGAAATAGAATCCGATCACGCTTCCATTATGCTAGCTTACTTACCTGTTGATGATTTCATGTTACCGTTTTTAGATGAATTATTAAATGCAAAAAAAATTGGGCCTCGAACGAGTCAAAAAGTGAGCCAAGCAAAATTAATCCATCCCGATACCCTGAATGAAATCGTTAATGAAGTTTACAATCAAGTACAGTTTGGACGTTATAATTAAACAAACTCCCTAGCTAAAGTAGCTAGGGAGTTTGTTGTTACTTAACCTTTGGTTGCACCTGATGCTAAACCAGAGATTAAATATTTCTGTAAGAATAGATACACAGTTGCAATTGGAACAGCGATTAAGATTGCACCCGCTGCAAATCGCGTGAAATTATTCGAGAATTGATCATTAACAAAGTTGAATAAACCAAGTGCTAATGTGTAATTCTCAGGACTTCTTAACACAATTCGTGGCAAGATAAAGTCCATAAATGGATTCATAAAGTTAAACAATGCCACAACTGAAAGAATCGGTTTTGTTAGAGGCAATAGAATCTGGAAGAAGATTCTAAAGTGGCCTGCCCCGTCCATTTTAGCTGACTCATCTAGTTCTCTTGGTAACGTATCAATGTAACCCTTCACTAAGAAAGCGTTCATCGGGATCGTGTTACCAATATAGATAAGAATTAGACCCGTTAAGCTGTCTAACAATCCTATTGTATTAAGCAAGATATATAAGGCAACCATTGCCATTAATACAGGGAACATTTGAAGTAACAAGAATGCATATAAACCATACGTACGACCTCTGAAACGGTACCGACTAAATGCGTATGCTGTGAAGCTTGTAATTAGTGTACCTAAAAGTGATACAGATACAGCAACAAAGATCGTATTACGATACCATAACAAGTAGTTACTTCGAGGACTCGTAAATAGCCATTCATAGTGAACGAACGATGCATTTTCAGGAATAATCGATGCACCATAAAGGTTTGTACCTGGGTTAAGTGACATTCCAAATGCCCAAATTAGTGGATAGAATATGATCACAGTCATAACGGCTATCACTAAATACATGGCTGCAATTTCTAATCTGTTTTTTGTTTTGTAACTCATTGGTTGTCTAGCCATTTAGAAAGTCCCCTCCTCTTTAAAGGAACGTGAACGACGGAATTGGACAAACGCAAACGTCGCAACGATCATCCCTAAAATTAATGAAATAGCTGCTGCCATACTGTATTGTGAATTTGTAAAGGTTAAATCATAGATCCAGGATATCAAGATATCTGTACCACCCGCGGTTTGCCCCCGGACAGCTGGACCCCCTTCATTAAATAGGTAAATAATATTGAAGTTATTAAAGTTAAATGTGTACTGTGTAATCAATAGCGGTCCTGTTGCAAACATTAAGTGTGGGAACGTAATATGACGGAATTTTTGCATCCTTGTTGCCCCGTCCATATCAGCTGCTTCATACCAATCACTTGAAATACCTTGCAGAACGCCCGTGAATAATGCAAACACAAATGGGAAACCAAGCCAGGTTTGGATCATAATAAGCGCAATCCTGGTCCATGTCGGATCGGTCAGCCACGGTATACTGGTACCAAATAAAGGTTGTAGTATATCCGTATTAATGGCACCGAAATTATCATTAAACATCGCTGAGAAAATAATAATCGTAACAAACCCTGGTACGGCCCATGGTAAAATGAAAATAGTACGAATGATTTTCTTACCTTTTAATCGTTTGTCGTTTGTTAAAACGGCTAAGAACATTGCTAAACCAATCGCAAGTGTTGTCGCGAAAAATGTCCAAACTAACGTCCAAGATAAAACGCTCATAAACGTATTTCGCCATTCAGCAATTGTAAATAAATTAATAAAGTTATCAAATCCTACCCAGTCTAATAAGTGTCTAGGTGGTGAATTATATAAGTTATAATTCGTAAAGGCTAAGAATCCCATAAATAATAGTGGGAATAATACGACAAATATTAAGAACATAAGTCCTGGTCCTACAAGCATGTATGGAAATGCTGTATCCCATGCATTCTTAAATCCGGCCATTACACCGCCGACTTGCCACCCATTTTTGATCTTGATAGCATCTCTTCTAGCATCTTGGAGATTGACCCAATAGAAGATTAAATAAAATGTTAGAAATATGAGTGATAAGATCCCTTCACTTAAGAACACACGCGAATCATCTACACGCTCCTCAGTACCTAATGTAAATAGCCCTTGAAGACCATCTGACATAAAGTCAAACATAACAATGGCAAAAGCGGCAAATAAAACGAAGATTGCTGCACCTTTTAAATAACGCTTATTGTAAGCCTGTCCTAAACCAGGAATGATTGAGAGCAGCATTGCAAGTGTGGGGTTATGATTAGAGTTCTGATTATCTTGTCGATTCTTGTTCGTCTCTTGATCGTTCTTTGTAGCCATAACGGCTGTTCCCTCCTTTATAAAAAGAGAGAGGATTGAGAAGATTAATCATCTCTCAATCCCTTCTCTAAAGACTTATTGACCCATTATAGAAATTTCTGCTTCAATTTCTTCTACTGCTTCATCTAAGACTTCTTGAACATCTTCACCTGAAGAGATGAATTCTAATGCATCACCAATTGGCTCCCATACTTGACTCATTTCTGGAATGTTAGGCATTGGATAAGCATGCTCAGTTTGTTCGAAGATCGGCTCCATAAATTCATCATCAATTTCAACATCTAAGTGTGCCGGTAACTCACCTGCAGTTTCGTAATACAGCTCAGAATTCTCTGCATTTGTTAAGAATAGTGCAAGTTCAGTTGCCCAGTACTGATCTTCTGTATAATAGTTAACTAACCAACCTTTGTTACCTGCAAATGAACTTAAGTGCTCGCCATTATTTGTTGGAAGTGGTGCAACACCTAAATCATCGCCTAAAGCATCACGATAGTCTGGAATTGCCCATGGACCGTTAATAGCCATTGCAACTTGACCATCTGCGAAGAGACCATCAATAATATCTTGCTCAATACCCGTTGGAATTAAATCATCTTCAAACCAAGTTTGGATTGTTTCTGCACCAGCTACTGCTTCTGGTGTGTTAAGACCAATATCACTTGGATCATAAACGCCATCTGCATCTTGTCCGAAGATGTAACCACCTTCACTAGCTAAGAACGGATACACAAAGTATAAATCTAAAGCATTCATTAAGAAACCATAGTTTTCATCGTCTGTAATATCATATGCAATATCCATTAAATCATCTAACGTTTCTGGTGCTTCGTCAACATGTTGTTGGTTGTAGAATAAACCATATGTTTCTACAACTGCTGGAATACCATATTGAATACCATCATAGCTGAATGATTCAACTGCTTCTTCGTTATAACCAGCTAATCGCTCTTCTTGGTCTTCAGTTAGGTCTAACTCAGCTGCAACACCTAGTAAATCAATATCTCCCATACGGTCATGTGGTTGGAAGAATAGGTCCGGACCTTGTCCTGCAGGTGCATCAAGTTCCATACCATCTAATTGATCTAACATGCTGTATGGTGTGATGCTAACGCTAATTCCATACTCATCTTCAAAGCGCTCTACCATTTCTTCATGAGCATCTAATTGTTGTTCTTCATCATTCACCCAAATAGTCAGTTCTTCAGGTTTTTCAGGTGTATCATCACCATTTTCTTCTTCTGTTGTTTCTTCTCCTGTTTCCTCTGGAGTATCTGCCTCTTCTGTGTCGTCACCGCCACAAGCGACTAAAAACATTGACATAACCAACATTAATACTGCTGTGAACCAAAATGATTTACCTTTAAACATCTTTCTTCCCCCTCTTTAATGAGTAATTAAATTTAGCTAACCTTTCATCTGATTGATCAATATAAGCACCATTATGTTTAACGCTTACAATATTGAATGTTTCAGATCCAACAACTCATAAAATGTGCTGCCGATCAATCAAACGCTAGATTGCTTGAAATGGTACAACCCATTTGTGCACATATAGTGAAATCGCTTGCACCATTTATTAACTTCATTATACTATTGATTGATTTAAAATTACAACCCTTTTTTAGAAAAAAGTATAATTTTTTTGTAACCGCTTCACATATCTTTGTATCAATACTAACTTTCATCATTCAATCGATTAGCTGTCGTTTCTAATGACTTGATTTCATCTGTTAATGTTTCTTGACGTCTTGTTTGTTCTTCAACAATTGATGCGACATTTGTGCTACGTTCCTGCAAAACGGTTGCACCATTCACCAATTCAGTAACGGATGAAACGACATCTTCTATTGCTCGATTAATTTGAATAATTGATTCATTAATATCTTTTTGTTCTCGAGTTACTTTCGCATTATCAGTAGAGATTCGCTTAAATAACGCAGAAGATTCTGCTGTTTGGTCAAGCGTTTTTTGACTATGGGTCTTGAAGTCTTCGAATGCTTGACCAACTTCTGTTGCTTCTTTACTTAGTTCTTCTAATACTTCTTTTGTTTGATCTGAGAACTCGTTCGTACCTTGAGACAACTTACGGATCTCATCTGCAACAACAGCAAAGCTTCTGCCTTCTTTACCAGCTTTCGCCGCTTCGATTGATGCATTAATCGCTAGTAGATTCGTTTGATCTGCAATTCCGTCAATTCCTTGAATAAAGGATTGGATATGTTCTAACTGATTTTGCATACCCGAGACACGTCCAGCTGTAGTTGATGTTTGTTGATTTAACTGTTCGACAGTTGACTCGAGTTGACCCATTAATGTTAAACCTTGACTAGAGACAGTTTCCAATGTGTTTAATTGATCACTCATATAACGAACTGAATTTTGAATTTCCTCTGAACTTGCAGAAACTTCTTCTGTTGTTGCTGAAATCGTATTTGTGAAATCAGTTTGTTTCTCCATCTCATCCTGAAATCCATTCATCATTTCTTCAATCTCAGCCATTCCAGTTAATTGTTCATTTGATTTATTAGACGTTGATTGCACAACCCCCAATACATCCTGACTTATTTCTTTATTTCTAAGTAAAATCTGATGTAGTTGGTCACCCATTTCATTTAACCGTTGATCTATAATCGCAAATTCATCACGTCTTTTCACCGTTTGGCTAAATGATAAATCACCATTTCGATAAGCTTTAATACGTTTCATCACTAACTTCACACCACTACTCAATGATCGGGCAAATAAAATCAGTGAGACAAGTGGTACGACGATTAAAATCGATAAGGCAGTCATCATGATCACTTCAGATGTTGCCAAAGATTCTTGCATTGCTTGTGATACTTCTTCTCTTCTTGTTTCTAAATTGTCCTGTATACGCTCATTAACTGAATTAACCGCATCTTCATTTCGATTAATAATAGGCACAACACGACTTCTTATTTGTTCACTTTCATCTCCAAAAAAGGCCTCTGTGAAATTTTCTTCATAAACAGTCTGATAAGATTGAACAGCCTCATCAAGATGAATGAAGTAATTCTCAAACGTTTCAACATCACCCAACTGTGCTTCTAATTGATTAAATAATGTTGTTGCATTTTCTAACGAGGTTTCTGCTAACTCGACTTGGTCTTCACTATAACCTGATGTTGCCAATTGGTAATAGGCGATACTTGTTTGGTTTAATTGGTTTACCATATCAGCGAAATCTTGTTGCAAAGTCGCTGTATCCTCTAACCGTTCACTTTGGCGTGAAACATCTGAACTAAAATAATAAATTAACCCAGCAGCAACAATACATGTCGAGACGATAATCGTTATTAACGTATACAATTTTCGTATCAATCGATTATCTGTATTCGCTTTCATTTTTGACTGTTTTTTTGTGTTACCTTTCTTTCTTAATCTGCTCTTTAACTTTGTAATCAATATACTCCCCCCGTATGGTCATTATTGACATATGTACAAGTAGCGCAGTTTCCTTCCATTGCGCAACCGATTTCTCACACTTGTAGTTTATCATACGGATGACCATTTGACTATTCTTTTTTTGAATTTTTACTTATCAACACCTTTTCGTTTATAAATTAATTTAATTTAAATTGTTGATAAGTCTAGTATAAATCAAACCAAATAATGCCACAATATCAAAATGTTCTCTCAAATATTCATAATCTTAAACTTAATAGCACCCAAAAAAAGAGACCCTATTAAATAGAGTCTCTTCGCTATCATTCATTAATCGTTAAAATTATCTGTTACAGCACCAATTGATGAGCATGCTACGTTATGAGCGTATTTACCTAAGACACCTTTTTGATGTAATCTTGGTGGTTCATAGCTTTCTAAACGTTTCGCTATTTCATCATCTGAAAGACTGACTGTTAACTCTTGCGTATCTGAATCGATCGTTACTTCATCACCTTCATTTAAAATGGCAATTGGACCACGATCTTGAGCTTCTGGTGCAATATGACCTACGACCAGACCATGCGTTCCACCAGAGAACCTGCCGTCTGTTAAGAGGGCTACAGATTGTCCAAGTCCTTTTCCGACTAGGATCGCAGAAATGGAAAGCATCTCAGGCATTCCCGGGCCACCTTTAGGGCCAACTCCACGAATGACTAAAACATCTCCTTCGTTAATCTTATTATCCATCACGGCTTCTGTTGCTTCGCGCTCTGTTTCAAACACACGCGCAGGCCCAGTATGTCGTTTAACTTTTACCCCAGAAACTTTTGCAACTGCACCACTTGGGGCTAAATTACCTTTTAAAATCACAAGTGGCCCTGTTTTGCGATAAGGCTCTTCGAATGGTTTAATAATTTCTTGACCTTCTGCAAGGTCTTCAGCGTCTTTTAAGTTTTCAGCCACTGTTTTCCCAGTAACGGTTAAACAATCACCATGTAAGTATCCATTCTCTAAAAGTAATTTCATAACAGCCGGTACGCCGCCTACTTTATATAAATCTTCCATCACATATTGTCCACTTGGTTTAAGATCAGCTAAGTGAGGTACTTTCTTTTGAATACGATCGAAATCATCAAGTGTTAAATCAACTTCAGCTGCATTAGCAATCGCTAATAAGTGTAAAATCGCATTCGTAGAGCCACCTAAAGCCATGACAACGGTGATCGCATTTTCAAATGCTTCTTTCGTCATAATATCTTTTGGATAAATGCCTTTTTCTAATAATTTATAACTTGCTTTACCAGCTTCTTCTACATCTACATACTTATCTCCCGACTCGGCTGGGTGAGAAGAACTTCCTGGTAAGCTCATCCCCATCGCTTCAACGGCTGATGCCATCGTATTTGCAGTATACATACCACCACACGAACCTGCACCCGGACAAGCAGCACATTCGATACCGTGCAATTCTTCATCTGAAATTTGACCGTTGTTATGTTTTCCAACACCTTCAAATACCGATACGATGTCTAATTTCTCACCATTTCGATAGCCCGGTGCAATCGTACCTCCGTAAACGAATACAGCCGGTACATCTGATCTGGAGATCGCAATCATGCAACCTGGAATATTTTTATCACACCCTCCGATTGCAACATAACCATCTAAGTTTTCAGCACCCACAACCGTTTCAATCGAATCAGCAATTACATCACGACTTGGTAAAGAGTAACGCATGCCATCTGTTCCCATTGAAATACCATCAGAAACTGTAATTGTATTAAAGATTAAAGGGACACCGCCAGCCTCTTGCACCCCTGATTTCGCTTTTTCAGCTAGGCCATGAAGGTGAATGTTACATGGTGTGACTTCACTCCATGTACTCGCGATACCGATTTGTGGTTTTTTAAAGCTTTCATCGGTGAATCCGACAGCTCTTAACATCGCACGGTTTGGTGCGCGTTTAGCATCATCATATACTTGACTTTTAATTCTTAGATCTTTCGACATATCTCACCCTCCAATTGCTATTTATTATACTTTAAATCATCTTTAAGTAAATTTCAAACTTTTATTTTAATTCTGAAAACTTAAATTCATTTTCTTTTAAGGTGTTCACACATTCGTCATATTCACCAATGCACAATCATGCTAAACTAGTGATTAGAGATTGTCATGATAAGGAGAATTAGAGCCCATGTATTTTTACGATCGCCTTAAACAAAATCAACACACATTAAATGAAACGGAATCATTTATACTAGATGACTTACTTCAGAAAAAGAACAGTATTAAGGATATGACGATTCGTCAAGTCGCACAAAATCATTTTACTGCACCAAACACGATTACACGTTTATGTAAGAAACTAGGTTTTAAAGGTTTTACTGACTTTAGAGAAGCTCTCTACCAAACAGAACAGACTGAAAATGATTATATAGAGATCACATCTTTAGATGAGCAAATCGTTAAAACGAAACAACTCGTAAATATGGATACTGTGAATGATGTTTTAGATGCGATCCATCATGCTAATCGTATTCTTTTCTTTGCTGTAGGCTTATCTAGACTACCAGCAGATGAACTCGATGCGAGACTACAACTGGTCGGGAAACATTCTCAAACTTTTTTGGATCCCCATGTTATGAAATATAATGCAGAACTGTTAACTGAAAATGATTTAGCGATCGCCATTAGCTTAAGTGGTGAAACAGATAATATACTTAAAGCGACAACGATCGCACAAGTGGCTGGTGCAAAGACACTTAGCATTACTGGTTTTTCGACAAACTCACTCGCCAAACAAACTGATTTTCAATTGTATGGCTTTTCAAGTGATGTCCGCGTTAACGGAATCGATGCGACCGATCGCTTTAGTGTTCACTACCTTATCAACTTATTGTTCACGGAATATCTGAAAAGGTATCATTCGAAATCAAATTAAACGATCGTTTAACTGCTTTTCTTAATAAAGCAGGACCGTTTTTAATTGCTTCATCAACTGACATAGGCGCGTCAACAATTGGAAGTACAGCGGAGATTGATTCTTCTTTTAAATCAATGAGTCCGTCATCAATAATAGCTGCAAAAACAATGGTTGGAACATCTAACTTTCCAGCAAGTCGGCTAATCCCAACCGGGACTTTACCTTGAATCGATTGTGTATCAAATTTACCTTCTCCTGTGATGACGAGATCGGCATTTTCTATCAGTTGGGAAAGCCCCCCTTTTTCAGCCAATAACTGAAAGCCACTTTTAGGGGTTGCATTGAAAAATGCATACAAACAAAAGCCGATACCACCTGCTGCGCCTGAGCCTTCAGTATGCTTATAGTCGGTTCTCGTCACTTTGCTGATCCGTTCAGCAAAGTGCTGCATACTCTTTTCATGACAAATGAGCTCATGATCTCTTAATCCTTTTTGCGGTCCAAACACATAGGTTGCACCATTTTCTCCTAGCAACGGGTTTTCAACATCTGAACCGACAATAAATTCAACATCGTATAGCCGAGGATCAAGGTGTGTCGTATCCACACTATCAACAGCTGCGAGGTCGATCGGTAAGGTCGGTAGCTCTTCTTGATGTTTATTCAGAAAACGAACACCGAGCGCTTGAAGTAAACCGATCCCTCCATCAACAGTCGCACTCCCCCCTAGACCGATAATACATTTTTTCATCCCTCGTTCAAGTGCAGACATGATTTGCTCACCAACACCATAGCTTGTAGTGTAACGAGGATGGCGTTTGTCTCGATCTACTTTCGTAATTCCTGCCGCTTCTGCCACTTCAATAATCGATAAAGCTTCTTTTTCAAACCATCCATAATAACATCGTTCCGTTTCTCCCGTAGGTCCTGTAACCGGCTCTTCAATTAATTTACCAGGTAAAACATCTAAGAATGCTTCAACTGTCCCTTCACCGCCATCAGCAATCGGAAAAGTCGTCACCTGATGCTCAGGTTCTAAAGCTTCTTTTACAACGTTATTGGCTTGTTTACTTGTCATCGACCCTTTAAACGAATCAATAGCTGATAAAATTCGCATGTTTTTTCCTCTCCTTATTATATGTTAGAAAAATAGAGGCAATGACGCGAGCGTCTATTGCCTCTATTTTATCGGTCACTAGTTTAATGTTGGCCAATAATCTTTATTGGCTTCGATTAGCGCATCTAATACTTTTCTAGCTTTTTTCGCATCGACAATCGTACGATTTAGTGTTAATGCTTGAAGCGCTTTTGTATAAGAATTTTCTACATAAGCTTCAACTGTTAATTTCTCAAATGCATGTTGAGATTCAATTAACCCTTTGTAGAAGGTGTCAATTTTACCAACAGAATAAGGATGCGGGCCATTTTTACCGAGTGATGCTGCGACTTCAATCATCACATCATCATCTAAGTTTGATACAATACCATCATTTCTCACAATTACAACATACGTTTTTCTCAGGTTATTTGCAATAGAAGCTGCCACCTCTACCATCATATCACCATGTGCGTCATTATGAACAACTTTTGAGTCTTGTGTTGTATCATTTTTAACAATACGTTCACACTCAGCAAAGACTTTTTGTTCACGACCATTTCTCACTTCATCTGTACGTGTATAGTCAGGGTCAAGTGTTGACAACTTATAATCCGGATACAAGTAATATTGCAAGTACGTATTCGGTAAATAATCAGGGAAATCTCTTAACATATCTTCAACCATTGCATACGTATCTAACCATGATTGATCGCGCTGCTCAGCATCTACTGGACGGAACCCGCCATTTAACACAATTTCTTTGATTTTAGGCGCAACATCCATACCATTCTCATCATAGATAGCTGTAAACCATCCATAATGATTCAATCCGAAATACTCAGGCTCCAATTTATTCACATCATGATCGATGAGTTTTGCATATGAGCGCATTAAGTTAACTGGCTGATCACAAATATTTAAAATACGATCATCTTCTGGGAACAATTTATCTAATGCTAAGCCGACAATTGCAGCTGGATTTGTATAATTTAAAATCCAAGCATTAGGACTTAGGCTTCTCACATCTTTAACCATTTCTTCCATATCACGAATCGAACGAAGTCCGTATGCAAATCCGCCAGGTCCACATGTTTCTTGACCAATTAAGCCCATACTCAGTGGGATTTTCTCATCTTGTTCTCTCATATCGAAACCACCGGTACGCATTTGACAAAAGACAAAGTCAACATCACGATAAGCTTCTTCTTTATCTGTTGTGTAGGCGACTTCTACATCAGGTGCTTCTTCTCTAAAAAGGATTTTAGCAAATTCACCGATGATATTTTGACGTTCAGCGTCGATATCGTACAATGTTACTTTATTTAACGCAAATTGATCTAAATGCGTCGTCATGGCTTTCAAAATACCTGGTGTCCATGTCGAACCACCACCAACTAATACAATATTATTTTTCTTCATTTCCTGGCACCCCTTTAACTTTTTGAGCAATGCCTTCTACTTGTGGGCCATATATGACTTGTATATGTTTATCGTCAATCTTTACCACACCGGCTGCTCCTGTGTTTTTTAATTTCTGTTCATCTGCAACATTCGCATCTTTTACAACGAGACGAAGTCGAGTGAAGCAGTTCTCTATTTCTTCAATATTATTCACGCCACCTAAGGCCTCAACAATCGTTTCACCTAAGTGACCATCATCCTTCACTTCTACATCTTGTCCTTCGTCTAACTTTTCACGACCTGGCGTTTGAATATTTTTCTTCGTAATAATGAATTTGAAGAAGTAGTAATAAGCAAATGCATACCCAATACCAACGATCACAGCGAAGAACCAATTTGTTGCTGTACCTTGTAAGACACCAAACACCGTTAAATCAATCACACCACCTTGAACATTTCCGATCACAACATTAAAGAGATCCATTAACATAAACGATAGACCTGCCATAAATGCGTGGAATACAAATAGTAAAGGTGATACAAAGATAAACGCAAATTCAATCGGTTCTGTAATACCTGTTGTAAACGCTGCTAAAATCGCTGCGAATAATAAACCTTTCACGCGTTTTTTCTCACCAAGTCTTGCCGTGTTTATCATCGCAAAACCAGCAGCAGGTAAACCAAATACCATAAACGGTACTTTACCTTGAGCTAAGAAGCGTGTAGCAGTAGACATAAGGTCAAAATCTAATACATCTTGAGCCAGTGCTGTATTGAAAATGTTTAACGCACCTACGACTTGATCACCATCAATCATGGCAATACCACCGATTGGTGTGAAACGAACAAGTTGGTTTAAAATGTGGTGTAAACCTGTTGGAATAAGTAAACGTTCTAAGAAACCGAACAAGAATGTACCAAACAGTCCTGAATCAGCAATGACGTTACCTAGTGATTCAATCGCACCACCAACAAATGGCCAAATATAGTACATAGCAAGTGATAATACGGGAACAGCTACTGTTGTGATAATCGGTACAAATCTCTTTCCACCAAAGAAGCTGATGGCTACAGGTAACTCGACGTTATAAAACTTATTATGAAGAATAGCAACTAAACCACCGGCTAAAATACCAGCAAATACGTTCATTCTTAAAGTAAAGATACCTAAAACTGTTTCATACTGAGAGTTTACCTGAGTCGCTTCTAATTCTGACATGCCCTCAGCCATTAAGTAATCAATTGATGTTGTTTCTGCTGTCACACCGTTAAGACCTAAAATATACTCTAATGTCACATGGAAAATAATAAATCCGATAACAGCTGAGAATGCTGCAGTTGGCTTCTCTTTTCTAGCCATGCCAATCGCAATCGATACAGCGAATAAAATCGGTAAATTACCAAATAAAGAACCGGATAGCGACCTTACAAAACCAATCACGTTTTGAACGCCTTCAAACGAAACGAATGTTTCACCGACAATATCAGGATTCTGTAGTACCGATGCCAGCCCTAGAAAAATACCGGCTGCTGCAATAATTGAAATGGGCATCATTAATGATTTACCTAACTTCTGAAAAAAATCTTTCATGTTTGTTCCCTCCCTTTAATGTTTCGACACGTTAACTATAATCTCATTTAAAAGCGTTTACAATGCTTTTAGGACGATTGAAAACGCCATCATCAAATTGTAGTTTGTACACAATTCAGTTGTTTTGTACACGAAATAACTAAACACATTAACATTTGTATGTTTAAACTTAAGTTGATTAGGATAGATAATCAATATAGTGGTGATTATTTCTAAAAGGAGTCGATGTTAAAGATGAATATGAATAAAGAAATCAAACGATTAGAAAGTCTCTATTTAGAAAAACCGGAACGCGTATTCAGCATGTACTTAAATACAGATCCTTCAGACCCTGAACAACAAGGGGGCGAATGGCGAATCCACCTAAAAAATGGATTGCAACGATTCGAGAAATATTTAAAAAATGATGGGAATAAAGATGAATTAGAAAATTTCCAAAAAGTGAAGAAAAAAGTAAAAGACTATGTTGCGGAAAATGAGCTTGACTTTGCTAAAAGTGTCGTCATCTTTGCAACACCTGATGATTCTGTTTGGTTTGCTGAAATTTTCCAAGTACCAGTTAAGACAGAATTCTTCTGGGAGGAAATTGCGAAGGTGGATCAACTCATTCAACTGCATCAAGATTATCCAAAAGCGGGGATTATATTAACTCAAAAAGAGGCCATACGTGTCGTGGAAACTGAACTAGGAAGACCATTAGATGATGTGTTATATGAACTTGACTTGGATACAGAAGATTGGAGACGACACACTGGACCACATCGTGCACAAGCCACTGTTGGCTCAGGAGGTAAGAGTAAAAAACGAGAACAATTCATTGCTCGTTTCGAGGCAAATCGTCATCGTTGGTATAAATCAATTGCTCCAGACCTTGACAAATTAGCCAAAGATCACGGCTGGGATTACATTTACATGATGGGGCCAAGTGAAGAAACACATGAACTCGGTGAAGAAATGAATAAAACAATTAATGCTTATATCGATAAAAACATGTTAGACCAAGAAGAGTCTAAAATTATAACGAAAGCGTTGAATGAAATTTCAAACTCATAAAAAAAGAGCTCGTATTGGTTTCAATTGAAGCCAATACGAGCTTTCTCTTTAAAATTACCTTGATTGATCGGTTAACTTAAACCAGTCGAAATAAGCTTTTTCTTGTGCTTTTTTACCATTACCTGTAGCGTAAAGGCCAACCATCACGCCTGTGAATACTCCACCAAATCCACCATTATGTTCTGTTGAAAGACTGGCAACAGATAGTTTAGCAACTTCCTGAGCTTCTCCTTCTTCTGGTTGAATGGAATACGTATAATAAGAACCATCACATTCAACTTTTAGATCGATGATATCCGTATCTACTTCAATTTCTTTTACGATGCGTTTATGTTGGGCTACTTCTGTGACGGTGATTATCCGCTTTTCGTCTACAAACTTTTCGCCAATCGTTTGATGTGCATATTCATTTAACCAGACGACAAGTCCAGCCTCGCAATCTTCAAATTCACCTTTTAAATACACACGAGTCTCAGCTTTAAAATGATGCGACGGTTGTCTTTGTAATAGAATCGTTGGATGAGCTTGTTCATCTGTTAATTTATCTGCTCGTCCGTCTAATCTTAACCAACCATTGCGACTTGGAAAGACAAAATAGGCATCTCGTTTTTTACGCAAATACGTCCACGTTACATCAAGTTCATGTTCAGTGAAATCAGTAAAGAATTCGCTATTTTTCTTTTGCTCTACCTTCAATTGAGGCGTCTCCATTACTTCTTGTACTGTACCATCATTATTATCGACATAGGGCCAGCCGTCTTCAGTAAATTCAACAGGCGCTAAGAAAGTTTCACGTCCCATTAATGTGTACTTTCCATTGGCTGGTCGTGTTCCTAAAAACACCATCCACCAGTTGCCATCAGGATCATCGACTAAATCCGCGTGACCAATTGTTTGGATCGGATGTTCTCTAATTTCCCGGTGCGTCAAAATCGGTTGTTCATACAATTCAAACGGCCCATATGGATTCTCGCTTCTAGCAATGATTTCCCGGTGATCTTCACCTGTTCCACCGCAAGCACACATTAAATAATATGTTGAATCAATTTTATACAGGTGAGGCCCTTCTGTCCACTGGCCACCATCTCCAGAGAAGATTTTAACTGGCTCAGTTAACGCTTCGCCCGTTTCTTTATCGATTTCATATTGAATAATATGTGAACCATATCCTTCTCCGTTTTGGATCGTTACATAAGTTGTATCACCAATAAATGTTAGGGAAGGATCAATGTTTCCATAAGGAATCGTTATAGGCTCTGACCACGGACCTCTTGGGTCTGTCGCTGTCACATAAAAGTTACCAATTCCATCTGTATCCGTTGTAATCATATAAAACACACCGTCATGATATCTCAACGTCGGCGCAAATATACCTTTTGATCCTTTTCTTGATTCTAAATTAAATTGATCGGTTAAAACGTACCCGATTTGATCCCAATTGACGAGATCTTTACTGTGAAAAATGGGGACACCTGGATAATACTCAAATGAACTTAGTACTAAATAGTAATCATCTCCGACTCTTTCAATACTCGGATCCGGATAAAATCCACTTAGTATAGGATTATTAAATTTCAAAACTGTCAGCTCCTTAATTTTTACCATAGTCTCGCCCCCCATGGTAACATTTCCACATTAAAAATGAACCGGTTACATTTATATCTTATTTAAAAAAGTAAAGGAATTCATTCAATCATGAATTCTGCACCGATTGGTGTTTGCAAACTAGGGTATCCTTCTACGTTAATTCGCTTAATAACACGATAATGACCTGGTGATAGCTCTGATAGATCCACGGTTTGTTCATGCATCTCTCCTGGTGCCAACATCAGTGCAATTTGTATAAAGGCTAAATCTAGCGGAATCACGTACCACTCATCATCAATGTTTTTCTCGATGGTATAACTCATACCTAAGGTTAATGTCGTTGGGCCATAATTTTTCAAAGTTAGCTCTGCTTCATCATCATGATCATAAAGTTCTTTGTCCAGTATCAATTCAGCGTTCATCTCTTCTTTAGGCACAACAATAACCCCAAGCATTGAATCTTCAACTTCACCATCTTCAGAAAGAATATCCATCGTTAATAAATACCGTGAGTTCACTTCATCCGGTAAATTTCCTTCATAAACCATAGTGTTCTCATCAACTTTTTCAATCATTACCGTCTCAGATACAAGCTCCTGTTCTATTTCTAAAGTATCACTTAATTCATACAATTGAATGCGAACCTCTTGATTAAAATCAGTCGGTTCAGCTTCGTGAGCTATTAATTGAACGGAAAAAGATTCACCTGGTTGCTTTTGGCCTTGTGTTAAACCATAACCAAATACACCTTCACCATTTCCCATAAACCACTCATACGTAGGAGAAGGTAGATTTGTGTGTTCTGCTATTCTTTTAGGATCTTGAATCATTGACTGATCAATAGAATCATCGATAATGGATTCGACCTCTGTCGAACCGATTAATGAAGACACCTCTTTTTCACCTTTTTCAAGTTCATCAGCAGAAAAACTTCCCCGGTCATGCTCCCCACAAGCGGTAAGAAAAATAAGTGAGACCATTATAAATAAGCTAACATGTAACCATCTCATCATTTACGCCTCCTTTAATACATCAGTCGATTTCGGATTTCATCTGTTACAAAAGGATTCCCTTTTTCCAATTAATATAGACATAAAAGAATAGGTTTTTCCCTCATGAAATAAGGGAAGAGAACTATACAAGGCTACTCAGATGAATGGTTCTGTTTTTCTATTTAATCTGCAAAGCCTTAGCGGGAGTCCAGATTAATTAAACAACATATGGTTTGAATTATTCAAACAACACCACCAGAAAAATCGGATCTCCCGCTACTACTAAAAAAAGACTTAATCGAGCACGTATTGGTTATCAATACGTGCTTTTTAGACTGATGATAAGGAGCGATTCGAAAATGGAAAAGCAGAACCCTGACGAGAAGCTCAATAACCTTTTAGATCATGACGAACTTGAGCAATACTGTTTTCACAATCATACGGAAATAACTGAAGACGGTGAGTATGTCTTTTTCAATTCTTGTCTAAGTGTAATAATTCATCGTTAAGAAACCGATGATTCGTTTCTAATTCTCCATAAATTTTTTTAACCCACACTTTTTCGCCCTTCAAAAATTGATTGAAGTCGAGTAATACTGGTTGTCGATCTGCTCCTAAACTAATGCGCATTGTTAATTTGTCAGGTTCATACAGCGTCGTGTGCAATGTTCCAGACCATTTTTTATAGGTCGTTTGGAAAATAGACGCTCTCTTTTGATTCAAAGCCTGATAAGCATTTTGTGGTGATTGATGTGGATTCCATTTTTTATGGATTTGTTCTAGTCGTTGAATGGATTCATCGTTTTGATAACGATTTTCTTCGGTTAAATGATGAAAATGATTAGTGCATGCCAAACTATCCCGCGTAACGACTGATCTTGGCGTTGCTTCCACAATTTTTGATTGATGGTTTTTATCAAATAATACATAAGAAAAAGATGTCCGATGAGGCATTGATTGTAATAAATCGATCGCTTCAGAGACATTTGCAGCTTTCTCAAGTAAAATACGCGCAATCGTATGACAAATAAACCCGTCACCAGCACCAATTCGATTCGTAAAATTATAACCCACAACTAAACCTTTCTCGTTCATCCCATCTGTTCTTCCCGTCACGAACATAGAAGGACCTAGACTTCCGTACCCACCATCTGTCGGTTGATACAGGACGACTCTACCATCATAACCACTCGGATGTGAGTCATAATTTCTTACGAGATAATTCTCACCTGTCACAATGGAACAACCGCTTTTTCCATATTCAAAATAATAGCCACTAAAATAACGCATCGCTTGATCTATAGACCAGTCCAAGCCTTCCGCTAATCCTGCTAATTCATCTAACAGTTCAGGCGCAAAGCGATTGAGTAATTTTTCCGCTTCATTAACATCCGTTTGAAAATGACGCTTTTCTCTATGTTGAAATTGCTTCACTCTATTTTTAAGTAACGTTGATTGTTTAAGTTTCTTACCTTGTTCTAAGCCAAATTCGAAATGTGTGCCTCTAAATTGATAAACATCACTATAGACTGACATGAATTAAAACTCCTATCTCTCTGAAATATAGACCACTATAACACAATTATAGAAAAAAGCCCCTTCATTCGCTTTAAGAATGAAAAGGCTTTTTGTGAGTGACTCTGGCTGGGTTCGAACCAGCGACCCCTTGCCTGTCAAGCAAGTGCTCTCCCGCTGAGCTACAGAGTCATATTAAAATTAACTGTTCCTATAATATAATTGATCTGTTCATGATCGTCAAGGACTATTTTGTTATCGAATTATCTTTCATTTAACAATTCGTCTTCATTTTTTGGTATGATATAGGAAGAATTCTGCATCATGCAGATACTCTAAACTAATAACTTAGAATGAGGAACGATACATGCAATCTAAAAAATTACCAATTGATTATACATTAGTCTTCTTGTTAGGCTGTTTATTTATATTTAGTTTATTAGCTATATACAGTGGCTCAGGACAATATGCTAGCGGTAACCCTATGTTTTTTGTTCAAAGACAAATTATGTGGTACGTCATCGGGTTTGGCGTTATGATGGGAGTTGCGTATTTAGATTTTGAACTATTAGAAAAATGGACACTTCCCTTTTATATAAGTGGCGTCTTATTGTTAATTCTCGTACGTTTTATTGGGATTGAACGTAATGGTGCTCAAAGGTGGCTTGACTTAGTAGTTATTGAAATTCAGCCGTCCGAATTTATGAAAATCTTTCTCGTCTTACACATAGCTGCCCTCTTAACAAAAGTGGGAAAATATAAGCTGGACTTTAAAGAAAGTATACCCGTAACATCAAAGATCTTACTATATACTTTATTACCGACGTATTTAATACTTGATCAACCAGATTTAGGTACGACAATGATGATTTTATTTGCCGTTTTCGGTTTAATCTTCGCATCAAGTATCTCGATGAAAATGGTCATGCTTCTGTTCTCGTTAGGAATAGCAGGTGTGATGACTTTAGTCTACCTGTTCTTTAACAATTTCGAATTATTTAATGAAATAATTGCTGATCACCAATTATCAAGGATTTATGGTTGGCTTAATCCTGCTGAATATTCTCAAGGATTTGGCTATCAACTCCAACAAGCGCTTCTCGGTATTGGTTCAGGGCAGTTGTCTGGTTCAGGATTCACTGCTGGATACCAAGTTCAAAGTGGTCGTATTCCTGAGGCACATACTGACTTTATTTTTGCTGTGATTGGTGAAGATTTTGGGTTTGTTGGCGCTAGTATATTAGTGATTCTATTCTTCTTGCTCATTTATCGCATTATTACAATCGCCTTTCACGCAAGCTCATTATTCGGGGTGTACATTTGTATTGGTGTGATCGGATTATTTGCATTCCAAGTCTTTCAAAACATAGGCATGACAATTGGTTTAATGCCCATTACAGGTTTAGCTCTTCCTTTTGTTAGTTACGGGGGGAGTGCATTATTGACCAATATGATGGCAATTGGACTTGTGACGAGCGTTCATTTAAGAACAAAAGAATACATGTTTAGTAGTGAAGAAACAATTTAACCATTAAGGAGACATCATAATGAAAAACCGCTTAAAAAAATTTGACTATGGGTTAATTATTGTTATTTTGGCCCTATCGGTCTTTGGATTAATCATGGTCTATAGTTCTAGCTATACATTAGCTACAAGAAACTTTGGTAGTGGCCATTTCTTTTTCCTCAGACAATTACAGTGGTTTGGGATCGGGCTCATTGTCTTTGTTGTGATGTCATTTATTTCATTAAAGAAATTAGGTGAAATGAGCCCACTCTTAGTTGGACTAGCCATTATATTACTTGCCCTTGTCTTAATTCCAGGTGTTGGTGTCGTTCGAAACCAAGCACAACGTTGGATCGGGGCTGGCCCAATTGTCTTCCAACCGTCTGAAATTGTTAAAGTGTTTATGATCATTTATTTCGCCCATATTTATACGAGAAAACAAAAGTATATTAATGATTTTAAAAAGGGCGTCATGCCACCTCTTGTTATTTTAGCCTTTGTTTTCGGATTGATTTTGATGCAACCAGACTTAGGAACCGGTACACACATCGTCCTCATATGTGGACTCATTGTATTATTCAGTGGTGTTAAGTTTTATCATATTGCCCTACTCGGTTCAGTAGCAGCTGGTGGCTTTTATTTCTTTGCTCAAAGTCAACCGTATCGTTTACAACGGCTGACCTCTTTTGCTAATGCATTTGATGATCCATCTGGAGATGGGTTCCAATTAATCAACTCTTACGTGTCGATTGGTACGAGCGGACTTACAGGTAACGGTCTTGGAAACAGTGTACAAAAATTAGGTTACCTACCAGAAGCACACACTGATTTTATTATGTCTGTTATTGTTGAAGAATTGGGCATTATCGGGGTCACGTTTGTAATAGGAGGTTATCTATTCATTCTGTACAGAGGCATTCAAATCTCTAAAGAAGTGGACTCCCTTTATTTACGACTGTTAGCATTAGGTATTACTTTTCAATTCATCACGCAAGCTTTCTTTAATTTAGGAGCTGTCAGTGGCTTATTACCAATTACAGGTATACCGCTTCCTTTTATTAGTTATGGTGGTACATCACTCGTTTTCACCTTATTAGCAGCTGGTATCTTAGTCAATGTATCCGGACGACGAACACAACCATCTACGACACAACAGGAAACACGTTAACTCTAGGAGGTAACAATTATGCATATTGCAGAAGCTATAACTAAAGAACAAATCGAAGACGCATTCTCCGTTCGAGATCAAGTTTTTATAAAAGAACAGGGCGTCTCACCCGATATTGAACACGATGAACACGATAAAGATGCGATTCACATTATTGGTTACATAGATGAAGTGCCAATTGCAGCAGCAAGAGTAAGAATTGTTGATCAAATTGGAAAAGTTGAACGTGTATCTGTTATTAAATCATATCGTAATAAAGGGTATGGTAAGCAAATGATGAAGGCTATTGAGCTCATACTCATTCGACATGATTTGAAAAAAGTACGATTAAACGCTCAAACACGTGCGCTCGATTTTTATCAAACGCTACACTACATCCAGACATCAGAACCATTTTATGAAGCTAACATTGAACATGTCTCAATGGAAAAAACGCTATAAACGTATAATTCCCTCCTGATTCGATCATCATGATGATACAGGGGGGATTTTTGTGCATTTAGGGTCAATCTTTATTGAAATCATTTTTGGTTTTATTATATTATTTGTGCTCACCAAATTGTTAGGAAAAACACAAATTAGACAGTTAACCGCCTTCGATTTTATTTCAGCACTTATATTGGGGGAATTCGTTGGGAATGCGCTCTATGATGAGGGCGTTGGAATAAAGGAAGTTGGGTTTGCTGTCGGTTTGTGGAGTTTGCTCATGCTAATTACAGAGTGGATCTCACAGAGGTTTAAAGGTTCTAGAGCTTTAATTGAAGGTATGCCTGCTATGGTCATTCATAAAGGTAAATTACAGCGCGATGTCATGAAGAAAAATAAATTGGACATCAATCAATTGTTGCATTTATTAAGATTGAAAGATGTTTTTTCGATTCGAGACGTTTATTATGCTATTTTGGAAACCGACGGTACAGTATCAATCCTCAAAAGTTCTTCAAAAGAGGCACCTGTAAGGTCTGATTTTAATTTACCTGCACAATCCGTTACACTTCCAGTACCTCTAATAAATGATGGTGAAATTATTGATGATAATCTAACTGAAATTAACCAAACCACCACCTGGTTACTTGAACAATTAAAAAAAGAGAAAGTCGATGACATTAAAAATGTATTTTATGCCGAGTACGAACCAAATAAACCCCTTTACATCGAAACAATGTAAAGGGGTTTAACTTATACATATTCATTAACCTGACCACCAATTCCAGTCATCTCAGCATACAATTTGTTCGTCTCTTGAGAGATGACATGTTTAGGTTGTCCGTTAAAATGATCTTTAGGTTCATTAAAATCTTGACCCGTGAACATGTTAGAATGCGTATTGCTTGCTGAAATTTTTTCTAATTGTACTGGATAAGGTTTCTCGATAGAAACTGGATCGTGATCCGGTATGATCACACGTTCATGATAATTTTGAGCTGTAAAGTTCACAATTGGTGCTATATAACCCATCAGTCATCCCTCCTTTAGTATGTATATACCCGCTCTCATAAAAAATATGCTTTAGAAACAATGAAACTTAAGAGCTTTTTATTATCTTTAAACATTCGCCCACACTGAGATGTGCAACCAGCATACTCTATAATTGATCATACTTTTAATATTGAAAGGAGCCGATTGTTAATGTCGTGTGGAGGAAAATATCATTCAGGTCATTGCGTTTCAGACATATTACGTGAAATTGCTGATGCTCAAAATAACATTCATGATTGCGCATGTGATTCAAGTTGTGAGCAATCAATCGCTGATTTACTCGGTGATACATCACCAGCAAGCAATTTAGATACTGTACCAGTTATTTTGTATTGTAAAGATTGTAAGCCATTTAAAGGGTATGGTGCCCCTTTAAATCAAGTTCAAAATGTATTTGGAAGCTTTTATTTCAGAGTTAAATGTATCGATAAAGACCAATGTGCAGTTCTTGAACTATTAAAAACACCTAGCTGTCAAAAACGCGACCCAAGATCTCCGGTCGAACAAGACACAAGTAACCTAAGAGGCACAGGCGTATGTATTACAGTTGATGTGAAATGCTTCTGTCATATCACATGCCTACCTGCTATTAATGCACTATAAATGACACCACTTAAAAAACGAGCGACTTCATGAAGTCGCTCGTTTTCACTCCCTATGACTTAAAACTAATAATACGAATAGCTTTTAGTTGATCAATTGACAACGATTGTCGTCTTCTTGTTCGATTATTTATAATAATTAATTGACCGTCTCTTGTTGAGAGTGCTTGACCTTCTATCTTTTCGTTTCCAACTTCAAATTGACAAACAAAAGATAGCATCGATTGTTTAGAAGGTATAATATAATCGATCTTTTCTCGAATCGTCAGGTGTTCAAAAGATTGATCCTTTTCTTCTTCATCAGCTGAAGTCACGGTTTCAAATGGTTCATACTCTTCTCGCTTAATTGAAACTGGCAAACCATCTCTTCTACTTTCATAATCTGCATCCCAAGATTTATATTCATCTTGCATTGAAGGGGATGGGCGTTCAAATGTCGGTTGATCGATATAGTAAATGGGCCGGTTCTTCATCCGTTCACCTCCTATTCGTGACAGTATATGAAACGGCAGGTCATCATGTGAAAAGTCCATAAGCTGATATTTTTCATAAAAAAACACTCAATCTACAATATAAAATGAGATCGAGTGTTTATACTTACTATAATATTTAAGATAGGCCGAGAATACTGTAGCCTGAGTCTACATGAATAATCTCACCGGTTACCCCTTTAGAAAGGTCACTTAATAGATAATAAGCTGTTGAACCGACTTCTTCTTGTGTGACGGTTTTTCTTAGCGGTGCTTTTTCTTCTATTTTCTTAAGAATTGAGTTAAAGTCACCTACACCTTTAGCTGAAAGAGTACGAATAGGACCTGCAGATACGGCATTGATTCGAATACCATCTTTGCCTAGATCATTCGCTAAATATTTCATACTTGCATCTAAACTTGCCTTTGCAACACCCATCACATTATAGTTCTGAACAACACGCTCGCCACCTAAATAAGTTAACGTAACAACACTTCCGCCTTCTGTCATTAATGGTGCTGCTTCTCTTGTTGCTGCAATTAACGAATAAGAACTGATGTTATGAGCCGTTAAAAACCCTTCTCTTGAGGTTTCAACGAATTCACCCTTTAGGTCTTCTTTATCAGCGAATGCAATACAATGAGCCAACCCATGAATCACACCGACATCCTCTTTAATTGATTGAAAAGCTGATTTGATATCAGCATCATCTGTTACATCACATGGATAAAAAAGTGAGTCACTTTTCGTTAATGTATCCGCTAATTGTTTGACTGGTTTTTCGAATCGTTCGTTTGCATACGTGAAAATTAAGCGAGCACCCATTTTATCAAGTGCTTGAGCAATACCCCAAGCAATACTTCTCTTATTCGCAACGCCCATGACAACATAGGTTTTTCCTTCTAATGAAACATTCATCGTGTGGATCCTCCTTGATTTTAAAACTTGTTATTAGTACCTGATACTATTTTAACCGATAAGTCGGTGAATCTCAATCATTTCTAGTCAATTCACTCGCATATTTTTCAAATCTCATGTTAAGCTATGTTTACGAAACAATGGAGGCTAGATAAATGAAATTTGATATCATTGGAGATGTACACGGTTGTAAACAAGAACTGATTGAATTAATAAATAAACTAGGTTACCAAAAACAAAATGGGCATTACTATCATCCAGATGATCGACAACTTATTTTCGCCGGTGATATTACCGATCGAGGACCACAATCCATTCAAACCATAGGACTCGTTTACCAACTCGTTTATCACGATAAAATTGCTATTTATATTCCAGGTAACCATTGTGATAAATTGTATCGTTATTTCCTAGGAAATAACGTGCAAATTCGACATGGTTTAGAGACAACAGTTGAAGAGTTTTTAGCTTTATCAGAAAAAAATAAGACACACGTAAAGGAACAATTTATGAGTCTATATGAAAATGCACCGCTATATTTCAAATTTGAACCACTCAAATTGATTGTTGCACATGCGGGTATACCTGAAAAAGCGATTGGTCGCAAAGACAAAAAGGTGAAATCTTTCGTCCTATATGGTGATGTGACAGGACAAACACATGAAGACGGTCGACCTGTTAGAAGAGATTGGGCAGCTGATTATCAAGGTGAGTATTGGATTGTGTATGGCCATACCCCTGTATTAGAACCTCGCTTTTTAAACAAGACCGTTAATATTGATTTAGGTTGTGTCTTTGGTCATCGTTTAGCAGCGTTTCGATTCCCTGAAAAACAAATTGAAACAGTCGATTCAACTCTCCCTTTCCAAGCTGAGAAATTTACAAATTTCGATTAAAAAGCACCTTTTTCATTGAAAAGGTGCTAAATCATCTGGAATCTGACTCTTTAATTGGACATATTCTTTTGTGATCGGATGAAAAAAACGGAGGTAATCACAATGAAGGGCGTGACGTTTCAATAACTGACAATCTCCCCCATATAAATCATCACCGATAAGCGGATAGCCGATATGAGCTAAATGCACACGAATTTGATGCGTGCGTCCCGTATCAAGTTTTAAATCGACCCATGTGTAGTCATTAGTTTGGTGCCTTCTTTTAAAATGGGTGATAGCTTTTTTACCTTCATCTGATACTTCTCTTTCAATTATAGAATCCGATTTTCTCCCAATCGGGGCATCTATAACGCCTTCTTCTTGTGGTAACTCTCCATTCACTAAAGCCTTGTAGCCCCGATCAATTTCTGAGTTGTGTAATAGACCGTGAAAGAAGGCATACTTCGCGACCAACATAAGCCCAGAAGTATCTCTGTCTAATCGTGTAACTATATGAATAGTTGACGATAAACCAATCTTGTCATAATAGTAAATCAATCGATTCGCAATCGTACCACTTTTATGTATAGGCGACGGTATGGTTGCTATACCTGCAGGCTTATTTACGACAAGCAAAAAATCATCTTCATAAACAATGTCTAGTTCCCCGCCCTCAGGAAATAACAACGGCCCACGTGTCTCCGTTGGAAAGGTGATCTCAACACGATCCCCATTTTTTAAAGGGTGACGAACATCGACACGTTTACCATTAACTTTAAGTTCTCCTCCATTGAACTTAACCGATCTCAACGTATTACGTGAAAGACCAATCGAATAGCGAATAAAATCTCGAACTGTTTTATAATCTGTGTCGTTTACTTCCCACTTCACGCTCTCAGTCCCCCACTCAATTATCGCTCATCTGATATGAAGGATTCATGGACACGTTTCCAGAAAGGAAATGGTCTAAACCGGGCGAAACGAATCCTTTCTTTAGCGACGGAACATTCAATCGCTTGAACATTGTCTAAATTCTTCGTTATATGATCAATGGTAATGAAAAAGTTATTACTTTTGGTTGTTGGTTTAAATTGAGTAACATGGTGGCTCGGTAATATTAAAGGTGACCCAATCGTTCGGTAAACACGATTGTTAATCGAAGACATCTCAGTAATTTGCATCGTAGCAAGCGATGGGTGAATAATCGCACCACCAAGTGCTTTATTATAAGCTGTGCTACCAGAAGGCGTCGAAACGCATAGTCCGTCTCCACGGAATCGTTCGAATAATTCACCGTTAATCATTACATCCACAACAACAGATCCTTCAATTTTTTTAATTGTCATTTCATTTAAGGCTAAGTAACGGTCCGGTTCTTCCTGATTCTCTTGATAAATCTCAGTAGAAAGCAAAGGATATTCGACAATTTCAAATGTTTCTTTAGCAATTTCCAGCACAAGTTTCTCAACTTCTTCCGGTAACCAATCAGCATAAAACCCTAAATGACCCGTATGAAGACCAATAAACGCTGTCTCTTTTAAACGATGGAAGTAATAATGGACAGCATGGAGGAATGTTCCATCTCCTCCAACCGTTATGACAATTTCTGGTTCTTCTTCATCAATCTCTAAATCGAAATCTAACAGATATTGCTCAATAATCATCTTAATTTTATTTGACTTATGGTCTCCTTTAGTTGTAACGGCAAATTTCATATTCTAAGCGGCCTCCTTTATGTTCAAACCCAACAACGAATCACTCATGTTTTTTACTTTTTAATTGATGGAATATCCATTGTGCCTCTTGTACTTCATCTTTAATTTTAGCCATTTCCTCATCTAGTTGAAAGGCCGCTTCTGAAGCTCGTTTAAGACGAGCTTTTATATCAGAAGGGATTTGACCACTATATTTATAGTTCAATGAATGTTCATTCGTTGCCCAAAAATTCATAGCTAGTGTCCGAATTTGAATTTCTGCTAATACATGTCTTTCACCATGAATAGTTGCAACAGGATAGCGAATAATAAGATGGTAAGATCTATAACCACTTTCTTTTTTGTTTTTTATGTAATCTTTCTCTTCTATAATGTTAAAATCATGTCTTGCTTTTAAAAGGTGAACGATTGAATAAATATCATCAACAAACTGACAGACAACCCGAACACCTGCAATATCTTGAAGCTCTTCTCCAATTTCTTCAACCTTAATGCCTTTTCGTTTTGCTTTATCCAATATACTTGCGACAGGTTTTACACGTCCTGTCACTAATTCAATCGGTGAATGCATCGCTTCAATTTCATATTGCGTTCGCATACCTCTCAATTTCACTTTTAATTCTTCAACCACTTGTGTATAAGGTACTAAAAATGTTGACCAATTTGCATTTTGCTCCATAACGTCACCACCTTATATCCATTTTAGCACAATCGATATGATTTCTAATAGCGAAAATCTCGACTTTTATTGTCACCTTCTACTATAATTAAATGGATAAGACAGTGAAAAGGAGACCTATATATGTCACAAGAAATTGAAATTGAACTAAAAAATTTATTAACAAAAGATGAATATCATCGTTTACTCAAAGCCTACACGACTGAACAAAGTAAAATCGAAAAACAAGTCAATCACTACTTTGAAACCCCTAATTTCGACCTGAAAAAAAACGGAGCAGCTTTACGCATTCGACTAAAAAACCAAAAGTACACAGTAACCCTTAAACAACCGCATACTGATGGATTACTTGAAACACATGCCGATATTAATGAGGATATATTCAAAAAATGGATCAACAATCAGCCAACACGTGTGCCAGAAATTGAACAAGCGTTATCTAAACTTAGCATCGACTATCAAGATCTCGAGTATGGTGGTTCTCTAACAACAGAACGTATGGAAACAGAAGAAAATGATACACTTATTGTCATTGATAAAAGTGATTATAACGGTATCACCGATTATGAATTAGAAATTGAAGCAAGTTCGAGACAAGATGCAGAAAAGAAAATGAAACAACTTTTAAGTGATTATGCCATTACAAATAAAGAAACCCCTAATAAGATTAAACGATTTTACGACACAATGGTTAAATAAGAGCATGTGAGGCTTATTGGTTGCCCTTATGCTTAAGTCACTGGTACAATGAAATACAGTTAGACATGCAACAAGATCGTCAAAATAACAACAGATGAGGAAAGGAGAATCGATGTGAGCTTCAAACAAACTGGGCCTTCACTCCAAAAACAGACAAACGCGGCGCAGTATAGCTACTTTGATCTTCTCAAAAAACCAATTGAAATATATATATTTATTGATCCACTATGCCCAGAATCTTGGTCATTAGACCCTATTATAAAGAAATTGCAATTAGAATACGGACGCTTTTTTACAATACGTCCTATACTAAGTGACAAAGTATCTAAACTTAACCAAAGAAAAAATGATCATCCAACTCAGTTAAAGCGAATGTGGGAAAAAACAGCGAATCGTACGGGAATGTGTTGTGATGGCGATCTTTGGGAAGAGGATCCGTTAACACAACCTTATCATGTAGCTTACGCAATTAAAGCAGCTGAACTACAAGGGATAAAAGCAGGTAGACGTTATCTTAGAAAAGTACAAGAATATTTATTTTTAAGTAAAACAGATATCTCTTCAGATCAACAATTAATTCAAATAGCTAAAGAAACAAACCTTGATTTAGATGAATTTAAACGTGATCTTCATGCTCATCCAGCCAAAAAAGCATTCCAGTGTGACTTAAAATTATCAAAAGAAATGGAAGTCGACCAAACCCCTTCGGTTGTATTCTTCAATGAATCCATTGAGGATGAAGGTTTGAAATTATCTGGTGCTTATGATTATCATATTTATGTCAAAGTTCTAAAACAACTTTTAGAACGAGATGTTCAGCCATTTGATAAACCGAAGCTTGAGGATTTCCTATCACACTTTAATTTTATTGGTTCTCATGAAATTGCATTAATATTTGATTGGTCAATCGAAAAAGCGTGTAAAGAAATGAAAAAACTACAACTTAAACAGTTAGTAACAAAAGTTCCCGTTAAACACGGTGTATTCTGGCGTTATAACCCAAGACCTTGATGAATCAAGGTCTTTTTTTATCAATAAAAAAAGGATGCACCTATATAGGTGCATCCTTAGCCATGACACAATCGGTCATGGGGGGATGGGAGAAAGTTTCAGATCAAACAAAGGGGTTTTGTTTGTTAAACATCTCACAATCTAAATATAGCAATTCCTAAAGAATGTTTCAACCTTTTCACCAATAATTCACAGAAATGTCATAGTTAACTTTTATAAATAAATCATAAATATGAAACAAAAGAAAAATTGGAGGTTTTCACTGTGACGATTGTAAAACTTTTTATCATTTTGCTCATTTTAACTGTTTCTATTGGATTTCATTTTTTAGGGTTGATGCAATTCTTTTCTGTTTTCATAACATTCCCTTTGTTATTTCTTACGTTTTATTACTTATTATTTCTCTTAATCGGCAACCGCCATTTCAGAAGATTTTAACAATTAGTTGAGCTCGTTAAATAATTGTTCCATCTCATTTAACTTAGCTTCAAAGACATCTAGCGCGTCTAATACAGGCTTTTGCTCTGTCATATCAACGCCTGCTTGTTTTAACACATCAATTGGATCATATCGGCTTCCTGCTTTTAAGAAATCAAAATAACGTGTTTTAGCATCTGATTCTTTATTCAAAATAGATGCCGCTAATGATTGGGCTGCAGCATAACCTGTCGCATATTGATAAACATAGTAATTGTAATAAAAATGAGGAATTCTAGCCCATTCTAGACCAATTTGTTCATCGTGAATCACACCTTCACCATAATACATTTGATTTAATGCATAGTATTCTTTTGTTAAACGTTCTGGTGTGAGCACTTCACCTGATTGGTCAAGTTGATGAATTAAATGTTCAAATTCAGCAAACATTGTTTGACGGAATACAGTTCCTCTAAATCCATCTAAAAAATGATTAATTAAAAATAATTTTTCTCTTTTATCTTCAGTATTATTAATTAAATAGTCATTTAATAATGCTTCATTACATGTTGATGCGACTTCAGCTACAAAAATTGAATAATCACCATATCTAAACGGTTGATTTTCACGCGTGTAATAACTGTGCAGCGAATGACCAAATTCATGTGCTAAGGTAAACACATTGTTTAAATTGTTTTGCCAATTCATTAAAATATATGGATTTGTACCATATGCACCAGAAGAATAAGCACCGCTACGTTTCCCTTTATTTTCTTCCACATCAACCCAGCGATTAGAGAAGCCTTCTTCTAAACGGCTCACGTATTCATCACCTAATGGCGCCAAAGCTTTAGTTAAAATCTCTTGAGCCTCTTCATACTTATAGCGCATATCAACGTCTTTAATTAAAGGCGTATATAAATCATACATGTGTAATTCATCAAGATCTAAAACTTTTTTACGTAATTTAATGTATCGGTGTAGGATATGAAGTCTGGAGTGGACAGCTTCAATCAAATGATCATAAACCGTTTCTGGTATATTATTCGGTTTAAGTGCAGCTTCTCTTGCTGATGTGTAGTTGCGAATATTAGCGTATACATTATCCTTCTTAACTTGTTGAGACAATGTTTGAGCAAACGTATTAATAAATTGTTCATACGTATCATACATCGCGTGAAACGCTTCTTCTCTAACAGATTGCTTTGTTGCTTCCATAAAGTTAATATAGCGGCCATGTGTTAATTCAACCTCTTCACCTTCATCATTTTTGACTGGTGGAAAGGTCAAATCTGCATTATTAAGCACACCAAACGTCTGAGATGCTTGGTTTGTAACTTCACTCAGCTGAGCAAGTAATGCTTCTTCTTTTTCATCACGAACATGATCACGCTTTCTTAAAATATCTTCTAAAGCTTTTTCGTAATGCTTTAACTCAGGCAGTTGATCCATAAACCGATCAATTTCTTTAGGATCTATTTGTAAAATTTCAGGCACAATAAAACTCAATGCTTGTGCAACGTTGGCATATAAAGATTGTGCTTTCGTATTAAGTGTTTGATAAAAACTATTTGTCGTATCTTGGTCATAGCGCATATGGGCATAGGTATACAATTTTCCGAATCTTTCAGCAACATGATCCTCAAGTTTTAATAACTCATAGAGGGATTCTGGTGAATCACTGATGCGACCCTGAAATTTTTTAAATTTTTCTAGCATCTCTTTAATATGCTGACGTTCTTTTTCCCAAACTTCATCGTTTTCAAAAATGTCTTCCAAACGCCATTTTTTATCCTGCTCAATTTCTTCTCGTTTTTTCAATTGTTGACTCATACTATAAGACTTACCTCCCTAGAAAAGTTAGTGTTATATATAGAATAACCGATTTTCATTCAGATTACTTATATTTCACCTTGTTTTTTAGTAAGTCTTTCATTTTTTTATCACCCTTTAAAGCTTCCTGTGGATTGCAATAGGTTTTGAGTCGCCGAATGACAAAATACATATTATCTTCAAATGTTAAGATTTTTAGTTGAATCAATAAATCTAAATATTCCTTAACTGGATCGATTGGGGTATTGACCAAAGGCAAAAGCATTTGTGATTTTTTATATGGTCTCATATAATGCATCACTTGATGATAGGAGAATCGTTTATGGTTATTAATAAAAACATAGCAAAGACGACTTTGCCAATCCCAAATAGAACAATTCATTTTTAATTGATAACGGATTGGTAAACCGACAAAACTTGATATTGTTGATGGGTGTAACTGCATGTGATAGAGCCAATTTCTAAATGCTTTTTCCTTTCCATAACAGTGTTTTGGCAGATGGAATCTAAACTTAAATTGTTCCTTATACCATTCATCAAGCATCTCTTTATTGTACTGAGTATGTGGTGTGTCAAAAAAGGTAAGTTCACGGAGGGGATTAAATTCAAAAAGTCCAATTGCTTTTGACGTATCTGTTTGGGCGAACAGATGAAATTTTGCAAACTGTTGGCGAATCGGACAATAAAAATACATTAGCGGCGATTGACAGTATGGGGTGGAATGCAAGTATAACTCTAATGTTTTGGTTAAATGAATTGAGTATTTGCTTAGACGTTTCATTTGCTTAGCACCTAAAATCCATATAGGCATGATAGAAATCGATTGATAAGCATAAGTTCGCTTTAATATGTCTTTAATCGGAATCTTTGCACATTGATATTCAATCACAAACAGTCGGTTATTCCATTTTACGAAAAGATCGGCTCGTTGCTTAATCGATTGAATGTAATGCTCCAATGACACCTCGACATTTTGAGCTTTTAACCAGTTATACAAATCTTTTTTGCCTTGTTCATGAATCTTCCCTTCACCTTTAGAGAGATTATCACAGTCCGATTTAGACCGATGAGCAAAATGAGCAATTTGTTTTAATCCTGCCCTAAGTACAACTCTTTCCTTACAGGCTGGACAGTAATAACTTAGATTCTGTTTCTTAATCAATTGCAGTTCATGCGTTTTTAGTGTCGAGGGAATAAATGTATCACCTGATTTTGTTATTGCGAGAAGCATATGTCGCCTCCTTTTTTCGTAAGAAGTTCGACATCTCTTTTTTTAAACCTTCATATAAAAACATCTCATCTTAGTAACCTTTTGAATATCGGCTTCAGTTTATTCTTTGTTTCAGACATTTTAGTTTACTTATTAGAAATTACTATCTTGTCCTTCGACCGAATAAATATATTGAACTTAGAAAAAGTTTAGGAAAGACAAACGAACAACAAAAGGTTACCCCATTGTTGTTCGCTACTTGAATTAGTTTATTCATTTTTATCCAAAACGCTTTAAGGATTAAAGTAATGCTTAATTTGCGCTAAAGCATTATCTTCAAAAATCACTTTTCCGTACTCTTGAACTAATGGAATCGCTACTTTTTGTTTTGAACCAAATTCATACATCATACTTAGCATGTTATCTTGTACATGATCATCTAAGATCGTATCATTAAATTCTAAGATGAGAATGTATTGACCTTGATAATGATAAAGTGAATCATCAATACCATCAGTCGAATCAATATGATGACTTAGCTGAATGGCATCCTCAAATTCATTAAATACAACAATATGGTGGATAAGTCGAACAGGCGTCTGCTCCTCTTCGCTACTGCTTTCACCTTTACCAAACTGCGATTCTAGTAAGTCTTCTAGCTTATCATCCATTTGCTTCTCAATACCTGGCGAATCAAGAGGTAACTCAATATTTTGACCGTCTTTCGATAATTGGGCTTTGGTTACCGTTACCTCTAAACCCTTTTCCATTGCTTGAACTTGAATCCATAGAGGGCCTTCCATATCAAATGATTCTTGGTCTCCAGCCTCATCCATCACTTGCCAGAATAACTGTTCACTACGTTCGCGATTATACCAAATTTCTTCACGATTAAATCCACGATCTTCAATATCCATATATGATATATAAAATTTAACGGTATTTTCATTAATTCTCTCTATTTCCATTTCGTACACTCCCTTCAAAAAGGCATTTAGCTCATCTTGTTGTCTCATAGTATATTTACCCGTAATACTAACGTTTTAACCATTAGTTCTAGGTATCCTTATTTGCTGTTTACCTATTTTAACGTATTTTAAAGCGGTTGTCACCCTATAAACAAAAGATGCTGCTACATTTGAATATGAAAAAACGCAACCTGTATTAATGGTTGCGTTTTATTAAAATGTTAAATTAATTGACCATCTTTTGTGCTTCTTTAAGCTGGAAGGTTCTCACTTTACGAGGTAAGAAGCGTCTAATTTCATCTTCATTGTAACCTACTTGAAGACGTTTTTCATCAATGATGATCGGTCGACGTAAAATACCTGGATTTTCTTGAATAACATCAATTAATTCCTTGAGTGGCATTTGGTCAATATCTACTTTTAATTTCTGGAATACTTTTGAACGTGTCGAAATAATTTCGTCTGTGCCATCCTCAGTCATTCGTAGAATTTCCTTGATCTCATCAAGACTTAACGTATCAGAAAATATATTACGTTCACGGTACGGAATATCATGTTCTTCTAACCACGCTTTCGCTTTTCGACAAGATGTGCAACTTGGCGAGGTATAAAGTGTTACCATTTGACTTCACTCCTCAAAATATATTATCAATCATTAAATACTTCGTTTGTCTTATTATTAGATTAAATTAATTTTAATTTAATAACTTAATTCAATTATACTACACTTACTTATTTTTTTGTAGAGGTTGTGTGATTTTTACTTATAAATTACACAATTATAATCTCATTATCGGCTTACAAACATACTATTCCCACTCAACGAAAATGTTAAACCTTAATTTAACATAGAAATTTAGATTTTTATTCTCAATTATGTCATTAAAAAAATGTCTTAATTGAAAAAATGGAGTGATTAACTAACCTTTTAGCTAATCACTTCCATTTACTAGTTACGATCTTTTAAATTTTCAAAAATATTATCCGCTTCTCGTTCGGTATCATATGAAAGAACCTCTTCAACATCTTGATAAGATTCTCCATAAATTTGTTCATCTTTGTACGTATGGATATCTTCATACATTGTTTTCATCTGTTTATAAATTGTTTCCTCATCCGCATTTGTCGGAGACCAATACAGGATCTCTAGAGGCTCCTCTTCTTTTGTAGCTAAAGAGCGGCGATTATAACCAATGCTCATCGCATGCGTGAACCCTTCACGTTTATAAAAGTGAAGCCTCTTTTTCGAATCCGTGTCTGAATAGTCAACTGGCTCCACCTCTAAAATAATCGGCTTATTCTTTCCTTTCAATTTTTCAATTAGTTGATGACCTAACCCTTTACCTCTTGAAGATGGTGAGACATACAAATAATCAATAAAGATAAATGATTCAAATTCTGCATACATCATGACATGTTCAATACCTTCATCTTTATAGTAAACGTCACTTTTCTCTTTTAATAATAAATCCATATGTTCTTTCGATTTCATTTCGTGTATTGGAAAATAATCATTTAATTTTTCAAACCAATCCATTACCTTGCACCCTTTCTCTGTCATCAAAGCCTTTATTAGTATAACGAAACACGACACATTTGTTAAACGCGCTAAATCTTTACTTTAACCACCTTACCCGCAAATATAGAGACTTATGCAATTTAAGTATAAGAAAGCTCTTCTTTTCATAAAAAGAAGAGCTTTTACTTAAAATTAATCTAATGGCGTGTAATCGACACCCTCAGTATAAGTGTTTTGTGCATTCCACAGTAGGAATTCATCAATACCATTTTCGTTCAGTGCACGAATTTGTGCTTCTACTTCATCAACACCATATCTAAAGACTTCACCACTATATAACCAAGGGGCATCAAAATCTTGCAGCCAAGGTCTTGATACAGGTGGTGTATCAAGTGCATCTAAAATTTCGTTTTCTAATTGAGCGTATTCATTAACGAGCTCATAAGGTTCCTCGTCTGGGTTATCAATCCCAAAATGTGGTGTCCAATGACTTGGATAGATCATCGAAGAGATCACATCGACATTATCAGAAATTCTTGAAAAGTTCTGTCCAATGCCTGGTGTTTCTTCAACGGTTACTGCATACCCAAAAATATCAACAGATACATCCACATCGTAAGGTTCAAGTTGTTCGCGTGCGTAAGCAACAAAATCCGTTACTGCTTCAACACGTTTTTGAACACCTTCCATTTCGACATCTTCGTAGTCACCTTGAGAATAATCTAATATTTCATCCCGTCTTTCAAATCCTTCTGGGTAACGAACGTAGTCAAATTGAATTTCTCTGAATCCCATTTCAGCAGCTTTTTTAGCAACTTCAATGTTATAATCCCATACTTCTTTTTCATAAGGGTTTACAAATGCTTCGCCTCTATTATTGACCCAAACGTCTCCATCTTCTAAAAATGATAAATCAGGTCGTTCTTTAGCCAACACGCTGTCTTTAAAGACAACAACACGTGCGATTGGGTAAATTTCATGCGCTTCTAGAGTCTCCATCATTTCAGTGGGATTACCAATAAAATTACGTGAAATATCATAATATGGATCATCTTCGTCCACTTTATAAGTAAGGTATCCATCATCATCCTTGATGTCAATCACCATTGAATTTAATTCCGTAGTATCAACAAGGTCAAGTAATGTCTCAAAGCGAGACCCGCCAGCTGAATGTCCTGTTAAATAGATACCTCTCACAGCATCCTCAGGATAAGGAAAATCATAACCTGAATCATATGTAAAACGCGCAAAGCTAACAGGTGCTTCGGGTACGGCTAATTGTAATTCTCTGTGTTGATGCTCACTTGCAGTTAACAGTTCAGCTTCATTTTCTTCTGCTTGAACCCCTAATGCAAATCCAAATAATCCAACAAACATAATACTTAGGCTAAATAAAAAGTGATTCATACGTCCAGTTAATGTCATCTGTTGTTCCCCCATCTATTTACATTCATCTTGTTTATATTTTTGCCAATATAACTACATTTATTATAATAAAAATAAGGAAATAATGATATAAGAAATTACAAAATCCAACAAAAAGTACTAGAAGATTAAAAATAATAAGCGGATATTCTTCGTTACAACGACAGAACATCCGCTTATTAAGATCATCATTTGATTCCTAAAGGTACACTATTCTTTTAGTCAGTCTCTTCTGTTACACCCAATTGATAACGATGAATCCCTGTATCTTCATTGAAATGAACAGCATAATTGGACACGCGATCATGTACAGGTACGATCTGCATCCGGTAATGCATTGGGAACACTGGCACTTGTTCTGCCATATAGGCTTGCCATTCGCTGTATACTTCTTGTCGATACTCCATATCAAATGCTTCTTCTGATAAACCTTTTTCTAACAATTCATCTTGTCTTTCACTTGTATAACGTGAATAGTTAAACGGTGCGTATCGCCCATAAAGAGGTTCTGGATTAACATCTGTACCAACAGCCCACGCACTTACATAAACATCAATGTCAGGGTCATCATTTTCTAGTCGATCAAACAATACGTTGTTGTCCATTAGTTGACCACCTGCAAGTTCTACATTTAACCCAATGTCTTGCCATGATTGTACATAGTATTGAGCCATTGGTAGAGCTGTGTCACCACCTGCAACCGATGCAAAGTTAATCTCTAATGGCTCACCATCAGGATCTTCGCGGAAGCCATCACCCGTTACATCCACATACCCTGCCTCATCTAACAGATCTTCTGCTTGTTCCGGGTCATAAGTAGGTGTTTCAATCGATTCATCGTGGTAGTCAGGATGTGTTGGCGGAACAAGTGTCGTTGCATTCCATCTCAGACCATCAAATAATTCTTCACCTAATTGGTCATGATCAACCGCATACCACATCGCACGACGCAACTTAACGTCACCCATTTTAGCGTCTTCGTGCATGACATTTTGACCTGATTCATCATCCCACTCACCTAATTTAAAACCAATATACGTATACGTAAAATCAATATCACCTAAAAATGTTATATTCTCTAGATCTTGATTTTCCACATATTGATCCGTTGGGAATTGATTGAGTATATCAACCTCCCCACTTCTTAAATGTTCAGTCGCCACTTGCGTACCAATAACTTTGATTGTCACTTGGTCAAGGTTTGGTTCACCTCTCCAATAATCTTCATTTTTAGTGAGTAAGACTGATTCCCCAGGAACAACTCTTTCCACTTTAAAAGGGCCCATTCCAATCGGTGACTGTCTTACCTCTTCACTTGAAGCCATCTCACTCACTTCATATGCTTCAAATACATGTTTAGGAAGCGCATATGGCCAAATACCATTTGCTAAAAGAGACGGTGTCAGGCGCTCATACTGTATCGTTAAACTTTTCTCATCATGGATCGTAATACCAGAAATTTCTTCACTTTCACCACTATGATAAGCCTCCATACCTTCAATCATACGCATGTCAGCTCCGTATCTTGGACCTTCATAATCCGGATGACCAATGACCTCATATGCATAGGCCCAATCCTCAGCCGTTACAGGGTTTCCGTCATGCCAATTGACGTCATCCCGAATCGTTAACGTAATCGACTGATCATCATGATCAACATCATAGTTTGCTGCGCCATCTTGTGTATATGTATCATTCGCATCAAGTGCCAGAAGTGGTTCATCAAACCAATCTATAATATCTCGATCTCGATTATTTACATAAAAGTTATAATTTAAAACACCTTGGAATGGCGAATCGGAAACGATCCCGAAAGTGATCTCACCTCCGTCAAGAGCTGGTTCATCACTAATGATTGCTTGATTAAACCCGTCAATATAATCATGTTCAACAGAAACGTTAGATACCTCATCAGTTGATTGATCACATGCCGATAAAATAAGAATAGAACTAAATAAAAATAAGATAGCAATGTGTGTCTTTTTCAACCCATTTCCCCCCCTAATAGTAAGCATAAAATTATTAATACAAACTCAAATTATAGGGGAATATGTATGAATATTCAATAAAAAGATGGTGCTTTTGTATGCAAAACACCATCTTTTTTTATATTTAATCAATATATTCAAATGTCACTTCATCATTGTCTTCAATGTAATCAACTTTTAAATCATGACCATCGAAAAACCATAAGTCATCATTTTCAACCGCAATATGCAAGTCTCCAAATGACTCGATTACCCCTTCATCTATCACTTCGTCCACTTTATCAAAGCCGAGGGCGAAATCTTTTTGAACGGGACTACTTCCATATATTTTAGGGAAAAATTTCACGTATTCATCTTTTGAGACACCTACATCTTCTTTAAACCATTTTTGCGCGCGTTCTGTTACATGAATTTTCATTTTAATAATCCTTTCTAAACTATCACAAGGTGCTCAACAAAAACGTTGAGCACCTCGCTTTCTACTTTTATATTATTGCTTGATTCGACCTGCAATATCAACAAGACGTTTTGCTTGATGTAAGACAGCTGGCTTAATATCGTTTACCATTTGTCCCTCTCCATCAACGGTTACGCTCGCACCATATGGATTACCGCCTGTTGTAAACAAGACAGGGTCTGAATAACCTGGAGGCACAATCACAGCTCCCCAGTGCATCAGTGACGTATAAAGCGACAGAATAGAAGCTTCTTGGCCACCATTGTTGTTTTGAGCTGATGACATCGCGCTCACTGCTTTATTAATCAGTTTTCCATTAGCCCACAAGCCACCTTGCATATCTAAAAATTGCTTCATTTGTGCTGCAACACCGCCGAAACGCGTAGCTGAAGTGAATAGAATGGCATCTGCCCACTCTAAGTCATCTGAAGTGGCAACATCAATTGATTTAGTCTCATCAAAGTGCTCTTTCCATGCAGGATTTGAAGCAATCGCTTCTTCAGGTGCCAATTCTTCGACACGTTTTAATCTCACATTGGCCCCCGTTTCTTCTGCAGCCTCTTTTGCCCATTCTGCTAACTGATAATTCGTTCCAGTTGCACTATAATAAATAATCGCTAAATTTACACTCATTTTCCTAATACCTCCTAATATTTTCATAACTAATGGTAGGTATTCCCGAATTATCTTGAATTAAACCTATTTTATCCATGAATTATTTTTAATGAGGTTCAGCCATAACGACCCTTGCTTTGATTAAAGAAATTTATTATACTATTCTTAATTACATATAAAAAAAGTGATGACAAAGTTTAGGATTCTTTTCCACTAGCTAATAGCGAGCCTGGATGGTGTAAGCAGGTACTAAGGAAAGATGAAATTGGGGCTTTGGAACTTGTATGATAAAATACCGTTCATTCAAACGTTACTTGAATAAAAGAGATCTCATATCCCGAGATAAGTAAGGTGGCACCGCGAAAGCTTCGTCCTTACATAACTTTTGGGCATATGAGATTTTTACTTTAAAAAGGATAGGTGAAGATTATGCAAACTATTTTTTCTGGTATTCAACCGAGTGGAACGTTAACACTTGGAAATTACTTAGGCGCCATGAAACAATTTGTTGATTTACAAAGAGATAAAGATTGTTATTTCTGTATCGTAGATGAGCATGCAATTACAGTACCACAAGATCGATTGAAATTAAGAGATAACATAAGATCACTTGCTGCTCTTTATATCGCGAGTGGAATCGATCCTGAGAAGGCAACACTATTTATTCAATCAGAAGTGGCTGCCCACACACAACTTGGGTGGATGTTACAAACGCAAAGTTACATAGGTGAGTTAGAAAGAATGACACAATTCAAAGATAAATCCGCTGGAAAAGAAGCAGTTTCTTCAGCTTTATTAACGTATCCACCACTTATGGCAGCTGATATTTTACTTTATCAAACAGATATTGTGCCCGTCGGTAACGATCAAAAACAGCACATTGAATTGACGCGTGATCTGGCTGAACGTTTCAACCGCAAATTTAACGACATTTTCACTATACCAGATAGTCAAATATCTGAAGTCGGTGCGCGTATTATGTCACTTCAAGAACCGACGAAAAAGATGAGTAAATCTGACGAAAATCAAAAAGCAACTGTTCTCATGTTAGATGAACCGAAACGGATTGAGAAAAAAATCAAAAGTGCCGTCACAGATTCAGAAGGTGTGGTTCGATTTGATCCAGAAAACAAACCAGGAATTAGTAACTTAATGACGATTTTGGCTAGTTGTACGAATCAATCACTTGAATCGATTGAAGCTCAATATGAAGGCGTTGGGTATGGTGGTTTTAAACAAGATGTAGCGAATGCGGTTATTAATGTTTTAGAGCCAATTCAAACGCGTTACTATGAGATTTACAAGTCCGATGAGCTTGATGATATATTAGATTATGGAGCGGAAAAAGCAGAAAAAGTAGCGTCAAAAACATTAAGAAAAGCAAAAAAAGCAATGGGACTAGGACGCGTTAAGAAAAAGCGCTAATAAATAAAAAACAGCCACTTTATCATGAAAAGTGGCTGTTTTTTTACGATCAATATATCTTTTTAAATCGAGTTCTTCTCGATTGTGTTGCTTTTTTATACATTTCTTCAAATAAAGGTTCTCCCTCAATGAGAGCAAGACAAAACATTTCATGATCAACTGACCATCCTTTTGATATATGATCATAGAGTCGTGACCATGCTTTTCTAAATGGTAATTCCATAATGGTCGAATACCTTTCAGGCTCCCACTCTGTCAACCAATAATGGACTTCCTTAGAATGTTCATCTTTTTTCAGCTGATCAAGTGCCAACAATGTTAGCCGCTTAAGTTCCCGTTCTCGTCGTGTTAAACCAATCATCAATTCAGTTGGTAACGTGATCGATTGATCGTGTTGTGTAAACGGATTGAGCCAATGATTAATGGTAAATACAGGACTCTTTTTCACCCGTTTTAATACCTTTTTTTCTTGGACAGGGGTCAGACGGCTTTTTTTAATCGGATAACTATAACCGAGTGTATCAAATGCTAATACAGATTGAGCATCGCTTACAATTGCTGCATATTGGACAGGCTTTTGACTTTTAATTGTTTGATTTTTAATTTTTTTTAGTAGCTCCTGAGGCAAATCATTTAAGCTGTTTTCAATCATTGTAAAGAGTGATGGTTTCATATGCAAAATTGGTATCCTGTCAATTAGTTCAATCCGATCACTTGGGCGCCATTCATGAAAATGACAAACATTGTACCCATATTCTTCTCCCTCAAACCAGTTGACCCAAACGTCTTGGATACTTTCCATTCAAATCCCTCTTTTCGCCGGTTTGTCAAACAGTATCACCTGAGTAATTCTATTTTATTCATTTTAACTGGCGCAATAGACCAGAATAACTAAATAACATGATTAGACAACCGACGATAAACAATTGGCACTCCATACGTCCTGCAATGAAAATTAAATAGGATTTAAATGATAAACCGGCTGGTATCAAATTTAAATATAAAATAATCATCACACCACCAACCACACTAAGACCGAACCCAATAAGAAATAACATTGATAGCCTCCCTAAAGTGCCTGTCCACTTTGCTTTTAACATATGCCTTTTTATTATAAAAAAGACCATTCATCGCTAAATGAATGGTCTCGTTTCATTATTGATATTTTTTAAAGATTAAACAAGCATTATGCCCGCCGAATCCTAATGAATTTGATAGTGCAACATCAACTGTTGCTTCTCTTTTTTCATTCGGTACGTAATCTAAATCACATTCTTCATCTGGATGCTCATAATTGATTGTCGGTGGTACAATTCCTGTTTGGATCGCTTTAATCGATGCAATGGCTTCAACAGCTCCTGCGGCTCCTAATAAGTGACCTGTCATTGATTTAGTTGAAGATACCATTAAATCATCGGCATGATCTTCAAAAACAGAACGAATAGCCGTTGTTTCGAATTTATCATTAAAAGGTGTACTCGTTCCGTGAGCATTAATATAATCAACATCACTCGGTGACAAATGAGCATCTTCTATTGCCTGTTTCATCGCTCTTTGAGCACCCTCACCATCAGGAGCAGGCGCTGTAATATGATGTGCATCGCCTGTTGATGCGTACCCAACGATCTCAGCATAAATGTGAGCGCCTCTATTTTGCGCGGATTCAAGTGATTCTAATACGAGAATACCTGAACCTTCACCCATCACAAAACCATCACGTTCTTTATCAAATGGTCGACTCGCCGAATTCGGATCAGGGTTAACGGACAATGCCTTTGCAGTTGAGAATCCCGCAAATGACATATTTGTAATTGGCGCTTCAGCACCACCAGTTAACATCACATCGCAGTCGCCTCTTTCAATCACTTTAAATGCATCACCAATAGAGTTCGTTCCTGTAGCACAAGCAGTGACTGTACAAGAATTGATCCCTTTAGCTCCTAATTGAATCGATATTTGACCAGCAGCCATGTCAGGAATCAACATTGGTACGAAGAAAGGACTGACTCGACGATACCCTTTATCCATAAACCGCCTGAATTGCTCTTCGTATGTAGCCATACCACCTATTCCAGATCCAACCCAAACACCAACGCGGTCTGCATTGGACTCATCAATTGTTAAATTAGCATCATCAACTGCTATTTTCGCTGCTCCAACTGCATATTGAGTGAACAAGTCCATTCGTTTTGCTTCTTTTTTATCCATGTAAAGACTCGCGTCCCAATCCGTAACTTCAGCTGCAACTTTCGATGGAAAATCATCTTTATTTACCTTCGTCACTTCACGAATACCGGATTGCCCCGCCTTTAAATTTTCCCAAAAGGTATCTAGTTCAGAACCAAGTGGTGTAATAGCGCCCATACCTGTTACAACAACTCGTTTTCGCATATTACCATTTTCCTCCTTCATCATTATTTACCCCATTTAAGTGTGATGGCTCCCCACGTTAAGCCACCGCCAAAACCGACTAATACTATAACGTCTCCATCTTTTATCTTGCCTGAATTGACTTCCTCAGATAAAGCAATCGGAATGGATGCTGCTGAGGTGTTACCATATTTATTAATTGAATAGGCCATACGATCTTGGCTAATGCCTAATCGTTCACGTGCTGCTTCCATAATACGAACATTCGCTTGATGTGGAATAAGGAAGTCAACATCTTCTTTATTTAGGCCAGCTTTTTCTACAACAGCTTCAGATGATTCGGGCATTTGACGAACCGCAAATTTAAAAACTTCTCGTCCATTCATTCGAATCATGTCGCTTTCTTGATACAATGCAGTGCCACCTGTTCCGTCTGCTCCTAATTCAAATGATAAAATGCCTTTTCCTTCAGGTACATGACTCATAACGGCTGCACCTGCTCCATCTCCAAATAAAACACACGTATTACGATCTGTCCAATCGGTAATTTTTGATAACTTTTCCGCACCGACAACGAGAATATTTTGGTACATGTTGGTTTCGATAAATTGTTGAGCCGTCACCATTCCATACATGAATCCAGCGCAAGCGGCACCAAGATCCATGGCTGCTGCCTTTGTTGCCCCTAGCCTTTCTTGTAATTGGCAAGACACACTAGGAAATGGTTGATCCGGTGTAATCGTTGCAACCAAAATAAGATCAATTTCTGATGCTTTAATGCCTGCATCCTCTATTGCTTTAAGGCTTGCTTGATAGGCTAAATCAGACGTATCCTCTTCATCAGTTGCGATATGTCGTGTTTCAATTCCAGTTCTCGTACGAATCCACTCATCAGTTGTATCTACTATTTTTTCTAAATCAAAATTTGTCATAACACGTTCAGGCAAATAATGCCCAACACCAATAACGCCACATGCCATATACTTAACTCCTCACTCGGATTTTTTATAATCAATTATTAGTACTAGGTACTAATATAAGACATTTATGCTTAATAATCAAGCATTTACATAAAAAACTTATTTATAAACTATTATTCAAATGAAGAGAGGAATTATTGTAAAAACCTTGTAAAAATAGTTTGGATTGAATTCCTTTTTCACTACCTCAATGATATAATTACTTTCAGACTTAAACAAAAGAGCCCCCATGCTTTTAAATAAGCATGGGGACGAAGCATTAATACCAAGGCAACACAGTTAAAGCAGTTAAAGCAGCAAGTGGTAAAACTAATCGCTGAAACGGACTCGGTCGGTAGTAATGAGGGGGTCTTGGTCCATACGGGGGTCTTGGTCCATACGGTGGTCTTCCATATGGTGGATAAGGCCCTGGACGACCAGGTCTTGGTCTTCCATATGGTGGCCTTGAGTACGGTGAGAATTGGCGGTTTGATTCTTCAGCCTCCCTTTCATTCATGCTTGAAGGTGGAACGGCAAGATATACATACTCTTGATTGACGTCTGTAATAACCCCTTGTATGTTCTCACCTTCTGCTGTTTGTAGTAACACAAATCGATGCATATGTCGTTGACATAAATCATACATATTATGATGCATCACGATCACTTCCTTTCTCATCTATAACTTATGTTTAAACGAAAAAAGCGTGACAACTAATACATAATCGGGGGATTTAAAATGACTATAATTAATGATATTTCGCTATTACTACAGTACATATTTTTCGGATTCGTTCAAGGTTTTACAGAGCCCATTCCGATCTCCTCAAGTGGTCATCTTGTCATTGTACAAGACCTGTTTGGTTTAAAATTAGAAAACTTATCTTTTGAAATTCTCGTTAACTTTGCCTCATTAATAGCAGTACTCATCATTTACAGACACGATATTATGCGTTTAACATTAAATGGGGCTAAATTTTTATTTAAGAACGACACCAATGGAAAAAGTGAGTTTACATTCATATTATACTTAATCATTGCAACGATCCCTGCTGGTGTCATTGGTTTATTATATGAAGACGTGATCGCGTCAACTTTTAACTCTGCTCATATGGTTGGCATAACATTGATCATAACTGGATTTTTCTTGTTTTTAATTCGAAATTTAAAAGGACAGAAAAAAGAAAATGATTTATCTTTAAAAGATGCTATTATTGTTGGACTTGCACAATCCGTTGCGCTCATACCTGGTATTAGTCGATCAGGTGCAACCATAGTCGCAGCTATGTTATTAGGTATTAAACAAAAAACGGCTTTACGTTTTTCGTTTCTACTCTACATCCCAGTAAGTTTAGGAACTTTCATTTTATCTATGGATCAATTGCTGGATGAGTCTGTTCGTTATTTATGGATTCCTTACTTATTCGCTTTTATAACCGCTGGTATTGCTACCTATTTTTCACTGCGCTGGTTTATGAATATTATGGCAAGAGGTCAATTAATTTATTTCGCAATTTACTGTTTCGCTATTGGTCTATTCGCATTTATTATCCTATAATACAGGTGAAGGAGGAGCTAGAATGGGAAGACATATACAAATTAATCAGCTACCAGCTGCTCTAAAACCTTATTTCCAAGAACCCGATTATTATATTGAAACGCGCAAGAATACATTTTTATTCCGCCAAGGTGAAGAAGCAAATGAACTTTATGTGATTTTAAGTGGACATCTCACGATTAATAAAGCAAGTCCTGATGGACGAGAGCTTACGCTTAGATATTGTGGTGAAGGTGACTTAGTTGGTGAACTAGCAATTGATGAAGAATCAACTTCTTATTTAGTCGATGGGAAAATCACCGAAGCAGGAAAAGTCGCTATTTTTGGTCAAAAGAAGTTAAAAACAGCGATGGAAAAAGATACAGAGGCTTATCTTGCCTTTATTAAAATGGCTAATTTAAATTATCGTAAGGATCAAACTAAATTTAGAGATTTGATCTTACACGGTAAAAAAGGGGCTCTCTATTCTACTTTAATTCGATTATCTAACAGTTATGGCAAAAAACAAAGCGACGGCATTCATCTTACCGTTCAACTGACGAATCAAGAAATCGCAAATTTCTGTGCCACTTCTAGAGAATCGGTTAATCGAATGATCAATGAATTAAGACGACTAAATGTTGTATCGATTCAAGACGGTAAACTGTGTATACATGACCTAGAATACCTAAAGACTTCCATTAATTGTGAAGATTGCCCGGTTGTTTTATGTACCATTAACTAAAACCATCTCAATATAAAAAGCCCACAAAATTGTGGGCTTTCTCATAATCAATCGGGGATACCAAGTGCGATTTTTGCATAACGTGACATGCGGTCTTTACTCCAAGGTGGAGACCAGACGATATTCACTTCAACTTCTTTTACCTCTGGAATATCTGATAGAGCACGCTTTACATCTTGTTCGATGTGTCCAGCTAGAGGGCAACCCATAGCTGTTAGCGTCATGGTTACAACTGCTGTCCCATCTTCCTGTAAGTCAACTCCATAAATTAATCCGAGATTAACAATATCAATACCGAGCTCTGGGTCAATAACATTTTCCAAAGCGCCGAGTAAATTTTCTTGTAATGCTTCATCCATATTTAACACTCCTTTAGTCAAAATACCTCGTTCGACTCCATTATAAACAAAAAAGTGAAAAAAGTGAACTGATCTCTATTATTTATCTCGTCATTAAAATTTTATGCTGCATGCGTTGACTAGATTCTTTTCTTTACAGCACTGAAAAACTTCATTAAACTAGACTGAGAAAGATTGAGGTGAAAGAAATGACAAAACAACATCTAATCGCACTAGATCTTGATGGTACGTTATTAACAGACCAACAAACAATTAGCGAGCGTTCACAAACTGTCATCAATAAGGCCAAAAAAGAAGGACATATTGTTGTCATTGCGACCGGACGTCCACACCGGGCAAGCCTGCATTATTATCATCAATTACAACTACAGACTCCTATGGTGAACTTTAATGGGGCTTATCTCCATCACCCTACAGATGACAGATGGCGAGTACTACATAGTCCATTGCCGATTCGAACAGCTAGAAGTATTATTCAAACTTGTTATGACTTAGAGGTTCAAAATATTATGGCTGAGGTTATAGATGATGTCTACCTCGATCAATATGACACTGAACTCATGAAAATCGTTCATATCGAAAAAGAAGACAATCCAATCCGAGTGGGAAGTTTGAAAAATCAATTAAAAGATAACCCAACATCGCTTCTTATTCATCCTCGTGATGAGCATATTGAAAAGTTAAGAAGCGAACTGGATCATAATCACGCTTCAGTCATCGAACATAGAAAATGGGGCGCACCTTGGAATATGATCGAAATAGTCAGAAAAGGCATGAACAAATCAGTTGCGTTAAAACGCATTGCCCATTATTATCAAATTGAGCCCGAAAATATTTTAGCTTTCGGAGATGAAGACAATGATTTGGAGATGCTAGACTTTGCAGGTGTTGGTGTCGCGATGGGAAATGCTATTGACGAACTAAAACAAGTAGCAAAGTATGAAACGAAAACAAATGAAGAACATGGCGTTGCAGATTTTATCGAAGATTATCTACAATTATCATAAAGACTACAAAAAGGAGTTGATTTCATGAGTGTTATTGCAGAAGCAACACCTAACCCAAACGCAATGAAGTTTACATCAGACAATCAAATTTTCCAAGGTGACGCTAGTATTTCTGTTAAAAAAGGCGAAACAAGCCAATATGACGTTTTAAATGAATTGCTTGCCCTAGATGAAGTCGATAATGTATTTGGTTATCAATTTTTCATCACGATTAACAAACAGTTTGATGCAGATTGGGAACCACTTATCGAAAAAGTTGAATCCATTATGACTGAGCATGGATATTAGTAAATCATTTTAAATAGGAGTCTGAGACAAAAGTAAATAAGTCAATGTAATAGCCGGACAAAAATAGTTAAAATACTATTTTTGTCCGGCTATTTGTTTACATTTCTCATAGCAGTCTGAAATGGACGAGACTCTCGCGGGAAAAGCATGAGCCGAAGATCCACTTTAGAAGCGAGTTTTGCTTCTAAAGTTAGCTGAGGCCGTGCCCGCAGAAAGGGAGTCTATTTCAGATTGCGATGCCCTTTTGATCGAATTGTTCGTGTTTCAAGATATTCATTTTTGTTTTGTCTCAGACTCTTATTTTTATAGTGTAATATCAGGGATTATTCCTAGTTCTTTTCCTCTCTTAATTGCCTCAGCTCTTGAGGAAACACGTAACTTTTGAAAAATTGTTGTTAAGTACCGCTCAACTGTCCTCCTGCTTACATTAATTTCTTCAGCGATGTCATCATTCGAATAGCCTTTATTCACAAATAATAACAACTGATGTTCAACACTTGTCAAGGTTGCTTCTTTTCCATCAGAAGATTGAATTGACTGCTCTCTACGTTGCAGGTGCATAAGCCAATCAATTGGCAAAACAGCTAAATCATTAATCGCTGATTTAACAGCCTGAATTAGCTGTTGATTTGAGTAGCTTTTACTTAAAAAACCGATAATGCCAACATCAATCATTCGATTGACATAGACCTTTGTATCATAACCTGTATAAATTAAAACTTTTGCTTGATCATGAATTTTTTTAATCGATTGAGTGAGCTCAATACCATTTATATCTGGCATATTTAAATCAACAATATATAAATCATATGCCTTCTCATGAATAAGATCTAACGCATCATTAGGTTCTGAAACAAAATCAACAGAAAATCCACCTTCATCCAACAACAAGCGTTTTGTCCCTTCTCCGACCATGACATGGTCATCAACGATTAAAATAGTGTGCATATTGACCTTCTCCTTTTTGGATGGGTATAACTGCTGACATTTTAACACCTTGTTCTTTTTCTGTATATTTTAAAGTACCCTTTAAACTATTAATTCGTGTCTTAATCGACATGAGTCCCATCCCTTGGTGAGGTTCTTTTTCATCATCCAACACAAAACCTTTTCCATCATCTTCATAATTTAAATAAACGTACTCTTTTTCAACTCTTAAATTTATTGAAATCTGACTGGCTTGAGCGTGTTTTTTGGCGTTGGTTAACCATTCTTGTATGATCCGAAACAAACTTAATTGTATATCCTTCGATAAGTCATCAAACTGTTCAACATTCGTCTCAAATAATAAATGACTATTGGATTGTAATCTAAATTTTGTGAGTGACTCATCGATTGCTTCCATTAAACCAACCTCTGCTAATACAGTCGGATATAGGTTGGTACATGTTTCGCGAACTTCATAAATCATATCTTTAATGGCTTCTTCTTTTTCAATTATTTGAGTTTTTAATTGTTCTGGATTCGACAAATAACGAATCGATTCCAGCTGACGTTTTAATTGGATCAGGTCTTGTAAAAACGTATCATGAATATCTCGGGCTAGTGATTGTCTTTCATTTTCTGACCAATGGAACATTAATCTGGATAACCATCCAGTTTGATCTATGTGAGTAACCTCTTCTAGTTCTTCAAGCAATTCGTCAATTTTTGTTTGATTTTCTAGTGCTAATCGAGTGAATTGGATTAAACTCGTTAGCCAATCAAGCTGATCCTTAGTTAAATATTCAGTTTGAGTGGCAATAAATAGGACAGTCAACTCTTTCTGATAAGAATCGATCGGAATGGCATACCTGCCCTTTCTTCCAAGTAATTGTCCAAGGTTCAATTGTTCAGTTTGATAGTCTCGAAGTAACGGAATAAAAACCGGATCTATTCCTTTCTGCATACTTTGATCGAACTTGGGTTTTAGTTGATGTTCTTCTAATTTAATAACAGGTAATACATCGCTTAGTTCTCGTTTAAAAGCTTTTATAATCCCTTGGCGATCCTTTTCCCGCTTGATCATCTCACCGAAACGATAAACACTTGCTTGAAAATCATGACGAGAAACAAATAATTGATACCTTAAATAACTATCTAATCTTTTTTTAATAAAAAGAAAAATAAATGTTAAAACAATTGTGTAAAAAAAGAATTGTAGGTGTTCTCTTGATTGGGGTGTTTGATTGCCTAAAACCATGTAAACGACTGTCATGACAAATGAAAATAATGCAGCCAACGTCAAATGATAAGGAAATTGATTAATTTTAAACTTCAAAACATACAACTGATCGGTCACCGTCATATACAAGAATCCAGCCGGTATGAAAAATAAAAACACATTAGCGAGTTCAGGTATAATGATCGTTCTCCCAATAATTAGTTTCGGTAGAACAAATAAAAATAAAAATGGCGCAACAGCAACGGTAATCGCAATAAGAAAACCTTGAAGTGTATTAATGAGCGGATCTTTTCTTAAACGAATAAGACCACGTATCAACTGAATAACAATCCCCATCATAATGATAATAAAAAATGGTAGTAATAAATGTCGACCCGTAAATTGTTGTTGAATAATTAGGTATAACGTCAAGGTGCTTCCAACCATGGCTACTGTGTATAGAAACCAAACAGATCGTAAAGTATACCACTGTTTATCTTTCTCTTTAAAGAACAAATACACAAAATGATAAAACACAGCAGGTGATAATAAAAATACAGTTGATAATATCAACATGCCGATTGGTTCATGTTTCATCGCTAAGCTTGAAGACATATAACTTAAACTAATCAGCAAAATCATAACTGTTAATACGCGTGAACTGAATTCGATTTTAGGACGATTTAATAGAACGAACGACAAGATGAAGCTGAAAATAAAATAAATTAAAGGGAGTCCAATATGTAAAATATATTGACCAAATAAATCGGGGGTATAGGCAACATTTATCGTGAATACTTGCTCATCACGACGAACTGTGAGACGATCAGCACTTCCAATTTCACGATTTGTTTCAATTATTGGGAGTTGTTCAACTCTATGATCGTCAACCTGTACAATTTCATCACCTACTTCAAGCTCACTATATCTGCCCCAACCGAGACTGTGAAACTCAGAAATTTCATACTCATCATTTTGATTTTGATCAAATTCAATTCCGACATAAGGGTTTAAATTCTTTGAAAATAAAAATATATGTAAAAAAGCGGTTAAAATGATCAAAACTTTTAAGCTGTATTGGTTTAAGAAATTGTTTTTTATTTGGAACATCCTGATTCACCTTTCCTAACATACAAAAAAATAAGCTCCGACTATGATCAGTCTAGAGCTTGATTTCACATTACCTTTGTCGAAATATGCATAAGGGAAGGTAACGTGTAAGGTGCATTGAATGCACTGTAAGTTGATTAATTTAATCTTATCACAATTCAGATTATTTTTAACCGACAATCAAATGATAAATTCCGCCAATATCTGACGGAATTTAAACAAGCATTAATGATCTCGACGGAAGAAACCGAACACGCCTGCTGTATGAACAATGTTCGTAAAGGCTTGAGGGTCTACTTCATTTATAATACGTTCAAGGTCATAAAGCTCATAACGCGTGATAACAAGAACCAACATCGATTTGTCTTCTTTAGTGTATGCACCTCGTGCTGGTAAGATCGTAATCCCTCTAACAACTGTCTGATGAATAGCTTCTTGCATTTCATCTGTTTTCTTCGTCACAATCATGGCCGTTACTTTCTCATGACGCGTATGCAAACCATCAACGACACGTGTCGTTACATAAAGTGCAAGCAATGTATACAAGGCGTTCTCTGGTTCGTTCAAAACACCAGCGAAGAAGATGATAACACCATTAACAACCATTAAATAGCCACCAATAGGTTTATCTTTCATACGTGAGAGAACCATCGCCACAATATCAGAACCACCTGTAGATGCACCCCATTTTAATGTAATACCTACACCAAAACCTCCAAGTACACCACCAAACACTGCGTTTAACATAATATCATCTGAAAATGTCACAATCGGTATAATTTCTAAAAATAGAGTGGTCATGATAACTGAAACAAAACTGTAAACAGTAAAATGTCGACCAACTTTAAACCAACCTAAAACACCAACAGGAATATTAAGGATTAGCAACCACAAACCTGTACTAATAAAATCAATATCAAGAAAATCAGTAAATACAGTCGATAATAGCTGTGCCATACCAGTAAATCCACTAGCGTATACGTCTGCTCCTATTAGGAAAAAATTAAGCGCCATCGCATTGATTAAAGCACCTAAAATTACAATAAAAATACGTTTTGATTCGAAAATAAACAAAATACATACCCCCAAACTTGTTTCTACTATAACTTACACTACCCATATAGATACCAAGCTAATCGTAAGGAATTCTCAAATAAATGATCATTCTGAAAATATACTTTGACGAATGCCACAGCTAACTATAAACTAGAAGTAGTCATTATGCAATCATTCTATTATTTTTTATTTTAAAATGGAGGAGATTTATATGCGCGTACAAATTATTGCCGATTCAGCTTGTGATTTAACAGATCAAGATTACAAAGATTATCATATTGAACGAGTCAGTTTATCTGTGCTTTTAGATGGTGAAACCTATCAAGATGGACAAACTATCTCTGCAAAAACCATCTATGATTCAATGCGAGATGGTAAGGCACCTAAAACAGCCCAAGCTGCACCAGAGGATTTTAAACGGGTATTTATGAAATATGCTGAAGAAAATAAACCATGTCTTTATCTAGGATTTTCTTCAGAGCTTTCTGGTACCTATCAATCAGCAACGATCGCAGCCCAAGAAGTACAAGACCAATACCCTAATTGGCAACTTCAATTAGTAGATACGAAATGTGCATCACTCGGCTATGGACTCGTTGTTTTAAGAGCAGCTAAACTAGCACTTGAAAATCACTCTCTAGAAGAAATTACAGCTAAATCACGCTATAACGCTGAACATACTGAACATATATTTACAGTTGATGACTTAGAATACCTTTACCGAGGAGGACGAGTGAGTAAATCTGCCGCGTTTGTTGGAACATTACTAAAGATTAAACCACTACTCCACGTCGATGACGGTAAATTAATTCCGCTAGAAAAAATTAGAGGATCCAAGAAAGTACTTTCTCGTATGGTTGATTTAATGGATGATCGTGGCGGGGACTTTTCAAATCAAACAATCGGTATTAGCCATGGTGATGCCCTTGATAAAGCCGAACAACTACGTGATATGATTCAAGAACGATTTGATGTGGCCGGTGTTGAGATTAGAATGGTTGGTTCTACCGTTGGTGCACATTCTGGACCAGGAACACTTGCATTATTCTTCTCAAACGATGTTTACAATTAAGAAAAAGCTCAAGCATTAGAAGGTCTGATGCTTGAGCTTTTTAATTTGTATGAACAATTTTTGATTTGTGTGCGGAAATTTCTATTTGTGTGAAATAATTTGAATTTGTGTTTAAAATTTCATATATGTGTGCAAGGATCAGGGATTTGTGTGCAATTTGCTAGTAGTGCTATGAACACAAACAAAAAGCTTTCACTCCTTTATTAGAAGTGAAAGCTTTAATTAATATACTAATTCTTAATGTACACGACGTACAAGTCCATTAAATGTATCGCCCCAGTATCCACTGTTTAATGATTCAATTGATACACCTGGAGTTGTTTGAGCGCCAATGAATTCGCCGCCACCTTTGTAAATACCAACGTGACCATTTCTTTGATACGTATCAAAGAATACTAGATCGCCTGGTTGCATGTCGCTTGTTGACACGCGTGTTCCAGTGTTAGCTAATTGACCTGTACTTGCAGGGATATTAATACCAGCTTCTGAGAATGCCCATGATACATAACCTGAGCAATCAAATAGACCACGGTTAATATCTGATTGGGTACGACCTGCACCGAATACATAAGTAGAATTACCATTTAAATACTTATAACCTGCTGTAATAGCTGTTTCAATCGCTCCGCTTCCTGCACTTGCGGTACTTGGAGAGCTATTATTTGATGAACTAAATTGTGTAACTTCTCCGCTGTTGCTGTTACCATTTGAACTAGAAGAGCTATCAACCATCTCTTGTCTTTCCTCTTCTTGTTCACGCTCTCTCTCACGTCTTGCATCAGCAAGCATTTGATCAAGTTCGTCTTCTTCTAATTCTAACTCAGCAATAATTGATTCACTAGATTCTTGTTTTTCTTCTAATGATTCTACATCATCTTCTAAAGCTTCTTTTTGTTCTTCAATTTGACCTTGCATTAAGACCAATTCAGATTGCGTTTCTTCCAAATCAGATAACTTGTCTTCAACTTCTTCTTTTTGTTCTTTTACTGTGTTTTGGTCTGTTTCCAATTGTTCAATTAAGTTTTGATCAGATTGTGTAATTCTTGAAACCATCGTCACACGATCAATAAAATCAGTAAAACTTTGAGCGCCGAATAAAACATCTAAGTAGCTAACAGATCCACCATTTTTTTGGAGTGATGATGCACGATCTTTGACAATATCAAGACGTCGTTCAATATCTTCTTCTAATTCTTCAATTTCTTCTTCCAATTCTTCAATTTCCGCTTCAGCTTCTTCTACTTCAGCTTCTGTTTTTTCAATTTTTTCTTCATTTGCTTCGATTTGATCATTTGCACGTTCAATTTCATCTTCTAGTTCAACTAGATCCGCTTGAATCGATTCAAGTTCTTCTCGCTTTTCTTCAAGCTCTGCTTGGATTTGTTCACGATCTTCTTCAATCTCACTCGGATTTGCGTTCACAACCTGATTGATCGATGGTGAAACAAACACAATGCTTGCCGTCACTGCTAAACTAACTGTAATCTTCTTTAAATTCAATGGTTTCACTCCCGCTTTCTATGTACATTTGATCTATAAATTAACATTTCATTTAAAACTTTCTTCTTTTCACCAGCACGGCTAGTATAACACTTAATCATGACAATGATATAATAGAAATGTTACATTTATATTTCAATTGTAGACTTTATGATTACTTTTAATAAAAGCGGGTATAAGAAGTTTGCTAGGATTGTAAATTTTTATGAATTAAATTAAGTATTCTATCCATTTCTTCTCCATTAATTTGGCCAGGTGCTGATGCATTGATCCCACTTGCAAATGTTATAGCAGAGCCAAACAATTCTCCGGATAATCGACTTAATAAACCAATACCACCCATTGCCATTGTCACAATTGGCGTTTTCGAATGGTTACTGAGTTGATTCGTGACGTCTAGCAAACGTATTAAATCACTTGGATTTTCGGGCATTACAGCCATTTTCGCAATAGAAGCGCCCGCTTTCTTCTCTTCCTCTATAAAACGTATCATGTCCTCGTTTGAAGGTGTCTTGTTGAAATTGTGATAAGAAACAATAGTATGTATATTATGCTCTATTGCTTTCGTCATTATACGTTTTCTAATTTCCTCAGAGGTTAATAGCTCTACATCAACGATATCTACGAGATCCGAATCAATAGCTTTCTCGTTCATAATTCGGTAATCCTCATCTGTTATAAAACGTTCGCCACCTTCTTTTAACGTTCTAAATGTAAAAATAATGACTTGATTTTGAAAGTTTTCTCGTACTTTTCGCAAGGCTTCTATCCAATTTTCTTCTTGATAAAAATCAACCCGCCATTCAATCATATCCGGTTCTTTTGATAATAAAAATTCGATTTGATCCTGTAATTCATGTGAATTCTTAGCAGTTATCGGATAACAAATACCAGGTTTTCCAGATCCGATCTCAATATCTCTTATCTTAAGCATATGCATCACCCTTTTTTTATATTGATCAAATTATAGCACGTTTTTAATTCAACTATAAGAGGCGTCAAAAAAAGAGCTTCCTCATTAGGAAACTCTTTCGTTTGTTGAAGCAAGTACCCATTTTGATACATGGATACACCCTTCACCAGAAAAACTAATTTGATCTTGCCCTGGCTCTGGATAGACACGTGTTGAGAAGACATACTCCCCACCATTAATAAACACTTCAAGAGATGACATATCGGAAAATACACGCACTTGTTTAAGTTCATCTAACTCAATAATACGTTCATCACGTCCATAACCTGACTTGCCATGATTTAATGATAATTTGCCTGATTTTTTGGAAAAGGAAATGGTTGTATCTTGTCTTAGATGAATGGATAACTCATCTCCACATCTATGAACATCTATTTGCAGTTCGTAAACCTCACCATTTAATTCTTTTACTTCTTGATGACCAGAAATCGTTAAATTCATTTCTTTTTCATCTTGGCGAAGCACTTTATATTCCTCTAATGGTAATTGATACAACTTTTCATCAATTATCTTCAATTCTCTAGGCATGGTCATCGCATGTTGCCAACCACGTTCGATTGTAGGGTTCTGTATATTGTCATCATCAGGTGGTAATCCCATCCATGCCCACATAATCCGGCGACCTGACTCGTCTTCAAACGTCTGTGGTGCATAAAAATCAAAACCACGATCCAATTCTTTAAAGTCCTTTTCGGGTGTGAATGTAATATTTTCGGGATCTAGATGTCCGATCATATAACCCGATTGATACACATTTTGAAACTCATGTCCTTTAGCCTCTACACCTTGAGGAGACATCAATAAAACATCATGCCCGTCTAATGTAAAGTAGTCCGGACACTCCCACATATAGCCAAGATCAGGGCTTGGACCTGCAAAAACACCTTGATAAGTCCAATTAAATAAATCAGAAGATCGATAAACAATGACTTGTCCTTTATCTTCGCGATCTCTTGCACCTAGTATCATGTAGTAATGACTATTTAACTTAAACAGTTTAGGATCACGAATATGATTTGAAAACTCTTTTGGATACTCGTCTGCACCAATAACACATGCTTGTTTTTCAATTGTAAAACCACCGTCAGTGCTGATCGCATGAATCGTATTTTGTTCTCTTCCTGACGATACATAATCATGATCACCTAAATGCTTCACATTTCCCGTGTAAAAATAATGAATCATGTCATCTTTAATATAAGCACTCCCTGAGTATACACCATGTAAATCATATGGCTCATCAGGGTACAACTTGATCCCATGATCTTCAAAATGAACAAGATCAGTTGATGACTTATGCCCCCAATATTTCATGCCGCCTACAGCATCATGAGGGCTGTATTGATAATATAAATGGTAACGACCATTGAAATGACAAACGCCATTAGGGTCATTTAGCCATCCAATTGGTGGCATAACATGATAAGTAAGTCGCCATGGGTCTTGATTAACTGTCTTTTTTTTCGCTTCTATTTGATCCGAATGATAAACCTGTTTTAATTCTTGATGTAACGGATTCATAACGCCACTCCTTACGTCTCTTAATTTCCAATGTAAATCTCAGTTACTTTTGGATGAACATACGTGCCTCTTTTAAAGTCGGTAGAGCATCAACAGCTCCGTGTTCTTGAGTGGTAAGAGCAGCATATCCATTACTGAATTGTAACATATCTTCCCATGAAGCTTCATCAAGTAAATCAAGAGTTTCTTGATTATCTAATCGTTTTTGTAATTGATAAAGGGTTGCGCCCACAAATGCATCGCCTGCTCCTGTTGTATCAATAGCTTTTACAGAAAAGCCATGATGCGAGGCTTTCAACCCATTTTTTGTTAGAATTCGCGCACCTTCTTTACCCATTGTGTAAATAACCGTATGCACTGCACCAACAAACAAAGAATCAAGTGCTTTCGTTTCATCTTTAATGCCTGTAATAAACTCTAATTCTTCATCTGAAATCTTTAACACATTTGCTTTAGGAATAAAAGATTGAATCGTTGTTTGGCATTCTTCCTCTGAATCCCATAGTGGCAATCGAACATTGGGATCAAAACTGACTACGGCACCTGCTTCATGTGCTCGTTCAATCAACAATTCATGTGCGCCTTTAATCGGTGCATCGATTAAGTCAACAGATCCGAAATGTAAAATATCCGTTGATTCAAACTTGATTTTATCAACTTCTTCACGTGTTAAAAGCATATCAGCACTAGGTTTACGATAAAATGAAAAATCACGCTCACCATCTGCCCGCAAAGATACAAATGCAAGACCTGTGTTTGCTTCATCTGTCTTTTCTAAATACGTTGTATCAACTTGGTGCTCAATTAGTCTTTCCGTAATATGATCACCGAATGCATCGTTCCCTAATTTCGAAACAAAGCTACAGTCTCCACCTAATTTTGAAACAGCAACCGCTACATTAGCTGGTGCACCTCCCATCACTTTTTTAAACGATTCAACATCTTTTAAAGAAGTATTGGTTACATTTGGAATAAAATCAATGAGTGCTTCTCCAATTGCATATAATTTACTTTGCATGTTTTTCCCCCTAAACATAGTATGGGTGAAACGCACAATTGACGTTTCACCCTAACTTTTATTTATAATTAGTTGACTTCTTCACGAATGGCTTTAGCTTGGGCTCTTACTAATACAAAGCTTACCCCGAATGCTAGAGCGATCACGATGAAGTACTGAATGAAGGCCGCAATACTGTGTGTATATAATAAGAGACCTGGTATAAATGTTATACCCAATCCAGAACCTGCTAAACCAAAAATATACGTTAGTAAGCCACCAGCAGCACCACCAATCATACCTGAAGCAAAAATACGAATATGGCGTAAGTTTACACCGAATAATAGTGGTTCAGTAATACCGAATAGTGTTGATGCAGATGATGATAAAGCATTACTTTTCTTAACTTTATTCTTCATAAGCATTGCAGTTGCAATCGCCGCACCAAACTGTCCTGCCATACTAGCTGTACCCAATGTGTTTAGAACATTAAAGCCTGTATCATCTATTAAGCTAATTTCAATAATACTTAATGAGTGGTGCAAGCCTGTAATAACGAGTACTTGTTGCAAGGCACCATAAACAATGTATCCAATACCTAACGGTGCTTCAATTAAATAAACAATTGAATTAATAACACCAGATTCAACAGTTTGTAAAATTGGACCGAGTACTAATAACATAACTGTAATTGTTACTGTTAAACTAACGAACGGTGTAACAACTAAATCCATCATTTGCGGTACGACTTTTCTTAAATTCTTCTCTAATTTAGAAATTAAATAACCAGCTACAATAGCAGGGATAATTGACCCTTGGTAACCAACAACTGGTATACCGAGAACATTCATAGGATCGGCGTCACCTTCTGCCACTACCCATGCGTTAGGAAGTTGCGGGGCAACCATCATTAAACCAACAACTATACCAATAATAGGGTTACCACCAAATTTCCGCGTCGCACTATACGCAATTAGAACAGGTAAGAATGCAAAGGCTGTATCCGTTAACATTTCAAAAATAGCAAACCATGTGTCATCAAATTCCATACCGAGCTCGACTAATAGACCACGAACACCCATTAAAAGACCTGTTGTTACTAACGCTGGAATAAGAGGTACTAAAATATCTGCTAAAGTACGAACAACACGTTGCACGGGACTTAAGTTTTGGTAAACGTCATCTTTAAAGTCACCATCTTGACTAGATGATGATTCGTCCTCATCACCCATTTCTTCTTTAAGATCCGCATGAACTTCGTTTACTTTACCGGTACCAAAAATAAATTGGTGCTGACCAGTATTAAAGAAATATCCTTTATTTTCAGGAATTTCTTCTGTTGCTTCTTTATCTAGTTTACTATCGTCTTTTAAAATAATCCGAAGACGTGTGGCACAATGTTCGTAATTTTTAATATTATCTTTACCACCAACGACTTCTAACAACTTTTTAATTGTTTTCTCGTTCTGCATGGTTGTTTACCTCCTAAGTGATTATAAATGATTTTCTTTGAACTGAAATCGATTTCAGTTTCTCTAAAAGAAAGAGGCTCTCTCCTTATTTAATGATGGAGCAAACGCTCGATCTTTCTTCAAACTGAAAGTCAATCATGATGTCTTGGTTTTTTCTTACCCCGGTTTGAATGTTTTCAAACAAAGCTTCTGCTGCTTTTATGCCACTAGTTTTGAACATATAATGTACAGTTGTTAGTGGAGGGGAAAAATATTTTGCTAATTTAACATCCCCGATCCCAACGACGGATATATCATCTGGTATCCGTAAGCCATGATCTGAAATGCTGTGAATCGCCCCAATTGCTAAGTGATCAGTAACCGCAAAAACTGCAGTTGGTTGACTTCTTGTCAGTAGCTCACCCATGCTCTTATAAGCCGTTTCGATCTCAAAATCTCCGATCGCAAATTGTTGATTCGAAACTGAAATACCCGCTTCTTCTAAAGCATCTGTATAAGCTTTTTTTCGAATCACGCCGACAGCTTCATCTTTAGGATCAACACCGATAAATGCAATATCAGTATGTCCCTTATCAATTAAATAATTCACCATTGCTTTAGATGCTCGGTAATCATCATGTAAAACAGATGTATACCCTTCCAACTTTTGACCAACAATGACGATTGGGATCGTTAATTGACTCATAACCTCTTCATGTATGGGTGTTATTTCGGTTGCCATCATGATAATCCCATCAACTAACTTATTAGATAAAAAATTAAGATACCTTATTTCTTCTTCGACATCTAAGTTGGTATTCGCAATGATTAATTGATAACCGTGTTCTTTTGCGACTGTCGTAATTCCATCAACGACTCGACTGGCTGTTTCAGTACTGATTTTCGGTACGATCACACCAATCATCTTGGATTTTTGATTTTTTAATGACTTAGCAATTTCGTTAGGTTGATAATTCACATCTCGAATCACTCTCTCAACTGCTTTTCGCTTTTCAGCTTTAACGTATCCTTTGTTGTTCATAACGCGTGATACTGTTGCAGGTGAGACCCCCGCAAGCTTCGCAATATCTTTAATCTTCATGTGATTCACCTAATTTTCTTGAACTATGCATTTCTGAAATCGATTTCAGTTACAGTTTAGTAAATCCATTTTAAGATGTCAACCGTTAAAAATAAAAAAACTAAAACAAAATGAGTTCGTTCTCAACTCATGTTTCAGTTTTCTTATTTTTAAAGTTTATTGAATTTGTGTTAAACATTTTTTATTTGTGTGCATTTCACTCTATACATCAATTTTCTCATAGATATGATAATAATCACATGCCGCTTTTTCCCAATCAAATAATGATTGGAATGCATTTTGTATTGCTCGATCTATTTTTTCAGGTTCATTTTGATAAAGATCAACCGCATACATGATCGCCTCTAACATTTCGTGGGCATTATAATGATCGAATACGAAACCATTTCCTTCCTCTGTTTCTGAATCAAAATGCGTAATCGTATCATTCAATCCACCTGTTCTGTGAACCACTGGTAAAGCACCATATTTTAATGCAATAATTTGGCTTAGCCCGCACGGTTCTATTCGTGAGGGCATCAAGAACAGATCACTGGCTGCATAAATTTTAGATGCTAATTCTTGACTGAACTGAATCAGAGCACTTGCTTTTTCGGGGAACCTAGTTTCAATCGAGTGGAATGTTTCTTCATAACCATGCTCACCTGTGCCCAATAAGACAAACTGCACGTCCATTTCTAATATTTCTTCAATCATTCGACAAACTAAATCCAGTCCTTTTAATTCCACAAGTCGAGTAACCATACCGATCATGACTGTTTTTTCACTCTGTGGTAAGCCTAACTCTTTTTGGAATGCTAATTTATTTTTTCGTTTTTTATCAGGCTCCTCTTTATAAGTATAATCAATATAGGAATCTGTTTCTGGATTAAACACCGTGTAGTCAATCCCATTTAAAATACCCGTCATTTTAGGCTTTATGTCACGAACCACACCATCTAATCCTTCTGCAAAATAAGCATGTTCAAGCTCTTTTGCATAAGTCGGTGAAACGGTCGTCACCCAGTCCGCATTGTACATACCCGCTTTTAATAAATTTACATCACCATAATACTCAAGGTCACTCGTGATGTCTTCAGGGTGAAGACCTAGAATATCAAACAATGTATCAGCACCATAAATTCCTTGATACTTAATATTGTGGATCGTGAGTACTGTTTTTAAATTTTTAAAATGATGTTTATAATGTTTATTTAATAAAACAGGGATAGCCGCTGTTTGCCAATCATGGCAATGAATAATCGTCGGCCAAAAGTCATACTGAGGTACAAATTCTAAAACAGCTTTTGAGAAAAACAAGAACCGTTCCGCTTCATCAAAGTAACCATATAAACCCGGACGACCGAAGTAATGATCATTTTTAATAAAGTACCACCAAATGCCTTCATGCAATAACATATATACTTCACATGTTTGTTCACGCCAATTTAGCGGAACAGTAAACGAACCAACCCATTGCATATCCTTTTTGTATTGATCTGGTATGTCTTGATACAATGGCATAATCGCTCGAATATCGACGTTATTTTTCTTGAGGGTTTTAGGTAAGGAACCACTGACATCTCCTAACCCACCACTTTTAGCAAAAGGAAAAGCTTCTGATGTTGCATACAAAATTTTCATGAGTTGCTCCTTTCAGATTAACTAGTCATTCATAATGAAAATCGGTGCGTCTGAATGATTCGCTCGGTATTCGCCTTGGCCAATGGTGACATACTTATCCGTAATAACGTTTTCCACATAAGCACCTGCATTTATTTTTGTCCCCTGCATAATAATGCTATTTTTTACATGAGCACCTTCTTCAATGACAACATTTCTAAACACAATACTTTTTTCAACTGTTCCATTAATAACTGCACCACTTGCGATCATCGATTGCTTGACTAGTGCTTGTTTCTTATAGACAGTTGGATGATTATCTTTTGATTTTGTGAAAATTTGTTGGTCTTTATTTTTAAATAGTTCAAGTTGAACCTGACATTTCAACATGTCTTGTGAACATTCAAAATAAGCGTTTAAGGAATTAATGATTTTTACATACGATTCAACCTCATATCCCCTCACATCTAATTTAGACACGTTATCTTCAATAAGATCAATAAAGTCAATAACTCGTCGTTTATTTCCTTCCTCTAATATCTGATCAAATAATTCACGTTTTATCACTAGATGGTCAATAAACACTTCACCGTCTTCTCCACTTTCATTTTCGCGATTATAAATGTTAGTTATCCGGTCTTGGTCACGTTTAATCAAGATTTCTTTATTTAATATCTCGCCTTGATAGTCTTTTTTATATAACATCGTCACATCAGCATTGGTTTTTCGATGCGTTTCCATTACTTTATCCATATTGATATTAGAAACAATGTTACTACCGCTAATGATCACTTGATCTACATGAGGCGGAAGCTTTTTGAAAAATGGCATATTATCATAAAAGTCATCCAGAGCGATCCGACTAATTGAACCAATCTTAGCGCGCTTATCGCCTTGCAATAAAGTAAGATCATGACTCTTACGACTAAAGCTCCAATCTTGTCCTTGATTTAAATGATCAACTAACGAGCGATAATTATAAGATCCGATCACCCCAACATATAAATCTTCTGAGAAATTCACCAACTGACTAAGTGAAAAATCAATTAGACGATACTTACCACCAATTGGTATCGTATGGATACTTCGATTTCGAATCATTTGACCCAGATCTAAGTGATTTGAAGAATTAATGACAATCCCTACTGTTCGTTTCATGCTTACGCCCCCCTATACTATGTTCTTAATGTCACGTCACTGGAATCTAATGAGCCTATTGAAGTGTTCTCATCTATAATGAGCCCCTCACCTATAATGGCTTTTTCAATTACAGCACCTTTTTTTATCGTGACATTACCAAATATAATAGAATCCTTCACTGTGGCTCCTTCTTCAACGAATACATCATGCGCTAATATCGACTGATACACTGAACCCGCTATATAGGATCCATCTGCTACTAAACTTTTTTTCACGTAGCCAGTTTCAGCGATGAAGTGCGGCTCTCTGTTTGCATTATTTGAATAGACTCGTAAATAATTAGATGTTAAATCTAAATCATCACGATCTTCTAGTAATTCCATATTCGTTTTATAATAACTATCGACTGTACCGACATCGCGCCAATAATGATTAAACACATAGCTGTAAACTTTTTTTTGATCTGCAATCATTTTAGGGATCACATCTTTCCCAAAATCATGTGAACTTGACTCGTTTTGTCGATCTTCGGTTAATACGTCTTTTAAGACTGACCACTTAAAGACGTAAATCCCCATCGAAGCGAGATTGTTTTTAGCGTCTTCTGGTTTTTCTTCAAATTCTATAATTCGGTCATCATCATCCGTATTAACAATACCAAAACGATACGTCTCTTCCCACGGCACTTCCATCACACAAACCGTTAAATCCGCATCTTTCTCAATCATCTTTTCAATCATATAGGAATAGTTCATTTGATAAATATGATCACCTGATAAGATGACGACATATTCAGGATCATACATCTCAATAAACTCAAAGTTCTGATAAACTGCATCGGCAGTTCCTCGATACCACTCAGCATGGTCCTTTCGCATATAAGGCGGCAGTATATAAACACCTTGGTCAACCTTATCGAGTGCCCACGCGCCACCATTACCGATATACCGATTTAATAATAACGGCTTATACTGGGTCATCACGCCCACCGTATAAATTTCAGAGTGAAAACAATTGCTCAAACTAAAATCAATAATTCGATACTTACCCCCAAACATAACACCTGGTTTTGCATTATTAGACGTTAATTGCTCTAATCGACTTCCTTGGCCTCCAGCTAACAACATTGCAATTGTATTTGGCTTTTTCATTATGCAACCCTCTTTCTAGTTGGCTTTTTCTTTTTGTCTTACCATGCGGTCGATGCAAATAAAATGATCACACTGCGATACGCTAACTCTATTGTATGTTCTACAACAGGCATATCACTTATATCACAAAAACATTCCTCCCCCTCTCCTTTATCTGTATTAACGGCTAAATGCCATTTCAAATGATTCGGTAACATCGGGAGTTCAACGGTATGTGATTCCCAATGGGCATTAATCGCAATATATGCTAAATCATCTTCTGTATCTTCTAAGTTTCGGCCTGCTAACATCACACCGATAACCCTCTCTTCTTCCCAATCACTTAAATACCATGGTTTAATACCATGTTTAGAAAAATGCGGAACCCCACATTTAGCTTGCTTGGTTCTACGACGTAGAATGGGGTGTTTTTTTCTTAAACGAATCATTTTTTTATAGAAGGTAAACATATCTTGATTTTCTTCAAGTAGCGACCAGTTCAACCAAGAAATATCATTATCTTGACAATATGCATTGTTATTTCCAAATTGTGTGTTGCAAAATTCATCTCCTGATAAAATCATAGGCGTTCCCCTACTTGCCATCAGCACGGTCATGGCATTTTTCATCATTCGATTTCTTAACTTTATGACATGTTGATCGTCTGTAGGCCCTTCATGACCACAATTCCATGACAAATTATGATTCTCACCATCTGTGTTGTCCCAACCATTATCCCAATTGTGCTTATCGTTGTAACTATACAAATCATTTAATGTGAAACCGTCATGACACGTTATGAAATTGACAGAAGGATTTGTATGTCTAAGATCCGGTGGGTATAAATCAATTGAACCCGCAATCCGATCACACGCCGTATGCGCAAAACCCGCATCACCCTTTAAGAATGCTCTTAAATCATCCCGATACTTACCATTCCACTCAGAAAAACGATTCCAGTCAGGAAAAGAACCAACTTGATACAGCCCTCCTGCATCCCACGCTTCAGCAATTAATTTCACTTTCGCTAAAACCGGATCATAAGCTAAGTTTTGTAAAAGAGGGGGATTGTTCATAGGTGTTCCGTCTTCGTTACGTCCTAGAATAGAAGCTAAATCAAATCGAAAGCCATCAACACGATACTCGATCACCCAATGCCTTAAACAATCCAGGATCATGCGCCTTACAATCGGATGATTACAATTTAATGTGTTGCCACAGCCACTAAAATTAAAGTACTGTCCATCAGGCGTTAGCATGTAATAAACACTGTTATCAAAGCCTTTTAGATTTATATGTGGGCCTTGTTCATTTCCTTCTGCTGTATGATTGAATACAACATCTAAGATGACTTCAATTCCGTGATCATGTAATTTTTTTATTACTTTTTTGAGTTCCGTTCCTTCTCGGTTATATTCACTATTTGATGTGTAGCCTGTGTTCGGTGCAAAGAAGCTAACAGGATTATATCCCCAATAATCATAAAGACGTCGTCCATTATGAACACGCATCCCACTCATTTCATCAAATTCAAAAATGGGCATGAGTTCAATCGCATTCACACCTAACTCTTTGAGATAAGGGATTTTTTCTTCAATCGCATGGTATGTTCCAGGGTTTTCAACATTTGAACTGGGGTGCTTTGTAAACCCGCGTACATGCATTTCATAAATAATCAAGTCTTCCATCGGGATGTCTGGTGACTGATTTTCTTCCCAGTCCATATTACTGGAAACAACACGAGCCCGATATGTCATACCGTATGAAGGCTTAACCCCCCACTCACTTTGACCACTTACAGCCTTTGCATAAGGATCTAATAAATAGTTTGTATGATCAAACACTAATCCCGCTTCAGGGGCATACGGACCATCAACGACATATGCATACTCAAATTCCTCAATATCTAGATCAAATACAATCATTGAATACACATTACCGACTCGATAACTTTTAGGAAAAGGAATTTTTGCATACGGCTGTTCAGCGGCTCGTTTAAATAATACAAGCTCAAAAGAAGTTGCATGTTGAGAATGAACGGTGAAATTGACACCATTAGGTAAAACCGTTGTTCCATATTCATCAAAAAAACCTGGACGTATATCAAAACCATTCGAGTGATCTTGTGGTGTTAAATTTTTAATGTATTCTTTGGAAAACAGTTGATATTTAGGATAATTACGACTGAATTTTTTTGACATTTAATCAAACCTTTCCGAAATTCGGTTTATCTTTTTGATTGTTTTTGTTTTAATATCATGCCAGTCGTTCCAGGAATTGAAAGTTCAATAGAATGTTTCTTCCCATGAAGTGGAATAGGTTCAGATTTTATATAACGGATTCTTTCTGGTTTATACGGTGGTTGATCAGATTGAATCACAACTCGGTAATCCCCTGGTGCAGGAACGCCTATTCTGAACGCATCATAGTGAATGGGTGTGAAATTTAATAAGATAATGAGCTTTTCCTCATCTTCACCTTGTCGTATATAACTAAAAATGCTCTGATCAGAATTATCTGCATCTAACCATTCAAAACCACTCGATTCAAAATCTTTACTATATAACGCATTTTCTCGTAAATACAGTTTATTTAATTGTTGCATGAAGCTTTGATGATCTTGGTGGTTCGGATAATCCAATAAAAACCATTCTATGGGTTCGTAATAGCGCCACTCAATAAATTGAGCAATTTCATTGCCCATAAAGTTCAATTTTTTACCAGGGTGCGTATATTGATATAACATCATCAGTCTTAATGTTCTAAACTTTTCTTCATAAGACCCGAAGCATTTTTCAATGAGAGACTTTTTACCATGTACAACCTCATCATGACTGAACGGGAGTAAAAAGTTTTCACTATGAGCATAATGCATGGAAAATGTAATTTTATTGTGGCTTCCTTTTCTAAATAAAGGATCTAACGCCACATAATCTAACGTGTCATTCATCCAACCCATCTTCCATTTCAAATTAAAACCAAGTCCTCCCACATCAACTGGATGTGTCACTTGAGGCCAACTTGAGGATTCTTCCGCTGCCATAATTGCAAATGGATATTTTTCAAAAATGATCGTATTCAATTCTTTTAAAAATTCAATGCCATCTAAATCTTCAGATGATCCATGCCTGTTTTTATACGGTTCACCTTCAAGTCCAAAGTTCAAATAAAGCATTGATGTCACACCATCAACCCTTAAACCATCAATATGAAAATGTTCAAAAAAGAATAACGCATTTGAGATAAGAAAGTTTCGAACTTCACTTTTATAAAAGTTGAATTTTTTCGTTCCCCAATTTGGATGATCAATATCACCATACAATTCAGTTCCATCAAAGTACATTAACCCTTGTTCATCTCGACAAAAGTGACCAGGCACCCAGTCAAAAATGACGCCGATCTGATTTTGGTGACATTGATCAATTAAATACTTCAAGTCATCGGGTGTTCCGTAACGACTTGTGATACTATAATACCCTGTTACTTGATACCCCCAAGACCCATCAAATGGGTGCTCCATTAGAGGCATGATTTCAATATAGTTGTAATGCATTTTCTTTAAGTATGGAATCAACTGATCAGCAAGTTCCCGGTAGTTGTAGAAACTAGATGGATCAACTGATTTAAAATACTCATCATCAAAGTGACCTGTTTTTTTCATATTCCAAGACCCTAAATGAACTTCGTATATATTGACAGGTTCTTTTAACGGCTCAAATGATTGACGATTTTCAAGCCATTTAGCATCATGCCAACCGTAGTCAAATGGATTTGCAATGACTGATGATGTATTAGGGCGTACTTCTGAAGAAAACGCATATGGATCTGCTTTATAAAGGACTCGCCCATCTGGCAAAAACAATTTGTATTTATAAACATCCCCTTCACTTACATTGGGAATAAATAATTGCCAATCGCCTGTTTCCTCAATTAATTTCATAGCATGAGCGTGATCGTCCCAGTCATTAAAAGAACCCACAACTGAAACCTGAACAGCATTCGGTGCCCAAACTAAAAAGCGCACGCCAAACTTACCATCAGATTCCACCATGTGGGCTCCGTAATTCATATAACTATTATATTTTTTACCTATGTGATACGATTCCAATTCTTTAATCAATTGAGTATTATTCATTATCCTTCCCCTCTCATCGTACGAAGAACTTTAGATACTTTACATACTAAAAAGTTTACTGAATTTTCTGACTACATTTAAAATAAAACAAAAGTCGCCTTCTTTCTTTGAAGAAGACGACTTATAAAACTTACAAGGATCTTTTATTTTTTATTACCTCTATGCATACTATGATAACTTATTCAGAATAAAAATACTAGTACTTAAACATGTTTTGAACACATTTTGAAATATGAAATCTATGGCTACAGGGAGGTAATTTATAAATTTGTTAAAGAAGTAGAATAGTTTTTCGTGCATTTTATTTTTAATAGATTTTTAAAACCAAACTTTATCAATATATAACTTTAAAATATAACACTATATATTGATTATATATTTAATTATACACAATATATAGTTTTATATCTTTGCAATTGCATATATATTGTGTTATTTTTTAATCAAGCACAATATATAGTGTTTATAATTAATAATAAAGAGGTGGTAATATGGGTAGGAAAAAAGTTTCAGTTATTCACGAAAATGAAACTGGAAGAAATAAAGAATTTCGTGATAATTATAGGAAAACAAACATGTCAAAAAACGAATTTGTCAGTGAAATAAGGTCAGGCAAATATGACAACTATCATATTAGAAATATAAACGGTGTAGACACTCCCGTATCAAACCCAGATAAGTCAAAAAATAATAATTTAGGTTAATAATAATTCGAAACACTATCACTATTGTGCTACTCATTTTATTTTGATTCTACAAAAAATATTTCAAAAGAATATTTAGATACATCTTAAATTCATTTTAATTATAAATTCTGTTATATATGCTTAAGCATTATTACTTATAGTAAGAATAAAGTATAAAACTATTAACGACTTTTTGATCTACAATTGGTTAAAGAATTAATACGCGAATTACGATAATATTCCAAAATAAATTTCGAGGTTTCTCACTAACTGATTTACTCACACCGGTTAGAGGTTTACTAAACACTATGTAGAAATAACAATAACAACGATGACAATGTTTCTTGATTCTTGTAACTAGTTGTGTGAAGTTGAATAAAAACAAAAGTTTTTGCTTAAACATTTTTAATACTATAACTAAACATTTATCTTCGGTGTTAGTTTACACAAAAGTTTGTACTAGTATCACATTTTGTGCAGACTATGAAATCATTATTTTTTAATTTTTATCTTATTTTCTATAAAAAAGTAAGTTACATAAACTATTAAAATTATTTTTGATATATAAGTAAACAAAACTTCATAATTTAAATTTTTTATCCGATATAAACTAAGGTGATATAATGAAAAGAGACTTTAATCAAGCTAAGAACGTTTTTAAATATTTAGAAGGTAGATACGGTAAAATAAAAAAGCATTCTATGAATGACGATATAACTTTGGCAAAAGATATGTCATCAAACCATTCTTTGGAAGAGCTATATATGATCAAACGTAGAATACAAGCACATTTATCTCATAATGGTGAGAATGACTATATAAATAATCATTTACAACCATCTATGTTAAGCTATTTTGTTGCACTTTCAACTTTTTCAATATCAGCTGTAACCCTTGGTTGGAATTGGTTACAAATACTTGCTGAACAAAACATTCAGTTGAACCTAGATGATTTAGAACACGAGGAAGCTAATGAAATCTTAAGAATGATAGACCCTTCTTCATTATTTTCTGTTGCAGGCACAGTAATTATAGTTTTATTTACACTTCTATTTTTCTTTGGATTTACAGTTTACTCTATCAAAAGTAAAAAAGTATTAAGAAATGCCCACTATGAAATTCTTGTTATAGAAGCTATAACAATTTCCGAAAAAAATAAAAATGGATGAAAATCTGATTTCTAGGAGACTCAAATAAACTCTTAATAAAGATATCTGGGAGAGATATCTTTATTAATTGAATTAAAAACCATTGTAAGCGTCAAGTAAAAATGGGTTCTTACGCAATTTTGGGGACAAGGGTTATTTAAAACAGGGTATAGTATAGTGAAAGGGGTGATTGTTATGCTTCATTCTATCACGAAACTTGACCCTCATATTCACGTTGTATCAATATCAGAAGAAACCGATATTATTCATGTTGTGGCATTTATAGAATCAAAAAGCGCCACATGCCCGCATTGCCATCAGAAAAGTTGTCGCGCGCATAGTCATTACACAAGGGTGATTGATGATTTACCTATTCAAAATAAAGCGGTAAGGATTTATCTAAGAAGTAAAAAATGGTTTTGTACCAACACGTCTTGTGAAAGTAAAGTATTCACTGAACGTTATGATTGGTTACTTCCGTCTAAACAACGAACGGTTCGATTAGAAAACACTTTACGTGATATAGCTTTCGTCAATAATTGTATAAAAGGTGCCCAATTGAGTAAAAAACTCGGGATGCCAACGAGTCATGATACGTTGCTTCGGATTATTTATCAATCGAACATCGAACCTTCGGTTCGTCCCTTTTGTCGGGATCGATGACTTTGCTTGGAGGAAAGGTCATCGTTATGGTGTGCTGATTTGTGATGGTCTCACACACCAACCCGTTGATGTCTTGCCAGATCGAGAGAAAGAAACCTTAGAAAATTGGTTTAAAGAACACACAATGATTATAAAAGTGACACGTGATCGTTACAGGCGTTTTAAAGAAGTGTTAGATGGCATTTCATCTATTACACAAATCCACGATCGCTTTCACCTCATACAAAATTTATGGACATTACATGATAACGTACTGAGAAAACTGTTACCTAATCGTATAAAGAAAGATATGCAGGAAAACATATCAACACCACAAGAGATATCATTAACTAAAAGTGAAAAAGCTCGAGTAGAAAATGCTAATAAAAAATGGGAGCAGGCTTGTCATATAAAAGAATTGAAAAAAGAAGGTTATTCTCTTCAGAAAATTAGCGACATTGTGAACATAGACAGACGAACGGTTAAGAAATACGTTGAGATGACAGAACCACCATCTCTCAAGCGCACAAAACGCCCAAAACCTTTAGATGCTTTTCAACAAGAGGTTATACAGTGTGAGACCGACGGTCTCACCATTAGTGCAATGTATCATAAATTAAAAGAAAAAGATTATACCGGAACCTATGGTGCTTTAAAATGTTATGTTGCGAGTGTACGTAAAAAGAAAAAGGCTGGCCAAACGTTACAGCCTGATAGCTATTACGATAGAAAAAAAGTTAGAAAAATATTATGGCAAAATGATTTAGAAGATGAGAAGAAAAGGGAAATAATGAATGAGATACTAACGAAATATCCTAAGCTTAGACCGTTCTATGCGTTCATCACAAGTTTTCGACAAGCACTAAAGGACAGAGATATGCATGAGTTTCGCGAACTCATTTTATATGAGAAAGATCGACATGATCCATTAACCACACACTTCATTTCAAGACTATTATCTGATTTCTCACCTACTTTAAATGCTATAGAACTTGATGAAAACAATGGCTTCCTAGAAGGTCAAGTTAATCGTTTGAAAACTATTAAACGCATGTTGTATGGAAGAGCAAGTTTCCCTCTCTTACGTCTAAGAATTCTCTATCAACCATAATTTTTAAAAAAATAGACTAACCTATACTCATAGATGCATATATTATCCCCAAAAATGCGTAAGAACCTACTTTAGTTTAGCAGTTACAACCATCTTTATTGGTTACGTTGCAACAAGTTATTTCTAACTTTTTACGTATATTTACTTACAGTTTATACATAGATCTATATCCTGTGACCCCAAAAATTTCCCCGTTTACTTATAAACGAATCATTTCCCTTGAATGATTCAGATTCATGTATCCTATGGCTCAAGAGAAGGTAAACGATCATGCTAGGGTAATTACGCTTAACCACTTCATACTCGTCAGTATTGAATTAACTACACTATAATAACATTTTCCAATAAATCAAATTCATTTTTATATGATATAAACTAAGAAATTTAAAAATTGCCGCAAATAAATCAACACTTTGCAATAATCCCCATTAATTAATTTCCTTTCAAAAAAAGGTTCTAAGTCAAATGTTGGGGTGAGCTAACGCTCACTTCTTATTTTTTTGCAATTCGGATCTTCACATCTTTATATTGATGATGTAATAAAACTTTTAATCGAAACCGATCAAACCGTCCAAAACCAAAGGCATTATGCAAATCAAAAGCGAAGCTATTTAAAATCTCTTTTTGCCAATTGTGAAAGGTTGAAATAGCTCTCTCAAATTCAACAACCCCTGACGCTCTGACAAGATCGTAAAACCTATATAATGTGTCTTTGATCTCCCCTAAACCTTCTTGGCCACAGGTCTTCGCTACTTCAAACCATTGTCTATATCCCTCTTTCAACTGATAAGCTCTTTCAAGATAATCTGATTTATGAAGGTAGTGCTCTAAATACCAGTGTTGTTTATCCGTTAGTTTTTCTTGATGCTTATAAAAAACATGACGCATTCGTTTACACTTTTTTCGGTCATACGCATCAAACGAATGTTAAACATGCCTTCTTACCTGTTCTAAAGCCCAGTATATATAGCGACAGAAATGAAATCGACCCGCCACACCTTTAAAAATGTTTGGCATGAATCAGTTCGATTGATAACGCTTGATTAAACTCAACAGATTGTCGCTGATTACGCGCGACGAGCGTATTATCTTCATAAAATTGTTTTTGACACGTTGCCTCTTTACAGATATAACAGCGCTTTCGATAAAACAAGTGTGTATCTCTTCCGAAAGCTTGCGTGTGTTGAATCTTTTGCATGCGATAATTATGCACTGTCTGGGGCATTTGATGGCATTTAGAACAGCTGTGAGGCTGTCTTTCCAGCTCCACATGGAGGTGATAGATACCCTCTTTTTGATAAGCCTTTGTCACGATGACCCCTTCTAATCCTGGTAAAGTGATGTTAGAATACATCGTACACACAACTCCTTTTTGTTGGTTTTTGTTCGTCTAAACAAATCATAACAAATAAGGAGCTTGCGTGCTTTTTTATGTCATCGTGTGATGACAACGAGACGCCTGCGGGAACAGCACGAGCCGAAAATCCACTTAGGAAAGTGCATTGCTTTCCTAAGTTAGTTGAGGCCGTGCCCGCGGCAAGCGAGTGGTCAATCACACGCACGCTTTTTATAAAAGCAGCGTGCCCGATTGTATCTTCTCCCCAACATATATTTTAGAGCCCAAAAAAAGCCGTCCCCCAAAATGGAGAACGCCTTTAAAAGGAAATACTGTATTGATTTTCGTTAAATTAGTATCACAAATAGTATCACGAAATTTAAAATGCTGTCACACCAACACTTTATTATGTATTGGTGGAGACGGTGGGAGTCGAACCCACGTCCAGAGATATCGCCACTCAAGCTTCTACGTGTGTAGTCGGTTTATTCGTGTTTCGCGAACCAATCTGCCAACCAACAGGCGTCCTTAGTCGCTAGTCTGATTAGTCTCTTCTAACATCCTCAGACGGTGGAGGTTAGCGTATCCCACTTCATTTGAGACCCTAAATCTTAGCACATGGGCGATGCTAAGCAGGATCCTTTAGCAAGCTTATGCAGCTGCTAAAGAGAAATTGTTTTCTTTGCCAGTTATTATTGGCGGGTAACGTTTAACGAGCCGTAACCTCGACACGCAGCTTGAGCTCAATCTATCCCTGTCGAATCCGTAACGTCCCCATCGTTAAAATGGGACAAAACGTCACAGGCTCAAGGATTGATCATTGAGCATCATATAGTGTTTTGTCTACTTCATTTATTATAACAAATTTAAAGATTTTTTCAAGTCAGCACCCTTATTTAAATGCTTCCTTGACGGCTCTATCCATATCACGGTTCGCTTGTTTTCGTTTCAAGTCTTCACGTTTGTCATATTTTTTCTTACCTTTACCTAAGCCGATTAACACTTTTGCCATGCCGTTTTTAATATACACTTTTAATGGAACGAGTGAGTAACCTGCTTGTTGCGTTTCACCGATCAATTTATTAATTTCTTTTTTGTGAAGCAACAATTTTCGTGTTCGCGTCGGCTCATGGTTGAAGCGGTTACCTTGTTCATAGGGTGAAATATGCATGTTGTGTAAATAGACTTCGCCACGTTCAACACGAGCAAAGCTATCTTTCATGTTAATGCGTCCAGCTCGAATCGATTTGATTTCAGTCCCTTGAAGAACGAGCCCAGCTTCATAGGTTTCTTCGATTAAAAAATCATGTCTTGCTTTTTTATTTTGTGCGACGGCTTTACCGTTACCTTTAGGCATAAAATCCCCTCCTACTTGTGCCTTTATAGTTTAACAGGTTCATTTATAGAAAACAATTGAGGACTTAAGAGTTGAATCTAGAAAAACAAATAAGGTAAAATGTTTTTGGAAATAAAGGGGGACATTTACTTGACGATACGCGTATTAACTATAGATGATTTAGCGCATTACAAACAGATGCAAACGGGTCTTGAGACCGATTATATGATTGATATATTCGAACGATTAACGACACCGCCTCATAATCAAATATACGGATTCTTTATTGATAATCAGTTAGTAGCGACGGCTGGTTACACTCTTTATCCTGGTGGTTACGCCATGTTAGGGCGTCTGAGAAGTGACGTACGTTTTCGTGGGAGAGGGTATGCAACGTCTTTATTAACACATATCATTCAACACTTAAAAAATCAACCACACATCTCATTTTTAGGCGGCTATACTAATCTTCACAACACAAGTGCTAGACAAGTCTTAAATAAACTAAACTTCAATCCAATCCAAACGTTTTATAGCTTTCCACTCATCAATCGAGATAAGCTAGGTGCAACGAGTGGGCCTATTTGGAATGAAGTCACAGATTTAAATACAAAACGTCGTATTCTAAATGAACTCTCAAGTGAAGGTACGATGAGCATTTATCCATATGAATGTTATTATCCATTTCCTTTTACAGATGAGTTGTTACCAGATGATAAGTTGAAGGTGACACGTTTCTTTCATAATCCTGACGTCACACGGTGGCTCTTGATCGATGATGATTATAAGCGAGAGGCTTACGGGCATGTTCGTTATTTTTGGGATGATTACTTTACTCAACCTGGGCTATTTGAGACCGTTGATCATTACTTAGCTCAATCAGATCAACCACGTAAAGCATGGTTTAACTTCACGCCCGATGCTTATCAGAAAATACCGGATCTAGATGCCTTTGAAACATCAGATGGATGGATACTTTACGGTTACAACACATAATCCAGCATTCATTCTTAAGCAAAAAGCCCTCAATCTTATGAGGGCTTTTTGACGTTTCAGGATTTCTTTTTATTTTTCGCTTTTGGTGGAGCGACTTTTCCTTTTTTCTTGCCTTTATTTTTCTTTTTGCCCTTGTCTTTTTTCTTTCCTTTTTCTTTTTTCGGCTTATGATTAGATTGATTTGTGTTCGGCTTTCGTCGTGCTTGTTTTTTCATGCCAACCACTTCAAAATCAACGGCTTGTTCTTCTAAATTGACTCCAGAAACGCGGATTGTGATCGCATCACCCATCCGAAACACTTGAGCCGTTCTTTCACCGATCATCGCATGGCTTTTCTCATCAAATTTATAGTAGTCATCTGTTAATTCACTAACGTGCACAAGCCCTTCAACCGTATTTTCTAATTCAACAAAAATACCAAAGCCTGTTACAGAACTAATCACACCATCAAACTCTTCACCGACTTTGTCTTGCATGTATTCGGCTTTTTTCAAGTCGTCTGTCTCACGTTCAGCATCGACTGCCACACGTTCTCTTTCTGAGGTGTGTTTTGCGATTTCAGGTAATTGACTGCTCCATTTATTCTGTGTTGCTTTATCCAGTTTTTTATTGATCAAGTACGTCCGGATTAATCGATGAACAATTAAATCTGGATACCGTCTGATTGGAGATGTGAAATGGGTATAGAAGTCCGTCGCCAGACCAAAGTGACCGACACTTTCCGGGTCATACTTCGCTTGTTTCATCGACCTAAGCATTAACTTAGAAATGACCATTTCCTCTTGTTCACCTTTCACCTCATCAAGTACTTGTTGCAGGGCTTGAGGGTGAACATCATTCGCAACACCTTTTACATTCAAGCCAAATTGTCCAACAAACTCGAAAAACGTTTGCAGACGTTCTTCATCTGGATCTTCATGAATCCGATGAATAAACGGTACATCTAACCAGTGGAAATGCTCAGCGATCGTTTCATTTGCTGCGAGCATAAACTCTTCAATAAGCCGTTCAGCAACCGAACGTTCTCTTAATACAACATCTTGAGCATGACCATTTTCATCAACTTTAACTGCCGCTTCTTTAAAATCAAAATCAATCGCGCCGCGATCAAAGCGTTTCTTACGAAGGGTTTCGGCTAGTCCTTCCATTTCTTCAAACATCGGAACTAATTCAGCATATTGATTTCTTACCGTTTCTGATTGATCGACTAAAATTTGATTTACTTCACGATACGTCATTCTCGCTTTAGAATGAATAACAGCTTGGAAAATATCATGACTGACAACATCACCTTCTGTCGTGATCTCCATTTCACATCCTAATGTTAAACGATCCACATTAGGGTTTAATGAACAAATACCATTTGATAAACGGTGTGGAATCATCGGAATAACGCGATCGACTAAGTAAACACTCGTTCCCCTTTCGAATGCTTCCTCGTCGATCGGTGTCCCTTCTTCAACATAATAGGACACATCCGCGATATAGACCCCTAATTTATAATGACCATTATCTAGTTTTTCTACTAAGACAGCATCATCTAAGTCTTTTGCGTCTGCACCGTCAATTGTAATAATAGGTTTATCCCTTAAGTCACGACGATTGTTTAACTCATCTGGGTCAATATGATCTGGTACGTTCTTGGCTTGTTCAAGTACTTCATCAGGAAAGTCGACTGTAATCCCGTGTTTATGGATTATTGAAATAATATCCATTCCCGGGTCGTTCTTATGACCTAAAATTTCAATAACATGTCCTTCAGCAGACATAGCGCCTTCTGGAAACTTCGTGATTTCAACAATCACTTTATGTCCAGTCACTGCACCCAACGTATCGTTTTTCTTAATAAAGATATCATTAGGGATTCGTTTATCATCCGCAACGACAAACCCAAAACTCCCTTTATCTTCAAACGTTCCAATAATTCGCGTCGTATTACGGGTTAACACACGCTCAACGACCCCTTCAAGACGCTTATCTCCAACTGATTCTGTCTCGATTCGAACAAACACTTCATCGTTGTTCATAGCCCCGTTTAAATCGTTTGGATTGATATACACATCGGACGTACCTTCGTCCTCTGGTAATAAAAATGCAAATCCTTTTTTATGCATTTGGATTCGACCCTTTATTAGACCAATTCGATTCGGTAATGCATAACGGTTTTTCCGTGTTAAAATCAATTGTCCGTTATCTTCTAACGCATTTAATGTTTTAATCAATGCCTTAAAATTCTCAGGGTCTTCAAAATCAATATTGATGTTATCCTTAATTTCATCTACTTTAACTGGCTTTTGTGCTTCATCCGTAATATAACTAAGTACGAGCTCATCTAAATTTTCCATACGTCTTCACCTTCTTTCTTTCATTAATATGGACTAATCCCAATTCAACGATTCTAAAAATTGATAAATCGTTTCATGAACGTCCTCTTTTTTAGGACCGAGTGTAATAGCATGACCTGCTTCATCAAACCACTCGAGTGATTTTTGATCACATTCAACATGATCGTAGATATACTGTGCGCTGCTTGTATCAATCATCACATCATCTGTCGCTTGGATCACACACGTTGGCGTGTAAATATGATCAAGTTGTTCACGTACATCCTTAATCAATTGACCTAAGTCTTCAAATAATGGTTGCGCATCAGCAACTAATTGGTTCACTTCAGAATCAATTTGTTCTGAGCTTTTGCCTTCGCGTTTTTTATACTCCGTTGAGAAATAACGGAAACCTTTGGTGAGTTGATCTTGGTTATTAAAGAACATAGGTGAACACATAGGTGACACGCCGACAACAGGTTCATTCAATGAAAGCTTTAATCCTAATACACCACCTAATGATAATCCTACGACAGCTATCTTTTTATAGCCTTCATCTTTTAATTGCCGATATGCATCCAAGCAATCGTTAAACCAAGCATCATAACCTCCCTCAACGAGATCTTCTGGTGCTTTCCCGTGACCACGATAGATTGGGGCTAAAGATGTATAACCCTTCTTTTGTAAAAAACGACCTAGCATCCGAACATCTGCACTGTGTCCGGTAAACCCATGTAATAGTAATACCGCTCTTTCGCCTTCTTTAAACATAAACGGTTTTGGTGTTTGTTGATTCATTTCATTCGTCCTTTCTGCACTCTCTATACAACCTTGCTCATTTTTCTTGATCGTATAATTTTTACCTAATCATACCAAAATTAAAACAAGACTGCACATTAAGAGCCTCTAATGTTTAAAAAACCCTCCCTAGTCATCTTTACTGACTAAAGAGGGTTTACATTTATATGATATACGCTAATGAAAAGGTTAAAACAAAGAATAAAACAGCGACAACGATCGTTGCCTTTTGTAAGACAGCGTCTAGTCCTCTTGCTTTTTTCTTCCCAAATAATTGCTCAGCACCACCTGAAATGGCTCCTGATAAACCTTGACTTTTTCCAGACTGTAAAACAATAAGTGTAATTAATGCAATTGAAACGATGATTAATAATGTTATCGCAACACCTTCCATAGTTGCGTCACCTCCTAAGCGAACTTAAACCTATTTGAACATAAAGACTCTATTCAAACACTACTACTAATTTAGCATACATCTATTTGCAACTGCAAGTTTATTTTCAAGCAATCATAAAAAGGCTTACACAAAAACGAAATGATTGTTTTTGATTGAAAATGATTGATTTGTGTATCGTTTTCGATTATGCTTATTAATAAGCGTTATCATACTGAAAGTCGATCAAAGGAGGTACTCATGTTAACAGCTAAACGTCACGACATCATTATACAACAATTAAAGAAAAAGCACTTAGTGACTGTCAATGAATTGATTGAATTAACGGACGCATCACCTGCAACGATCCGACGTGATTTGACTGATTTAGAAGAGAAAGGGTTATTAAACCGTGTACATGGCGGCGCATCTCTACCTCAGCCGATACAACATGAATATTCATATTCTGAAAAGGAACACAAACAAACAGAGGCCAAAAAAAGGATTGCTGAATTAGCGAGTTCAATTGTTCAACATCAACATTGCATTTACTTAGATGCAGGAAGTACAACATACGAAATGATTCCCTATTTAAAGGATAAGAACGTAACTGTTGTCACAAATGGGTTAAATATTGTGACTCGACTTAATCAATATGCTATTGAAGCTTATTTAATTGGTGGCAAAGTTAAATCAAAAACACAGGCTCTTATTGGCGCAAATGCGATCAAAACGCTTGATTCATTTTATTTTGATGCTGTTTTTATCGGTACAAATGCGATTGATCTTATAAATGGCTATCAAACCCCAGACCCTGAAGAAGCTGCCATTAAAAACAAAGCTCTTAAAAAAAGTAAAAAGGCATATATTGTCGCCGATCAGTCGAAACTAAAACAAAATAGCTTTGCTAAAATTGCTTCATTAAATGAAGCAACGTTAATTATTGATGAGATTGATCAATCGGATTTAACTCAATTAAAAGAGAATACAAATGTATTGGTGGTGGAATCATGATCTACACATGCACCCTTAACCCTTCTGTTGACTACATTTTACACGTTGATCAATTAAATGAAGGAAAGCTAAACCGCGGATCCTCACCTGCCTACTATCCGGGCGGAAAAGGTGTGAATGTCTCAAGAATACTAAACAGACTCGATACAAAAAATACGGCCATTGGATTTGTCGGTGGGTTTACCGGAACGTTTATTACTGATGCTTTAGAAGCAGAAGGTGTTGAGACGCAATTTATCAAAACAGATTATCCAACCCGTATTAATTTAAAACTGAAATCACATGTTGAAACCGAGATTAATGGTCCTGGTGGTCAGATTCACGATTTAGTACTTGACCAATTAAAGAAGCAAATAAAACAAATGACATCAGATGATACGCTGGTTTTAGCCGGGAGTTTACCTAAATCCGTTCCCTCTAATTTGTATGTTGAACTTGCTCAACAGGCGCAAGTTCGTGGTGTTCGAGTGATAGCCGATACATCGAGTGACTCACTCAAGGCATTATTAGGTGTTCCTTTATTTTTAGTGAAACCTAATCAAGATGAATTAGCTGAATTATTTGATGTTAAAATCGATTCAGTTGAGAAAGCTATTGAGTATGGGAAAAGGTTACAAGAAAAAGGTGCTGAGCATGTTTTAATCTCAATGGGTTCTATCGGTGCAGTCTATATCAATGATAAGCAAGTAATGATCGCAAAAGCACCCAAAGGAGAAGTGATCAATACCGTCGGAGCAGGAGATTCCACAGTCGCAGGTTTCCTGGCAGGATTAAACAAGAATTCATCGACAAAAGAAGCATTTCGATTCGCTGTAGCATCCGGTAGCGCCACTGCTTTTAAAGAAGATCTAGCCGAAAAAAAAGATGTGGAAGCGCTACTTCACACGTTTGACATTAAAGAAAGCGATATCTAAAACATTTAACGTGATTATTATCTAGTGGACTTATCAAACAATAGGTGGTATGGTAATGGTTGCGTATACTGGAAGTAGGTGTAGTTTTTTCACTTAAGCAAAGGAAAAAAACAACACATCTTTTTACGTTGTTTTTTATCATAATACTTGAAATATCAGTACAAAACAAAGTAAAATTAACTTGTGGTATACTGAAAAAATATAATCAAATATTCTTAGGAGGTTTTTTAAAATGGCAGCTGAAAAAACAGTAACAATTACAGATTCAACAGGTGTACACGCAAGACCCGCAACGGTGCTTGTAAACAAAGCAGGTAACTTTGCTTCAGACGTTACCGTGGAATACAATGGTAAGTCAGTTAACTTGAAATCAATCATGGGTGTTATGTCTCTAGGTATCCCTAAAGATGCTGAAATTAAAATCGTTGCTGAAGGTTCTGACGAAGCAGAAGCAATCGATGCAATCTATGAAGTAATTAAACAAGAAGGCTTAGGAGAGTAATTCTCTATGACAAACTTAACAGGAATTGCTGCATCTAACGGTGTAGCAATTGCTAAAGCTTATACACTTGAAACACCCGATCTTTCTTTTGAGACAAAGAAAGTCGACGACACTCAAGCAGAAGTTAAGCGTTTAAATGATGCTCTTGATGTATCAAAAAATGAACTAGAGAAGATCAAAGAAAATGCTCGTAAAACTTTAGGTGAAGAGCATGCTGAAATCTTTTCAGCTCACCTGCTTGTATTAAGTGATCCAGAATTAATTACACCTATGGAAGATAAGATCAATAATGAAAGCGTTAATGCTGAGGCAGCGCTTGATGAAACAGCTAACATGTTCATCACGATGTTTGAAGGTATGGATAACGCCTATATGCGTGAACGTGCAGCTGACATCAAAGACGTTACGAAACGTGTAATGGCCCACTTACTAGGGGCTTCTTTCCCTGATCCTGCGCTTATTGATGAAAAGGTCGTCATTATTGCAGAGGATTTAACACCTTCTGATACGGCTCAATTGAATAAACAATTTGTTCAAGGTTTTACCACTAATATTGGTGGCCGTACTTCTCACTCAGCTATTATGGCACGTTCTTTAGAAATTCCTGCTGTTGTAGGAACGAAAACTGTTACTAAAGACGTTAAAGATGGCGATATGGTTATCGTTGATGGTATTGATGGACACGTGATCATTAATCCAAGTGACGAAGAGATTACAACTTATGAGCAAAAGCAAGATGATTTTGAAAAACAAAAAGAAATTTGGGCACAATTAAAAGACGAACCTACTGTTTCTAAAGAAGGCGAGCATGTTGAATTAGTTGCTAACATTGGTACACCAGAAGATGTTGAAGGTGTTATTAACAATGGTGGCGAAGGTGTCGGTTTATACCGTACTGAATTCCTCTATATGGGTAAAAGTGATTTCCCAACAGAAGAAGAACAATTCGATGCTTATAAAGCCGTTCTTGAACAAATGGAGGACAAGCCGGTTGTCGTGCGTACACTTGATATCGGTGGCGACAAAGAGTTAAGCTATCTTGACTTACCTGATGAGATGAATCCATTCTTAGGTTTCCGTGCAATCCGTCTGTGCTTAGAGCGTGATGATATTTTCCGTACGCAATTGCGTGCTCTCTTGCGTGCAAGTACTTACGGTAACTTGAAGATCATGTTCCCTATGATTGCTACTTTGAATGAATTCAGAGAAGCAAAATCTATCTTACTTGAAGAAAAAGACAAGTTAAAAGAAGAAGGTCATGACGTTTCAGATGATATCGAAGTTGGTATCATGGTTGAGATCCCTTCAACAGCCGTTATTGCTCGTCAATTCGCTAAAGAAGTTGATTTCTTCAGTATCGGAACGAACGATTTAATTCAATACACAATGGCTGCAGATCGTATGAATGAACAAGTTTCTTACCTTTACCAACCGTACCACCCTGCTATTTTAAATCTCGTAAATAACGTGATTGAAGCAGCTCACGCTGAAGGCAAATGGGCAGGTATGTGTGGTGAGATGGCTGGCGATTCAATCGCTATTCCAATCTTACTTGGTCTAGGACTTGATGAATTTAGTATGAGCGCAACATCAATTCTTCCAGCACGTACACAGATTAAAGATCTGTCGAAAGAAGAACTTGCTTCATACAAAGACGAAATTCTTAGCATGTCAACTGCTGAAGAAGTCGAAGCATTTGTACGTGAAAAAACAGACCAATAATGATTAAACCCTCTCGTTCACTTTTAAATGAATGAGAGGGTTTTTGTTCAATTATAGGACATATCTTAATGGATCTCTAAATAATCAAGGTGTATATCCCACGTATCATTATCGCTCGTCACAATTAATTCAATTTCCTGATGTCCTGTTCCATGCCTTACATTTTCAATGGTATAGGTAGCCGGATGCTCATCTCCATAATAGAAGGTTCCTTTGTACTCTCCACCTATCATCAGATCTACACTCGCTAAATTAGGGCCATCAGAAGCGCCTCTTAACGAGAACGTATGCGTATCATTAGCAAAGTACTGCGTATAAGAAGCTGAGTCACCATTAGCATACAAAGTCACACCATCAAATGGATGGTACGAGCGACTTGCATAAGGACCACCAAGTGTCATAGATTCTGCTTCAACTCTCGTTGGGCCTGAACCACTAGAACCACCTGATCCACTTTCATTAATGCTTAAAACATTGCGGTAAACATTAGCTTGTCCACTGCTTTGATAACCTTCAATCGTTAACGCTGCTTCATATAGATTCCCTAAAGGCATACCGTGCTGCTCCCAAGCTCTAAAGTGTTCACTAACTGAGATCGTTCCACTCGTGCGTTTATCTCGTCTTACACTCCAATATTGCTGGAAGGTTTGTGTTCCTCTAATTGACGGTTGATTAACACGTGTTGTTTCATAAATGTCATAGGTTCCGCCATCAACTTGCACTGTACCTTTAGAATTTGCACCAGGTGGTCGCCATGTTCCCCAGCTATCCACAATATAGTACTCCACTAACGGATCGACACTCCAACCGTAAACTGTTAAATAGGAATTCCCATTAGGCTGGTAATTGACTCCATAATCAATTGAAATATCACCGATCTGTTGATGCGTTCTCGTCTCATCAAACCGTTGCCCTTTTCTGAATAAAATGTTATTAACGTTACTCCATTCAGCACTAAAGGTTCCACCATTGCCGAGCGTCATTGACCCAGATCCACCACTGTCTTTCCAAAACTCATAATCATATCCACCGTGCGTACCGAGTTCATTGCTAGTAACTGCTGCAAAAACACTTGTTGTTGCTAATAAACTAATGAAACAAATAGCCATCAACGCATACTTTGTTTTCCTTAACAACGTCATTTTTACAAACCTCCGTTAAATTTTTTAACTAAGTTTGATCATGATGTTTTACAGCTGTAGCAATCATCGCTCCCTTAACCCGACTATTTAATAAGCACCTCTTTCCTTGTCAATATTTGGTTTTATACGTATAGATTAACAGTATTTTGAAATTATACAACCCTAAAAACTATAGATCTTTTCGACATAGAAAAAGGGTTCTAAGTCAAATGTTGGGGTGAGCTAACGCTCACTCCTTATTTTTTTATGCAATTCGGATCTTCACATCTTTATATTGATGATGCAATAAAACTTTTAATCGAAACCGATCAAACCGGCCAAAACCAAAGGCATTACGCTTAATAACCTTGGTTTGGTTGTTAATGCCTTCAACATAGC
>NZ_FMYI01000007.1 GCF_900096905.1 Pelagirhabdus alkalitolerans | reverse complement strand
AGTTGTTGTTGTGACTTAACTATACAAAAGAAGGTCCTCTTTTTCATTAAAAACGCTCGCCTACCGCGCTTCGCTTGCTCGCCTCGTCTTTTGATATTGAAGTCGATCGACTCCAACATCAAAAGACGAGGTATTTTTTCTCCCACAAACATTTTACTCTAACAATTTAAAACACTATACATTTTAACTGAGAGAGAATTAGATTCTAACTCAGTTAGAATTGCTCATTAAATTTAGTCAATATTTTTTCATAGTCAGTTAAAAAATCAATTTCTGACCAGTAACAATTATTAACGTCCTCTACATATACTTCTTGTTGTTCATCAGCCAAATCATAAAGAGTATCCTCCCACCAATAATAAAAACATTCCTTGTCTATTAATTTAATTAAGTTCTCTCTAAAATCCACTATATCTTTGCTCTTAACTTTTGCTAATCCTACATATTCTCCACTTCTTTGAGATAATGGTAAATTTTTTCCGTAGTGTGTTATACAATTTTTTTCTACTCCTAAATAATAATCACCATTTTCAATTCTAGTATTATCCATTAACATTAATGGGGATTTATCACTGTGAATAATTTGTTTTATAATCTTTGAAGTAACAAACACATCTCCATTCATAATGATAGTATCTTCTATTAGATAATCCTTAGCAAACCACAATGAAGCAATACTATTTGTAATTCTGTAAAAAGGATTTTCTATTATCTTAACAGGTAAATCACTTATAGATTCAATTACTTTTTCTTTCTGGTACCCTACAACTACGATCACTTCAAAATCATACTCAAGGAATTCACTGACAGTTCGACGAATAAGAGGCATTTTATCGATAGGCAAAATACATTTGGGTAAACCTTCTATATCTGCACTTATCCTACTCCCTACTCCAGCGGCCATAATTATAACTTTCATATAATCCCAACCTTAAATTTTATTTAATAGACATATTAGCAAGTTTAATGAACTATCTGATATATTTCCTATATGACCAACACGTAACATTGAATTTGAATGAGGAGGACCTGACGGATTAAGAATTAAATTGTTATCATGTTTTAGCGTTTGATAAATTTCAATCGCATTTTTTTTAATAGGAAAAATAGGTGTTAACATATTTGATAGATTGTAATTAGGGATATCATATTTAGTTCTATCTATACTTGCCCTAAAATGTTCTGCTCTTTTTTCTATACCTTCCATATAAGCATCCCACCCCATATTTTCTACTATTTTTAAATGCTCTTCGACTTGAAGTAAGACCGAGATTGCAGGCGTATATGGAGTTTGTCCTCTTTCGATGTTTACAAAGTAATCTGTTAAATTAAAATAAATACTTTTAACATTATTATTTAATATCGATTTGTAAGCTCTGGTATTAACAACAACAAACGCTAACCCTGAACCTGACGCCAAACCCTTATTTGAACTAATTATGGTAACATCAACATCGTATTCATCCATTGCATAAGGATCAGCTAAAAATGAACCAATTGCATCAACTACTAACAATGAATTATTCTCTGATGCAAAATTACTAATGATATCAATGGGATATAATTGTCCAGTAGAAGTTTCATGAATATTAACAAGTATTCCAGTGTATTTTTTATTTCTGTATGGAAGAAAATGATTTGCTCCTAGTTTCTCATCGGGATTTAATGTCAATGTGTCATATGGGATTTTATGTAATTCACAAATTTTCCTAAATCTTTCTCCGAAATTACCACCATTAATTATTAATAGTCTATCATTTTCATTGAAAACATTCATTACTGAGGCTTCCATTGCTCCTGTGCCTGATGAAGTTAAAATAGCTAGCCTTGACGCCTCATTTGTTCCTATCATTTTCTTAATTCTTTTCTCTATATTCAAAATGATATCCGAAAATTCTTTTGTTCTGAAATAAGGTGGTTGGATTTTCCCAGCTTCTAATACTTCTGGAAACATCTCTACTGGCCCTATCGTAAATAAGGTCATATTATCGATCACTCCAAATACATTTTGATATGTGTTTAACTCTATTTTCTGGATTAGGTATATTCATATAATTATCATACTGTTCCCTTAATATTTCATCTGCATTTTTAGGGGCATGAAATGAATCATATCTAAAAGATACTAACATCAAAGGAAAAACTTCTTCATACTCATAAATACCACCTAAGATTCTATCACTTATTACCAATGATTTATTTATGGATAGTCTTTCTATCGATAAATAAACCATTTTATTCAACAGTTTAATTAAAATGAATATGAACTTAGTAATTTTATAACTAGCAAAATTGATTTTGTTATCCATAATTTTTAAGATAGAGTAATTTAATCTGTTAAATTTATTAATTTTTTTCATTTTGAAAAAATCTATAAACAAACCATGTTCATAACTTTGACCCGACTCATCATATATTAACGTTTTTTTATCAGTCAACCTTGTATCTATATCCCACGTTATCTGTTGCGAGGATTGGTCAACTATAGCGCACTCATTACCCAGTTTCGCTTTTAACAATTCCATCGCTTCTGAAAACGATTCTTCAGGAATATGAATATCTAAATCGTCGTCCCATGGTATAAAATCTTTATGTCGCACTGCTCCTAATAAAGTTCCGAAGCTTAAAAAAAAAGTGATATTATGTTGTTTGAAAATATCATTTATTTTAACTAACAATTGAAATAGTCTGTCATGAATCTCATCTTGACTTAATTCTTCGTTCATATTATCACCCTCATTTATCAATTTGAGCTAAGAATTTACAATAATCAATTGTTAATTTCGCCACTTGAAAATGTTGAAATACAATGCCCGGTTTATTCACATTAATCTCAATTAAATGAAGCTTTAAGTTTTCATCTATTGCTATATCAAAAGCTATTTCATTAATAGCATGTTCTCTTGATTCTTCAAATGATAGAGCAATCGCTTGGGTCATAAACTCAATTTTTTCATCTAATTCTTTTAAAGTCATATTGGAAATGTTTCTAAATGCAAAGCCTTCCAAAGTTGAAATTTGTCCACCTCTATTGGCTGCTGAAATTGTAGCATAATTAAAGCCGATTCTTACATACTTGATCGCACATTCCCATTTGTTATGTCCATTTTTTAACATATGAACCCTTAGATCAAATGGCCGGTCATCTACTGTACGTGTGGATATATATTGTTGAACAATAAAAGTATCTTTCTTAAGTGATTTTCTAAAATAATTCGTAAATGTAATATAATTGACTGTTCTTTTCTTGTCTTTTTCTATTATGACATATTCATCAATAGACTTTTTATAAACGTAATGAACCCCCATAGCAAAGGAACCTACTTCAGGTTTGATAATTATTTCATTAAATTTGTCAATAAAATTTTCTATGTCTTTTACCCTTTCCACTCTTTTAAAGGGTATAACATAATGACTTACATCCTCATCTTGAGATAGCTTATTATATACCTCTAATTTACTCAGTGAACCACCTTTAAATTGATTCGTGATAGGTATACCTTCTAATTCATCGTAGACAATATTAAACATAGAGTGATTTTTCAAACGCAAACGATCGTAAATAACTTCTGGATATTCAACAATTTTAGCTACCCATTCCTTATTTTCATAAAAATAACCTCGAATTAACATCTTCTCAAAATCAATATCTATTGGTGAAAAACAAAAAAAGTTAACTTCTTCATATTTAGCTGCATAAGCACAAGCCACAGCCAATTCATTAAATTCGTTTGGAGTGATCAGCATGCCAACTGAAATTTGTTCAGTCATATGCCATTTTAAAGAAGGAGATTTTTGAACATCAAATTGTTTTTCGGAAAATTGAATTTTTTGTCTTTGGTTAGTTTTAAGTATGCCATTCTCTGCAATATATTTAGCATATCCAATCGTATTAACAGCTCGCTCTTCTTCGTGATAGGTTGATTGTGGACCGTTATTCACTTCATGTAGCCAAATGCAATGTTGATCATCAAGCGTTAAATCTAATCCAAGTTCATCTAGTGAGTAGTTGTAAAGTTTATCTAGATGATTCGTGATGCCTTTAGCAATATCTTTTAAATTTTCATAATACTTACATCCAACTTTACCGAACTGATTATCAAAAAATTCTTTAATATCTTCGCTTCGTCCACCACGACTAATATTACTTAAAATCGAATGTTTACTTCCAATTCTAGGATAAATTTTTGTAATGACCCATTGTCCATCTCTGTCTTTTTGCATATGTGCCCTAAAATCATAAGGTTCATTATTTTTGGTTAATGCCTTTACATAATTCTGTATTAAAAACTGCTTACCTTTCAATATACCTTCATTTTTTAACCATGCAATGAAATCAGGTTTATTAAGTAGCTTAGTTTGATCATGATCTAACACCTTATATTGATTGTTTTTCATTTCTATATAAAAGATTTTTAACCCTCTTACACCTTTTATTGGTTTTACAACTGCCTTCTTTTTTTGATTTAGAAATTCTATAATAGAATCTTCGTCTTTTACAACTTCAAAAGGAATTAAGAGGTTCGCGTAGTCTCTGTGTTTCGCCATTTGCTTTGGTAAATATAATTTATCAATCACATGAAAGCTAGTAAATAGAGTTTTTCTTCGCAGCTTACGTTCAGTGTTCGATTGTCTGTTTTTATGTATTGCTCTTAAATTATGTACAACATCTGGTATAGTTCTTTTTTTAATTATAAACTCTCCATTATTACGTTCAGTACCGTTCACGATGCCTTTATCTAATTCGACATCTTTAGATGTAAAAAAACACAAATCTACATTCTGTTTTTCAGCTTCATTAATCAAAGCATCTATTCTCTTTTCTGGATATAAAGCTACGGGGTTCTCATCTTCATCAAAGATACCAATCGTTATTGTTTGCTTCTTGTAATCAATGGTATCAAGAAGATTTTTATCTAATTCACCCAACAGAGGAAGCAAATTAAATTGAGTCAATTCAAAAAGAGGAGCGTAATTTTTTAATTCTAATTCTTTAACTATTTGTTCACTAACCGTATCAATTTGTTTTTTTAATTTTTCTGATTTTATACTGTGACTTTTAACTAGTTGATCAATTGATGATAATCCTTCAACCATACTTGTGAATACAAATATGCTTTTATCAAAATCATTTTCTCTTATGTGTTCCTGAAATTGCTTAGTCGCATCAATAATGGTATTTAATATATTACTTACTTGTAACAATTCATTTTTCTGCATCATTTTAAACCTCTTTCCATAAATGTTCAATTGTTAATCACGTCAGTATATATCTATTATTTCATACAGTTATTGAAATAAAAAGAGGCTCTTTAAAAGAGCCTCTTTCGATTAAGATTAACCTAATAGTTGTAATACAGATTGTGGCTGTTGGTTAGCTTGAGCAAGCATAGATTGAGATGCTTGTGATAGAATGTTTGATTTAGTCATTTCCATCATCTCAGATGCCATGTCAACGTCACGAATACGTGATTCAGCTGCTGATAAGTTTTCAGATGCATTGTCTAGATTAGATATTGTGTGTTCTAAACGGTTTTGAACAGCACCTAAGTTAGAACGCGTTTCTGAAACTGATGAAATAGCAGAATCAATTGAAGCTAATTGATCATCGAAATCAGTCGTTTCGAAATCAGTAACATCAATTTCGTGTACACCTAATCCTTCTGCAGACATGTCATCAATTGTTATTTCAAGTTGTTGACCTTGGTTAGCACCGATTTGGAATGATAGTGACTCTAATGCATCGCCACCAGCACCATCTTCTAGATTACCATCTAGTAAGCTGATACCATTAAATTCTGTACGATCTGAAATACCTTCACTATCGGCTGTTCCACCAAGTTCTTGTTGAAGTGATTCAATTTCACTCTGAATTGCATCTAAGTCTTCGTCTTGGTTTGTTTCGTTTCCTGCTTGTACTGTTAATTCACGCATACGCTGCAAGATTGAGTGTGACTCATCTAATGCACCTTCTGCCGTTTGAATCAATGAAATACCATCTTGTGCATTACGGCTAGCTTGATCTAAACCGCGAATTTGACCACGCATTTTCTCAGAGATAGATAGACCTGCTGCATCATCACCTGCACGGTTAATACGCATACCTGAAGATAATTTCTCCATTGAAGACTGCATGTTGTTTTGATTGATACCCATTTGACGGTGCGTATTCAACGCTGGAATGTTGTTGTTAATAATCATAATTGTGTTCCTCCTTGAGTTTTGTTTATGTCCACGTCCTTGTGGATTTTAAGTATGGCGATCAAATGAAGGCGGCCGTCCGACATCCTCTTCGCCTGTACTAACTATATCGGTAAGGATTATAAAATGTTTAATCTTTTTTGAAAAAATTTTTTAAGTTTATTGTTTTAGCTGCCTGATTGTTCGCTTCAAGGATCGATTGATACACTTCATGCCTATGTATATCAACATCCTTAGGTGCTGATATACCAAGTTTCACTTGATCACCATCTACTGATAAGACTTGAATTTCAATGTCATCACTTATTTGAATCTTTTCGTTTAATTTACGTGTGAGCACTAGCATTTAGTTGTCCTCCTTTTCGGGAGTGGACTGAAACACGAAATCTTTTGTTGAATAAAGATCATTTTTGATGACGTATTGCTTCGCTAATTTTAATGTTTGATTTATAACAAGCGGTGCTTTTAAGTTAACAGTACTTGATTCAAGTGTGTCATGTAAAGTGACGATATTAACTAATTTCACATCTTCTTGCTTTTCAATGTTTAGTTGTTCAAGTGTTGCTTGATCAAGTTCTATTTGATAGTCGGGAACAAATGAAAACGGATTGATAATAATAAAGGCTAAGTTTTCCGTTTGAGTCGATTGTAAAATTTGAAAAGCACTTGCATCTTCTAAATTTAAAATGACAAATGATTTCTCTTCTTGAAAACCTGGAATACCTTGCGGAAATTCAATAATGTGTTCTGAGTTAATATCGATCATACCGAAATATTGAGTCTTAATTTGCACGTTACGTTCCTCCTATATACTGGTTTCAAATTGTGAACTTGGTTCGAAAGAAATATCAAGGTAAGGTTCTTGACTTAGGTAAACATCGACTCCTCCTGGGTAATAATCGGTCGTTGTCGGCGTTGGTTGTGCGTGAATAATCGGTTCATTCTTTTGTATGTGTACATCAACCTCTGCCGGTTCATAATCAATATCAACTGAAAAGTGTGAGGGGATAAAACCAATATTAAACGGTCGATAAGGACGCACTTCGTTTTGCTTAGCGATTTGAGGGATCACATCCGTTTGATTTTCAATACGCATCATTTGGTCACCTTCAAGTCGTCTTCGTTTTGAGCCTTCCTCTGCTTCTTGCATACCTTTTGCTGCTTCTCGTTCAATTGCTTCGCTAGCAGGATATTGATTCAAATCAGCAAATGCACGGGACTGGTCAATGGTTAATCGACTCGGTCGTGTTTGAATAGAGACATCTGCTTCAGGTTGTTGAATGGATAGTTCTGCTGGCCCTTGATTTAATTCTGTCACAGCATTATCAATATTTAAACCAATTCGTGCTTGTTGTGAATCAATTCTTAACTGAGGAATCGATAACATCATTCTCACCTCTTTTACTTAGTATAAGGAAAAGACCTTCCCTTTTATAGGCAAGGTCTAAAATAAACTATCTAAGAAAATCCATTAATGTCGGTTGAATAATACGAGCACCAGCCGATAGTGCTGAACGGTGAACGACTTCTTGAGATGTTAAGTTCATAATCACTTCAGCCATATCTGCATCTTCATTGTTAGACATGAGGCGTTTTGCTGAAATCGATTGGTTACCTATTCGGTCTTCAATCAATTCAACTCGATTCATTCGTGCCCCTAAATCAGCGCGTTCACTTACACTGTTATCAATGTGTCCTTCGACACTAGTAATGAATTGATCAATATTTTCCAGGTCACCTTCTGGTATTTCATTTCCATCTTCGTCAATGCCTTTTAGTCGATTTGAAAATGCTGTTATATCATCAAACATTTCTTGACTGAAGACATTGTCAGGCTGAACATTGGCACGCATTTTCGTACCCGGTGTAAGTTCCATCATTACGTCATTATAACCATCTTGTGGTTCGTTTACCGTGACATTCCCGTTATTATCTACAACAACGGGAGGTTGAAGATCACCATTTCCATCTTCTGTTCCTGTGGTTTTTGTACCATTAAAAATATATTTGTTATTCACCCGAGTATTAGCTACTTCAGCTAATTGTTCTTTTAACTGATCAACCTCTTTTGCTACATTCGCAAGTTGTTCATTATCATAAGTGCCATTCGATGTCTGAACGGCTAATTCTCGAACACGATTCAAGATTTGTGTTGTTTCATTTAACGAATCATCTGATGAGTCCATCCACGTATACATTTCTGTAATGTTTCGTTCATATTGCTCAACATTCGATACTTCAGTTCGATATCCCATCCCTTTCATCGCGACAACGGGGTCATCTGATGGGCGGTTAATTTTTTTACCAGTCGATAATTGATCCATGTATTTACCCATCGATTGGTTACTTTTACTGACGTTATTTAACATGTTTTTGGTTAACATATTTTGTGTCACACGCATTTAGTTCACCTTACCTTCCGACTAAGCCCATATTATTTATAATACGATCAATTGTTTCATCAACTGCTGTCATGCTTCTAGCTGCTGCGTTGTATGCATGCTGGAATTTGATCATATTAGTCATTTCTTCATCTAATGATACAGCACTGACTGAATCGCGATTTTCTTCAACTTGTTGGCGTAAGACACCTGAGTTATCACGCATTCGATAAGCCTCTTGTGTCACAACACCCATTTGCCCAATCATCGATTCATAGTGTGTCTTAACCGATGTTCTGTTACCTAACTCATCGACATGATTAGTATAAGCAGCAGCAAGTTCAATTGCGTGCTCACCGTCGCCACTATCACCACTGGCGCTCGCTGCAATTAAATCCGGATCATCCATGATGGATCCATTAACACCAATCGACTCAGCACCTGCTTCACCATCAAAAACAAAGAAGTCATTAATTCCTTCTTGACCGTTTAAATCAAATCCTTCACTATGAATCTCATTAAACTCAGCGGCAAACGACGTTGCCATTTGATCGAGATCTGTTAGCATTTCATTGTAATAACCCTCACCATCACCAAAACCGTTCATTTCCATTAGACCCAACATTGAGCCCGTTGAAGCGTAATCTATTGCAGCAACATCTGTTGAATCCCCCACCAAATTACCGTCTATCACTTCAGCTTCTTCTGGATTATAAAATTGAAAACTTTGTGCGTCATTGTTATCGTCAAAGTTAACATGCATATGATTCACTTCAAATTCGGAACCATCGACTAATGTTACTGGTTCATCAACCCCATTTAATGTAACTGTAGCCACACCTTCAGCAACATCACTCGGTTGGCCACTACTTTTCTCGTACGTGACATTTATATCTGCCATTTTAGATAAATTATCAAGCAGACGATCACGTTCATCATATAAATCATTCGGTACATTACCATGTGGTTCGATTTCAGCAATTTCTCTGTTAACAGCATTGATTTGATTAACCATCGAGTTAAAGTCTGATTCTGTAACTTCCATTTGTCCTTTTAAATCACCACGAATATCTTCTAAAGAGTTTGATACATAATTAAACGTATCAGTAACTGCTTCAGCACGTTGGGCAACTACAGCACGCGCACCTGAATCTTCCGGATTAACCGATAAATCTTGAATCGAATCCCAAAATTGATCCATGATGTGTGATAATCCTTCATCAGAGGGTTCATTCATAATCGATTCCATTTGATTCATCGCTTCTGCGCGTTCTTCGTAATAGCCGACTTTACCGTGTTCTTTACGGTACTGCAGATCAATAAAACGATCGCGAATACGTTCTATTGAGCCTGTTTCGACCCCGCTTCCGACATTACTTCTCATACCACCAGGTTCTCTTGATGAAGTCATCGAATTAATTTGTGACATATTGACTCTTTGGCGTGAGTAACCATCTGTATTCGCATTTGATATGTTATGTGATGTTGTATAAAGCGCTGCTTGTTGTGTGCTGAGCGCACGCTTTGCCATTTCTAAGCCGTGAAATGTTGATGTCATTTCGTATCCTCCTAAGCTTTCGAATCAAAGACAGACCGTTTTGCCTTTGGATCATTTGCGTTTTGTTTATTTCCGTAATTCATTTGTTCAATCGATGGGGCAATCATATCGAGATTCATCTGAACGAATTGGAGCGATTGCTGCAGCAGGTCTTGATTCAAATTTTCTTGTGCTTTTAAATCGACAATCACTTCAGCAAGCGTCGTTGTATGTTGTTCTAGTCCAGCTGCTGCTTTTTCATCTAAATGATCAAGTATACTTGAGACGTTTACCGTTTCCGGGTCTAATTGATTATTCTCAGCCCATTCCTGAACAAGCGCCAAGCGTTGTTTTTCAACTGTATTGATCGCTTGAATATGTTTTTGTTCTGTTTTTAACACTTTTTGCAGGCCGGCGATATCACCTGATTTAAGTAATTCTGTCTTTTTAATCGACAACTCTAATAAACTTTGATGCAGTTGTCTTAACCGGTCTAGCGATCCTAACATCGATTCGATCGACATCCAGGTTGGCCTCCTTCATTTATTGCAATATGAGAAGGCTATACAACGTATAACCTTCTACTGTTTTCCAAAGTTGAGCATCTTTTCGGCTACTTGCTCTGGGTTAATCGTATAATTTCCTGTATCAACTTGTTCTTTAATCGCTTCAACATGTTCACTTCTTGCTGGATGAACACCTTGTGTTTCTTGCATTTCTTTTGCTTGGTCTGAAATTTGCAGTTGATCAGCTTTAGGACCTTTATCCGTTTTTGCCTTAAATTGCTGATTCATTTGCTTCTGGTACGGGTTGATTCGAGGTTGATTCATACCATGTATTCTCAAGACCTTCACCTTCTTTCTGTTATCCGTTACTTATTTCTTATCTATATTATCGGCTAATCTTTACCAATGTTTAGTTGCGACCTTTATCTCGATCGACAGCAAAATACGTTCGCTGTTTGGCACGTTCTTCTTCTTGTTTTCGTTTTTCGATCGCTGATAATTCTTCTTGCTGTTTTAAGTCATGTGTTAAATCCTTTGAGCACGCGTCACACAGTTTCCCGTCAGCGATTTCTGTACCACATCGCTCACATGGATACGTTAAATTCGGGAATTGTGTTGACCTTAATCGTTTTTCTTTAACGAATTTTATAATGATGTCTTTTTCAACACCTGTTCCCTCAACAATTTCTGGAATGGTTGCTTGACGATTCACACGTTTTTTCATGAATTCATACACAATTTGGAACTTTTCTTCTTCTTCTTTATAACAGTCTTGACAGACATTTCTCATCGTTTTGACGAACAATTGACCACATCGAGGGCAGTTTTCTAATTCTCCCATCAAAGATCCCACCTTCTACCGTTTAATCTACTCTTATTATAATACATATATCGGCAGGTTGCGATTAATTTAAAGTGATTTAACGCGCTAATGTAAAACTTCTTATGGTCATCTGTTCTTGCTTTAGTGTAAGCGCTGCTTGATGGATTGTTGCACCGGTTGTGTAAATATCGTCAATTAACAAAAGAGAGGTCGTATTCGTCGTTTCAATCTGTTTGAATGGATTTTTCATTTGCAAGCGTTGTTTACGACTTTTTTTCGCTTGCTTTTCAGACGTTGTTCTGCCGAGCATACGCTTCACCGGAAATGGTGTTAGCTGAGCAATCGCTTCTGCTTGATTAAAACCTCTCTCACGTAACCTTTCTTGACTGAGTGGAATCGGAACAGCGACGGTCTCACCTGGTAGATCCGCATATATCTTTTTAAAAAAGTACTTCACATCTGACTGAAAAAGATGAATCAATTCATAATCACCCCGGTATTTAAACTGAGCCATCACCGTCTTTAAAAACGGCCCGTAACGATAAAGCGATCGATTATGTGCCAGCACCTCTTTTCTTTTCCACATCGTACAATCGGTATTCAATTTATGATCCGGCGAACTACAATAATCACAAACTTTATCTGTTAAACGGTCTAACTGAGCATGACACGTTGCGCATATATTCGATTGCTCCCAAAGGGTGATCATCGTACTAAAGGTCGGCGTTTCTTCGATGATTTGAAAACAGTATAAGCATCTCAATGTATAATCGCTCCTAACTGTCTACTCATTCGGTTCATCCGTTTAATATCACGAATCGCTCCGTTGATTGCTGTCGTTAAACCGTCATGAAAAAAGATCACTTCTCCTGTTGGCGCTTCCCCACTTCTACCTACTCGTCCTGCAATTTGAATGAGAGCCGCTTGGTCAAAAACACGGTGGGAGGCATCTAAAATAACGACATCAATCGCTTTAAACGTCACACCGCGTTCTAAAATAGTCGTCGTGAACAAAATGTCAATTGTTTTCTGTCTAAATTGATCGACATTTTCTTGACGGTTCGAGTCATTAGCATGAACGGAGGCGATACTAATCTCTGGAAGCATTTGTTGTAGGTTTTGTTGCCATAGATCGGCTTGTTCAATCGTTGCGGTGAAGAATAGTAATTGACGATCAGGGTAAAGACGATGATTAAACCATGACCAAAAAGCGTTCGGCAAATGTGTTGAGTGAAATTTGAATACAGGCTTCACTTGAGGGACAGGTAGAGGATGACCGTGATATCGAACAGGTACAAACACAGTCGGTAGTTTACGTTTAACTAAGTCTTTGCGGGGAGTCGCGGTTAAATAAGCGACGACTCCAGTTAATTTAACGCTGCGCTTAGCAACAAACTGAAGCATTTTGTCATGATGAAATGGGAAGGCATCAACTTCATCAATGATCAAAAGATCAAACGCTTCTCGGTAGCGAATCAGCTGATGGGTTGTGGCAAGTGTCAGTTGAGCGGTTCGCTTATTACCCGGACTTCCGCCGTATTGGGCAACGATCTGTATCCCGCAGAAAACGTGCTCAAACCTGGGCAGTAACTCTTTTACCACATCTCGTCTTGGGGTGGCAAGTGCGATTCTTAAGTTCTTTTTCAAACCATCATAAATCGTGTGAAATAACATCTCTGTTTTACCAGCTCCACAGACTGCATGGATTAAAAATTCTGGTGTTCTTTTTTCTAAGGCATTTAGTAGCGCATCCGATGCAACTTGTTGCCTGCTTGTTAATTCACCTTGCCAATTAAAGGTGACGTTCTCGCCTTGCCAATTCGGCTCAAGTTCTGTCCAAATATACAGCGGTTCACAACGCGTCACACGCCCCATTTGTACACAATAACGGCAGTAGAAATGATCACTTTGACAACTTGAACACGGTATATTTCCAAAATAGACTGAATTTTTGTTTCCACACCTCATGCATTCATTTGAAAAACGATTTATTTTAAACGATGCAACTGGCGTTAAATAGTGTTTTTGAATCAACCAATTAAAGACGCAACGTCCTAAATTCAGTTCACTTCTTAAAAGGAGACGACCAGCAAAACGTTTTCGGTACTTATCCATTCGACTCACATCTTTCATTTTTCCTTAAGTATAACAAGTACGTGATCTAATCGAATAGCTGTGTATTTAACAAATACTGCTCATTATGATTATAAACTTGACAACAGTCTCTATTTTTTTCATGAAGCATGGACACAGATCTCTTGTTTCATAAGTGTTCCATCGAGGAACATCACTCCATCAAATTCCTTCGCTTTTCGCGGGCATGGCCTCAGCTAACGTTAGAAGCTACAAACCGCTTCTAACGTGGATCTTCGACTCATGCTATTCCCGCAGAAGTCTGCGCATTTTGATTCCGTTTGGTGTAGTGGATTTTCAATAAAATTATTATAAGTTAATAACGATATAATCCTTTATTTAATACATGTTGTTTGTTTTATACAGACAAACGTGACGACGCCTGTAGGATAAGCACGAACTGAAGATCCACTGAGGGAAGTGCCTTTCTTGCCTCAGTTAGCTGAAGCCGATCACGTGGCAAGCATACACCGAAAGCGAGTCGCTTCACACGAAAAAAAGCTTCTTAAAGGTCATATTTACCTAAAAGAAGCTTTTCGCTATTTTTTATACCAGCCAAGACCGAGTGAGCCTTCACCTAAGTGCGTACCGATCACCGCTCCGAAGTAACTCATCGTAATCTCAACATTTGAATACCGTTTTTCAATCGTCTGCTTAATCTCACGTGCTTGTTCTGGACAATTCGCATGAATAATCACAGCACGAATCGGTTCATTTGATTTCGCATCTTCATCCAATAAATCGAGTAAGCGTTTAATGGCTTTTTTCTGTGTGCGAATTTTTTCAAATGGAACGATTTTCCCATCAACAAAATGAAGAATCGGCTTCACTTGAAGCATACTCCCAACAAGTGCTTGAGCCCCATTGAGACGGCCACCTCTATGTAAGTGAGTTAAGTCATCAACTAGGAAGTACGCTCGCATGGATTGTTTCATTTCTTCAAGACGTGCGATAATCTCCTCTGGTTCTAATTGTTTTTCTGCAAGTTTTGCTGCTTCAACGACATAAAACCCTTGTGGCATGCAACTTATTTCAGAATCAAAAACGTAAACATCTAAATCATCAACCATCTCACCAGCTGTTTGCATCGATTGGAACGTTCCACTAATGCCACTCGATAAGTGAACAGCAATCAATGCATCATAATCTTTGGCGATCTCTTGTAACTTCTCGGTCATGTAACCGATTGAGGGTTGAGAGGTTTTTGGAAATGCTTTCGCTTCTTTTACGAGGGGATAAAATTGATCTGATTTTAATTCGATTTCTTCTTGGTATGAGGTATCGCCAAAAGAGACGGTCAATGGCACCATTTCAATTCCGTAATCTTCTCTAATATCTTCGGGTAAATAGGCTGTGCTGTCTGTTAATACTGCTACTTTCATCGTATTTAATCGAACCTTTCTATCTTTCTATATTTTTATAATCAGAATAATAAAGCAACTTACATCTCTTTCATTTTAACGAATTTACTTTAAAAAGCATAGTCTTTCACAAAAGTATTTCTAAAAATAGATTTTAAACGTCAAAAAAGAGCAACCTAGCCTAGATCACTAGATTACTCCCTTTGTTTACAATACTTCAACCCATCCGTTACGGATCGCCATGACAACGGCTTGCGTTCTGTCATTGACATTCATTTTTTGCAGAATGTTACTGACGTGGTTTTTAACCGTTTTCTCACTTATGAATAACGCTTCTGAAACGCCGCGATTACTCTTACCATCTGCGAGCAATTGCAACACTTCACACTCACGTTTCGTCAATAGATGGAGTGGCTTGCGGATTTCAATATTTTGAAGTCCACCTGATTCTTCTGTTGATAAACGCTGGAATTCTTTCACTAAATTATGCGTCACTTTCGGGTGTAGGTATGACCCACCATCACTCACAATTTTAATCGCATCAATTAACGCTTGTGAATCCATCTCTTTTAATAAATACCCTTGTGCACCAGACTTTAAAGCATGGGTAACATAGTTCTCATCATCATGAATGGATAAAATAATAACTCTTACATCTGGGTACTTTGAGAATAAACGTTTAGTCGCTTGTACGCCGTTAATGTTTGGCATATTAATATCCATTAAGACGACATCTGGTTGGTGCTTGTCTACAATTTCAATCACTTCATCTCCATCGTCACCTTCTGCAACGACTTCAAAGTCTTTTTCAAAATCCAATATACGCTTTACGCCTTCACGAAATAAAACGTGGTCATCGATTAGTACGATTTTTTTTGTCATCTTAATACCTCCAAATTTTTGAACAGTTAATAACAGTTTTATTTTGTGTCCGAACTGTGAACAGTTTGACAATTATCAAGTTTTGTTGTTAGAAAAAGTCGGTAACTTCATTATACATGAATCACCTACAAATTCACGTTAAAACAAGTGAGTTAATCAAATTTTAATCATTTTGACCTAATCTGTTAATGGAATTTTAATGTAAATAGTCGTACCCTTACCTAATTTTGAATCAATCTTCAATTCACCATCTAACATCTCGACACGTTCTCGCATCCCAATCAATCCAAATGACTTGTCCTTTTTCTGTTCAAGATCAAAACCAATCCCATTATCACAAATAACAACAGTGACTTGATTACTTTTAATCTCAATTTTGACTTGGACGAGCGAAGGTTTTGCATGCTTCATCGCATTTTGAACAGATTCTTGGATCAGTCGAAACAATGCCACTTCATATTTCGACTGTAAACTTGTAAACTCACCTCTTTCAGAAAGTTCAATTGAAATTTTATGATAATCCTCAACATTTGATAAATATTTCCGAATCGTTGGGAGTAATCCTAAGTCATCGAGCGCCATCGGGCGTAAATCATAAATAATCCGTCTCACTTCATATAAAGATGAGCGAACCATCTGACGCATGCTCTTCATCTCTTCCATGGCTTCTTTGCGACTTCGCTCTCTAAATGTTCGGTCAACTAAGTCAGCTCTTAATAAAATATTAGCTAGCATTTGCGCAGGTCCGTCATGGATCTCACGAGAGATTCGTCTTCGCTCTTCTTCTTGAGCTTCGATAATTTGTAAGCCAAACGATTGTTTTTGATTGGCATCTTCTATTAAATCGCTAATATTTTTAAAATCGTCGTTTAAATAATTGGAGATCACCGATACTTTACTGACAAGCGTATTACCTTTTTCGATCATTTGTTCCAGCGATTTCAATCGTCTTTCAATGTAATCACGACGCTGTCTTAAACTTTTTTCGCGTTCACGTGTCATTTTTAAATCCGATTGAATCGCATGGGTTTGTTCATAAGCATCTCGAATTTCATCTTCAGAATAAACTGAGAAATTTTCACTAACTTTCGCTAAACGATTACGTGCCAATTTTTCTTTATATGCTAATTGGTCGCCTGATTCGATTAATTGTTTCACTTCAACACGAATTTCTTCGATCTGTTTGGATAATACATCGTATTCGTTTCTTGATTGTTCTGTTATTTCATAAATCTCATCTTTACTATGTTCTACAACATCGACCATTTCATTTATAATTTGGTCTAAGTTCTTTGATTGATTATCACTCATAGTTAAAACTCCTAGTGTTGATAGACTACCCTTATCATAGCATATTTCCCACGATTACGTTAAAAGATATCGGTTTCCTTATCTAAAAATAAATGACATATCACAAACTAAAAAAGCTACTTATAAATTGTTGAAACCGCTATAATGAATGGTGTATGCTTATTGAAGATAGGAGAGAGTTCTATTATGGCCAATGCGTTATTTAAAGTAGCAGAATGGATATCACGAATCGCTTATTTGAACCTTTTATGGGTACTTTTTAGCTTTTTAGGCCTCGTCATTTTCGGTTTTTTCCCAGCCACTGTCACTATGTTTGTTATTTCTAGACGATGGTTTCGTGGTGAGACCGATTTACCAGTGTTTAAGACATTCGCTAAAACGTTCAAACAAGAGTTTATAAAAGCAAATAGTTATGGTGTTATGATTGTTTTAATCGGTTTAGTCGGTTATGCACAATTATTATTTATCGATGTTAATCCCGATGCACAGACACTTGTTTTCCAAATTTCTTTTTATTTATTTGTGTTATTTACGTCATTAACACTTATTTATCTTTTTCCAGTCTATGTTCATTATGATTTATCTTTTTTCAATGTATTTAAACAAGCTTTTCTCATTATGTTGATCCATCCACTGACAACGATCGGTATTTTGATTAGTATTGGTCTGACATTCTGGGTTATGTATTACCTTCCTGGATTGCTTTTCTTCTTTGGTGGTTCATTTACAGTACTCTTAATTATGGGGATGACTTATTCAACATTTTTAACCATTGATGAAAAAGCTCGTGAACAGTCATAAATCAATGATCGCTAAAACACAATCCTGCGAGACTATTCAGGATTGTGTTTTTTTATATTCTGAGTGAAACGTGTGGGCACTTCAGATACACAAAACACACCAACTGGTAATAGGTGGGACCAGTTGGTGTGTTTTTGATTGAGGTGTATTTGTGAATTAAATGTTAGCCTTTAACAGAACCAGCAGCTACCCCTTCTACAATACGGTTACTTAAGAATAAGTAAGCAACTAGAACAGGGACAATACTGATCACTAGAGTCGCACCAATTGCGCCCCAGTCTGTTAAATACTGACCAACGAAACTTTGGATACCGACAGTTAATGTACGTAGGCTATCCGAGCTTAAGAATGTGTTTGCAAATACGAATTCATTCCAGTTATAAATCATATTAATGATCATTGTTGTAGACAACACTGGTGTTGTCATTGGTAATGTAATCTGGAAGAAAATGCGGTGAATAGACGCACCATCCACAATAGCAGCTTCTTCAATTTCACGTGATAGCTGAGAATAGAAGCCAGATAAAATCATAACCGTTAACGGCAAGTGATAAGCTATATAAACGAGAATGATTGATAAGTGATTATCTAATAACCCGACACGTAAAAACATACTAAATAGTGGCACTAATGCTGTATGGATTGGAATCATATAACCAACCATAATAAAGAGTAGTGCGATACCGCTAAATTTCCACTTCATACGCATAATCGCAAATGTTGCTAAACTTGCAAAGAGTAATGTTAGAACAACCGCTGTTACGGTGATGAACACACTATTGAAGAAGTAAGTATCCATATTCCCGACTGTCCAAACACGTTGGTAGTTCTCCCACAACCAATCTTCTGGTAAGGCGAAAGGAGACTGACCAAATATTTCTCTGTTTCCTTTCAACGAGAAGAAGAATAACCATAGCAATGGATAAAGTTGAAAGACAGCAACACCAACTAAGATAAGATACATAATGCCCATACCTAGGCGCTTAAGACCCGATGAATCATTTTGTTTTGTTTTTACTGTTGATAATAAAGTCATATTAAACCTCCCCCCTTACTGACTCTCTTTTGATTTAGTAATTTTTTGAATAACAACTGTTGTTAATAATGCTAGGATTAAGAGTGCAAAACCGATCGCACTACCATAACCGAAGTTATTTCGGTTAAATGCCTCTTTATACATGTAGGAGGCAAGTACTTCACTCGCACCGTTTGGTCCACCGCCGGTCATAACCCAAATTAAATCGAAGTATTTTAGTGAACCGACAATTGCTAATACAACTGTTGTTTTAATAACACCTGAAATTAAAGGTACTTTAATTCGAGTAGCGATTTGAAGAGGTGATGCCCCATCAATTTCGGCAGCTTCTACTAATTCTTCTGAAATACCCTTAAGTGCGGCGGTGTAGATAATTATATAGAAACCAGCAAATTGCCACACAATCGCAACAAAGATTGCAAAAAGTACAGTATCGCGTTCTGCAAGCCATGCTGGTGGATTATCAAAGCCGATGTTTCTTAAGAATGTGTTTAAGAAACCATTGTTTGGATCGTATACACGGATCCATAATTGTGCAATCGCAACCGATGATAGTAACATCGGGATTAAATAAATTTTTCTGAATAGTTCGCGCCCTTTAACTTTACTTGATAAAACAAGCGCAACGCCTAAATATACAACTAATGCTAACGTTGAAAATAGTGCTAAATAAAATGAATTTCGTGCACTAAACCAAAACGTTGAATCTGTTAATAATTCTGTGTAATTCTGTAAACCAATAAAGTTCATGGCACCAACGCCGTCCCAGTCAAATAAGCCAAAATAGCCACTGACAGCGATTGGGATATATACTAACACACCGATCATTAATGTAGCGGGGAGTAAGTATAAGAAGATGACCCATTTATTCGACATAACCTTGTCCATGATTGTTTCCCCCTTCGCGCACAAGTATTGTTTTAGAAAAGAATCGGGCATATTATCTCTAATATGCCCGTTTTAAAATTCAAGCGATTAGTCTTCTTCTTGAGCTAATGCTTCTTCGTGATTTTCAGCAAATTCTTCAGGTGTTACTTCGCCTGCCATCAATGCTTGAATCATATCTAAGTGAACATCTTCAGTATCTTGACCCATTTGAACGTCAGCATAAAGTGTTAAGTTCGTTGCTTCGTTCAAGTCATTTAATACGTCGATATACATATCAGGTAGATCCATACCATCTGTATCTACTGCTGTTGCTGGAATAACACCAGCTTCTTCTACAGAAAGCTCTCCCCAACGCTGTACGAAGTGAGAAACAAATGCTTTCGCTTCTTCTTGCATGTCTGAGTCTTCGCTTACATATAGACCAACACCAGGTCCACCAACAAAGCTATCGATGTCTCCATCGCCGCCATCTACAGTTGGGAACTTGAAGTAATCAATTTTATCTTTGAACTCTTGTGGGTTATCTTCACTTGTTGTCCACTCTGGTAGATCCCAAGTACCCATCATGTACATAGCTGCTTGTTCGTTAATGAAGTAACCTTTCGCTTCATCGTTACCTAGGCCATTGAAGCCATTGATAAACGCATCCATGTCTGTTAATTCTTGTAATTCTGCTGCTGCTTCAATTAATGCATCGTGCTCAAATGATCCTTCACGGTTAATTGCTTCAGTTAATACATCTGGCCCACCAATACGGTCAGCAAGATACATATACCACATTGAACCTGTCCAAGGCTCTCTGTTACCTAATGTTGCCGGTGTAATATCATTGTCTACTAGTGTTTCAACAATATGCTTTAAGTCATCTAATGTTTCTGGTGCTTCTAAACCATGATCTTCAAACATTTCTGTATTGTAGTATACAGGTGCAATGTTTAACTCTAATGGAAGTGCATAAGTTTGACCATCCACAGCGAACGCATCTACTGTACCTGGTACGAAGTCATCCGTTACTAAATCATCTAATGGCGTGAACATCTCACCTTCAGCATACGGTTCGATGAAACCGCCACCCCATGTCATACCAACGTCTGGTAATTCATTTGCTGCAGAAATAACACTTAAGTTTTCACGGTACTGTTCGTTACCATAAATATCCGTTTCAATTGTAATACCTGGATTATCTGCTTCGAACTCTTCGATGATTCCGCTTACAATTTCGTGGTGTTGTGGTGAAGAACCTTCTGGCCATAAGTGGCTTAGTTCAAGAACGCGTTCTTCTACTTCTTCATCATCACCATTTGTATCAGCTGTGTCATCACCGTTTGCGTCTTCATCGCCATTACCGCCACAAGCAACTAATGTAGCCATCAAGATCGCCATTACAAATAGTAAAAAACCATGTTTCTTTGTCATAGTCTTACCCCCTGGAAATTAATTTTGAAGTTGACCTTTAATCAACTACAACCATAGTTTATCACGTGAACGAAGTTGGGGTAAGGTCATGATGTTTAGTTAACATTCCACTATTTTTAGAGAGCGTTTTCATTCGCCTTACGATAGGCACTTGGTGTCATATTCTCTTGCTCTTTAAAGACTTTATTGAAATATTTTGGCGTATTATAACCGACCGTTTCAGCAATTTCTGTAACATTTTTATCCGTCGTTAAGAGAAGTTGCTTAGCATGTTGTAACCTGACACGGGTCAAGTATTCAGTGAATGATAATTGAATCTCTTCTTTAAACAATGTGCTCAAATAACTAGGGTTTAAATGGACGTGATGAGCAACTTCTTTTAATGTCAATTCTTCATCGTAATATTCATCTATATAATGGACCGCTTCTTTGATCGATCTTGAATAACTCGATTCAGCATTAATATTAATCAGATCATCATCGACCATTTTAGCCATGAATTTCGATTTATTTTGTTCTTCTTGTTTTTCAAGTGCGGCTTCTACAGATTCGACTAGCTTTTGCTTTCCAATCGGTTTAAGTAAGTAGTCCGTCACCCCTAATTGGAGTGCTTCTTGAGCATAACTGAATTCTGAATATGCTGAAATAACGATTACCATCGGTTCAATTTCTTGTTCTTTTAATACATTTAATAATGATAGACCTGTCATTTTCGGCATTCTAATATCCGTAATCAATAAGTGGACAGTTTGCTGTTGTAAAAAATCAATCGCATCATGGGCGTTACCGAGTGTCATAATATTGAATTGACCTTCTGAATACTTATCGAGCGTTCGTTTCAGTCCTTCACGTGTTCGTGGTTCATCGTCAACAATTAGAATTTTTTTCTCTTTCATGTCGTCTCATCCTTTATAATGGGAATGGTGAAGCTAACGGTCGTTCCTTGATCAATTTCACTTGATATGTGAAGCCCTTTTGTTTGAGCTGGATCAAAATAGAGTTTAATTCTCATTTCAACATTTCTTAAGGCCATACTATCTTGTTTTTTCACGGATTGTTCCTGGTCAATTGATTCATAAATGGATTGAATCGTTTCTTTCGTCATCCCTTGACCATCATCTTTCACCGTGACAGTTAATGTATGTTTTGTTGGATCTTTTCTAACATTTAACCAAACATGTCCCTTTTCAATATCTTCACCGATACCATGTAATACGGCATTTTCAATAAGTGGTTGAATCATTAATTTTGGCAATCTGACATTAAGCAAGTCCTCGTCTACATTTAAATCAAAATAGAGTCGCTCACCAAATCGCATCTTCATAATCGTCATATAATGGTGAATATGCTCCACTTCACTTCTTAAATCAATCCATTCGTCCGCTTCAGAACGCGTAATCGTATAACGAAATAGATTAGACATAGCAAGTACCATTTCCGCTAAATCTTCTTGGTCTTCCTCTTCTAATGACCAATACAACGAATCAAGTGTATTAAATAAAAAGTGAGGGTTGATTTGAGCTTGTAATGCTTTGAGTTCTGAATGTGTCTTTCTTAATTCTTTTTCATAAACCATTTGAATTAAGTAATTTGTCTGTTCAGCTAATTGGTTATACGTATCATTTAACTCATTGATCTCATTTGATGAAACACTTTGCGGTGTGAATGTTAGCACTCCATCACCCGCTTGACGCATCGTATTCGTTAATCTCGAAATCGGTTTTGTGATAAATGTTGCTAAGAAGTATGATACAACGAAGAAAATAACGAGCCCGATCATCCCTGAAAAAATAATCGCTGAGCGTAACACAGGGAGTCCTTCCGTTAATTGATCGGTAGGCGTTAGCATAGTGATCTCAAAACCTGTTTCTGTTGAGGTTTCTTGGGTTCTAATATAATTCTCATCATCAATTAAAGGATAAATAGGTTCATCTTCAGATACCGTTTCAACAAATTCAGAATAATTGGTGGACACAATATTACGGTTTTGATCTCTAACAATTGTTAATTGATCTGGGTGTTTGTTCTGAGGGTTCGTTTGAAAATAGTCGCGATTGACGCGCGTGAGTAAATAGCCTCCGTTTGTAAATCTTTCATCTATTAAATTGGCTCTTCTAATCAACAAAAAGTAGTTTCTGTCTAAACGGTCTTCACCAATCCAGACCATTCGACCTCTCGCTTCATCCGCTTTATCAATCCATTTCGGTTCAATTTGTTCAAGTAACTCTGGACCATCGAGTGGATAGATCTTATCTAATTCTGAATTAAATAACTCAGTCATGTAAATACCGTCAGAATTCGTTTGAAGTCGGCTTGTCACATTCATAATAGTTTGACGCTCACCAAAACTTGCGGGTTCGCCCCGCCATTCGCTCGCTAAGGTGCTTTGAACTTGATCGTTTGTGACCATTTGAGTCGTTGTGACATTTAATTGTTCAAACAACGAGTCATATCGACCCACGACTTCGATCGCTGTTTGTTGAATTTGCTCTTCTGCATTCTCTTCTAATAGATCTGAGACTTGTCTAAATATAATCGTACTTACAATTAATAGAATAATCAACAAAATAATGAAATAGACTGCTAATATTTGATTACGCAATGTATTATGTTTTTTAAAAAAATCAAGCATAATGGCGACCCCTTAATAAGCATAGTAAGCGTGCTAAATGTACCTTTCATGATAGCAAGAGTTATAGTCTTTGTCTATCCGCTCAACAAATAATAATCGAACTTTCTTTACCTTATCCCCTATTCTTTATATAATGAATGCATAAGGAGTGAATCCGATGTTAAAACATTACAAAACGGTTCGTAAAGAAGAAACAGAAGAGGTCATCATTCAAAAGTCACGATTCATTGGACACGTCAAACGAACCGAAACAGAAGAAGAAGCACAGGCATTCATCGAACAAATAAAAAAAGAACATAACCAAGCGAATCACAATTGTTCAGCTTACTTAATTGGCGAACACGATTCGATTCAAAAAGCGAATGATGATGGTGAACCTTCTCAAACAGCGGGTGCACCTATGTTAAATGTGTTAAAACAACAAGCGCTAAAAGATACCTGTATCGTGATCACCCGGTATTTTGGTGGTATTAAATTGGGTGCAGGTGGATTAATTCGCGCCTATTCAAACACAACAACAGAAACGTTAAAAAAGGCAGGTCTAGTAAATAGACATTTAGTCGCTGTCTACACAATAACCATTGATTATACATTACTTGGAAAAGTAGAAAACGCATTAAGGCAAAGTGAATACATCATTGATCACATAGACTACTTAGATACAGTTAAATTCAAGGTTTTCGTCAAAGTCGATGATCAAGACGCATTCGAAACATGGTTAGTCGACTTAACGAGTGACCAAGCCAATATGGCAGTAGAAGAAACGCGTTACATTGAAGAGGGAATCTAGATAAGGATTAAGTCAAGATGTAAACGTTCATATTACATAGGAGGTTTCAACGTATGAAAAAATTAGCCAGTCTATTCATTATTGTCGGTATTGTCTTTCTTGCGATTTTCGGTTATCAGTACTACCAAATACAAGCAGCCGGACAACAATCACTTGAACAAGCAGAACAAGCGCTAAGTACAGAGCGTTTTAGTGATGGTGATGCTTTAGATGTTGATGAATTTGAAGCTTCAATTGGTGATTCAATTGGATTACTATCAATTGATACTATTGATGCAACACTCCCTATTGTAGCGGGCACAAATCCAGACGAACTTGATAAAGGGGTCGGTCACCATAGCTCAACAGCATATCCTGGACAGAATGATCAAATATTATTGTCAGGCCACCGGGATACCGTATTTACGCGCTTAGGTGAGGTTGAAGTCGGCGATATCATATCAGTCGAATTACCTTATGGAACATTTGAATATGAAATGGTAGATTCTAAAATTGTCGATGCTGATGACACCACAGTTATAGGATCAACCGCTCCCGATGAAGAACTCATAATTTCTACTTGCTATCCGTTTGGCTATCTAGGGAACGCACCTGATCGTTATGTTTTATATGCTGTTCCATATGAAGAGTAAGAGGAGGAAACCTTTATGAAAAAAGCATACTTAACATGGATCATCCTAGCTATAGCCTTAACGCTTCTTTTAACAGGTTGTTCTGAGGAAGACACCATTCAACCAGAAGACCGGTTAGAAGAGTACGTAGAGCTTTGGGAATCACAAGATTATGATGCGATGTACCGTTATTTATCCGAAGAAACAACAGAAAACTACGATGAAGAAGCATTTATAGAACGTCAAGAAAATCTTACAAATGATCTCTCAATCGATAGAATTTCAATTGAGTATACAATACCTGATCCTGAAGAAGAGGCTGAGGAGGATGACAATGAAGAAGACCCAACGTTTCCAATCACTGTTTTAAAGGAAACAGTTGCTGGTGATGTGATATTTGATGCAGAATTAACATTAATCGAAGTGATCGATGAAGAAGAACAAAATGACTGGACCGTTCATTGGGAACCAAGTCTTATCTTTCCCGAGCTCGAAGATGATACGACTGTTAGACTTCGCACACTTGATACAACCCGAGGTGAGATCCATGACCGATATGGGAATGGCCTTGCGATTAACGGAACTGCCTATGATGTTGGAGTTGACCCAGGTTTATTCTCGGACAACCAAACAGAAGAAATCGAAGAGATCGCTTCCGCTTTATCAATTGACTCAAGTGCCATTGAAAATGCGTTAAATCAAGAGTGGGTTGATGATGGTATGTTTGTACCGATCACAACTGTATCCCCATCAAATGAGGATTTAATTGACGCACTAAGTGACTTACCAGCTGTATTAATTCAAGAAACAAGCGGTAGAGTGTATCCTTACAGCGATTCACACGCACATTTGATTGGCCATATTGGCACCATAACAGCTGAAGAACTCGAGCAAGATGAAGAGGGCTTCTACTCCGAACAAGATATCATTGGTAAACGTGGTTTGGAACAACTTTTTGAAAATCGATTGCGCGGTGAAAAAGGTGTAGAAATTTTAGCCGTGCATGATAATAGCACCGATGAAATCATCTCAAGTGAACCTGTTCCAGGTGAGGATATTCAACTGACCATTGATGCTTCACTTCAAGAGTCGATTTTTGAATCACTACAAGAGGATGATGATAAAGGAACCGCAGCAGCAATCGATCCACACACTGGCGAAACGTTAGCGCTCGTCTCCTCCCCTTCATTTGATCCCCATCTATTCACATATGGCATTAGTCAATCTGAATACGATGATTTAAATGAAGATGAAGGCGCGCCACTATTGAATCGATTTGCCTCCACTTATTCACCGGGATCTGCTTTCAAACCCATTACCGCCATGGTCGGTATGCAAAATGGCACGATCACACAAGAGGACGCGGTTGATATTGATGGCTTAACTTGGAGTCAAGATGGTTGGGGCAATTACGAAGTGAGACGTGTATCAGAGTCGACTGAACCTGTTGATTTGCACGATGCACTCGTGCGCTCGGATAATATCTTCTTTGCTCAAAAAACGGTTGAAATGGGCACGGATCTTTTCACAGATGGTTTGCAATCATTTGGATTTGATGAAGACGGCTTATCTTACACATACCCGATTCAAAATAGTCAAATTGCAAATAACGACATCGACAGAGAACCGTTATTAAGTGATTCAGGCTTTGGTCAAGGTGAAGTATTAATGAGCGCCTTGCATTTAGCGATTAGTTACACACCTATTTTAAACGAAGGTGATCTTTTAAATCCTCTATTAACAGCCGATGAGTCTGAAGAAGTATTACAATCCGACATTATCACCACTGATGACGCTGATTATTTAAAAACAGCCCTGCGTGATGTGGTTGCTGGTGAACGTGGAACGGCAAGTGTTGCCGATCGTGATGGTTTTTCGCTATCTGGTAAGACAGGAACAGCTGAACTTAAACAATCTTTAACGGATGAAGATGCGCCTGAAAATGGTTGGTTTGTCGCCTACTCAGATAGTGAGGATCACTTAATCGCCATGATGATCGAAGATGTTCACGATAAAGGTGGTAGTGGCTATACAGCTGAAGTATTAGCTGAAGTGTTTGAATGGATTGAGATCGATTAATAACTTATATTTTATAATAAAGCCCGCTTTTCTCTGTTAACATTGAAAGGCGGGCTTTTTTGTCTAATGATTAAACACAGGAAAAGATAACGCTTTCATTTTGGAATTCCATTAATTGCGTTTGTACAGCCCTTATAAGAGTGCTATAGTAGATATTGCAGAATTATTTATTTTTTATTTTTTATTTTTTAGGAGGAGATCGCTTGAAGTTATTAATTGCCATTATTAATGACCCGGATCTAACAGCAGATGTGCTTGATGAATTTTATCAAAATGACATTAAAGGCGCAACTGTTTTAGAAAGTAAAGGGATGGCTCACATTATGGCACATTACACACCTTTTTTTGCAAGATTTGCAGAATTTGGCGACAAGAACGACCGCAATAGCACCATCTTTGTTGTTGTCAATGAAGATGAGGAAAGAGACTTGGTCGTAAATTGTATTGAGTCTATCGTTGGAGACTTATCAAAATCGGAAACTGGAATTGTCATGACACTTCCAATCGACTATTGCAAAGGATTGATTAAACAATGAGAGGTGTAACAAATTGAATATTGCAGTCGCAGTTGGTATCATTTTTCTTGCAGGAGCGGCCGGGGGAAAACTCGCTCGTTTAACAAAACTCCCTTCAGTTACAGGTAACTTGATTGGGGGTATTGTTGTAGGTCCTTCTGTACTTGGTATCCTGCCTCAAGATGTCTTATATGATTTAACACCCATTAATGATCTAGCTCTAGGGATTATTGCTCTATCGATCGGAGCAGAATTACAATGGAAACGCGTAAAAAGACTCGTAGGCGATGTTTCAAAGATCTTCTTAACAGAAGGGTTAATCACACTTTTTGTCGTCTTTGGTTCACTTTACTTAGTTGGACTACCATTTTCACAAGCACTTATATTAGGTATTATTAGTGTGGCTACAGCACCTGGTGCGATCATGGCTTGTATTAAAGAGAATCCATCTAAGGAAGGATTTAATAAAGTCTTATTATCTGTAGTTGCAGTTGATAACTTGTTCGCGATCAGCTTATTCGGGATTGCTGTTAGTTTACTTCAAGCAACAATAGGAAACTTAGAAGCAAACGGCACACCATTATGGATTATGGTCTCAAGAGATATCACGTTTTCTTTAATCATCGGTTTAATAGCAGGCGCTTTCTTAGTTATTACAGCTAAATGGGCGAAAAAAGACGGCCATATTCTTGTATCCGTATTAGGAGGTATCCTTGTAACAGTTGGTGTCGCAAATATGTTAGATATTCCCGCTCTTTTAGCAGCTATTATTGCAGGCATTATTTATACTAACTTTACCAGACGCCCTCAACGGATTAGTCGTTCACTATTTCCAATTGAAGATACAGTTCTATTAGCCTTCTTTACGTTGGCTGGTACTAAACTTGATGTAGCTGTTCTTCCAGTTGTAGGACTTATTGGTGTCGTCTATATTGTTGCAAGATTTTTATCAAAAGTTATTGGTACTCGAATAGGCAGTACATTTACGACTTTCCCAGTCAGCTGGAAAGTCAATCTAGGACGTGCACTCACTCCACATGGTGGAGTTGCCATTGGGTTAAGTGTGTTAGCTGAACAAAAGGATATTTTCCCTCCTGACACGATCATGCCAGTTATACTTGCAGCCGTGGTCTTCTTTGAATTCGTAGGCCCTATTCTTGTTAACAAAGTACTCTGCACAGTTGAATAGCAAAATAATTAAAAGATTGAAAAGTTAATAAGTTAATGCAAAAGCCGCACAACAATAGATTACTATTGTTGTGCGACTTTCTTTATGTCACGTTGTATTGCCACATGAAATAAGGCTCTAAAATATGGGTTAAAAATATCTTTTAGGATACGTATACAATAAGGGTATGCTGACCTTACAATTAGGTGATGTGTGATTGACCACTCGCTTGCCAAGGGCCCCGGCTTAAGCTAACTTTATAATCAAAGAACACTTCTACAGTAGATCTTCGGCTCGTACTTTTCCCGCAGGCGGCTCGTCGTCATCACACGATTAACTAAACTTGCGCAAACTCCTTTTGTTCTGATTCGTTCAGTTTAAATGGTTTATTGAATCTTAATTACATAAAATTAAGGAGTGAGTTTGTACTCACTCCTATATTTAGTCTATATATATTGTTATATCTGCTTCTTCTTCTAATCGATCAAGGCGCTCATTTATGACACGGTCAATTTCATTTTCTAATAGTTCACGCTCTAATTGACCTTCTATCTCATTAAAAGGAGGCGCTTCATCCATTTGTTCTTCTAATAGTTCATAAAAAAGTTCAACATCTTGTTCAGTAATTTCGATATCACTAAATTCTTGTTCAATATAATATTGACGTATTAAGGAATAGGCAAGAATCTCACGGAAATGTTCACTAGAATACGGAAGACTATCTAAAATTTGATAAAATTCATCTTCAGTTTCAAATTGTGCACGCGTGTCAAGATACGCATTTTCAATTTCACCTTCTGTTACACGAATGCCTCTCTCTTCTGCGTCCTGAATGAGTAAACGCCTTCTGATCACCTCATCTACTACTTCTCTTTGAAAAGCTTCAAGTGCTTGACCATCAAAAGTCTCACTTGAACGAGTGCTTTTTAACTCGTAATAGACAGCATTATAATCAGCGCCATCAATCGTTTCACCATTAACGGTCGCCACACGTTCATCCTCATCTAATAGCTCATCAGATGAAATCATCTCTTCATCAACTTCTTCAGGTAATTCTCCTGTTTCATTGTTTTGCTCTAGCTGTTGATCTTGTTCAGTATCACCTATACATGCTGTTAAACCAACAATTAGTAATACTAAAAAAACAACCGTTGCCATCGATCGTTTCATCATGTTGATTCCTCATTCCCATCCATTCTATATACCTCTATCCCTATTTAAACACGTCACTTTACTTGATTCAAGTGAGGCTCTTTTAAGTATGCTTTCTTACGATGTCATTAAGAGAGTTTTGGCAACGTTTTTGTTTCTTCGATCATCGGTTCGTGACACAATGGACACGTCGGTTCTTTTTCAAACGAATAATCGACACGCATCCAACCTGCACACGTCTCACTGGTACATGACCATATTTTTGTTTCAACCTCTTCTACTGGTTCACGCTTATTATTATAATACGCCACATCATCACCCCTTTCATGGGTATAGATTCATTATACGCTTTCTTCGTCAATAAAACAAAGGGACATTATTTAGCTATGTATCAATTTAGGACTTTTGTAGGATAGTAACAAGCGTACAATATGTTTTATAATGAAAACGGTTACAATTTTGGAAACGATCTCTATCGTTTTTCTTACATAAGAACGTAACGTACAGAGATCACCTAATTTTCAAATTAGATTGTCCCCCTTATTGGCACCCAATCAATGATCGATTGGGTGTATTTTTTTGTTATAAAACAAGAGACACACATAATGATTAATCATATGCTATCATGAGGATAATGATTATATAAGAGGTGATAACATGAAGTATAGACAAATTGGACAAACAGACTTAAAACTTTCTGTAATAGGTGTTGGAACATGGCAATTCGGAGGTGAATGGGGCATTGATTTTACCCAATCACAAGTTGATGAGATATTAAATCAAGCAAGAGAAGAAGGGATTAACTTACTCGATACAGCTGAATGTTATGGGGATCATTTATCTGAACGCTTCATTGGTGATTACTTGAAACGTCATAATCGAGATGATTGGGTGATCGCTACAAAATTCGGTCATAAATTCCACAATCCATTTGAACGGACACGTCACGTGAATGCAGATGATGTGTTAAAACAACTAGATAGTTCTTTAAAATCTCTACAAACAGACAGAATTGACTTGTATCAATCCCATTCGTTAACAGATGAAGAATTTAATAATGATGACCTTTGGACAATGTTAGATAAGCAAAAACAAGCAGGTAAAATCGGCCATATTGGCTTATCACTTCAAAATGAACCGAGCATTCATCAAACTAAACATGCTAAAAGTATCGGTGCTGATGCTCTTCAAGTTGTATATAACCGCCTAACAAGAACGCCAGAAGAGGAGATTTTCCCGATTGCACGTGAACATGACCTAGGTGTTCTAGCACGTGTCCCTTTAGCAAGTGGTTACTTAAGTGGTAAATATAAAGCGGGTACGACATTTGATAAGTCTGATGTTCGCTCACGCCATGACCAAGAGGACGTCAATCGTAAGTTAGAACAAGTCGAAAAAATTAAGCAAGAAGAAGTACCAGAGGGTGTCGATCTCAGCTCGTGGGCTTTAGCTTGGACATTAAAACACGATGCTGTCACAACCGTCATTCCAGGTTGCAAATCGAAAGAACAAGTGGCCAAAAATGCAGCCGCAGCTAGGCTCGATCTTGCTTCAACCAAACACCCGCAACATGTTGATTTTCTCTAAAAGTATTGTAGATATTAAAACGACTGACTCTCATGTAATAAAGTGTCAGTCGTTTTTTTACTTCTTATGGTTTGAACACACGTGTTGCTTCAACCGCTTTTTGCCAGCCTCGATAGAGTTGATCACGTTCTTCTTCATCCATCCTCATGCTAAACGTTTCATCCGTTTGCCAATGGTTTCTTATTTCTTCTTTACTCTTCCAAAAACCAACAGCAAGTCCTGCTAAATAAGCGGCGCCTAATGCTGTTGTTTCCGTATTCATGGGACGCTCAACCGGAACACGTAATAAATCACTTTGAAATTGCATTAAGAAGTTATTTTTCACAGCACCGCCGTCAACACGCAAAGTTTTCAATTCAACACCTGCATCTTTCACCATCGTATCAAGTACGTCTTTTGTTTGATAAGCAATCGCCTCTAGAGATGCTCTCACGATATGTTCTTTTTCAGTACCTCGCGTCATCCCAAACACACTCCCTCGTGCTTCACTATCCCAGTAAGGGGTGCCTAATCCAACAAAAGCCGGTACCACATAAACACCATCTGTCGAGGCGACTCGATTGGCATATGTCTCACTTGACTGGGTTGTTTTGATCATGCGTAAACCATCTCTCAACCATTGAATCAATGAACCTGCAACAAATATACTCCCTTCAAGGGCATAAGTTACTTCACCATCAAGCCCCCAAGCAATCGTCGTTAATAAGCCATGTTCAGACTGAATGGCTTCAATTCCCGTTGGCATTAACATAAAACAGCCAGTTCCATACGTATTTTTGACCATTCCGATATCAAAACAAGCTTGTCCAAATAAGGCCGCTTGTTGATCGCCAGCCATACCTGAAATCGGGACACTCTCTCCAAAGAAGTGATGTTCAATCGTCTTTCCAACAATTTCTGATGATGATTTCACAGTTGGTAACATAGCCCTTGGAACGTCGAGTAACTCTAACAGTTCATCATCCCAGTCGAGAGTATGTATATTATAAAGCATCGTACGTGAAGCATTTGAGTAATCTGTCACATGCTCTTTTCCACCTGTTAATTTATAAAGCAACCAACTGTCAATCGTGCCAAATTTTAGTTTACCTTGTTTCGCTTTTTCTCTAGCGCCTTCTACATGATCTAAAATCCATTTGACTTTTGTCCCTGAGAAGTAAGGATCAATTAACAAGCCTGTTTTTTCATGAATTTGATCGTGATAGCCAGAATCTCGTAGTTCTTGGCAAATACCTTCTGTTTGTCTAGACTGCCAAACAATCGCCCGATAAACTGGTTTATGCGTTTCAAAATCCCAAACGACTGTCGTCTCTCTTTGATTGGCTATGCCAATCGATTCGATATCACGTGCATGACAATCTGCCTTTCTTAAAACATCTGCTATACAAGCTAACACCGATGTCCAAATTTCATTAGCATCATGTTCAACCCATCCTGGATACGAAAAAAATTGCTCAAATTCGTGTTGTGCTTTAGCCACAACTTTACCTTTGTGATCGACTAAAAAAGCACGTGATGTAGTCGTCCCCTGGTCAATCGTTAATATATAGTTTGATTTCAACTTATTTCCTCCTCATTTTAGACAAAAAAATACCTGCACTTATTTTATTGCGACAATCTAATCTTGTCTACAATCAACAGTACAGGCCAATACTTGCGAAGGGATGCAGCTCGCTTGCTACACATTCATCATACATAATATTGTAAGCGTTATCAATACTTTTTATAAAATTTCTTATCTTTTGGCACAATTTCGATTGTTTTATTCTGTTTTAGAGATAATAAGTTAATATATAAAGACTTTTCGTTCTCTATTTTATATGAAAGCGTTTAATTTTTACTTTAATTTCTAATTTATACGTGATTTTTCAGAAAAATTCATGTTATTATACAATTAAACCATTTTGCGTGATGGCTAATAAGAGAATAAAGTACCCTCAACATAATAAACACCGCAGATCAATGTTAAAAATTCTTGAAAGGAAGTGAATCCATGCAACAACAAGCACAAATTAGCAACATTACCTTAAATCAAGATGTCGAATATTTAAACGAGATTCTAGATGAAGTGTTACGCCATGAAGGTGGTGAGGAACTCCTCGAAACAGTTAGACATTTCCGCGCTTTATCAAAAGCTCTACGAGATGATGATCGTCCGAGCAACTTTACACAATTGAATGATGAAATCAACAAATTGAACTCGCCATTGCGAGAAAAAGTCATCCGCGCATTCTCAGTTAATCTACAACTTTATAACATTGCTGAGCAAAACTACCGTACACGCAGACGTAGACAATATCAAATGCAAGATGATTCAATTATTCAAACACGCTCACTTGAAGACGGTGTAAACCAATTATTTGATAACAATATATCGATTGATCAAGTTGAGAAAGTGTTGGAAGATATCTCACTCGAGTTAGTCATCACTGCACACCCAACTGAGGCAACGAGACGTACTATGTTAAGAATTCACCAACGTATCGCTGACTTGCTTAAAGATTGGGAGTTCTCTTATACACGCTATGACAAAAAAGTCATTCAAGAAATGATTGAAAATGAGATTACGATTCTTTGGCAAACAGCTGAAATTCGTGAAAAGAAGCCATCAGTCATGAAGGAAGTTTCAAATGGTTTATACTTCTTTGATAAAGTGCTTTTCAACGTTTTACCAGAATTGCATCAAGATTTAGAAGATCTTTTAGAAGACAAATATAATCATCGTTTCCACGTCCCTGCTTTCCTACGATTTGGTTCTTGGATCGGTGGCGACCGTGATGGTAATCCAAACGTAAAAGCGAAGACAACATATAAAACATTAAAAGAACAACGTAAACTTGTTTTAACAAAATATGAAGAGTCGATTGATAAACTAAAAGAAAAACTCTCTCAATCTGCTAAAAAAGTCGATGTGAGCGAGGCGTTAGTTGAGTCAATTGCAAACGATCAAAAAGAACTTGAATACAACGGATGGCATAAACAAGATGAAGTGTATCGTGTTAAATTAGGCCTGATATTACGCCGGTTAAGATTGACATCAAAAGATCAAGATGGTGGTTACATAGATGCCCACGCTTTATTAGATGACTTAATCTTAATCCAAGAAAGCTTAGAATTGCATCATCCACAGGGCCACCCAATCAAAGTATTACGACACATTATTCGTCAAGTCCAAATCTTCGGTTTCCACTTAGCGACGTTAGACGTGCGTAATCACAGTGGTGAACACGAAAGTACAATTGCAGAAATTCTTCGTCAAGTCGGTATAGCAGACGACTACAAAGCATTAGATGAAGATGCAAAGATGGAGACATTAATCAAAGTACTAGAAGACCCGCGTCCACTCATTTCAATTTATGATGAATTCTCTGAATCATCTCAAGAAATGATCGAAACGTTTAGAACGATTAAAGAAGCAAAAGATACTTTCGGTGAACGTGCAATTGAAGTGTACTTAATCAGTATGACGACATCTTGCAGTGACTTACTTGAAGTGCTCGTCCTAGCCAAAGAAGTCGGCTTATATCGCGTCTATCCAGATGGAAAAGTGAAAAGTCGCTTGCATGTGGCACCGCTTCTTGAAACAATTGATGACTTGAAATTCGGGCCAACAATGATCAAACGTCTGTTTGACATTCCACTTTACCGCAAGCACTTAGAAGCACGTGGTGACTTACAAGAAATTATGCTTGGGTATTCTGACAGTAGTAAAGATGGTGGTAACTTAACCGCTAACTGGGAGCTCTATAAAGCACAAGATGAGATTCACTCAATTGCTGCTTCTTATGGCGTCAAATTGAAGTACTTCCACGGACGCGGTGGATCACTCGGTCGTGGTGGTGGACCACTTTACTCTAGTCTACTATCGCAACCACCTGTTACATTCAGTGATGGCGTTAAGATCACAGAGCAAGGTGAAGTTCTATCATCTCGTTATTTACTACCTGATATTGCGTATCGTAGTCTCGAACAAGCAACAAGTGTGTTGTTAACATCGATCGCAGGGATCGAAGAGACTGAAAAACATACAGAAATGCCGACAGAAGATGCACGTGATGCGATGACGACGATCTCTGAATCAGCATTAAGTAAATATCAGGAACTTGTTTTTGGTGATCAAGACTTCTTGAAGTACTTCAATCAAGGTACGCCTTTAAATGAGTTAGGTGCTCTTAACATTGGTTCTCGTCCAATGAAACGTAAAGGTAGTGATCGATTTGAAGACTTACGTGCGATTCCTTGGGTGTTCGCATGGACGCAATCACGTCAGCTCTTACCTGCATGGTATGCGGCAGGAACTGGCCTTAAAGCCATTGCCGAAAAAGAAGAAGGTCTCGCCTTATTACAAGACATGTATCAAAACTGGCCTTTCTTCCAAGCGACGATTAATAACTTGCAAATGGCACTAACAAAAGCTGACTTAGAAATTGCAGATGCGTACACAGACATGATTGAAGACCAAAAAATGGCTGTTCGTATTTTCAACCAAATAAAAGAAGAACATGCACTAACAAGTGAAATGGTTCTAAAAATTGCTCAACAAGAGGAATTAATGGATCACCAACCAAATATTAAAGAATCTGTCAAACTACGTAATCCAATTGTTGATCCACTCAACTTAATTCAAGTTCAGTTGATTAATCAGTTACGTCAATTAGATGATGAAGATGAATCAAAAGCAATCTTAGAAGAAGTATTGCTTACGATCAATGGTATTGCTGCAGGTTTACGTAACACAGGTTGATGTAAAGAAGCAAAAAAACGCTAGTAAGACGAGTTGTCTTATTAGCGTTTTTCATGTGCGTGACAAAAATAGACAAAATAGTGCAATATTACCCGGTTTACTTACGCTCGTATTCTATTTAAACTAGAGTAGAGACGTTGAACATAGGGAGGCGACGACTTATCTCTTATCATTTGAAACAATCAATCACAACACAGGAATTAATCGAACAAATTGAACGTCTTCGGCAAGATTTATACCGTGACTATCAGAAATCAAACGACACTCAACAGATTTTGGCTAAGTCACAGGAACTAGATCAAATGCTCAACCGTTTAATCGAACTGACGTAACCTTCTAAACTGATGCGTAAACACTTCTTTATTCCTCTTTAAAATTTCTCATGATCCCTACTTCATTAATTTGAGTAGGTTTTTCTTTTTTTAATCCCGTTCATAGTATGGTAGAATTTATTTATAATACTATTTTCGGAGGTTAATTATGGTATGTCCAAACTGCTCCATTACAACCCAACACATTCAATTTAAATTTCCAAATACATTAACGACTGACCCTATTATTGAACATTTAAAACGACACAGTCACCCTTTTCAAGTAAAAGAAAATATAATTGAAACAAATGACATAGCTGCAACCGATCTACATGACTTTTTAATGGCGATTTATCCAGATGAACCCATCTATTTTCAAATCCACAGACAAGGCTTTCGCCCGATTAAAGAACTGACTGACTTTATCGAAGCGGCTTGGGTCGATAACTACATTAAAGAAGAGAACATTATTAATTATTTCCAACCGATTGTTGATGCGAATCTTTCAATCTACGGTTATGAAATGCTCTCACGTTTTGTTGACCATGATGGCAATACAATTTACCCAAACATCATGTTCCCCGCAGCAAAAGATCGTGGCAGAACATTTGCCCTAGATCGAATGTGTCGAATCAATGCAGTCAAAAACTCCCAATCACTTTATGAAGATCAAAAGGCATTTATTAATTTTATTCCAACATCTATTTATACACCTGAATTTTGTTTACAAACAACGACACAATTAGCTAATCAACTTCATCTTAATAATGATCGTTTCGTCTTTGAAGTTGTTGAAACAGAACAAGTGGAAGATACTGATCACCTTAAATCCATTCTGAATTACTATCACAAAAATGGGTTTAGTTATGCGCTAGACGACGTTGGGCAAGGTTATAATACGTTAGACTTCTTAAAAGATATAGCACCTCCATATATTAAACTTGATATGGAGTATGTACAAGGCGTTTCCACATCACAAGATAAACAAAAAGTCGCTAAGGCCTTTCTAGAAACCGCCTTATCCTTTAATGCGACTGCTCTAGCTGAAGGCGTTGAGACTATAGAAGACTTCAATTGGTTAAAAACACTCGGCTACGATTTGTTTCAAGGGTATTTGTTTGGTAAGCCAAGCCCTGAACCGCTTAAACAAACATTTATTGAACTAAACTAAAAAAGAGACCGCTTATCTAGTAATAGACAAGCGGTCTCTCTTTACGATTAGGCGTTGACAAATTCACGTACGCGTTTCATCACATCAAATTCTAATTTATTTAATTTTGATTTTGTTTCAAATTCTGCTTCACCGTTTACAGCAAAGTAAAACTTCACTTTCGGTTCTGTACCAGATGGGCGAACGCAGAACCAAGAGCCATCAGCTAAGAAATATTTCAAAACATTCGATTTTGGTAAATCAATTGATTCCTCAACGTTTTTCTTAACATCTAAACGGCAACTTGTTTTGTAATCTTCAATCTTAACAACAGCTTGTTCAGCCACTTCTTTAGGAGGCTCTTCTCTAAAGCTAACGAGCAGTTCATTGATCTTCTCTGCCCCTTCTTTTCCTTTTAACGTTAAAGCCTGCAAGCTTTCATAATAATAGCCATATTCTTCATAAATAGCTTGCAAACCTTGATAAAGTGTCATTCCTTTATTTTTATAAAAGGCAGCAACTTCTGCGATCAACATCGCTGCTTGAACGGCATCTTTATCACGCACAAAATCTTCGACTAAATAACCATAGCTTTCTTCGTAGCCAAATAAAAATGAACGGTTTTGTTGATCTTCAAATTCTTTAATTTTTTCCCCGATAAATTTAAAGCCTGTTAATGTATCGATTGTATCAATACCGTTTGCTTTTGCTATATCTCGGCCCATTTCGCTTGTTACAATCGTTTTAATCAAAGTTGCGCCTTTATCTAGCGTTTGATTCGCTTTTTTTGCTTTAATTAAATATTCAAGCATGAGAGCACCGACTTGATTACCCGTTAACACTTCGTACTCACCTTGATTATTTAATGCGGCAACACCTACACGATCTGCGTCGGGGTCGGTACCGATTAATACATCTGCATCCTGCTTAATCCCTTGTTCAATCGCAAGTTCAAATGCCTCATTTTCTTCAGGATTCGGTGATTTCACTGTAGAAAATCTCGGATCGGGTTCTTCTTGTGAAGCAACCACACTGACATTGTTAAAGCCCATCTGCTTTAAAGCTTGTCTAATCGGAACATTCCCTGTCCCATGAAGAGGTGTGAAAACAATCGACAAGTCGTCACCCATTTCTTGAATGAGCTCTTTATTTTGGACAACTGAAGTGAGTTTAGATTGATAGGCACGATCGACCGTCTCACCAATCATCTCAATGAGTCCTTTTTCTTTTAAAGTTGCTTCATCTTCAACTTGGATTTCAAGTTCATTATCAATTTGATTCACATAATCAATTACTGCTTCAGCTTCTTCTGGTGGCAACTGACCGCCAAATTGATTATATGCTTTAAATCCATTATATTCAGGTGGATTATGGCTTGCCGTCACCATGACACCACTGTATGTATTTAAATGACGAACCGCATAAGACAACTCTGGAGTTGAGCGAAGGGATTCAAATACATACGCTTTAATACCTTGTGAGGCTAATGTTTTGGCTGTTTCCATTGCAAATAGGGGTGATTTAAATCGACAATCATAACTAATCGCAACGCCCTTTTGTTTAGCAATTTCACCTTGTGATTCAATATAATCAGCAAGCCCTTTTGCTGCCTTTCGAATGGTATAAATATTTAATCGATTGGATCCAGGACCGATCTCACCTCTAAGTCCACCTGTGCCAAACTCTAATTCTTTATAAAAGCTATCTTCTAATTTCACTTCATCATCTTTCATTTCTTCTAACTGTTGTTTAAGTTCAGGATCTAACTGTTTGAATTGTTTCCATTTTTCATAGGTTGTTTGCCAACTCACTATTATCGCCTCCACTTATCAATCGTTATTAAATTCCTATCCATTATAACAAAAAATGAACCCGTTCGTTTTATAAATTGAAAAAGCTTTAGCATTTACTAAAGCTTTCCAACTTGTTTTATAATTATGATCGTTTACGTTTTAAGACTTGAATGCTATATGGCGTTAATAAAAGACTCTGATTAGTTGGCTCATTCGTTACCACATCAACATATGAATAGTGATCTAGATCCATTTGCTTTTCTTCATTTGAGAAGTTTTGGATAAAGATAAAATCATGTGTATCATTTGAACGAATGGTAGCCGTCACATCTTTAGGTAAGTGGGTTTCCACAACTCGTTTTAATCCAGTTGTTTTTGCTAATTGACGGTAAAAATCACGGTTGAAATCGAGTGTTGTTCGACCCGCTAAATAATACGCTTGACCCTTGCCAAAAGAATTAACCGTAACGGCTGGACGTCCTTGATAAAAGTCATCGGTATAATAGGCAAGAGCTTCTGCCGATTCAAGATGGATTAAGTCACACAATTCTTTAATTTGATACTGACCTGATAAACTCAAATTATTTTTACCTTCAAATAAAAGACCATTTTGTTCATGGTCATATAAGGCATCAATTTCTTCCGACCAAATGCCGAGGGTTTGACGAAGTGGGCCTGGAAATCCGCCTAAAAAGCAAAGATCATGTTCATTTACAATACCGGACCAGTAAGTCGAAACAAACGTCCCGCCTGCCTTTGTGAATTGTTCAATCTTCTCGCCAACACCTTCTCTCACCATATAAAGCATCGGTGCAATAACCAGTTTATAATCGGATAAATCACGATCCATCCCAATCACATCAACAGGAATACCTTGTTCCCAGAAAGCTTGATAGTGCTCATGAACTGTTTTTTCATAGTGAACACCAATATTACGCGGCCCTTGGGCATCTTTAATGGCCCATCTATTTTCATTATCAAAAATAATCGCGACTTCAGGCTTAACAGATGCACCAGGCAGATCATCAAGCTGACTTAACGTCTCACCGACAACCGATACTTCCTTAAACACACGTGTATGTTCGTGGCCTACGTGATCAACGACAGCCCCGTGGAATTTTTCACTTGAGCCACGGCTCTTACGCCACTGGAAATATTGGACAGAATCGGATCCGTGTGCGACAGCTTGTAGTGAAGAAAGCAGATGCATGCCCGGTTTTTTAAGCTTACTGATGTCTTGCCAGTTCGTTAAGCTCGGTGTCGATTCCATTAACAAGAATGGTTTTCCACCTTTTAATGCGCGGAACCAATCATGATTCATCGCTGTATAGCTTGCAACACCTCGTTCATCCTCAAAATCATGCCAAGTTGGATAAGAATCCCAAGATACCACATCTAAATCATCTGCAAATTTATCATAATTTAATCCTTCAAATAATTCCATGAAGTTAGCCGTTACTGGAATATTAGGATCTTTAGCACGTAATGGTTTGATTTCATGACGATAAAAATCAAGCGTCTGATCCGTCACGAATCGTTTCCAGTCTAGATTTTGACCATGTACCATCGTCTCACCGTGAGGAGCTGGTGATTCAACTTGAGAAAAGCTCGTATACGTATGACTCCAAAATGTTGTCCACCACGCATGGTTTAAGGCATCTAACGTTTTGTATTTATCTTTTACCCATTCGCGAAATGCAGCTTGGCAATAATCACAATGGCACTCGCCACCATACTCGTTTGAAATGTGCCATGCAATCACACCAGGATGCTTGCTGTAACGTTCAGCTAATTTCGTATTCATCTGTTCAATTTTTTCTCGGTAAACAGGTGATGTGTAGCAATGGTTATGACGCATACCATGTAAATTGCGAACACGATTGGATTCCACTCTTAATACTTCTGGATACTTCTCTGACATCCAAGTCGGACGCGCCCCACTCGGCGTTGCTAAGAAAACACTGATTCCATTCTCATAGAGTCTGTCAATAACGTGATCCATCCATTCAAAATCATAAACGCCTTCTTCTGGTTCTAGTTTTGCCCATGAAAAGATCCCCACTGACATAACATTGACATTTGCAAGTTTCATCAACCTTAAATCTTCTTCAAATATTTCAGGATAGTCGAGCCATTGTTCCGGATTATAGTCAGCACCATGTAGCATTTTCGGTACTTTTTCATTAAATGGTTTAAACATTTTTAATCATCCTAACGTCGGTTATTATGTTAAATTATAAATTAATTTAACTTACTTATTACAGTATAAAACGGTTTCACATAAATTGAAATAGTAAAATCTACTTGCTTACTTTCATAAAGTTAAACTTCATTTAGAGGCATGAAGATCACGGTACTTTTTTGGGGTCATCCCTTCTTTGTTTTTAAAGGTTGTCACAAAATGACTAACAGCGTTAAACCCAACTTGTTCAGCGATTTCTCTCAAAGTTAAATTGACATCTGTTAACAATAACCGCTTCGCTTCTCTTATTCTTAGTTGGACTAAAAACGCATACGGGCTTAATCCGAATGTATCGTGGAACAGTTTATTTAAGTGTTGTGAGCTCATGTGGGCTTGTTCAGATATTTCCATTAAACCGATATTTTCTGAATACACTTGCTCTAACCATTCAACGATCGGTCTAATTTTTTCATATGATTGATTGGCTGAAAATTGTTCGTCAATCGTTCCGTATTTTTTAACAGTCATGAGAAATTGATACAATTTCCCTGATAATTCATAATCGATTAACGGGCTCGCCTCTTTTGAGGATTCGATTGTATTAAAAAACGTTTGGAATGACTGATAAAATAAATCAATCTGATCTTCTTCGTGATAAACAGCTGAATGACTCATATCAAGTGCATTTAAAATCTGATCAATGGCTTCTCCACTAAACGTTAAATAAACGGTCGACCAATCACTCGTTTGTTCATAATTCGGATGATACCGGTGCGGCGTGTAAGGTGCTAAAAGAACCGCCTTCTGCCGATCTAAAACTAGCTTGCGATCATTAAATTCAATCACTCCTTGACCTTCAATCGTCTGCAACCAATGATAATAAGGATACCCTTCAGGCCGGTCAAAATCTAATTCTTGTGGGTTATAACCAACGCTATCTAAATAAATCGGGAGTGTCTTCTCTGGTGGTGAAAATGTGTAACGTATTTTATCATCCAACGCGATCCCAACTTTCTTTTTTGTAGTTATTTCTTTAATTATAAAGTGATCTGATTGTAAAGCACAAATCATTTCATAAAAACTAGCAAAATCACGTGATTTGTTTTACAATGGATTCAGATCATATCTTGTCGAATTAAAAGGAGCGATAATAGGTGTCTACCAATAAATTACGTGATGAAATGAAAGTTTTCACCCTTAGTTCAAACAAACCATTAGCAAAAGAAATTGTCGATCATTTAGGGATCGAGTTAGGTCAATGTACCGTTAAAACATTTAGCGATGGTGAAGTTCAAATCAATATAGAAGAAACGGTCAGGGGATATGATACATATATTATCCAATCAACGAATGACCCTTCCGATCAACATATCATGGAGCTTCTAATCATGATTGATGCATTTAAACGCGCATCAGCAAAATCCATTAATGTTGTCATCCCTTACTATGGTTATGCTCGTCAGGATCGTAAAACGAAATCAAGAGAGCCCATCACAGCCAAATTAACGGCTGATATTATTGAACGTGCGGGTGCTGATCGTGTCATGTCAATGGATATTCACGCGAGTCAAACACAAGGATTTTTCGATATTCCAGTTGATCATTTAAATGGTATTTCCATTCTAGCTGATTATTTTAAAGAAAAGCATTTAGAAGATGTGGTTGTTGTTGCACCTGACCATGGGAGTGTTAAGCGCGCGCGTCGCTTTGCTGATGAAATTCATGCACCGATTGCTATTTTAGATCGTCGTGGGCCAAGAGAACATGATAACCCTCAACTTTCTGTCGTAGGGGATATCGAAGGTAAAACGGCGATTTTAATTGATGACATTGTCGATACTGGAAGACGCGTATCCACTGGTGCAGAAGCTTTAATTAAAAACGGCGCGAAAGAAGTGTATGCAACGTGTACACACCCTGTCCTATCGGGGATCTCAACCAAGTATATTGATGAATCACCGATTAAAGAAATGGTTGTCACCAATACAATTGTCGTACCAGAAGAAGATAAATTAGATAAAATGACGATTTTATCTACAGCACCATTATTTGGTGATGCGATTACACGCGTACACCGTGAAGAGCCTGTTAGTACATTGTTTAATTATTAGGCTACTCAACCCCTGATGACTTAAATCATCAGGGGTTTTTTAACGTCAATTTGACAAGTGTAAACCAATCAATTAGACTAATCTCATGTTGATGAACATGTTCATAAAATGAATTTGTTCATAATATAAGGAGGTTCAAACATGGCTCAGTCGAACAAAGAACGACAACGAACGCGCATGTGGGAATATTTTATCGATGCAGCAACAGATGTTGTATTAGAACAAGGAATTGAACAGATGACGATTCGAAAAGTAGCTGATTTAGCGGGATATACGAGTTCAACAGCCTATAACTATTTCAATGACTTGTCTCAATTGAAATTCTACGCGGCTCTTCGATTTACCAAGCCCTATAGTGATGAACTCCCGATCTATTTAAAAAAAGGGCAAAACACACTCGAAAAGTGGCTTTATGCATGGGAATGTTTTTGTAAACATAGTTTTCAATCCCCTCATATTTACGCAACACTATTTATCGATAACATTGGCGGTTCTGCTCAAACACTGCTCGATCAATACTACACGATTTTCCCAAATGACCTCAGCAATGTACCAGATGAAATTAGGTCATTATTAACAGAGGAAAGTTTCGCAAAACGAAGTGAACAATTCATTGAACCTGCAGTTGATGAAGGATTTGTCGAAGCACGTGACATTCAAAAATTAGCTGATCTTACCTTTATGGTCTGGACAGGTACGATGATGACCTTTATTAACAACAGACGCAACTGGACCAAATATGACGCAACAAACCATACATTAAAAAGCGTCCGTGAACTCGTACTGCAATTTACCCATGCACATATGCGTGAACACATTCAGTACCGTTCACCTAATTTAGCTTAAGAGGAGGTACCATCTATGGTATTTAACATTCAAGATTCAGAGCAACGACGTGTGAAAACCGATTTCCCACGTGAGGTAGAAAAAAGAGAGCATGTGATGATCCCGCTCTCAAACGGTTTAAAATTAGCGGCAACGATTTGGTTACCAAAAGATGCTGAAGAACACCCCGTTCCAGCCCTTTTAGAATACTTGCCTTACCGTAAAAATGATTTTACGGCGATCCGCGATTCAGCTCGCCACCCATATTTTGCAGGACATGGTTATGCCAGTATTCGCGTTGATATTAGAGGGACTGGTGACTCGGACGGCATTTTATTTGATGAATATTTAAAAGAAGAACAAGATGATGCCCTTGAAGTGATCGATTGGATTATTAAACAACCATTCTCAACTGGTAAAGTGGGCATGTTCGGAAAGTCTTGGGGAGGCTTTAATAGCCTGCAAGTTGCAAGTAGACAACACCCTGCACTTAAAACGGTGATCACACTTTGCTCAACGGATGATCGTTATCACGATGACGTTCACTACCGTGGCGGGAATATCCTCGCTTCAGATATGCTATGGTGGGCATCGACCATGTTTACGTATAACGCTAGACCACAAGATCCCGCAGTAGTTGGTGAGAGTTGGTATGAAAATTGGATTGATCGTGTGGAGAATACACCACCATTTGTTGAAGAATGGTTATCGCATCAAAGACGTGATGCGTATTGGAAACACGGATCAATCAATGAAGATTATCAGAAAGTTGATATTCCTGTTTTTGCTGTTGGAGGCTGGCAGGATGCTTACACCGATCCTATTTTTAGAATGCTTGAGCACTTGCCAAATAGTAAAGGATTAATCGGGCCTTGGGCACATGAATACCCTGAAGTGGCAACGCCTGATCCTGCGATTGGTTTTCTTCAAGAAGCGCTAAGATGGTGGGATTATTGGTTAAAAGATATTGATACAGGCATTATGTCTGAACCGAAATTAACCGCATGGATTCAAGATAGTGAAAAACCTGCTGTTAGTTACGATAAGCGCCCCGGCCGTTGGGTTGGTGAAGCAAGCTGGCCAAGCGAAACCGTTGAAAACAAGTCGTATTATTTTAAAACAGATCGTTTAACCGAAGACCATCAAGTCTCAGAGGCAATTACGATTCCTAGTGTTCAAGAACATGGTTTTTATGCCGGAACATTTTGTCCATTTGGTCAACCGGGTGACTTGCCTGCTGATCAACGATTGGAAAATGGTAAAGCGATCACGTTCCTTTCTGAACCACTTGAAGAAACGACCGATTTTCTAGGCGAACCTGTCTTTTCTTGTCAACTGCAAAGTGACGAGGAGAATGCTATGATTGCTGTTCGGTTAATGGACAAAGCACCAACAGGCGAATCAACGCTAATTAGCTGGGGGATGTTAAACTTAAATCATTATCGTTCACACGAGCATCCAGAGGCGTTAAGTACAGGGAAAACGTATGATGTTAAGGTGAAATTAGATGCACTTGGTCAGCAAATACCAAAAGGCCACCAGCTTGAAGTCGCTATTTCACCGACGTATTGGACAAAGGCATGGCCATCACCAAAGCCAGTGACCTTAACTTTAATAACAGGTGAACAGACACACTTAGATATGCCTGTTCGGACTGAAAATGGTCTTGATCAACAGGTGAGAACGTTTGATGCACCTGAAACGGCTCCGATTATGGATCGTGAAATCCTAAGAGGCGAAACAAGAACGTACGATATTATCCATCAACCAATTGATTCGACATGGAAAGTTGTCGATTATTCCGATGAAGGAAATCGTCGCCTCCCGTCGAACGGCATTGAACACGGTAGTATTAATAAAAATACGTATACCATTAAAGAGAATGACCCATTAAGTGCCAAAGCTCAATGTGAGTGGGCCCTAACAGTCGGACGCGGTGATTGGCAAACCCGCGTTGAGACGTTTAGTGAGATGACTTCAGATCACGACACATTTTATCTAACAAGCCAAATCACAGCTTTTTTAAATGATAAAGAAGTAACAAGTAAAACATGGAAAAAAGAGATCCCTCGTGATTTTAATTAAATAATAAGTAAATAAGCGAATGATGCCCCAAATGGAGGCTTCATTCGCTTATTTTTGTAATTTCATTTGATTTAATTAAAGTTATAACGCGTCACAATCGGTTCACGGTTTTGTTCTTGGTCATTAAAGTACTCATAGTAGCTAACACCTAAGAATGAACCTGATATGTTAAAGACATTTTCATAACCCATATTGGTTAGCGCTTGTGTCATATTATAACTTGTTTGCCCGCTTCGGCAATAAATATAAACAGGTCGATCTTCTGGAATTTCATCAAGACGCTCACGGAACTCGCTTAACGGAATGTGATGTGCGTTTTTCAAGTGCCCCATTCGGTATGCACCTTTTTCCCTCGCATCAATAATAAACGCATCATTTTCGACCAATTCTCGAACTTGATCAACTTTAACCTGTTTGTATCGACCATTTAATAAATTTAATCCAACTAATGCTGCGAAGTTAACAACATCTTTCGCTGTCCCAAATACTGGCGAGTAAGTTAACTCTGTTTCTTGTAAATCTTCTAGCGTACCATTCATCGTGATCATCGTTGCGATCACATCAATCCTTTTATCAACATTTCCTTTACCAATCGCTTGAGCACCTAAAATTCGGCCACTTGGCACTTCAAACAACAATTTAAAATGAAGTTGATTCGCACCTGGCATAATCCCGACTTTATCAGATGGAATCACGTACGCCACATCGTAATCATAGTCGAGCGATTTGAGCATACGTTCATTCAAACCCGTCGAGGCCGCATTCATATCAAATATTTTCACGACAGATGAACCAATGACACCTGTGTTTCGTGATGGCAGACCATAAATATGACCAGCCGCTGCACGAGCCTGACGTTGTGCTGGGCCTGCTAGTGCGAGGCGTGTCTTTTGGTGCGTCAATTTATGGTGGACTTCAATCGCATCCCCAACAGCATAAATGTGCGGGTCACTCGTCAAGTAATGATGATCGACTTTAATACTGCCTGTTTTTCCAATTTCAAGACCGGCATCTTTTGCTAAATTTGTCTCAGGACGAACACCAATTGACATCACGACAGCTTGCGATGGAATTTCTGTTCCAGATTGTAAGGTGAGTTTATCTTCTTCAATTGAAGCAAGACCGTCATCTAAAATAAGACGAATCCCTTTATCCGACATTTCTTTGTGTAAAATTTGAACCATATCATAATCAAATGGTGCCATCACTTGATTTTGTGCTTCGACTAAGGTGACTTTCTTACCCGCATGGACTAGATTTTCAGCTACTTCAAGCCCGATGAATCCACCACCAACAACGGTAACTTCTTCAACCGTATCGTTTTGAACAAACTTGTTTAACCGATCAATATCAACCACATTTCGAACGGTGAAGACATGATTGTGATCAACACCTGGAAGTGGTGGCACGATTGGACTTGCACCCGGTGATAACACTAATTTATCATAAGCTTCTTGCGTGATTTCTCCTGTTTGGACGTGTTTAACATCAATCTGTTTCTTTTCAGGATCGATCTTAACGACTTCTGAATGAACACGTGCATCGATATTATATTGCGTCTGAAAAATCGTTGGATTCATCAAAACTAAATCGTCACTTTGTTCAATTTGGCCACTTAAATGATAAGGTAATGCACAGTTGGAAAATGAAACGTGCGGACCACGCTCAAACATCACCACTTCTGCATCTTCATCTAATCGGCGAACACGAGCGGCAACAGATGCACCACCTGCGACACCACCAACAACTAAAATACGTTTACTCATATTGATTGCCCCCTGAATAATTGTCTTTATCTACGTGATTGATTTCACAACAATTATTGTACCACTGGGGGTATATATTTTCAACCTTTTAGCTTAATCATTTGCAACATATACTTTCAATTGCTTGCCCTTAACTGGTATTGATTTCATTGCTTCCATCACGTGATCACCTTTATCGTTTAAAATATCAACAAACGTGTGACGATCCATGATTGAAATGACACCAATATCATCCGCTGACACTGATGGAATGGATGTAATGGCACCAACGAAATCGCCTGCTCTCAGTTTTTTCTGTTTGCCGCCATTAAAATATAATTTGGTAATCGAGGCATCCATTTTTTCAGTTCGATCGGGTTGTGTATCGACAGACTGATTTAATTTTTCCATATGTGCAGCTCGGTGCTTGTTAACCTCTTTTTCTGAAGGTAAACGTCTTTGTTCAATGGATTGTGAAATATACACTTCAATCTGTGCAATTTGACCGCGGTCTTTCTCACTGACAAATGTGATGGCACGTCCCTTTTGATCTTTTCGTCCCGTTCTACCTATTCGGTGGACATAACTTGCCACCTCTTCCGGTATATCTAGATTCACAATTAACGACAATTCATCGACATCAATGCCTCTAGCTGCCACGTCTGTTGCAATTAGATAGCGAACTTGATGGTTTTTAAATTGATCCATAATGGAAAAACGCTCTTCTTGTGTTAAATCACCGTGAATCTTTCCCACCGGATACCCTTCACGTTTTAGCTCAGTATACACTTGATCGACTCGTCGTTTTGTCTGACAGAAAACGAGTGCTGATGTCGGATTTTCAACAATTAACGTATTGATTAATTGCTCAGTTCGATCCTTCTCATCAACAGACACTAAGAAATGATCAACTCGGTCAGCCACGAGCGTATCAGGTGTCATCTCAATCTGAGTTGGCTCTTTCATATGTGCACTTGCTAACTCATTAATCTCGTGTGATAACGTCGCTGAAAATAGACCCGTCACTCTCGTTTTCGGAATGTGTTCTAAAATATCATACACTTGATCAAAAAAGCCCATATCAAACAGACGATCTGCTTCATCAATGATCAAGCAATTGATCGCACTTAAATCTATCGTTTCTTTTTGAATATGATCCAAAAGTCGACCGGGTGTCGCGACGATGATGTGTTGTTTTTGAGATAGGGCAACCTTTTGTTTTTTAAACGGTTGCTTTCCGACAATTTCAATCGCTTTAATCCGCTTATGACGACCGATGAGACTCGCTTCTTCTGCAATTTGATGCGCTAATTCACGGGTTGGGGCTAAAATAAGACTTTGAGGTTTCTTTTCTTCCCATTCGAGGTGCTCGATCACTGGAATCAAAAAGGCAGCTGTTTTCCCGCTTCCTGTTTGAGATTTGACCAGTACGTCTTGATGGTTTAAAAGATGTGGTAATGTTTCGTGCTGAACATCAGTTGGAATAATTAAATTTAAATCATCCAAAGCCCGGATAATCTTCGGTGAGAGTGCGTAGTCTTTAAATAATGTCATAGTTGAGCTCCGTTTCTAGTTTAGACTTATCGCGAGTATACCACGAAATGATCAAAAAAGCAGACGCCTCTTTGCTTTTAGGGTCTGCTTTTGATTGGATTTGTGTTAAATTTTTAAAATTTGTGTGTTATTTTCTTGATTTGTGTTCGAAAATTTTAATTTGTGTGCTTTTTTCGGAATTTGTGTTCGAAATTTCGAATTTGTGTGCTTTTCACACGAATTACATCATATATTCAATTGGTGAACCTGGTCCAAGATCAAGTCCCGTTAACATCCAGACAACCAACATCAAAATCCACGTAATCGTAAAGAACACGGTGTACGGGAACATCGTTGAGATCAACGTTCCAATTCCCATTTTCTTATCATATTTCTGAACAAACACAATAATCATCGCAAAATAAGGCATTAAAGGTGAAATAATATTCGTCGTTGAGTCCGCAATACGATATGCCATTTGCGTTAGTTCCGGTGAATATCCTTGTTGCATCATAATCGGAACAAAGACTGGCGCCATCATGGCCCACTTCGCTGATGCACTACCGATAAATAAATTGATCACACCCGATACTAGAATAAATGTTACAATCAGCGGAATGCCACCCATATTAATTGAATCTAAAAATTCAGCGCCTAAAACGCCAATTAATAAACCTAAATTTGACTCAGCAAAATAAGCGACAAACTGACCTGCTGTGAAGGCTAAGACGATAAACATCCCCATTGATGCCATCGTATCTGACAACTGATTCGCCATATCTCGGTCACTATTAATAACACCCATTACTTTACCGTAAACAAGACCTGGGATGAAAAAGACAATCATAATGACCGGAACAAGTGACGCCATAAATGGTGAATCTACAACACCACCGTCATCTGCTCTTAAGAGACCATTAGATGGCACAACGAGTAAACCAATCGCAACAAGCGTTACAAGTGTTGCGAGTCCTGCATACAATAAACCTTTCTTCTCCATTGTCGTAAGACCCGTAACATCTTCAGTAGATCCTCCCTTATACTCACCTAAACGAGGCTCAACAATTCTTTCTGTGACAAAAGCACCGACAAGTGTTAAAAGGAACACAGATGCAAAAACAAAGTAATAGTTCATCGCAATATTCATCTGATCAGCATATGCTGGATTAATAATGCTCGCTGCATCCATCGTAATATTACCAAGCATCGGATCAAGTGATGACAATAACAAATTCGCACTAAATCCTGCAGACACACCCGCAAAAGCAGCCGCAATACCTGCTACGGGATGTCGTCCAATCGCAATAAAGATGACAGCACCAAGTGGCGGTAAAACAACATATCCAGCATCAGATGCCAAACTGGACATAATACCTGCAAATACAAGACCACCCGTAATCAATGGTTTTGGAACAGACATAACAAAGCCACGCAACAAGGCACTAATTAGGCCAGTACGCTCTGCTAGTCCAATCCCTAACATACTAGCTAGTACAACACCAAGTGGTGCGAAGTTAATAAAATTATCAACCATTGATGTGAATAAATACTGAACACCATCACGAGTTAACAAACTATTTGCAGAGATCATTTCACCCGCTTCACCCGGATGCTCAACCTCAAGACCCGTTGCTGCGACAATGGCTGAGGCGACAATGACAAGCAATGACAAAATCGCAAATAGCGTCACGGGATGAGGTAGACGGTTTCCACCTCTTTCAACTATATCGAGAAAGCGTTGAAAAAAACCCTTTCTTTTTTCAGACATAAAAAAACTCCCCTTCACATATAAAAATTTTATTTTTCTGATAATTCCACCTAAATCAAGTTAGAATCTCAACCATTATAAGTACTACTCATCCAAATTTAAAGGGAAATGCAAATAGACGAATAATTAAAAATTTTCATACTTTTGCACCAAAAAAGGATCGCTCTTTGCGACCCTTTTTCTGTATCAGTTCATAGACTTTTTAGGAAACCAACTCTTGGTCTCGTTTGCGATTTTTACAAGCCCGAGCATAACCGGTACTTCGACGATAATACCGACTGTTACTGCCAGTGCAACAGGAGATGCGACTCCAAATAACGCAATGGCAACGGCAACGGACAACTCGAAAAAGTTGGACGCACCGATCATAGCAGCCGGTGCTGCTACATCGTGACTTAAACGCATTTTTTTCGAGGCAAAATATGCAATAAAGAAAATGAAAAACGTTTGAATAATTAATGGTACACCTATTAACGCGATATGCGCCGTATTATCCATAATCGTATTGCCTTGGAAAATAAAGATAATGAGTAACGTCAATAATAGTCCAGATGTTGTCGTATTATCAAATTTAGGTAAAAATTGCTTTTCGAAATACTCAGTCCCCTTCTTATTAACAAGGTGCATACGCGTAAGTAAACCAGCAACAAGTGGAACCACCACAAATAATACGATCGATAAAATAAGTGTATCCCATGGCACGGTAATTCCTGTGACCCCTAATAAAAAAGCAACAATAGGTGTATACGCAAATAAAACGATTAAGTCGTTTGTCGCAACTTGAACAACCGTATACGCTGGATTTCCTTTTGTTAAATGACTCCAAACAAAGACCATCGCTGTACAAGGTGCAGCCCCTAAAATGACCGCTCCAGCCACATAATCTTGTGCTAAAGATTCAGAAATAAATGGACTAAACACAACATAGAAAAAGAAATAAGCAATGCCATACATTGTAAATGGCTTAATGAGCCAGTTAACAACCCATGTCACATATAACCCTTTTCGATCACGACTCACATGCTTCACACTTTGAAAATCAACCTTCATCATCATTGGATAAATCATCACCCAAATTAAGATCGCAATCGGGATTGAAATTTCTGCATATTCAAATTGAGATAAAAATTCAGCAACACCCGGAAATACTTGAGAAATAAAAACGCCACCGACCATACATAATAAAACCCAAACGGTTAAATAGCGTTCAAAAAAGCTAATCCCTGTATTTTTTGTTTCGCTCATACTTGCACCCCTTCTTTTTGGTTATTCGCCCGTTTCTTTAAATCTTAAAATGCGTGCTTCAATTTCATCACGCACACGTCTAAACACTGCCCACTGCTCTTGCTCTGTACCTGTAGCGCGTGCTGGATCATCAAATCCCCAATGATCACGCTTGACCTCAGGAGGCGTCATTGGACATTTATCTTTTGCATCACCACATAATGTCACAGCAAGTGTTGCTTGATTTAACAAATCCATATCGATCATTGACGATTCTTGGTTACTAATATCAATATCGACTTCTTTCATCGCCTCAACAGCTTTTGGATTAAGGCCATGTGCTTCAATTCCTGCACTTTTTACTTCCCATTCATCAGACAAGTGCTTTTTCGCAAATCCCTCTGCCATCTGACTGCGACAAGAATTACCTGTACATAAAAAATAAATCAATTTTTTCTCCATTTTTGCTCCCCCTTATTTTGGATCCACACAACACGTCACACGCGTGCCGGACTCGATTAAATGTTGCACCTTATCATCTTGACTTTCGACTTCAGACAAAATCGATTGAATTAATGGATACATCGGATGTTGATCGTTCAATGAGTAAAACACCCATTGCCCTCTTCTTGTTTCATTAACGACACTAGCTGAACGGAGTTTTTTTAAATGTTGACTAATCGCCGGTTGTGACATTTGAAACAGTTCAACAAATTCACAAACGCAGCATTCATCGGATTCCAAAAGCTTTAACATCGTTAACCGTGTTTTATCACTTAACAACTTCAGAAGTGCCGTCGTTTCTTCAATCGAAATGATCGTTTTCTCCATCTCTTCATCCTCCTTAATCAATCGTCTAAAAAAATCATATAACATTTTACTTATATAATCAATTACTTATATCAAAGTTTACAATTTCTTAATCTTTTATATGACTTGCATCGTTTTTAGATTGACTGCATAATAAACGATAGTATAGAGTTTAAAGTGAGGGAATAATCATGGGAAAGACACACCGTTTTACATTAGGAGAAGAAATTGCCAATGCCATCACGCATGGCGTGGGGATGTTGTTTAGTGTTGTTGCTTTAGTGTTTTTAATCGTATTTTCTTCACTACACGGGAATGCTTGGCACATTGTCAGTTTTACAATCTATGGCATTACAATGTTTTTTTTATATACTTCATCGACCCTTTTACATAGTTTGCCTGAAGGAAAAGGAAAATCGATCTTTGAAATATTAGATCATTCATCTATTTATTTCTTCATCGCAGGCTCATACACCCCTTTTCTATTAACAGTCGTCAGAGGACCAGTTGGCTGGACGCTTTTTGGCATCGTTTGGGCATTAGCGATCGGTGGTACGATCTTTAAAGTATTTTTCGTTCGTGACTTTGTTTTTATCTCTACAATCCTGTACATCATTATGGGTTGGCTCATTATTTTCACGTGGCCAACACTCGTTGCCAATTTAGCAAGAGAAGGCATTATTATGCTAGTCGTTGGTGGTATTCTTTACACGTTTGGCGCTGTCTTTTATGTTTGGCGTGGCTTTAAATTCCACCATATGATTTGGCACCTTTTCGTTTTAGCAGCAACGATCACCCATTTCTTCTGTGTGATCATCTATTTACTTCCGCACTAACAATAAAAACGGGCGTGTTACTCTAAATTAGAGTAGCGCGCCCGTTTCATTTCTTTATACTTGTTTTCGTTTCCCACGTTCCAAAGTATATTCTGTCAATATAAAGTCTTGCGATTTTAATTTCTTCTTCAATTCATCACGTTCAGATTGATTGAGGATGGATAACACCTCTCCACCGTCTGATCCTAATCGACCGGTACGTCCAGATCGGTTTAAGTACTGATCAACTTGTTTAGGTACATCCATCGCAATAACTAATGTTAACCCCTTAATATCAAGTCCTCGTGCAGCCACATCAGTCGCAAGTAGAGCATCAAGCTTTCCTTGCCTAAATTCACGAATGGCCTGTTCACGCTTTTGCTTATCCACATCACCATGCAATGATTTAACAGTTAAGTTATGATATAAAAGTTTTTCCTCAGCGACGTTTAACGACCCAATATCATTAAAAAAGACAAGTGGCTGACTCGCTTCGTGTCTAATCACTTGACGTAAGCGATCCACTTTCTCTCTAGATGGGGTAACGATGTAGCCATGTGCTAAATCTGGCAGCACTTCATCATGACGATCAACCGTTATTTCTTGAGGCGCTGTCATAAATTCTTTCGCTTTTTCAGACAAAACGTCAGAATAAGTTGCTGTTGTCATGACAAACTGTTTTTGTTTTGGTGTATGCTTAATAATCATTTCAATCGTAGGCTCATGTTCTGGGACAAAAAGCTGATCCGCTTCATCTAAAATCATCGTGTTCACTTGATGAACTTTTAATTTTTTTCGGTCGATTAACTCCAAAATGCGTCCTGGTGTTCCAACCACAATATGCGGCTTTTTCTTCAATTTTTCAATTTGGCGTTTAATGTTCGCACCACCAATTAATGCTTGTGACACCATATCGGAATTGTTCGTGAAATCACGGATCACTTCCTGAATTTGCATGACCAATTCATGTGATGAGGCCAAGATTAAGACTTGCATCTGTTTTTGACTTATATCAATTTTCTCTAAGGCCGGTAGTAAATAAGCAAGTGTCTTGCCACTTCCTGTTGGTGCTGTATATAAGACATCTTCGCCACGTGATAATTGTGGCATGACTTTTTGTTGAATCGTCGTTAAATCTGTAAATCCTTGTTCTGTCCATTGTTGTGTGAATGTTGGTGCAACCCGTTCTAATGTCATGTCAAACTCCTTTTCGTTAATCTTCGTTGTAAACTTGCGCTAATTTTTCATTAAATAAATGATTGATCCCGATCGTTTTCTCTACTTCTAACACAAAAGCGATTCCCTTACCCGGTTCACTCAGTCCGACATCACGATTAATCACATCTAGTACTTCAGTCGTACTATTTCGATCGACCAATGTTAACACCATATCTTTCTCGGGTTCAATCATAATATTAAATAATTTAGCTTTCTCGTGAATCCCAGTGCCTCGTCCGTGAATAATCGTCCCACCATCAGCTCCTGCTTTTCTTGCAGCATCAATCACTTCTTCAGCATCACCATTATTGACGATCGTCACAATTAAATCGTGTTGAATCTGCTTTTTCTCTGTTTCCATCAGTTCGCCCTCCTTACTGCAATCCTTAATCTCATGACCTGTTAAGTGAGAAATGCCCATCACTTTCTTTATATCGATAACCGCGACAATCCCTGGTGTTTTTTTATCAATCTTTGCCGATGTCTCAATCGCTGTTAATACATCAACATAGATACTTTCTGATACGACCGTAAATACGACTTCACGTTCTCTTGTAACAGGGACACCGAGAATACGTTTTTTTTCATTCAGTCTAAACCCAGATGCCTGGACAGTCGTACCACCTTGAGCACCTTGAAGTCTCGTTGCATGGACAACCTTTTTTGCTTGGTTCTTTTTGACGATAGAAATAATTAATTTATGATCTTGAATACGTTCAATCATGACCGTGTCTCCTTACTTGATTGAAATAAGTGGCCTAATATTAAAACAGAAAGAATAGGTGAGAGCGCAACTAAGGCAATCATACCAAAACCATCTAGTACAGCATCCCGACCTGGTGTTGCAGTGGCCAGCCCGACAAATAATGCCAACATAAACGTTGCGATCATCGGTCCGGTCACAATGCCGCCTGAATCAAATGCAATCGCTGTAAACAACTTAGATGTTCGACGTGCTAATAAAAACGCAATGATATAACCCGGTAAGACGTAATACCAAATCGAAAAACCAAACACAATCTTAATCATCGACATTGCGATCGACAAGCCGACACCAATTGAAATGGTGTAGAGCAACAGACGAGAGGGTATCGAACCACCTGTTACTTTTTCGACTTGTTTAATATGTACTTTAACAGCCGGTTCGGCATACGCTGCCATAAAACCTAAAATAAAGCCAATAACAACCGTGAGCCAAGTCGCTTCCATATTACCAAATATTTTTCCCACTGTTTCACCGACAGGTAAAAACCCGCGATTAACGCCTTGTAAAAATAACGCCAGCCCTACATATGCTAGCAAAAACCCGACTAATGTATCGATCACTTTACGCATTTTTAAACGCAGAAAGAAAATTTGAAAGACAAAGAACAAAACGAGTAATGGAAAAAGAGCGAAAAAAACATCGATTAACGTTTGGTCAAAACCAGTAAACAATTCAACTATCATCCATACATCACCCCTAACAGTAGAACCGAAATAACAGGGCCAATCGATGCTAATGCAATTAATCCAAAGCTATCACCAGAACTTGCTTTTCCTCTTAAAACGGACGTTAAACCGACACCAAGTGCGAGTATAAAAGGAACAGCCATTGCACCTGTTGTCGCACCACCCGCATCTAAAGAGATCGGCACAAAATTCGCGGGTGCCCATAACGCTAAAATAAAAATGATCGTGTAGCCAATCGATAGTAATAGTAGCAATGAAATATTAAATACAATTCGTAAAAGTGCAAAAGCGACAGAAAAGCCCACACCGATCGATACGAATAAAATTAAAATAAATGATGACACATCACCATCTGATACAATATCAACTTGTTGACTCAACACTTGCACACCTGGTTCTGCCACTGTCACAACAAAACCGAGCAGAAATCCAAAAATGACAATCAAATAAATATTACGCGTTTTGGATAGCGCAGAACCAATCATCTCACCTACAGGCGACAGCCCTACTTGTACACCGAGTAAAAAGAGATAAATACCTACTGTTGCCATAACCGCACCTAATATAAATTGGATAAATAAATCTGTTGGCATTGAAATCATGGTAAATTGCAGTACAATAATGGCCACGGTTAGTGGCATCATCGAGCCGAGTACTTCGAAGAATGTTTCTTTTAATGTATCCACAATCTTTCCCCTTTATGTCTTTTTTTTCATTATATCAATAAAATCGCTTGATTGTTAGTAAAACAACCGTTTGATGGCGGGACTTATATATTCTATACAGAGATCAATTCACAATATTAGTGCAATCGTTTTCTTTCTATGTTGTTTCAAGATAAAATTCTAATGTAATTTAAATTTTCAGATAAATAAAGTCGACATATGTGGAAAAATACCCATTATCACAGATTACTTTTTCTTATTCCAAAATTTGTTTTAAGAAAACCCTTGCATGTTTCTATTTTTTAAATTAAAATGCTCTTAGATAGAAATTGTGCAACCGTATGCACAATAACACTGAGGGGGAACTAAAAATGAAAAAGTTTGGCTCGTTTGATTTTTGGCAGAAACTAGGTAAAGTTCTGCTTGTTGTCGTGGCTGTCATGCCAGTCGCTGGTATTATGATTTCGCTAGGTAAAGTCGTCGAAATGGCTGGTGGTGATCTTGAATTCATTATCGCAATCGGTCGTGTTATGGAAGAAATGGGTTGGGCGATAATCGGAAACCTTCACATTCTCTTCGCTGTTGCAATCGGTGGTTCTTGGGCGAAAGAACGTGCTGGTGGTGCTTTTGCCGCATTACTCGCTTTCATCTTAATTAACCGTATTACCGGCGCTATTTTCAATGTCAGTCCAGATATGGTTAACGACCCAGAAGCCGTTACGACTTCACTTTTTGGTAGTGAATTAATTGTAAGCGATTATTTTACGACGATTCTGGAAGCGCCTGCATTAAATATGGGTGTATTCGTCGGTATTATTTCTGGTTTTATCGGCGCGATGGTGTTCAATAAATATTATAACTTTTCAAAATTACCAGAAGCACTTGCCTTCTTTAACGGTAAACGCTTCGTTCCATTTGTTGTCTTACTATGGTCAGTCATTGTTGCGATTGTACTTTCTCTCTTTTGGCCATTTATCCAAGGATTATTAAATGATTTTGGTGAATGGATTGCAGGATCACGTGATTCAGCACCGATTGTCGCACCATTTGTATTCGGTACGTTGGAACGTCTCCTACTTCCATTCGGTCTTCATCATATGTTAACGGTGCCGTTGAACTATACTGAGCTCGGTGGTATGTACACAATTTTAACAGGCTCAAACGCTGGTAATGTTGTCGCAGGTCAAGATCCATTATGGCTTGCTTGGGTTTCAGATTTAAATAATTTACGTGCTGCAGGAGATACCGCAGCTTATGAAGCCCTTTTAAGTGATGTCACACCTGCTCGTTTTAAAGTCGGGCAAATGATTTTAAGTACGTCCACTTTAATCGGTGCTGCCTATGCAATGTATAAAAATGTCGATGCAGATAAAAAGACAAAATATAAATCGATGTTTTTATCTGCTGGACTTGCTGTCTTTTTAACGGGTGTTACAGAACCAATTGAATTTATGTTTATGTTTGCTGCCCCACTTCTATATGGTGTGTATGCCATTTTAGCAGGTGTTGCGTTTGCGATGGCTGATATTGTCAACCTACGTATTCATACTTTCGGTAACATTGAATTTTTAACACGATTACCTATGACGATTAATGCTGGACTCATTATGGACTTAGTTAACTTTATTATCGTCAATATTATTTTCTTATTTGCAACTTACTTCATATTTAACTTCTTAATTCGTCGTTTCAACATGCCAACACCAGGACGTGCGGGGAATTATACAGATGAAGATGCATCATCTGATGAGAAACCAGATAGCACCGAAGGTAAATCAGGTACACAAGCACACCAAATTGTTCAACTATTAGGTGGTGCAGATAACATTGAAGATGTCGATGCGTGTATGACACGCTTACGTGTGACCGTAAAAGATCGTAATCTCGTTAGTGGAGAAAAAGATTGGAAACAAAACGGCGCTCTAGGTCTTGTCTTTAAAGATAAAGGTGTTCAAGCAATTTATGGCCCTAAAGCTGATGTGTTAAAATCAGAAGTACAAGATTACTTAGGATAGGTGAAAAGGAAATGAAACTTTTAACTTTAAATGCCCACAGTTGGCAAGAAACACATCAACTCGATAAGATCACAATACTGGCTGATGAAATTGTTCAAAAAGGGTACGACGTGATTGCATTACAAGAAGTGAGTCAATTAATTGACTCACTTCCTTTAAATGATTCTTTAATTCATGACGATCATTATGGACAATTATTAGTGGATCAATTAAACAAAAAGAGTGCATCCACATATCATATGCGCTGGGCTCAAGCCCATATCGGCTATGATATTTACGAGGAAGGTGTCGCTCTGATTACACGATTACCCATTATAGATGAAGACGTGATTTTCCTTAGCGATAGTCAAGACGTGAATGATTGGAAAACGAGGGTCGCTTTAAAATTAACGATTGAATCTAATCAAAAATTAATCGATGTATTTAGCGTCCATTTAGGGTTTTGGGAAGATAAAGATGAACCTGCCGCAAAACAATTCAAGCGTCTTTTAGATGCAACAAATCTTGAGAGACTCACCTTTTTAATGGGGGATTTCAACACAGAATCAACCCATCAAAGTGAAGGTTATAGGTTCATGCTAAATCATAACTGGCTAGATACATACACACTGGCTAAAGAAAAAGATAATGGTATAACCGTACCAGGTGCAATTGATGGTTGGAAAGATAGTGCAAAAGACAAACGAATTGATTATATTTTTACTAACCAAACGATTAATGTTGATTCATCATTTGCTATTTTCAACGGTCAAAATAAACCCGTCATCTCAGACCATTATGGAGTAGAAGTTGAATTAATCATTCCGAACTAAATCAAAAAAGAGTCTGGGACAAAACAAAAATGAATATCTTAAAACACGAACAATCCGATCAAAAGTTCACCGCAATCTGAAATGGACTCCCTTTCTGCTCACGCGGACTCAGCTAACTTTAGAAGCAAAAATCGCTTCTAAAGTGGATCTTCAGCTCGTGCTTTTCCCGCAAGAGTCTCGTCCATTCCAGATTGCTGTGAAATATGTAAACAAATAGCCGGACAAAAAATAGTTAAAATACTATTTTTGTCCGGCTATTACATTGACTTATTTACTTTTGTCTCAGACTCTTTATTTATGACTCAATCATTTCTCTAACGTTCTCACGTTCTTCATCATCAACGATATAATAATAGATGCCATTAATTGTTGTACCAGATCCTTGGACTTGATAACTTTCCATATTTCGTCTTGTGTTACGGTAATGTTGCATTAACGTGATCATATCATTAAACTCCATATTCGTTCCCATATTGTTACCTAAAATGTCTGTTAGCTCAACAATACGTGCAGCGTTTGCCATCGTTGCACCTTCATTAATCATTGCTTCTATCACCATTCGTTGACGCTCAGCACGGCCAAAGTCACCATCTGGGTCATGTTTTCTCATCCGAACATAACTCATCGTCTTATCCCCATCCATCTCAACAGGACCTTCAGGGAAATGATAACCTCCTTGATCAAAACTAAACTGGTTATCGACTGTAATCGTTCCTAGCTCATCAACCAATTCTTCCAAACCATCCATATTGATACGAACAAAGTAATCAAGTCCGATATCTAAAAAGTTCTCAACCGTTTCAATCGCCATATCAGCGCCACCAAAAGCAAATGCATGGTTAATCTTATCTTCTGTACCACGGCCTGCAATCGTTGTTCTGGTATCACGTGGGATACTGATTAACTTCATCTCATCTGTTTCTGGCTTAAGCGTCATAACCATCATCGCATCTGAACGTCCTGCTTCTTCAGATTCCGCATCAATACCTAATAACAAAATATTTAAATTCTCTCGTTCATCTAATTTTCTTTGGGTTAAATTTGAATCAATTGCTGAAGTCGACTCGTACATTTTTCCATCAATGTTATTACGAACACCGTAAAAAATATAAGCAGCGTAAACACCAACTGACAAAATCAATACTAATATCGCAATGATGGGTCCCCATATCCACCAATTTCTTTTTTTCTTCGGTTTATTGTGTTGATCCATTCGACTCATGTTTGATCGTCCAATCTCTATTTATTATACGTTCACTACTGATTAGTATAGCAAAATTAGGTAAATGTACAACCTTTTTGTTAACGATTGATTAAGATTCGTTGATGATTCCGAACAGTGTCTAACAATTGATTATGGACACCCTGCACCATAGTCTCATCCATCGTATGACCAGATGTAATTCGGTATATCGTGTTTTCCCAATGCAGCCTAGCTATAGAATCTAATATAGTCGGCTTTCCATTCATGTCACTATCTAATAATCGTTGACTTAGCCGATTTATTCCATCCTGATCTAAAAATGGGTGTGTATACTGATGAGTATGCATTGAAAACAGATCATCAGCAATCAGCTGAAGCATCTCTGAAGCAATTGTTTTATTTCGACTTGCCTCTGGTATAGCTCCAATAAGTGCTGTATCTCGATCAAACCCTTGAATACCTAACGGAAAATCAGTGATTCGCCACTTCCCCTCTTGTTCGGGTACCCACCGAGCTAAATGATCATGTCCATAAGTAGGCAATTGAAACATGACGAGTTTATCATCGCTTAAAGCTTGTTGACCGTTCTCATTCCAAACAGACACGTTTGGGTTCATACCTTCAGCTTGGATCCACATTAATCGATTGAGCAACTTTTGAAATGGATCTGTATTGTATACATATTGGTACGTCTCATCAAAAGCATTTGTTATGCTTAAGGCTGAATCTAATAGACTCTGTGTTGATTCAAACACATACCGACCTTCTTCTCTCATTGTTTCAACCAATTTAATCCAACCTTCTTCTGATTGAATTAAGTTGGCAACGTCCTCAGGTTCACTCGGTAGCCCCGCTTCCTCAAATAAATCTGCACGATAGTAACTGACATATGGAAAGAAATGAATAGGGGAGGCATACATCTCTCCATCATCATTTATATATCGGTCAATCAACTCGTCAGGTCGGCGATCAAGAAATGCTTGATTGAAAAAAGGTTCCTCATTTAAATCAAACAACCCATCAATACCTGCAAATTCACCTGCTTTTGCTTCTGGAATGATAAATAGATCTGGTGCTTGATCAGTCAAAATAGCTTCATGGTAGTGCTCAACTAACTCATGTTCTTCAATTTCTGTCACAACAAACTCATGCGCCGGATATCTTTCTTTGAAGCGATCAATCGATTGGTTAACGACATCATCAGGCGTCCAAATCGTGATCACTGTTTCAGATTGAATCTCTGAGTCATCTATTGCTTCTGTCCATTCACTTTGATAGCTTTCAACTTCTGGACTTGCACATGCCGTTAATAGGAAGGCAAATAATACGATCATGACATTGATGAGAGCCTTCATAAACCATCATCTCCTGATAATGGTGCCAATCTCAACCCATTTTTATCTTCATATTTCAGATTATACATCGCTTGATCAGCAACATTTAAAAGTTGATCAAGTGATGAACCATGTTCCGGATAAAAACTCACACCAATACTTGCTGTAATGGTTTCTTCAAATTGATCAATCTGAATCGGCGAGGTAATATTACCTATTAATTCTTCACCACATGTCATAACTTCATCTTTTGATTTACTTAACATTATCATGACAAATTCATCTCCTGCCAACCGGTAAAGTTGAATACCATCATTCATAGAAACAAAACGACTAAAACGATCGGCCATAATTTTCAACAATTGATCGCCACCACTATGTCCATATTGATCATTAATGCGTTTGAAATCATCTAAATCAATAAAGAACATCGCAAAGGGTTGGTTTTCTTCATCAATTAATCGAGGAACATTTTCATAAAAAGAACGCCGATTAGGTAGTTGAGTTAAATTATCAAAATACGCTTCTTGAAATAAATTTTCTTGTGATACTTTTAATTCTTTTGTTGCTTGTTCCAAATCACAATTTTTTTGATTTAACTCGACAAACATTTGTTTTAATCTTTGTCCTACTTTTGCTAGATGATCACCGAGTTCTTGAAACTCATAAATTCTAGAATCAGGCACCTTTATATCCGTTTGAGTAGTCATCGCAATCGGTAATTGACTGGCCATATGATTAAGCTGTTTTAACTGTTTAGTCATCATCTTTCTCGCAAATAAACCTGTTAAAAACGTAATGAAGAAAATAATCATGATTAAGCTATAATAGATAAACAGTTGATTTATAGCAATTTGAATTTGATCCTGCATGGGAAAAATAAATTCAACCTGATAATCAATAAAAGAAGTCCGTTCAATAAAATGCGCATTAAACCATAACGGCGCATAATCCACTCTCTTTTCAAACCAAATCATTTGATGTGGCGCAACCTCAACAATGTGACCACTTAAAAGTCTTTGATTCATTTCATGATAAGGTGATGAATGGGTATTAGAAAATAACACATGATCCCGATCAAAAAAATAAATGTGTGCTTCTTTTTCGCCGATAAATTGATCCATTGCTTCAATTAAATAACCTTGAGATAATCCTGATCCTAAGCGAAGCGCTCTTAATTCATCATCATCAAATTGTTCGACACGATCATTGATCATATATTTTAATTCATCTACTTCTTCTTGGTAATAATTAATAACTTGATTTTCCATTAATAAACCATTAACTAAAGTAAGCGTTATTAAAGGAAGGATAGCAACCACAACAACAGCATTGAAAATAATTTGGCCGAAAAAGACCGGTTTTTTATGTTGATTGAATTTTCGTAGATAAGGTAAATAAGGAACATATAAAGTGATCATATCAATTAATAATGCACTCATAATTAAAGCTATGTACATTTGCACATAAATTAATATGGTTAGAGTCGTTTCTCCACCAGTGAAGAATAGTGATAGATAAATAATTAAAAGTGACATTAATGAATATATAAATGCACCAGAAAATAGATCTTGATCCTTCTTATGGTAAAACCAACTTACAACCATCACAGAGATAATGTGAAATAAAATAAATTGTAATGAATCACCTAAGAAAAACAATATTCCAAGTGTCACGATACTTGAAATAACAGCTTGTTTATAAGACAGTAATCGAACCATCGCCATTAAGCCGATTGGAAGAAGTGACAAAACCATTCCAAAACCTGTTGAAAGGGTTAAATAGCGTAATAAAATACTGATTATAATGAAACCAGCTACTTTGTATGTATGTGAAAAAGGTGAGTGTTCAGACATAGAATCCCCCATCAAAACAGCAGAATATAGGTTTATTTTACCACACGTTCAAAGAGTAAACGATTACTTAAAGTTAATTTATATAGTTTACTAAGTTTTACATGAACATTACAATTCAGTTAAATAGATTCAAATAATGATTAAGAATCAAAACACGTGGTATTTAAATACTGTAACCCTTTCAAAAGGAGGTTTTACAAAGTATGAAAAAGTTAAAAATTTTAGCTTTATCGTTTGTGTCAGTAGGAATCCTCGCTGCTTGTAATGGTGAAATCGACGACATGGACGAACCAGTTGAAGACCCTGCTGTTGAAGAAGAAGTTGTTGAATAGTTTAACATTCTAAGTACAAAAGGAGGCTAAATTGTGAAACGCTCACTTAAGTTCTTAGCAGCATCATTCCTTTCAATCGGTATCCTTGCCGCTTGTAATGGGGAGATCGATGATATGGATGAACCAGTTGAAGACCCTGCAGCTGAGGAAGAAGTTGTTGAATAACTAGACTTAAAGAGGCTACTTAACTAGTAGCCTCTTTCTTATTGTTCTCTAAAATATAGCGAAAAATATCAATACTAACGTCTACACCCGTGCATTCGTATATATTTTTTATATGAGCGTTAGAGTTTACTTCACAAACGAGTGGCTCACCACCTTCACCAATTAAAAGATCCACACCAGAAAAATCAGCGCCTACTGCTAAAGATGCTTGGATTGCTAAAGCTTTGTAATCATCTGACACGTCCACCCCTTCCATTTTCCCACCATTTGTTACATTTGCTCTAAAATCATGAGGATTAAAACGCTTAACAGATGTAATGACTTCTTCCCCTACAACTTGAAGACGGATATCTACGCCTCGAGACGATGGTAAATAACGTTGATACAAATGCGGTTTATCTAACAACTGCTTCACTCGAGTTTTTAGCTCAGCATGATTTTTCACTAAATAGACTTGTTGTCCAAACGAACCGAAGCTATTCTTTACAATCATCGGATACCCTAAGGTCTTCTCTAATTCAATCAGTCGATAATCATCAACATCAACGTCATTGTGAAAAAATTTAGGTGCAAACCTGGTATCAGGCTGCTTCAGTCCCTTTCTAGCTATTGCTTGATGCATCAATACTTTATCATCACATAATTCAATCGCTTGAGCATTATTGTACAACCGAAAGCCAAGTGCTTCTAGCTGATAAGCTAAGTGAATATCTTTATCCAAAAATAATACAAATGCTGGTTCAGGATACGAATGTTTGAGGCTTAATTGATTATTTACTACGCCTATATTTAATGTACTATTGGCAACTAAATGAAGGGTTATCCCCATTTCTTTTGCAGTTTTGACATACCATTTATGAATATCACTAAACTTCTTCGACTTTAAACTACTATTATAAATTAACCACGCATCCATTCTCTTACCCTCCGATCACTTCTTCTATCATACTATCACGAAATGACACACGCATATAGCTTGTTGACTATTTTCGACAAATACTTTACTTTTCTCTTTTCTTGTCGAAAATAAATAGGAAGGGTATGTAGAAAAAAAGAGAAAGGATACGTGTAAATGAAAAAGTTTAGACAGATTAAATTTTTATTACCGTTCTTTATGATTGTGCTACTCGTTGTTCCAGTCGTGATTATAGGATTTATCACTTATCAGAACACCGAAATCATTGAGCGGGCAACGATTTCAAAAGAAGAATTAGAGGCGCTTGATACTGACTATCAAGATGCTTTCAATGAGTACGAAGAATTAATTGAGTCATTAAGTACGAGTGAAGACTTCCAGTTCACAACTGTGGAAGTAGAAGCGATGGGTAATTTAGATATGTCTAGTATGCCGACCGCAAATGATCCAAGACTAACCCGTTTTTATATTAATAGACTAGGTGAAATTGCTGAAGAGGATCCTTACATTTTAAACCTTTTTATCGGTGCAAGAGATGGAGCTCTTTATATTGATAACTTACCCGATGTTAGTTTATCAGGATACGATCCGAGAGAGACCGATTGGTATATAGGAGCAACAGAGGCTGAAAATGACGTACATTGGACTGATCCATACATCGATACGGCAACAGGTGAACCTGTTATTACCGCTGCAAGAGAAATTACAGACGATTCAGGTGCTGTGATTGGTGTAGCCGGGTTAGACTTTGATATGGGCCATTTAGCTGGCATGGTGCGCCGAAATATTCTTAGAGATACATTAATTGTGACTGCCATTTCATTAGTCATTGGTCTCGTAATTGTCATCTATTTTGTTAAAAGTCTACTATTTAACTTAAATACAGTTCGTAGTGAGATGAATCGAATCAGTCATGGGGATTTGACAGGTGATGAGATAAAAACAAAAGGAAACAATGAATTTAATCAATTAGCTGAAGCAATTAATCGAATGGAAGGCAACTTGAAAGGTATGATCCGTCAAGTGAAATCATCTTCTAATAAAGTAAATCAACAATCAGATGTATTATCAACTGCTTCCGATCAAGTTAAAGAAGGTAGCGAACAAATTGCTGCAACAATGGAAGAGTTATCTTCTGGTAGTGAGTCCCAAGCCAATCGAGCATCTGATTTAGCTATGATGATGGAAAACTTCAATACAACGATTCAAAACGCATCGAATCGGTCATCAAAAGTTCAATCATCATCAGATGAAGTCTTGTCTTATAGTCAAAACGGACAAACAGAAATTAATCAATCCGTTGAGCAAATGGAACGCATTCACAACCGCGTGAAGGATGCCTTTACAAAAGTAAAAGGACTCGATCAAAAATCACAAGAAATTGGAAATATTGTCACCGTTATTCAAGAAATCGCTGAACAAACAAATCTACTAGCCCTAAACGCAGCTATTGAAGCAGCACGTGCAGGTGAAGAAGGAAAAGGTTTTGCAGTCGTAGCAGATGAAGTAAGAAAGCTTGCTGAGCAGGTCAGTCAATCGGTCACAGACATTTCTGGTATCGTCACAGATATTCAAAATGAGTCAACCGATGTGGCGAAATCTCTGGAATCGGGCTATCAAGAAGTGGATGAAGGCTCAAACCAAATTAAACAAACCGGTCAGGCCTTTAATCAAATAGATCAATCGATTACGAGCATGGTTGAAAATGTTCAAGACATTGTCCAAGATTTATCGTCCATACATCAAGAAACAGATAAGATGAATGGTGCCGTTGAAGACATTGCTTCTGTTTCAGAAGAGTCAGCCGCTGCTGTACAAGAAACAGCTGCTTCAGCAGAAGAAACCAATAGTTCAATGGAAGAAGTTTCATCAAGTGCCGATCATCTAAACGATTTAGCGACTAAACTTGAAAAGCAAATTAGTCAATTTAAAATTTAGCGTACGGGTTTGAGACAAAAGCAAATAAGTCAATGTAATAGCCGGACAAAAATAGTATGTTATCTATTTTGTCCGGCTATTTGTTTGATTATCTGATAGCAATCTATATTTAACGAGACTCTTGCGAGAAAAGGGTGGTTCTTATATTTCAATGCGTGTTTGTGATGACAACTAGACGCCCGCGGCAAGTGAGTGGTCGGTTCACTGCAAAGTACTAAGCGGAAACAAAATGCTTAATAGAAGCCTGTTTCAGATTGCTGAGACCTTTGGATCGAATCGTTTGTGTTTTAAGATAATCATTTTGTTTTGTAGTAGATTCTCCACCTATCTATCTCATGACAAATATGAAAATATCATGTAGAATGAAAGCGTTATCTAACGATGAATTAGGAGGGGTTTTATGCAAGACGTAGTAAAATGGGGGATTTTGAGCACAGCAGGTATTGCCCAATTTGAACTAATACCCGCTTTTAAACGAGCTGAAAATGCAGAAGTGGTTGCTATTTCTAGTTTAAGCGGTCGTGCACATGAAGTCAGTGAACAATTAAATATAAAAAAAGCATACGATAGCTATATGGATATTTTACAAGATGATGAAATCGATGCTGTCTATATCCCACTTCCAAATCATTTGCATAGGGATTGGGTCATAAAAGCTGCACAGCACGGAAAACACGTGTTATGTGAAAAACCAGCTTCTTTAACAGCAGATGATGTGAATGAAATGAAGGAAGCCTGTCATCGACATAATGTAATCTTTATGGAAGCATTTATGTATTATTTACACCCACAACATCAACGTGTTAAAGAACTTATCCAATCTGGTGAAATCGGACAAGTCAAGCAATTTAAATCACATTTCTCATTTCTATTAGAAGACAGGGAACAAAACATTCGAATGGACGCCTCACTCGGAGGCGGTAGTTTATATGATTTAGGCTGCTATACTATTCACGCAATGCGAAACATACTAGGAGAAGAGCCGAATACCGTTAGAACAGAAGCGATCATCGATTCTTCACATCAAGTCGACACAACAGCAGTTTCTCACTTTGAATTCAATCAAGACGTAACAGCTGTGGTTGAGAGTAGTTTTGATATGGCTGGATTTGATCAGTATGAAGTCATTGGAACAAAGGGTAGAATAACAGTTCCACGTGCCTTTAGACCTGACACTCGAGGTGAAGGAAAAGTCATTTTAGAAAAAGATAATCAAACGCAAGTTGAAACATTTATTAATGATTTATATAGAGATGAAATTGAACACATTTCTCTCTCAATCTTAACGAACCAAGAACCGATCATTACCTTTGACGATACGTATCATAATATGCGCACAATCGATGCTTGTTTACGTTCCGTTCAAAGTGGCAATCGGGAAACCATTTAAAAAAAGTACACATGAGCGATAACTCATGTGTACTTTATTAATGTGTGAAATTATTGTTGTGGTTTGTGCGTACCGTCAATGATTTCTTTCATATAGTGACACGCAGCCACATGCCCTTCTTCCATTGTATCTTCTGGTCTTAACTCAGGTGTTTCAACTTTACATTTCTCTGTCGCAAATGGACAACGTGTATGGAAACGGCACCCCTGAGGTGGATCAATTGGTGAAGGCACATCACCTTTTAAGAAAACACGTTCTTCCTTTTTCTCAGGAGCCGGATCTGGGACTGGGATCGCTGAAAGAAGTGCTTTTGTATAAGGATGATGTGGATTATCGAAGATCGATTTCTTATCCCCCATTTCCACAATCTTACCTAAATACATCACAATCACACGATCAGATATGTGTCGCACAACCCCTAAGTCGTGAGCTATAAATAGATATGTTAAACTAAATTCTCTTTGCAATCTTTTCATTAAATTGATAACTTGCGCTTGAATCGAAACGTCAAGTGCCGACACAGCTTCATCTGCAACAATCAATTTAGGATCAACAGATAATGCACGTGCAATACCAATACGTTGACGTTGACCACCGCTGAATTCGTGAGGGAATCGGTCAGCTTGGTGTGCACCTAAGCCAACAGTTTCCATTAATTCAGCAATTTTATCAGGACGATCTTTTTTAGGCACTGTATTTTGAATTTCAAGTGCTTCTTCTAAAATTTGGCGAACCGTTTGGCGAGGGTTAATTGAAGCATATGGATCTTGGAATATAATCTGTAAGTCTTTACGTCTTTTACGCATTTCTTTTTTACTTAAGCCAAGTAAATCTTCTCCATCAAACTCCACTTCACCACTTGTCGGGTCATCTAAGCGTAAAATCGCACGCCCTGTTGTTGATTTACCACAACCAGACTCACCAACGATACTTACCGTTTCACCTTCTTTAACTGTGAAGCTCACACCATCAACGGCTTTAACATGATTAACTGTACGTCCTAGCATCCCCCCTTTAATCGGGAAGTATTGCTTAAGATCTGTAACTTTAAGTAGATCTTTGGTCATTGACATTCACCTCCGGATCGCCATCCCATTCATCAGTATAAATCCAACAACGAATTTGATTTCCTTCTTCACTTTGTTCAAGGTGAGGAAGTTTCTCATGGCAAATATCGCTTGCAAACGGACATCTTGGTGCAAAGCGACAGCCCGTTGGAATATTATCAGGACTTGGAACAGACCCTTTAATTACGTTTAACTCTACATCGCCTAAATCGACATCATGACGTGGTAATGAGTTTAATAAACCAACCGTATATGGGTGTTTAGGATTTTTAAATAAATCCGTCACACTCGCATATTCAACCACTTTACCCATGTACATAACAGCGACATAATCACAAGTCTCTGCTACAACACCTAAGTCATGTGTGATCATAATGATCGACATGCCTAAACGATCTTGTAAATCTTTCATTAATTCTAAAATCTGTGCCTGAATAGTCACATCAAGTGCTGTTGTCGGCTCGTCTGCAATTAAGAGCTCTGGATCACAAGCTAAAGCCATCGCAATCATAACACGTTGTCTCATACCACCAGATAATTCGTGCGGGTATTGTTTAACACGCTGTTTTGGAGACGGAATACCGACTAACTCTAACATTTCGGTTGATCGTAACATTGCCTCTTTTTTGGACATATTTTGATGAATCATATACGCTTCACTAATTTGTTGTCCGACTGTATAAACAGGGTTCAGTGACGTCATCGGTTCTTGGAAAATCATTGAGATTTCATTTCCTCGAATTTTACGCATCTGAGCCTCTGATTTATCTAATAAATTCTCACCCTTAAAGAGGATTTCTCCTCCTTTGATTTTACCAGGGTCTTGAATTAATCTTAAAACTGATAGTGAGGTAATACTTTTACCAGAACCGGATTCTCCTACAATACCTAAGGTTTTACCTTTAGGTACAGCAAAGTTCACACCATCGACTGCTTTTACCTCGAACTTTTCGGTGAAGAATGAGGTTTGCAAATCTTTTACTTCTAGAATCGGTTGTTCATCTAGAATATCTGTTGCTTTAACCATAGGTTTCACACCTTTTCCTTAAAAATAATTAATTGAGATCAATTCGTTTGTTTAAGAATCCATATAAAATATCAACAATAATATTAACGAGAACGAATAAAAACGCAAAGACTAACACACCACTTTGAACGATTGGAAAATCACGCGCATTAATGGAATCTACCATCAGTCGACCAAGTCCATTGATCGCAAAAACTGTTTCTGTTAAAACAGCTCCACCTAAAAGTGCACCAAATTGTAAACCAACAACTGTTACAACTGGAATTAATGCATTTTTAAGTGCGTGACGGTAAACGACAACACGTTCTTTGACACCTTTTGCTCTAGCCGTTCGAATATAATCTTGATCAATAACTTCAAGCATACTTGAACGCGTCATACGTGCAATGATCGCTGCGCCAGCTGTACCTAAAGTAATAACAGGTAAAACCATTTGTTGCCAGGTTCCCCAACCTGAGGCTAAGAACCAACCTGTATTAATACCGCCAACATCAAAACCAATTGCAAAATATTGAATTAACATTAACCCTAACCAAAAGTTAGGCATCGATAAACCAAATAAAGCAAACAACATAATTAATGAATCTGAAAGTTTCCCTCGCCTTACAGCAGCAATCACACCTGCTGTAACACCGATCAACACTGACAATAACGTACTATAAAAAGCAAGCTCGATTGTCGGTCTTAATCTTGGCGCAATTTCACCCGATACAGGGCGTCCATTTCGGACAGAAGTTCCTAAGTCACCTGTTACAATTCCAGTAACATAATCCATATATTGTACAGGTAATGGATCATTTAATCCTAATCGCTCACGCGTCAATTCAATTTGTTCAGGAGATGCACTTTCTCCAGCCATGATCTGTGCAGGATCACCAGGAATGAGGCGCATCATACCGAACGTTAAAATCGTTACACCAATTAAAACGGGTATCGTCTGTAGTAAACGTCGTACGATAAATGTAAACACAATAGTTACCTCTTTTCTAGTTTTTCATTTTTGGATCTAATGCATCTCTTAAACCATCACCAAATAAGTTGAAGGCCAGTACAACAACAACAATTGCTAAACCAGGAATTGTCGCAATGTGTGTGGCATCATACATATAGTTTCGGCCATCACTTAACATCGCACCCCACTCTGGAATCGGAGGTTGAGCCCCCATACCAATAAATGATAGGCCACTCGCAGATAAAATAGATGTCGCAATACTTAACGTTGCTTGAACAATAATAGGTGATGCAACGTTTGGTAATATATGTTTAAAAATAATACGACCATCTGTCGCACCTAAAGCCTTAACAGCATCAATATATTCAAGTTTTTTCACTGCTAGTGTTGAACCGCGCACAATTCTAGCAAACACAGGAACTGAGAAAATCCCTACAGCGATAATAACATTTTCCAAACTACTTCCTAACACAGCAACAATTGCAAGCGCTAATAAAATACCTGGAAAAGCGAGTAAAATATCCATGAAACGCATGATCACTGTATCAACTTTACCACCATAATAACCTGAGACAATTCCAAATAGTACACCGACTGTCATCCCTATGAATACTGAGAAAAAGCCAACATACAATGTAATGCTCATGCCGTGTATAATTCGACTAAAAATATCACGACCATAATTATCAGTGCCAAACCAATGCTCCATTGAAGGACCTACAAGACGATTACTTGTGTCTGTATCGAAGGGGCTATAAGGAGTGAAATAAGGACCGATAAATGCGATTAAAACGAAGAGAATGATTAAAATACCACCGATGACAGCGGATTTGCTGGATGTTAATTTCTTCCAAAAATTCTTGATCTTAACAATTCTTGGGTTTGGAGCTGCTTTTGCTTGTGCAGCACTTTCATTAATTTCTTCCCTCATAATGTAGTTTCCTTTCTTTTTAAGATCTAAAAGTGTCGAAAATATGAAATTTCAAAAAATTTAATCTATAAACGGATTCTTACTATAGTTAAAACAACGACTGCTTATAAACTAAACTTTTTGAATTGTAGAACAAATATCATCGACTTCTCTCTATGATACTACGTCTACAATTATTATAAAAGTTCAATCATTAAACTTTTATAGCTACGATGAATAATTTTGCCACAATTAAGCTAGATTTGCAATAAAATGCGAAAATATCAGAAAATTAAAATAAATAAACCTTATTTAATCGATTAAATAGATTACATTAATGAAGAAACACGAACAATAGACCAAATCGATTAAAGTTTTAAAATTTATTAAGTTTTTAGATAATTTTGACTTGTTTTATTTTTCAATCTGTTGTATATTATAGTCAGTTTTCACAAAACAGAAAAATTAAAAGGGGAGTGTACAAAAGTGAAATCAATGAAAAAATCATTTCTGTTTCTAGTTATGCTTGTTGCGACATTACTTGTGTTTGCAGCTTGTGGAACAGATACAGAAGAAGACCAAGACCCAGTCGACGATGAGAATGGGGAAGAAACAACAGAAGAAGCAACTGAGGAAGCACAAGAAGGTGGCGAATTAGTCATTGCAAACCTTTCAGACGCAGTCGCTCTTAATCCACACGGTTCAAACGATACACCATCAAGTAACGTTGCATACAATATTTATGAGGCGTTAGTTGTTCAAGATGAAGACATGGAAGTACAACCAGGCCTAGCACATGATTGGGAAATGGTTGAAGATACTTTATGGGAGTTTCATTTAGAAGAAGGCGTCACATTCCATGACGGTTCTGAATTTAACGCTGAGGTTGTTGAAGCGAATATTAATCGTATCCTAGACGATGCTGTTGCTTCACCAAGAGCCTTCCTTTACGACATGATCACTGATGTTATTGTTGTAGATGATTACACAGTACAATTTGAAACTGAGTATTCGTTCGCACCACTACCTGCGCACTTAGCACACAATGGTGGCGGTATGATCTCTCAAGAATTAATTGAAGAAGATTATGCAGCTATGGATGATGGCGAAGAACCTGGTTCAGTCATTAACGAATCACCAGTTGGTACTGGGCCATTTGAATTTGATTACTGGAACTCAGGCGATGAAATTCGTTTAGTTCGTAATGAAGACTATTGGGGCGACAATGCTTACTTAGATTCAATTGTCTTCCGAGTCGTACCAGAAGATGGTACACGTATTGCTGATATTGAAACAGGTCAAGCACACATTGGTGACCCACTAAGCCCATCAGATGTTTCTCGTATTGAAAACACTGAAGGTATCCATGTAAACGAAACACCATCTGTAAGTCTTTCTTACATTGGTTTTAACGCACAAAAAGAACCATTTGATGATCCACAAGTTCGTCAAGCAATCTCAATGGCAATTAATAAAGATGCCATCATCGAAGATCTATACGGTGGCGCTGGTGTACCAGCAATTGGCCCACTTGCACCAGAAGTATTCGGTTATGATGAAAATGTATCAGGTCTAGAATATGATGTTGATCAAGCTCGTGAATTACTAGCAGATGCTGGTTATGAAGACGGATTTGAAACAACAATTTGGACGAACGACTCTCGTGAGCGTATTGATGCTGCAACAGTTGTTCAAGATGAATTAGCTGATCTTGGCATCGATGTTGAAATTGAAATTGTTGAGTGGGGTGCTTACCTAGAAAACACAGCAGCTGGAGAACACGATATGTTCGTTCTTGGTTGGTCTACTGTAACAGGTGATGCTGACTATGGTATGTATCCATTGTTCCACTCTGACAACTTCGGTGAGCCAGGTAACCGTACATTCTTAGAAAACGAAGAATTAGATGCACTTCTAGAAGAAGGACGTCAAAATCCTGATCCTGAAGAACGTCAAGAAATTTACAGTGAAGCACAAGAAATCTTAGTTGAAGAAGCACCAATGCTTTACATTCACCACCAAGAGTTCTTACTTGCTGTAAGTGATGAAGTACAAGGTTTATGGCAACACCCAACTGGCATCCTAATGCTAGATGATGTTTACCTAGACCAATAATACTAAAATAAAAAATCCTTATTCCATTACTTAGATGGGATAAGGATTTTTTGATTATAATAATTCTTTAATTTTTGCTTCAAAATCAAGAGGCTCTTCATGTGACTCAAAGCGCTCAATCACTTCACCATCACGATTCACTAAAAACTTCGTGAAGTTCCATTTAATTTCATCACCGGTTAACCACTCTGGATAACGATCTTCAATGATTTTTTTAATTAATTTTGCATTCATTGTGGAATCATCAAAACCTTGAAATGGCTGAGCTTCTTTTAAATACTGAAATAAAGGATGCGAACGTTTACCGTTTACGTAGATTTTACTAAATATAGGAAACTGAACACCATAATTCATTTGACAAAATGCTTTTGCTTCTTCATCTGTACCAGGCTCTTGTGCATGGAATTGATTGCAAGGAAAACCTAGAATTTTAAATCCTTGATCTTTATATTTGTCATACAACCTTTGTAAATCATCAAATTGAGGAGTGAAATCACATTTACTAGCTGTATTCACAATTAACAATACGTCTCCTTCATATGTACTTAAAGATAGTGGATCTCCACTTGTTTGCATCACTTCATAATCATAAATTGTCTCCATCTTTAGTCCTCCTTAACATTATCTATACAAAAATTATACAACATTAATTCCAATACCAATAACAGTTTGCTCATGATTATGTATTAGCCATGAAAAAAGCCCAGCTCTTAATATGAACTAGACTAAATCATGAAAGATTTTGTACAGTTTATCATCAATTGTATTTTGACTATTGAATATCTCTTCAAACGTATGATGGGTAATGGTATTTTGCTCCATCCCGATCGCCACACCGTGAGTATCAGCTTGAACAAGCTCAATAACCCGATGGCCTAATCGACTTGTAAACACTCGATCAAAAGCACTTGGTGTTCCACCTCTTTGAATATGTCCTAAAACGGTTGGACGTGTATCAAGACCAGAAAGTGAAGCCAGCTGTTCTGATATGTCACTTGCCTTACCTGCACCTTCTGCAACGACAACAATACTATGTGATTTCCCACGCTCAAATCCTTCTTTTAATTCCTTAGCTATCTTTTCTAAATCAGGTTCGATCTCAGGAATTAAAATCGCATCTACACCGCTCGCTATACCAGCTTGAAGTGCTATGTCACCACAATTTCGACCCATGGCTTCGATGACACTTACACGTTCGTGACTACTCATCGTATCACGTAAGTTGCCAATGGCATCTGTCACAACATTAAGCGTTGTATCAAATCCAATCGTATAATCGGTAAGCGGAATATCATTATCAATCGTACCCGGAAGGCCATACGTCTTCACGCCTAATTTTTTCAACGCTTGGGCACCTTTATAACTTCCGTCACCGCCTATTACGACTACATAATCAATCGCATGTTCATTAATCGTTTTGAGTGCTTTTTCTTGCCCTTCTTTTGTTTTAAATTCTTCTGAACGAGCAGACTGCAGAAATGTTCCACCCCGATAAAGAATATCACTTACTTCTTTTGTTCCGAGTGGAATGACATCTCCTGTAATTAATCCTTTAAATCCACGTTTAATACCTACCATCTCGTAACCATTTGAAAGTCCGGTTCTAACGACAGAACGAATCGCACTATTCATCCCTTGCGAATCGCCACCTGAAGTTAATACAGCAATTTTTGTCATACTTACACCACCTTCTGTATTGTCATTCCCTTATTTAATATTATTTAATCGCGTGTTAATCTATTTATTTAATATTAATAAAGCGACACATATCAAAATGTATCGCTTCAGTCGTTTTACCTCGGATCATCAGCAATGTACCCTTTCATCACAAGTACACTACGGCTATGCTCATCAGCTGGTGAGTATCCCGCTTCTAACAAGTCTTTTATGTACAATTTGTTGTAAATAAACCAAAATACAATGTTAGATAGACCAAACGTAAATGAACTTAAGATTAATATGATAAGTCCCCATTTCCAATCACCTCTAAAAAATGGTGGGAAAAAACCAAAAAAGAAAACAGTCCAGCTGAAACCAACTTTCGTTTCTTTAACGAGTCCCGAAGGGTGTTTTAAATGTATGTGCATACTCTGACACCTCCCTTTATAATTAAATCTTACATTCCCATTATACAGAATTACCTCAGACAATCCTAGATCTTTTAACTTGCAATAATATATATAAAAATGCTCAGAACTAAAATAACAACACTGACAAAGATTAATGCAATCATTCTAGACGTATTGGCCACTTGTATCTCTCGCCAGTTGATCGGTTTTATGCCTGTCACCCAAAAGACAACAATAGCAGACAATAAAATTGAATTCACATTAACTAAGAGCAGTAACAATGGCGTAACGGCTTCAACCCACTCAAATGACCCAAGCATCATACCCAAAACAACAGTTGGTGGCAAAAGCGCAACAGATACCATCACGCCAACCAACGCTTCAGACACACGTTTTACAAACGATAACGCACCCGCTGCACCCGCTGCTAGGGCTAAAATAATATCCATAAACTCAACGTTAAGCCGTGCTGAGAATTCATCACTATCGACGGGAATATCAAATAAAAATCCAAATACAATCGCAATGGACAGGGGTAATAAAATACCAACGGACGCTGTCGCTGATGAGCGTAACATCACTTTACGATCACCGAGTACAGCTGAAAATGCCAGTGATGTAAAAGGACCAATGAGTGGAGCAATAACCATCGCACCAATCACAACCGCTGCACTATCTTTCACAATACCAACTGTCGCAACAATTGCCGACAGAATAAGCATCCACCTAAAATTGGTCGTGAAATGACTTGCCGAATCCACGACATGATATAATTCTTGCCTGCTTGCTCTTGTTACCTCTGCTTTTTTTTCTTCTTCTGTCAGCTTCGCTTCTTCTTCTTTTTCTTCTATTTTTTCACGTGGCAAGTATGTAGAAATATCATAAAGAATGGCTTGCATTTTATCATCATAGTTCGCTTCTGTTTCTAAAAAATCCAAAATCTCTTCCGTATGTTGTTTTTCAATCAATAGCTTGTATAAATGCATTTGATCCGTTGCTCGACTCGCCCATTCCGATACAATATCAAAAGAATCTAAACGGTCATTAAAATTATCCACTTTATCATTCGGTATGTAAACTTCTATTAACTGCAACTCCATATAAAAAACTCCCTCGATACTGAAATCTATTATACCATTCCCTAAAAAAGAACCAACTAGACATCAAATTCACCTAGTTAAAACAAAAGAACGAGCGGACACGTATGATCACATGTCCGCTCGCTGATTTCTTTTAAATTTCATCTAACAATTGATAAGCTTCTTCTTTGGATTTCACTGACAGTAATTGCTGACGAAAGTCATCATCCATTAATTTACGTGATAACATTTGAAGGATTTTTAAGTGATCATCACCTTCTCTATCTTTTGGAACAGCAATCATAAAGATCAATTTTGACAACGATCCATCTGTTGAATGCCAATCGACACCCTCATTTTGAATACCAAACACAACTTTTGGTTCTTTAACGACATCAGATTTACCATGAGGTATAGCAACATTCATGCCAATACCGGTCGTGCCTTCTTGTTCGCGTTCTAATATGACAGACTTAAATGCATCTTTTTCTGTCACAGCTCCATCTTCAACTAAACGATCAATCATCGTATCAATGACATCATCACGAGTTGTCTCTTTTAATTGAGGTTCAATGAGTCCGAGATTTGTAATATCCGTTAATTTTTGAAATCCTGTTTCTTCTGTTTCATGACGATCCGCTGATGCAGGTGTTGCTTTTACTGGCGTTTCATTTGCAGATACAGGTTCAACATCCACATCTTTTTTAAGCACCTTAATCATGAATGCAACAACAACTGAACCAATCGCAATCGCAACAAAGAACATCAAGACATTATCCACAGCACCTAGAAGGCCAACAATCGGTCCACCGTGTGCCACCTGGTTACCAACACCTGATAGCATAGCTACAACCGATCCTGCCATCGAACCAACGATGATACTTGGAATGACGCGCAATGGGTCTTGAGCAGCAAATGGAATGGCACCCTCTGTAATACCGAAAAAGCCCATTGTGATCGATGCTTTACCTGTTTCACGTTGTTCAGGTAGGAATTTCTGCTTGAACATAAATGTCGCAAGTCCCATACCAATAGGTGGAATCGCAATCGCAGCACCAATCGGTCCCATGATACCGTAATTACCTTCTACAATCATAGCAGAACCGAACATGAAGGCTACCTTATTAACAGGACCACCCATATCAAATGCAATCATTGCACCTAATATTAAAGCAAGTACAACTGAGCTTGTTCCTTGCATGCCTTCTAACCAATCCGTTAAGCCAGCAAATATAGAAGCAACTGGATTTCCGATAAATAAGACAAACAGTAAACTAACAATTAACGTAGTAGCAACTGGAATAATAATAATCGGCATAATCGGTTGTATCATTTTATGCACTTTAATTCGTTTGATTAAAAGTGCGACATAACCCGCTAAGAAACCAGCAATAATACCGCCTAAAAAGCCCGCTTCAGCTTCCGGTGAACCGTATAATGCACCGTTTGCAGCAATATAACCACCAATCATACCTGGTGCAAGTCCTGGTTTATCCGCAATACTGTAAGCAATGTAACCTGCTAAAATCGGCACCATAAAGCTAAAGGCTGCGCCACCAATTGCTTCAATTGTTGCCCAGAACGAATCGTCAGGTATCGCAATTCCTTCTTCCCCAGGTACCCCACCTAATGTTAGTGAGATCGCAATCAATAGACCACCAACAACGATAAATGGAACCATGAACGAAACACCATTCATCAAGTGACGGTAAATTGGGTTTTGCTTATCTCCACTTGATCGTGTTGGCATTTGATCACCATCATCCGTTCCACGATATTCCTTAACATTTCCCGTTTCAAATTGTTTAATTAATGACTCAGGATTTCTGATTCCCTCTTGAACACCTGTTGAGATTAATTTTTTACCAATGAAACGTTCTTTGTTGACCGTCTTATCAGCAGCAATAATCACACCATCTGCTTGGTCGATCGCTTCTTGTGATAACTCATTTTCTACCCCGACACCGCCTTGTGTTTCAACGCTAATATCGACGTCTAATTTTTCAGCAGCTTTCTCTAAATTTTCAGCTGCCATATACGTATGAGCAATTCCATTCGGACAAGACGTAATTGCGACTAATTTCATTTTAAAGCCTCCTCATCAATTTGATCTATCTACAGTATATAATCATTCTCGTAATGAAAAGGCTTTAATTACTTCCGGAACTTCCGGTAATTTAGATTTTTTCAATAAAGGCTTGTTTATCATTTAAGTTTATAAGTGCTTGCACATGGGATGGCTGTTCAGCTAGGACGGTTAAACGTTGGTACAATTCTTTTCGACTCACATCTTTTTCATGCTTGATCGCGAGTAAAAAGACGAGCGACACTTTCTCACCATCCCAATCCAGAGGTTGATTTAATGTCGCAACCGCAATCGCTGAGTGCTTCACATATTTAGGATCACCATGAGGAATCGCAATGCCCCCTCCGATGACCGTCGACGCCGTTCGTTCACGTCGTAATGCTTGATGAATATATTCTTTGTCAACGAAACCATCCATATGCAGTCGTTCCGCCATTTTTTCAATTAATTTATATCGATGGTCAATTGTGATATTCAAAAACAGATGAGCCTCGTCAATATAAAAGGCGAGCTCAGCTGAAGAATGCGAAATAGCTGATCTGCTTGCTTTTGTTAAAAAGCTAGACAATCTCCTGCGTTCATCCTCATTTAACAAGGGGCTAACGACTATATGTGGAGGTTGTTCAATTTCTAGCGGTACCGTCGAAACAAACAAGTCAGGGTCATTGTCTTTAATAATTGCCTTAACTTCTCGTTTACTCCCGATTGAGACCACTTCAATACTCGTAAAGTATCGTTCCAATTTAGACCTTAAGATCTCTGATGTTCCAATCCCCATATGACAAATAATACCGATTGTTGTTTTCGTTTGACGTGTTTTCATGATACGTTCATACGAGGCTTGATAATGAAGCGTCAAATACGCCACTTCATCTTCAGGAAAGATTGTATTCATCTCCTGTATACTCAAAAGAATCATATCAAACAAATAAGGATACATTTTTTTGATGTCTTGGACTAACGGATTTTCAACGTGTAAATCAAATGTCAATCGATTTAGTGTTGAATATAAATGAACCACTAATCCTTCTTTCAAAACAGGATCTTGTTCAAATGGAATTAATGTCAAAATTGATAAACGTCTCGTCAACTCTTGAGTCATCGCTTCTGCTCGTTTTTCCATTTCAACATCAAAGAAACTATCTGGTTCATTGGTTCGCTTTGCGCCCAATATGTGCATCGTTAAATATACGATCTCCGGTTCTGGAATCCTCACTTTAAAAGAGGTTTCAATATCGCTTACTAAAGCTTTTGTACCCTCGTACTCATGCTTTGTGGAAATAAAGTCTTGATCATCTTTAGATACTTGAATCATTTGATTTAATTTAATGCGTCGAACCATCAAAAGAATATGTAACACAATGCCCTCAAAGCTTTCATCTGTAAAGATTAACATTTGGCTATCTTGGAATTGCTGCAAAGCTTTCCTGACTAGATCCAGTTCATACGCATAAAAAAAGTGCAGTAAATATGGCTGATTTATAGACTTATCTTGTCTTAACTGATCGATCATAACAAGAGCCGTACGCTTTTGACTTTCTTTTCCTTCGATAATGATTCCTACTTTTTGTTTAGATACTACCTTTAGTTGATAGTGTGACAAGAAGTCTTCCAGTTCATCTAATACTTTTTTTATTTGACCTTTTGAAACAAAATAGTCATTTGCTAAATCTTGAATGGTTAATGGTTTTGTTGCCATTAGTAGCTGATAACAGATTTTTATAGAATCTTCTTCTGTTAAGGTGCTTACTTTTTTATCTGTTTGACTAAATTGATTTAATTGATCGATCTCATTTTCAGATACAGATAAAGTCACGCCAACACCTGGTCGCCTTATTAATGTCGCATTAAATTGTTCACTTAATATCTGATCGATTTTCTTAAAGTCTGTTCGAATCGTCTTTTCCGAGCAATCAAACACCTTCGTTAAGTCATCAATCGTGTGATAATCCTCTTTTTGTTGCAACAAATACTGAACGATTTCTTTTTGCCGATCATTCATAAACGTTCATCCCCCATCACTATAAAAAAACTCCTGCCCTTATATTAAGCAGGAGCTCTGTATTATACAAGATCACATGCCTCTTCTGGCATCCAATGCGCATCTTTACCTTCCCATTTTACGTTACAACCAATTGGATTTGTCAATGGTGTCGTAATGGGTTGATTAGCAAGTAACTCATCTAGAGCTTGATCTAAATCATATGTTGTCACCTTTTCTGCCTCACGAGGTGAGTCAACGCCTCGTCCAGTGTAGACGAGTTTACGCTCTTGGTCAAAAACGAAGAAGTGCGGCGTTCTTAGTGCGCCGTATCTCATGGCCACATCTTGCGTTTCATCATGTAAATAAAGCCAAGGGAATCGCTTCTCATCCATACGTTCGACCATATGCTCAAAGGAATCATCAGGGTGTGTCTTTGCGCTATTTGAATTGATCGCGACAAACCGAACCCCTCTTTCTTGGAACCGTTCAGCTGTACGACGTGTTAGTTCCTCCGAACCGACAACAAATGGACAATGATTACATGTGAAAAAAACAACTAAAACATCCTCTGTGAAATCAGATAAACGATACGTATTCCCATTTGTTGCGGGTAATTCAAATTCCGGTGCCTTCTCGCCAATTTCTAATGTAAAAGCCATACAATCATTCCTCCTTTCTTCTATGATAAAGCGTTTACAATGATTTGTCGACCAACTTCTTGCATAAACTCATTCCAAAAAGAATAGACTAAAACGTTAGCTTTAAGAAAGGAGCACGTGTATGACTTACTATTATTTCGCTGGCGCTCATACGGCAGAAGGGTACACTGATTTTAGTCATAACCAACTGGATGATTTGGGTCGCATTATTTATTTAACAGGGGCTACGTCTTTTGTGATCGCTTCGATTTTAGAAGAGATTCGTGATAAATGGATCTGTTTTAGCGATTCAATTGAAGTATGGATCGATCCCCTCTCTACAGAGTCCATTTCTGGCATCATTAACACAACAGACAACATGGCAATCATTAACGGTGTCGTGCACACCAATCAACACATAAGCGCGCCTGGTGTCGTTGAGCAAACGATCGATCTATCGACACTGTTTAATCAAGAACTTTTATCTGAGCAAAAAGAAGCCATTTTACAACTCGAGAAAGAAACCAATCACTTCTTGTCTTTAGCTCATCAATCCTTCAATGATGGTTTAAAAATCCATGATCAATTGGAAGAAGTTTATATAGAGGCACTCGACTTTGAAAAAGCGAACCAATTAGCAGAGGATTTAATCCATACTTTATTCAGCAACGAAACGACCAAGACGAATACAACTACGTCGAAGCATCGTTTTTTAGGCGCATCGACTGGGGATGGGGTTATTGATTTCATCCCAAATCTAACACAGAATATCAAAAAACGATTGCTTATAAAGGGGCGTGCCGGATCAGGAAAATCGACCTTAATGAAAAAGATATTAAAAGAGGCGACCATACGTGGGTTTTCGACTCAAGTGTATCACTGCGGCTTTGACCCATCGAGTTTTGACATGGTGATCATCCCTGAATTAAGCATAGCCATCTTTGATAGTACAGCACCTCATGAACATGAACCTGAAAAGCATAACGATCAAATCATCGACCTATACCAAATGACAATTGAAGAAGGAACCGATGAACGACACCGTGAATCGATTCAATCACTCACTTTACAATACAAACACCATATCCAAGAAGGCATATATTTTTTAAATCAAGCTAAAAAAGCACGCAATAAAAAGGCGCATATCTATACGCAAGCACTCGACCCAAAAGAGCGAGAAGAACACGTTAATATGATTATAAAACGATAACGAATAAAATGAATGCGCTCATCAATTGACTGAGCACATTCATTTTAATATGTGTATTTAAAGAGCCGTTCGAAGTAAGACGTATCCAGAAAAACCGGACAACACAATCAGAAGCATCGATATAAAAATATCTGATTTTTTTAAGTATGTTGTTTCTTTTGCGTACGGTAATTTCATGCGTGTGATCATTGCCAGCACAACAAGAAAAATATTACCCATAAAGATTTGCGAGACAATCATAAAGAACAACAAATGACCTGCTCGACCATTTTTAAAACGCTCTTCATCTTTGACGTAATAAAGTAAATAACCCCAAAGCACTGTAATCCCTGTTACAAGCATCATCATTACAAGTAACGGCTCCTCAGCTAATACAGTTGATAACTCAGCACCTGAAACGCGTGCTACCATAAATAAATACATAAAAAAGAATGCTGGGATTAAAAATGATACGACAATAATAGCATAATACAGTTTATGTGTAAGTTTAGACATATGACTTCCCCCTTTTGTTAAATAACCGCCACAATAAATGGTAACACAGTTAAGCTTAATAAAATCGTTATCACACCCGCAAAAATCATCGCAAGTGTGGAGAAGGTGACCGCTTCTTCACCATATTCAAATGCACGGTTCGTTCCTACTGCGTGCGCGCTCATTCCTAAAGCTAACCCTTTAGCCATTTGAGATTTTATATTTAACCACTTAAATATACTGGGTGCCATTAGCGCACCTAAAATCCCCGTAATAATAACAAAGACGATCGCAAGTGCAGGAACGCCTCCAATTTCATTCGCTACCTCAATCGCAAGCGGTGTTGTGATCGATCGTGGTAATAAACTAATAACCATCATATCTTCTAATCCAAATAGTAAGGCAAACCCCAAAGTCGAAAGAATCGCGACAACTGATCCAATTAAAACACTTGTCACAATTAAGAGAAAATATTTCTTCAAAAATGCTCGATGTTTATAAACTGGTATTGCAAATGAAATAGTCGCAGGCCCCAACAAATGCGTTAAAAAGACAGATCCTTCTTGATATTCCTGAAACGACATTCCAGATAAATAGACAACCAAAATAATCAATCCTGGTGTGAAAATTAACGGGTGAAACAAAAGAATTGGATATTTATTTCCTAACCACTTCGCCAACCGATACAGCACATAGGTTAATACTGTCACAAATACAATCATCATGACTCACTCACCCCAAATCGTTCAACAATAAGCCCCATCGTCGCGAGTACAACAGCTGTACTAAGTAAGATAACTACTATAGCACCTAACCCCTGAAGTCCGAACACTTCCTCATAATCAATGATGCCAACTGCCGAGGGAATGAAGAACAATAATAACTCAGCGAGTAACCAACGACCGCCCTCTTCTACCCACTCTAACTTTATCCATCCAAATAAAAGTGAGAAAAACAGTAAAAATAAACCGATGATCGTCGTTGGAAGCGGGACTGGAATAATAAGCTCAATGCCAATCGCTGCATATAAAAACACATGAATCAGTGCGACTTGTAAAATAATGCGACTTGCTTTTTTCATGTAATCGACCTCTCAAATATGTCACTATTTTTTGATGCTTTTCACATTTTATCATATTTTGACTCGAAATAATGATACAATTAAAGGACCCTAGTCTAATAGTGAGGTGTTTTGATGAGCTCAATTAAACTTACGTCCATTCCTGATGAGAAAAGAGAAAACTATTTAGATGAATTGTTGCTGGCGGATGAAAATGAATCGATTGTTAGAACGTATCTATTTGACGGAGAACTATTTAGTATTCAAAGAGATCATAAGTCAATCGGTGTCGCACTATTTACGTTCAATGAACCAGGAACAGTCGAATTAAAAAACATTGCCTTGCAACCTGGATTGCGCAATCACGGTTATGGAAAGAAAGTCATTGATCAAGCTGAAACCTACTATCATTCCAAAGGCTACCAGAAGCTGATTGTCGCAACCGCTAATTCTAGTATAGACAATATCGCCTTTTATCAAAAATGTGGATTTAGACTTGTTGAATTAGAATTTGATTTTTTCACAAATTATCCTAAGCCTATTTATGAACACGGCATTCGAGCCAAAGATAAATTAATATTCGCCAAAACTATTTAGAATGATTGTTTTATTTCCCAGGAAATAAAGCCTTTTATGTCGATAGAACTGTTTCGTCACGTTAATCTTGTCCTAAATAATTCAGATACCCTCTATATAACAAATCGATCAAGAGTTGCAAACCAATAAATGATTTATGTTCTGCACCAAATCGATATCCTAAGTCCGTAGACTGATAATACAAATGATGAGCAGACTGTTCTTGAAGATGGTTGTTTTTTAAACTTGTGATCGATAATGTGGGAATATGACGCACTGATAATGTTTTTAGTTCTTTTGTTATGTAATCAACATCGCCACTTAATGAGATGAATATAACGAGATCATCTTCAGTCAAATGGTCTAATACCATATTTAATTCTGTGGTCGCAGGAATCAAATAAATCGGCACGTTCATTGAAAGAAAGTAGCGCTTTAATTCTTCTAACGCATTACGTTGCCCCCATCCTGTCGCAAATCCATAGATAAACCGTGCTTGTTTAATCGTTCTATAGATCGGTTCTTTTTCAATTGAGTGGAACAACTTATCCGTCATGTCTAGATCTTGTTTCGTCTGTTCAAAGTAGCAGAGCTCAGATTCTGATTCTGTCCGCTCATGTTTCAAACTGTACTTAAATTCGCTAAATCCAGAAAAACCTAACTTTTGTGTTAAGCGCAAAATCGATGATCGTGATGTCGCACTCTTTTTCGACAACTCATTAATCGTCATGTCTTGGCATGCTTTAATGTTGGATTGAACATAGTCTAACACATAAAAATCATTTTCAGATAACGTATCATAGTGATTATTAATTCGATCTTCAAGCATTTTTCAACACCTCCAAAACCTATTATAACGCGAATACATCATTTCGTCTTTTGTGACAAGAAAAAAGGAATCCAAAACTGGTTGGATTCCCTTTTTACGTGAACATTAACTTATAAGGCCCTAAACTATATGTTGGGATAAAGACGCAATTGGGTGCGCTGTGTGTTCGACCACTCGCTTGCCGCGGGCACGGCTTCAGCTAACTTAGGAAAGAAGTTCACTTTCCTAAGTGGATCTTCAGCTCGTGCTCTTCCCGCAGGCGTCTCGTTGTCTTCACACAAGCCACTAATAATACCCGAACGCTAGAAAAGTGTTGCTCAAATTTCATCGTGAACACCGTCATCTCTAAAAGCTATTTGAGATAATAAGCGTGTATGAGCTCATCCCAACAATTGACTTGGAACCTATTTTAACGTTGGCCAGTACTCTTGATTTGCTTCAATTAAATCATCTAACAATTCTTTTGCAACTCTTGCATTTGGTACCGTTTTTGATAATGTCAGTGCTTGCCATAGTTTTTGGTAAGACCCTTCTTCCCAAGCTTCAACAACGAGTTTTTCAACGCCCACTTGTTGTTCCATTAAACTCTTTTGGAAGCGTGGGATCTGACCTTGCGTTAACGGTTCTGGTCCTTGTGAACCAACAATACATGGCACTTCAACCATTGCTGTTGGATCAAAGTTTTCAATCGCACCGTTATTTTCCACAATGAGTAACATTCTTTCTTGTGTGTTATAAGCAATCGCTCTTGCTAAATCAACAATGTAAGATGCGTGCTCATCGATCTCAAGTGTTGACCCTTCGCTCGTATTTGCCTGAGCAATTCGATTACATTCACCAAAGACATGTTTTTCACGCCCGTCCATCACTTCATTCGCACGTGTATACTCAGCATTTGCTTTTTCTACTTCATCTTGAGGGTAGAAATAGTATTTCAAGTATGTGTTCGGCATTGTTTCTGGGTCAAGTGCGTAAACATCTTTCACCTTAGTAAAAGTTGACTTCCAGCTGTCATCAACATGTTGACCTGATTCAGAAAATTCGATCGCATACCCTTTATCTTTAACATGATTTTTCAACTTCGGCATTAAGTCATTGCCTTCTCGGTCGCGAATATCCGTCCACCAACCAAAGTGGTTAAGGCCGTAATATTTCACAATCATTTCTTTTCTAGAGTTAAGTTCTAGAATTGATGCCATTAAATTCTCAATTGAAATTGGCATATCACAAATATTCAGCACCTTTGCATTCGGCTTCAGGCGACGCGTTGCTTCTGCTACAATGGCTGCTGGATTTGAGTAGTTAAGCATCCATGCATTCGGTGAGAAAGTTTCCATATGTTCAATCAACTCAAGAACCCCACCAATTGAACGCATCCCGTAAGCAATACCACCTGGTCCACATGTTTCCTGACCAACGACACCGTGTTCAAGTGGAATCTTCTCATCTTTTTCACGCATTGCATATTTCCCTACACGGATATGCGCCATCACAAAATCAATATTTGAGAATGCTTCTTCAGGATCAACAGTTGCTAAAAATTTAATCTCAGGTGCTTTTTCTTTAATGATGACACGGCAAGCATCCGCAACCGTATTTTGACGCTCTTCATCATTATCATAAAACTTAATCTCTTTAATTGGGAATTTATCTAGGTTATCAAGAAGCATCATAATAATTCCCGGTGTAAATGTACTACCTCCGCCTGCGATTACAATTGAATGTTTTTTCATAATTAGATCGTCTCCTTTTTGTTCTATATTTTATGTTTTATTTTATTAACTCTTCAATATACCCTCTTACTTGAGGAACACGTAAACCGACAATAACTTGTAAGTTTTGCCCTGAGCGAACAACACCTGCTGCACCGATATCCATAAACACTGCATCAGATTCAACTTGTTCAGGGTCTTTTACTTTTACACGGAGTCGTGTTGCGCAATTTGTCACGCTTTCGATATTGTCTTTAGAACCAAGTGCTTCAAGATACGCTGATGCTAAATCTTGATCGACGCTACCCGTTGATTCACCATCTTTTTTGCTCGCTTTGTAATCTTTCTTCGTTTTCAAAGATAAATCATCCGATCGACCAGGCGTTTTGAAGTCAAACTTCTTGATCAAGGCACTGAAAATCACGACATAAAGTGCCATGAAACCAAGACCAACTAGAAACTGAATAATATAAATCATGTAATGGTTGCCACCTAGCGGTAACCAGTTCTGGAAAATGAAATCAATAAAGCCTGTCTGGAAGTTACCTGAAAGCCCTAATACATAAAGGACACTCGCCATCGTTGCTGAAAGAAATGCGTGTACAGCGAATAGTAATGGTGCAATAAATAAGAACGTAAATTCAATCGGTTCTGTAATACCTGTTAAGATTGCTGTAACAACAGCTGGAATAAGTAAACCGAGTACTTTTTTCTTATTCTCAGGTTTAGCTGTTAAATACATGGCAATCGCAGCACCTGTTGTTCCAAACGTCTTACCCATACCTGTAAGCATTAAGCCACCTTGTGGGAATAGTGATGTTAAACTATCAGTAGAATTCGCAAAATCAGATAAATTTTGAATCCAATAATTCACTGTTCCACCATCGATCGCAATTGGACCATAAAAAACCGGGCCGTAAATAAAGTGGTGTAAACCAGTCGGAATCAAAATACGTTCTAAAAATGTAAATGTCCAAACACCAAACACGCCTGATTCAACCATGAAGCTCTGCATATTGAAAATACCTGACTGGATGGTTGGCCAAACAATTAATGTTACAATACCTGCCAAAATAGTAATTGGGAAAAGGATAATCACAACAAGTGGTGTACCTTTAAAGCTTTGTAACATGTTAGGTACTTCGAAATCATAATATTTGTTATGGATCCAAACAGCCAATGACGCAGCCAAAATAGCGCCAATTAAGTTCGTATCGAGCGTTAAAACACCCGCAATTTCAGTTAGCCCAAGTTCACCTGGTTCAAAATTATCAACACCGAACGTTGGACCAAATGCACTTAATGTTGCACCCATAAAGTAGTTGTACGTTAGATAAGTGATAAACGCAGTTAATGTCGCTCGCCCCGATTCTTTTGTTGCAAGTGTAATTGGAATACCTAATACGAAAATCATCGGTAGATTATTAAATATAACGAGAGATGTTTGCTCTAAAATGCCAATAATTTGTGTGTACGTTGAGCCTTCCGTTGCAAAAGGAAATAATTGATCATTTTGCAAAATAACACTTAAACCGAGTAAAATACCAGCGAACGGTAAGAGTAATGCTGGGAAGAACATCGCCCCACCAAAACGCTGAACTTTTTCTTTCAGTGAATTTAACATAGCGTAGCCTCCTGAAAAATGTTTTATTGTTTCTTTGATACCTACATTCAAACATCGAAAGTAAGCGGTTGCAATATAATGAAAGCCTTTAGGGAACGCGGTTTAAGTTTAGGTACTTTTCTTAAAAGGCGGGAAATTTCCCAACACTTAAAAACGCCTTTATATCAGTGTTTATACATCTTTTCAGACTATAAAAAAAGACCGATCCATCTATCGTTTGGATCGGTCTTTTCTTGATTATTATCTTTTTCCCAACAAAACTTTATCATTATTTAGCTTTTACTAACTGAATCACATCACCATTTTTCACGAGATCAAGGAGAGCTAAATACTCATCATCTACTTCACCAATAACATTAACCCTATCATCTTGAGGATAATCTTGACTGAGCCATTGAATCTCTCCTGAATAGCGTAAATACTTCTCATTATCCATCGTTAGCACCCCGCGTTTACGGTCAATAGTACGTCGTTTTGGTACCGCTTGACCTAAACTCGCAATTTGTCTAGATTCTTGGAATCGTTTTAGTCCACTCGGCGAATCCATTCTGATTGTAAACGATTTGCCGTATAAATACGTATATGGTTCATCCAATTCAACAGGAACTTGGATGATACCTGTATCCAGATAAGCCAAAATCAAATCAATCTGACGAGTAGATAAGGCGACATCTCCAACACAAACGGTCTCAATCCCCTCGTTTTTTACAAGATCTAAAAAACTAACATATGGGGGTTGATTCCTGTGATCTTCGAGGGTTGGAAGTCCTTCATAAATCGGCCCTCTCATCACTGTATCACCAGGAATAAACGCTAATACATCCATGTTTTGGTTCGTAATCTGTTGATTTATAGATCGAAAGAGTTCACGATCTAACCCTGTTTCTGGACGTGGATAAAAATTGTGCATTGCATCGATCTTACATGATGAATCACTCACCAATTCATCAGGGAAATCTAAGGTCGAAGCATTGACCATGAGCGGATAACGGCTTGATAAGTCTTTAATCGTTTCAGTATTAAAGCCATAATCAAGTCGCAATTGATCCAGCCCAAAATCCGATGCAAAGGCAACTAATGATTCATACTCAAAAAGTTCCAATGTTTTAGGGGACACGTCAGCTAAAATTTTAAAATCATGTTGATTTAACCAATCACACATTTCTTTAGCTTTTGCGATGTAATGTTCATCAACTTCTTCTGCAATGTGAAAGGAAGTGAAAATGAAACTTTCACTTCCTATAAAATTAGTTAACATCTCCTTTTGTTTAGAAAAGGTGGAAATATAAACAGATAGCCCTAAACGTTTAACCATTTCGAACATCATTTCGTTTTATGAATAAATATGTCATGACAAAACCACCGATGTAAGAGATGAAAATACCAATCACAAAGTGAACCATCTTATCTGCATGCATAAGTGGAACAGCCACTAAACCTGAAGGTCCCCAAGCGTTTGCCATTACGTTCATCATCATTACGTATGCACCACCAAAACCAGCACCTAAACCAGCTGTAATAAATGGTTTACCGAGTGGAAGTGTAACACCGTAAATAAGTGGTTCACCGATACCTAGAATACCAGCTGGAAGAGCACCTGCAATCACTTGTTTCATTCGATCGTTACCAACTTTTTTAGAAATCAAGTAAATCGCAATTGCTGCACCGACTTGACCTCCACCTGCCATTGCAAGTACTGGGAACAACGTAACGCCACCAAGTGCTTCTAATTGAATCGCATAGATCGGTATTAAACCGTGATGAAGACCTAGTAGAACCATTGGTAAGAAGACAGCTGCTAATATATAACCAGATATCACACTTACAACCGCATTTTCTGAACCGATAATAATACTTAATGCATCGACTAACCAATCAGATAGGAACCCTGAAACCGGCATAACAACGAATACGAATAATAGTGTTGTAGCTAAAAGTGTGACAAGCGGGGTCACAATTAAATCCAACACATCAGGTACTCGCTTACGGACAGCTTTTTCAATTTTTGCTAAGATGAAAACACCGAAGATGACCCCGATGATACCACCTTTACCTGTTGTTAAAATTGAATTTAACGGTTCATCAGCATCGAATAAACCGTATAACTGGGAAATATCGTCGATCGGAGCAGCAATTGAAATGGCACCGATCATACCACCAAGTGCCTCGGTTGCGCCAAATCGCTTGGCAGCATTAATACCCGTAAAAATGGCAAAGTAACCAAGGAAACCTGTCCCAATTAAAGCAAATAGAAGGCGAACCGTTTCCCAAAACTGGCCATCTATGATACCTTCACCTTGCATTGTACCAATTAAACTACTAAAGCCATTAAAAATACCAGCCGCAATAATTGCAGGAATCATCGGGATGAAGATACCAGAAATTGTTTCTAACGTTTGCTTCACTTTACCTTTATTTTGATTTTGTTTAATCGCATCTTTATTTTCTTGCCAGTCTTCTGTCACACTAGCAGCTTGTGACACTTGATATTTTTCTTTCAATAAATCAGCTACTTTTTTAGCTTTACCAGGACCGACAACAATTTGAAGGGTTTCTTCTTCTACAACACCCATAACCCCTTCAGTATTTTTTAATTTATCAATTTCAATTAAATCGTGATCCTTAATACGAATGCGAAGTCTTGTCATACAATTCGTTGCAGAACGAATATTATCTTTTCCACCTACAAGTTCTACAATTTTGTCGAGTAATTGCTCATTTTGATTAGCCATTTACAACACCTCTCTTTAGTTAGTTAATGTTTGTCTAATGTGACCTTTTGCACTCTCAAGTTTTGACTCGGCTGTTTCAATGTCACATCCTAATAAAATCATGGTGATCGCTAACTTGACGTTTCCATTACTCTCTTCTAATGCAACTTGTGCTTCTTCTAAACTAGCATCAGTTGCTTTAATGACGATGTGCTCTGCTCTTTTCAATAGCTTTTGGTTCGTCGGTTGGACATCTACCATTAAATTTTGATAAACCTTACCAATACCGACCATCGACATCGTTGATAGCATATTCAATACCATTTTTTGAGCGGTCCCTGCTTTTAATCGCGTTGAACCTGTAAGTACCTCAGGACCAGCTGCCACTTCAATCGCTATTTGACTAACAGCACCAATAGCAGAATTCTTGTTGCAACTAACAGCTACAGTAACTGCCCCTTTCTCATTAGCATACTCAAGTGCACCAATCACATAAGGTGTTCTTCCACTTGCAGCTAAACCGACAACAACATCTTTTTGATTTAAATCAATCGACTTTAAATCACTGACTCCCATCTCTTTAGAATCTTCTGCACCTTCAACTGCCTCCGTAAACGCTCTCTCACCCCCTGCAATTAAACCAACTACCATCTCTTTTGGTGTTCCAAAAGTAGGTGGACACTCAGCTGCATCTAATACACCTAAACGACCACTTGTTCCAGCTCCTATATAGATCAATCGGCCTCCTTGTTCAAAAGCCGATACAATCGCTTTGACTGCTTCTTCTATCTTCGGTAAAACCAACTCAATGGCTTGCGAAACATTTCCATCCTCCTGATTCATAACAGACAATGCTTCCAAATATGTCATTTGATCAAGGTTCATCGTATTCGGATTTTGTTTCTCAGTTGACATGCTACTTAAATTAATCATCCGCATCCGACTCCTTTCGTATTTGTGTTTTTTCTAATATTTCAAGTGATTTCTCATATTGACGATTGACGTAAGCAGTATAAAGGATATCAACAAGATTCAATTGTGAAATACGACTCGACATGGCACCACTTCTGAAGGCATATTCATTCGCTGCAACAAATAAATGATGATGTGAAAGATCCGTTACGGGTGATTGACCGTATTTAGTAATCGAAATCAATTCAGCTTGATTTTGTTTAACGGTTTTGGCACATTCAATCATTTCTTTCGTTTGCCCAGAATAGGAGATAATGATCCCTACATCATTCTCATCCATATTTCGAGCCATTAATAGTTGTGTGTGCCAATCTTCGCTAACATAAGCCATCTTGTTCATTCGTGTGAATTTTAGTTGTGCATCTTTAGCAACTATTAATGAAGCACCGATACCAAACAAAACCAGTTTCTTACAGCGATCAATCTTCTCTACACACGTTTCAAGTACATCGTAATCTAGTAAGCTCATCGTCTCTTCTAACGATATAATATTCTTATTAGTTACTTTCTCAACGACTTCTCCAATCGAGTTGGCTTTTGTTACATCAGCAATATCCTTTTTCTTATAATTTTTGCGAACAGCTTGCTCATAAATGAGTGCTTTTGCAAATTCCTTATAACCAGAATAGCCATTGTTTTTACAAAGCCTAATAATCGATGATGGAGATGAATAAGTCACTTCGGCTAATTTATAGATCGTCATTTTTGACGTCTCATCCGGATGCCGAAGCACAAAATCAATAATCGCTTGCTCTGTCGTACTTGCTTGATCGTAGTACTCTCTTAAACGAATCGTCGCAATTTTCATTGTCAAAACTCCTTCTTGCTATAGGTTAATTTTATGCCTCGTAAAACTAAGTGTCAACGAAACTCAATAGTTATGAAACATTGTACCACAGAGTGAACGTTTTCACCTTGATTTCCTTATACTCATGAAACATTTCCTTTTAAATTTATAAAAAATTTCTTAATTTTCTAATTATTTTTAAAGCGTTTAAAAATATGAAACTAAAGTGTTCGATTATGATATATCAAATTGTTTGTAAGCGTTTTATAATAAAAATATAAATAAATTAACTTAATTAAGGAGTGGGATAATGAAAAAAAGAGTTAGAAATTTAGCATTATTTATGATGGCAACATTAGTTATTGGTATCCTAGCGATACCTAATCCGGATCAACCCGTTCAAGCAACTGCACCCAACTTGCTTGCAAACGGTCAATTTGATGAAGATTTTTGGGATGATGATGTATGGGAAGTAACAACAGATAATTGGGATGCATGGGATGAAGGGATTAACCATGTCGGTGATGCTTCATACAGCGGAGACTACTCTCTGAATTTTTGGTTAGATCCTGAGAAAACTGATCAATCAGCAGCCTTTACGATCAGTCAAACAATCGACTCACTGCCTGCAGGTGATTATTCATTCTCAATGCAGCAGCAAGGTGAAGATTCTCTTGTAAATCTATCAATAGAAGATAGCTGGAACACGAGTGTTGAAATAACGTATGAATCAGAAGACTTTGAAGAAAGTACTGAATCATTCACATTGGAAGAAGACATCAATGATGTTACGTTTACCGTTACAGTTGAATCACAGCCTGAAGGATGGGGTTATCTCGATGCATTATCCCTCACCTACCATGAAGATACTGGTGATAATGAGGAGGCTCACCCTGTAGAATCGGACATTTTTGTTGAACGAGTCGATGGGATAGATGATGATTTCATGAAAGGTGTCGACATATCAAGTGTCATTGCTTTAGAAGAAAGTGGCGTCACTTTCTATGATAACAATGGCGAAGAGGCTGATGTCTTTCAACTGTTTGCTGATGCTGGAGCTAACTACGTACGTGTGAAAGTATGGAATGATCCGTACGATGAAAATGGGAATGGATACGGCGGTGGTAATAATGATGTCGAAACAGCTGTCGAAATTGGACAACGAGCAGCTGATGCCGGTCTTGAATTATTCGTTAACTTCCATTACTCAGACTTCTGGGCAGACCCAGGGAAACAACAAGTCCCCAAATCTTGGGAGGGCATGAGTATATCAGAAAAAGAAGAAGCACTATATGATTTTACGATCAAATCATTACAAGAAATTGAAGCCGGTGGTGCTAATATTGGCATGGTCCAAGTCGGAAATGAAACGAATAGTGCCATGTCTGGTGAAACCGAGTGGCCTAACATTACACGTCTCTTTAACGCAGGAGCAGAAGCTGTCAGAGACTTTGATGATGACTTACTCGTAGCGCTTCATTTTACAAATCCAGAAACAGAAGGACGTTACCGTGAATTAGGTGAGATTTTGCATGAGCATGACGTTGATTACGATGTATTCGCAAGCTCCTACTACTCTTTCTGGCACGGTTCACTTGAAAACTTAACAAATGAATTATCACATATTGCCGATACGTATAATAAAAAAGTGATGGTTGCTGAAACTTCTTATGCGTACACACCTGAAGAAGGTGATGGTCACGAGAACACTATTACAGGAAACGAAAGCAATCCTCCTTATCCCTATACGGTTCAAGGACAGGCTGATGCATTTCGTGATGTATTTGAAGCTGTCACGAATGTAGGAGAAGCGGGGATTGGTGTCTTCTACTGGGAACCCGCTTGGTTACCAGTAGGACCACCAGAAGAATTTGAAGCCAATCAGGAACTTTGGGAAGAGCATGGATCAGGTTGGGCATCCAGCTATTCAGCAAGCTATGACCCAGATGACGCAGGTGAATGGTATGGCGGAAGTGCAGTCGATAACCAAGCGTTATTTGATTTTGATGGAAACCCCCTTCCAACACTTAATCTATTTAACTACGTTGATACAGGAGCTGTAGCTGAAGTGGCCGTCGATTATTATCGAGATGTTGAAATTGAGGCAATACCTGGTTCACCTGTTGAGCTTCCAACGATAGTAACAGCTGTTATGAATGATCGGACGGAAGAAGAATTTGAAGTTGAATGGAATCAAGAAGTCATTGAGGATGCTATCGAATCAGGACAAGGCAGCTACTCCATTGATGGAGAAATAGAAAATGGTGACACGATTACTGCTACTTTGAATATTTTAGCAGAAAACTTTATTGAAAATCCAAGTTTCGAAGACGATGATCGTTCGATGTGGTCAATTATCTTCCCAGACAGCGTTTCTGAACATGCAACATTTGGTGAGGGTTCAGGTGATTCACGAACGGGATCACACCACGTCCACTATTATCATGAAGAACCTGTTGATTTTCGCTTAGAACAGACATTAATAGATCTTGAGCCTGGTTATTATACATTAGAGATGTATAACCAAGGCGGTGACTCAAATGAAGAAGATTCTGATATGCATTTATTTGCCGAAACAACTCATGAACGATTAACAGAAGATACGTTTGTAGGCGGTTGGAGCAACTGGATTCAAATAGAAATTAACGACATACAAGTCACTGACGGCACCTTAACTATTGGTGCAGAAATCGCCTCAAATCCAGAATCTTGGGGAACACTGGATGACTTTTATCTGTACCGGACAGGGGATCTAGATGAAGAAGACCTTCCAGACGAGGAAGAATCAGATGATGGGGTTATTTCTTCAAAAGATCAATTAACGACAACGAATTATGGATTCTCATACGACATGCAAGATGAAAAACTTACGTTTACAAAAGAATTATTGGATAGTCTATCGGATGATGATGTGTTAACGATTAAATATGAACATGTCACCTTAGATTTACCCGCTTCTATCTTAAAAGGAGATGGGGATGTTGAATTATCAGTAACAGAAGCATATTTATCGGATATTTCAACATTAAGCCCTGTTTATCGCTTTGAATTATCAGGAGCTGAATTGAATGAAACGATTGATATCACATTTGAGATTGAAGCAAGTGATGTATCAAATGAAGATGATTTACGCGTCGTTTATTTAAATGAGGACGGAGAGATTCTAGAAATCATTGAATTAACGGAGTCAGATTTAGAAAACGGTTTTGTGACTGCATCGATTGATCATTTCAGTTATTACACGGTTATGGAAGTTAGTCAAGATGATGAAAGTGAAGATGATGAGTCTAGTGATAGCACAACTTCACCTGATTCTGATGATGACGATGTAGATGAAGACTCTACAGATGAAACGAGAGAAGAAACAACAGAAGATGAAGAAGATTCCGACGAAATATTACCAGACACAGCAACAAACCTATTTAATGGTCTGCTAGCTGGACTTGTACTATTAGTTAGCGGAGGTATTATTTGGATCATCCAACATAAGAAAAAAGCCTAAAGAAAATCCCCCTAAACAGCGTGTTTAGGGGGATTTCTATCTTATTCAGTCATACTTTTTAGTGTGAATTGGTAATGATAATCACGGTTTGCATATAATGTGAAATCAGGATGTGTCTTCTGACCCCAGCTATCATCACCACCAACACCCATTTGTAAGTGATTGATTCGCACAACAGTTTGCAAATCTTCTGGAAGTTTGTGAGCATGTGTTGCTTGCTCTAACTGTTCAGTCGTATAAGGTAGAGCATTTAACTCGATTTGTGGCGACCCTTCTATTCGAAGACCTTTACCCGTTTCATTAGTTAAAATACCATATCTCACGCCTACTTTGTTACCACACTCCTGAGGTTTTAAGTATGGTACAAATTGATCTTTAATCAATCCTTCATACAGACCCACTTTAGCCCCTTTTTGCTTATCCCAATAGGACTCATGAGGCCCTTTACCATACCATTTAATCCGGTCAAACCCTTCACTCAGTTGCATAAACATACCAACTTCAGGAATTTCAGGTAAATCCTCACCTGGGCTGAGGTGATAATCCACGACCACTTCACCACTCGCATCACATGTGTAATCAACAATTAATTTTGTGTCATTCGCTTCTTTAAAGTAAAGCACAGTTTGAACTGAGACATGTGTATCTGTCACTTCATACGTAAAATCTGCTAATTGTCTTGAATGACTCGCTAATTTCCAAACATGACTTCTCTGATCAAGCTCACTTCCACGGTCATTATCTGTCATTGCTCGCCAGAAATTAGGACGAAGCGCCTCTTTTAGCCATTCGACGTCTGATACTTTGTAAGAAGTGAGTAAACCACTCGCTAAATCAAATGTCACTTTGTGAGACGCGCCTTGAATGATTAACTCATCACCTGTCTCTTCAACTTCAGGTGCATTCTTCTTATCTAGCTTTTTCGTTACCTCATGCTGACTAATCGGCCATGTAAATTGTTCAAATGCGACTTCATGACCTGCCACGCACCATAATTGATTCTCTGATTCAACAAACGAAACCGTTAAAATATGTTCTTTATCCGGATTTAATTCATTGTTTGATCGGTCTAATTGAACGATGGTTGATTCACCTGGTGCTAAAGAGACACTCTGCTTACCTCCATCGACCTTCTCACCTTCTTGATGCAGTTCCCATACGAATTCATAGCGATCTAAATTCGTGAATAAAAATTTGTTTTTTACTTCAACTTGAGCTTGTTTGTGACTCACGAGTCGGAACTCAATGTTTTGGTAGCATCGCTTCACTTCATAAAGTTTTGGTGATAATGCACCATCTCCAAAGACAAGCCCATTACCTGAGAAATTTCCGGTATGTGGCGACTCACCAAAGTCACCACCATAAGCTAAGAAAGGTCTTCCATCTTCTGTTTCTGTTAACAGTGACTGATCTTTAAAGTCCCAAATGAAGCCACCTTGTAAAATCGGGTATTGATCAAATAAATCCGTATATTTATAGAAGTTACCTAAAGAGTTACCCATCGCATGACTGAACTCACATAATATATAAGGTTTTGAGTCTTTAGTGGCCTCTTTTGCATACGTTTCAATACCTGAAGGTGAAATATACATCGTACTTTCAATATCAGATGCGCGTTCTGAATCACGATAATGGAAAATGCCTTCGTAATGCACAAGTCGAGAAGGATCCCGTTCACTGAAGAAATCGTGCATCTTCAAAAAGTTGTCACCACCAAATGATTCATTACCGAGCGACCAAATGACAATTGATGGATGGTTTTTATCACGTTCGAACATAGATTGACATCTGTCTAATACATTATCAGTCCATTCAGGACGACTACCTGGAACGGTTTCACCGAGTCCAACTTGGCCATATTCCCAAGTACCATGTGTTTCTAAATTCACTTCATCAATCACATATAATCCATATTCATCACACAATTCATACCAAACAGGGTCATTCGGATAATGCGATGTACGAACTGAATTAATATTGAATTGTTTCATAATCTCAATGTCTTTAATCATATCCTCGCGAGTGACAGCACGTCCCTTATCAGCAGCGAACTCATGACGGTTCACACCTTTAAATACAATGCGCTCACCATTAATCTTCATTAAACCATCTTTCAATTCAAAGCGCCTAAATCCGACTTTACTACTTTGAGCTTCAATTAACTCCCCTTCTTTTGTATCCACAGTTAAAACAAGAGAGTAGAGGTTTGGGTCTTCTGCACTCCATTTTTGTGGATCTTCAACTGGTGCTTGAAGTGTGAATTTTGTATCTAACTCACCATCTGTATCAATCACCGCTTGAACGGGTGTTGCCCATACCGGCGTTTGCTCTTTATCATAGAGCATCGCACCTACGACAACTTGAGACCCTGTTTGTTCATAGTCCCGCAAGCGAACGTCAACTTTCAATTGACCATGACGCATCTCATCATCTAACTCAGGCTTAACGAAGAAATCATCAACGTGCACCACTGGCGTCTTATATAAATAAACATCTCTAAAAATACCGCTTAAACGCCAGAAGTCTTGATCCTCTAACCAACTTGCATCGCACCACCGATAAACTTCAACGGCTAATTTATTGTCACCCTCATTTAAGTATGGGGTTAAATCGAATTCAGCTGGTGTAAATGTATCCTCGCTATAGCCAACAAACTCACCATTTAACCAAACATAAAAAGCGGCTTCAACACCGGCAAAGTGCAAGTAAACCGGTTGATTCAACCACTCGTTCGATACATTAAAGTGCTTCACGTACTGACCGACAGGGTTATAATTCGTCGGCGCAAATGGCGGTTCAATCGATTCTTTTTCAACCCACGGGTACACCGTATTCGTATACTGCGGGTAATCATAACCTTTTAATTGCCAATGACTCGGGACCTCTATTTGGTCCCAGTTTTGAGTCGAGTAGTTTTGTTCATAAAATGAGCGATTTCGTTTTGTCGGCTCACTGACCCAATTAAATGCCCAAGCACCATTTAACGAAAAATAATAAGGTGAGACTTCACGTTGATGATTAAGCGCCATATCAATAGTAGGATATGGCATTAACGTCGCATGTGCTTCTCTTCGATTTAATTGAAATAAGTCAGGATTATTGTTCCATTCTGGATAGCCATTTTCAGGCGGTGTATACGTATATTTTTTCAGATTTTTCATCAAGCACCTTCACTCCTTTACTTTATAAAACTTAAACAATTCATGCTGGAAATCAGCTGGGTGATCGTGTATTGTGTAACGGTCTATTTCTAAACCGACTTGCATTAATTGATCACCATAAAACGTGCGATTAGCACCATTTAATCGATAAACAGCATCAGGATCTAACCCAACCAGTTTCAAACGTCTCAATTTTTGATTCGGCTTTGATAAAATTTGATAAAATCCAACGAGCAGCTGATCATGATCTTGTGAAGTCACCTGCCACGCGACTTGATTTTGATTTTTTTCAAATGGGCTCAACAAACGTGTAAATACACCTTTTTGAATCAGCGCTTGATTAGCTTTGTAAAACTCAATTTGTTTTGCCATCGTCTCTTTGTCTTCACTTGATAATCGTGTTGGATCTAATTCATACCCTAGCATGCCAAAGTAAGCAACTGTTGCTCGCATATCTAAGGATGTGACACGTCCTGTTTGATGATTCGGCACATCTGAAACGTGTGCGCCCATTATCGATAATGGGTAAACAAAAGACGTTCCATATTGAATGTTTAGTCGTTCAACAGCGTCTGTATCATCACTTGTCCAAGCTTGAGGTGCATAATAAAGCATACCTGGATCAAATCGTGCACCTCCACTCGCACATGATTCAAATAAGACATGTGGAAATGCAGTTGTTAAACGGTCATACAGTTGATAAACACCTAATAGATAGCGGTGAGGCAATTCTTGTTGTGAGGCGGCTGTTAAATTCAATGATCCAATCTCCGTCATATAACGATTCATATCCCACTTCACATAATCAATCGGCGCTTCTTGTAACATCTCAGCCATTCTTTCATAAAGGTAATCCACAACTTCTTGTCTTGAAAAATCAAGAATATACTGATTGCGTCCATGTGACATGGGGCGATCATCAACACGTATCACCCAATCCGGATGTGTCTCGAATAACTTGCTAACGGGTGAAACCATTTCCGGTTCAAACCAGAGACCAAATAACAGCCCGAGATCTTTAACCGATTGAGCTAAATGTTTCATACCATTCGGTAGCTTGCGCTTATCAACAAACCAATCACCGAGTGACGAGGTATCGTCATCTCGTTTTCCAAACCAACCATCATCTAAAACGAATAATTCAACGCCCATTGACTTCGCTTCTTTAGCCATATCTAAAATCTTTTCCTCGGTAAAATCAAAATACGTTCCTTCCCAATTGTTCATTAAGACTGGGCGTAATTGATCACGCCACTGACCCTTTGCTAATCGCGTTCGATACAACGTATGATAATCTTGACTCATGCCGTTTAAACCATTTTCAGAGAACACCATAACCACTTCAGGTGTTTGAAAGCTTGCGTCCGGTTTTAATTGCCAGCTGAAATCAAACGGATTGATCCCCATCATGACGCGAGGTTTTTCATAATGATCAACTTCAACTTGTGCGAGGAAATTACCGCTGTAGACAAAGCTAAGTCCATATACATCCCCTGAGGTTTCGGTTGTGTTTTCCCTTTTAAGTGCGATAAATGGGTTGTGTTGTGTACTACTAATCCCTCTCGCGCTTGAAATGCTTTGAATCCCTTCAGTTAGAGGACGCTCTTTAACATGACGTTCCCGAGCCCACGAGCCACTAAGATGTAATAGATCAAAATCAGCATCAGGCAAATCAAAGCTCGCACTCATCACCCGGTCTAACTGAATCGTCTGATCTGATTGATTAACAAACCTTGCCGATCTCGTAATCACACCTAAGTTTTCAAAAACAGTATAGCTAAGAACAAGCTCTGTCTTCATCACACGATCAAACAAACGAACATCGGTCGTTGTTGCTTCATTGTCATTTTCTACATATGTTGCAGGTAAACCTTCTAATCCTTTCTTACCTTTGTATATCTTATAATCTACAAATTTGAAATCAGTGATGCGACTACCATTTGCTTGAGTGATCTGATGAGCCGGATCACGAAAATCTGTCGTTCCATAAGACGGATATTCTTGTTTAATTAAATCAAGTGAAAAAGTATGATCACACCCTTCCACAAAGCATGTGTGGGGCGTTTCCTCAATGTAATAGAGCTCATCAAAATGCTCTCGATTGATAAGGCGCTTCCCGAAATAAAGATGACCTAATTGATTGTTTTCTAAAACAGTAAAGATATAACTCACTTTACTCGACTGTAAGTGAAATACTTGTTCGTTCTCATTAACATAAATCGGCAACTCGATCTCCTCCACTTATAAAAAATATCCCGCGTTTACATCTATCCTTTGACCGATCCCATCATACCAGCGACGAAATGTTTCTGCATGACGAAGAATACAACGGCTGTCGGAATGGTCGAGATCGTAATCGCTGACATAATCATTCCGAAATCAGGTGCATAACTTGAGCCTAAATTGGAAATTAAAAGTGGCATCGTTTGTTGCGATGGTGATTGCAAAATGACTAACGGCCATAAGAAGTTATTCCAGCTGTTCATAAACGCAATAATCGCTGCAGCAGCATATGTTGTTTTCATCGTCGGCATGTAAATTCTAAAGAATATACCGAGTTCAGATAAACCATCAATTCGACCCGCTTCAATTAAATCTTTAGCAAACATTTTCGTATTTTGTCTGAAGAAGAAAATAAAGAACGCGGTTGTCACTGTCGGTAAAAAAGCCGCTGTTAATGAATCAATTCCAATAAGTGGCGCTGTTGGCGTAATACGACCAAACAAACGATATAAAGGAACCATAATTGACGCAAATGGAATCATCATCGATAGTAATAATAGATTAAACGTTCTGTCTTTCCATTTACTTCGGAACATTTCAAACCCGTAACCTGCGAGTGACGCGGTTAATAGTGTAAAAAACGTTGATAATATCGCGATAATGAACGAGTTGGATAGTGCTGTTACGATATTAACTTGGTCAAATAAATTGGTTAAGTTTTCAATCAGGTGCGTTCCAGGTAACTGACGTCCTCTTGTCACATCAACGGATGCGTTCGTGCTACTAACGACCATCCAAAAGAATGGGTAGATCGAAATAATCGCTGCAACGGACAAGAATACATATGTGAGAATACGTTTGAATTTTTTCATTCTTTATCACCTGCCACTTTAAATTGAATTGCTGAAAGGATCACAACTAGAATCACAATTACATAGGATACTGTCGCCGCATAACCGAAGTTCGGCGTGTATTCAAATGATAAATTATAAATATACTGAGAAATTGTGATCGTTGCATTACCAGGTCCGCCACCTGTTATGTTAACGACTTCATCAAACAATTGAAGCGTACCAATCGTTGATGTAATCGTAGTAAACAAAATAATGGGTTTTAACATTGGAATTGTAATTTTCGTAAATTGCTGGAATATTGAAGCCCCATCAATCCGTGCTGCTTCATAAATTGAATTATCAATATTTTGTAGTGCCGATAGATAGAAAATCATATTATAACCTGTCCATCTCCACGTAATGGCAAGTATAATAACAATTTTCGCCCAAAAGGAATCGGTTAAAAAGTTAATCGGTTCTGAAATAATTGCTAGATTCATTAAAAATTGATTCACAATACCGTTGCCACTAAACATATATTTGAAAATAACAGAGTAAGCAACGAGCGAGGTTACAGCTGGTAAAAAGATCGCTGTTCTGAATAACCCACGGAATTTTAAAGTCGGATCATTTAATAAAACAGAGAATATAAGTGCAAATATAATCATCATCGGTACTTGAATAATTAAGTAAGTGAATGTATTCGTCAATGCACTAATAAACGTTGGGTCATTGAAAAGTCGAGCCCAGTTGTCAAGTCCCGTGTAGTCTAGATTTGAACCCATTCCGGATTGAAACGATAAAAGTAACGCATCAACCATCGGGTAAAAGTAAAAGATTGAAACCCCAATGACGGATATAAGGACAAAAAGCCAACCAATATTGTTTTTTCTAAATAAACGCCTCATACTGCATGCCCCCTGAAAATTTTTAAAACCACAAGTCACAACCAAATCTAAGATTGTGCTTGTGGTTTAATGATTTATCTTAGCTGTGTTTCTGCTTGAGATTGTGCATCATTCAGCACATCTTCTAGCGGTTTATCATTTAAATATTCTTGTAATTCAACAGCCATAATATCGTCTATCGCGTACGTGTGCATGCCGTAGTTAACAGCTGGAATATTGTCTGTCCACTCAGAGAAGTCAGCAATAATTTGCTGTCCACCGAAGAATTCGTGCTCCATTTCAAACGCGTCACCTTGTAAGCCTGGTAAATACGTTCCAATTGCACCGATCTCTTCAATTAAATCTTGATAGAACGCTTCATTTGAACCGAATGTATTACCTAGAAATTCAGCCGCTTTTTCTTTTCCATCAGAATTTAATACATACCATGAACTACCACCTAAGTTTGAATAGTTTGTAGCACCATCAACTTCGAGTTTTGGCATTGGTACAACCGCCCAATCGCCTGATTGAGATTCTTCTGCTGTTACACTCGCTGTAATCCAGTTACCTGTTGGAACACTTGCAACAGCGCCATCATTAAATGCGCCTACAAATTGACTCCAGTCTGAGACCATGCTGACAATATCTGCTTCCATAATTTCACGATACGCTTCTGCTGTTGCTTCTAAAGCAGGGTTGTTATCTAAATTTGGTGTTGATCCATCGTCTTCAAAGTACCATGATCCCGCTGATTGAAGCATTATACGAATTAACCCTAAATCACCTGGGTCTTGCGTTAACATGTTATTGCCTGTTGCTTCTTTAATATCTTTTCCGATTTCAACATATTCTGACCACGTAATATCTTGAACGTCTTCCACGCTGTAGCCTGCTTCTTCTAAATAATCTGTTCGAATATAAAGACCTGCTACACCTGAGTCAAATGGCAAACCATATTGCTCTCCATCTAAACTTGTCGGTTCGATTTTGTAATCAGCAAAATCATCGACATTAATATAATCTGTTATTGGATAAAATGCATCTGGATAAGCCTGTAAAAAGCTTTGTGCACGGTAATCTTCTATAAGTACAATGTTAGGCATCCCTTGCATAGCACCTGAGCTTAAACTTGTGTTTAATCGTTGAACAATATCATCTTGTGCATTTTCAATAATTTCTAATTCTACATCAGCATCGCCATCATAAGCGTCATCTGCAAGCTCTAGTGCGCGAATATTGAAGTTTGGATCCCAAGCCCAAGCTGTGATATCGTCTTCATCACCCTCTGGCGCTTCTTCAATATCGCCTTCAGTTGGATCGTCTGCTCCTGTCTCGTCTCCTTCATCTTCTCCATTACCACATGCCGCAAGTGTTACGACCATCAGTACGGCAAATAACATCATCCATAATTTTTTCATCCTTACCCCTCCTTGAATGTAAGCGTTTTCTAACGCTGTATACACAGTATAACTCGAAAAAAAAAAGACCGTTAGAACGATCTTTAGAAAAGCATTTGTCATTTTTCTATAAATAATTTAGGTAATAGTATAATATTTTTGGAATATCTTTAGAATTTGTACTTTTTTTAGATATCTGTATGCTGATCCTCGTCAATAATAGGCAGCTCAATCGTTATCCGTGTCCCTTTTCCAATCTCACTTGAAACACTCACACCATAATCTTTACCGTACATCAATTGGATACGCTCATGAACATTTCGCATCCCGATCCCACTGAATAACTGTCTTTTTTTCTTATTATCATGTGGTAATTCTTCTGTTTTTAGAGTCATTCCATCCCCATCATCAACGACTTCAGCTAATAAGCGACTTTCTTGTTTTCTGATTAAAATCTGAATAAAGCCACTTTTCTTTTGATTAAAGGCATGGAAAAACGCATTTTCTATAAACGGTTGTAAAATTAATTTAGGTACTTGAATACTTTCACAATCTGGAGCAATAAAATAATTCACTTTAATACGATCCCCATAACGCGCTTGATTAATCGTCACGTAGTTTTTCGTGTTTTCGATCTCTTTTGACACAGTAATTGTTTCACCAAACTCACCAAGTGTGCTTTGTAATAATGTAATCAAGGCATGAATGGTTGACATCGCTTCTTCTGGATCGCCTTGTTTTACCATAAACTTAACAGTCGTCAGCGTATTATATAGAAAGTGTGGATTAATTTGATGTTGGAGTGATTTTAACTCCGATCGTTGCTGACGCTTTTGCGATTCAACAACGATGCCGACATACGTTTGGAGTTCATCTAGCGTATGATTAAAGGCTTGTGCGATTTGCCTTGATTCATACCCCCCTGTTTCATTGATCCGTTCACTGAAGTTATGCTGAGCGATCTTCGATATCTGTCGAACTAAACGGGTGAGTGATTTCGTTATACGTCTTGTGACAAACCACACCATCACAAGTGCCAGTAAAATAATCCCTCCACTAATCATTAAAATCTCACGTGTATTAATCAAACTACTGACGATTTGTTGCCGGTCAATTAAGTTGATTAAATACATATCAAATCCAGGCAAATACTCACTGATTAACAAGTGTTCTCGGCCTTCTATATCGACTGATGTATGTTCTTGATTCGATAAATACGTTGATTCCGCAATAGATCGTAAATTCGTATCAACTGTCCCCATTAAATCGCTCTGACTACTTGAGATGATTTGACCGTCCTGATCGATCAAGACAACATCATTACCCTCGCTCGTATACCCTTCATAAAAGTCTCTTAATTGTGATTCTCGAATCGAAACGTAAACTGCACCGTAAATATCGTCTGATAGTCGTTCAGTTAATGCTTTAGTTGCAACGATCACCTCATCTTCAATTACGGCTGTATCTAGCGCGTGGTAATTAATCGCACGTGGTTCTTCAAAGGTACGTTCTGTCATTTCTAATGAATCGAGATAATATTTAGTGACGGGCCAATAAATATAGCTTAGATTATATAAACGATCCTCTTGTCCTGTCACAATTAAATTGGCATCAAATGCTTGAAGGCTCGTATAAATTCGATCCAATTCTTGATTAATTTGAAAATAAGAACGGGATAACGTGACTGAATCCATCTCTTCTTCACTTAAAACCCGTTTAATAACACCATTATTCTCAATTTCATTAATTGTTGAGGCTACTGTCGCGCTATAACTATTAAATTGTGTCGTGATCTGTTGAATGATTTTAGAATTCGTGATACTAAACGTTTCCATAAATAGATCCGTTGATACACGAATCGTACTAAATGTAATAAAGATCGACACGAGTAAAATACTGAATAACGTCACACTAAATAACTTAATAAATAAGCCATTACGAATGAATAATTGTTTTACTTTTTCAAATCGTTTCATAAGTTAACATGCTTTCTATACCGACTTGGAGATTGATTGGTTTGTTTTTTAAACACTTTACAAAAATAACTATGATCACTATACCCAACCATACTTCCCACTTCAGCGATCGTAAATGTATCATCTTTTAATAATTCCTTGGCTTTAGCAATCCGTACTTGTGTCAAATAATCACTAAACCCGACTTCTTTATGCTGACGAAAATAACTCGACAAATACGACGGGTTGAAATGAAAATGCTCACTGAGCGCTGTTAAACTTAATGACTCGTGGTAGTGATTGTCAATATAAGCTAATAGTTGATCAATGTTACTGTTTTTAAGACTACTTAATTCCGTTTCAATTAATTCTTTTATCGCATCGATAAATTGATTTAAGTAAGTGGTTGCTTCTTGAAAGTTTGTTGCATGATTAATCAAGTTAAAATATCGGTATTTATCTTGCTCGAACGCTTCGACCTCATAGTCTAACATATCCAATATAACCGTTACATTAAAAATAATATTGCCTAAAAAGCCTTTTAATTCATTCGGATCCATCGAATGATGCATCTCTACTTGTTTCATATATTTATCCAGCACATAAAAGGCGGATTCGAATTTTTTATGTTTAAGCGCTTCTGTAAAATAATTTAGGTCAAAAGCTTCCATCTCATCATTTTCTACAAAATCTCCCGCATATAGATAATTTTGATTTGCTAAATAAAAAGCGTGATTCTTTAAATTATGAATGTCTGTTTGATTGATCTCTTTCAAATCATCAATGGAATAAAATAAACGACTGAACAAATATCTCGTCTCGTCTTTATTTTCATTTACTTGCTTTAACTGATCCAGAAAATCAACAAATGCTTCTTCAGTGGTATTGATTAATAATTCACGTGAATGATCGGTTAAATTGATTTGAAACCACGTTAAATCATTATATTCATAAGCAAGTTGTTCGACCATTGTCTTTTCAATAGTAGAATCGTGATCAATATGCACGAGTGCAAATGCCGGATATATAAATTGCTTAGATAAAGCTTCTTTTTCTTCAATAGGCAGTGCATAACCGGTTATTATTTTCTTAAGTTGTGCTTGATAATCTTTATTTTGAGGTTTTGATCTCGTTTTAGTTTGATCTTGTTTTCCAATCGCACGATTTAATGCAGTTAAAAGGTTCGTTTCATTTAAGTTTGGTTTTAAAATATAGTCGGTAACGCCACTTTGAAAGGTCTCCCTGACGTAATCATAATCACCATGACTACTTAGAACAATGACAAATATATCCGGGTAACGTGATCGGACTTCATGAATAAAATCCGTACCACTCATAACCGGCATCACGATGTCTGTGATCACGATATCAACGGATGTTTCTTCCATCAGCTGTAGTGCCTCTTCACCGTTTGAAGCTTCTCCAACGACTTGAAATCCATGTTCTTCCCAATTCAAATAATGCATGATCCCTTGCCTGATTAATAGTTCATCATCAACGACCAACACGTTAATCAAGTTTGTCATTCATTCATCCCCCCAAACAACAAGATAATACCTTTCGTATTCGTTTGTGACTATACTATATCATGCTAATGAGCAAAAAACGACGTAGAATTTCCTGAACATAAGAAAAATCCGATACAATGATCGGACTCTTCTCTTGAATACACTACTTAATTATTAATGGTTTTAATTGTTCTATCACGCGATCATAGTCGGCACCGCCTGAGAGTAACGAAGCCGCTGTATACGCACCTTCAACAAATGAAACATCGAATAACTCTACGGTTTTATCTGAGTATTCGATTGCCATTTCCATCGTCATCTTGGCGCTCCCTAAATCATAAAAGCTTAAAATGTGATCCGCTTCATTCTCTTCAATCGCTTGTGTAATCGCATCAAAGCTTGAGCCAATATCTCCATCATCTGTTCCACCTGCATACGTAATCGAAACTTTAGGTGCGGTTTCGCTTAATAACTTATACACACCTTCAGCTAACTCTGATACGTGAGATGATAAAACAATGCCGATCTCACTCATTTAATCCTCTCCTTCTAACCAAGCTTCGAATAGATAGCTACTCGATACCGCACCTGGGTCCAATTCACCGATTGACCGTTCACCAAGATAAGAAGCACGACCTTTAGTTGCTTTTAAAGGTTTTGTTGCTTCAACGGCGTCAGTAATCGTATCAGTCGTAAGCTCGCCTGACTCAAGTGCCTTAATAACAGGGTGCCAAACATCAACCATCGTTTTTTCACCTGGTTCAGCTTTCCCTCTTTTTTGAATGCCGCTAAGGCCTGCTCGGAAAATGGCCGACACGTCACTTGCATCTTCTTTGGCTTGTTTAGACATATCTAAAAATGCACTACCGTATAACGGACCTGATGCACCACCGATTTTAGAAAGCAGTGCCATCGAAGCATTTTTCAATACATCTGCAGGATCACTTGCTTCTTTTGATTCGAGTGCTTCTTGCATCGCTTTAATCCCTCGAGCCATATTATTGCCGTGGTCACCATCGCCAATCACACTATCTAAATCACTTAAATGAGCCTTGTTCGCTTCGACTTTTTCTGCAAAACGTAAAAGCCAAGCCTTTGTATTCTCAACCGTCAACATTTAAAGTCCTCCTTTACCAATCCGTCACGTGGACTGGGTCATACCAAAGATCAGCCCAATCATCTTGTAGTTTAACGAGCGTTAGTGACACACCGTTCATATCAAGTGATGTCATAAGATTACCGACCTTTTTAAATTCAATCTTGATCGGTTCATGTTCAAGCTGTTTTTCAACGTCATGTGCGAAAATATATTGTTCCATTAATGGAGTTGCACCTAGCCCGTTTACGAGTAAACCATAGTGCTCGTTGTCACCAAATTCAAATGCGTCTTTTAGCTTGCCGACAAGTTCAGTGGCAATCTCACTAGATGACTTGATCGATGTCCGGTGATAACCTGGCTCACTATGAATGCCAACCCCATATTCCATTTCATTCTCTTCTAACGTAAACCCTGGTTTTCCGACTTCTGGTACCGTCGCAGCTGTCATCGCTACACCGATCGATTTAATGTTCGGAACCAATTTGTCACCGAGTTCTTTGACTTCTTTTAAACTTAAACCACGTTTGGCAGCAGCGCCTAACATTTTGTGGACGATGACCGTTCCAGCCACCCCTCGACGTCCTGCTGTGTGGGTACTATCTTCAACCGCGATATCATCATCAACGACTAACTGTTCCACTTCGATGCCTTCTGCTTCGGCTAATTCTTTCGCCATTTCAAAATTCATCACGTCACCTGTGTAGTTCTTAATAATAAGAAGAACACCAGCGCCTTGGTCTGCTGCTTTAATCCCTTCTAACACTTGATCTGGTGAAGGGGATGTGAAGACTTCACCACTTACAGCAGCCGTCAACATGCCATCACCGACAAATCCAGCATGCGCTGGCTCATGGCCACTTCCGCCACCGCTGACAAGTGCCACTTCACCTTTTTTCTTATCTTTTCTCACAATAACAGATGTTTCTGGTACACGTTCAACGCGTTCATCGTTGGCGTAAACGAACCCTTTCAACATCTCGTCAACCACTTGAGAAGGTTGATTGATGATTTTTTTCATTGCTTAGCCTCCTTGTATGATGATCCTTACTTGACCTATACCCTCATTTTTAACAATTTATTCAATATGATGGCGTCGTTTATAATCCTTCACATAAACATCGACCGCTTTAATCGCTTGAACGACATCATCTGCTGTCACATTAAATGGCATGTTTTTCATCGTCTCTTCTGGATCTGAAGCTGACTTGCCAATTTGGTACAATTCTTCTTCTGACACTTGATCCAAGTGAATTTCTTCTAAAGTAATTGGTAAATCGAGTTTTAAATATAAATCAATGTAACGTTCAAGCTCATGAAGTGGATAATTTTCTAAGACGAGCTGTGCCATCGTCCCGTAAGCCACTTTTTCACCATGTGATAAATGGTGAATATCACCTTCAACAGCTGTAAAACCATTGTGAATCGCATGTGCAGCAGCAAGTCCTGAATCTTCGAACCCTAATCCAGATAATAACGTATTTGCCTCAACAATCGCTTCAAGTGCAGGTGTCACAACCTTTTGTTTATTCGCTTCATACGCCAAGAGGCCATAATCAAATAATACTTCTTCACATTTTTCAGCGATTGCAAAGCCTGCGATCGTTGCTTTACCGCCGCTCATCGTATCCCCATTTTTTTGCTTAACCGCACGCGCTTCAACGAGTGTCGCTAACGCATCGGATATACCAGATGCCATCATTCGAGCAGGCGCCCCTGCAATAATTTCTGTATCCATTAATACAAGATCCGGGTTTTTCTTATAAAATAAATATTGGCTAAACGCGCCTTCTTCAGTGTAAACAACAGACAAACCAGAAGTCGGTGCATCAGTCGAAGCAAGTGTTGGGAAGATAACAACCGGGACACCGATCTCGTTTGCAACGGCTTTTGTTGTATCGAGTGCTTTTCCTGCCCCCATACCTAAAACAAAATCAACTTGACTTTCCTTTGCAATCTGGCCAACACGTTCGATCTCTTTCAGTGAACATTCACCATTAAACGTCACCTTTGTCACATCAAAATCGTTTGCTAAGTTCTCCATCAATTGATTCGCCGCCAGTTCTTGAACAAATTCATCAGCTAAAACGAGAACCCTTTTGCCTAAATGCTCCATATATTGCGCGGCATGATTCATTAACCCTTTTCCTTGAATGTAACGACTTGGACTTACGAATATTTGATCCATTTGATGACCTCCTGAAATATTTTTGTCTGATTAACAAAAAATCGTTATATATGTATGATAAAATGAAAGCGCTTAAATGAACACGGACAATTCATTCCATCTGTCAAAATCCAAACGGTTAAAACTTTTCAATGCGATTGAATCAAGCTACACTAAAGCTAGAGGTGGTGCCTATGTCAACGTCTATTATTACAAAGAAAATTATCGCAAATGCCTTTAAGCGACTGATGGACAAGCGATCATTTGATAAAATTTCAGTTAGCGATATTATGAAATTGGCCGATTTAAGACGCCAAACGTTTTATTATCATTTTCAAGATAAATTTGAGTTGCTCGAATGGATCTATCAATCCGAAACAAAAGAAAACATTACAGACTTTATTCATTATGAACGCTGGGACCGGATTATTGATCTTTTATTTCATTATTTTTATTCAAACAAAGCGTTCTATAGAAATGCTTTATCAATTAACGATCAAAATGCTTTTATTGATTACTTGTATCAAAACATTTCAGAATTATACCGACATGCGTTTATCCATGAAGATCCAGAAGCTAAGAAAACAGACATTGATATTCTCGCTTCTTTTTATGCGCACGGCTTTGTCGGCCTTATCAAAGAATGGATCGAACAAGATTGCGAAGAAGACCCTGATCGAATGGCTTTTTTAATTAAACAACACGTCATTGATCAGTTTAAAACGAAAGGTGTGAAATCAAATGAAAGCGATCATTAATCAGACGGACAACGTCGTTTCAGATATGCTAAACGGATTTTATTTTGAACATCAACATCGATTAACTTATGATCAGGATCATCAAATTATCTCAGAAGCTTTAAAAACAAACCAAGTCGCTTTAATTAGCGGAGGCGGGAGTGGACATGAACCCGCTCATTTTGGCTATGTAGCAGATGGGATGCTGACTACGTCTGTATCCGGTCGACTGTTCACCCCACCATCTGTTGAACAAATTTTAAAGGCGATACAAATGAGTGATGTCGGTGATGGGGTTCTTTTAATCGTTAAAAACTTCGCAAGTGATGTTGAAATGTTCCAAAAAGCGAAAGAACAAGCGGTAACACAAGGTCATTCAGTTGAGACTGTCATTGTCGATGATGATGTATCGATCGAAGACCAAACACATTATAAAAAAAGAAAACGAGGCGTTGCGGGGACTATTTTCGTTTATAAACTGTTAGGCGCCTATGCACGAAACGGCGCTTCACTTGATACGTTGAAAAAGGTGGGCGATCATATCACCGAACAGCTTCATACACTTGGCGTTGCTCTTTCACCTGCACATTTACCGGTTGAAAATCAATCGACTTTCACGCTGGATGAGTCTGAGGTGTATTATGGCGTGGGGATTCACGGTGAGAAAGGCTACCGCAAAGAGCCATTTGAATCAAGCGAACAACTGGCCGTTGAGTTAATCAATAAATTGAAAAGTATTTATATGTGGAAACCTGGTGAACGTTTTGCTTGCTTAATTAACGGACTCGGTTCTACACCGTTAATGGAACAATACATTTTCAGTCATGATGTGAAGCGTTTGATGGAAATAGAAGGATTAAAAATTGACTTTTTCAAAGTAGGGACGCATATGAGTTCTTATAATATGGCTGGTATTTCACTATCTTTATTAAAACTAATAGAGGCCGATTGGGCTAACTACTTGCAAGAACCAACAAATGCACCTAATTGGTAAGCAATAAGGAGTGAACACGATTGAAAAACACAGAGTGGTTAAAAACGACTGACGAGCATAATCTATTTCTTCATCGTTTTACTGAACCGAATCAAACACCCACACTCATCGTCCACATAAATCATGGTATGAGTGAGCATAGCGGGCGCTATCAAACCTTTGCAGAACAGCTCCTCCAAGCAGGCATATTTGTTTATGCGCATGATCACAGAGGACACGGGAAGTCTGGAGAGGCCGAAGGGTTGCTCGGCCACTTTAGTGACGACGATGGATTTGAGAAAGCTGTGGGCGATATCGCACGCGTTCATCAACAGATTCATAAAGACTTTCCTGGTGTACCGATTGTTTTATTCGGTCATAGTATGGGATCCTTTTTGGTGCGACGCTATATTCAGAAGTTTCCAAAATCAGTTGATGGGGTGATGTTATCCGGAACGGGAGCTGGACAAGGTACCATTGGAAAAGTTGGACAGGCCTTAGCTAAATCTGAAGCTAAACTGTTTGGAAAACGACACAAATCAAAACTGATGAACGCTTTAACATTTGGAAGCTATCAGCGGGCATTTAAAGATCGAGGCAGTTGGTTAAGCCGTGACGAAACAGAAACTGACGCTTATAAGCAGGATCCACTTTGTGGTTATTTATCGACTGCTCAGTTTTATGTGGATTTATTAAGTGGGATTGAGAAAGTTCACAAACAGCATCAAAACGATGCCATGAATGTGGCTATACCTTTACTGATCATCAGTGGGGACGAAGATCCTGTCGGTGGAAATGGTGACGGCGTTAAGAAAGTCATTCAGCATTACAAAGATGCACATTTTAAAGATGTGACGAGTCATCTTTATCCTGGTGCCAGACACGAACTATTATTTGAAACGAACCGTGATGAAGTGATATCTGATATGATTAATTGGTTAAAAACAAAGCCTTTTCGCCAACAATGACGAAAAGGCTGATTCGTTTAATCGAGTTTGATTCGATGAGCTGACGAATCATCTAACCTATCATTCGATTTGGGTACCTTTAAGGTTAAAAGCCCATTTTTGAATGATCCTTTAATGTCAGATTCATCAATATCACCGACATAGAATGACCGTTTGAAGGAGCCAAAAGAACGTTCTCTTCTAACAAAATCATCATCTTCTTTTTCAACGCTCTCTTCACGTCTACCTTCAATCGTCAAATACTGATCCTTGTACTCTACAACGACGTCATCTTTTTCAAAACCTGGTAGTTCTGCGTCAATTTCGTAGTGATCATTTTTGTCTTTTACATCGACTTTTGGTGCATCAAAATCAAACAGAGACTGCTCACGATCAAAGAAACTTGGCAACCAATCAAACACATCGCGCTTACGTGGAAACAAGTTACTCATCTTACATCCCTCCTGATTTTAATGTATGTCTTTCATAGATTTTTTTACCACCTTTTTTAAAATTTAAACATGATTTTAAGACAATTTTTGTGTTTTATGAGATCAATTTTTTGACATTTAATTTATCTTTCGAAACTCGAACAATAGCTATTTATTTTTTTACGAGAAGTGATATAATAGCGGTTACATACATAATAGGAAACTGGTGACGAATTTTATGGAACGTTTGACAAACACAGAAACACTTTCAGCAAAGAAACAACTCTTTTTAATTACATGGCCGATTTTTATTGAAGTCTTTTTACAAACATTAATGCGCTTTTCTGACGTCTTTATGCTTAGTTTTATTTCAGATGATGCCGTAGCCGCCATAGGTGTCGTCAATCAAATTATGATGTTCACCTTTGTTTTATTCAACTTTACCGCAATGGGCTCAGGTGTTGTGGTGAGCCAATACGTCGGTGCGAATAACCCAGAAGGTGTGAGGAAAACCATCGCGCACGCGATCACGGTTAATTTAACATTTGGACTCCTCGTCAGTGGAACCGTCGTCGGCTTCAGGCGTGTCTTTTTAGATTTATTCTCACTTGAAGCAGAACTATATGAATTCGCCGAAATTTATATGATCATTGTTGGTGGTGCGTTATTTGCGCAAGCGATTGTCCTAACAGTATCCGCGATTCTACAAGCGATGGGACATACGAAAGATGTCATGTATGTCGTCTTAATTATGAATCTATTAAACATTTTCGGTAATTATCTCTTTATCTTTGGTGCTTTAGGATTTCCTGAGCTTGGCGTGATGGGTGTTGGAATTGCCACGGCAACGATGCGTATTTTAGCGATGATTGGTATATTTAGCTTACTCGTCTATCGTATGCCGATCAAACTCCCATTTAAGGCCTTTTTAACCTTTGAAAAAGAGTATTTGACCAAAATCTTAAATATCGGGGTGCCTGCTGCTGGTGAACAATTGTCTTATAATATAAGTCAAATTGTCATTACCATCTTCATCACATCACTTGGGGCAACGGCGCTAGCGACGCGTGTTTATGCACAGAACTTCATGGCGTTTATGACCGTTTTCTCAATGTCAATTTCTAAAGGGATGCAAATCTTTATTGGTCAACTTGTCGGGGCCGGAAAAGAAGAAGAAGCATATCACAACATGTTTATTGGCGTGCGTTATGCGATGACCGTTGCTCTATCAATCGGTGGACTCCTTGCACTATTCGGTGAACAAGTCTTTAGTTTCTTCTCAAGTGATCCAGATGTTATATCACTTGGTGCAGCTGTTTTAATCGTTGGCTTCGTTCTTGAGCCTGGCCGTACATCTAACCTCGTGATTATTAGTTCACTCAGAGCTTCTGGTGATGCTAGGTTCCCAGTCTTAATCGGTATGGCCATTATGTGGGGTGTTGCCATTCCACTCGCTTACCTATTCGGCATCGTCTTTGAATGGGGCCTCATCGGTGTATGGATGGGGATGGCTGCAGATGAATGGATCAGGGCAATCATTATGTGGACACGCTGGATCAGTCGAAAATGGATGGGTAAAGCCGTTGTTGAACAAGCGAAGGAAGAGTAAAATAGCAAAGAAAGAGTCTGGATATGTTATCCAGACTCTTTCTATTTATCATCATTAATAGAATCAAAGATTAACGGTAAACAGGGATATCAAAGATCATTACAGGGTTAACTAAATCATCATAAATCGATTTGATATTTGATACTTGTTTAGCTGCCCATCCCATATCCGTTGCATATTGAGGATATCCTGGATTAGCAGGATTCCAACGCATTTTATAAAGCGTATTTTGTTGATACTGATTATGGATATATCGTTCACCAATAAACTTAGCTCCACCAATAATCGCTTTCTCTCGTGTATCCCAACCTTCGCGGTAAGCACGAATTGCACCTGCTTCATGTGCAACGCCATCGTTAGCACCTATACCAAACATATTGTGTACTTCTTTTATGTTTGATAAACTACTACGATTACTGCTCGTTACGAGTACAGGGTTGCCACTACTATTCGTACCAACCTCAATACCTCTTGATAGTTGCGAATTACCATGTCCTGATTCTAATATGGCATGAGAAATTAAATACGCCTCATTAACATTATGTTGATTAGCACCATCAATAAAGGCTTGTCCCATACCATCTAAAGCGCCACGTCCATCTAAAATATTATCTAATTGCTGAGCTGGAACGTTAACACTTGCTGATAAGACAAGATGTTGGAATTCATCCTGTTTCTGTGGATCCACGTATTCTTTGAAGTCTTCACGCTTAGCATCTCGCCAATTACGCCCCGCAATACGTGTCCAAGAAGAACCTTCGTTTTCAACACCTACTAATGTGCCAGTTGATAAGCGATAATACACATGACTATTACGGCTTTGAGATTCATATACTTCAGTTGTTCCTTTCATTTCTGCAACTTTTCCATTAGTCGTTGCTAATGAACTATGAACATACAATGTGTCACCCTCTTGTTTAATCTCATACCAAGTTGTATTGCCACTCACTGAAGATCCATTTACACTTTTAATATATTCAAAAACGGTGCCATTACTCACACTTCTTTTGATATTGTCGCTCGATGTATCAGGCTCAGTTCTTAACCTAACCCCTGATCCCGTAATCGATCCACCTTCAAACACATTAATATCAGAGTTATTCACATACGCATTATTTCTAGAGTATTGATCTGTCTGTGGACCTCTTCTCAAACCTGCAGAACCAATTCGCAAAGCCGCCTGAATATCCAATTGTTCCGATAAGCTTACGCTATATTCTGTTTCTCTATAAACAGGTCTTCTATCGTCAGCTTGCTCAAGTAAATGAATTGTAATTTCATCCAGAATACCACTAACAGGTAAGCCCATTTCTTCTTGGAAGTTTCTAACATTTTTTGTCGTATTACTCCCGAAGTTAGAATTCCCTTTACTGATACCTTCATCAAAACCAAGATCAATTAACATGTCTTTATAATCAGCAATCGCAGAGCTCGATTCGCCTTCTTGATATGGACTACTTAGAATCTCTTCTATTTTGTTCCATGTTGGCGAATCTGCAATACCATTAACAACTAAGCCAAAATGACCTTGAAATTCTTCGACAGCCTGCGTCGTACGAGAACCATAAAAACCATTAGGGTTTGAGAAAGATGAAAAACCAAGACGAGTCAAGTGTTCTTTTAATACTACAGATTCATCATGAGTCTCGCCATTTTGAAACGGCGACTCTACCACTTCATCTAATTTCGCAAGAGTAGATTCACCTGCAATCCCATCTTCCGTTAGGCCATAGTAAGATTGAAATGCCTTTACTGTTGCCTCCGTTTGCGGACCAAAATAATTCGTTTTAGCAAATGAACCAAACCCTGCTGTTTCTAGTTTTTCCTTTAATAGCACTGCATCTTCTCGATACATTGGGTTTTGTAACGGGCCTTCTGCTTTTTCTTGGATCAGCGCCCGTGTTCTTTCATCTGCGATACCGGACTCTGGTAAGTCATGATCGTTTTGAAATTCTCGAACGCCTCGTTCAGTGCCTGAGCCATAGAACGAGTTGGGATTGGTAAAGTCCGTGTAACCTAAAATAGTTAACTGTTCCTTTAATGCTATGGATTCTTCATGACGCTCACCATTTCTGAAAGGGGAGTTAACTAACGCTTCTATTTTAGCCAATGTCGCCTCATCTGCCATGCCTGATT
>NZ_FMYI01000010.1 GCF_900096905.1 Pelagirhabdus alkalitolerans | reverse complement strand
AGATCCCTCAGAGACGATGAGGTAGATAGGTTCGAGGTATAAGCATGGTGACATGTGCAGCTGACGAATACTAATCGATCGAGGACTTAACTAAATTAAAAAGCTTGAGTGACCGTTAGGGAACGAAAGCTAGATTGACCCGATATGATCTTGTCTATGTTCTTATCTAGTTTTGAAGGTACAACCCTTCATATGACTTTGTTTAGTGACAATCGCGAAGAGGTCACACCTGTTCCCATGCCGAACACAGCAGTTAAGCTCTTCAGCGCCGATGGTAGTTGGGTTTACCCCTGCAAGAGTAGGACGTCGCTAAGCAAAAAGTGAACCACTCATTCATTAGAATGAGTGGTTTTTTCGTAATGTACATATTGTATAAACGTTTCAAATAGAGAGGATGGGGTATGTTAATTAAGTGGGATTAACATATACGATTCAACAAAAGTATGCTATAGTTTATAATTAAGACCAAGTAATAATTAGACAGAAATAAAAGGAGAATTTAAATGAAGAAAATTGCCTGGATTACAGATAGTACATGTGGTTTATCACAAGAATTTATCGACGAGCATAACATACATGTTTTACCAATGATTGTAAATATAAATAATATATCTTATCGAGAGGATATCGATATTTCAAAAGCAGAGGTATATGAGTTATTAAAATCTTATGGTGAGGGTGCCAAAACTAGTCAACCTCCTTATGGGGAGTTTGTTCAGTTATATGAAAAGCTAAAAGAAGAATATGATGTAGGAATTGCTTTGCATGCTTCAAGTGCATTAACAGGAACATATCAAAGTTCAATTAGCGCATCAGAAATGCATGAATTCCCTGTAGAAGTAATTGATTCTAAGATTGGTTCATATGCTTTAGGGAAAATGATTAAAAATGGGATTGAATTAGAAAAGCAAGGTAAAAGTTATGAAGAGATTGTCTCAACATTAAAAACGTATCCCGATCAAACAGAAATGTTTTTACTTCCTCAAAGTTTAGAACAATTAAAGAGAAGTGGTCGTGTTAGCACAACACAAACTGTTTTTGCTAATTTGTTAAATATCAACCTTGTTTTGAAATTTGAAGATGGAAAAGTTGTTGTTGATGAAAAAATTAGAAGTAAAAAGAAAGCTGTTCGTCATCTGTTTCAAAAGATTGAGGATGCCTATAAAAAAGGTGAGATAAAAGAATTAGGTATCATGCACGCCGGAGCAATAGAGCAAGCACATAAATGGAAAGAAGAACTAAGTCAAGCCTATGATAATCTTAAAGTTATTGTTGAACCACTTGTACCGGTTGCTGGAGTTCACACTGGTTATGGTACATTGTCAGTGTCATGGATAAAAGAATAGCGAAGCCAAATAAATAGATCTCCTACTAGGTGATCTATTTATTTAATTGCAGTTTCATGTTGTAACGTAAGGTCGTTAGAGGAGGGAATCATATGAATGCGATTTTTGATGCTGATTTTTTTATTATAAGTACCAGGTTGATACTCACTCTTATTTTGTCTGGTGCCATAGGTTATGAACGCGAAGTGAATAAGCATGCGGCGGGCTTTAGGACGCATATATTAGTTGGTGTAGGTGCTTGTTTAATGATGGTTATGTCATTGTATGGCTTTAATGATTATGTGGAGGCCAATTCAGAATTTATTCGTTTTGATGTTGCACGTATACCGTCGTATGTGATTAGTGGCATTGGTTTTTTAGGGGCAGGTACTATTATTGTAAATGGTATGACAGTAAGAGGTTTAACGACAGCAGCTTCAATTTGGACAGTAGCCGGTTTGGGATTGGTCATTGGAATCGGTATGTATAGCATCGCTATCTTAACAACTTTTATTATATTATTGAGTCTTGTTTTTCTTAACAACTTTGAAAAGGTCATTGCCAAAAAACATCATCGTGTACAGTTAGAGATCGTGATGAATGACTTAACAGAAATCGATGAAATTTTTGAAAAGTACAATGATTATAATCTCGTCGTTAAAAATATAAATATACAAAATGAACATGGTGAAAATGCTGTTGTAACGACAGACTTAGAAATTGGTAAAAATACAAGCACAAATAAAGTCTACTACGCTTTATTGCAAATTGATCACGTTAAGCAAGTTAAGGAATTATGAAATGTTATTAGTTGCATCTATCCTCTTCAAAGTATAAAATAAATTTAAAGTCAAATATAGTCAAAGTCAATGAGGAGGAGGGCTATGCGTCATAACATCTCAGATGTCATTGAAGCGCATTTAAAACAAATTATTGAACAGAACAATCGAAATATAATTGAAATTAAACGCAGTGAATTAGCTGCACGATTTAGCTGTGTCCCGTCTCAGATTAACTATGTGATCAATACACGCTTTACTGAGGAGAGAGGCTACCTTGTAGAAAGTAAACGAGGTGGTGGGGGTTACATTCGTATTCAGCGACTTGTACATTCTGATAAGACGGATTTATTAACTGAGTTAATAGAAGCTATTGGGCGAGAGGTATCCCAGCAGGTGGCAACTGCTATCATTGAACGCTTAGTTGAGGATCGTTTTTTAACGGTTCGTGAGGCGAAATTAATGATAAGTGTGCTTGATCGAGAAGTATTGGCTTTTCAGTTACCAACTCGAGATGAATTAAGAGCGAGATTGCTGAAATCTATGCTGGTTACTCTGAAATACCACTAATGAGTAAATGGAGGGATCGATTTGGAGTGTTCAATCTGCAATATGCGTCCAGCAACCTTACATTTGACGAATTATTTGAATGGTCATAAATCAGAGGTTCATGTATGTCATGAGTGCGCATTGGAACATGGTTATATAGAAAAGCATGATGAGCCTTATACGATTCATGATTTATTGAGCGGTTTATTTCACCATGAATATGGTGCACATAGCCAACCGACACAACCCTCACACACACCTCATGCCGAGTCATGCCCAAACTGCCAGATGACTTATCAACAGTTTGTAAATACGGGTAAATTTGGCTGTGCTTACTGTTATGACACTTTTAGTCAACATTTGAATCCGATTTTGAGACGGGTACATAGTGGAAATGTTGAACATGTCGGTAAAGTACCAGAAAGACAACATGTTCACCTGCAGAAAAAGCGAGTGATTCAATCGTATCGGGAGCAACTCAATCAGTTAATTCAAGATGAAGAATTTGAAGAAGCTGCTCGTGTTCGTGATAAGATTAAAGCACTTGAAAATGGGGAAGACCATAGAGAGGATGAAAGGGGCGCTGATGAATGAGTTTACAATCTTTCATTAACCGAGCGATTAGTCCATGGATGCAAGAAGAAGGCCCTGAGCATGATATTGTCTTAAGTACACGCATTCGTCTTGCCAGAAACTTTGCAGATGTCCCATTTCCTCTTATGGCAAGAGAAGATCAACTTGAACACGTTCGTGATCGATTAAAGCATGAATTTGAAGGGAAAACTTTTCTAGATAATGAGTCACTCGAATATTTTAATATGCGTGATTTATCGTCTAATGAAAGTCAAGTACTGACAGAAAAGCATTTAATTAGTCCGTTTTTAGTTGAACGGTCAAAAGAAAGTGCTGTACTTTTATCTCAAAATGAGCGTGTATCACTCATGATCAATGAAGAGGATCATATTCGAATGCAATTGTATTTTCCAGGTTTACAACTTGAATCAGGCTTGGAAAAGGCATTTAAATTTGATGACTGGCTAGAAGAAACAATTGATTTTGCTTTTGATGAACATAGAGGGTACTTGACCAGTTGTCCAACTAATGTCGGTACGGGCCTGAGAGCATCTGTTATGTTACATTTACCTGCGCTAACTCTGACACAAAAGATAGGCAAAATGATGCCAGCCATTAATCAGTTAGGCTTTGTCGTGAGAGGGACTTATGGTGAAGGAACAGAGGCATTAGGTAATATTTATCAATTGTCAAACCAAGTAACATTAGGAAGGTCAGAAGAGGATATTATTCAAGATCTAAATAGTGTTGTAACAAAATTAATTGAACGGGAACGTTATGCACGAAATCTACTCGTTGAACAATCAGAGTATCGTTTAGAAGATCGTATTTTCCGTTCATACGGTATTTTAAAACATAGCCGAATTATGGAGTCAAAAGAAGCAGCAAAATGCTTATCTGATTTGCGTTTAGGAATTGATGTTGGGTTTATTAACCATTTATCAACATCTATATTAAATGAATTAATGGTGTTAACACAGCCTGCTTTTCTGCAACAATACGCAAAGCAACCATTAAGTGCAGAAAAGCGTGATGTAAAGCGCGCCTCGATTATTCGTGAGCGTTTAAATTTAGAAGAGGCGTAAAGGAGGACATAACGATGATGTTTGGTAGATTTACAGAAAGAGCCCAAAAAGTACTCGCACTCTCGCAAGAGGAAGCGGTCAGGTTGGGACATCACAATATTGGAACAGAGCACATATTGTTAGGTTTAATCAGTGAAGGAGAAGGCATTGCGGCCAAAGCATTGCATGCCTTAGGTCTAGAATCCGATCATATCCAAGAAGAAGTTGAAGCGTTAATCGGTGTTGGAAAAGAAAAACAACAACAAATTCACTATACCCCGCGTGCGAAGAAAGTAATTGAGTTGTCGATGGATGAAGCACGTAAATTAGGCCACACATACGTGGGAACAGAGCATATTTTGCTCGGTTTAATTCGTGAAGGAGAAGGCGTAGCAGCACGTGTATTATCTAATTTAGAAGTCAGCTTAAATCGTGCAAGACAACAAGTTCTTCAGTTATTAGGCTCGAGTGAGTCAACACGTAAAGGTCAAAATCGTCAAAATCAAACAGATCCAGCTACGACGCCGACATTAGATTCGTTAGCGCGTGATTTAACCGTTATAGCAAAAGAAGGTAATATCGACCCTGTAATCGGTCGAAGTGAAGAAATTGCACGTGTGATTCAAGTGTTAAGTAGACGTACGAAAAACAACCCTGTTTTAATTGGTGAACCAGGTGTTGGTAAAACAGCTGTTGCTGAAGGGTTAGCTCAACAAATCGTCAATAATGAAGTGCCAGAAACACTACGTGATAAACGAGTCATGACGCTTGATATGGGAACGGTTGTTGCTGGAACGAAATACCGTGGTGAATTTGAAGATCGTTTAAAGAAAGTGATGGAAGAAATCAGGCAAGCAGGCAATGTGATTTTATTTATTGATGAATTGCACACCTTAATTGGTGCCGGTGGAGCTGAGGGCGCGATTGATGCATCGAATATATTGAAACCATCATTAGCTAGAGGTGAGCTCCAATGTATTGGTGCGACGACGATGGATGAATATCGTAAATACATTGAAAAAGATGCTGCTCTTGAGCGTCGTTTCCAGCCCATTCAAGTTGATGAACCGACTATTGAAGAATCGATTCAAATCTTAAAAGGCTTGCGTGATCGATATGAAGCGCATCACCGTGTGACGATCACAGATGAAGCGATTGAAGCAGCTGTTCAATTTTCAAATCGTTATATTACAGATCGTTTCTTACCGGATAAAGCGATTGATTTAATTGATGAAGCAGGATCTAAAGTCCGTTTAAGATCATACACAGCACCACCAAACTTAAAAGAGCTTGAACAAGATTTAGAAGAGGTCCGAAAAGAAAAAGATGCAGCTGTTCAATCACAAGAATTTGAAACAGCAGCATCCTTAAGAGATAAAGAACAGAAGCTAAGAAAACAATTAGAAAAAACAAAAGAACAATGGAAAGAAAAACAAGGTCAAGAAGATTCTGAAGTTGTGATTGATGATATTGCATCTGTCGTATCCATTTGGACGGGTGTTCCCGTTGCGTCATTAACGAAGGATGAAACGACAAGGTTATTAGATCTAGAAAAGACATTGCATAATCGCGTGATCGGACAAGAGGAAGCGGTCGATTCTGTATCGAAAGCCATTCGTCGAGCTAGAGCCGGACTTAAAGATCCGAAACGCCCAATTGGTTCATTTATTTTCCTTGGACCTACAGGTGTTGGTAAAACAGAACTTGCTAGAGCATTAGCTGAGTCTATGTTTGGTGATGAAGAGGCTATGATTCGTGTTGATATGTCTGAGTATATGGAAAAACATACAACCTCTCGATTGGTTGGTTCACCTCCAGGTTACGTTGGACACGAAGAGGGTGGCCAGCTAACAGAAAAAGTGCGTCGTAAGCCGTACTCTGTTGTGTTGCTTGATGAGATTGAAAAAGCACACCCTGAAGTCTTCAATATCTTGTTACAAGTATTAGAAGATGGTCGCCTAACCGACTCTAAAGGCCGTCTCGTTGATTTTCGTAACACGGTCTTAATTATGACATCAAATGTCGGTGCAACTGAACTGAAGCAAAATAAATACGTTGGGTTTTCTTTAGAAGATGAACAAGCGGATTATAAGAATATGAAATCTAAAGTAACTGAAGAATTAAAGCGTGCATTTAGACCGGAATTTCTAAACCGTATCGATGAGACGATTGTGTTCCACTCACTTGAGAAAAAACATATGAAAGATATCGTTAAACTCATGCTAGATCAGTTACAAAAACGCCTTAATGATCAAGGTTTAGATTTCACCTTATCCGATAAAGCAGTCGAAAAAATTGCAGATGAAGGCTTTGACCCTGAATATGGTGCAAGACCTCTTCGTCGCTCGATCCAAAAAAATATTGAAGATTTACTCTCAGAAGCATTGCTTAGAGAAGATATCAATAAAGGTGATAAAGTACGAATTGGCTTAAATAGTAAAGGGAAGTTCATCATTTTGGACTAATCTGATAAAATAAGGAAGCAGGAGCAGTCATTCTTCTGCTTTCTTTTTTTTATTAATAAAACACATGTGTGTTCATTCCTGTTAGAATAAGATTACATCATTTTTACATAAACAATTAATCGATATGTAACCTAATCACTTAATGGATAAGGTATAATGAAAGTGAGGTATATACATTTGGCCAAGTCAAAAACACAATTTGTATGTCAAGAGTGTGGGTATGAAACCCCCAAATGGATGGGAAAGTGTCCAAGCTGTCATCAGTGGAATACATTAGTTGAAGAAGCGGTTGTTAAGTCAAATACAAAACATACAGGGATCGGACAAGGCGTTAAACAATCACCTGAGAAGATTACGGCAATTGAAACAAAAGAAGAACCACGTATGAAGACTGATATGCCTGAATTTAATCGTGTATTGGGCGGTGGGATTGTACCAGGTTCGCTTGTATTAATCGGTGGAGATCCAGGGATTGGAAAATCGACCTTGCTTTTGCAAATTTCAAATCAATTAGCAAATAAGCATGCAAATGTCCTTTATATTTCTGGGGAAGAATCAACCCGTCAAACAAAATTAAGAGCCGATCGTTTAGGCGTGACATCAAATCAGCTCTATGTTCTGTCTGAAACCAATTTACAGTTGATTTCATCACAAATTGATCAACTAAAGCCTGAATTTATCGTGATTGACTCGATTCAAACGATTTATAAAGATGAAGTCACAAGTGCACCAGGCAGTGTATCTCAAGTTAGAGAATGTACGAGTGCCTTGATGAACATTGCTAAAATGAAACATATTCCGATTTTTATCGTGGGTCATGTTACAAAAGAAGGTGCGATTGCTGGACCTAGAATGTTAGAACATATGGTAGATGCGGTTCTTTATTTTGAAGGGGAAAGGCATCACTCGTTTCGTATATTAAGAGGCGTGAAAAACCGTTTTGGAAGTACAAATGAGATGGGTATTTTTGAAATGAAAGAAGAAGGGTTAAAAGAAGTAATGAATCCTTCAGAGATCTTTTTAGAGGAACGATCTCAAGGTGTAGCGGGTTCAACAGTGGTTGCCTCCATGGAAGGAACACGCCCTGTTCTTGTTGAGATTCAATCATTAATTTCACCAACGAGCTTTAACCAAGCACGGCGAATGGCAACCGGGATCGATCATAATCGCGTGCCACTTCTTATGGCCGTTCTAGAAAAAAGAGTCGGCCTTATGATGCAAAATCAAGATGCCTATGTTAAAGTAGCGGGTGGTGTAAAGCTGGATGAACCCGCGATTGATTTAGCCGTTAGTATTAGTATTGCTTCGAGCTTTAAGGACAAAGCTTGTAGACCTAATGATGTGTTAATTGGAGAAGTTGGCTTAACTGGTGAAATTAGACGTGTATCTCGAATTGAACAACGCGTTCAAGAAGCGGCTAAGTTAGGTTTTAAGCGAGCGATTATTCCGGCACGAAACACGGATGATATTAGTGATTCAATTGACATTAAAGTGATCGGCGTTCAGTCGATTCAAGAGGCATTAAATGTGACATTTAAAGATGAATAACAGACCGTTACGGTTAAGGATAAGTGATTTAGGTAAGACTAAGTGTTAGGAGGTGAACGTGGTGCTAAAAAGAATAGTGCAATTATTTATCATTATTGCTGGAGGTACTACAGGTTTTTTATATTTTCCGTCGTTAGTAAGGGTGTTAGGTTTTACAAGACATACATGGCTGGATAATCCATATATTGCCCCGTATGTTGGGTTGTTTTTAGGTGCTATTATTTTATATCTATTATCTTTCTGGTTAGTTGATTACATTGTTCAGTTTATTCAGTTTTTTGAGAATCTGTTATTAGGAGCTCCACTTGCGGATCTGTTCTTTGGAAGTGTTGGGTTAATTTTAGGACTTGTGATTGCTTATATCATTAACCAACCGATACAGGATATTCAAATTATTATTGTCTCGCAAATCATTCCCTTATTCACAATGGGCTTATTAGGTTATTTAGGTTTCCAAGTGGGCTTTAAACGCCGTGATGAATTTGCGAATATTTTAACACTTGCGAGAAAAGATAAAGAACAATCAGAAGCTAGTGAGGAAGAAGCATCTAAAGTAGCACCGAAAGCGAAGCTATTAGATACAAGTGTCATTATTGACGGTCGGATTGCTGATATTTGTCAGACGCATTTCTTAGAAGGTACGATTATCATTCCACACTTTGTACTAGAGGAATTGCAACATATCGCAGATTCATCAGATGCATTAAAACGAAACCGTGGGCGTCGAGGGTTAGATGTGTTAAATCGACTGCAAAAAGAGATTCCGGTTGATGTCGAAATGTATGATGGTGATTTTGAAGACATTCAAGAAGTCGATAGTAAGTTAGTGAAACTAGCGAAAGTATCAGATGGTATTGTGGTGACGAATGACTTTAATTTAAATAAAGTGTGCGAATTCCAAAATGTCCCAGTCCTCAACATTAATGATTTGGCTAATGCTGTTAAGCCGGTTGTTTTACCAGGTGAACAGTTAGTTGTTCAAGTGATTAAAGATGGGAAAGAGCAAAATCAAGGTGTCGCTTATTTAGATGATGGAACGATGATCGTTGTTGAAGAAGGACGTCATCATATTGGTGAATCGATTGAAGTGATCATTACGAGTGTCTTACAAACTTCTGCAGGACGAATGATCTTCGCAAAACCAAAAGCACTTGAAAAAGCTCAATAAAAAGGGTATAACTAGAAGGGTGCATAAAAAAGTGATGACTTATCGTTATCACTTTTTTACACGTTTTTTAGTGAATCATAAAAACGAAAGCAATTCATTCAAAATAATGATAAAATGAGAAGTAGAATAAAGAGGGACGATTGAAAGGGGAAGACAAACAATGACAGAAAAAGTACGTGTGCGTTACGCACCAAGTCCAACAGGCCACTTGCATATTGGAAATGCAAGAACGGCATTATTTAATTATTTATATGCTAGACATTTAAATGGTCAATTTATTATTCGTACGGAAGATACTGACCAAAAGCGAAATGTTGAAGGTGGCGAAGAAAGCCAACTAAACTATTTAAAGTGGTTAGGACTTGAGTGGGATGAAGGTGCTGATATTGGCGGGGAGTACGGACCGTATCGCCAAATGGAACGCCTTGATATTTATCAAAAATATGTGAACGAATTATTAGAACGTGGTCTTGCTTATAAATGTTACATGACAGAAGAAGAACTTGAACAAGAGCGCGAACAGCAGCGTGCAAATCACCAAGTACCTAAGTACTCAGGTGCTCACCGAAACCTAACAGATGAACAGATCGCTCAGTTTGAGTCAGAAGGCCGCGAAGCAAGTATTAGATTCCGCGTGCCGGACAATACAACGTATACATTTAATGATATTGTTCGTGGTGATATTACATTTGAATCAAGTGATTTTGGTGATTGGGTTATCGTGAAGAAGAACGGTATTCCAACGTATAATTTCGCCGTTGTCATTGATGATTATTTAATGGCGATCTCACACGTCCTACGTGGTGAAGAGCATATATCCAATACGCCAAAACAAATGATGGTTTATGACGCATTTGGTTGGACAGCGCCTAAGTATGGTCATATGACACTTATTTTAAATGAAGAACGAAAGAAATTAAGTAAACGTGATCAACATATCTTACAATTTATCGAACAGTACAAAAACTTAGGTTATCTACCTGAAGCATTGTTTAATTTTATTACGTTGCTCGGTTGGTCACCTGTTGGTGAAGAAGAGATCTTCACACAAGAAAAGTTGATTGAGATCTTTGATCCATCTCGTTTATCAACGTCAGCTGCTGTGTTTGACCCGCAGAAATTAAAATGGATGAACAACCAATATATTAAAGCTCTTTCAGAAGAAGAGGTTGTGGAGTTGGCATTACCTCATTTAGTTGAGGTAGGCAAATTGCCATCTGATATGAAAGAAGAAACAAGAGAATGGGCAACAAAGCTCATTTTACTTTACAAAGATCAGTTAAGTTATGGTGCAGAAATTGTTGAATTAACAGAACTGTTTTTCCAAACAGAGATTACTTACAGCGACGATGCTAAAGATGTCCTTGCTGGTGAACAAGTACCGGAAGTCATTGAGAACTTCAAAAAACAATTAGAAGCACTCGATACCTTTGAGCCAGCGGAAATTAAAGCGGCGATCAAAGCTGTTCAAAAAGAAACAAAGCATAAAGGTAAACAATTGTTCATGCCTATTCGTGTTGCAACAACGGCTCAAACACATGGTCCGGAATTACCGAATGCGATTCATATTTTAGGTAAATCGGTTGTTATTTCGCGTTTAGATGCTTTATTAGCGTCATTCTAATCACTTAAATTAAACACGATGCATAAAGATATTGAAAACGATGAAAAGGAAAGAGATGAAGTTCATCTTACACAGAGAGAATCACCATTGGCTGCGAGTGATTTTAAGTGACTTCATCTTATGCCCCTTTGAGTCTTTTGCGGAATTAATAGTATGCAAAAGCGGTCACTCCCGTTATCGAGTGTTAAAGTCGAGATCACAGTCGTGATCTAAACAGGGTGGGACCGCGCAAGGAGCGTCTCTGTGTTCATACACAGGGGCGCTTTTTTTAAGGTATTATTTTTTTAGAAATGAGTGGAGGTGGATAAGAGTGTCATGGTTTAAAACAATGAAGGCAGATGTTGAGGTCATTTTTGATCAAGACCCTGCTGCACGTTCTTATATAGAAGTTATTTTGACATATTCAGGATTGCATGCTGTCTGGGCACACCGGATTGCTCATCTATTTTATCGTAAGAAATTCTTCTTTATTGCTCGAGTCATTTCACAATTGAGTCGGTTTTTCACAGGGATTGAAATACACCCGGGTGCTCAAATCGGTCATCGGTTCTTTATTGATCATGGAATGGGTGTCGTGATTGGTGAAACATGTGAGATTGGGGATAATGTGACGATCTTTCAAGGTGTGACGTTGGGTGGAACGGGTAAAGAAAAAGGAAAACGTCATCCCACCATTAAGGATTACGCTTTAGTTGCAACAGGTGCTAAAGTGTTGGGCTCGATAACGGTTGGCGAAGCTTCCAAAGTAGGTGCAGGTTCTGTTGTGTTAGAAGATGTGCCCGATTATTCAACAGTTGTCGGTATTCCAGGTCATATTGTGATTCAAAATGGTAAAAAGGTTAAAAAAGATTTTGATCATAATCAACTCCCTGACCCTGTCGATGACGCCATTGAGCAGTTACAGTCTGAAATTAGAGAGTTAAAAGAAGAGTTAGATAAGGTGAAAGGAGAAAGAAAAGATGACCATAAAACTTTATAATACATTAACGCGTCAAAAAGAAACGTTTCAACCTATTGACCGTCATCATGTGAAAATGTATGTCTGCGGACCAACTGTTTATAATTATATTCATATAGGTAATGCCAGACCTGCCATTGTTTTTGACACCGTTCGTCGCTATTTAGAGTATCGCGGTTATACAGTAACGTATTTACTGAATTTCACAGATGTTGATGATAAATTAATTAATGCATCGAAAGATCAAGGCGAAGATGTGCTGGACTTAGCGGATCGGTTTATTGAAGCGTATAAACAAGATGTAAAAAAACTTGGTGTTAAAGAAGCGACCCTGCACCCGCGTGTTAGTGAGTCGATGCCAGATATAATTAAATTCATAGAAGGACTAATAGATAAAGGCTTTGCTTATGAGTCAAGTGGTGATGTTTATTTTAGAACCCGTCGTTTTGAAAACTACGGACAATTATCACACCAATCGATTGATGATTTAAAATCGGGTGCTAGAATTGAAGTAGGTGAACGCAAAGAAGACCCGCTTGATTTTGCATTATGGAAAGAAGCGAAAGAGGATGAGATTGCTTGGGATTCACCGTGGGGTAAGGGAAGACCAGGATGGCATATTGAGTGCTCAGCTATGGTTAAAAAACATTTAGGTGAAACGATTGATATTCATGCTGGCGGACAGGATTTAGCATTTCCGCACCATGAGAATGAGATCGCACAAAGTGAAGCATGCACGAGTCAAACCTTTGCAAATTATTGGATGCACAACGGCTATATCACCGTTAATGATGAAAAAATGTCCAAATCAACTGGGAACTTTATATTAGCTAATGAGTTGTTAGAGGCGTATTCACCAGCCCTAATCCGTTTTTATATGTTATCAGTCCATTATAGAAGCCCGATTAATTTTAGTGAAGAATTATTAGCCCAAGCTCAAAACGGCCTTGACCGTATTCAAAATGCTTATTTAAATTTGAAGCATAGAAAAAATCAGACTGAGAATAGCGATTCACCGGATGACTGGACTGAGCAAGTTGCCCGCTATAAACAATCACTAATCGAAGCAATGGACGATGATTTCAACACGGCAAATGCGATCAGTGTTTTATTTGATTTATCAAAAGAAGTCAATGTTTATTTAGATCGCCAAGAGGTGAGTCAGGAGAGCTTAGATAAATTCATCCAGTTATTTGATGAAGCGTTCTCTATTTTAGGCATTGAGTTAGATGAAAAAGATGAGCCTCTTCTTGATGTTGATGTTGAGCAACTGATTCATGATCGTAATGCAGCAAGAAAAAATAAAGACTTCAATCGCGCAGATGAGATCCGTGATGAGTTGAAGGCGCAAGGTATTATTTTAGAAGACACCGCACAAGGCACGCGTTGGAAAAGAGGGTAGCGAATGAATACAAATCAAGTTAAACAGATGAAAGCACTGGCATTAGCTTATATGGGCGATGCTGTTTATGAAGTGTACGTTCGAGATCATTTGATTCGTTCAGGTAAAGCGAAAGTCAATGCTTTGCATCAAGCTGCCATTCGCTACGTTTCAGCTAAAGGTCAAGCTTTTGTTTTAAGAGAGTGGTTAGACGAAGAGGCTTTAACAGAAGAAGAACAAGCTGTGATGCGTCGTGGGCGCAATGCTAAATCGGCGACAGTACCTAAAAATACAGATGTGATGACCTATCGCTATAGTACAGCATTTGAAGCGGTTTTAGGGTTCTTATACTTTACGAATGAAACAGAACGATTGAATGAATTAATGGAAGAGGCGGTTAAGATCATTGAGAAAGGGGAGCGTGACAATGAGTGATGAGTGGATTATTGGCAAGAACCCTGTTTTAGAAGCATTAAAATCAGGTCGAACGATTAATAAATTGTTTTTAGCGGATCATTTAAATCAAAATGCAACACAACAAATTTATAAATTGGCAAAAGAGCAGAAAATCGTGATCAAGCAAGTTCCAAAAAAGAAGTTGGATCAAATGGTTGATGGTCAGCATCAAGGGATTGTGGCAGCTGTTGCAGCATATGACTATGCAACGCTTGATGAACTGTTCGAACGGGCAGCGTCAAAAGGTGAAGAGCCATTTTTTGTCCTGCTTGATGAAATAGAAGACCCTCATAATTTAGGCTCGATTTTACGTACAGCTGATGCCGTTGGGGTGCATGGTGTCATCATACCGAGGCGACGTGCAGTAGGCCTAACAAGTACGGTTGCCAAAACATCAGCAGGCGCAATTGAATACGTGCCGGTTGCACGTGTGACCAATATGGCTCAAACAATTGATGAACTAAAAGCTAAAAATGTGTGGGTGGTCGGTACTGAAATGGATGCATCAGAAGACTATCGCCAATTACCAAATGATTTACCGATTGCGCTTGTGATTGGAAATGAAGGAAAGGGAATCAGTCGATTAGTTAAAGAAAAATGTGATTGGACGATTCAACTACCTATGCAAGGGACAGTATCGTCTTTAAATGCATCCGTAGCCGGTAGCTTGTTGATGTATGAAATCTATCGAAAACGTCATCCTCTAGGTGAATCATAATGGATGTACTACTTGTCGATGGCTATAATATCATTGGTGATTGGGATGAGCTGAAGCGACTAAAAGATGTTGACTTAGACCAAGCGAGGCTTCTATTGATTGAGAAAATGGCTGAATATCGAGCCTATAGAGGTTGCCGGGTCATGGTTGTTTTTGATGCGTATGAAGTGAAAGGATTAGAATCAAAAGCAAACCGTTTTAATGTTGAGATTATATTTACAAAAGAGAAAGAGACAGCGGATGAGAAAATTGAGCGTCTCGTTAAAGAGCTGAAAAATGTGAAAACAAAAGTCTATGTTGCTACATCTGACTACACAGAACAGCGTACTATTTTTCAACAAGGTGCATACAGAAAATCGGCTCGTGAGCTTGAGCTTGAATTAAGTTACATTCAAAAAGAAATTAGTGAAGATCTCAAAAGCTTTGAAACACAAAAAAACGACCGAGTGATCCCAATTGAATCCGATGTTTTGCAAAAGTTGGATGAAATGAGGCGAAAAAGATAATAAAAGCGACTATTGACGACTGTAAAGCGCTTACTGTATAATATTTCTATTATGTGATTCAGGAGGCGTTGGTCTTGCTTAAGCAACAACACGCAACAGAACAGAACACGATCGCGTTTGATAAACTAGATGACAGGGATTTGATTTCGTATGTCCAAGAAGGAAACAGCCAGGCACTAGATTTTTTAATTCGGAAATATCGTGGTTTTGTGCGCGCGAAAGCAAGTACGTATTTCCTGATTGGAGCAGATCATGAAGATATTGTTCAAGAAGGAATGATTGGACTATATAAAGCCATACGTGATTATCGAAATGATCGTCGTTCATCATTTCGTGCTTTTGCTGAGTTATGTGTGACAAGACAGATCATTACAGCGATAAAAACAGCGACAAGGCAAAAACATATTCCGCTCAATTCCTATGTTTCACTTGATAAACCCATATTTGATGAAGATTCAGAACGGACATTATTAGATGTGCTGGCGAATGTCGAAGTCGAAGAAGATCCTGAATCATTAGTGATTAACCAAGAGAGTTATGGACAAGTTGAAGGGGAACTTTTTGAACTTTTAAGCCCGCTTGAGAAAAATGTTCTACTTCAGTATTTAGATGGTCGCACTTATCAAGAGATGTCAGCTGAGTTAAATCGGCATGTTAAATCTATTGATAATGCCTTGCAACGTGTGAAGCGAAAGCTAGAACGATTTATGCACGTTTCAGAAATTCAATTGTGATAATTGTAATAGGTGCGTTGACACATAAGGCTAAGCGTGCTACTTTATAAAGGATGGACAGCTCTTTTAGAGGATGATAATATGAAGAAGAAAGTAACATTAGCGTGTACAGAATGTTTGAGTCGAAACTATCAAACGGATAAACAATCGTCTCAAACAGATCGAATGGAACTCAAGAAGTTTTGTAAAAGATGTAATGCGCACACCGTTCATCGTGAAACGAAGTAAGCGCCATAATAGATTAATAAATTTTTTCTTAGGTTTGGAGGAACTACTTGTGAAAGTTGTTACGTTTTTAAAAAATGTCTCTCGTGAAATGAATAAAGTATCTTGGCCAAGAAAACATGAACTTTTTCGTTATACGGTAACGGTTGTTGCAACAGTAGCGTTTATCGCTGTATTCTTTACACTCGTTGACTTAGGGATTACACAAATTCTTAATCTTTTATTTGAATAGATTCGAGTATTTTATGATATAATAATAGTGACGATATAAATTTCAGACAAAACCCGTTTATTGCGGGTTTTTTAAATTGGAAAAAAACCTTTCATAGGAGGCATTATAATGGAAAAACAATGGTATGTTGTTCATACGTATTCTGGTTATGAAAATAAAGTGAAAACGAACCTTGAAAAGCGATTGGCATCAATGGGGATGGAGGACAAGATTTTTCGTATTCTCGTCCCTGAAGATGAAGAAACAGAAATGAAAAATGGCAAGAAGAAAACATCAATGAAAAAGGTGTTTCCTGGTTATGTATTAGCCGAGATGATTATGACGGATGACTCTTGGTATGTAGTTCGAAATACACCGGGGGTTACAGGTTTTGTTGGCTCAACAGGAGCAGGTTCAAAACCTATTCCACTTTTACCGGAAGAAGCGGAAACGGTATTGAAGCGTATGGGTATGAAAGAAACAGTTGTAGATATTGACTTTGAACAAGGTGAAACAGTCACAGTGAAAGAAGGGCCATTCACTGACTTCACAGGAACGATCGAGCACATTGATCTAGATCGTCAGAAAGTGAAAGTTCATGTCAATATGTTTGGTCGTGAAACGCCGGTCGAACTTGATTTTGCTCAAGTGGATAAGTTATCGTAACCCTAGATTGAAATATTCTGATTCATCCCTTGCAATTTAGTATTAAACATGCTAGAATTTTTATGTTCTTTATGCCTCGAGTGTAAGGTAATAGCAGAGAATTGAGTGGGAGGGCAAATAGCTGCCCTATGACCACATCACGGACTTAAGGAGGTGTGTCTCGTGGCTAAAAAAGTAATTAAGGTAGTTAAACTTCAAATCCCGGCAGGGAAAGCAAATCCAGCACCACCAGTTGGACCGGCATTAGGTCAAGCAGGTGTTAATATCATGGGTTTCTGTAAAGAATTCAACGCCCGTACGCAAGAGCAAGCTGGTTTGATTATTCCAGTAGAAATTACGGTTTTTGAGGACCGTTCATTTACATTTATTACGAAAACTCCGCCGGCTGCTGTATTGCTTAAAAAAGCAGCGGGTATCGATACGGCATCAGGTGAACCAAACCGCAACAAAGTTGCAACGTTGAAGCGTGATCAAGTTAAAGAAATCGCAGAAACTAAAATGCCTGACTTAAACGCTGCTGATATCGAAGCGGCTATGCGTATGGTAGAAGGTACTGCACGTAGCATGGGAATTGTTGTCGAAGACTAATTTCTCAATGCAACAAGGAGTAAAAGGTTGCGGTGATGGCGTTTTAATCCATTTCGCAACCTTTTTGTAGGCAGATGAACTAACGCTTAGGTTAGTTGCCCACTTTGACGCGTTGTCTTAGTGGGGTCCGCTTTTTTAAGTGGGAGGTATAACCGTTAAAACCACATTCAAGGAGGAAATAATAATGGCTAAGAAAACGAAAAAACAACAAGAAGCGTTAAAGCACGTTGACCGCTCAAAAGCTTACGACGTAGAAGAAGCGCTTAACTTAGTAAAAGAAAACGCAACAGCAAAATTTGATGAAACAGTTGAAGCGGCATTCCGTTTAGGTGTGGATCCGAAGAAAGCTGACCAACAAATTCGCGGGGCAATGGTATTGCCACACGGTACAGGTAAATCTCAAACTGTTTTAGTGTTTGCGAAAGGTGAAAAAGCGAAAGAAGCTGAAGAAGCTGGAGCAGATTACGTAGGTGAAGCAGACTTAATCAGCAAAATCAACCAAGGTTGGTTTGAGTTCGACGTGATCGTCGCAACGCCTGATATGATGGCTGAAGTTGGTAAGTTAGGCCGTGTCTTAGGACCCAAAGGCTTAATGCCGAACCCTAAAACAGGCACTGTAACATTTGACGTTGCCAATGCTGTTAAAGAAATTAAAGCAGGTAAAGTTGAATACCGTGTTGATCGTCAATCAAATGTACACGTGCCAATTGGTAAAGCGTCATTTGAACTGGATCAGTTAAAAGATAACTTTAATGCAATTGCGGATACATTAGTGAAAGCTAAACCACAATCATCTAAAGGTATTTATATGCGTAATGCATCGGTAACATCAACGATGGGGCCTGGTGTTAAAGTTGACCCATCAAATTTCACTAAATAAAGCTTGACTTTGTTATAGCGGTTCGCTATAATGAACAAGGTTAATTATTATACGTTGTACCGTAGACAGCAGGAGCCTACTTAAGGCTTAATAGCCTGCCGAGGTGTTGGATAAATTAAAGGAAGTATGCCTTTCTTTAGATGAAGTCTTCCTCACGTCTACGCAGGCGTGGGGTTTTTTATTGGACTAAATCCAATGAAAAATGATTCGTCCGGTATGATGAAAAGTCTGTTAGGAGGTGGAACGATGTCAACAATTATTGAGCAGAAAAAACAAGTCGTATCTGAAATTGCAACGAAACTTCGTGAAAGTGAATCAACTGTACTCGTTGATTACCGTGGTCTTGATGTTGCCGAGGTAACAGAACTACGTAAGCAACTTCGTGAAGCGGGTGTTGAATTCAAAGTATACAAAAATACGATGAGCCGTCGTGCGGCAGAGGAAGCTGAACTTTCTGAGCTGAACGAAGCGTTAGTAGGACCGACTGCGATCGCATTCAGTAATGATGATGTAATTGCTCCGGCAAAGATTTTAAACAACTTTGCAAAAGAGCATGAAGCATTAGAAATTAAAGCGGGTGTTATCCAGGGAAGTATTGCAACTCTTGATCAAATCAAAGAACTTGCAGAACTACCAAACTACGAAGGTCTATTATCAATGCTACTCAGCGTTCTTCAAGCGCCAATGCGCGACTTTGCATACGCAACAAAAGCTGTTGCCGAGCAAAAAGAAGAACAAGGCGCTTAGTCTGTTAGCTAGTTAAAAATGAACGAATCGAAAATAAATATCAACTATTAGGAGGAAATTAAAATGTCTAAAGAGCAAATTATTGAAGCAATCAAAGAAATGTCTGTTCTTGAATTAAACGATTTAGTAAAAGCAATTGAAGAAGAATTCGGTGTAACTGCAGCAGCTCCAGTAGCAGCAGCAGGTGCAGCAGGTGCAGAAGCAGCTGAAGAGCAAACTGAATTTGACGTTATTTTAGAAGACGCTGGTGCTTCTAAGATCAAGGTCGTTAAAGCAACTCGTGAAATCACTGGTCTTGGTCTTAAAGACGCAAAAGATCTTGTAGATAACGCACCGGGTGCAATTAAAGAAGGCGTTGAAAAAGAAGAAGCTGAAGAAATGAAAGCTAAACTTGAAGAAGCTGGCGCTAAAATCGAATTAAAATAAGCTTTGTAGCTTGATAATGAAAAAGAAAGCTCGTCTAGTCTATAGGCGAGCTTTTCTAATGAATCCAATATAAGTGAGGAGTCATTTCATGTCTGAACAGTATTTCACAGGAAAACCTCAAATTGAAAGTCATCCGGAAACTTGGTCTTATGCCTTGCGTGGTGTAAACATGACATTTACAAGTGACCGAGGTGTTTTTTCAAAAGGTGGGGTCGATTTCGGTTCAAGATTATTAATTGAAACATTCTCAGCCCCTGATCTAGAAGGAGCATTCGTTGATTTAGGTTGTGGATATGGGCCGATCGGTTTAGCTCTTGCTAAAGTCTATCCGAATCGTCAAGTCGTCATGGCTGATGTTAATCATCGAGCGATTGATTTAGCGATAAAGAATAAAGAAGCGAACCGAATTGAAAATGTAGAAATTTGTGTAAGTGATGGTTTCTCAAATATAACAACAAACGCTATTTCGGCGGTACTCACGAATCCTCCGATTCGAGCTGGTAAACAAGTTGTACATCAATTGTTAGAAGAGAGTTATGAAAAGTTGTTGCCAGAAGGTGAGCTTTGGGTTGTGATCCAGAAGAAGCAAGGTGCTTCGTCTGCAGTTAAAAAGTTAGAAACTCTATTTTCCGAGGTATCAGTCGTTAAAAAAGATAAAGGCTATCACATTATTCGAGCTGTTAAAACATCATAATTATGATTGACTCGAGTTTATCGTTGTGGTAGTATAGAAAAATGCCAATAGATCGTTTTAATGTCAAGTACTTTTTTTAAAAAATGACTAAATGTATAGTTTATTGGTTTTTGGACAGGATGGTTAGGTAGTTTTAAGAGGATAAGGGTGCGTTTCTTAAAGTAATCAAGAGGTGATCCTTTGTTTTATTATGCGCTTTAATCATCACTTCGATATGGGGCTTTTGATGTAAGCGAAGCCTTCATAGACGTTCGCACAAATCTTACATTTAACTGTTCGATTAGGGGCGAACATTTTATTCTGATTAAATTATACCTTTTCCATTTTATAAGTCAATAGTGAATACAGAATCACAAATGGTGAAGGTATTTAGGCTGAACATTTATATGTTCATGCTATATATAAGGTTTGCACGCCAATTGGTGTGTGCCTTTAAAAAAGATTAGTCGCTATGATTAATCATTTTTCGTTTTTTATTCTTGATTTGAGGGGTGAAGCAGTTGACAGGTCAACTAGTTCAGTATGGACGACACCGCCAGCGAAGAAGCTATGCACGTATTAGTGAGGTACTTGAATTACCAAACCTAATTGAGATACAGACAGCTTCTTATGATTGGTTCCTAGAAGAAGGTTTAAGAGAAATGTTCAAGGATATTTCTCCAATTGAAGATTTCCAAGGGAATTTATCACTTGAGTTTGTGGATTACAGCTTAGGTGAGTCGAAGTATTCTGTCGATGAATCAAAAGAGAGAGATGTGACGTATAATGCGCCACTTCGTGTAAAGGTTCGCTTATTAAATAATGAAACTGGTGAAGTAAAAGAGCAAGAAGTATTTATGGGAGATTTCCCACTAATGACAGATACGGGAACATTTATTATCAACGGTGCAGAACGTGTTATCGTTTCGCAGTTGGTGCGTTCTCCAAGTGTGTACTTTAGTGACAAGATTGATAAAAACGGTAAGCGTGGATATAACGCGACTGTTATTCCTAACCGTGGAGCATGGTTAGAGTTTGAAACAGACGCTAAAGATGTTGCACACGTTCGAATTGACCGTACACGAAAACTGCCAATCACTGTTCTGCTTCGAGCGTTAGGGTTCGGGACAGATCAAGAAATCATTGATTTGATTGGTGATAATGAGTATTTAAGAAATACATTAGAAAAAGACAACACAGAAACAAGCGAAAAAGCCTTACTAGAAATTTACGAACGACTACGTCCGGGTGAGCCGCCAACTCTTGAGAGTGCGAAAAGCTTGATGATTTCACGCTTTTTCGATCCGAAGCGTTATGACTTAGCTCATGTAGGTCGTTATAAGATGAACAAAAAGCTCCATATTAAACATCGTTTGTTCAATCAAACGTTAGCTGAAACACTGGCAGATCCTGAAACAGGTGAAGTGATAGCGGAAAAAGGAGCTAAATTAGATCGTCGCTTATTGGATAAAGTACTTCCGTTCTTAGAGCGTGAGGAAAATCGTTTAGGTGAAGCGTATCTTGAGCCAAGTGAAGGTGTGCTAGATGGAGAGATTCGCGCACAAGCTGTTAAGATTGTTGATCCAACTGATCCAAGTGGCGAACGCGAATTAACTGTTATCGGCAATGGTTTAGTTGATGAAGCAATAAAAAATATTGACCCAGCAGATATTATTGCATCCGTTAGTTATTTCTTTAATATCTTACACCAAGTAGGCGATACAGACGATATTGACCACTTAGGTAACCGTCGTCTCCGTTCAGTCGGTGAATTATTACAAAATCAATTCCGTATCGGTTTATCACGTATGGAACGCGTGGTTCGTGAGCGTATGTCTATTCAAGACACTTCAGCCATTACACCACAACAACTGATTAATATACGTCCGGTGATTGCTTCTATTAAAGAGTTCTTCGGTAGCTCGCAATTATCACAGTTTATGGATCAAACGAATCCACTAGCAGAATTAACGCACAAGCGTCGTCTGTCAGCCCTAGGGCCTGGTGGTCTAACACGTGAACGTGCAGGTTATGAAGTTCGTGACGTTCACTATTCTCACTACGGAAGAATGTGCCCGATTGAAACGCCAGAGGGTCCAAATATCGGTTTGATTAACTCACTTTCTTCTTATGCAAAAGTGAATAAATTCGGCTTTATCGAAACGCCGTATCGCCGTGTAGACCCAGAAACAGGTAAGGTAACGGATCAATATGATTATTTAACAGCGGATGAAGAAGATCATTACGTTGTTGCCCAAGCAAACGCTCGTCTAGGAGAAGATGGTTCATTCTTAGATGAAGAAGTTATCGCACGTTTCCGCGGGGAAAACAAGAGTGTGACACGTGACAGATTAGATTATATGGATGTTTCGCCTAAGCAAGTTGTATCTGCGGCGACTGCATGTATTCCGTTCTTGGAAAACGATGACTCTAACCGTGCGTTAATGGGTGCCAACATGCAACGTCAAGCTGTTCCATTATTAAAACCTCGTTCACCAATTGTCGGTACGGGTATGGAATATGTGTCTGGTAAAGATTCAGGTGCAGCAGTTATCTGTCAGCATCCTGGTCGCGTTGAACGTGTTGAAGCAAAAGAAGTTCATGTTCGTCGTATTGAAGAAATCGACGGTAAACAAGTCGAAGGCGATGTTGATCGCTATAAATTCCAAAAATTCATTCGTTCAAACCAAGGTACTTGTTACAATCAACGCCCAATCGTAAGCGTTGGTGATCAGGTAACGAAGGGTGAGATTTTAGCGGATGGTCCATCGATGGAAGATGGCGAACTTGCTCTAGGACAAAACGTCCTTGCTGCCTTTATGACTTGGGACGGTTATAACTATGAAGATGCGATCATCATGAGTGAACGACTTGTGAAGGATGATGTGTATACATCAATCCATATCGAGGAATACGAATCAGAAGCCCGCGACACGAAGTTAGGGCCTGAAGAAATTACACGTGATATCCCGAACGTAGGGGAAGACGCATTAAGAGATTTAGATGAACGAGGTATTATCCGTGTCGGTGCAGAAGTAGGCGATGGTGATTTACTTGTTGGTAAAGTAACGCCTAAAGGTGTAACAGAGCTTTCATCTGAAGAAAGATTACTACATGCGATCTTCGGTGAGAAAGCACGTGAAGTGCGTGATACATCCTTGCGTGTTCCGCACGGTGCAGGCGGTATTGTCTTAGACGTTAAAATCTTCAATCGTGAAGACGGTGACGAGTTACCACCAGGTGTTAATCAACTCGTTCGTGTTTACATCGTACAAAAACGTAAGATTCACGAAGGCGATAAGATGGCTGGTCGTCACGGTAACAAAGGTGTTATTTCTAAGATTTTACCTGAAGAAGATATGCCGTTCTTACCAGATGGGACGCCAGTTGATATTATGCTTAACCCATTAGGTGTACCGTCTCGTATGAATATCGGACAAGTACTTGAGCTTCATTTAGGTATGGCTGCACGTGAGTTAGGTATTCATGTGGCAACACCAGTATTTGATGGGGCTAATGAAGAAGATGTTTGGGAAACAATTGAAGAAGCAGGTATGGCAAGAGATGCCAAAACAATCCTTTATGATGGACGTTCAGGTGAACCATTTGATAACCGTGTATCTGTGGGTGTCATGTATATGATTAAACTTGCACACATGGTTGATGATAAGCTTCACGCACGTTCGACTGGACCATATTCACTTGTAACGCAACAACCACTGGGTGGTAAAGCACAATTCGGTGGACAGCGTTTTGGTGAGATGGAGGTTTGGGCACTTGAAGCATACGGTGCTGCTTATACACTGCAAGAGATCTTAACGGTTAAATCCGATGACGTTGTGGGTCGTGTGAAGACATATGAAGCAATCGTCAAAGGTGATAACGTACCTGAACCTGGTATTCCAGAATCATTTAAAGTATTGATTAAAGAACTTCAAAGTTTAGGTATGGACGTGAAGATGTTATCAGCAGATGAAGAAGAAATTGAACTTCGTGATATTGAGGAAGAAGAACAATCATCTACGGATCAATTTAATTTAGAGCTAGAAGGTAAGTAATAACCAGTCAATGGTGTTTAATAGAACATTAGGTAACTGTAGTTAAGGTGAGTCTTAGTACTCATCTTGCTGCGGTCTAACACATACTAAAAGGGAGGTAGACCCCTTGCTAGATGTAAATAATTTCGAATTTATGAAAATCGGCTTGGCATCACCAGACAAAATTCGGTCATGGTCATATGGGGAAGTAAAAAAACCAGAAACGATTAACTATCGTACGTTAAAACCAGAAAAAGACGGCTTATTCTGTGAGCGTATTTTTGGTCCGCAAAAAGATTGGGAATGTCACTGTGGAAAGTATAAGCGTGTCCGCTATAAAGGTGTCGTTTGTGATCGCTGTGGTGTTGAAGTAACAAAATCAAAAGTTCGCCGTGAACGTATGGGTCACATTGAACTTGCAGCACCTGTTTCTCACATTTGGTACTTTAAAGGCATTCCAAGTCGTATGGGGCTTATGCTTGATATGTCACCACGAGCACTTGAAGAAGTGATTTATTTCGCTGCTTATATCGTGACAGACCCAGGCGAGACAGCTCTTGAGAAAAAACAGTTATTATCTGAAAAAGAATACCGTGCTTATCGTGATAAATACGGTCAAAGCTTCCAAGCGGCGATGGGTGCTGAAGCAATTAAAAAAATTCTACACGATATCGACCTTGAAAGCGAAGTGGAAATGCTACGCGAAGAGTTGAAATCTGCACAAGGTCAAAGACGTACACGTGCGATTAAACGATTAGAAGTTATTGAAGCTTTCAGACATTCTGGTAATAACCCAGCATGGATGATTCTTGATGTACTTCCAATTATTCCGCCGGAAATTCGTCCGATGGTTCAATTAGATGGTGGACGCTTTGCTACATCTGATTTGAACGATTTGTATCGCCGTGTTATCAACCGTAACAATCGTCTGAAGCGCTTATTAGACTTAGGAGCACCGACTATTATCGTTCAAAACGAAAAGCGCATGCTACAAGAAGCAGTCGATGCGCTGATTGATAATGGACGCCGTGGTCGTCCGGTTACAGGACCAGGTAACCGCCCACTTAAATCATTGTCACATATGCTAAAAGGTAAGCAAGGACGTTTCCGTCAAAACTTACTAGGTAAGCGTGTTGACTACTCTGGACGTTCGGTAATTGTTGTAGGACCGAGTCTTAAAATGTATCAATGTGGTCTTCCTAAAGAAATGGCCGTTGAATTATTTAAACCATTTATTATGAAAGAGCTTGTTGAAAGAGGACTGGCTCATAATATTAAATCCGCTAAACGTAAGATTGAACGTCTGCAAATGGAAGTTTGGGAAGTGCTAGAGGATGTCATTAAAGAGCATCCAGTCCTTCTTAACCGTGCACCAACCTTGCACCGTCTCGGTATTCAAGCATTTGAGCCGACATTAGTAGAAGGTCGTGCAATTCGCTTGCACCCATTAGTATGTACAGCATACAACGCCGACTTTGATGGTGACCAAATGGCTGTTCACGTTCCACTATCAGCAGAAGCGCAAGCAGAAGCACGTGTACTTATGTTGGCAGCGCAAAACATCTTGAATCCAAAAGATGGTAAGCCAGTTGTAACCCCTTCTCAGGATATGGTGTTAGGTAACTATTACTTAACAATTGAACGTGAAGGTGCTATTGGTGAAGGTATGGTCTTTAAAGGTATTAATGAAGCATTAATGGCTTATCAAAATGGCTATGTACACCTCCACACAAGAGTGGGTGTTCAAGCGTCTGGTTTAGGCAAAGACAACCTTAAAGAGGAACAAAATCATCAAATTTTATTAACGACAGTTGGTAAGTTAATCTTTAACGAAATCTTACCAAAATCATTCCCTTATATGAATGAACCAACGCAAAGTAACTTAGAAATCGAAACACCTGATGCTTACTTTGTACCAAAAGGCACAGATGTTAAAGAAGAACTGAAAAAACGCGAAGCGATCTTACCATTTAAAAAAGGTATTCTTGGTGACATCATTGCCGAAGTCTTCAAGAAGTTCAAGATTAGCGAAACGTCTAAAATGCTTGATAAGATGAAAGATTTAGGGTTCAAATATTCTACTACAGCAGGAATCACAGTTGGTGTATCTGACATTGTTGTATTAGCTGAAAAAGAAGAAATATTAGAAGAAGCACAAGAAAAAGTCGATAAAGTTATGAAGCAATTCCGTCGTGGTTTAATCACAGAAGATGAGCGTTATGAACGTGTTATATCGATTTGGTCAAAAGCAAAAGATGTCATTCAAGAGAAACTAATGAAATCACTTGACCAACGAAATCCAATCTTCATGATGAGTGATTCGGGTGCACGTGGTAATGCCTCAAACTTTACGCAATTAGCAGGTATGCGTGGTTTGATGGCTAACCCGGCTGGACAAATTATCGAACTTCCAATCAAGTCAAGTTTCCGTGAAGGTTTAACTGTTTTAGAATACTTTATTTCGACACACGGTGCTCGTAAAGGTCTTGCTGATACGGCACTTAAGACAGCCGATTCTGGTTACCTGACAAGACGTCTAGTGGATGTAGCGCAAGATGTCATCATTCGTGAAGATGACTGTCAAACAGATAAAGGGCTAACGGTTAAAGCTATTACTGAAGGTACAGAAATCATTGAGCCATTAATTGATCGTTTAATTGGCCGTACATCATTCCAAACTGTACGTCACCCTGAAACGAAAGAGATTATTATAGGTAAAGATGAATTTATTAATGAAGATATTGCTAAAACAATCGTAGAAGCTGGTATTGAAGAAGTAACCATTCGATCTGTCTTCACATGTAACACAAAACACGGTGCATGTAAGAAATGTTACGGCCGTAACTTAGCAACTGGACAAGAAGTTGAGGTCGGTGAAGCTGTCGGTATTATCGCTGCCCAATCGATTGGTGAGCCGGGTACTCAGTTAACGATGCGTACATTCCACACTGGTGGTGTTGCGGGTAGTGATATCACGCAAGGTTTACCGCGTATCCAAGAGATCTTTGAAGCGCGAAATCCTAAAGGTCAAGCCGTGATCAGTGAACTTGATGGTACGGTTCAGGATATTGATGAAGTGAAAGAAAAACAAGAGATTGTTGTACAAGGTGCAATTGAAACACGCACATACACGGTTCCTTACGGCGCTCGTGTAAAAGTAGCAATTGGCGATACAGTCGTAAGCGGTGAGCCATTAACTGAAGGGTCAATCGATCCAAAAGAATTGCTAAAATTCCAAGGTGTTGACGGTGTTCAAACCTACCTTCTAAAAGAAGTGCAAAAAGTTTACCGTATGCAAGGTGTTGAAATCGGTGATAAACACGTTGAAGTTATGGTTCGTCAAATGCTTAGAAAAGTTCGTATTGCAGATGCTGGTGAAACCGAAGTGCTACCAGGTTCACTACTTGAAATACACCAATTTAAAGATGTGAACAAAAAAGCTCTATCAAATGCAAGTGAGCCAGCAGTCGGACGTCCAGTATTACTGGGTATTACGAAAGCTTCACTTGAAACAGACTCATTCCTATCTGCTGCATCATTCCAAGAAACGACTCGTGTCTTAACAGATGCTGCAATCAAAGGTAAGCGTGATGAGTTGTTAGGACTTAAAGAAAATGTCATCATTGGTAAGCTTGTCCCAGCAGGTACAGGTATGCAACGTTATCGCAAGATCCAAGCGCAAACCGACATGCCAGTTGAAAATGTTGTGGCAGAGCAAACGGAAGATGAGACGTCAGTAGAGTAGCATTATTATAGAGAAACTTGAATCTATGCCACTCAAGTAAAAATTGTTGGAACTTGTTGATTTTACATTGACAACCCAACGCTTGAGTGGTACTATATTCAAGGTGCTTCTGTTACCAGACGACTTTGGAGGATATGAAAATGTCTTATGAAAAAGTAACGCAATACAAAGATCATTTGATCATTGGTACAAAGCAAACGGTTAAAGCCATGAAGCATGGTGAAGTAAAAGAAATTATGATTGCTGAGGACATCCATCCTGAGATTATGAATGAACTTTTACAACTGGCAGAATCTTTATCGATACCACATACCATCGTTGATTCTAAGGATCAACTTGGAAAAGCGAGTGGGATTGATGTTGGAACTGCAACCGTCGCTATAAAGCAATAGAGTTTTGATGGGCTACCCATGAAGACTTTGTTTTTTGCTTATAAATGAACCACCTGGATGTGTGGGATTACAAAAAGTGATGAAGGGAGGAAAAAAGTTATGCCAACTATTAATCAACTAGTTCGTAAAGGCCGTGTGAGCAAGACTTCAAAATCTGACTCACCAGCATTAAATAAAGGTTATAACAGCTATAAGAAAAAAATGACTGACGAAAACTCTCCACAAAAACGTGGTGTATGTACACGTGTTGGGACATTAACGCCAAAGAAACCGAACTCGGCTCTTCGTAAGTATGCTCGTGTTCGTTTAACAAATGGTATCGAAGTATCTGCTTATATCCCTGGAATTGGTCACAACTTACAAGAGCACAGTGTTGTATTAGTTCGTGGTGGTCGTGTTAAAGACTTACCAGGTGTGCGCTACCATGTTGTTCGTGGAGCGTTAGATACAGCAGGGGTAGAAGGCCGTATGCAAGGCCGTTCAAAATACGGAACAAAACGTCCTAAGAAAAAATAATTGAAATGATTGAATTAAAGAAAGGAGGTTAGACTATGCCACGTAAAGGTCCAGTAACAAAACGTGATGTCTTACCAGATCCGTTATATAACTCTAAGTTAGTAACTCGTTTAATCAACCAAATCATGGTTGATGGTAAAAGAGGTAAAGCACAAAAAATTCTTTATGCAGCATTTGAACTTGTACAAGAACGCAGTGGTCAACCGGCTGCTGATGTATTCGAACAAGCAATGAAAAACGTTATGCCAGTACTTGAGGTACGCGCGCGTCGTGTAGGTGGTTCAAACTACCAAGTACCTGTTGAGGTGCGCCCAGAGCGTCGTCAGGCATTAGGACTTCGTTATATCGTGAACTACTCTCGCTCACGTGGAGAGAAAACGATGGAAGAACGTCTTGCAAATGAAATTTTAGATGCGTCAAACAACACAGGTGCATCTGTGAAGAAACGTGAAGAATTGCATAAAATGGCAGAAGCAAATAAAGCATTTGCTCACTACCGTTGGTAATATAGGAAGTACCATTGTCCAAAGATTCGTAAAAATTATGCTTTTTTTAAAGTGTTTATTTTCTCGCTCATTGGGCAATGAAGCTTATCTATTGCCACAATGATTATCTTTTAGTTGAGATAGTCAAACTAAAACTAACAATACTCAAGTTTAAGATAAGAGGAAGGAGAAAGACATATGCCTAGAGAGTTCTCCTTGGAGAAAACACGTAATATCGGTATCATGGCACACATTGATGCTGGTAAAACGACGGCTACTGAACGTATCCTTTTCTATACAGGTCGTATCCACAAATTAGGTGAGACGCACGAAGGTGCATCACAAATGGACTGGATGGATCAGGAGCAAGAGCGTGGTATTACCATCACGTCTGCTGCGACAACGGCTGAATGGAAAGGTCATCGTATTAACATTATCGATACACCCGGACACGTAGACTTCACAGTTGAAGTTGAACGTTCGTTACGTGTATTAGATGGCGCGGTTACTGTATTAGATGCACAATCTGGTGTAGAACCACAAACAGAAACTGTATGGCGTCAAGCTACAACATACGGTGTACCACGTATTGTCTTCGTTAACAAAATGGATAAAGTGGGTGCAGACTTCATGTACTCAGTCGGCACGTTGACTGATCGTCTTGGAGCGAATGCTCACCCAGTTCAATACCCAATTGGTGCTGAAGATGATTTTGAAGGTATTATTGACTTGCTTGAAATGAAAGCTTACTTCTATGAGGATGACCTTGGTACTCGTGCCAACGCAACAGAGATTCCTGATGAGTATAAAGACAAAGCTGATGAATTACGCGCTGGTCTTGTAGAGTCAGTAGCAGAATTAGACGAAGATCTAATGATGCGCTACTTAGAAGGTGAAGAGATTTCAAATGAAGAATTACGTACTGCGGTTCGTACTGCTACACTAAGTGTAGAATTTTACCCAGTATTCTGTGGTTCAGCATTTAAAAACAAAGGTGTTCAGTTACTAATCGACGGTGTCGTTGATTACTTACCTTCACCAATTGATATCCCTCCAATCGAGGGTCACGTTCCACAAACAGAAGAAGAAGTTGTACGTAAAGCTGATGATAATGAGCCATTCTCTGCATTAGCCTTTAAAGTTGCAACTGACCCATTCGTTGGGAAACTTACTTTCTTCCGAGTTTACTCTGGTACGTTGAAATCAGGTTCATACGTCAAAAACTCAACGAAAGATAAGCGTGAACGTGTAGGACGTATCCTCAAGATGCACGCGAACTCTCGTGAAGAAGTTTCTGAAGTATTCGCAGGTGATATTGCTGGTGGTGTTGGTCTTAAAGACACAGGTACTGGTGATACATTATGTGATGAGAAGAGCCTTGTTATCTTAGAATCAATGGAATTCCCAGAGCCCGTTATTTCGGTAGCGATTGAACCTAAGTCAAAAGCTGACCAAGATAAAATGTCAGTTGCTTTAGGTAAACTAGCTGAGGAAGATCCAACATTCAAGACTGAAACAAACGTTGAAACAGGTCAAACAATTATCTCTGGTATGGGTGAACTTCACCTTGATATCATTGTTGACCGTCTAAGACGTGAATTTAAAGTTGATGCTAACGTAGGTGCTCCACAAGTATCTTACCGTGAAACATTCCGCGGGTCTGCTGAAGTTGAAGGTAAATTCGTTCGACAATCAGGTGGACGCGGACAGTACGGTCATGTTTGGGTTAAATTTGAGCCAAACGAAGAAGGTGCTGGCTTTGAATTCGTTAATAAAATTGTCGGTGGTGTTGTTCCACGTGAATACATCCCTTCAGTTGAACAAGGTATTAAAGAATCGATGCAAAACGGTGTCGTTGCAGGTTACCCATTAATCGATGTTAAAGCAACACTTTATGATGGTAGCTACCACGATGTTGACTCGAATGAGACAGCATTTAAGGTTGCAGCGTCAATGGCACTTAAAAATGCAAAGAACAAATGTAGCCCAGTTCTACTTGAACCAATGATGAAAGTAGAAATTGTCATCCCAGAAGAATATATGGGTGATATCATGGGTGATGTTACATCACGTCGTGGTCGTGTAGAAGGTATGGAAGCACGTGGACCAGCTCAGGTTGTTAATGCGTTCGTTCCACTTTCTGAAATGTTCGGTTATGCAACAGCATTGCGTTCAAATACGCAAGGTCGTGGTGCATACACAATGACATTTGACCACTATGAAGAAGTACCTAAGAGTATTTCTGAAGAAATTGTTAAGAAAAATGTCGGTGAATAATTGATTTTTTTCTAAAATTAAAGTATAACTTGTATTGTAAGCTTGGTTAGGCCACTAACTAAGCGGGCAATGCTTGTCATAAAATAACTTTCATATATCTAAAGGAGGAAATATAGAATGTCAAAAGAAAAATTCGACCGCTCAAAAGACCATGTTAACATTGGTACAATTGGACACGTTGACCATGGTAAAACTACTTTAACTGCTGCAATCACTACTGTACTTCACAACGCTGATGGAAGTGGTACTGCAATGGCTTACGATCAAATCGATGGTGCGCCAGAAGAACGTGAACGTGGTATCACAATCTCAACTGCACACGTTGAGTATGAAACTGCAAACCGTCACTATGCACACGTTGACTGCCCAGGACACGCTGACTATGTTAAAAACATGATTACAGGTGCTGCGCAAATGGATGGTGCGATCTTAGTTGTATCTGCAGCTGATGGTCCAATGCCACAAACTCGTGAGCACATCCTACTTTCACGCCAAGTTGGTGTACCAGCAATTGTTGTATTCCTAAACAAATGTGACATGGTAGACGACGAAGAGCTTCTTGAATTAGTAGAGATGGAAGTACGTGACCTACTATCTGAGTACGACTTCCCAGGTGATGACGTACCAGTAATCAAAGGTTCTGCACTTAAAGCTCTTGAAGGTGACGAGACTTATGTAAATGCTATTCTTGAATTAATGGAAGCAACTGATGAGTATATCCCTCGTCCAGACCGTGATACTGAAAAACCATTCATGATGCCAGTTGAGGACGTATTCTCAATCACTGGTCGTGGTACTGTAGCAACAGGACGTGTTGAGCGTGGTGTTGTTAAAGTTGGGGATGAAGTTGATATCATCGGTCTTGCTGAAGAACCAAGCAAAACAACTGTAACAGGTGTTGAAATGTTCCGTAAGCTTCTTGATTATGCAGAAGCTGGTGACAACATTGGTGCACTTTTACGTGGTGTATCTCGTGAAGACATCAACCGTGGTCAAGTACTTGCTAAGCCGGGTACAATCACGCCACATACGAACTTCCAAGCAGAAGTTTATGTACTATCTAAAGATGAAGGTGGCCGTCACACGCCATTCTTCGATAACTACCGTCCTCAGTTCTACTTCCGTACAACTGACGTAACTGGTGTTATCAGACTTCCAGAAGGCGTAGAAATGGTTATGCCTGGAGATAACGTTGAAATGACTGTTGAATTAATTTCACCAATCGCGATTGAAGAAGGTACTAAATTCTCAATCCGTGAAGGTGGACGTACTGTAGGTGCAGGCGTCGTAGCAACTATTGAAAAATAATTGCGATATAAAAAAGCTTCTGAGGATCCTAATGATCCTCAGAAGCTTTTTCTTTATATCGATTCATTTACAAATCGGATTCATCAATATGTCCTTCTTCAATAACAGTATCTTCATAATTACTGCTATCTACTGGTATTGGTTCAAGCAAAATAGCCGGAACATCAATTGCTTCGTTATTAACACTTGTATCTGTTTCTACCGTTTCATTATTCGCCAGTTGCATAGCAACATGAGCAGAACGCTCTGCGATAGCTTCTAAAGATTTATAAACGGTCATTGTTTGAGTGCCTTCTATAATTCGTCTGATCGCCTCTAATTCAGCATCTTGTCCACTAACTGGCACGTCAAAAGCTTGATCACCTAGTGCATTTATTGCACCACCAGCAGTACCATCGTTGGCTGCAACCACTGCATCTAAATCCGTTTCTTCTAAAAGTGCTTCGATATTCTCTTGGGCTGCGTCGGGTGACCAATCTTCTGTAAATTCATCATAGACTAATTCTATATCCCCATCATCAATATAAGGTTGTAAAATATTCATTGCTCCTTCTCTTAATAAATGTGAATTATTATCTTGTTCAGCACCACCGACATAAGCGAATTGTCCTTCATTAACAATATCTAGGATAGCTTCAGCCTTTAACTCTCCCACACGCACATTATCAAAGGATACATAATAATCCACTTCCGCATGCATCACAAGTTGATCATAACTAATCACCGGTACATCTTCGGCATGTGCCATTTCCACAACATCACTTGCTTCTTCTGAGTTAGCTGGAATTAAAACTAAAACGTCGATGCCTTCTTCAAGTAATAATCTGACTTGTTCGTTTTGAACCTCTTGGCTACCATTTGCGGCAAGTGTTTTGACATTACCACCCTGTTCTAAAATTTCTGTTTCAAAGTTTTCCTTATCACGGTACCACCGTTCATCTTGCAAGGTATCCATAGCAAAACCAACATACGGTTGTTCTTGGTTTGCTTGCAGCTTATCTAAGTTATCCTCATTTGAGGTTTCTTCAGTATCTTGGCAACCGATTAGAATGATTATAGATATAACGGTTAAGGCCGTCAGTTTAATTAATCGTCTCAATGTGATCCTCCTCTATAATGAAAATCGCTTCATTAATCCTTCAATTTTTTCGATTGATGTTTGTAATTCATGAGCTCCAGATGATACTTTACCGATCGTTTCTTTTTGCTCAATTGCCGATGCGGAGATTTCTTCTGCCCCTGCAGCGGATTCTTCTGAAATGGCAGCGATATTTTCTACAGATTGATTAATATCAGCGCTCGCTTTCTCAAAGTGATCAATCACACTTGAGATACTATCAATTTTTTCTGACATTGAATGGATGTTTTGACGAATGGTATCGAATTGTTGACTTGACGCGTCCATTTGATCACGTCCTTTATTCACTTCTTCAAAACTAATTTCTAGGTCTTTAACCATTGTGTTTGTATTCGATTGAATTTGTTGAACAATCGATGTAATAGAATCAGACGCTTGATGTACTTCTTCTGCAAGCTTCCTTACTTCTTCAGCAACAACGGCGAATCCTTTTCCAGATTCTCCAGCTCTAGCAGCTTCAATTGAAGCATTTAGGGCAAGTAAGTTTGTTTGCTCTGCAATACCAGTGATGATTTCAACAAACTTGCCAATCTCTTGTGTGTCTTTTTCTAGACGTGAAATATTTTCAACAGATTCCTCCACTGTCTTAGTGATGGTGTTCATTTGTTGTAATGAGTGATTCATCTTTTCATAACCGTCATCAGACGTTTGAAGTACACTCTCTGATGTATGAACGAGTTCATTACTGTTTGCTTGTGCTGATTGAATTCTTTCATTAAAGTCTTTTGTTTTTTCAGATATAGCACTTGCTTCATCTGCTTGGCTTGTTGCACCATTTGCTAATTCTTCTATAGTAGAAGCAACTTGTTCGCTTCCAGATGCAACATCATTTGAAATCGTCACAAATGTTTGTCCTTGATTTGAAACGGTGTCTGCTACATGGCTTACTTCCCCAAGTATGTCTTTCAAATTCGTTTTCATTCGATTGATCGAATTCGATAAAGAGTAAATTTCTAAACTCGCATCTGATGATAAATCGTCTGTATCTAATTGCCCGTTTGCAATGTGGTCTGAAGTTGCCACCACTTCACCCAGTTGTAGCCGAATGCGGCGACTAATCCAAAAGACTAGAAGAATGGATAGAATAAGCGAGATCACAATTGAACCGATCAACGTCCCAACAGTTGTATTAATAAATTGTTGTGCGCCTTCAATAGAACGTCGGTTTGTTGTTGTTGCACCATTGATGAGAATATCTCCCTGGTTCAATGTTTCATCTCTAAGTTCACTTACATCTTGTTGTAGAGATGTGAAAATGTCAGTATTGATTTGCTGAACGTTTGGCACAACATCACTAAAATAATATTCATCTAAGCGATGATTGTTATCAATAATGTGATGGACGGTATCGATGTGATCATCCACAGTGAGTAATTCCCGAACACGTTTTGCTTGTTCAGTGAATTCTGAGCTCAATGCTAAATAATCCAATAACCTTCCTTCATCTTCATCGATAATGTATTCAGGAATAAAAGCATATTTTTCCTGATAAATACTCATTAACTGATTCACTTCAACAACAATGTCGTTGGTGCTCTCAGTTTCTGCTACTGCATCGCTCGTTTGATCTAATAGAAAATAAGTTGCGATGACAGACGAAATAAAAAATAACATGACGATCGAAAAGACAACCCCGTATTGCTTACCAATCGATTGTCTTCTCAAAAAATTAAAAGACGTCATATATGTCCCCCCCTAAAATGTACTTACCAAGGGTTTATCGGTACAAAAACTCATAACTTAAAAAATGTAAGCGCCACACCAAAAATCTCTAAAAAATTTTTATGTTTTTGTTGATATGCCTTGCATTCTAGCGTTCATTTATATATAATATGAAATGTTGGTCATTTAAGGCGATGATGCGGAAGGTTGTTGGCACACCCGGCGCCTTTGCCATGGGCGAGGTGGCTAAAGAAATTTCCGCGGAGAATGTCTATTATAAAAATGGGCGAGAAGGAGGGAAAACAATGGCAAAAGAAAAAATCAGAATTCGTTTGAAGGCGTATGATCACCGTATTTTAGATCAATCAGCTGAAAAAATCGTAAGTACTGCAAAACGTTCAGGAGCAGGTGTATCGGGTCCAATCCCATTACCGACTGAAAGATCAGTTTATACAGTATTGCGTGCGGTACACAAATATAAAGATGCACGTGAGCAGTTTGAAATGCGTACACATAAGCGTCTTATTGATATCGTAAGTCCTACACCACAAACAGTTGATGCGCTAATGCGTCTTGATTTACCATCAGGTGTAGATATTGAAATTAAACTATAATTTTTGAAATTACTAGGAGGTGTAACGGATGACGAAAGGAATCTTAGGTCGTAAAGTCGGCATGACACAGATTTTTACAGAATCAGGCGAATTAATCCCTGTAACAGTTGTTCAAGCTGAACCAAACGTGGTTCTACAAAAAAGAACATTAGAAAACGACGGCTATGAAGCTATTCAAGTTGGGTTTGCAGATCAAAAAGCAAACAACGCAAACAAACCAGCGAAAGGGCATGCTGCAAAAGCGAGCACTAACCCTAAGCGCTACATTCGTGAATTCCGTAACGTTAACCTTGACGATTATGAAGTAGGTCAAGAGTTAAGTGTGGAGGTATTCCAAGCTGGAGACGTAATTGATGTAACTGGTACATCAAAAGGTAAAGGGTTCCAAGGTTCAATTAAGCGACATAATCAATCTCGCGGACCAATGAGCCACGGTTCACATTACCACAGAGGTTCAGGCTCAATGGGGCCAATGGAACCAATGCGCGTTATGAAAGGCAAAAAGTTACCAGGTCAAATGGGTAGCGAAACGAAAACTATTCAGAACTTAGAAGTCGTTAAAGTTGATGCAGAGCGCAACTTGCTTTTAATCAAAGGTAACGTTCCGGGTTCTAAGAAATCATATGTTAAAGTCACAGGTGCCATCAAGGCTAACTAAATTTTAACTCGAAGGGAGGATATGTCATGCCTAAAGTAGCACTATTTAACCAAAGTGGATCTCAAGTAGGAGATTTAGAATTAAACGATGTCGTGTTTGGTATCGAGCCAAACGAACACGTGTTACATGACGCAGTAGTTATGCAACAAGCATCACGCCGTCAAGGTACACACGCTGTTAAAAACCGTTCAGAAGTACGTGGCGGAGGTCGTAAACCATGGCGCCAAAAAGGTACTGGTCGTGCCCGTCAAGGTTCAACTCGTTCACCACAATGGGTAGGCGGTGGCGTTGTATTCGGTCCAACACCGCGTAGCTACAGCTATAAATTACCGAAAAAGGTTCGTCGTTTAGCACTTCAATCAGCGCTTTCTTCTAAAGTAAAAGAAGATCAGTTAGTTGTATTAGAAGGTTTAGCTATTGACCAACCTAAAACAAAAGAGGTTATCAATGTACTTGATGCTTTAAACGTTAATGAAAAAGCATTAATCGTTACAGCTGAAAAAGATGAAGTGATTGCTAAAAGTGCAAATAACTTAGAAAACACGAAAGTATTACCAGTAAGCCAAATCAACGTACTTGATTTACTTACTCATGACAAGCTCATCATTACTAAAGATGCAGCTGAAAAAGCAGGGGAGGTGCTTGCATAATGAAAGATCCACGTGATATTATTAAGCGCCCGATTATTACGGAACACTCTGCCGACCAAATGGTTGACAAAAAGTATACGTTTGAAGTATCAAAAGATGCGAACAAAACTGAAATTAAAAATGCAGTTCAAACGATCTTTGATGTAAAAGTTGTTAATGTTAACACTTCAACTGTAAAAGGTAAACTCAAGCGTATGGGTCGTCATAGCGGTTACCGTCCAGATCGTAAAAAAGCTATCGTTCAATTATCAGAAGACAGTAAAGAACTAGACTTCTTTGAGAGTGTAGAATAAAAGAATTTTAAAAAGGAGGGAAAAAGATGGCGATTAAAAAGTATAAAGCAACCACGAATGGTAGACGTCATATGTCAGGTTCTGACTTTAGTGAAATCACAACGCAGACACCTGAGAGATCACTTCTACAACCATTATCAAAACGTGGCGGTCGTAATAACCAAGGTAAATTAACAGTTCGTCATCATGGCGGTGGACATAAGCGCCATTACCGTGTCATCGATTTCAGACGTGACAAAGATGGAATACCAGGTCGCGTTGCTACAATCGAGTATGATCCAAACCGTACTGCTAACATTGCTCTTATTCACTATGCAGATGGTGAAAAGCGTTATATTCTAGCGCCTAAAGGCATTAAAGTAGGACAGGAAATTGTTTCTGGAAAAGAAGCAGATATTAAATTAGGAAATGCATTAGAACTTGGTGATATCCCAGTCGGTACAATCATTCATAACATTGAATTGAAACCAGGCCGCGGTGGACAGTTAGCTCGTTCAGCAGGTTCTCAAGCACAAATCTTAGGTCGTGAAGGCAAGTATTCACTTGTTCGATTGGCTTCAGGCGAAGTGCGTTTAGTGTTAAGTACTTGCCGTGCTACTGTAGGTCAAGTAGGTAACTTAGAAAATGAATTAATTCGTGTCGGTAAAGCAGGTCGTTCACGTTGGAAAGGCATTCGCCCAACTGTACGTGGTTCTGTTATGAACCCTAACGATCACCCACACGGTGGTGGTGAAGGACGCGCACCAATCGGTCGTAAATCACCAATGTCACCATGGGGCAAACCAACACTTGGTAAAATTACGCGTAAGCGTAACAAACCATCAGATAAATATATCGTACGTAAGCGTAAAAAATAACAACGGGGTTGAACGACGGGCATCATAACCCGTCTGACAATCACGAAGGGAGGTTTATGTATGGGTCGTAGTTTAAAAAAGGGACCTTTCGTAGATGACCATTTAATGAAAAAGGTTGAAGAATTAAATGGGACAGACAAAAAGCAAGTTATTAAATCTTGGTCACGTCGTTCTACTATTTTCCCTAACTTTGTAGGGCATACAATCGCAGTTTATGATGGACGTAAACATGTTCCGGTTTATGTAACAGAGGACATGGTTGGACACAAACTAGGTGAATTCGCACCGACGCGCACTTTCAAAGGGCACTCGGGCGACGACAAGAAAACAAATCGTTAATAGGAGAGGAGGCACTCTTGATGCAAGCTAAATCTGTTGCAAAAACTGTTAGAATTGCTCCTCGTAAAGTTCGTTTAGTCGTTGATTTAATTCGAGGCAAAAATGTTGGAGAAGCAATTGCAATTTTAAAACACACACAACGTGGTGCAAGCCCAGTAGTAGAAAAAGTATTAAATTCTGCTATTGCAAATGCAGAACACAATTATGATATGGATGTAGACAACCTTTACGTATCTGAAGCATACGTAGACGAAGGCGTAACACTTAAACGTTTCCGCCCTCGTGCACAAGGTAGTGCTAGTGCAATTAATAAAAGAACAAGTCACATTACGGTGGCTGTATCAGAAAAGAAGGAGGGATAATCTGTGGGTCAAAAAGTTAATCCAATAGGCTTTCGTGTTGGCGTTATCCGCGACTGGGAATCAAAGTGGTACGCTGGCAAAGATTATGCAGACTTATTACATGAAGATATCAAAGTTCGTGAATATATTGAAGATCGTCTAAAAGATGCATCTGTGTCAAAAGTAGAAATCGAACGTGCTGCGAACCGCATCAACATCTCAATTTCAACTGCTAAGCCAGGTATGGTTATCGGTAAAGGCGGTTCTGAGGTTGAAGCGTTACGTAAATCTTTAAATAAATTAACAGGCAAGAAAGTACACATTAACATTGTGGAAATCAAAAAAGCAGACCTTGATGCAACATTAGTTGCTGACAATATCGCACGTCAATTAGAAGGACGTATTTCATTCCGTCGTGCGCAAAAACAAGTTATTCAACGTGCTATGCGTGCAGGTGCTAAAGGTATCCGTACACAAGTTTCAGGTCGTCTAGGTGGCGCTGACATGGCTCGTGCAGAAAGTTATAGTGAAGGAACTGTACCACTACACACTCTACGTGCTGATATCGACTTCGGTACTGCTGAAGCAGATACAACTTACGGTAAACTAGGTGTAAAAGTGTGGATCTATCGTGGAGAAGTCCTTCCAACAAAAAACGATAATAATTAAGGAAGGGGGCACACATTAATGTTAATGCCTAAACGTGTTAAACATCGTAAGCAACATCGTGCAAATCTAAAAGGTAAAGCAAAAGGTGGAACGGAAGTTTCATTCGGTGAATACGGTCTACAAGCTGTTGAACCAGCATGGATCACTAGCCGTCAAATCGAGTCTTCTCGTATCGCAATGACGCGTTACATGAAACGTGGAGGAAAAGTTTGGATTAAAATCTTCCCAGACAAACCTTATACTAAAAAACCTCTAGAAGTTCGTATGGGTTCTGGTAAAGGTGCTCCTGAAGGCTGGGTCGCGGTTGTCAAACCAGGAAAAATTCTATTTGAAGTTGCAGGTGTAGAAGAAGAGGTAGCTCGTGAAGCACTTCGTCTTGCTGCCCACAAACTTCCAATCAAAACTAAATTCGTAAAACGTGAAGAAATTGGTGGTGAAATCAATGAAGGCTAATGAAATCAGAGAACTAACCACTGCCGAAATTGAACAAAAAATCAAATCGTTAAAAGAAGAGCTTTTCAACTTGCGTTTTCAGTTAGCTACTGGTCAATTGGAAAACACTGCACGTCTTCGTGAAGTTCGTAAATCAATTGCTCGTATGAAAACTGTTGTCCGTGAAAGAGAGCTTAGCGTAAATAACTAGTAAACCTGAGAGGAGGTTAGCCTCAAATGACTGAGCGTAATAATCGTAAAGTTTACACAGGTCGTGTTGTATCTGACAAAATGGACAAAACGATCACAGTATTAGTAGAAACTTATAAATTCCACTCATTATATGGCAAGCGTGTTAAATATTCTAAGAAATTTAAAGCGCATGATGAAAACAACCAAGCTAAAATGGGTGACGTTGTATCAATTATGGAAACTCGTCCACTATCATCAACAAAACGTTTCCGTCTTGTTGAAGTCGTGGAAGAAGCAGTTATTATCTAAACAATCAATAGTATAAAGTTCGCTCGGATTGATTCCGAAGGGAGGTAACAACAGTATGATTCAGCAAGAGAGTCGTTTGAAAGTTGCAGATAACTCAGGCGCGCGTGAAGTCCAAACGATCAAAGTTTTAGGTGGAAGCGGGCGTAAAACTGCGAACATCGGTGATGTTATCGTATGTTCAGTGAAAGAAGCAACACCTGGTGGCGTTGTCAAAAAAGGTGAAGTTGTGAAAGCTGTTATCGTACGTACAAAATCTGGTGCTCGTCGTAAAGATGGTTCTTATATTCGTTTCGATGAAAATGCAGCAGTTATTATTCGTGACGATAAAAGCCCAAGAGGTACACGTATCTTTGGCCCTGTAGCACGTGAATTACGTGATGCGAAATATATGAAGATCGTTTCATTAGCTCCAGAGGTACTATAAGTTTTAAACCCGGTTGTTTAAAACCAAAAATTCGTTTCAATGAAAAGCCTTGTAAGGAGGTGCGTCAAGCATGCATGTAAAAAAAGGTGACAAAGTCAAAATTTTATCTGGTAAAGATAAAGGGAAAGAAGGAGTAATCCTCCAAGCATTCCCAAAGAAAGATCGTATCCTTGTTGAAGGTGTAAACATCGTTAAAAAACACCAAAAACCTTCACAAGATAATCCACAAGGCGGAATTCTTGAACAAGAAGCGCCAATCCATGTTTCTAATGTATTACCGATTGATCCGAAATCAAACGAGCCAACTCGTGTGGGATATGAAGTACGTGATGGAAAGAAAGTTCGTATCGCTAAAAAATCCGGTGAAGCGTTAGATAAATAATTAGCGGCGAAAGGAGGGCTACTCAGATGAACGAACTAAAGAATAAATACCAAAATGACATCGTGTCATCATTAGTAGAAAAATTTAATTATGATTCAGTAATGCAAGTACCAAAAATCGAAAAGATCGTGGTTAACATGGGTGTTGGTGATGCTGTACAAAACACTAAATCACTTGATAATGCAGTTGAAGAACTCGCATTAATCACAGGTCAACAACCTCTTGTTACGAAAGCGAAAAAATCAATTGCAGGCTTCCGTTTACGTGAAGGTATGCCAATCGGTGCAAAAGTAACACTCCGAGGCGAGCGTATGTATGAATTCTTGCAAAAGCTTGTTGATGTATCACTTCCACGTGTACGTGACTTCCGTGGTATTTCAAAGAAAGCATTTGACGGACGTGGGAATTATACTTTAGGTGTGAAAGAACAATTGATTTTCCCAGAAATTAATTATGACAAAGTGAGTAAAATTCGTGGGTTGGACATCGTAATTGTTACAACAGCTAACAGTGACGAAGAAGCGCGTGAATTGTTAACTCAACTTGGCATGCCTTTCCAAAAATAAGCGAGACTGCTAATACAAGGAGGGAATATAGTGGCTAAAAAATCAATGGTTGCAAAGCAACAACGTACACCTAAACACAAGGTACAAGAGTATACTCGTTGTGAACGTTGTGGTCGTCCGCATTCAGTAATGCGTAAATTCAAACTTTGCCGTATTTGTTTCCGTGAACTTGCCTACAAAGGTCAAATTCCTGGTGTCAAAAAAGCAAGCTGGTAAACCCCTAATTAAGGGAAGGAGGTAATATTTAATGGTTATGTCAGATCCAATTGCAGATATGTTAACGCGTATTCGTAACGCAAACTCAGTTCGTCATGAGAAGCTTGAGCTTCCTGCGTCAACAGTTAAAAAAGAGATTGCAGACATTCTAAAACGTGAGGGCTTTGTACGTGATTACGAATTCGTTAAAGATAATAAACAAGGTGTACTACGTATTTTCTTAAAATATGGTACAGACAACGAGCGTGTCATTACAGGATTGAAGCGTATCAGTAAACCTGGACTTCGTGTTTATGCTAAAGCAGACGAGATTCCTCGTGTACTTAATGGCTTAGGTATTGCAGTCGTTTCAACTTCTAAAGGAATTCTATCGGATAAAGAAGCTCGCGAACAAAAAATTGGTGGCGAGATTCTAGCATACGTTTGGTAATTAATTTTAACTAAGATAGGAGGTGCCATACAGATGTCTCGTATAGGTCTTAAAGTTATCGAAATCCCTGAAGGTGTCGAGATCAAGAACGAAAACAATTTTGTGACGGTTAAAGGTCCAAAAGGTGAACTTGCTCGTCAACTTCATGAAGATATGACAATCAACATCGATGGTAATGAATTAACGGTTGTAAGACCGTCAGAAAGCAAATTACACAAATCATTACATGGTACAACACGTAGCTTAATTGCAAACATGGTTGAAGGTGTCCATAAAGGATTCGAGAAATCACTTGAAATCCAAGGTGTTGGTTACCGTGCCCAAAAACAAGGAACTAAACTTGTTGTAAACGCAGGTTATTCACACCCAGTTGAAATGGAACAACCAGAAGGTATTGAGTTTGAAGTACCATCAAACACAAAAATTGTTGTTAAAGGTATTGATAAAGAATTAGTTGGCGCGTTAGCAGCTAACATTCGATCAATCCGTACACCTGAACCTTATAAAGGAAAAGGTATTCGTTTTGAAGGTGAATATGTTCGCCAAAAAGAAGGAAAAACAGCTAAATAAAGCATGTTAACCTTTTATGCCAAAGTTAGGTTAGTTACCGAGCAGAAAGGAGTGACCTAGATGATCACAAAAGCAGACAAAAACGTGGTACGTAAGAAACGACATATGCGTGTACGTAAGAACCTTTTCGGAACTGAAGAGCGCCCACGTCTAAACGTATTCCGTTCAAATAAACACATTTACGCACAATTAATTGATGATGTAAATGGTGTAACGCTTGCTAGTGCATCAACAGTTGACAATGACTTCAAGGGTGAAGCGACTGGAAACGTTGAAGCAAGCAAAAGCGTTGGAGAATTAATCGCAAAACGTGCTTTAGATAAAGGCCACAAAAACGTTGTATTTGATCGTGGAGGCTATTTATACCACGGACGTGTTCAAGCACTAGCAGACGCTGCCCGCGAGGCAGGCCTAGAATTTTAATCGAAAAAGGAGGGACATATATTGCGTACTCAAATCGATGCGAATCAATTAGACTTAGAAGAACGAGTTGTAACAATTAATCGTGTAGCTAAAGTAGTAAAAGGTGGACGTAGTTTCCGTTTTGCTGCATTAGTCGTGGTAGGAGATAAAAATGGCCATGTTGGTTTCGGTACTGGTAAAGCACAAGAGGTACCAGAAGCGATCAAGAAGGCTATTGATGACGCTAAGAAGAATTTAATCGAAGTACCAATGGTCGGAACAACAGTTCCACACGAAGTCATTGGACGCTTTGGAGCAGGTAACATCTTGATTAAACCAGCCGTAGAAGGTACTGGAGTTATCGCTGGTGGACCTGTTCGTGCCGTACTTGAATTAGCAGGTATTGGTGACATTAACTCTAAATCATTAGGATCAAACACACCAATCAACATGGTACGTGCAACAATTAACGGACTTTCAGAATTGAAAACTGCTGAACAAATTGCTAAATTACGCGGTAAATCAGTAGAAGAACTGTTAGGATAAGGAGGGAAATCAAATGGCTAATCAGTTAGAAATTACCCTCACGCGCAGTGTTATTGGTAGAACCCAAACGCAAAAAGAAACCGTTAAAGCTTTAGGCTTAAACAAACTAAATCAATCCGTTGTATTTGATGATACACCTGCGGTAAGAGGTATTGTAAACAAGGTGTCTCACTTAGTATCGGTTAAAGAATTATAATTACATTAGCGCAAAGAGGAGGTGCTCGCATGAAACTTCATGAATTGAAGCCATCACAAACTCGTAAAGAACGTAACCGTGTCGGTCGAGGAATGTCTTCTGGTAACGGTAAAACATCTGGTCGTGGTCACAAAGGTCAAAAGGCTCGTTCAGGTGGCGGTACTCGTCTAGGATTCGAAGGTGGTCAAATGCCACTATTCCAACGTTTACCGAAACGTGGATTTACAAACATCAACCGTAAAGAATATACTGTTGTTAATTTATCAACACTAAATAAATTTGAAGAAGGTACAGAAGTAACACCTGAGCTTTTACTAGAAACAGGCGTCATCAGTAAAGTAAAAGCCGGCATTAAAGTTCTTGGAAATGGTTCAATTGAAAAGAAACTTACTGTAAAAGCTCACAAGTTCTCTGCTTCGGCTAAAGAAGCTATTGAGACAGCGGGCGGTCAAACTGAGGTGATCTAATGTTCCAAACAATCTCCAATTTTTTTCGTGTAAAAGATATCCGAAACAAAATTGTGTTCACATTACTCATGCTAGTTGTCTTCCGGATCGGAACATTTATTCCAGTTCCGTTTACGGACCAAGAAGCAATTGGCTTTATGAATGATCAACAAAATGTGTTTGGATTTCTAAACACATTTGGAGGCGGGGCATTACAAAACTTCTCCATTCTAGCAATGGGGATCATGCCCTATATTACAGCCTCAATCATCATGCAGTTATTACAAATGGATGTCGTCCCTAAATTCGCCGAGTGGAAAAAGCAAGGTGAAATGGGTCGACGGAAATTAGCTCAAGTCACACGTTATGCAACAATTGCCCTTGCCTTCATTCAAGCTATTGCGATGTCAATTGGCTTTAATGCGATGGCAGGCGGTGGATTAATCGCTGATCCAACTATTTACAAGTTCATTGTGATTGCTGTTGTATTAACAGCTGGAACAGCATTTTTAATGTGGTTAGGCGAGCAAATAACTGAATTTGGTGTAGGGAACGGCATTTCAATTATTATCTTTGCAGGTATTGTTGCTGCTATTCCAAATACAATCAACCAAGTGTATGAGCAGTATTTTGGTGGTAACGTAGGGGATGAGCTATTCATTAACATCGTTATTGTCTCTCTAATTGCTTTAGTTGTATTAGGTGTTACAGTTGGTGTTATCTTCATCCAACAAGCAACACGGAAAATTCCCATTCAATATGCTAAGCGCTTAGTGAATCGTTCATCAGTAGGTGGTCAGTCAACACACTTACCACTTAAGGTGAATACAGCTGGAGTAATCCCTGTTATTTTCTCTGTGTCATTTATTATGGCGCCCCGAACGGTTGCAAGCTTCTTCGATGGTAACGTTGCGAATACAATTGAGATGATCTTTGATTATACTCAACCTATTGGTATGGTTATCTATGTTGCACTCATTATTGCTTTTAGTTATTTCTATACGTTTGTTCAGTCAAACCCTGAGCAAATGGCTGAAAACTTGAAAAAGCAAGGTGGTTACATCCCAGGGATAAGACCTGGCAAGAAGACTGAAACGTATTTAACACGCGTTTTATATCGTTTAACATTTGTCGGCTCTATTTTCTTAGCAGCAGTAGCTGTTTTACCGATCGCTTTAGGTGGTATTGCAAACTTGCCGCAATCCGTACAAATTGGCGGTACTAGCATCTTAATTGTTGTTGGTGTAGCCTTACAAACGATGAAGCAACTCGAAAGTCAGCTCGTCAAACGTCACTATAAAGGCTTTATTAAATAAGTCGTTTTGAATACGAAACTAGTTAATAATTGAGAGCGAGGGGAAATGCAGTGAATTTAATCTTAATGGGTCTTCCCGGAGCAGGGAAGGGAACTCAAGCTGAAAAGATAGTAGAAAAATATCAGATCCCTCATATATCGACTGGTGATATGTTCCGCTCAGCCATCAAAGAAGAGACTGAACTTGGACAAAAAGCTAAGTCATATATGGACCAAGGTGAACTTGTTCCTGATGAAGTTACGATTGGAATTGTGAGAGAAAGATTGAGCAAACCAGATTGTCAAAAAGGCTTCTTGCTCGATGGATTCCCGCGTACGATCGCACAAGCAGAAGCGCTTGAATCATTACTTGATGAATTAGAATCACCACTTGATTACGTATTACATGTCGATGTGCCACAGGATAAGTTAGTCGATCGTTTAACAGGTCGTCGTATTTGCCCAGAATGTGGAGCAACTTACCATGTGATGTATAATCCACCTAAAGTAGATGGAAAATGTGATCATGACGGTGCCGAATTGATTCAAAGAGATGATGATCGTGCTGAAACAGTTTCAAAACGTTTAGAAGTAAACGTTGAGCAAGCTCAGCCATTACTTGACTTCTATCAAGACAAAGGCTACCTTCAAGCAGTAGACGGTGATCAAGACATTGATCAAGTATTTGAAGTAATTGATGAAAAGCTTCAAGCATTATAAAATTATGAATAGACCTGTTTAAGACAGATCTAACATTAAGATATAGTCATCATGTGAATGATGGTAACGGGGCTAGACTAAAAACAGATTAAGATCTGAGCTTAATCAATGAACAGTTAGCTTTGATTTGAGTCATAGGACGCTTACCTAGTGACGGCGTGTCGAGTGGTCAATTGGACGATTGAAGCTCGGCGTGTTATAATATAGGCTTGTACAAAGCGTGTTTTCAAAGTTGTTTTTCAACGAACGTTTTGACTTACGATAATTTAATTGAAGGTGATCATGTTTGGATGATACACAACCGGGTCCCGAGCTAGGTCAAGTTGTTCAAATCCTGCAGGGACGAGAAGCAGGCCAATATGCCATTGTCATAGAAATGATCGATGATCGTTTTGTTCTGCTCGCAGACGGAGAAAAGCGGAAGTTTGATCGACCTAAGCGTAAAAACTTAGGGCACCTATTGCAAACGACTTATATTTCTCCAGAGGTTCAAAATAGCCTTCTAGAAACTGGTCGCGTTACAAATGGTAAGCTACGGTTTGCTATATCAAAATTTGTCAATGAAGTAGTGACTGATTTGAAGAAGGGAGATCAACTCGATGGCGAAAGACGATGCAATTGAAGTAGAAGGTAAAGTGATCGACACATTACCAAATGCTATGTTTAAAGTTGAATTAGAGAATGGACATACCGTTTTAGCACATGTTTCCGGGAAAATTCGTATGCACTTTATTCGAATCCTACCAGGAGATAAAGTAACGGTTGAACTTTCTCCATATGATTTAACAAAAGGACGGATTACGTACCGTTATAAATAATGATAAGCTCCGATAATAAGAGGAGGTATGGATGATGAAGGTAAGACCATCTGTAAAACCAATATGCGAAAAATGTAAGGTTATTCGTCGTAACGGTAAAGTTATGGTAATTTGCGATAACCCTAAGCATAAACAAAAACAAGGCTAATCAATAAGGAGGTGCAAGACGAGTATGGCACGTATTGCAGGTATTGATATTCCACGTGAAAAACGTGTACAAATTTCATTAACTTACATCTTTGGTGTAGGTAAATCAAAAGCTAAAGCAATTGTCGAAGAAGCTGGCGTTGATGGAAACACACGCGTTCGTGACTTAACAGAAGATGAATTAGGTCGCATTCGTAACGTTATTAACCAAGAAACAACAGAAGGTGATCTTCGTCGTGAAGTATCACTTAACATCAAACGTTTAATTGAAATCGGCTCTTACAGAGGACTTCGTCACCGTCGTAGTCTACCACTACGCGGACAAAAGACTAAGAACAACGCTCGCACACGTAAAGGCCCAAGTAAAACAATTGCGAACAAACGAAAATAAGCATTAAAGGAGGTTTATCAATCTAATGGCTCGTAAAACCAATACACGTAAAAAACGCGTGAAAAAGAATATTGACACGGGTGTGGCTCACATTCGTTCAACATTTAATAACACAATTGTTACGATTACGGACGTACAAGGTAACGCAGTTAGCTGGAGCAGTGCTGGTGCGTTAGGCTTTAGAGGTTCACGTAAATCAACACCATTTGCAGCACAAATGGCAGCAGAAGCTGCAGGTAAAGCTGCGCAAGAACATGGTTTAAAAACATTAGAAGTAACTGTAAAAGGTCCTGGTGCAGGTCGTGAAGCGGCAATCCGTGCTCTTCAAGCTACTGGCTTAGAAGTAACAGCGATTGTTGATGTTACACCAGTTCCTCACAATGGCTGTCGCCCACCAAAACGTCGCCGTGTATAATTTTATCCGTATAGAATTTGTCACCATGTCTATAATGGATGATAATCGCTTAAAGTAGAACGTTTGAAGGTATTAAGCTTTGACCATTCTCGGATTTAGCATCTTTAGTGGATAGACAACATATACGAATAGAAGATAGTGCAGAAACGGGAACTGCCTACCTGAGGAATTTCGGTTAGACAGATGTCTAACCGGGGTTTCGACGTTCAAAGGAGGGTTTTATAAATGATCGAAATAGAAAAGCCAAAGATAGAAGCTGTAGAAATCAGTGATGATGCTACATTTGGAAAGTTTGTCGTAGAACCACTAGAACGTGGATATGGGACTACACTAGGAAACTCCTTGCGTCGTATTCTATTATCCTCACTTCCTGGTGCTGCAGTAACATCTGTACAAATTGATGGCGTGCTTCACGAGTACTCTACGATCGAAGGCGTTGTAGAAGACGTTACGACGGTTGTTCTTAATCTCAAGCAGTTAGCCCTTAAAGTTTACTCTGAAGAGGAAAAAACACTAGAGATTGATGTGCAAGGTGAAGGTGTCGTTACAGCTGCAGATATTACTTATGATAGTGATGTGGAAATCCTTAATCCGGATCTTCATATCGCCACATTAGGAAGCAACGCTAATTTACGCATGAAGATTACTGCTGAACGTGGCCGTGGCTACCGTCCAGCGGATGTTAATAATCATGACGAGCGACCAATTGGTGTTATTCCAGTTGACTCAATTTTCACACCTGTATCACGTGCAACTTTCCAAGTGGAAAACACACGTGTTGGTCAAATTACGAATTTCGATAAGTTAACACTTGATGTTTGGACAGACGGAAGCATTCGCCCAGAAGAAGCTGTTTCTTTAGGTGCGAAAATTTTCACTGAACACTTAGATATCTTTGTTGGCTTAACTGATGAGGCTAAAAGTGCTGAAATCATGATCGAAAAAGAAGAAGACCAAAAAGAAAAAGTGCTCGAGATGACAATTGAAGAACTCGATTTATCGGTTCGTTCTTACAACTGTTTAAAACGTGCGGGTATCAATACCGTACAAGAGCTCGCTAATAAATCAGAAGATGATATGATGAAGGTTCGTAACTTAGGACGTAAATCACTTGAAGAAGTGAAGCATAAGTTAGATGACTTGGGCTTAGGCCTTCGTAAAGAAGAATAGTCATACAACCTTTAGAGAATTCGAGAAAAGGAGGGTATCAAGATGGCTAGAAAACTAGGTAGAACAACAGATGCGCGAATGGCAATGTTAAGAAACCTTGCAACTGACTTGATTATTAATGAGCGTTTAGAAACGACTGAAGCGAAAGCAAAAGAGTTGCGTTCAGTTGTTGAGAAGATGATCACTTTAGGTAAGCGCGGTGATCTACACGCTCGTCGTCAAGCATCATCTTTCCTATATAAGAAAGATGCTAGCGAAACTGAAGATGCAGTTCAAAAACTTTTCAATGATATCGCAACACGTTATGAGGACCGCCAAGGTGGTTACACACGTGTACTAAAGCTAGGACCTCGTCGTGGTGATGGTGCAGAAATGGCGATTATTGAGTTAGTTTAATATAAACCATACAAGATGAAGGGCAGGATCAAGTCTCTAACGAGAGGTGAATCCAAGCCCTTTTTTTGTGTTTGAAATCATTTATCAAAACTAATTTTCTTGTGATTAGATCAAACGTTTAAAATGTTGTCAAAATAAGATGTGAACACTGTGTGAATGTGATAAAATATGAAGTTAAGTACGAAGAGACGGATCTTCAGACATCTTTTCTTCGGAAAATCATTTCCAGGGAAATAATTTGTCGGGAGTTGGGGGAATTAAGATGAATCAAACACAGATAGAGTTTCGAAATGTGTCATTTCGTTATGCTGATGATCAACCATGGGTGCTAAAGGATGTTAGTTTCACCATTCGCTCAGACCAATCGGTGGCGATTATTGGTCATAATGGTTCAGGGAAATCGACGATCGCCAAATTAATTAATGGTTTATTATTTCCTGACGAAGGTGAAATAATTGTACACGGGACAAGCGTGAACGAAAATACGATATGGGATGTAAGAAAAAAAGTCGGTATGGTTTTTCAAAATCCAGATAATCAGTTTGTCGGTACAACGGTACGAGATGATGTTGCATTTGGACTTGAAAATAGGGGTATTGAAAGAATCGACATGATTCAACGCATTGATTCAAGTTTAGCTGCGGTTCGTATGAAAGATTATCTTTTACATGAACCACATCGCTTATCTGGAGGTCAAAAGCAGCGTGTTGCCATTGCGGGTGTGTTAGCCATTAGACCCGATGTCATTATATTAGACGAAGCAACCGCCATGCTTGATCCTAAAGGTCGGCAAGAGATTTTAACAACAGTGAATGAAGTCAAACAAAATCATCCACTAAATTTAATTACGATTACACATGATTTAAATGAAATCATTTCAGCTGATAGAGTGATTGTTATGAATGATGGTGAGGTCTGGTTAGAAACGAAACCGAGGGATCTTTTCACTAAAGAAGAAGCACTACAATCAATCGGTCTAGATGTACCGTTTAGCGCGAAATTAGCGAATGAATTAAAACGACTCAACATTGAGTTAGAAAGAACACCACTTGATCAAAAGGAGTTACTGGATGCTTTATGGACATATCATTTAAAAACGTAAGTCATACTTACCAACCGAATAGCCCATTTGAATACACTGCACTGAACGATTTGTCCTTTTCCATTGATCGTGGTTCTTATGTTGCAATTGTCGGACACACTGGCTCAGGCAAGTCGACACTGATTCAGCATTTAAACGGTTTACTTAAGCCCACATCGGGTCAAGTTAAGATGGGGGACTTCACCTTAGCACCTGATGAAAAAACGTCTAATATTAAAATGTTACGTAAACAAGTGGGGATTGTCTTTCAATATCCAGAGCATCAGCTATTTGAAGAGACGATTGAAAAAGACATAGCTTTTGGTCCGAAAAATTTTGGGGCTACTGATGACGAAATACAAGAGCGTATTCCAAAAGTTATGCAGGCTGTTCAGTTATCAGAAGATTTGTTAGATCGCTCGCCGTTTGATTTAAGCGGTGGCCAAATGAGACGAGTTGCGATTGCTGGTGTGCTTGCGATGAACCCACGCGTGCTCGTTCTAGATGAACCGACCGCAGGGTTAGATCCTAAAGGTCAAAAAGAAATGATGGACATGTTTTATTCGTTACATGAATCAGAAGATTTAACGACAATTCTCGTGACACATAGTATGGAGGATGCCCTCGAATATGCGGATCATGTCATCATTTTAGAAAATGGTAAAAAGTTTATGGAAGGCAATCCAGAAGATATTTTTGTTCAAAAAGAGAAATTGCAGCAGGTGCAACTCGATATTCCAGAAAAAATTGCCTTTCTTAAAGCGTTTGAAGAACGTTTCAGCCGCGATATGCCTTATGTGCACTCAGACATGAAACAACTAGCAAAAACGATTCAGAGCGTCGTGAAAGGGGATGAGATAGATGGCTAGTTCTTTAATTATTGGTCAATACGTCCCCAGCCAGTCGATGATTCATAGACTCGATCCTCGTACGAAAATGATTATTATCTTCTTGTTTGTCGTCTTTGTTTTTTTTGCTAATAACTTTATGAGTTATGGTTGGTTGACTTTGTTTGCAGCTTTTACTGCACTAAGTACAAAGATCAGACTCCGGTATATTGCTAAAGGACTAACACCTGTGTGGTTTTTAATCGTGTTTACCTTTTTCTTACACTTGTTTGTCACACATGAAGGCGACATTCTCTTCCGAATTATAGGGTTTCCTATTTATTCAGGTGCAATCGCCCAAGGCATTCAAATTTCAATAAGGTTCTTTTTATTAATCTTGTTTACATCGATGTTAACGTTAACGACAACGCCAATTGAAATTACAGACGCCATTGAAACGCTCTTAAATCCATTGAAACGATTTAGGTTTCCGGTGCATGAATTGGCACTCATGATGTCTATTTCATTGCGCTTTATTCCTACATTAATGCAAGAGGCTGAAAAGATTTCAAAAGCGCAAGCCTCAAGAGGTGTAGATTTTAAAACAGGCCCTATTAAAGACCGGATCCAAGCAGTCGTTCCATTGCTTGTGCCATTGTTTGTCAGTGCGTTTAAACGTGCAGAAGAGTTAGCTATGGCGATGGAAGCAAGAGGTTATCAAGGTGGAGAAGGCCGGACTAAACTGAGAGCGCTAGCGATTGAGCGGATCGATTGGTATGCCTTTATCATATTTACTTTCGTATTAACCGGTTTATTTATATTAAGACAGTAAGGAGATACATGTATGCGTCTATTAGCAACGGTCACTTATGACGGGACTTATTACGCAGGTTATCAAATCCAACCGAATCAAACGACCATTCAATCGACAATTGAAAAGGCACTGATGAAGTTGCATAAAGGGGAAACGATTAGAATCTACGCATCTGGTCGGACTGATGCAGGTGTTCATGCATTGGGACAAACCTTTCATTTTGATTCATCTTTATCCATTCCACTCGAAAATTGGACTCGAGCTTTAAATTCACTGCTACCAGCAGATATCGTCGTGACAAATGTGAGAGAAGTTGGCGATCATTTTCACGCACGTTATAACGTTAAACAAAAGACGTATCAATATATGATCGATAATGCACCGATTCCTGATCCATTTCAGCGTCACTATATGCATCATGTTAAACATGAACTTGATCTAAATGCTATGAAAGAAGCATGCTCATATTTAGAAGGTGAGCATGATTTCTCAGCGTTTTGTGCAGCCAACCATACGGTTAAAGGAAGTAAAGTACGAGAGATTTACCTGGCACACATAGAAAAAGAAGGTCACACGATACGTTTCACTGTCTCGGGAAGTGGTTTTTTATACAATATGGTGCGGATTATTGTTGGTACGTTAATGGCAATTGGAGAAGGGAAAATGCCTCCGGAAACCATGCAAAAAATAATCGCATCCAAAGACCGATCGAATGCCGGGAAAACAGCCGCACCTCAAGGGTTATATTTAAAAGAGGTGGAGTATCATACATTCGATTAAAAAAAGCAACGTTTCCGGGTGAACAGCTATTGACATTTCAACGTATTTATTATAAGATGATCTATGGCATTTTATTTCTATACCACGATTGGCCCCGGAAAGTTAATTGTGTAGAATATAAGATCAAATCAACCAAAACTCAAAAATTTTGGACCGAACAAAATTAAAATGGATCGATATACAGGAGGTAATCAACATGCGTACAACTTTCATGGCAAATGAAGCTAACATTGAACGTAAATGGTTAGTTGTTGATGCTGAAGGTCAAACACTTGGTCGTCTTGCAAGTGAAGTGGCAACACTTTTACGCGGTAAGCACAAACCAACGTATACACCACATGTGGATACAGGTGATAACGTGATCATCATCAACGCTGAAAAAATTGAATTAACAGGTAACAAACTGAACGATAAAATGTATTATCGTCACTCAAATCACCCAGGTGGACTTAAGTCTACATCAGCTGGTGTGATGAGAGAGAAGAAACCTGAAAGAATGTTAGAGCTAACCGTTAAAGGTATGCTTCCAAAAGGCAGCCTTGGTCGTAAAATGGCTAAAAAACTACACGTATACCGTGGAGCAGAGCATAAGCATCAAGCACAAAAACCAGAAGCATACGAACTTCGTGGATAATTAAAAGGAGGTAATTAATAGTGGCACAAGTACAATACTACGGAACCGGACGCCGTAAAAAATCAACAGCTCGTGTACGTTTAGTACCAGGAACTGGACGTATGACTGTAAACGACCGTGATGCGGAAGATTTCTTCCCATATGAAACACTACGTACAATCGCTAAACAACCTTTAGCTTTAACAGAAACTGAAGGCAGCTACGATGTATTGGTAAATGTACATGGTGGTGGATTCACTGGACAAGCAGGTGCAATTCGTCATGGTGTAGCACGCGCCCTACTAGAAGCTGACCCAGAATACCGTGGATCACTTAAACGCGCAGGATTCTTAACTCGTGATGCTCGTATGAAAGAGCGTAAGAAATACGGTCTTAAGAAAGCACGTCGTGCACCACAGTTCTCAAAACGTTAATATGTTTTTTACAAAGACTCTTCTCACATTTGTGGGAAGGGTCTTTTTTGTGGTTCTTTGTCAAATGAAGTTGGTGAAGAATAAAAGTCGATTTATTTGATAATAATCCAAACACGTTTTGTAGGAGCGCTCAGCTGCTATGAAACGTGTTTTCTTTGGTGTCGAGATTTTTTCGTTGATACAGTGAACCATGATAAACTCATGGGGATTTTAGCGAATAAAATCGAAGATAAGACAGTATTGAAACTCATCTACAAATACCTTAAAGCAGGTGTGATGGTCAATGGCGTGGCGACTAGAAGTAAAATTGCAACGCCACAAGGCGGTCCGCTTAGCCCGATCCTAGCTAACATCCTTTTAAATGAATTGGATAAGGAACTGGAATTCAGAGGGCACAAGTTCGTCCGTTATGCGGACGACTTTCAAATTTACGTGAAGTCTCGCAAGGCTGGCCAAAGAGTTATGACGAGTGTGACCTCTTTCCTTGAAAAGACGCTGAAGCTAAAAGTGAATAAAGAGAAATCAGCGGTTGATAGACCGTGGAAACGAAAGTTTCTGGGGTTCAGCTTTACAATTGAAAAGCAAACCCGCACTCGCATTCATAAGGAAAGTATCAAACGTCTCAAGGCAAAAGTGAGGAAGCTAACATCACGAAAATCGCCAATTCCAATGGAATTGAGAATCGAACGGCTGAATAAATACCTCAATGGTTGGCTTGGCTATTACGCTCTTGCCGACACAAAGAGTGTCTTTAAAGATCTCGACAAATGGATAAGAAGAAGGCTCCGAATGTGTAAATGGAAAGAATGGATGGTTCCTAAGTCAAGAGTAAGGAATCTTAAAGCACTAGGTGTTCATCCTTCAAAAGCCTATGAATGGGGTAATAGTCGAAAGGGATATTGGCGAGTAGCTCATAGCCCAGTCCCACACAAAAGCCTAGGAAACTCCTATTGGAGAGCCCTAGGCTTAACAAGCTTGTATGGTAGATATCAAATCATACGTCAATCTTAAAGAAACCGCCGTGTACGGAACCGTACGCACGGTGGTGTGAGAGGTCGGGGGTTAGTCACCCCCTCCTACTCGATTGCTTTATTTTATCTTCTGACTATATTTTGACTATATTTATTCTGACTTTAATTATTTTAAGAAGATGTCCGCTGTTTGTTGAATTGACAAAAACAAGTTATGAATGATTTCGCTTTTAAGCCGCATAAAATGGTGAGTGAGGGTTAGCTAAACCTAATATTTAACTTAGAAATAAAAAGGAATGAGGCACTTTAGGATTTTTGGCAGGAATATAATTTCATTTCTTCACGAACTGAATTTGCTAATTCATCTAATTCTAAAACATCTAGGATATTTAACCCTTTTTCTATTAGTGCATTATTATCTTGAATTAGTCCTTTACGAATTAATAGAACAGCTTTCATGTCATAATATCTTAGATTATGGCTCTCCTCAATTAAAATTTCTATTAATGTATGATGCTCTTCTTTTATATTCCCATAAAACATATCATATGACAATTTGTTAAACTTTAATGAGAACTGTATATTATTATTTAAGTTATTTTGGAATTCATTGTATTTATTTGAATTCAGTAATGCTCGGTTATACATATTTTCTATTACTTCCTCTTCGAATAAGAAGAGAATATTGTTAATTAATAAAATATCATCGTAGTACCATGTATCTCTTTTACTGAGATCGTTCCACACAGCTTTTGCTATTTTTTGGGCGGAATACAAATTATTATTGTGTATTTCTAAAAGGGCATTACATACATTCCTTATATTATTTATATGATTATCCTGTTGCTGTATTAAAAAATCATTACACATATTTTTGATGATTTTTAATTCATCTACCTCAAAATTAGCCCTAGTATTTCTAAATGCATTATTGATTCTCCAACGATCATCAAAATCATTATTACTGTACAAGTAGAAGAATTCATCAAATCCTACATTAAGTTTGGATAAAATATTATAAAAATTAAAAATACCTGGAGTTATTAAACCTCTTTCGATTTTACTGTAAGTTGTTCTAGACATTACATTTTCAGTAATTTCCTTTTGCTTTAATCCCTTACCTTGTCTAACCTCCTTAATTATTTTCGAAAAGATCTCCATATCTAAATTCAATTGTTAACCCCCCCCAAAAAATGTGATTATTGTATTCATTTTAATAGTATCATATTTTACGTGTTACTATCTATGTATATTTTATTAATACAATATATGGGAGGGGGCGAATAAAATGTTAAAGTTGTTGATTATCTGGATGACTGGTTGATAAGAGTAATATTCATTCGAATATTCAATTAAGATTCTTCATCTTTAGTGTTTATATTTGCTTCTAATTTTATCTAGGCGTTTATCAAAGTGAAGGAGTTAAAAATGAGAGGAGGTGATCTCATATGAATAGTAGTGTTTTAAAAAGGGAGATAAAGATATTAGTATTCTTCTCCGTAGCAATGCTCGTATTTCTATTGGTATTTAACACAAAGTATTTTGCGGCGGTAAACCTTGGAATATCTTCAGGTACTGCTACAGCAGTTTATCATTCGCTGAAATGGATTGGTTGGGGCGCAACAGCAGCGGCTATAATTTCATCATTTGGTCTTGGGGCATTAGGGGCTCAAGCTATCTGGGCGGCTGTAAAGAAATGGTCGCTTAATAAATTTATAACATGGTAGTACTTATCCGGATAATAGTATTATAAAGGAGGTAATAATTTATGTCGCATGAATTAAAAAAAGAAGCAGTATTACTTTTTTCATTTACTTTGATTCTTAGTGCAACAATACCTGCACTTCCTACTTTTTTTGCAGCAGTAAACTTGGGGATAAGTCAAGGTTTAGCAACTAACGTGTATTATGCACTGCAATGGGTCAGCTGGGGCGCAACAGCAGCGGCTATAATTTCATCATTTGGTCTTGGGGCATTAGGGGCTCAAGCTATCTGGGCGGCTGTAAAGAAATGGTCGCTTAATAAATTTGTTACTTGGTAATGACAAAGAGACCTTTGGTGCGTTCGTAATACACCAAAGGTCTTAAGATGAGTGAGGGTGTGTGATGAGAGGATATTCAGGATTGCTTCGAAATTTTTACAGAGAAAAAATGGTATTAATAGAGGATAAAACAGCAAGTGTATTACCTGAATTAAAAGGGTTAGTTCAATTTATTTTACCTTTCTATTTTCTTTTACAAATACCTGGTTTTTTCATCCCTTTAATAATTGATTTATCACGAATCACCTATATACAGTATGTATTAGGTCACTATCTGGTTGAGAGTTTATTGTTGTGTTTAGCTATACATTTGTTCATTAGTTTACAAATACTTAACTTTCGTTATGAAAATAAATGTACAAGCTTTTTTGGTAGAAAATTAATGATTCCTTATATACTGCTAAGAAATTATAATACATCTGTTTCTTGGGTTTATGCACAAGCATTATCGTTCTCAATTTTTCATGTCTTATATTTTTTTATTATATTACCTTTTAGCATTATGTCTATGTTCGTCAGTGTACATCATGTGGTAATCAATGACTTACAAAAAAAGAAAATGATAAAAAAAATCTATTCTTTTTTGTTAATTGGAATAATTATGATTGTAGGTACAATTATTTTATATAAAGAACAAGCAGTATTTGATCATGTTATTGGCTCATTGGGTGATTCGAGGGGTTCCGCGCTAAGTATGACGTTTTTATTTTTTATTTGGAATTATTTCGTTTCAAAGCAGAATATGGTAAATGTGCTAATTTATAACCCATTCACAACCCAAACAAACAGTCGATTATTTAATATCCCTTGGATTCAATATGGTTTTAATATTTCTGTACTATTTTTCACCAATATGTTTGAGAAATTAAATGATATACAGGGGCCATTGTTTATTCTTAGCTTTCTGGTCGTATGTTTGCTTCAAAAAAGGAAACATATTCAATTATTAACAATTGAGTCGTTTGGTAATTTTCTTTTTTACCTTAAGCAGATACGCCCAGAAAAAGGAGTAACTCTTCTAAAGAAAGTAGAAAAAAACAATTACATGTTGTTACTCCCAATATTTTTATATACTAATATATGGTTTATCATTAATCAAGAATTTACATTTATTTTATTAACAGGTATTCTCTTTGTGTTGGATGTAGAACTTGATAATTTTCTCATTCTTGTTTTTCGAAAAGTCCTTGATACGAATGAGCTTAAAAATCTTTTTTTAGTGACCATTAAAGGTCTTTCTACGGTTATTTTGATTGCTTTTATACCGATTAATTTGGTTCTCTTTTATATTAATGAAATATCTCCAAGAAACATTGTAGGAGGCATGCTTATCCCTCTAAGCACACTATTGATTTGTACGTGGATGATAAAACATTACTGGTCTCAAGGTTTTTTTAATGACTTGTATAAGACGTAAGGAGATAAGACGATGATTAAGGTGAATGATTTAAATTATAGTATTGGTGGAAGTCCTATTTTAAAAGACTTGACTTTTCATGTGCCGAAAAAGGCTCTTACGGTTTTAATTGGTCCAAATGGTGTTGGTAAGACAACTACACTAGAATTACTTTCAGGTGTTAGGAAAATTAATAATGACAGTGTTGAATCAATTATTAAAAAGCACAGGATTTTATATTTAGATATGGAATTATTGATCTTTGAGGAGTTAACAACTAAAGAGTATGTTGATTTAATTGCTGACATAAATAATTTAAATACTCAAGACATAAAAGTAACGTTAAGAGATTTTGAGCCAATGAATTTAGAAGATTTTTATCATGTTAGAATAGGAGGATTATCTCTAGGTCAAAAACAAAAACTTACTTTATTCACAGGTTTTTTAACAAAACCAGATGTTTTACTATTTGATGAACCATTTAATGCACTTGATTATAAATCTCAAAATCATCTGAAAAATCTATTTAATGAATACAAGAAAGATATAACCTTTTTAATAACAACACATAGTTTAGACAATCTAGAAGAATATGTGGATTCTTGTATTTTATTATTCGAAGGGCGAATAGAAAAACAAACTTATAATAATGGTGGAGTTTCCTATGGAATCAATTATGTTATCGAAAAGTACAAACAAACATAGAGTCTTATTCATAACTTTGGTAGATATTTCATTAATTATAACTACAATTATACTTGGATATTTGTTTGGTGGTTTGTTAGATTTAGATAATCTAGCACCTCATCAATCAGATATATCTGGCTCAACTATTTTCTTTCATAATTTAACAGTATCCATAGCTATTATCATCTTTACAAGTATTATAGCTTATCCTGTAATTATAGTTAACAGTTTCTTTTTAGGGCTTAGTTTGAATATTGGAATTGATATTTTTGGATTTTTATATGTATTAAATATAATGGCATATCATGTTCCAATCGAGATCCTCGGTTGGTTATTAAGTCTGAATATTGCGCGAAAAGTATTAGATTTATATAAAAGACGAAAAAAAATACAGCTAAAGCAAGTTTTAAAACAAACTCTTTACTTGGCAGGAGTTTATTTAATCGCCGCGTATATTGAGAGAATTACATTTATACTATTTGGATAATGGAGGGAACTTGGGTGATAAAACTTTCAAAAGGTCAAAAATGGCTTCTGCTGTTACTTGTTATTTACTATATATTATCTATTCAATTAATTGCTCAGTCTCTTGTTATTAATGAAATTGATGATCTTGATTTTACTAATGTTTTTAGGGATGAAAATACACTGATTCTTTTCGTTAATACAACTATTGTTATATTTTCGATCATTTTACTACTATTTCAATCTTTTATTTATCGTTTGCTCATCTTACTATTTAAAGTAGAACGATTTCCTTCATTAATGAAAAGTGCATTTTATTTATTTGTTGGATACGTTCCCTTTATAGCGCTTACAATATTAATTTATTTTCTAATGGGTGGAGATTATCTTGTTGACATAGTACAAACACCTTTTTTTCGCGTTGGCAATATATTTATAGTCAACCTTATATATGTTCTTTTAGTTTTAAAAGGTAATTTTCTAGAGCTAAGGAAAACTATCGTTTTTGGAGTTATGCTTATAAGCATAAATTCATTATTACTACTATTTAACTTTTAGATAAGGGAGATTCAAAATGTTTATTGATTTTAAGAAACATGTGGTGAGACATCATCCACTTATAGTTATTGGATCCATTACTATACTATGTGCTTCAATACAATATTTAATTTTATCTGATTTAGAAATAAATCAGATACACAGTATTTATGGAGATTTTAATCAAAGTGCTATTTTTCAAAAGTTAACCATGGATCTGTGCTCCGTTTTTTTGATTATATATTATGTCTTCACATCAGCTTCATCAATTATTTCAGATTACAAATATGGAGTTTTTATTTATGATTTAGCGCGGGGAGTATCCTCTCTCGAAATTATTATAACAAGATATCTAAGCTTATTATTATATGTATTATTATCTAATTTTATTGCGATATTTATAACAACTATTATTAGTATCTTTTATGGTGGTATGGAGATCGATTTACTGAAAAACGGTTCGATTTTATTATTCTCACTCAGCTATAAATCGGCTTTTTACATTGCGCTAGCGATCTTCATAGCATTACTCTTTAAAAACTATGTTCTTTCTTTGTCTATATTCTTTATAGCAGAAGTCATTCAACTAATCTTCTACAGGCAGATTTCGGAACATACATTTAGATCAGTGATTATCTTTAATCATTTAGATGTAAAACATTATTTTAATTTACCTGCTGAAATATCTCGATACCAAGATTCATTTTTTACAACTATTTTAGTTTTTTTAACATATACAGTTGTATTGCTCTTTGTATCTGCGTATATCTTTAAACATAAAAGAATCACATAAATCACTGAATAGGAGGATTATTAATGGGTATTGAGTGTGTAGGTGTTTCAAAGTCAATCAAAAAACACTCAATTATTTCAGATGTGTCTTTCAAATTTCACAATGGAATAATATACGGGTTATCAGGAGAGAATGCGTCAGGAAAAACAACTATTATGAGGTTATTGTCAGGTATCGACTCTCCAAGCCAGGGACAGATATTGATTAATGAATTTAATATTTTTATGAATAAAAAAGACGCTTTAAAGCACGTAGGCGTTCATATAGAGTACGCTCGGTTATATCCATTTATGACAGGGAGACAAAATTTAGATTGTTTTCTAAATAAAAAAGAGAAAGATAATCCAGACTTTGAGCTGTTAATTAAAGATTTTGGACTCACTGAATCTATAAATAAGAAAGTCAGCTCCTATTCACTTGGTATGAAACAAAAGTTATCTTTAATTATTGCTCTTATGAGAGGGACAAATTGTCTTTTATTAGATGAACCTACTAATGGACTTGATGATAAAAGTATTTCTGTATTTAAAAAGGTGATTTGCAAATACGCAAAACATTACAAGACAACTATTTTAATTGCAACTCATGAAATACAAGATCTCCAAGACATTTTTGATTACATATTCAAAATTGAAGATGGGGTATTAAATTCAAGTTCTAAAAAATAAAATTTCAAATAAACACGCTGTTTTATTTGAAATTGACGTTTTAAAAGTAAGCATCAAATAGCCCACACCCATTATTCAGGTCTGGGCTTGTGCTATTATTAAGTTACTTCTTACTTGGTGTGCGACAACCTTCTGGTATATCGCCTGACCAAGGTATATAATTTTGGATTTCATTAGGAACTGTCACATCTATGTTCGAAAGTTCTTCAATTAAATAGTTTAAGTATGCATAGGGATTAAGCTTATTGGCCTTAGCTGTTTCAACGACACTATAAATAAGAGCGCTACTTTTGGTCTCCTTCGCCGTGTTGCTGAAAAGCCGATTTTTTCTTACTATGACAAAGGGCTTAATGGCTCTCTCCGCACGATTATTATTCAACTCCAATCGCCCATCGAAAAGAAATGCTCCGAATTTAAGCCACTGTGACTTGCAGTATTTGATGGCTTTACCCAATGCACTTTTTGGTAACACTTTCGGCGCCTGTACGTTTAGCCATTTGGAAAATGCATCTAAGATGGGAAGGCTTAATTTCCCCCTTTTTTGATAACGCTCAACGGCATCCAAGTCTCTAATGATTAGTTCAATGATTTTACCTTCTGAAACCGCAAAAAATTCTGGTTTTCCGCCTGTTTGTTCAATTTCATAGTCATCACTTGATTGTTCTTTTAGGTCAGATCCGGTTAACTTATCCTCGTTCTCTTGATCTTCTTTTTTGTCTTCTTTTTCGCTATCGTTACTCTTACCTTCGTTTTCATCTACGTCAGCATTTTCTTCTTTATTATGACTTGATGATTCGGAAGGTGGTTCTGATGTTTCAGTATCATTTGTGGTAGACTCATGCGATGTTGTATTCGTACTATCTGATTTTCTGTTGAACTTGATGACTGCTCGGCAGACGTATTATCTGATGTGTCTGTTTGACTGTCCGATGTACTTTCCTCGTTTGATGAATCAGTATCATCACTTGAATCTTCATCTATCGGCTGTTCAGATTTCGTGTTATCAATCTCTAAATGAACTGCAATGTCTTTATTACGTGTGTGTGAGTAATAAACATAAACATCACCATTTTGAGCGCCTGCTGCACTCACATGACCTCTTATATTATAAATATAGTTATCTGAATCCCCTTCAAAATAACCTCTAATGTCATCTTCTGACGCAACACCATCAGGGGTTGCTGCATTTTCATAACCTCGATGATCTTGTCGGCTAATAAATAAGTTAGCATACCCTTCTACGACATGTTCATAGCCCCAACTATCGGTAATTCTATCCTTATTTGCCTCTTTTTCCGCAATATAATCTTCTTTAGCTTCAACCATTTCTTCTGTTAGTTCATCATCTTGCAGTGAACCATCTTCCAGCGCTTTGTAAATAGCTTCACCATCTGTTAAATCTTCATCGGCACTCACCGTTACCGTAACAACCGTACTTAGTAATAAGATAAAAACAATCATTAATGTTTTATTCATAAGTAACCTCTCCCTACTATCTTTATTGAACGATCAACGTTTTACTATGTAAAAATCACAAGTTATATTATAACTGAAAATTAGAACTGGTTAAATAAGCTTATGTATTTGATAAGTAGTTTTTCTTAGTGTTAACGTTAGTGGTCTATAACGCTCCCTCTAAGCTACTGCTTTAATAAGAGAATCAAAGAAACTTGAGGATTAAATCTAATCTTCTAGTTCGATCGTTTTAAACAATCTATCTAATATGAGTTTTAAAGTCTCTTAATTCGGGGATTCATTAAGGACGGGGAAACCGCTCGAAAATAGTCATATTTTGGATCGTGATCCTTTTTGACCAACTCGTTAAAGGTTTCTTCACATGGTTTGGTTTTATAAATAGAAAGGGGTGCGTTATGGATAAAAAAAGGTTGATTATTTACCCGATATTATTTTTAATAACACTACTTATAGCAACACAAGGGTTTACGAATGTAGGATTTGATGGGTTGTTAATTCCACTTATCTTTACCTTTATTTACTTTACGATCATATTCCTGATTGCAACGGCGATCAAGAATAATTCGATTGTTGATATAGGTTGGGGTATGGGATTTGTGATTGGAAGTTGGTTGACGTTATTTGTGACAGATGAGCCAACTATTGTATCGTATATCGTCGTTGGTTTTATTACCGTGTGGGGTGTCAGGTTATCGGCTAGATTGTTAAAACGAAATTATGGTAAACCAGAGGACTTTAGATACGCACAGTGGCGAAAAGAATGGGGCGATAAGGTCGTTCTTATTGCGTTCTTTCGTGTGTTCATGGTGCAAGGTATTATTAATTTTATTGTCGGATCAGCAAGTTATTCGATCATTCGATTTAATGACTTTAGTTTAGATGATGCGAGTCAGTTTGTCGTTTATATTGGACTGTTAATTGCGCTTACAGGGCTTTTATTTGAAGTGATTGGTGATGAACAGCTGAGACAGCACATCAATCAAAAATCAGGTAAGTTACTTCAGACGGGGTTATGGTCAGTGACGCGACATCCGAACTACTTTGGTGAAATCTTAATTTGGGTTGGCTTGTACATTACCGGTATTCCGATGATGTTTACAGGTGATGTGAATATTGTTTATTATGCTATCCTGATAATTTCACCGCTCATTATGAGTTTAGTATTAATTAAGATTTCAACTCCTCTCCTTGAGAAAAATATGGAGAAGTATGCAGAATGGGAAGAATATAAGAAGCGGGTGCCGATGATTTTCCCTTGGGGTAAGAAGGGATAAGATAAACTAATCATCCTAGCAAAATAATAAACGTGTATACAAGTTGCCTAGGTTCATAGGGCGACTTGTATACTATAAAAACACCATAGAAAGATGGAGATGAGCATGGAGACAATCACATATGACGAGTTATATAACGGCTTAATTAACGGTGCTAAAGAAGTGATGAATAATCGCTTGTTTTTAAATAACATTAACGTGTTTCCTGTCGCTGATGGGGATACAGGAAGCAATCTTTTCTCAATGATGCATAGCATTGTTCATCATTCAGAACTTAAAGACAATACGAAAACGACTGTGGATACGATTGCTGATTCTGCCATTATTGGCGCAAGAGGTAATTCAGGTTTAATTTTTGCCCAGTATTTTCAAGGATTTAGTGAAGGGATTACAGAAGAGACGGTCATTACAAAAGAGAGTTTCGCTACAGCGATTAAAGAAGGAATGGAGTATGCTTATCGTGCCGTAGAAAAACCTGTAGAAGGAACCATTTTGACAACGATGAGTGTGTTCCATGATGCATTAAGTAAAGAGCTAGAGAGTCATGATGCTTTTGATCAGCTTTTAGAAACAGCATTTGAAAAGGTCGAAAGTGCAGTGGGGAATACGACGGAACAATTAAAGGTTTTGAAAAAATCGTCTGTTGTGGACTCAGGTGCTAAGGGGTTTGCTTACTTTGTTAAAGGTTTTTTAGATGGCGTAAGAGGCCACGCCATTTCAACTGATCAATTAGAGACAGAAGAAACCATCCCTGCTATTCATGAAGATGATCATGATATCGGTGACTATCGTTACTGTACCGAAGCATTAATTGAACACGACTCAAGTGTTGAAGATTTGAAGAGCTTGTTGACAGATTTGGGTGATTCAATCGTTCAAGTGAAAGGGAAAACGAAGACAAGACTGCATATTCATACGAATGAACCGGCAGAAATGTTCGATCGTTTGTCTGATCATGGTCATATTATCGAACAAAAAGTCGATGACATGATGATGCAGTATGAAAGAATTTATAATCAAAAATACAAGACAGTAATTGTGACAGATTCGATCGCTGATTTACCGAAAGAGATCCTGGATGACGCGCAAGTCCATGTCGTTCATATATCACTTCTGGTCGGTGAAACATCTTTTGTGGATAAACTAACGATTACGAATGAAAAGCTATTTGAATTGGCGAAAAATAAAAATAGTCATCCGACCTCTTCTCAACCGACGGCAAAGACAGTTGAAGAGGCATATCGTTATTTACTCACCTATTATGATGAAGTGGTTGTTTTTTCAGTCGCTAAAGCATTAAGCGGGACGTATAATGTTTTCACAAAAGCGGCTGAAGTATTTAATCAAGATGAACAATTGATTCATGTGATCGATACGAAGCAAAACTCGGTAGCAGAAGGGTTAATCGTGTGGCAAGCGATTCAGAACTTGAAGGCCAATAAATCAGTTGATGAGATCATTCGTGAGGCGAATCGTTCGATCGATCAATCAAAAATTCTCGTCAAAATTAATACGTTAGATAATATGATTGCCTCAGGACGTCTTAGCGTTCGAGCTGGCGGGATTGCTAAAAAGGTTGGTTTAAAACCGATCGTATCGCTCGATGAGAATGGTGAAGGTGAAGTGTTTAAAATTGCTTTTAATCCAGAAAAAGCACAGAAGAAAATTATTAAGCATTTAAAAAACATAAAAGATACAAAAGGGATCAAGCATTTCGCCGTGACGTATGTCAATGATGCTAAGCTTGGTCAGGCGTTTGCTGAAGAATTAAAAACGGCATTAAATCAGGAACCGGAATATATCACGGAAAGTTCAGGTGTGATTGCTGTTGGAGCCGGTGCAGGTGCTGTCGCAGTTGCGTATATAACCGAATAGGAGGAAAAAGCTTATGGATTTTTTGATCGCTTATCTCGTGACGTTTGTTGTCTTTTTTGTGATTGATATTATTTGGCTAGGCCTTGTCGCTAGAACGTTTTATAAAGAACAAATTGGATTTTTAATGAAAGCAAAAACCAATTGGACAGCTGCTGTAATCTTTTATTTCATCTTCATTTTCGGACTCGTCTATTTCGTCATTGATCCAGCGCTACAAATGGAGAGTATGAGTGACGCACTCATAAGAGGCTTAATCTTTGGTTTGATTGCTTATTCAACGTATGATTTAACGAATTTAGCAACCCTTGATAAATGGCCGCTTAAGGTGACCATTGTTGATTTAATTTGGGGAACGACTTTAGGTGGTTTAGTATCGGTTGTTAGTTATTACATTACTGCGCTGATTTAAAAGAATCGAAAAAGGACGTGCTATAAAAGCACGTCCTTTTTATGCAAATTAAAAGCCTTTCTGCTGCCCTTCAAAAGGTGGTTGTTCATTGTTTATAAATTCCTCAACGCTCGGACCTTTTCGTTTTCTTAACTGCTGAATACCGATAACATATGTGATAATGAGTATTGTGATGTTAAGAGGCCAGCCAAGTATATTGTTCACGAAAAAGTAAGCAGAGAATGCTTCCATTAAGAATAGAGGTGTTTGAACCGCTAATCGAATGAAAAAGTACACGGCCCATAGTAATGTTACGATCTCGTACGCTGGGCGAATATCATCTCGGAAATACCATTCAATTGGCCACCCTCTCGTAATGTGACTGAGTAAAGCAGCGAGCGGTTTTTTCATGAGCAATGAGGCAACACATGCGATCACAATCATACCTGTTGAGATAAGACCAGGCAGGTAGTAATTGATTGCTTCGCCAGACCAAAAGCTAAAGCCGATTGAAACTAAACTCCCGCCTACCCCAACTAATACATACTTTTTCGTATGCTTTTTGAAGACTCGATAAATAATGAGTGCAACCAAATAGATCAGTGTGAGGCCTGCCGACATTTCTAAAGAAAAAAATTGATTCGCTAGAAAGAAGATCAGTGGTGGGAAGATGGCATCAATGGTTTTGTTCTGAAAGACGAGCAAGAGTTGTTCTTTCCACTCTTTAAGTTTTTCCATTATTAGCACCTCGATTCAAACCGTGAAGTGCGACCTGCCAATCCCCTTTAGATTCATAGAGTGCTTTTAATACATAAATACTTCCTGTTAAGAACCCAAAAATCATCATCGTTACAACCCAAATGATCATTTTCCATCGAGTTTTCTCACGATAGACGATCCATATAGAAAATAAAGCAAAGCCGACGTATAGATCAATGATCGACATGACACCCCAAGGGTTTTCAAATAAGGCGCCTCCATCTATGAAAAAATCACCATTAACAAATGCATTAATTAAACCAGCCGTCATCGCAATCAAACAAATCCATGCGACCATTTTTGCAGCTTTCATATTATGCCCCCCCCTAAAATCATACTTCTTTATGACGTTGATATAGCCTTTTATCGATCCTTTTAAACTTAATTCACTTGATCTAATGAATAACTAGTGGATGCAGCTGATATTTACTTTATCGTTATTCTATTTGATGCGTCATTTTAATCAAAAATTAATTGAACGTGCATGTAACCTAATTGAAAATGATTATCAATTAGGTTATAGTAAGTTATATTAGTTAATGTACAAAGGAGAATGATGAATGCAAATATATTGGACTAAAATTAATAAAGTTATTGAAGAATCTAGTGAGGTAAGAACATATCTTCTTGAATGCCCAGAAGGTTTTACTTGGGAAGAGGGCGCTCACACTCACTTTGCTATGAAAGGTTTTAATGCTAGTGATAAACCCAATCGTAGTCTTGTTCGGCATATGTCAATATCGACTTTACCAGATGAAGGTTTAATAGGTATTACAACTCGTATAAAAGAACACTGTTCCGAGTTTAAGTCGATTGTAAAAAACCTTGATATTGGTGATGAGGTAGCATTATTCAAGACACAATCGAACGTCCCAATAAAAAATGAAGGAAAATCTATTTACCTTTTATCATCAGGTGTCGCTTTAGCAACTTTTAGACCGCTTGTTATGAAATACTTTGAAGATTCATCTAATATTAATGAAGTTTATTCTTTGAATATTGAGTCATCAAGACAATTTTTGTTTACTGATCTATTTACAACGGCTGTCGATAAGAGCTTCACATCAAAATTTGTAGATAATCGATTTGATTATTATGAAGAGGTGAAACGTTTAGCTTCAGATCAGGAGGGCTTTTTCTATATTGTTGGCAGTGATGAGTTTCTTAGAGAAAATATTAAGTTGCTTAAGGAGTTTGGTATCAAATACGAAAATATTATATTAGACAAACATGAGCAAGCGAAACGCGAATTCTTATTATAAAATAATACCCAGTAAGAATAACCTTAGAGTTATCTGTATTACTGTTAATCGATCTATGATTTTTTTAATGTAATTTGCTTAATGTTTAGTTGTGGTGGTTATGTATGGCACAAAACGATCTATCGAAAAGTATTTAATGGTCTAAATGAACAGATCAATGATGAGTACATCACCGAAAATGATACTTTAATGATGTCCCCCCACTCCTTGCTTACGAAATTGTAAATTCTATCTAGAACTTTTGATTATGTAAGTCTCTTGATGGTTAGCTAGATATATAGATACCTATAGCAACAAGTATTATCACGATCGATTGGTGTATTATAGCAATGTTAGCAGTTTTATCCATCCATTTCGGATAATCATTTTTAGCAACTACTCGTTTATTATACATGGCTAAGAAAATACCTAAGACCGGGACTAAAAAAGCAATCCAAAAGTTGATCAGTGTCGTGTAAACCTTATAGTTTTCAAGATCTTGTTTGGACTTATATCTTTTTAGAAAAATAGTGCATCTCTCCTTTTTTAATTAGGGATTATATGTAAATTTTAACGCAATGTGCTTCAGGTTGCGATAGCGGTTTATGTTTTAGGAGGCATCAAAACGTGTATAGGTAAACTAGGATAAATTTGTCATAAAAAAAGAGGAGTGACTGTATGGGGTTATTAGTTGATGGTAAATGGCATGACGATGCAGAGGATATTAAAAGCGATGCTGAAGGTCGGTTTATTCGTAAAGAATCACAATTTCGTCGTTGGGTGACGTCTGATGGAAGTGCTGGTCCTACAGGAGATCGCGGGTTTAAAGCTGAACCGAATCGGTATCACTTGTATGTGTCTTATGCGTGTCCGTGGGCAAATCGTGCGCTTATTATGAGAAAAATTAAAGGGCTGGAAGATATGATCTCAGTCTCTGTTGTGAATCCATATCGTGAGAATAAAGGTTGGACGTTTGAACCTGAAGATGGTGTCGTTCCCGATCCAGTCATGGATGCAACGTATCTTTATCAAATTTATCAAAAAGCAGATCCAAGCTATAGTGGCCGTGTATCCGTACCCGTATTGTTTGACTTAAAGGAAGAAACAATCGTCAATAATGAATCGGCTGATATTATTCGAATATTTAATACCGCGTTTAATCATTTAGGTGCGGATGATTATGATTATAGACCTGACCATTTAGTAGGTGAGATCGATGCGATTAACGAAAAGGTGTACCATGAAGTGAATAACGGCGTTTACAAAGCAGGTTTTGCCACAAAACAAGACGTATACGAAGAAGAAGTGACGAAGTTGTTTGAATCTCTAGATATGTTAGAAAAAAGACTAGCATCACAAAAGTATTTAGTGGGTGATGTGCTGACAGAAGCCGATTGGCGATTATTCACAACGCTCATTCGGTTCGACTCTGTGTATCATGGTCATTTTAAATGTAACTTGAAACGATTAACGGAGTATCCAAATCTATGGCATTACACCAAAGTATTATATAACTATCCTGGAGTTGCAGAAACAGTAAACTTTAAGCATATTAAGGATCATTATTATAAGAGTCATAAAAATATTAATCCGAATGGGATTGTTCCAGCAGGACCTGAATTAGATTTAACGCTCGATTAAAAAGAAGGTTAGTCATTAAGTGACTAACCTTCTTTGCTTTAAATAATGGTATAATAGGGAACAAATAACTAATTGACATAACTTTCAAATATGATAGTCTGATTTTAATGTGCCAATAGTCTTTAAATCAGCCAGTGAGGGGAATCACCATGAATCGAGTGTTAGTTGCTAAACAACCTATTTTAGATCGACATCGTCAAGTGTTTGCATATGAATTGCTTTATAGAAGTGAACAGCCTAATCAAGTATTTGATGGTGACCAAGCAACCATTGAGGTCATGGTCAATGCGTTTTTGAATATTGGACTAGACCGTTTAACAGGGCAATCGGATGTTTTTGTTAACTTTACCGATAACTTGCTACAAGAAGGGGTTATTGAACAGTTTCAACCGGATGATATTGTGATTGAATTGTTAGAATCCATTCAGTTAAACGAACGCGTGATTAAGCTCATTAAGCGATTAGCAACAAAGGGATACCGATTTGCGCTAGATGATGTGACGGCTGAACTATTTGATGAGTGGTATGAAGCGGGGTTATTACCCCATTTGACATATTTAAAAATTGATTTTCTTCAATTTACAGATAAACAAAAACGAAAAGAAGTTGTTTGGGCTGTGCGTCATCAATTCCCCCATATTCAATTAATTGCAGAGAAGATTGAAACAGAAGCAATGTTTCAAGAAGCGCTGGAATTGGGTTATGACTTTTTCCAAGGGTTCTTTTTTATGCGTCCACAACTAATGGAGTCATTTGAAATTCCTAGTTTTTATTATACTTATATTCAACTGATTCAACAGATTGACCGAGAAGAAGTGGAGCTAACGGAAGTAGCATCGATTATTCAAAATGACTTGTCACTTGCTTATAAATTGTTGAGGCTTATTAATTCTCCGTTTTACCGGCGATTAGAAAGGATTAATTCAATTGAGCGTGCTGTTGTTTTACTCGGTCCTAAGGAAATCAAAAAGTGGTTATATGTGTTAGCATTACGTGAGCACCATGATTATATGGAGGTACCTGAACTAAATGAATTAATCGTCAGTTCTTATTATCGTGCCAAAATGTCTGAGCAACTAGCCATACTACTAAACTTAAACAAGAGTCAAGAAGCCTTTTTGATCGGCTATTTTTCACAATTGCCTGCTATACTCCGGCAGCCATTGGATAAGCTCATTCAGGAATTATCGTTGGATCGTGAAATTGAAGCAGGATTATTGGAAGAAAAAAGCGAGTTAACCCCCATTTATCAATTGGCTGTAGCGTATGAACAAGCGAATTGGTGTCAAGTTGACGAGCTTGCTGATCAGCTTAACTTTGACAAACAGGCAATCATTCCAATTTATAAAGATGCTCAAAATTGGGCGCAATCGATACTGGATGATCAAACTCACCTATAAAGGGTGGGTTTTTTTATGTGGTTAAGAATGTTTCGTTTTAGATACTCCCATTCATTCCATAAGTAAAACTTATTGGGTAGATAAAAATGATGTATTCGACTTCACCAACACCTCCACTTATAATCAAATTGTAAGCGGTTACTTATTAATTAATTAAAGATGAACATAAAAAACAAAAACTTATAGAGGAGGCATTTTTTATGAAAGATGTCGTGATTGTTAAAGCATTACGTACCCCAATTGGAACGTTTGGAGGATCACTAAAAGATGTATCACCAGTTGATTTAGGTGTATCGGTCGTAAAAGACTTATTAAAGGATAGCCCGGTCAAACCTGGTGATATAGAAGAATTGATTTTCGGAAATGTACTTGGTGCAGGACATGGTCAGAATGTGACCCGACAAATTGCAGTGAATGCGGGGATTCCAGAGGCCGTTCCTTCATTTACGATCAATAAAGTGTGCGGTTCAGGATTGAAATCAGTTGCCCTAGGTGCTCAATCGATTATGGTCGGTGATGCAGATGTAATTATTGCAGGTGGAACAGAAAGCATGAGTCAAGCAGCACATGTTTTACCGAATGGACGATTTGGCAAGAAAATGGGTGATATAAGCCTAAAAGATACGATTTTAACAGATGGCTTGATGGATGCATTTGATCACTATCACATGGGCATAACAGCTGAGAATATTAATGATCGATACGGTTTTACAAGAGAAGCACAAGATGCGTTCGCTGCAACAAGCCAGCAGCGTGCTGAAAAAGCAATTAAAGCAAATCGATTTAAAGAAGAGATATCACCTGTTAAAATACCTCAACGAAAAGGTGATCCGGTGACAGTCGATACGGATGAGCATCCTCGATTTGGTGCAACGGCTGAAGGATTGGCCAAATTAAAGCCTGCTTTTAAGAAAGACGGTTCTGTCACAGCAGGGAATGCATCAGGAATCAATGATGGTGCAGCAGCCGTGTTACTGATGAGTGCCGAAAAAGCAGATGAACTTGGATTAGAAGTCATCGGACGTATTAAAGCTTATGCAAGTGCTGGTATTCAACATGAAATTATGGGATGTGGTCCCATTCCAGCAACGAAAAAAGTACTTCAAAAAGCGAACTTAACAGTTGATGATCTTGACTTGATCGAGGCAAATGAAGCCTTTGCGGCACAATCGCTCAGCGTTGTGAAAGATTTAGGTTTGAATACAGATATTGTGAATGTAAATGGTGGAGCAATCGCGTTGGGTCATCCGATTGGCGCAAGTGGTACACGAATTTTAGTCACACTGGTCCATGAAATGATGAAACAAGATGTTAAACACGGTTTAGCAACACTGTGTATCGGTGGAGGACAAGGGATTTCAATGGTGATTGAAAGATAGGAGGATTTGACATGGATAAGTTAACAACAATTAAAGAAGCGGTTAAAAATATTAAAAACGGAGACACGATCATGATTGGGGGCTTTATGGGAAATGGGGCGCCTCCGGAATTGATCGATGCACTCATCGAAAAAGATATTCGTGATATTACGCTCATCAGCAGTGATACGGCAAAAATTGATTATGCATCAGGCAAATTAATTCGCGATAAACGTGTTAAAAAATTGTACGCATCTCACATTGGAACGAACAAAGAAACAGGCCGTCAAATGACAGAAGGTGAATTGGATGTTGAATTGGTTCCTCAAGGGACGTTAGTTGAACGCATTCGAGCAGCCGGATTTGGGCTGGGTGGTATTTTAACAACGACAGGTGTAGGGACACGCGTAGAAGAAGGCAAGCAAAAGTTAACGGTAGATGGTGTGAATTACTTATTAGAGACGCCACTACATGCGGATGTCGCACTCATCAATGCGAAAAAAGCTGATAAAGCAGGCAACCTTCAATATCAGGGGTCAATGGTTAATTTTAATGCCATGATGGCAGCGGCTGCCAAAACAACCATTGTTGAAGTCGATGAAGTGGTTGAAAAAGGTGAGATGGATCCGAATTTAGTCATGACACCAGGCGTATTTGTTGATTATGTTGTAAAACGAGGTGAAGACAATGAATAAAGAAGAGATGCAGACACTTATTGCTAAACGTGTTGCTTATGAACTTGAAGATCAATCGTTAGTGAATTTAGGAATCGGCCTGCCGACAAAAGCAGCCAACTATATCCCAGATGATGTTGAGGTGATGTTCCAGTCAGAAAATGGGTTTGTAGGATTACGCGGTCTAAAAGAAGATGAAGAGGACGACGGTACGATTGTGAATGCTGGTGGTCAACCGGTTGGAATTGAACAAGGAGGCGCATTCTTTGATAGCTCGACCTCGTTTGGTATTATTCGTGGAGGTTATGTCGATTGTACGATACTCGGGGCGTTGCAAGTTGACCTTCATGGCAATATCGCAAATTACATGATTCCAGGAAAAATGGTTCCAGGTATGGGTGGTGCGATGGATTTACTTGAAGGAGCGAAAAAGGTGATTGTTGCGATGCAACATACCGCAAAGGGAAGCCCGAAAATTTTAAATGAATGCAACTTACCTTTAACTGCATCTGAAGCGGTTGATCTTATTGTAACGGAAATGGGGGTCATTGAAGTAACAAATCAAGGATTAACGTTAATCGAGTACAACCCAGCGTTTACGATCGATGAAATAAAAGAGGCAACAGAAGCACCGCTTACGATTGCTGATGATGTAAAAGATATGACACTAAATATTTAGGAGGCGTTTAGCATGGTCGAAAACAAAGTAACGTTAGTAACAGGGGCAGCAAGTGGCATTGGATATCAAATTGGTGTTGATTTTTTGAAAAAAGGGGCAAAAGTCGTTTTCACAGACATTCAAGAAGAGAAGTTGATGGATGAGGTGAAAACACTTCAATCAGAAGGTTATGAATGTTTGGGGATTAAATTAGATGTAACAAGTGAGCCGGAAATCGAAGCCGCGATTAATCAAACGGTTGAAACATATGGACGACTCGATATTTTAATTAACAATGCAGGTCTTCAACACGTGTCACCTATTGAAGAATTTCCGACAGCGAAATTTGAACTCATGCAGAAGATCATGGTAACAGCACCATTTGTAGCGACGAAATATGCCTTGCCGATCATGAAAAAACAACAGTTTGGGCGAATTATTAATATGGCATCAATTAATGGTGTGATCGGTTTTGCAGGCAAAGCAGCCTATAATAGCGCTAAACATGGCATTATTGGATTAACAAAAGTAGCGGCACTGGAATCAGCTTCTGAAGGTGTGACGGTTAACGCCTTATGCCCAGGTTACGTTGATACACCTCTTGTTCGTGGGCAGTTTGAAGACTTAGCTAGAACGCGCCAAGTGCCATTAGAAAGTGTGTTAGAAGATATTTTATACCCATTAGTTCCGCAAAAGCGATTATTAGATGTTTCTGAGATTTCAAACTATGCACTCTTCTTATCAAGTGAAGGTGCAAAAGGGGTCACAGGACAAGCGGTCGTGCTTGATGCAGGTTATACAGCGCAATAGATTAAATAAATGATAAAGGGGATAAGTGTTGTGATCGTCTGCACTTATCCTAGAGAGAAAAAATAGTGGGAGTGAGAATAGTGGATATTATAGGGATTTTTATTGGTTTAATTATGTTAATGGTACTCGCCTATATGGGGTATTCGATCATATGGATTGCCCCGTTATCAGCCGGTGTCGTCGCGATGACCGGTGGACTCGATCTTTTGGAAGCGTATACAGGGACGTATATGTCAGGTTTAATTGGGTTCTTAGGGGATTGGTTCCCGGTGTTTATGTTGAGTTCAATTTTTGGTAAGTTGATGGAAGATACCGGAATGGCCAAATCGATCGCCTTAAAGCTATCAGAAGTATTAGGCGTCAAGCGTGCTGTTATGGGGGTTGTCTTATCAGCTGCACTCTTAACGTATGGTGGTATTAGCTTGTTTGTTGTTGTGTTCGCTGTTTATCCGGTTGCACTAAATTTATTTAAAGAAGCAAATCTACCACGTCGATTAATTCCTGGTGCCATTGCATTGGGGGCATTTGGATTTACGATGACAGCTGTACCAGGTACGCCCCAGATTCAAAATTTGATTCCGATGGATTACTTTGGGACAACACCAACTGCTGCTCCTATAATGGGGATTGCATCAGCCATCGTGATTGCTGTAGGCGGGTATCTCTATTTAGTATGGCGTCAAAATAAACTGCTAGCAAATGGTGAGGTTTATACTGAACCAAAAGATAAAGCGGTGTTGAATATAGAAGATGATGAACCGAACATGTTTATTGCTCTAATTCCACTTGTATTAGTCGTTGCGACGCTGAACTTTTTAGGGTGGGATATTGTTATCGCCCTACTTGTAGGAATCGCTGCCACATTACTTTTAAATATCCATAAAATCAAAAAACTAAAATTCTCACGATCTGTAAACGAAGGTGCTAAAGGTTCATTAGGTGCCATTATGAATACAAGTGCTGCCGTTGGTTTTGGAACAGTCGTACAAGCTTCTCCTGGGTTTGCGACACTAACAGGGGCCTTAACGGCTATCCCGGGTACGCCACTGATTTCCTTAGCGGCATCCGTTAATATTTTGGCAGGTGCAACAGGTTCAGCTTCAGGCGGTATGGGGATTGCGCTTGAAGCGTTAGGAGATTATTATGTGCAGGCTGCTGAGACGAGTGGTGTGGCGCTTGAAGCCTTTCACCGTGTTGCCTCCATCTCTTCTGGTGGACTCGATGTATTACCGCATAATGGAGCCGTCCTTACGTTACTCGCTGTTTCAGGTTTAACGCATAAGGATAGTTACATTGATATTGCTGTTGTCGGTATTATCATTCCAATTATTTCTGTTATTGTAGCGATCATCTTTGCTAATCTCGGATTAGTTTAAAAATAATCGAAAATAAAAATCAGCTCCTTTTAATGGGGGCTGATTTTTATCTGGGGAAGAACGGATCATAAACTGTTATGATCCGTTCGATGCTTGGCAATGTGTTTAAATATATAATCTTCTATTAAGCTATGATATTTTTGACGTCGTCTGCAAATAGCTACTTCCCACTTAATCGGGTCATGAATTGGGATTTGTTTTACCTCTGGTGTTTGAAAAAGCTCACCTAATGGTCCAGGTAAAATAGTGACTAAGTTAGAGTGACGTGTTGAATTAAGCAAAAGATCCCATGAAGCGGATTGTAGCTGAATCAAAGGTTTAACTTGAGCATCTTTAAATTGTTTTTTTAATTGATGGTGAATCATATACGATTGGTCAAAGATGGCGATTGACTGCTGGTCAAAATCCTCCCATTCAAGACACTCTTTTTTGGCAAAAGGATGGTCTGCGCTGACAAATGCAGTAAGCTTGTCTGAGAATAGAATATGTGATTCATATTGCGACTCGTCAAGGTGAGTAGGCGTAAGAAGTGCAGCAATTGGGATTTCTTTTGCTTGTAATTGTTGTCGTAACTCAACGGCTCCTAATTCAAGAAGTTCTAATTGGATTTTCGGATTATCTCGAATCAAGGTTGGCAGCAAATCAGGGAAAATGATCGATATTACAACAGGAGGGATACCGATTTTCACATGTCCTCTTAGTTCAGTAGATTCTTTCTGCATTTCCTCCACCATAACTTGGTGCTTTTTTAAAATGTCAACGGCATGTGTATAAAGACGATCTCCAGCGTATGTTAGCTTTTTAAGGCGACCGCCTGAGCGCTCAAACAAAGTGATGTTTTCATTGTTTTCAAATTGATGGATCATTTGACTTAAAGCGGGTTGAGATATAAGACTTTCTTTTGCGGCGCGCGTCATATTAAAGTCGCAGTTAACGATGGTAACGAAGTAATGAAGAAACCGAATATCCATGATGAACTTCCTCCTATTATATCGAAGTGATTTGTAGAACCGGTTTTGTGTGAATGAAATATGTTTCTTCATTAAGAATAACATATAATATTCTCTTACTTACTAACACTGAATTTTTAAGACGGTCTAAAAGAAGCTATCAAAACATAAAATAGGTAAACAGCTGAATGAAGGAGCGATCGATTTTGAAAATAGTATCTATCGTTAGCTGGCTCGTTGGTTTTTTTCTATTGGTTTTTTTAATGAGTGGTGCTTTAGATAGTCGATTTGCTGAAGAGACAAGCTTGCCACTTCCACTTACAGGCGAAGTGATTGTCATCGATCCGGGTCACGGGGGTGTAGATGGTGGGGCGGTTGCACCAGATGGAACACTCGAAAAGGATATCACGTTACAGGTGAGTGAGTATTTACAAGACTACTTACAGCAAGCGGGGGCCTTGGTGTACTTAACGCGAGAAGCGGATCGTGATCTGGCGAACGAGGGTACAACCTCTATTGCGAAACGAAAAGTTGAAGATATAAATGCGCGTGCTCAATTTATAGAGAACAAGGAAGCAGCATTGTTTTTATCTGTTCATTTAAATGCTGTATCATCACAGAAGTGGTCTGGTGCACAGACATTTTTTCATGCGAGTCAACAGGATTCAAAGCAGCTAGCGACGAGCATTCAAAATCAATTTAAATCAAATTTAGATACAAATCGAGATGCGATGCAACTCAATCGTATATTTTTATTAAAGCATGCATCTTGTCCTGCTGCGTTAGTGGAGATTGGTTTTTTGTCTAACCAAAAAGAACGAGCGCTTCTTAAAACGGACATTTATCAAAAAAGGATAGCAGCTAGTATTTATTACGGTATTCTTGATTTTTACGACGAAGAAAACACATCGGTTTAGAAGCGGTTTGGAGTATGCTATACTACGCACATAAGAAAAAGACTCGAAAGGTGGTTAAAAGGTGTTAACCGAAACACAAGTGATTGCATTACTCCAACCGGTTAAGGATCCGTTTATACATAAAACATTGAAAGAAACGAATGGGATTGATGAAGTTAAAATTAAAGAATCATCAGGTCATGTATCGGCAAAAATAAGAATTGCTAAAATGAACACTCCCGAACAGATGCAACTTCAACAAGAGGTTGTTAATAAGCTAAAACGAGCAGGCGCAGAATCTGTGGGGTTACGATTTGATCAATTATCTGAAGAAGTTTTAAATCAATTTCAATCAAAAGAAGAAGAAAAGCCAACATTATTAAATGGAAAAATGAAAACAAAATTTCTTGCCATTGCAAGTGGTAAAGGTGGCGTTGGTAAATCAACCGTCACTGTCAACATGGCAGTTGCATTGGCGCGTTTAGGGAAAAAGGTCGGTATCATTGATGCTGATATTTATGGCTTTAGCGTGCCTGATATGATGGGCATCACGCATCGACCGAAGCTTAGAGGAAATCGCATTATTCCAGTTGAAGCGCATGGTGTGCAATTGATGTCGATGGGCTTCTTCGTTGAGAATAACGAACCTGTCGTTTGGCGAGGGCCACGTCTAGGTAAAATGTTAAAAAGCTTCTTCGTTGAAGTCGAATGGGACGAATTGGACTATCTTTTACTCGATTTACCGCCTGGTACGGGAGACATGGCACTAGCTGTTCACAATACGATTCCGGAATCAAAAGAATTGATTGTGACCACACCACATCCAACAGCTGCGTTTGTAGCAACGCGTGCAGGTCGCATGGCAATTAATACGAACCATCAAATTGTCGGTATTGTTGAAAATATGAGTTATTTTCAAAGTGAAGTGACCGGCGAAAAAGAATATGTCTTCGGTCGTGGTGGAGGACAGACGCTTGCAGATGATTTGGGTGCACCGTTAATCGGACAAATTCCTTTAGGACAGCCTAATGATGATTCAAATGATCGTGGCTCCATTTATCCGGCTGATCATCCGATCGGCAAAACATATGAGGCAATGGCGCGTCACGTGTTAGAACATGAATAAAAGCAAGAGTCTGAGACAAAAGTAAATAAGTCAATGTAATAGCCGGACAAAAATAGTGTTTTAACTATTTTTTGTCCGGCTATTTGTTTACATATTTCAAAGCAATCTGGAATGGACGAGACTCTTGCGGGAAAAGCACAAGCCGAAGATCCACTTTAGAAGCGATTTTTGCTTCTAAAGTTAGCTGAGGCCGTGCCCGCAGAAAGGGGGTCCATTCCAGATTGCGGTGACCTTTTTATCGGATCATTCGTGTTTTAAGATATTCATTTTTGTTTTGTCCCAGACTCTTTTTGCCTGGAAGCGGAGGGTCATCCCGCAACTTATTCAATTAATTCCGTTTCGACTTCCGCTTGGCTGATTAATTGAGATAAGGTAACAGGCTTTAACTTTTCCTCTTTTAAATGTGATAAAATATCAGTCAGAGCTTCCGGTGTGTGGATGGCGTCATCTGAAGCATGTAACATAACAATATCCCCTCCACTTACTTCTTTCATCACGTGTTTAGAAATAGTGTCTGGGTGATTGGCGGTAAGATCAAATCCTTGGACACTCCACCTGACGACGTCAAAACCAAGTTTAGTAGCTGTGTCTAACACTTGATCGTCTAACTGATCAACGGGAGGACGAAATAGAGTTAATTGATTAAACCCAAGTTTCCCCAATATAGTTTGTCCTTTATATAGATCCTTTTGAATTAAATCAGGATTAGGATTTGAATAATTTTTATATCGATAACCTAATAATGCCACTTCATGTCCTTGGTTATCAATCATTTCCATTAGATGAGGATGATGCTCTGCCCATTCTCCCAAAACAAAAAAAGAAGCGACGACGTCCTCGGTTTCTAATCTATCTAATATGTCTTCAATGACTTCATCCCCCCAAATCATGTTAAATGTTAGAGACACGTCAGATGTGTTGAAGTCACTTTTTGATAAAGCGAGAGGTTGACCGTTAGTTGAAAAAACATCCGCGGACTGGTTAGGGGGTTGTTGATTTATGAGAAAGATGAAACTACATAGTAAAATAAATAACCCCACACGTTTAATAGTCGTAAGTTTTATAAAATAAATGCCCTGATCCATCAAATCCCCCTTCTAAAACTCTTTATTAATCCATTGTATGAAATGGAGGCTATGAGCTATGCATCAAAATCATGATGAATTTATTTTTTTCATAAAAAAACTCTTGCATGACTAAATAGGGTATGCTATATTATTTTTTGTTGTCATCTTAATACAGACAACGACCTACATTATTTTTGCAAAAACATTTAAAAAAAGATTGACTTAAGCGCCGATGCGTGCTATATTAAATCTTGTCGCAAAAATGTGTGACGAATTAAATTGATCTTTGAAAACTGAACGAAACAACCAGTACGTTAAGAAATGAAGTAAGACAAAAGCTAGTGCTTTTGAACCGAGTTTAGATAAACTTAAC
>NZ_FMYI01000008.1 GCF_900096905.1 Pelagirhabdus alkalitolerans | reverse complement strand
AATTATACATTTAAACGGTGACAGTTATCGAATGAAGCATCGTAAGAACATCTTCGGGCAGGAAAGTGTAACAAATTAATCAGCAAAAACTGTAATATTTTACTTGACGGTCACATATGTAAGAGTGATAGACTCATCTACTTAGTAATAAGGTTCTCTGTGATGTGCCTAACGTGCTTTTTTGGTGTAGAAGGGGATGAAAAGAACTTTATGAAGAAGTTCTCCAAAATAGTTATCAATTAGAAAGAATTCACTTTTAAAATATCTATCTTTAAATATATGTTATTTACATTTGAAAAGAAAGCATCTAGTAATTTACATAGAATTTTCATTATAAGTACATAGATTATTCAATGTATTTAAAGCTTTATAAAAAAATAAATTCATTTTAGATAGTTGTTTAAATACTTTATACTTGGAATTCAATAATAAATGGAAATGAGTGATATTATGTCTAATAGAAATGCTACTGCTAGTTGGCACGGCTACACTCACCAATCAAAGGTTGGAGTTCTTTTAGCATTAAGAAAAATAAATGAATTATTAGAAAAAGATGAAACGATTAATAATTGGATAATAAAGTTTGAATCAGCAGAAGATTTCGATATTATGCATGGTTCTAAAGTAAATTCAAGGCATCAAGTAAAAGCATATAAAAATGGAAATTATCCAAATGCATATAAAGATGTATTGCAAGAAGCATACCCTATAATTAATGGTGAAATGACGAAAGAAACCCAAGCATTCCAATATCGTTCAATAAAAGAAGATAATAGTCCGGGAGAGATAGAGGTAGACGAGGGTTCTCGATACTTACATACAATAGTTGAAGTAGAAGGGTTCGGCTTAACAGAGGAGGAGTTTGAAAAAGTAGTACCTCCACAAACAGTTTATATACCAAATCCGAATAAAGTACAACTTTATCAGTATAATGAACACGAATATTTTTGTGACTTCTCCAAAAGTGATGAAGAATGTAAATTAGAAGCCTATTGTGTTAAAGAAATAAAGGAAATACTTATAAAAGAAAATTCTCCTTTTAAAGAAATTAAACAAATACATAAAGAGAAGTTTTTATATATTGTAGATGCGTTAGATAATCAAGTGAGAGAAGAACATTTAAAAGAACCTGTTGGATACCCTACACTTAGTTTAAAAGAAATTCTTGAAATTGTAATAAGTACTGGAGCTCAAGAGAGAACTAATACTCAAATTATGAGAGAAGTATTTATGTGTGTTTGGGATGATTATGTAGAAGAATTACAACTTAATACACCTAACTTGGATTTAGAGATAATAGATGATATAGGATCAATTATTAAGGAGATTTACCACCTAAATGATGATAAATTTAAAAATTTTATCATATACTTAAATCCAGACCAGAAAAGTGTTGATAATCTAGCGAATAGTCAAATACTAACGACTCATTTGCAGTCAGATAGCTTGAAAGATATAATGTATCGATGTTTATGTAATATAACAGAACAAACTTTTGATAGAGATTATTTAGGATATAAAAATGGAAAATATACCTTGTCACTCATTAATCGAGAACAAGCCAGCATAAAATCAGTTGTTGGAAAAATATCGAATAATAGTGAGTATTTAAAAAAAATTCACGAAAGAGATTTTTTGATAAATGGTCAAATTAATAATCAAAAAGTAGTTCCAGAAATTATTAAGGGACAAGATGAAGTCAACTCTAATTGGAGTAACGAAAATGATGAAAATAAAATTCATATAATGAATTCTGAAATGAAGTTCATAACAGCAACAGAGGTTATTAAAAGGATAAATGAGGGATAAAAATGGAGGATATTTTGGCAGAAATTTTTTATGAAAATGAATTTGAAATAGTAAAAGACGCAGGTGAGTTCAAGTTTTTACAAAAGAATAATCAAGAATATTTTTTCACTGCTAGTTATAAAGAAGATGACTTAGAAGGTTTTTTCACGAGTGATAAGACAGATAAAATGATTAATACTCAAGGTGAATTAAATGGAAAGAATGAAGATATAAATAAGAATACTTCATTGATTATTTATGTGAAGACAAATGATTTAGAAGAATTTTTTCGAAATAATAAAAGAATCATTTACAAGATAGAAGAAGATGAATACTATTTTCGAAAATATGTAATTGCTTATACGGAGGGTAGTATTAAAAAAATTAAGAACAGTAAAGCTGTTGTACAGATAATCAAGGAAGTGTTATTAGATTCTGAACGAATGGATCAATTTGAAAAAATATATTATGAAGATGAAGAATTTTTCTTTGTCATACAGCTTTATGTTAAGTTGTCATTTTTAATCTATGAAATAGCGGATAAACCATATATTTCCATACAAAAAAGGATGAAAGATAATATTGTTAATAGAGGTTTATTAAATAAATATCAATTAATACACTCATGGATAGATAAAAATCTTTCAATTTTAAATAATGAAGAAGAAAAGCAGTATCTGGAACAATTAAAAAACTCCTTTCTAAATACGGAAAAAGATGAGGAAATTTTACTTAATTTTTTTGATGAATTGGAGGAAAAGACAAATGAAGATTCATAAGATATATCTTAAAAACTTTAAAGGTATAAAAGATAAAAAGATTATTGAGTTCGAAAATCAAACAAACCTTTTAATAGGACCAAATGGTTTCGGTAAAACAACAATCTATGATGCACTAGAATTATGCTTGACTAGTAAAATTCACAGAACTTTAACAAAAGGGGCTGTAACACATCATAGAAAAGACTATAATAAACTATTCTTTCAAAATAATGAAAATGAAGATGTAATTGTTAAAGTATGGTTGAAAAAAAAGGTAGAAAATAAAAGTAAAGATTTAATTATTACTAAGTATTTACCTAAAGATGAAGAGAAGAGAGTTTATCGATCGGGGAGGAAACATAAACCAGATGATTTTTACATTTTACAAACATATATAGATTATCCAGATGATTTTTCTGCAGATACCTTTAATCCAGAAGAGCATAAGGAATTAACAAGTAAAGAAATTAATAATTTTTTTGATTTTAATTCTCCTGATATGGAAATAAAAGATATTTATAATTTATTCAATTATTTACAACAGGAAGAAACAACGTTCTTCTTAAAGCAATCAGAGAAGGACCGGAAAGATTCATTAAGTTTTTTATTCAATACTAATAAAGAAGAAGCAGAACTCCAACGTATATCTAATATGTTAAGTACCTTTAACCATATTACCAATCAACTGAAAGACAAGATAGATGCTTACAAAACAGTTCAGAAAGTTGATGCAGTTGAATATACAACTTTATTTCCTAATCAGGATATAAAATTTGATAAGGAGACTTTATTTGAAAATAAAGATATAGATGTATCTTTTAAAGAGCGTGAAGGATATTTAAAAGAAATTAAAAAAATAATATCATTTATTAATCGATTTGAACCAGATGAATATTATAAAATGCAAAATGTTAATTTTTTAGAGAGTAAAATTAAGAATGATGAATTTATTAATTATTTTATTTTACATAAATTAATAAAAACAAAGCACTATGATTTGTTAAAAGGAGATTTTGAATTAAAAGAAGATACGTTTAAATTGAAAGCATTTATTTTACAACATCATGTTGATAAGTATCAAGAGTATAAAACTATTAATAGAAAACACGAGGAATATGATGCGTTTTTAAGTCTCACAGATTTAGATGAAAAGATTGAAAAAGTAGAAGAATTTGTGGAAAAGATCATGCCTAAAACTAAAGAAGATTTTTTAGAATTAATTAAGTATAGAAAAGAATTAAATGCTGCTACAAGTGATATAGAAGGCTTGATGATGGATATGATTCAGTTAAGAAATAGATTAAAGGAGAAACTTGATGAATATAAAAAAGATGAAAACTATGATTCCTCCTGTCCTTACTGTGGGTTTATATGGAAAACATATGAAGAACTGAATAAGGAGTTTAGGAACAAAGAGGAAAGTTTCAGGAAGTCTTTGAATGATCAATCAAATAAACTAGTGGAAGTAGAACAGAAGTTAACTAGTAATTTCATCAATCCTATTATCCATAAAATGCGTAAATACAAAGAAGAAAATAAAATAATAGATAAAAAAATATTGGAGTTATTAGGGGAATTCAAAAATAAAGAGTTTGATTTCTTAGTCTTAACTGAGTATGTTTCAGATAAAATTGCATGGAATAAATTAGGGAGCTATGAGGATCTAAAGGAGGACTTTGAACTACTAAAAGAAAATATTGAAAAGAATATGAAAGTCTCGTCTGAATTATTTGAAATGATGAGAAATTTAGTAGTACAATCTTATGATTATGATTTAAAGAAGATTAGGAGAGTAGTTCCGGAAAAGGAATTAGCAGAATTAGTGTTCGATGATATTAATAAACCAAAAACATTACAAGATTTAAAAAATCAATCAGGTAAGTTAAAGAAATTATTAGAAGAGAGAAAACAAGTCTATACTTTTGAAAATAATAAAGTTGAAGATGCGGATAATCTTTATGAAGTATATTTTCAATCAAAAAAAGATAACTTTTATAAGATAAATGAAGCAGAACTCGAGCACAAAGTAGCATATATAAATTTTGTGTTCTCACAAAATCAATCGGAAATATTAAATGTATATAAAGATAGAAAAAGGCGATTAGATAATATTATTGAAAATATGAATAACGTAAGAGATAATATAAAGGAAACAATTAAAAATCATAAGAGAGAAATGGCAAATAATATTAAACTTCCTTTTTACATTTATACAGCTAAGATATTACAGAATTACCAACAAGGTATGGGAATATTTTTATCGACAAAGGATAAAAGTGATGCGATTAAATTCTTAACAGATACCAGTTCTGATCACGATGCAATACATCATTTAAGTTCTGGACAGCTAGCAGTAACTTCAATAGCTTTTACATTGGCTATAAATAAAACATATAATATATCAAAAAACTTAAAGTTCCTTGCTATCGATGATCCAATTCAGGAAATGGATAGCATGAACATTCACTCATTTGTTGAGTTAATTAGACATGAATTTTTAAATGACTATCAATTAATATTTTCAACACATAATGATAATAATGCACTTTTCATGAAATACAAATTTGAAAAGATGAATTCTAAGCAAGTATCTTTGATTGATGTACAATCAAAATTTTTCTATTGATGATAAGTAATTATTCTTAAATTCATGGACACATCTTATTAAATTAATTCCAATCATTTTAATAAGATGTGTCCATGAAACTGTACCAGCATCAAATGTTACAGTAAACTATTAATTAATGTAGAGTTGGTTAAAATGGATTTGTTATTTAGAATCTTTATTATAGCAACACTCTCTTTTCTACTACTCTTATTAAAAGTTTGCTTCTGGACATCGCAAAAATATTAAAAAGTAATTTATAGTCTTATGGCTAAATCACTCAAGTACCTTGCTATAAAATCTATCTTTACTTATAGGAATAACTACTAATGCACTACTCCATATCGTTTTCTTTTAAAAATCCGCATTTACTTATGATAAGGTTCCCCACAATTAATCCTAAATGATCGGTAGATCTGCTCAAGTAAGACAAGCCTCATCAGTTGATGAGGGAGTGTCATGTTTGAGAAGGATAGTGAGAAGTTGCTTCGTTTGATGACCGCTTCACTCAAGCCCAGTGAGCCACCGATAACGAATGCTATTTTGCTTTTGCCGTGTGTGGCGAGCTGGTCGAGCTTTTTGGCGAGTTGTTCGGATGATAGTTGCTTACCTTCAATTTCTAGTGTGATGACGAAGGAGTCGTCTGATAATTTTTGTAGGATGCGTTCGCCTTCTTTGTCTTTTATCGCGGTCATGTCTTTTTCGCTTAGGTTCTCGGGTGCTTTTTCGTCTTGGAGTTCGATTAATGACAGTTTCGTGTATTTGCTTAGGCGTTTTTCGTATTCGGCGATGCCTTGTTTTAAATATTTTTCTTTTAGTTTGCCGACGCTTAAAATTGTGATTTGCATCTTAATCATGCTCCTTTTTCTGCTCAGCCAGTTGGATAATCGTATCAAGCATGACTTGCGCGCCATCAGCTAAATCACTGTCTGAAGCAAACTCATTTGGGTGATGACTAATGCCGTCTTTTGTTCGGATGAAGATGAGGCCAACGTCTGTTAAACTCGCCATATTCATCACGTCGTGTCCAGCACCACTCGGAAGCGAGACAACCTTTAGTTGGTTCTTTTTCAAACTGGATTCCAATGCTTCATTCACGTGTTGTGATGTGGCGATCGATTCTGCTCGATTTAGTTGATCGATATGGGCGTTTAATCCGCGTTTTTCGGTAATCGTCTCAACCGTTTGATGGATTTCCTCAACAAACTGATCGAGCAACACATCATCTAAGTCACGGGTATCAAGCGTAAAGCTAATCTCACCTGGTATAATGTTAATGCCATTAGGTTTAACGGATAGCTGGCCAACTGTTGCGACGAGTGAAGGATACGTACTAGCTTTTGTTTCAATCGCTTGGATGATTTCACTTGCGCCGGTTAAGGCATCTTTTCGTAAGTTCATCGGTGTTGTCCCAGCATGATCGGCTTCACCTGTAATCGTGACGTTCAGCCAACGGATACCGACAATGCCTGTTGCGTATCCCACTGATGTGTCTTCTTGTTCTAACACTTTTCCTTGTTCAATGTGCAGCTCTAAAAAGCACCTTAAAGATTCTCCATCTAACTGAACCGTGTCGATCTTTTCAGCTTGATAGCCATACGTTTGCATCGCTTCAGCTATGGTTACCCCATTTTTGTCCGCTGTTGTTTGCAACATGTCCTCTGTCCAGTTTCCGATCAGCGCTTGGCTGCCTAACATGCCGGATGAGAACCGCGCGCCTTCTTCATCGGTAAAGACGACAATGGTGAGGTCGTCATCATGTGTCGCATTATTCTCCGCCAGTGTTTGCATCACTTCAATGGCTGTTAAGACACCTGCTGCGCCGTCATATTTCCCACCGTTGTAGACCGTGTCAATATGTGAGCCGAAAAGAACTGTTTTTCTATTTGTTCCTTGTCCTTGACGCGTACCAAATAGATTGCCGACTTGGTCTTCTGTGACGTGTAAGTTCGCTTCTTGCATGTATTGTTTGATTAAGTCTTTGGCTTCTTTTTCTTCTTTTGTAAAGGGTAATCGTGTTAAACCACCTTGTGGATCTGTCCCAATCGCACCAAGTGTTTGAATCCGTTCAGCTAGTCTCGTTTGATTAATTTGCATCTATAAAACCCCTTTAATTGATTATCTTTAGTTGTATCATATCACGAATTGTTTTCTGCTAGTAGTGTGTGACTGCCTGTGATAAAATGAAAGGTAACATTTCCCGGGAAATAGTGAAGGAAATATGAAGGAGTGACGATCATGGAGAAAATTATATTTATCGAGACAGGCGTTGGCATTGACACGCATGGACAAGATGTGACAAAGGCGTCGATTCGTGCGGTTGAAAATGCAATTCATTACAATTCAATGCCAGGGATCAAAGATTATTTACCTGAACAATCGTTACATCAGATGAAAGTGAACATTGTACTCGGCGTGCCGAAAGATCAAGATATGTTAGATTTAGAAAAAATTAAAGCTGAGATTCCTTATGGCGAGGTTACCGTTGATGTCCAAGCAGGTGGACTCGCCACAACGAGTGGGATTCAGTTAGAAGAACAAGCGGATCGCAATGACTTAATGTACATTGTCAATGCGGCCGTGCAAGTCGGCTATTAGGAATGGATCATCATTCCTTTTTCTTTAACCAAGAATGAAAGCGTTAACGAATAAAATTGACACCTAGGAGGCAGATCGCCATGTATCAACCAGCAGAAGACCGCTACCAAAAGATGACGTATAATCGCGTCGGACGTTCAGGACTGAAATTACCAGCCATTTCATTAGGTCTGTGGAACAACTTCGGTGAACCGGATTCGTTTGAAAACCAACGTCATATGTTACAACGGGCGTTTGACTTAGGGATTACCCACTTTGATTTAGCGAACAATTACGGACCGCCCGCAGGTTCGGCAGAAGAGAATTTCGGTCGTATTCTGCAGAAAGATTTTGCCGGATACCGTGATGAACTTGTCATTTCAACCAAGGCTGGCTTTCATATGTGGGACGGGCCTTATGGTGATTGGGGATCGAAAAAATACTTAGTCTCAAGTTTAGACCAAAGTTTAAGCCGGATGGGGCTCGATTATGTCGATATCTTTTATCACCACCGCCCTGATTCTGAAACACCGCTTGAAGAGACGATGGCAACGCTTGATTTATTGGTGAAGCAAGGAAAAGCGTTATATGTTGGGATTTCAAATTATAATGCCGACGAAACAGAAAAAGCCGTTGAAATTTTAAAGGAACAAAAAACGCCATTTATTATTCACCAAGCGTCTTATTCGATGTTAAATCGTTGGATTGAAGACGGATTAACCGATGTGTTAGAAGATGCTGGTGCAGGCGCGATCGCTTTTGTACCACTGGCACAAGGCTTATTGACGAACAAATATACAGGCGGGATCCCGCGTGATTCAAGAGCAGCCAAATCACATATTCCGTTCTTAAATGAAAAAGATATTTCTGAAGATGTTTTAAATCGAGTCATTCAACTTAATGAAATGGCACGATTACGTGACCAATCACTCGCTCAAATGGCCCTAGCATGGGTGCTAAGACAAGGTGTCGTCTCGAGTGCTTTAATCGGCGCGAGTCGGGTGAGTCAAATCGAAGAAAACGTGAAAGCATTAGACCGACTTGATTTCACACCAGAAGAACTAGCCAAAATTGAATCGATTTTAACAAATTAAACGAAAAGCCTGATTTAAGATACGTATCTTAAATCAGGCTTTTTTTATGGTGTATTACTGTAGATGTACAAGGTGAGCTGTTCATCAAATAGTGGTAAAGTCATCGTCTTTTCTGCTAAGCGGTGTAAGTTTTGCCGATCGTAAAATGTATACGTACACGTTGTATCGGTGTAGAGATAAAATGTATCCAGTTGTTCTTGTTTTAATTGGTCTAAAAACGCTTGATACAGCGCATTTCCAATGCCTTGACCGTGCTGATCACGTGAGACAGCAAATAAGACGAGTTCAGCATCAAATGAACGTTCTAAGCTTTCGAGTAGCTCCTCATTCTCACGATCAATTTCTGCAAATAGATTAAGCACGCCCCTGCTTTCTTTTCGCATCAGCATTTTAGCGACTGCCCAGTAATAACGGATCGTTTGTTTGAGTGGTTTTTTATGCTGTTTGTTGTTTTTGCCTAACATCACGCCTACAGGCACGCCATCAGCTAAGGCAACTTGAGAGAATGTATACTCACAAAACGTACTCAACAGATACACATGTGCCATCTGTTTAGCGGTTTTAGCACTTCCTAAATCATCGTAATCCCAAACATCACGTGTGATTTCTGTTAATATTTCTTCATCACTTGGTTTAAGTGGGCGATACGTAATTTTTTGTGTCGCGATAAAAATCCCTCCTCAACATCTGGTTACTTGTCTTTTCTGTATACCCGATATCCCATTCGGATAACCTTTCCCATTTTAGGGTTTAAAACCATAAAAAATCACCCGATCAATCGATCAGGTGATCCTATCAAACATAAGTTATGAGCGTTCACTGAATGGATGAATAGCTTTTTCAAATGTTTGGGTGATGAGTTGTGGCCTTGTGATTGCACTACCAACCACAACAAAATCAGCCCCTTTTTCAACAGCTTGCCGCGCCAATTCGGGTGTTTGAAGTTTGCCTTCTGCAACGACAGGAATCGATACTTTATCTTTCATTTCTCTTAAAATATGAAAATCTTGATCAAACAGTGACTGACCTTTCGTTTCGTCTGTATAACCGACTAACGTTGTCGATACACAATCAAATCCTAATCGATCCGCTTCAATCGCTTCTTCTAAAGTTGATACATCTGCCATTAGCTCCATGTTGGGAGCGTTTTCTCTTACGAAATGCACGATTGATGCTAAAATTTCATTGTTCGGACGTTTTCTATCCGTAGCATCTAGGGCAATCATGTCGACGTCTGAATCTAATAGTAACTTAACTTCATCTAGAGTTGCCGTGATAAACACTGATGAATCCTCATAATCTTTTTTAATGATCCCAATAACAGGAAGGTCGACTTCTTTCTTAATCGCTTGAATATCTTCTACGGAGTTGGCTCTTATACCGTTAGCGCCACCTTGTTTAGCGGCAAGCGCCATCTTTCCCATAATAACGGGTGAGTGCAAGGGCTCACCTTCTAGGGCTTGGCAAGAAACAATTAATTTCCCGCCATTTAATTTGTTCAAAAAATTCATGGTCATTCCTCCAATCAGGTGTTCTTATCTAAATAGAACGTATGGTTAACGTGTGAACCAAATCTTAAAGGTTTTAATTTCATATGGATGAACCATCGCGTTTATGGGACCTGTCATCACGTCATCTTGAATCGGACGCTCCATAAGGTCGACTTCTGTCCACTGTTCAATCGCAAAATCACTCAGAAGTTGCGTCATCACATGAGAACCAGTCTTTTCGTGCATACGTACAATAACAGCATCTTCTTTTTCTGCTTTTTTCACAGCATCAATGACGACACGATCGTGATCGAGATAAAACAACCGTTTTGACGCATCATCACTAAACGCGTGATCTTTAACATGCAATGGTTGATTTAAATCATACGCTTCTTGATCGACTTTTCCTCTGTACCAATCGTCAGCATGTGGCATGAGTGCGTAAGTGAATTGATGCGTTCCTTGGTCCGCTTCGGGGTCAGGGTGAATACCCGATTTGATCAAGGATAGTCTCATCGTATGCTCTTTTATATCGTAGCCATACTTACAATCATTCAATAAGGCAACACCGTAATTGCCTTCCGAGAGATCTGCCCATTGATGACCGACAGATTCAAAGCGCGCATGATCCCAACTTGTATTCCAATGCGTCGGTCGCTTAACATTACCATATTGAATATCAAAGGTGGCTTCTGTTGAGCGAACGTTGACTGGGAAGGATACTTTCAGTAATTGTTGGTGCTCCTGCCAGTCGACTGTCGTTTCAAAATCAATGCGGCGACTGTGCTTATATAGTTTAATGTATTGTTTGATCAATGACTGATTATAGCGATACGATACACTAAAGGTCACTTGTAACGGCCCCATATCCTCTAGTGTCAGTGGTTGACTTAACTCTACATCGTACTGTTTCTGCTGATAATAAAGATCAATGTCCCATGCATCATAACGGACGGGCTTATCTTCAAACACTTGTAGCACATTGCCTGATTCTTTCGGCGCGATCACGTCACGCCTGTGCTCAAGGTCAAACAGTTCTTGAATTTGGCCTTTTTCATCAAACGTGAGCTGATAGTAAGGCGTTGTTAACACGTGGTTGTCATAATCAAAAGGCGAACCGGATTCATCGTTTGTTTTTTCAACCGGATTTAGCTTGATGTATCCCATAGATGGTACATTTTTCACATAAAGCAATTGACCGTCAGCCATTTGTTGTGATTCGATCACATGACTATTTCCGTTTGAGATCCAATCGCCTTTTGTATTTGGTAAAAAGACTAGGCTTGACCGATCATACGAAGCATCATTATAAATCGCCATGGCACCCTGAGTGTAATCTGAGTCATGGTTTAAGGCACGATCTAGCAAGTGTTCGACCTGCTCATATTCTTCTCGTGTATCTTGATACACTTCTTCGATCGAGGTGCCTGGTATGATGTCATGGAATTGGTGTCGCAACAAAATCTTCCAAGCTTGGTTAATATCAGCTTGAGGATAAGTATCAAACGATTTGTTCTCAATCGTTTTAAGTGTGTGATACCACTCCACATGTTTTAGTTTCAGTTCTAATTCTCGGTTTTTCTTTTTCACTTCTGCTTGACTTGTATACGTTCCGCGGTGATACTCAAGATACAATTCACCATCCCACGTATGGACATATTGATCGGTTTGTTCAACTGTTTCTTGTAGTCGATTAAAATAGTCATCTGCTCGCGTCGTTTCAACGGTTGGGAGTCCTGGTGTCTGTTTGATTGCTTTTTGCATCTCTAACATGTCTCGGTTGACACCACCGCCACCATCTCCGTAACCATAAGCTAGTAAAAGCTCTTGGTTTAGGTTTTTATTGCGATAGTTCTCCCACATGCCTTTGACTGCTTTAGGGTTCATTTCACCATTGTACGTATAGTACCACCAATCGCCACTATCAGGTGTGGTAATAAAGTGGGTCAGAATTTCTGTACCGTCGATCCCTTTCCAATTAAACGTATCGTGCGGCATCCGGTTGTACTGGCTCCAACTAATTTTCGTTGTCATAAACGTATCAATGCCGCTTTTTTTCAAGATTTGAGGAAGCGCCCAGCTATAACCAAATACATCGGGTAACCATAAATACTTTGACTCTACATTAAATTCATCTTTTAAGAAATGATAGCCGAATAAGAATTGGCGGACGAGTGATTCACCTGAGGGGATATTACAATCCGCTTCTAGCCACATACCACCGCCTACTTCCCACTGGCCTTCAGCAACTTTACGCTTAATGTTGGCATAAATGTCTGGATAGTCTTGTTTCAAATAATCATATAGTTGTGGTTGTGTTTGCAGGAATAAATACTCTGGATATTCCTCCATCAAGGCTAACACCGTAGAAAAAGAACGTGCTGATTTTTCTCGCGTATGCTTCAATTGCCACAGCCAAGCAACATCAATATGTGTATGACCGACAGACACGATCTTGACTGGGTGTGTTTGGTTGAGTTCTTTAAGTGAGCCCGACAGATCTGTATACGCTTCTTTCATGCTTGTATAAAAAAGTGCTGACCCTGGGTTACGCCAATCTATTTTTTTAAGCGCACTTTCAACCGCTTGAACCAGAGGGTAATAAACGGGGTTGGTTTCTTCTTCTAATACTAACAGTTCATAAATCGCACGCATTTGCCAATAAAATTGATCGGTTGGTAAATGCAAATAACCGATTAAAGCAGCATTTAGACGATGTTCTTGCTCAACCTTCACACCGCCTCCTTCTAGTCCCGACCATAATCGAAAGTCAAGTCGAACAGGCTTACCTAGTTTATCAGGAGGAAGCAGGACTTCTTTGTGGTTGCTATCAACACCGTGGAACGGTTTTTGATCAATAAACATAAGAGACTCAAAACCTGCACTATTACCCTCGGCTGTCTTACCAAGATCAAAATAACCGACAACTTTGCAATCTTCTTTGGACGGTGGAAGTGTCACGGTCGTATTTAACCAGACATACGCATCTCTCCCTCTCCACCGTTCACCGATTGATAATGTTTGATCGGCATATGATTTAGGAGGATACGTACCGTTACGACCCTCTTGGTCAGGTTGATAAAAGAAATGACCAATCGGTGTTGTTTCCAACATCCTATAGTCATTTAATTCCCTTAACCTTGCTTGAAATTTATCTAATTCGAAAAACATAATGTCACGTCCTTATTTATCATTACTTTATTGGGTCGTGTACTTCTTTCTCAACATATTCAGGCCACCTAATCTGTACACCTTGTTCGACTAAATAACGCTGAAAGTTTTTTAACGTGTCTTTATTTTGATAGATTTCGAGAGGCGTATAACCATGTTGCATTGAATAGGCCGCTAAATAACCGGCAACCTCTCCTATATTCCATTCTGTCGGGTGTAATCGATAACAGCCGTTTGTGATATGTGTCGTGCCTATGTTTTTACAGGCTGGTAGAAGGTTCGATAGTTCCTCTTGAATAAATGCGCCTAACGGAATCTCATAAGGATACGAGGGCACATACAATGCGCTCATGCTCGTTGCCGTTGTGTGTAAATCTAAATGATAACAGCCAATCCCTACAGTATCTTCATGATGATAAATCCCGTCAACATTGCCTGTTTCTTTACTGACCATGTCTTCTGTAATCATGCAGGCGGCCTTTATCCGTCTAGATTCACGTATATAAGGATATTTTGCTAAACCATCTTCTGTATCAAACACATCTTTTCTCAGACGAATACCAGGATAACCGAAACCACCATCTAAACGTTCTGCTTCGGTTTGCAACCAATACACAAGTGATAAACTCAGTTGCTTTGCATTTTCTATGTGTTCTGAATACGTCCTTTTATCAACATCAATAATCGAACCTAAAAAATAATCATTTTGAGGCCAATTGATTAAGGACACATCACCGTCATAAATTGGATTAGCTAAAATGCTTGTTGCCATCACGCGTCGATACGAAAATAAATCAGGTATCGATTGATCGTTTTCAAACAGCGTAAATTGCTTTTGAGGGGTCGGGTCACTTTTATTTCCTACAAACCAACTTAAAAGTGAGTGTGTATGATTCTTCGGGATATAATTTTTCCAAAAATCGTACTGTTCAGGTCGATCGATTGTATCATTTTCACCTTCTACATAATCAATCGGGATAACGTAGGTAAAGGCTTGTGTGTCATTTGGGTCTGCTACTTCTGGTGCGTGTTTTTCATGTGTGTCATCGTATGATTCAGCTCCAGAATGATAAGCTACACCAGCAAGTGGTAGTAATTCGCCTGTATCCGTGGCATCTAAAAAGTAATTGGCTTGAATGGTTAACGATTCATGATTCTCTATATTTATCAAATCTAATGATGTAATTTTCCCTTCAGCCTTAGAAAGAGATTCAGGTTTTGTATGGTAGAAAATCGTTAATTTTCCACTATTGATGTAAGGTGCCATCATCGATTCCAAAACCTTTAAAGCAACTTTAGGCTCGTGGCTAATACGCGACACCCACGCCTTTCCTGGATTAAGCGCAGGGTTCGCGGTCGCTTCGTCTGTCAGTGGATAGTGATCTTTATAGTATTGACGTACGTGATCACGAAATAACCGGTAGCTATCCGTGCAACCCGTTGTTTCGATCCATTGATGTTCATCGGGAGGCACGCCTTGACTTGTCACTTGACCGCCTATCCAATCCGTTTCTTCTGTGAGCATGACGGTTTTACCCGACTTGGCAGCTGATATTGCTGCAATACAACCTCCAAAGCTCCCGCCGATAACAGCAATATCTGCTGTATATTGAGTCATCATTCAACGCCTCCACTTCTCTCGTTTGTATCTGTGATCATGAAGTCTACCTCAAACATCCGGTTCCATGGGGAATCAGATGTTACCTTATAGGCTTTTGTCGCTTTGTAATGATTAGGCAAGTATTTCTTATGTTCTTCAACTAATCGTTGATCGATCATTTGATTAATCATACGTTTGTGATCTTTTAAGTCAAAATACGTTAACTGACATTGAGGTAACACGTGATCGGTGATGTCTTTTCTAATAATGGCCTGATAAAGAAAATCATCTAATACATGGTAATAAAGATTTTGATCAATCGCTCGGCTTTGCGTTTGTGTTGCAAGTATACCTTGGGCGAGTGTCGTACCTAATGTATTAGCATTTGTGTTCCAACCCTTATAAGATACTACCTTAGGGATCAAACACCGCTCATCTAATAGTTTAAGCAGCACATAATCGCCACCATTACTATAAGCACAGTCGGCTATAGCAACCCGATAACCGGATTCGATCGCTTCTTCAATTCGATCGACAAAGGTGACCATTTCTCTAAACGCATCATAAGTTGGATCTTTTGCTGTGAATTGATCCCATGATTCTTGCATATTTTTTCCTGGGACATTATAAAACAGCACAATATCCGCTTGAGGTTTATCATCGATTTGTTTGGCACCAATCGCTCGAATATGGCGTTTTAACGTTTCATTAAAAGGGCGGTCTTCATACATCGGAATCAAACTTGGACCTAATGTACTACTCCATTCAACAGCGACGGTCGGCGTTTGTTTTGATTGATCGTTAAAAAAGCGTGTCACTAAGGTGCTGCCCACTTCATCTGATCCCGGGTACATGAGTACTTGACTCTCTAAGTTTAGTTCGGCAATTTTACGCAGCACTTTCTTTTGATCAATCGCTGTATAACCGTATTCCGCACTATCATCTTGTGGAATGACCAGTGTATCGATTATGCCTTCAGCTAACAAGGTTAACATCAACTCGTTAACGCTTGAGTTAAATGCGCGTCTCGACTCATAATCCGAGACAATGTCTTCCGGAAGCTTACGCACAAACTCATCAAGTTGATCTATTTCTTCTGTTGTTAAATATTCTCGATTCTTTTTATCTTGTAAGTACGCACGTGTAAATAATTCATAACCAAAATCCGCGTAATAGTCCGGTTCTTCATCTGATGAACTGTACTGAGGTGTACGCATAATAATGGACGATGCATACATTTTCGTATGAGGATTTTTTTCTTTTAAGCGTCTCATATTTTTTTCAAATTGATCTTGGTCCTCTTCACTTAGTTCATGAATTCTTGAAGGGATTAATCCACCATAAAGCAGCATTTCAGCACTCAGAACCATACCATCAACTTGTTCGATTTGGAATAACCAATCCCAAATCTTTTGCGTATTGGCTCTTTTTTTCTTATAGCCTAACATCGACTTTTCAACCGTAAGAATATCTAATTGATCATTCGTTGCAACGAGCTGATCAATTAGACGTGTGTTACAAGGCCTTTCATCGATCGGAACATAAGCACATCTCATCTAATCGAACTCCTTACCTTATTTTGCTTGCTCAATGACTGCATCTATATGAGAAGTCTTTTTGGTTTTTAAGTTTTGTAATAGTAAATCAATAAAATAATATAATGTGAATTCTTTCGCGCAGACGAATTGATTGATTTCTATTAAAGGTGTTATAAACACCTCATTTACCGATCGTGCCACTGGTGAATCTGATTGACTTGTTATACAAGCTGTTGGAACAGAAGGGTCAATTTGCTTCATATAATCAACGATTTCCTTGTCATAACCAGAAATACTCACACCAACTACATCGATGTCAGCATGCACAATTTTTTTAGATTGATCAATTTGATCGCGCTCTGTAAAGGCTTGAACATCAATGCCCAAATCTAAAAGTCGATTCACTAGCATTTCAAGTTCCACCTTAATTTCAGGTGTCCCAATGATAAATATTCGGTTTGAGTGATCAATGATTTGAGCTAATTTATGCAGCTCCTTTGATGCATGCAAATCATCAAATCGGTCGATCATTTTTTTGTATACATCTTTAACTGAATTCCCATCACCTTCTGCAGCTTCCTCAACCTTACGTTTACTGACACTCGCTTTACTCGCTAAAATCCGTAAATTATTGTAAGTTCCTATATCAACCTTTTTGCAAAATCGGCTAATCGAAGCTTCGGCTACTTTAATTTTTTTTCCCATTTCTGAAATGGTCAAATTGGGCACTTCAGATAAATTATTAATAACAAAATCTGCGATATTATTCTCGCCTTTTGTTAATTTATGTCGTGTCGACTCAATTGCTGTAATGATTTTGTTCAAGGGATGTAATGTTTCTTGGATCAAAAAATTTCGTAGAGCCCCAACTAACCCTGCATTATTTAAATTACTTGCGAAGTCAATTTTGGTTACTTCCAACAGATCCGGGATTAAATCTTTTTCTAAGTTCTCCATTATTCTAGGATAAAGGTATTCTTTTTGGTGGGAAATACCTCCTCCAATAACGACCATTTCCGGATTCATCATATAGATAATGGTTGCAATACCTTTTGATAAATTACTAATAAGTTCATCTATCGCTTCAATACAAATTTCATCACCTTGATGTGCCTTTTCGAAAATGGCTTTCCCATCTAACTGTGATGGGTACAACCCTTTTTTAAGTGCAACATTTCGGATTAAGCTTTTCGTTGACGCAATATTTTGAAACTGATCGCCCTCAATTGGAATATAACCAATTTCACCTGCTGAATAATGATGGCCTGTGTGAAGTTGATTGTCTAAAATATAGCTTCCACCAATTCCCGTTCCAATCGTCAAACAAAATAAGCTTTTCGCATCTTTACCGATCCCTAACCATGATTCTGCTAGCCCCACACAATTGACATCATTCTCAACTTCAACTGGTAAACTAAAGTGCGTTTCTAGCTCTTCTTTAAGCATCATGCCTGTATAATTCGGAATGATTTCTGGAAGCGCGTATATGATTTTGCCTTGTCTGGAATCCACTTGACCTGCCGTACTAATACAAACACCTTTAAGTTCATAGTTTTTGAGATATTCATCGCCTATTTCTTTTACTTTTTCTAAAATGTATGGTCCGCCTTTTTCAGCGCGGGTCAGCATTTCATTACTTTCTAAAAGCTCGCCATCCTCATTTATAACACCATATTTTGTTAATGTTCCACCAATATCAACTGTTAGAAATTCTCTCATTTTATACACCTACATTCTTAATAGTCGTCTTAACCTTTCACTGCCCCAGAAGTTGTTCCAACAAAATATCTTTGTAACCAAATGAAGATGAAAATTGAAGGAATTGTGGTCATTAATGATGCAGCACTAATTAATTTCATATTGGCACCAGAGAAACTTTGCGATAACTGAGCCAACCCTATAGATAACGTATACATATCACTGTTGGTTGTATTTAATAATGGCCATAAGTAATCCCCCCATGTGAATGTAAACGTATAAATACCAAGTGTAATTAACGTCGGTTTTATCATTGGGAGTACGACTCTAAACCAAACTTGAAATATATTCGCACCATCAATGTAAGCCGATTCTTCTAAAGCTTTTGGGATGGTTAAATATGCTTGACGCACTAGGAAAATACCAAAGGCAGTACCAACTTGAAGAACAATTAAACCTAAATATGAATTACGCAACCCTAGGTCACCCGTTAATTGAAATAAGGGCGCCATAAATAGCTGAAAAGGAACCGCCATCGTTGATATAATAACAGTTAGTGCTAATGTCTTCCCCCTAAAATCCATTCTAGCTAGCGGGTAAGCTGCTAAACTACAAAACAATATATTCAATGGAACCGCGAGTCCTGTTGCAATCGCTGTGTTTAGAAGAAATGCTCCAAAATTTGCGCCTCTAAACGCATCTACGTAATTACTCAATGTAGGATCTTGTGGCAATACGGTTGTAAATATGCCTTCTTGAGCTCCTTTTAATGAAATGAGTAACGTGAATATAAATGGACCAATCGTTATGACAGTGAAAAAAAGCATTATTAGGTAGATTAACAATGTTTTTATTCTTTTTTTATTCTTCATTATAGCTCCTCCTAACCTTTCAGATCTTCTTCTTTAGATTTAGAAATACGCATTTGCAATAGCGAACCACCAACTGCTAATAGTAGTAAAATAATGCCTGCAGCAGATGCTGTACTAACATCTAAGTCCATAAATTTATCGAAAATATACATAACTAAAGTCGTCGTTGCACCTGATGGTCCTCCACCAGTCGTTAAAGCAATCTCCTCAAAAACCTTCAAACCATTAATAATCGTCATAACAGAAACAAGCGTGACAGATGGCGTTAACATCGGAACTGTTATACGAAAGAATTTTTGGATGAATGAAGCACCATCTATATCTGCCGCTTCATAAATCTCATCTGATATAGACTGTAAGCCCGATAGATAGATCATCATATAGTATCCTAGACCCTTCCAAACTGTAATGACTGATACAGCAAATAACGCTGTTGCTGTTTGCATTAATAGGTTTGTTGGTCTGTCGAACAAGCCAAGCTGGAAGACAAGCCTCCCAATTAGTCCGGACTCCGTGTATAGCATCCCCCACATAAGGGCTGCAACAACCATTGGTGTCACAACAGGTAAATAGTAAAAGAGTCTAAAAGCACCAACACCTCGAAGTTTTTGATTAACCAATGAAGCAAGTATCATAGGTAAGAATATATTCATCGGTAATACCAATAGTAGAAAAACAATTGAGTTCGTTAAAGCAAGCCAGAATAATGAATCTTGAAAGATATACCTGAAATTATCCAGCCCTACAAATTCACCTTCTCCTAAAATCAATTGGTAATCTAAAACACTCCAAGCAAATGATTCAAATATTGGGACAATATAAAAAGCAATAATGACAGCCAGTGCTGGTAATAAAAATAACCACGGTGCCAAAAATGCCTTTCCTTTTTTAGCATGTTTCGATATGCGCTTCATCTCCATTTTTTTACCTCCATTTCACGACAGCTTAACACCGACTTATTTGATAAGTAAGAAACCGCTATCATTTTGAAAAAATATAATCAGATCATGTAAGGGTAATTCAATGATTATATCTTTATTATAAAGGTCGGGTATGTAATAATCAATCAAATTGAAAACTTTTTTCTAAAAAAATATAAAAAAGAAAATTATTATCAAAAATGAAAAAAATCCCTGTTTCTAGTTACTTTAACTAGAAACAGGGATTTTTGTTAATTAGTTACTTATCACTTTTTAAAAACTAATTTCAATGCCTTCACTACTAAATGATTGATTCCAGTCTTCAGCTAATTGATCAAGTGCTTCTTGTGGATCCACATTTCCAATCAAAGTATCAACAAACGCATCATGAGTCAAATTACGTAATTCACTATTATTATCTGTCCCTGGAATAAGTACCTCTGCAGTAGATAATGCTTCTGCACCTGCTTTCATACCAGTTGCATTTGGACTATCTCCTGGATCCGTATAAAACTCATCTTCTAATGACTCGACAGTAGATGGTAATACTGTACCTGCCGTCTTAGAAAACTCTAATTGATTTTCAGCATTTAATACGAATTCAGCAAAAGCAACAGCTGCTTCAGGGTGATCTGTATTCGCTGGCACAGCTAAGTTCATGACAGCAATATTTACCGGACTGTCTGGATCATTCAAAGGGTCGCCTGCTACAGAGTTTTCATAAACACTTGGCGCTCCAGACTCTACTGCACCTAAGAACGTTATACCACCTTCTAAAAATGATATATCTTCTGACATGAATAGCTCTTGGGCTGTACCAATTCCACCTTCTGCGTTTTCTTGGCTAATTAACCCTTCGTCATACATCTCTTGCATTGTCGTGAAATACTCAACAATTTTTTCGTTTTCATTAAAGACGGCTGTTCCATCCTCAACAATGTAGTCGTCACCTGCTAGAGTAGACATCTTTTCCATAATAACATTACCATCATTTATAATTTGGAAGAAGGATGTATTACCTGTTTCTTCCGAAATAGCTGTTGCCGTTTCATGAATCTCCGGCATAGATGTTGGAACTTCTTCAATTCCAGCACTTTCAAAGTGCTCTTGGTTATACCAGCTAACGGTTGTTGTTAAATACCATGGCAATGCATGTAACTCTCCATCATAATAGCCTGATTCAAGCGCACCTTCAACATACGTCTCTTGATAATCATCACTTACATAGTCACCAATTGGTAATAAACCGCCTTGAGAAGCGATGTTAGACATATAGTGAGGATTTAAATTCACAACGTCTGGTGCATCGTCACTCGTTAACGAGGTTAAGACACGCTGCTCCATCTCATTTTGTGGTGTATCTTGAATTGTAACTGAAACTTCTGGATGCATGTCTTCAAATTCTTCTTTAAGTTCATCAAAGTAGCCATCAAATGGATCACCTGATAGTGAAGCTGTCCAAAACGTAATGTCACCAGAAAGTTCTTCCTCATCGGCTTCCTCTTCGTCAGTATCTCCTTCCACATCTTCTGTCTCACCATTTCCACACGCTGCTAGCGCCATTAACAATGCGAGTGATAAAAGTAGCATGATACTCTTTAGATATTTGCCCATATTTGTTTCCTCCCTTTATTCGAATTACCCTTACAACCCTATTGTAATAAAGCGCTTACACTTAATCAATCCTTTTGTGAAATATTTTTCTTTTATTTATTTAAAAAGAAATTAATTTTCATTTTGGGAAATTAATTTCTTTTTAAATCTTCTTGTAAGACCAACGCGGCTGCTCCGATCACTCCTGTATTGTTTTTTAGAGATGAATTGATAATAGGTGTTGAGCGACTCTCTTTGTTTAAGGCATATTTGCTAACATAAGAACGAATCGGTGAAAGAAGTACATCACCTGATTGAGAGACGCCACCTCCAATAATGACGACTTCCGGTTCAAACATATTAATGATATTTACAACCGCTATACCCAATATCCTAAGGACGCCATCTAAGTAATGTACAACTTTTGGATCACCATTGCGATAATAAGCAAATGCCTCTTGTGTTGATACGTTTCTTTCCTTCAATTCAGAAATTGCTTTTGCAATAGCTGTTCCAGAAGCAATATGTTCCAAGCAACCTTCCTGGCCACACATACATTTACCGTAGCTTGGATCAATCACTGTATGACCAAAGTCCCCTGCATTCCCTCTTGAACCGGTTAACAGTTGGTCATTACTAACGATCCCGGCTCCGATTCCGGTGCTTATTGTTAAATACACAAAATCTTGATGGTTCTGTCCATCGCCAATCCATTTTTCAGCCAATGCTGCTGCGTTAGCGTCATTGTCAAAGTAGACTGGTAAACCGAAATAGGTTTTCACCCATTCTACAATGGGAACACCTCTCCATTTTTTTAAATTTGGAGGATTTGTGATTGTCCCTTCTACATTGTTGATAGGTCCGGGTGCTCCGATACCTATACCAAAAAGATCGAATGTCTGCATTTCTATGTTACGAAGTAAATCTTCTATACATCCTTTCATCTGTTCAAATACTTGACTAGGGGGTAATGTTTGGTTCATTTTTATCGTATCCTGAATGATCACGTGACCTCTCCCATCAATTATAGCGATAGCAATTTTAGTACCACCAATATCTATACCTAGTATTTTTTTCATATTAATCCTCCTGTACCCCTTTTGTTTAACACTCTTGTCATAAAAACCGCTTCCTTTTTGAGTCATCTCAAAAGGAAGCGATTATAAATCTTAGCTTTCTTTTTTATAGCGTTGATAGAATAGGATAAACGCACCTAAGATAATCAAAATACCGGCTATTAATAAATAATTGTAAGTAAATGTAGCCGTGTCTGGTAACGTTTCTTCATCTTCAGTATCTTCGTCAGACGTCTCTTCATCATTATACGAATCAGATGGATCTGACTTCTCTTCATCTCCTTCATCTTCCTCATCAGAATCAACAGATTCAGTAGCATCGTCATCATCTGATTCAGAGCTATCATCGGAAGCAAACACATCATCGCTGAAAACGGCGAATGTACTGAAATGATCGAGAGTTGTTGATACATAGCCCTCTTCATAAATTCCACCTACATCCTCCCATTCGCTTATCTCATCATTATAGTAGTAAATGGATAAATCGTCTGCTTCTTCAAAGCTATTATTCACTTGTAGTGATAATTGAACGGGTGGATCAAATGTTGATAATGTTTGGTCATTTGTCATAACATGAAGTGTGTACACTTCACTCATGGCATGATCAACTAATGACTGTGATGACTCTGCGTCTGATTCAATTGTCATCACTGATAAACCTTCTAAGTTTTTTGAGGGTACGGATAAATTGACGCCTTCGTACTCAATGACAATATCCAGTTGATGTTCTTTAAGCTTTTCTATCTGATCCTCACTTAACTCTAATTGATTAACTCCACTTGATGCGTCTAATAAGACTTCAAACTGATTTGCAGAAATCGATTCTTCTATATAGTGATCATTAACTGTTACGGTATTCTCTTCTATTTGTTTTTCTGCTTTTTCATCTTCTACGTCTTCATCACTTATTAAATCCATTCTGAGTGTACGCACACCTATTATATGCTGCAAATAACTCAAAGACTCTTCAAAACGTTGGTCAGCTGGTGATTCAAATAGCTGATCTGCTTCTGCTTTTAGTTCGTTCAATTGACTTTCAATAACATCTAAATCTGATGCTGTGTCTGTTGGCTTTTCTTTTAATTCAGCAAAATAATTTTCAATATATGACACATGATCTGATGTTATCTTTTCATTTTCATAATAAATTCTTTCAATTCGATCAAATAATTCGTCTAATCCAACATGAATAACCTCATCTAGGTCAGCATGTGGCAAGACCGCAGATTCCCGATACGTACTTTCTTTTAATACATCTTGGACATTATCAAGACCTAAGACATTTTGAGAAGCGAAAATTGCAGACCCTTGAGCTTCTCCCAATCGAGCCGCATAGGTTTGTTTTGCATTTTCTCGATCTTGCAATCCCATATAAGTCGGGGCAATTCCGGCATAATTAAGAGCTTTACCATCTACCAAATCCACCATTGAATGCACAGAATCTGCAACTGTATCAGCATCTCGGTAATAAGCCATTGGAGTCGTTAGATCAACCCATCCTTCCTGCACCCATGTTGGCCAGTCTTGGTTTTTTGTGCCAATTGAATCTTGAATATCTTCAAATATAGCAGTAGATAAAATTAACGCATCATCTATAGCTTTTAATTCATCAAATGTGTACTCCACAAAATCAGTAATGTGACCCGTTTTCCAATCTTCCCACGTTTCAACGAGCTCTGGATCCTCATCGCGATCAAGCAAGTCACGTAAATCTTCATCTTTATCTAAATCATATTCTTCTTTAAATGCGTTGGCACTGTAATCGCCATAACCAGAATCACTTCTATAATGACCGACTGGATATCTAATATAATCGAGTTGTAAACCTTGAATATCATAATCTTCCACCAGTTCTTTATAGTAGTCCATTAAAAACTCTTGGACATCAGGAATAGCAGGGTCCATAAACACATAGTCATTTTCATGAGGTGTGTAAATTGACTCATCATAGTGTTCTAATACCCATTCAGGCTTCTGGTCAATGATCGGGGATGAAGGATCGTTGCCTTTATGACCCACTCGATAATTTTGTACCCAAGCGTGCACCTCTATGCCCCGCTTTTTCCCTTCCTCGACATATGCTTCTAGAAGATCATCATATTCACCGTATGTGTTTCCTTCAATTCTAGGTTGCATACCTATTAAATCATTCGATGAATTTGTAATACTATAACCATCATTCCACGTTTCAATGAATACTAAGTTAAAATGACTCTTAGCAAGTTCATCTAAATTTGCTTTAACCTCTTCTAGGTTTTCTTCAGTCGGTCGATGCCATATTGATCGCCCTTCAACCCTATGAGACTCAAACGTTCTGTAAAACGCTGTATTTGCGTTTTCTTCTATATCATCTAACAATGTTAAAAATTCAATTTGATCGTCGTGAGCACCTTCACCTTCACTAAGCATCTCTGCTAAGGCGTTCGCTTTATCAAATTGGTCCTCTGCTTTTTCTAACGCTTCTTTAATAGAAGTAAAATCTACATCTAACAATTGATCACTTGCCAAGTCATACCGTTCTTGAGCCGATGCTAGTGTAGACGACACATTAGAAATTAAACTTTCGGGTGTTGTTTTCAATGTAACGGTGCTTGTATCCTCATCTACAATGACTTGTGATCCGACAGAGCCATTTCCTATTAGAAACGACGCTGCATCTCCGTGTCCGGATAATACATAGCCATCTTCAGGAATGTGCGAATCATTTCCACCAGTCGCGACAATTGTTCCATTTGATAGATCGCCCTCTACAACAATTTCATAACCATAAGCATTCGTGCCTGTTGTCTCTGAATCCCAGTCCGAAGTATAAATTAATAATTGTTCACCACCACGTAGACCAGGGAAATATTCACCGGCTTCTTCATCTTCAACACCATCCGGATTGGTTTCTGGTGTTGGGTTAATCGTCACATATTCAAATGATTCTTCATTGTCCAATTCAATCAAATTAATATCTTCCAATGTGATAATATCTCCCACACTAAAGATCTCATCTTCTTCTAGATAATCTCGATACGGGTCAAGTGCTGATAAAACAAATCCCCAGCGAGGGATTTCAGACCCACTTTGATCACCTTCCCCTATGTCACGAAAACTTTTGACTTCTAGCTCATCATCATCATTTAAATCAACGATCATCTCTCGTCCCCACTCATTGGTCCCTGTCATAGAACCAAATTGAGCAGTGTAAAGGACAACCTCGGTATCCTCTGTTCTATCTACATTCATTTGATTAACGGTTAGGCGATCGCCATCTTGATTAGAGACTGACCCAATTTCTGATACTTCTTCTGGTTCCTCTTCTGATTCCTCGTCATCATCTAATTCAGGTAAATCAATACCCTCTAAACGAACTTCATCACCTTCAGAAAATTGTGATCTCAATTGATCTCGATATTCCTGTCCATCTGAGTCAATGACAGAAATAACATAACCATCAGACGGAATACCTGTATTGCCGCTATGCGGATCGCTGACTTTTTTTACAATGCCATCACTAACCGCGACCTCAACACCCCACTCATTCGTTTTTGTCGATTCACCAAAATTCCTTGTGAATAACGTCAACGTATCAGCTGGTCGGTCTGCCTGGCCCTCCGAAGTTAACTCTGGATCAACTAATTCGATTTCAATTGTTTCGTCGTCATGTTTCACTAGAATTTCCTCATCATTTTCTTCAGCATGTGATGCGTGAGGCTGATAAAGAGCTATCCCGCTTATCAACAATGTGGATACTAATAATAAAGTAAAGAAATTTTTCATTTGATTCTTCATATTTGACCCCTTCCTTTTAATTGAACACAATTTAACTGATGAAGTGATGACCCTCCTTTTCTATGTGATGTATATCTACAGCGCCAGTTTACTAAAGCGCTTACATAAGTTCAATGCTATTATAAATTTAATTTCTATTATTTTTATTTTAAGAAAAAAATTTTCTTTTCTGAAAGTAAAACAAATGAGAAACACCTGACTCACACCCATTTATCCACAAAACAATCCACACAAAGGCTCCATTTCTTTTGTCCAGTCGTTTTCAACAAGCTAAACACACCTTATCCACACAGTTATCCACTCATACACAAGTAACTCTTGGTATTTAGTATTCGAATGTGCGTTCTGTACTAGATATAGTGAGTTACACACAGGGTTATTCACAGGTTGTGTGTAACTTTTTAGTATCCGTGGATAATAAAAAGCACTTAAACCTCGCAAATCATGAGGATTTAAGTGCTTTTCGTTAAGGTTGTGTGGATAATTCAACGGTGACGGTTTGCTGTTCGCCTTCTGAATAGAAGGTAACCGTCATCTCATCGCCGGGTTGTTTTCGTTGGTACAAGTGTTGGCGCAGATCAACAATTGAAAAGACAGATGTACCATCTAATTCTGTAATCACATCATCTGCTTTTAGTCCTGCCTCTGCTGCTGGTGAGAAAGCTTCAACACTTTGGAGATAAACCCCATGTTCAACAGATGTCGGTAAATTAAAGCGGTTCGTATGTTCTTCGGGTGGTAAATCACTTAAAGCGTAAGCCTCAACACCTAAGTAGGCACGCGTTACTTCACCTTCTGCTTCTAGTTCTTCAATAACGGGAATGGCTTCAGCAATTGGGATCGCAAAACCGATCCCTTCAACGGCAGATTGGGCGATTTTCATCGAGTTAATCCCAATCAGTTGACCCGACATATTAATGAGTGCCCCGCCACTATTACCTGGATTGATCGCAGCATCTGTTTGCATAACTTCAGCTTGCCAATCCGCTCGACCATCTCCGCTAAAATCTTGTGGGATCGCACGTTGTGTCCCGCTTATAATACCTTGTGTGACAGATCCAGATAAATTGAGGCCGAGTGGATTACCGATTGCGATAACTTGTTCACCGACCTTTGTTAAGGTTGAATCTCCCAGTTCAATTGCTTGGTCAATCCCATTCGCATCAACACTTAAAACGGCTAAATCGGTAAACAAATCGGAGCCCTCTAAAGTTGCCTCAATCCGTTCATCTGTTTCCAGTATGACATCTATATCCCGTGCCCCTTCAATCACATGATGATTGGTCACGATATAGGCGCGCGTATCATCGACTGAATAGATGACCCCAGATCCTGAACCACCTTCACCGCCAGAGCGTTCCCAAAACGCTGGATACTGTGATTGGATCGTTTCAACGCCGACAACAGTTGGCATGACGTTTTCCACAACGGATGTGAGTTGCGTTGAAATATCTAAATTGACAGGTGTTAAGGCATCTGAGGATGGATCATCTAAAAAGGGCTCTGTTTGACTGTTTGGTTCGGGTTCAACGGATACGTGATAAGGAAGCCAATTATTTGCAGCCATCATCGGTAAAAAAACGGCGAATAAAAAGGCACCGACGAGCGTTCCCACCATTAAAAAAAGAAGCAAATATCCTCGATTTGTTTGATTGAATCGATTACGTCTTCTTTTACGTGAACCATCATCATAATAAACCATCGGATCAGCTTCTTTCTTTTTTAGTATGGGTCAGACAACGTGATAAAGCGATGTTGGCGATGCGGGATCGGTATCATGAATCGTCAGTCCGTGATTAATCCCGAAATCTTTTGCCGATAAATGTTGTTCCACTGACATACGCGCTATATCTTTCATGTTATTATCTTTACTCAAATGGGCAAGATAAATACGCTTTGTCTCATCACCAATTATATCCTCAAGTGCAATCGCACAATCATCATTTGAGACGTGACCGTAATCACCGAGTATGCGACGTTTCACATTCCACGGATACCGTCCCATTTGTAGCATCGAGACGTCATGATTGGCTTCAAAAATTAAAGCATCTGCATTTTCAACCGTTTTTTTGATCCGTTCACTCACATAACCAAGATCGGTGACGAGCGCTACTTTTTTACCTTCATGATGGAAGGTGAAAAACATCGGATCGGCTGCATCATGTGAGACGCCAAAGGATTCCACATCAAGATCTGAAAAGGTTTCAGTTGTATCACGCTCAAAGGTAAATTTTTGATCGAGTGTTAATTTACCGAGCGATCCATCCATTGCTTGCCACGTTTTTGAGTTGGCATAGATCGGAAGTTGATATTTTCTTGCGATAATGCCTAATCCTTTAATATGATCACTATGTTCATGGGTAACGAGTATTCGCGACAATGTGGTTGGATCAATTCCTGTTTCATGCATTAAACGATCGATTTGTTTGCCACTTAATCCGGCATCGACCAATATGCGTTCTTTCTCAGTTTCTATATAAAAAGCATTGCCTGTACTGCCAGAAGCGAGCACAGAAAAACGTAAACTCATGACTTATTCCACCTCAGTTAAATTTTCTTGCACGGTTAACCAATCTTGATACATCTCTTCAATTAATTCATCTTCTTCGTCCTCATCTTCTAGTTGATAAAAAATCGTGTGATCGCCATTTGATCTTGTTAAGAAGTTTATAAACTCATTCATATTATCCGAGACAAAGTCTTCATTTTGTGGGTAGTCATGGCCTTCAATCGCGTTAATAAAGTGATCGATTTGCTCATTCACTTCAATATGCCACGTTGGATTTAACAACTGTTCTCCGGTTTGTAATGAGACAAGATTGTGGTAACCAAGATGTACATCTGTGATCTCATCACCACTTTCTAATGTGTTCGTATTATGATAAAGACGGTAAACCGCATCATATTGTTGAATTAAATTTTGCGCATCTAGTGATTCATCGTCTTCTTCACTTTCTATTAATTGCGTTTGAATATATTGAACGATCTCGCCATTATCATTCGTTTGCACAAATAATAGGGCATTTGGGTTATAAAAGATAGGGTGCTCGATTTCTTGAACGAACACATACAGGTTCGCCTGATCAAATTGTTTCCAAAATGAATAGTCCGCCCCATTATAAATCATTTGATTAAATAACTCACGAAACTCACTATCTTCTGACGATGGCATACTGACAGGCTCTTCAAACCTCGAAAAAAGCGTCGTATCATTTATAACCACAGATTGTTGATTCGGTAGGTTAGAAAGCTCATTTGAAGCAACTTCATTATACTCATAACTTTGCGCATACACTAAAGGGGCCTCGTACTGTTCTTCAGATAAGTCATCTAGACCCTCAATGTTAAATTCAAGTTCTTCTTCGCGTGATGGTTCTGGTATAAATGATAATTCTTCTTCTTGTCGATCAATTAGTTGAAAAACTAAAAAAACATTCAGCACAAGAAAACAAAGGATAAATAGTGATTTAATTTGCCCCCATTGCACGTTGATCACCTCCTGTATACTCAGATGGGATGATCAAAGGGTGCCAGCCATGAACACCTTTAACATACCAGCTCGGTACAAGTTCATAAACTTGACCTTGACTACCATCCTGCTCACGGACACGATAACCCAATGTCACATCATAAATAGCACTTCCTCTATAGTTCTCACTTTCTAAAATATCGATCACGTCTTCACTTGATGGCACTTCTGATGCTTTTCGACCAACGCCGCGATAATCAACAAGTGAAATTAATGGGCGTTCATACTGATACACCTCTTGATTATGCCAAGCCACCGACATCGATGCGATCTCTTGATTATAGAAAATTGGGATGCCTTCATAGCTCATGCTATACTCGACAACACTTGAATTTGGATTGTTTTCTACTTCTGAAACAAAGTAGTGAAAGGGTTCTTCAAATGCGAATCCGTTATGTGTGTTAATAAAGTTTTGGACTTGGTCTAACAGTTCATAATGCGTTAATTCATGTTCTTCGCTTTGCTGTTCATTCGTTAAGTTTGTAAATGAAATTTGTTCAGGTTGTATAATCAACTCACGCGTGCCATCCACTAAATTTGTATAACCTTCTGTTGTATACCCGCTTCGAACGACAGATGGATTAGTGAAGAGTACACTTTGAAACGGCTCACTTGGTATCTCGGTATAAGAGAACAGAAGCACATCCCGGTCAAATTCATTAGGTAAATAAATCGTTTGACCTCTGCTGCTTTCGATTGTATCGAGTGATACAACCTCTTCTTCACTCATAAAAGCCTCTAATTCTTCTACTTCATCACTATAGTTTTGCATACTGGCACCAATCACACGCTCATCTTCATCATTTCTAAACACCACCTGAAAACCATCGTGGTCAAGAACAATTTCAATTCGATTAAACGAAGCAGTTGGGATTTGTTCATCGGCATCAATACCAAACACATCATAAATGACAGCAGATGAATAAGTAGTTGGGAACATGATCTCTAACCGGTTATCATGATCTTCCCACCATTCCTCATTTAAATTAAATACCGAAAAATTATAGAGCGATATCTCTTGAACCTGTTCAAATAGCGCTTGTTCTCTTTCTTGATTTAAAAGTGCTAATGGCGCCAAGCTTTGATCGGTATGAAAGACAAATTCTGTTGGTGAAAGAACATCACGTTTGGTGAGACGGTGTCCATCTTCGAGTTGTGCATCCACTAAGTCGTCTTCCGTTTGAACAACTTCAAAATCGGGTTGGTGATTCCAGAGTGCTAAGGTTAAGAGCAAACTGGATACAATTAAAGCAATGAGTAACACCGATTTTAAATGCTCTGTTTGCATACTTAACCTCCTCTTTTCCGGCCAATAAGTGGCAGGGTGAAGAATACTTTGGTTCCTTTTCCTTCAATGCTTTCTGCCCATATGTGACCTTGATGATTTTCAACAATTTCTTTTGCGATCGCAAGTCCGAGGCCTGTGCCCCCTAGTTTACGAGAACGTGCAGCATCGGCACGATAGAAGCGATCGAATACCTTGTCTACTTTTTCTTGTGGAATACCTGGCCCTTCATCTTGTATCATAATTTTGACGCGTTTACGTTCTTTCGTTACTTTAAATCGAATTGTACCGTCTTCTGGTGAATACTTTAAGGCGTTTGACATCACATTATCAATGACCTGAATGACTTTATCTTTATCCAACCAGAGGAAAATGCTCTCTTTTGGAATCGTTCGATCAATTCGAACAGTCTCTTCTTTGTTCATTTCATAGCGGTCAAGGACGTGATGGAAAAATGGCACAACATTTACACGTTCTTTTAATATATCTTGCTCTTTTTGATCCATTTTAGATAATTGCAGCAAATCATTGACGAGTCGAATCATTCGCTCTGTCTCGTTTTGTGTCACTTGAAGGAATTGTGGGGCAATCTCTTCATTTTTCCATGCTCCATCCCCTAATGCCTCTAGATAACTGCGCATCGTTGTAAGCGGGGTTCTCAGTTCATGTGAGACGTTTGAGACAAATTCACGCCGTTCACGTTCAATTTTTTCCTCTTCAGTTATATCACTAATCACACTAATAAGACCTGCGAACTGATCATTCTCATCTAATACGACGGTAAAACTTGCTTTTAATAAGAAGAACTGTTCATCATCGCTGAAATCAAGTGTCATCGAATTAGAGTCTTGGTTGTTTAAGATGGTATCCAAGTCTTCTTCTAGACCGAATAATTCGGTGATTTGGAGTCCTTTAACATCTTCTAACGTTTGGTTCATTAATGACTCAGCTGGGACATTCATTAGTGTCACTTCGCCAAGTTCATTCGTCGCAATAACACCATCTGACATATTGGATAGAACTGAACTTAATTTACGTCGTTCTTCTTCTGTTGTGAAGTTGGCGATTTTTATCTTTTCATTCATTTCATTGAAGGTATCTGCCAATTGACCAATCTCATCGACACCATAGACATTAACCTTTTTCGAAAAGTCACCTTCTGCCATGATTTGCGCTTGTTTACGCATTTCTGTGATCGGCTTGGTGATAGAACGCGCAACTAATATACCAACGAGTGCACTGATCACGATCGCAATCATCGTACCGTTGAAAAAGATATTGCTGATGGTTGATAATTGTTGATACACATCTTCCATTGAGGCTTCTAAATAAATCGCCCCTAAGGGCTCATCGTCTTGGTCTTGCATCGGATAAATACGTACTAAATGACGTTCGCCTGTTGTTGCATTTCGCTGAATCGAACGACTTGGTGTTCCTGACATAATCGCAGGTCTTACACTATTATCACCTGTGACCAATTTACCGACATCATCTGCTTGTGTATTCGTTCCGACAATACGAAACTGACGGTCAACGACTTGTAGGCGAGAGTACGTATCACTTTGACCATAAAGGGTTAAAATATTTTGAATATCTTGTTCTAAAGTTGGAACACTGCCATCATCTGGCCGGTCTTCCAAAAAAGCTTCCTTAATGTTATAACTAAGGACTTCCAAGCGTTCATCGATGCTCTCTTCAAAATTATCTTTCAAGTCTGCTTCCAAACCTTGCGTGAAATAGGCACCTATTACTTGGATCGCAAGTAGTAGTAGCAAGATCATAATCGCGATAATTTTCCATTGTATAGATTGGAAGAACCTAACCTTTTTCATAATATTACTCCTGTTCAGGATTGCGTAAGTAGTAACCAACACCTCGTCTAGTGATGATCCATGCTGGTGAGCTTGGTGTATCTTCAATTTTCTCACGTAATCGACGCACCGTTACATCCACTGTTCGTACATCGCCATAATAATCATAGCCCCATACTGTCTCAAGCAAATGTTCACGTGTCATGACTTGACCTAAATGGCGTGAAAGGTAATGCAAGAGCTCAAACTCACGATGTGTGAGATCGACTTCTTGACCTTCTTTTGTCACCGCATAAGCATCTGGGTGAATGACCAGTGTACTGATTTGAATATCTTTCGATTCACTTGATTGATCTGCAGGTTGTTGTTGTCTGCGCAAGTTCGCTTTAACACGTGCGATGACTTCGCGATTACTAAATGGCTTGGTTACATAATCATCTGCACCTAATTCAAGCCCGAGTACTTTATCGATTTCAGAATCTTTAGCCGTCAACATAATAATCGGCATACTATGTGTCTTTCTAATTTCTCGACACACTTCATTACCATCTTTTTTCGGTAACATAATATCAAGCAATAAAAGATCCGGGTTCTCTTTTTGTGTAAGCTCGATGGCTTCATCACCATCATACGCGCATACAACTTCGTACCCTTCGTTTTCTAGGTTAAATTTCAATATATCTGCAATTGGCTTCTCATCATCAACAACTAATATTTTTTGACTCATTTGATAGCCTCCTCTTTTAGTTTTTCGAATAGAAATAACTAGTTCTAGTTTATCGTACTTTACAACAAATGTCTGTCTTTATACAAATTTAACAAAAGCCTCTGCTAATTTAAAGCAGAGGCTTTTCTTCTTCTCATTTATTTTATAGGACACTTTGTGGGTCAATACTTGATCCGTTACGTTCGACTTCAAAGTGTAAGTGAATACCTGTTGAGCGTCCCGTTGAACCCATCGTTCCAATTTTTGAACCTTGTGGAACAGTTTGGCCCACACTAACATCAACGTTTGACAAATGGGCATACAGTGTTTTATATCCGTTATTATGGTTAATAACAACGTAGTGACCATATCCATTACCATCGTAACTAATACGTTCAACGACACCATTGTCAGCTGCTAGGATATCACGATTAGATGGTCTTGCGATATCGATACCATTGTGGTGTGATCCCCAGCGCGGGCCATAGCCACTTGAAACATAGCCGCCAACAGCTGGCCAATCAAAATCGCCTGTCCCTCTTGATGAGATGACTTTAGTTCCTTCAACAATAATTTCATCAACCGGCTCTTCAACGACTTCTTCGTCTTCTGTCTCTCTCTCAACGACTTCACCGTTTACAATTTCTAATGCATAATGGACTCTTTTCTTACCATCTTGTCCTTCTTGTTTCGTTTCGCTTTCACCTTCGAACATGTCATCAGACTTCTCAACTTCACGTTCGTAACTAATCGTTTCTTCTACTAATTCTTCTTGATATACAATGACATCAACAAATGGTGCATAATCTGTAACATTTAATTCATCACCAAGTCCAAGAATCGCTTCATCATCGTCTAAATCTTCATTTAACTCAATGATCTCATCTGCTGAGAGCTCATATTGCGAAGCAATTGAAGAGAGTGTATCGCCTGCTTCAACTTCATGTATTTGATCTTCTAATGTTCCTTTTTCAAGTAGCTCTAATGCATCGTCTAATGTTAGAAGTTCATCTTCAGAAACGACTTCTTCTTCATATTCAACGTCCTTAGATAGTTCAACGTCTGTAATTTTAATATCATCAAGTTCTAATTCATCATCTTCATCTGAATCTAATGTTTCTAGTAAATCTTCATCTATAAATTGTTCTTTATAAGCTTCAATAACATCTTCAGCCTCTTCTTCTGTTTCGAAATAACCGACAGATGCATCGCCTAATATGAGTTCGACTGCTGCAATTTCAACTGTAATTTGATCTTCTAATTTTTCTAGCGTTGATTCTTGATTTATACTAGGTCGAAAAACACGTTCAGAAACGTATGTAATCTCTTCTTTAACACCGTAGCTATATTCATCGTCTGTTTCTTGTTCAACTTCCTCCACACGCTCTTCTAACTGATCTTCAATGACTTCCTCGTCATTTACGGGTCCTATGTGCTCACCATCAACATAAACGTGATGAATCATCGGCATATCGCCTTCATCTGCATGTGCTACTGTTGATTGATTTAAGCCGGACACTGCTAAAAGTGCGAGCAATACGATGAAAAATGCTGTTAGAATGAGATGATCTTTTTTTAATTGAACGTTTCTAAAACTCATATCTTACCCTCCTGAAAAATGCTTCAAACGTCTTTTTAACTAAAACCTATTGTAGATTATCATACTAGTAGATTTGGAGGGAACCCTTTTAACGATTTTGTAATCAAATTGTATTATTTGTTATACGATTCAAATATTTCACCTTTTGGTACACATATATCAGTATAAAACGACAAAACGACTCATATATGACATAATAGTGACATAATGCGCTTGTAAAAATACTATTTAGTAACTGTTTTAGGATGGTGTATATGAAACGAATTTTAATTGTGGATGATGAAGTTGCACTTAGGATGCTACTTACAGATAGCTTAGAAGATTTAAATTGTGAAGTTGATGAAGCAAGTAATGGACAGGAGGCCTATGATCAAATCAGTCAAAAGGACTACGATATTCTTGTCCTAGATTACATGATGCCTCATATGACAGGTATTGATCTTTTGCAAAAGCTTGAACCGAATACGTTACAAGATGCAACAATCATCATGTTAACGGCTAAGACTCAAACCACGGATGAACAAGTTGCTTCAGAAGCTGGCGTTGATATTTTTATTAAAAAACCTTTTAGTCCACTTGAGTTTATCAATCTCGTTGAGGGGTTATTAAATGACTAATAAAACAAACCGATCCGACACTATAAAAACACGTTTTTATAAAATTACCTTTTTATCTCTATCCATCGTCATCTTAATAAGTGCGATAACGATCTTCTCTTTACATTCTATACAATCTGATATTAGACAGCAGTTTAATCAGTCGAGCGCACACTATGATGCGGTTGGCCAATTAGAGTATAACTTAACACAAGTTTTATTTAGAGCAAGAAGTTATTATGCTTTTCAAGAGCAAACTGATTTAGAACAGCTCAATCGAGATTTAGAACAGTTAGAAGAAAGTATCGATCAATTTGGAAACCTAGAACTATCAGAGAATGAACGTGAATTTTATACGATGCTAAATACCTTTTACGATACTTACAGTCAAACTTTGTTACCTCAAGCTATGAATTACGTTGATAATGATGATTATGCATCCTTACGAGAGCTTGGTGAAGACGGCACATACGAGGATATTAATTATTTTTTATCTTATACAAATGCTGTTCAATCAATCAGTGAAAACGAGAGAAATTCTGTTTTAAATGAAACGACAGAGCTTTTTGATCTATTTATGATCGTATTTATCAGCATTGGTATTTTAAGCTTTTCCATTATTATATTTATGATTAATCGACTACTTAAATCGATCCACCAACCGCTAGATCAACTTTTAGTTGCTACTAAAAGCTTAGGAACAGAACATAAAGCAAATTTAGAAGAGAATTTTGGTTTACAAGAATTTGACACTCTTGCTTCTACCCATAATGAAATGGCTATGAAGATTCAAGAGAAAGAAGAAGAATTAGTTACTCAAAATCAAGAGTTGTTAACTCAACAAGAACAATTGGAATTTAATCAGGAGCAATTACAAAGTTATATATCTGAAATTGAGCACATTAATAAAGCACTTGATCAGTCTGCTTTAGTTTGTATTACGGATAATGAAGGGAAGATTCTTAGCGTAAATGATCGTTTTACCAAAACATCAGGCTATGATGAAGATGAATTAACGGGGCATTCAACACGCATTCTAAAAAGTGGTTTTCATTCAGCTAACTATTATGAAAACCTATGGCTCACTATATCGAAAGGGAAAATTTGGAACGGGAAGCTTAAAAACGAAACAAAAGATGGTGATTTCTATTGGATAGAAGCTACAATCGTACCTTTTATTGATCAAAAAAGTCATATTTACAAATATATATTGATCGGAATTGACATTACAGAAAATATAAATAACGAGCAACAGTTACAGCTTCTCCTTCACGAAACACAATACGAAAAAGATAAATCAGAAAAGTATGGTCTATTAAACAAGGAGTTAACGTTCACCAGTGACCGATCAACGTTTTTAAAACAAACATTTCGTTACTTTGAATCTATTTTTCACTTTGAAAAAGGGCTTTTACTCAGCATTTATGATAATGCATACGAACAAAAGGGGTTCACACCTGAACATATAAACGAACTGCTAAATTCTGATGAGGTTTATTCTTATATTTTATCCAGGTTAGAAAATGAAAGTCACTATGTCATCAAACGCGAAGTCAAACAAGATGAAAAAGGGGTTGCTGATGTTAAAACATTTGCTTATGACTTCTACACCTCTGTAAAAAATGACAGAGACGAGGTTGAGTTAGTTTTAGCTCTCACACGAATTGGTCACACCTTCACTGACGAAGAAATGGAAGAAATCAGCTTATTGATGAAGCCTTTAGGTATGGCATTAAGCCGTATCAATATCTATGAAGCCGTACAACTAGAAAGAAGCTTAAACAATAGCATCATTCAAAATGTCAACGAAGGCTTACAATTGGTCTCTGTTGATGGAACTATGCTTCAAACGAACCAAAATGTTTTTGACATCTTTGACCTTGAGGATGATCAACTAGTGGGAACGTCTATGCAAGCGAATTGGATGGATCAACTCGCCAACCAATGTGAATCGCCTTCAGACATTAAACGTTTCTTTAAGACAATGATCAATCCATCAACGCTAACAGAAGCTTCAATTGCTTGTCGTCAATCAAGTGGCAACATGAAGTATATAAAATTATATGCGTTTCCTATCTTCACAAAAGGGGAAAAAACAAGTACGCTATTTGTCTTTCGTGATCAAACGAAAGAACACGAAGTTGATCAAATGAAATCTGAATTAGTCAGCACCGTTAGTCATGAACTGAGAACACCTCTATCAAGTGTTTTAGGCTTTACCGAGATGTTGTTGCACAAAGAGTTAAAACCCGAAAAGAAAAAGCTATATCTAGAAACGATCTATAGAGAAGCACAGCGCTTAACGACTTTAATTAATGACTTCTTAGATATACAACGAATCGAATCTGGTAAACAAGAATACAATATGGAGCCCGTCGAACTTAATCGATTAATTATGGAAGTTGTTCAATTGTTCAAGCAACATACCCATCATACGATTCATATTGAAGATACGGCACTTTCAACCACTGTCTGGGGAGACCATGACCGACTTATTCAACTTTTAACAAATCTGATCAACAATGCGATTAAATTCTCACCAGATGGTGGTATCGTGACGATTCAAATACAAAATAAAGCGAATAAAGTCCATATCCATATTAAAGATGAAGGCATTGGTATACCAAAGTCTGAGTTAAATAGTATGTTCACTAAATTTAAACGAGTTGATAATAGTGCTAGTAAAAAAATAGGCGGAACAGGTTTAGGCCTTGCTATCAGTAAAGGGATTGTCCAAGCCCATCAAGGGGATATTTGGATTGATTCTATAGAAAACGAGGGGACAACTGTCAGTATTTCACTCCCATCACATGACCAACAGATGTTGCTTCATTCGTCGTTACAAGAGGATAACGATCGTTCACATGATACAAAGGGAACCATTTTGTTAGTAGAAGATGATATTAGCTTTGCGAGTCTGCTCTCAGACTCATTAAAAACAAATGGATTTAATGTTGTCCATCATCTGAGCGCACAAAATGTTTCAACTGTTATCAATCAACATAGTTTAACAGCTATTGTGATTGATCTAATGTTAGATGACACGATGAACGGGTGGGAATTGATAGAAGAGATAAAGGCTCATCCAAAATGGCGTACATTGCCGATTATTGTGTCTTCGGCCTTAAGTGTCGGTCAAGACTTAAGTGAAAAATATCAAATCGATGCCTACCTTGAAAAACCCTATTCACCAGACGTACTCGTCAAAGCTTGTCATGAGTTACTAGGCGATACAGACAACTCATAAGTGTTTATTAGGAGGGTAGAAATGGACAAAACAAAGATGGAGAAAATGATCGAGAAAAGTCAGCATCATTTTTTGACAGATAATAATGAAGAGCTTAATTATATGACGCGACATTTAATCACGTATCTATATGACACAGACTCACAACATTTTGATAGGCTGAATCATTTTATTCACCGTATAAAAGGAACAGCTGGCACCATCGGTTTATCTGATATTGCTGAGGTTTCTGAAAACTTAGAAGCATTGTTACATGCACAACTAGAGCAATCAAACCAAGAGTTAAAAATTATCAAATCAGCAGGTCAGTTGATTCACCTATTTGAAAAACATCTGAATCAACGTATTCTAAAATCAACCGATGAATCTGAGACACAAAATCGAGAAAAGCTACAAGACCAAAAATTAGGTACAATTTTAATCGTTGATGATGATGTTAACCTTTTAAACTTTTTAGAAAGAGTGTTGGTCACCGAAGGGTTCAATGTATTTATCACTAATAATAGTGAAGAGGCTATTGATCTATTAAAGACAAAATCTGTTGATTTAGCAATCTTTGATATTGTCATGCCAGGTCGATCTGGGTTTGATATGTATGAAGAGATTGCTGAATTAGATAATGGTATTCCGTTTATCTTTTTATCTGGCTTAAACAGTAAAGAAATAAAAAATAAAGCCCTTCGAACAGGTGCCGAAACATTTCTTCCAAAGCCTGTCGATCCCGAGGAGCTTGTGTCCTTGATTATTGGAACTCTGAATAAAAAGCAAAAAATTGAGAATCAATTTTATAAAGATGAGTTAACAGGGGCTGAGTTGAGAAAAGGTTTTGTTAAAGCATTTGAAAAAGAAAAGGAAGCTTTTATCGAAAAGGAGCGTTTGTGCTCAGTTGCTTTTCTCGATTTGGATTATTTTAAATCGATAAACGATACACATGGGCATCTTTTTGGAGATACCATTTTAGTTAACTTTGTCAATATGATTAAGAAGCACCTCTCGAATCAGGCTCAAATTTATCGGTTTGGCGGAGATGAGTTCCTTATTTTATTTCCAAATCATTCAGAGCTTGAAGCAAAACATATTATTGAATCCATTAGACAAGAAACGCAATCAACCCCTTTTGTAGTACCAAATGAAAATTCTACAATTCACCTAAGTTTTAGTGCAGGTATAGCACAACTAAAACAGGGACAATCCAGTCAAAACATTTTGCTGGAAAAAGCGGATAAAGCACTGTATACCGCTAAAAAAAATGGTAAGAACCAAACTGTTTTAGATAGTGATATTAAAACCTCTTCGACTAAGAAAATACTCGTTGTGGATGATGAATTATTATTGGCGAATATTATTAAAACAAGATTAAATTATTTAGGGTATGTTGTAGACTATGCAAGAGATGGTCAAGAGGCGCTTTCTAAAATAAGTGAGAAAACGTATGACTTAATGTTGTTAGATATTATGCTTCCAAAAATGACAGGTATTGAAGTCTTAAAAAAAATAGAAAAGTTTTGTCAAAAAGATAACTTGAAAATTATCATGCTATCGGGCAAACGGAGTGAATCGACTATGATCGAAAGCTTAAAGCTAGGAGCCGATGATTATTTAGAAAAGCCTTTTTCTCTAGATCTATTAGAACATAAAATTAAGAAAATATTAGTTAATAAAGCGTTGGATGAATCATGATAAGCCAATACTTACGAACATTCGTTGCCATTCTATTCGTGATTAACACACTCTTTTTTTTCTTTTTATTATTTAAAAAAGCGTCGACCAACTTGTTGAACAAACGTAAAAAGCAAATAAAAAATTTGTATGAAGATTCATTTTTACGCTTTATTACTGACCAAACTGATGAATTACCCATTACACCATCAACGCGTCTAGAACAACAGGTCATTCACTCCCTTTTCTCAGAGTATAGTTCGGTTATTACTAGAGATAAAAAACGAGCGCTTATAGAAACACTGGGGAATGCGTTCATCGTAAAAAGAGTCGAAAAATTTTTAAACTCTAAAAATACGTGGAAACAAAAAGCAGCCACTTATTGGGTTGGTGAATATGAATTAAGCATGTTTACCGATGATCTTTATCATCAGTTGCAAACACTGGACCCAGAATTGCTCTTTGTCACATCTAAAAGTTTAATCAAACTAACGAATGATCAATTTTTATCTGATATCTTAATTACAGGGACCAAACGAAATCGGTTAAGTAAGTCTAACTTATTAGCACTCCTAGACTTGGTAGAAGGTGACATCTCTCAAGCTCTAAATGAAATGATGGATGAACATGATACGTATATACAAACCATTGTTTTAGAAGCAATGGGTAGAAGACGTTACGTTGAAGCCACCACTTGGATTCAATCCTGCCTTTTTGAGTCTGAGAAAGAACTAAAAATTGCAGCACTAAAAGCGAGTCGTTCCCTTGAATATACGGGGGACGATTTATTCCAATCAACACTTATAGATTGGGTGAACGATCCCGATTGGGAAGTTCGACTCTTTCTATCCAAATACCTTCAAGTGATGCGTAATCATCGATCCATAACGATGTTGACTCGTTTGGCGAGTGATCAAAATTGGTATGTCAGATACAATGCATCTCAGTCCTTGTTAGCACATGGTGAAGAGGGGATATCCGCTTTACTATCTTTACTAAGTGCAGAGGATCCGTTCACTCAGGATATCGCATACGCCACTCTTCAAAAGGAAGCGATTCACATTTAATATATTTATTCTTTGACCATAAAGGGGCGGTTTCATGCATATAGTGACAGATAGTTTAATAACGATTCTGATTCATTTTAATTACTTTGTATTGTTTTACATGATTTTTGTAAATGCTATTTATACCCTTCTCTTTTTAGTGTCGATTCACGCTTTATATATTCATCGACAAAAAAAGAAGTATTGGTCTTATGAGGATATGTTAGCATCTAATTACACCCCGCCGTTATCGCTTATCATCCCTTGTTACAACGAAGAGAGCACCATCAATGATAATGTGAAAGCATTGTTAAGTATGAATTATCGTGAATTTGAACTCATCATTGTAAACGATGGTTCTAAAGATAGTACTTTAGATCAACTAATTTCTGAATTTGAATTACAAAAAATAAAAATGCCTTACAGAAGAAAACTAAATACAGAAGAGATCAATGACATCTATTTCTCACGTTTATTCGATAATATCGTTGTTGTCGATAAAAAAAATGGTGGAAAAGCGGACGCTTTAAATGCTGGTATTAATATTTCTAAATATCCAATTATTACAGCGATAGATGCAGATTCTATTCTTGAACGTGATTCACTAGCTAAAGTCATTCGCCCCTTTGTAGAAGACCCTTCCGTAGTCGTATCTGGTGGCGTCATTCGTCCTGTGAATGATTGTGTCGTAGATAAAGGCTTTATTGAATCCATTCACCTAAGCAAAAAACATTTAGTGCGCTTTCAAACAGTAGAGTATTTAAGAGCCTTTCTATTTGGACGCTTAGGTTGGGGAAGCTTTAATGCTTTACTGATCATTTCAGGTGCCTTTGGTGTGTTCAATAAAGATGTTGTCATTGAAGCAGGAGGCTACACAGAGGATACAGTTGGGGAAGATATGGAATTAATTGTTAAGATTCATCGAAATAGAAGAAAACTTAAAAAGCCTTATAAAATTGTTTTCATTCCTGATCCGGTATGTTGGACCCAAGTACCAGAAGATCGGCGTATTTTAAAAAACCAACGTAAACGCTGGCATAAAGGCTTAATGGATACAATGCTAAACCATAAAAGCATGCTTTTAAATTTCAAATATGGCTCAGTTGGTTTAATGGCGATGCCTTATTTCTTCTTAGCTGAAATGCTTGGTGGTGTCATAGAGGTCTTCGGTTATTTATTTGTACCATTATCATTCCTATTAGGTATTGTTAGCTTCGAATTTTTCATTGTGTTTCTCATATTATCCATTTTATATGGCATATTTTTATCAAGTAGTGCCATATTGTTAGATGAATATAGCTTTTCAAAATATAATCATGTAAAAGAATACCTAATTCTTATTCTATATAGCATATTAGAAAATGTCGGATATAGACAAATGAATGCTTGGTGGCGTTGCAAAGCTTTTTTCGAGTACAGAAGGGGTAAAAAAAGTTGGGGAGATATGACACGTACACAGTTCACAGCTGAGACAACTAACAAAAAAGATAAACAGTAAACGAAAAGGTAGGTTATAGGATTGTTATAATCCATTAACCTACCTTATTCTTATGCTATTTAAGCGTATCGATAAACATTTCGCACTTGATTCGTTTGATTACGATCCGGGCCGACTGAAAAGATCGATAGAGGGATTTGCGTTAACTGGGAAATACGCTCAATATAGTGACGCGCATTCGCTGGTAAATCATCTAAGCTCTTAGCGCCTGTAATATCCTCATCCCAACCTGGTAACTCTTCATAAATCGGTTCACATTCGGCTAGTTCTTTTAAGCTGGCTGGGAATTCTCGCGTCACTTCTCCTTTGTAACGGTAAGCCACACAAATTTTTAATGTCTCAATACCCGTTAACACATCAATCGAGTTCAGTGACAAATCGGTAATGCCACTCACGCGTTGAGCATGAGAAACAACTACACTATCAAACCAACCGACACGACGCGGGCGTCCTGTTGTCGTACCGTATTCATTTCCGACTTCACGAATTTTATCACCGATCTCATCATGTAATTCTGTTGGGAACGGGCCATCACCGACACGTGTCGTATACGCTTTTGAGACGCCTACGACATGATTGATTTTAGAAGGGCCGACACCAGACCCAATCGTCACGCCACCTGCAATTGGGTTTGACGAGGTCACAAACGGATAAGTCCCTTGATCGATATCTAGCATTACCCCTTGAGCACCTTCAAATAAAACACGTTTCCCAGCATCTAAAGCATCATTTAATACAACCGATGTGTCAGCAACTAGATGTTTAATCTCTTGGCCATACTGGTAGTATTCATCCAAAATATCTTCGACTTTGATCGCTTCTTGGTCGTACACTTTTGTAAGTAAGCGATTTTTATCGTTCAGGTTTTGAGTTAATTTATTTTGAAAAAGCTCATAATCTAAAAGATCAGCGATTCGTATACCGATACGAGCAGCTTTATCCATATAGGCAGGCCCAATCCCTTTCATCGTTGTCCCAATTTTATTGGCACCTTTTTCTTCATCTTGTAGCTGATCCAGTTTAATATGATACGGCAAAATGACATGGGCGCGATTACTAATTTTTAATTGGTCCGTTTTCACACCTAAATCATGTAGATACTTAAGTTCTTTAACAAGTGCTTTCGGATCAATCACCATTCCATTTCCTAATACACTGACCTTTTCATTGAAAAAAATACCTGAGGGGATTAAATGTAATTTGTATGTGACATCGTCAAACTTAATGGTATGTCCGGCATTATTTCCACCTTGGTAACGTGCAACAACCTCTGCATTTTGGGATAAGAAATCTGTAATTTTACCTTTTCCTTCATCTCCCCATTGTGTCCCGACTACAACAACTGATGACATATGTTTTGACCTCCACCGATTGATTTAATAAACGTACGAGTTAATTCGATAACATAGATCATTTTAGCAATCACTAACGCATTAGTCAATTTAATTACGAACATTTATCAATATATTTAACTCAACGTTCGTGTTCGATCTATTCAGGTGATTAGTTTAATCTATTTATGCGATTACAAACTAAACCCGCTCTTCTCATGAGAAGAGCGGGTTTATAAAAGGGGGTAAAACCAATGTTTATAATTTGTTAAAGATTCATTATTATTTATTCTTTTTCTTTGATGCAATGTCTAAATAAACAGCAAAGATTAGAATTAAACCTTTTACAATATACTGCCAGAATGGAGCAATGTTCATCATGCTCATCCCATTATCAATACTAGCCATAATAAGGGCACCTAAAATCGAGCCGACGATCGTACCCACACCACCTGCTAAACTCGTTCCGCCGATGACCACAGCTGCAATCGTATCAAGTTCGTACATATCACCCGCACCAACCGTACCAGCGTTTAATCGGCTTGTTAAAATGATACCACCAACAGCACCAAGTGCACCCATTAAGATAAATACATAGAGTAAGTTTCGTTTAATGTTAATCCCTGAGAGTTTCGCTGCTTCTTCATTACCACCGATCGCATAAATATGGCGACCGAATGTGGTGTTTCTTGAAATGAAGATGAATATTCCTGCAATGACGAGCAAGATTAATAAAGGAACAGGTACACCTTGATAACGGCTTAGCATGTAGACAAATCCTGTCACAAGTACTGAGAAAACCACCATTTTTCCATAATCAACAACGGGTGGTATAACCGTCATGTTGAGATCTGCGCGACGTTTTCGTTTACGCATTATCGATACAAAACCTAATACAATCAGTACAGCTAAAAGAATATAGCCTAATGCGAATGGAATATACGCCTGACCAATCGCTCTAAATGAGGTATTCATTGGGGCAACGGTTTGACCGCCGCTAATCCCGAGTAAAATACCACGGAAAATCAACATGCCACCCAATGTGACAATGAATGCGGGAACACCTTTGTAGGCAACCCACCAACCTTGCCATAATCCTAAAACAACACCTGCGAGGATTGTAACGAGAATAACAGGTAACGTTGACCATCCATGCCATACTTGCAGGATCGCTGCAATACCACCTGTTAGACCAACAATGGACCCGACAGATAAATCAATATGACCGGCTACAATGACGAGTGTCATCCCAACAGCTAGAACACCAATAACTGTCATTTGTCTTGTTAAGTTCGTAATATTACGTGAGGAAATAAAGTCCCCATTTGTCATAATCGTAAAAATTGCAACGATTAAAAGCAGGGCAATAATTAGTGTGTATGCCCGCATATCAAATTTAAATTTCAATTTATTTTTCATGGGTTTCGCCTCCTGTTGCCAGCTTCAATATTGCTTCTTGATTCGCCTCTTCACGTGTTAATTCACCCGTAATGCTATAATCTGCCATCACTAACACTCTGTCAGACATGCCTAGCAGTTCTGGTAGTTCAGAGGAGATCATAATAACACTGACACCTTGTTCTGTTAATTCATTGATTAACTTATAGATTTCCTGCTTCGCCCCTACGTCAATACCACGTGTCGGTTCATCAAGAATAAGCACTTTTGGATTGGTCATTAACCATTTACTTAAAACGACTTTCTGTTGGTTACCACCAGAAAGCGTTAATACAGGCGTCTCAAGTGATGGTGTTTTAACACGCATTTTCTCATTGAAGTGTTCTGTTTGAACGACTTCTTGCTCTTTTTGCAGGAATGAAAGTGAGGAAATTTTGCCAAGGGAGGCTAATGTTGTATTCTGAGCGACATCCATGCCTAAAACAAGACCATAGCGCTTACGATCTTCAGACACATAGGCTAATCCGTAATCAATCGCTTCTTTGGGGCCTGCTATACCGTAGCGTTTTCCGTCAATTTCAACGGTTCCTTCTGCTTTTCCTTCATAGCCACCAAATAGACTCATAGCAAGCTCTGTTCGCCCTGCACCCATTAAACCACCAATGCCAAGTACCTCACCTTTTTTAAGATCAAAGTTAATATGTGATGTCACAGGCGTGCCTGACCCTTTTAATTTGAAAGCAAAATCTTCTACTTTCATAATCGTCTCTTTTTTTCGATTATCTTGATAAGGGAAGAGATTTTTTAGTTCTCTACCAACCATCAGCGAAATAATATCATTTTCAGTTACTTCACTAATTGCTTTTGTATCAATCGTTTGACCGTCTCTTAAAACGGTAACTTCATCAGCAATCTGCATAACTTCTTTTAGTTTATGAGAAATATAAATAACTGTAATCCCTTGTTCTCTTAGTTGATTTAAAATCTCCATTAAAATCTCGACTTCTTCTTCTGCTAATGCAGCTGTTGGCTCATCCATAATGATGATCTCGCAATCTTTTGATAATGCTTTCGCAATTTCTACAAGTTGCTGTTGACCAACACCTAATGAACCGACTTTTTCTATTGCTTCAACTGATAATCCTACCTTTTTCAGCCATTCATTCGCTGATTCATTCATATCTTCCCAGCTAATAATCCCTTTTTTAGCTTTTTCGTTACCTAAAAAGATATTTTCAGCGATCGTCATATCTTTCACAAGTGCAAGTTCTTGATAGATAATGGTCACACCCGCATTTTCCGAGTCTTTAATTGACTGGAATTTTTGAACATTACCATTAATCACAATATCACCATTATAATCCCCATATAGAAATACACCACTTAACACTTTCATTAATGTTGATTTTCCAGCACCGTTCTCACCACAAAGTGCATGAATTTGACCTCGATTCACTTTGAATGTGACATCATCTAGTGCCTTAACCCCCGGGAATTCTTTTGTGATCTGTTTCATTTCTAATATCGTATCCATTATGTCACCACCTTAATTCTCACATATGAAAAGGTAAGATGGGAGGAAAGCCCCCCATCTATCCTAAATTATTCACCGTCGTAATCAGGTCTTTCATCTTCAGGTACGTTGCTATAAACATCTTCAAAGCTGTGGAATCCATCTTCGATAACTGTTTCAATTACATTTGACTCATCAACTGCAATTGGATCTAACAGAACAGATGGTACATCAATGACACCATTTTCAATTTCATCATCAAAGTCAATGTCTTCACCTGTACCAACAGATACCGCTAACTCTGCTGCTTCTGATGCAATCAGGTGAATTTGTTTGTACACGGTCATCGTTTGTGTACCTTCTACAATACGCTGTACACCTGCTAAGTCCGCATCTTGACCTGAAATAGCAACTTCTCCGTCTAAACCTTCAGCAGCTAATGCTTGGATCGCACCACCAGCTGTATTATCATTTGATGCGACAACGGCATCAATTTCATTGTTGTTTGCTGTGAGGGCATTTTCCATAATTTCTAGTGCTGCAGATGCAGACCAATCATCAGCCCATTGATCACCCACGATTTCAATATCACCACTATCTACAAGTGGTTCAATAATATTCATTTGACCATCACGGAACATTTGTGCATTATTATCTGTTGGAGCACCACCCATCATGAAGTAGCGACCTTCAGGTACTTGGTCTACGATATATTCTGCTTGCATTTCACCTACACGCTCATTATCAAATGAAATATACGCATCAATTTCAGCATTGTTAATCATACGGTCATAAGCGATTACTGGAACACCTTCATCAACCGCTTCCTGCGCGACTGCTCCAATACTATCTGAATTATGTGCAATAATAACAAGAACATCGACACCTTGGGTTAACATATTCTCAACTTGACTCGTTTGAACTGCTTCATCCCCATCTGCTGATTGGACAATGACTTCTGCTCCATGTTCTTCAGCCGTTTCTACGAAAATATCACGGTCATGTTGCCAACGTTCTAATGTTAAATCGGCCACTGATAACCCAATTGTTAAATCACTTGCATCATCTGCTGAATCCTCTTGTGCGTCTTGACCACACGCTGCCAAAACAAAAACTAACATACTAATTAATAAAACGCCTACCATCTTTTTCATTACTATTTCCCCCTTCTTAAATTATGAGATGTCCACAATCCATCGTTGCGGTTAATTACACTTTATCAAGTTATCAAGCATAATGTATGCGTTTTCATCTTCAATTTTTAGCAAAGACCTAGACAATTTTGTGAAAGGAAAATAAAAAAGAACATCCCGATAAGTGTCAGGATGCTCTGTCTTCTATTCACTGGTTGCTTTTCATCTTAGATTCTCGGTACTCACTTGGGCTCATGCCGGTTTCTTTTTTGAAAACACGGCTGAAATAGTTTGGATCTTTATAGCCCAAGTCCAGTGCGATTTCTTTTAAAGATTGTTTCGTATGGCTTAATAAATCTTTAGCTTCTGTTATACGACGCTCTGTTACGTATTGAATGAAAGACTTGCCAAAGCGTTCTTTAAATAGTTTACTAACATAATACATACTTAGACCTGCTTGATCGGCCGCTTCTTCTAATGTAATACCCTCATGATAGTGATGATCAATATAGCTTTTCAGCTGATCGAGTGCATGGGTCATATCATCTGCACGCCAACGATTGACATCTTCTGTGACCGATTTAATATGTTGATGCGTCTGCTCTCGTAATTGTGTTAAATTCGAAATCATATCTGATGAAAAACGTTGGCTATGGACGCCTAATTCTTCTAGAGCTCGGTGTAAGACAACAAAAAATTCTTCAATACGGGCTTTGACTGCATTAAAACGAAAGCCATTCATTTCAGACACTGACGTGATATAACGTAGAAATTCTTCTTCGATGTACTGTATTTCGCCTTGCTTAACCGCTTCAATTAAACGACTTTCTTTCGCGAAATCATGATGAGCCGTTTCTGTGTCCACTTGATGATGAATATGGAACCTAGCGCCTTCTGATTGCCTAACAATAGAAAGAGCTGAAATAGCTTCTTCATACGATCTAGAAAATTCACTTTTTTGTTGGATCATGCGCCCTGCTCCCATTAAAACACCAAGTCCACCGATCCGTTTATTCAATCTAGATACGAGATGTTGTACACGCTTTTCCATGGATTCAGACTGTTTTTCTAGTACAAGTAGAACCGGGATATGTGTGCCGAGCACTGGTCCTGTGATCGTTTTAGGATGAGAATGTAACAATTCTTCTTCCATTGCTTTTCGTATCCTAGCCAACTCATCATGTCCACCTTCTCTAAGCGAAACAACAGCAGCAAATACATCCATTTGCATTAATTCATCTAAACTTTCATCTTGTATCCCATCAACATGATAATCCATTAAAAGACCTAATATGCGATTAGCTCTAAGTGATGACATATACGTATCGATTCGTTCTTCTTGCCTTTGTCTTTCAATAATTTTTGCTTGTTCCTTCTGATGTTCAAACAAAACCTGATCGATACTTGTTAAAAATTCGGATTCTTTTACTGGTTTTAGTAAATATTCTTTCACGCCATATTTCATCACTTGACGTGCATATTCAAATGTATCATACGCTGTCACCATAATAATCTTTCCGTCTGGATGAATCTTTTTGCTTTTTTTAACGACATCCACACCTGTTGTACCTGGCATTTGAATATCTAAGCAAATTAAATCTGGCTTATGCTCTTCAATCAACTTAATCGCTTCATCACCATTACTTGCCTCACCACAAATTTCAAGATCAGGGCGATTCACTTCTATAAACTTTCGTTGGGTAACGCGCTCCAGCTTTTCGTCATCTACTAATAGGATCTTCATCGTCATGACTCGCTCTCCTTATCTTGAATTGTTTTCGGTATAATTATGGTTATGACCGTACCCTTACCTTCAGTACTCTTTATTTCGAAGTAAGCATCGGGCATCACATGATTGAGCCTTGCCATCACATTAGGCAAGCCAATGCCAGTTGAATGACCTTTACCCTCAGTCGCTGTAACTGCACCTTCTTGCGCTTTTTGATAGACTGACTCAATTGTATCTGTTGACATGCCCTTTCCATTATCCGAAACAGAGATATACACATCACCATCTGTTTCTTCTACAGAAACTACAATTTTAGCCCCTTCAACCATCCCTTCTGTTCCATGGATAAATGCGTTTTCAATTAACGGTTGTAACGTTAATGCGGGGATCGGTATATCTAGACATGATTCATCGATATCAATTTGAACAGATAGTCGGTCACCGAAGCGCGTTTCTTGGATGAGTAAATAATCTTGGATGGCTTCAAGCTCATTGCCTAAAGTCGTTGGCCGTTCAATATCTCTTAAGTTATAACGTAACAATTTTGATACACTATTCATCAATTCACTCGATTCCTTTGCGCCTTCAATGTAAGCAAGGCGTGAGATCGTGTTGAGTGTATTAAATAGAAAGTGAGGATTCATCTGATTTTGAAGGCTTTTTAATTCTGCTTCTTTTAATAACCTTGATAAACGTGATTTTTCTTCAATTGCTGCCACATTTTGTTGAACATTTCGCTTCATGTCATTAAATGTTTCAGATAAAAACCACAGCTCATCTTTTACTTTTGTCTTTACATCTGGTCCATCAAATTCTCCTAAGGCAATTTCTTTAGCTGATTCGGTCATTTTTTCAATGGTAGACGTAGACCGGTATGTAAACCAATACGCAATTAAAAAACCAGTTGATAGCACAAATACAATTAGTGCAATCCCTGCTTGTTGAACGGTCGTCACTTTAGCATCAGATAGTTGAAAGATCTCCTCATATTCGTTTAATTCATGATCAATCAATGTTAATGTCATTTCATCGATATATTGAACAATGGTTTCAGCTTCATTTAAATGCCTGGAGTAGGTTTGAACATTGTTCGATACAACACCTGTTTCAGCTAAAGCAAGCTCTTCATTTAAACTGATGAGCATATGCCGGTAATTTTCCAATTCGAATGAGTACGGTAGCGTATCAATCAGGTCGTTAACCCATGTAATCATCTCTTCTAAGCGTTCTCGTTCACTTACATAGTTCAAATATTGCGAGCGATCGGATTCTAAAGCATACAAATGCATAGAATCATAGGTTTCATGCGCTTGATTAGACACTTGATTCAGCTGGAGGAATAGGTCTAAATTATCTTCATACAGCTGAAAAACTTGTTCATTTGTTCGATGTTGCAGCACATATACTCCGCCCGCTAATGTAATAATAGCGAAAAAGTAAATCAGCAGTTTTGTTCTTAATTTCATCGAGGATCCCTCCCGTCAAACGGGAAATCTGCTAAATTATCTTGCCTTAATACATCAACAACCGTGTGTTGAATCTCAGGATACGATTCACCATTTAGCAGTCCCACTAATGTTTCGACACTTTTGTACCCCATTTCATAAGGTTGTTGTGAAATAATCGTATCCACTTCACCACTTCGTAATAAAGCTAATGTTTCATCAAGAGAGTCAAAAACAATCGTATAAATCTCTTCTTTTTGTGGGTGTTCTTTAAGTGCCTCGGTAATACCTAGTCCGTCTAGTGCACTTGTTCCGTAAAAAGCATCCACCTCTTCTTCTTCTCTTAATATGGCTAGAGCCTCTTGCTCTGCTTCAATCCGTGTATTATTCGAGACTTCAGTTCGAATGATTTCCAATTCTTCATATTCACTAATCGCATCTTCAAACCCTTGGACTCTTAGTCTTTGATGCGTTGAGGTTAAACTATTGGTGATAATCGCAATATTTCCTGTTTCGCCTAAGTCGTTGACTAAAGCTTCACCAGCTGTAAACCCTGCTTGGTAATTATCTGTACCAATATAACTTAGTCTGTTACTCGACGGGGCGTCTGTATCAATGGTGACAACAGGTATGTTGCGGTCGATCGCTTTATTAATAAGGGGCTGAAACATCTCTTCACTGACCGCTTGAACAATAATACCATCCACACCACCAGCAATTTGCATATCCATTAAACGGTATTGTTCTTCATAATTGGTTCGCCTCGTGCCTAAATATTTAACATCGACATCTAAATCTGTTTCCGCTTCTCTGACGCCTTCTTCAACAATGTGCCAGTACTCATGATCCATCTGTTCTGTAATCAATGCAAGGCGATATCCCCTGTCTTCTTCTGAGTCACGACGCACTGCTGCAATCTCTTCATCTATCTCTCTTACTTCTTGAAAATAATAGATCGAAAATGCTAAAGACGTGACGATGAACACCGTAGTCAGACTTGTAACAACCTTAAATAACACACCCATCCCCCCTTTAAAACTCACCTTTGTTTAATGGTAATACAAAGTTTTTGTTAACGTTATCATAGCAGATCATGGCGTATACTGTCGATTTTTATTTTATTTTTAACTATAAAAAAAAGACCCCTAAAAGGGATCGTTTTATGCTGGAGGTACGTCTGCGCTGTTATAGCGATGATCCAAATCGACGAATTTATTATATTCTTTAATAAATGCAAGTTCGACTGTACCAACAGGACCGTTACGTTGTTTTGAAATAATGATTTCAATAATATTTTGTTTTTCAGACTCTTGGTCGTAATAATCATCACGATATAAAAAGCCAACTATATCGGCATCTTGCTCAATACTTCCTGACTCACGTAAATCCGACATCATCGGACGCTTGTCTTGTCTCTGTTCAACTCCACGAGATAGCTGAGACAATGCGATAACAGGTACGTTCAATTCCCGAGCGAGCCCTTTTAAGGCACGAGAAATCTCTGATACTTCTTGTTGGCGGTTCTCTTTAGCTGATGCACCACTACCTTGAATGAGCTGTAAGTAATCAATTAAGATCATCCCTAAGCCATGTTCTTGTTTTAGACGACGGCATTTAGAACGAATCTCGTTCACACGAATACCTGGTGAATCATCAATGAAAATCCCTGCATTTGATAAGGAGCCCATTGCCATCGTCAATTTACCCCAGTCTTCTGTTTCTAAGTGTCCTGTACGAAGTCTTTGTGAGTCAATGTTGCCCTCTGCACAAAGCATACGATTAACGAGCTGATCTGCCCCCATCTCTAAACTGAAGATCGCGACATTTTCATCTGTATTAATCGCAACGTTCTGAGAGATATTTAAAGCAAAGGCCGTCTTACCAACTGATGGACGTGCCGCGACAATGATCAAATCATTGCGTTGAAAGCCTGAGGTGATATGGTCAAGGTCTGAGAAGCCTGTTGGGATCCCCGTCACTTCTCCATCTTGTAAGTGCAATTGTTCAATGTTATCATACGCTTCAATCAGTACATCTTTAATATTTTTGAATGCACCTGAATTTTTTCGATTACTGACTTCTAAAATGTTCTTCTCAGCTTCACTTAATACTTCTTCAATCTCATCTTCTTTTGTGAAACTTTCAGTAACAATGTCTGTTGCCGTTCGGATTAAACGACGAAGAAGCGCCTTCTCTTCCACAATTTTTGTATAATAACTTATATTTGCAGCTGTTGGTACCGCTTCGGCAAGTTCTGTTAAGTAAGAAACACCGCCTACATCATCTAACAGTTGACCGTTTTGTAAGGCTGTTGTCACCGTCACTAAATCAATCGGCTCACCCTTATCTGTTAGCTGCATCATGACTTGGAAAATGCGTTGATGTGCGGCTCGATAAAAGTCATCTGGCATTAAATACTCAGATGCTTGTGACATTGAATCTGGTTCTAAAAAGATCGCACCTAATACAGCTTGTTCTGCTTCTATATTATGAGGTGGGGTTCGATTTTCTTCCCATGCTTCTGGCATCGTACATCCTCCTAGCCTTTCCAATTGCTTTTGTACAAAAACAAGAGGGGAAAAACTCCCCCCTTTTTTAAATTTACTTCTCTACAACATGTACTTTTATTTCACCTGTTACATTATGGTGTAATTTCACTGGCACATTCGTGTAGCCTAATGAACGAATTGGATTATCGAGTTCAATTTTACGTTTATCAATATCAATTTGATAGCTTTTCTTTAACGTTTCTGAAATATGCTTAGATGTAATTGAGCCGAATAAACGACCTGCATCGCCTGCTTTTGTTGGAATTTTCACTTCTAAGTCTTTCAGTTTTTCTTTCAATGCTTTTGCTTCATCTTCAATTTCTTGTTCTTTTTGTTCTTCTTTCTTTTTCTTCGCTTCAAGACCTTTTAAGTTTCCTGGTGTTGCTTCAACTGCCAAATTATTTTTTAGCAAGTAGTTACGCGCATACCCTTCTGAAACATTTTTGACTTCGCCTTTTTTACCTTTCCCTTTAACATCTTTTGTAAAAATTACTTTCATGACGCGTCGCCTCCTTCAAGCTTTTGGTCGATAATCGTTAAGAGTTGTTCATAAACTTCATCTATTGATAGATCTGAAAGTTGTGTTGCGGCATTTGTTAAGTGTCCGCCACCTTCCATTTCTTCCATAATAACTTGGACGTTAATTTGTCCTAATGAGCGTGCACTCACACCCACTCGCCCATCTTTTCGTTCTGAAATAACAAATGATGCATCAATACCGCTCATCGTTAGAAGTGTATCCGCAGCTTGTGCGATGACAACTGGATTAAAAATATCATTTGGTTTTGCTTTAGCGATCGCAATCCGATCATGATAAATATTCGCACTTTCAATTAAACGACTTCGTCTAATGTATATATTTAAATCTTCTTCCATAAAGCGCTGAACCATCACTGTATCTGCGCCTTTAGAGCGAAGGTACGATGCTGCATCAAACGTTCTTGATCCTGTACGAAGTGTAAAGCTTTTCGTATCAACTGTTATACCAGCTAAAAGCGCTGTCGATTCTAACATCGATAACTTCATCGATTTTGGCTGATATTCCAATAACTCTGTGACAAGTTCAGCCGTTGATGATGCATACGGCTCCATATAGACAAGTGTCGGGTGATCAATAAACTCTTCAGCACGACGGTGATGATCAATCACGACGACATAATTGGTTTTACTTAACAATTTCTCATTAGCGACGAGCGATGGCTTGTGCGTATCGACAACTACGAGAAGCGAAGATTTCGATACCATATCATGGGCTTCTTCTGGTGAAATAAAATGATCCCACAATTCTGTCTTTTTCACTTCATCAATTAATCGCTCAACACCTGTATCGAGGTCATTTTCATCAATCACGATGTAGCCATCCACATCATTAGCAATCGCAATTTTTAATACACCTATTGCCGAGCCGATCGAATCCATATCCGGTTGCTTATGTCCCATAATAAATATTTGATCGCTTTCTGTTACGAGCTCTTTTAATGCATGTGAAATGACACGTGCTCTAACACGGGTTCGTTTCTCCATTGGATTGGTTTTACCACCATAAAATCGAACCTTATTTTGATCATCTTTGATGACGACTTGATCACCACCACGTCCTAATGCTAAATCAAGACTTGATTGAGCAAGTTCGCCTAGTGTCGGAAGTGAATCGCCACCTAAACCAATACCGACACTTAATGTGAGTGGAATATTTTTATTATCAGAAATCAGTTCACGTACTTCATCTAAGATCTCAAATTTCGTCTTCTCTAATTGTGTAAGAATTTTTTGATTCAAGATGGCAATGAAACGATCTTGACTAATCCGCTTCAAATAAATGCCGTACTGACTCGACCATTCATTTAAAATTGAAGTAACACGTGAATTGACATGAGATTTACGGGTATCATCCATGGCTTGTGTGATTTCTTCATAATTATCAAGGAATATAATCCCTAAAACCGTTTGTTCATTTCGATAAAGCCTTTGTACTTCTGCTTGTTGTGTCCGGTCAAAGAAATAAAGCAATCTTTCCTCACGTTTAATGACGACATGAAACTGACAGGCGCCTAGTTGAACGCTAACTTGATCTTCATTTTCTTTAATCCCACGAATTAATTCATCAGATAGTACACTAAGAGAATCACCTACGAAGCTCTCTGTTTCTGCGAATTTATTTAAATAGGGGTTTGTCCATTCAACTTGGAAATTCTCACTATATAAAACAATCCCAATTGGCATTTCAAGTAAAGCTTCCTCACCGACCTTTTTAACACGATGCGATAAGGTTGAAATGTATTCTTCGCGCTGCTCTAATAATTGTTGTTCTTTTTTAATCGTATAATACAGCGAAGCCGCTAGTAGTAAGGTCATCGCTAAACCGAGCGTCCATTGTACAAACCAGGTAAACCCTAGTAATAGAAACGCTAAGATGTATATATAGACAATATGGGAATTCATATCTGTTTTTTTAAAAAGTTTACCCATTTCTGTCAGCTCCTACTTAGATAAATGACCTATTTACCGTTTATTTTACCCTTTTTCGTAACATAAAACCTACATCTAGTATACCGAATATTCGAGTTAGGTACAGACCAACGGGTAAAAAGACTAGACTGAAGAATGTAATTAAAATTGGAACAATCTTTGGTTGGTTCTTTTTGTACATATAAAAATAGATAAACGATAAACCTTGTAGTGAAAAAATAGCCCCGAGCATCGTTGATACATTGAATACAATTGCATCGACTGTCGGTTGATTACTAAAATCAATCAGTGAAATAAGCACAACTAAAAAGTAAAGCCAAATCGTCAGTCTCGGTAACTGTAACGTATGAAACTTCGGAAAATAGAGATTACTTTCCCACCACTTATTTAAAATTTTATACGTTAACCATTGACTCACAACAGCTAAAAACGCTGATATTACTAGGATAATAGATGGAATTAGATCTAACAAGACCATAAATTGATCTTCGAGTTGTGTAATCTCATCGTTTGCTACTTCCATCCCGACTGAATCAAGTGTTTGTCTAGATGATTCCAGCGCTTCACGAATTAACAATTGATATTCTGTCGCCAAACTCACATCTGTTGTCCACTCGACAATCAGTAATAAAATAAGAAAACCAATGGTAAAGCCGATCGCGGTTTGTACCCACGTTTCATATGGATGGCGTCCATCACGAATCGATTGCCCCATTAATGTCCCGGCTAAAATCGCCAGTAAAGCGAGTGGTAATGATACGATAAAGACATACAAAGCGAAAAATAACATCGTCAGTAAAATTAATAAGCCTAAAGCAATCGACGCTTTATAACCATGACGCTTTGCAAATAAACTGATCGGAATCGGTATGATGAACATTGTCACCAATTCCAAAGTTGGAATATATAACGTTAACCATAATAATGCGACAAAAATCGCACTGACGATTAACCCTTCTTTCATTTTCTGAGCTGTTTCTGGTTGCATTCATTCACCTCGTTTAATTCATTGTAAAAAAGTTATACGTTTACTTACTTAGAAAAAGCACAGCTCTAGCGCTGTGCTTGCCTTCAACTAGCATCGTTCAATAAGAACATATCTATTTTATTATATCGATGTTTTTGTAAAATAACAAACAATACTAACCTCGTCAATTGTCAAACTTTTTTGAACAAAAGCGTGTCTTTCATAAGTCGACTTGTTATAATGTTCTCATCACGATTTTTAAATGGGGGGATCTCTATGGTTAACACGTTATTTTTTGATTTAGACGATACGCTTTTATGGGATAAACAAAGTATTCAACTCGCTTTTGACGAAACAGTTAAACGTGTCGATTCTGTTGATTCGAAAGTTTTAGAGAAACATGTAAGAGAACAAGCTCAAGTACTTTATCAAACATACCCGACCTATGCCTTTACGAAAATGATTGGGATTAATCCATTTGAAGGGTTATGGGGTACTTTTAATGACCCAGGCGAAGGCTTTCAAGACATGTTTAAAATCATAGCTGAATATCGACAAAAGGCTTGGTATTATGGTTTAAAAGCGTGTGGTATTGATGATTGGGAATTGGCTAAGAAATTATCTAATCAATTTATCACTGAACGAATGAAACACCCTGTCGTGTATGATGATACTTTTGCGACGTTAGATGAATTAAAAAATGATTATCAGTTACTGATGTTGACGAACGGATCACCTTCTCTGCAGCGAACGAAGCTAAAATTAACTGAAGAGTTAAAACCATATTTTGAAGAGATTATCATATCAGGCGAATTTGGCCGAGGCAAACCAGATCCACGTATTTTCGAACATGCATTGAATCGAATGGACAAACAGCCTCATGAGGTCATCATGATTGGCGACAATTTAAATACAGATATCTTAGGCGCTAACAGAACAGGTATTCAATCCATTTGGATCAATCACCATGGCAAAAAAGCTGATGAGATCAAACCCACATACGAAGTGCAATCATTAAGTGAGATCATACCACTTTTAAAACAGCTAAACGACAACTAATCGGGTTGTCGTTTTTTCTTGGACTCAGCTAAATATGATTGTCTTTTTTCGATGGATTTGATAAGCTATTCTGATACTTAATGTACAACGTTGCTAAAAAGGAGGTATGGTGGATGTATCATGCTGAAAGCTATAAAGAAAAGTTGCAATTGTTTTTAAAAATTGCTTGGCCGATTATCATTACACAAATGAGTATGGCCTTAATGAATTTGGTCGATACGATTATGGCTGGTCGTGTTGGAACTCATGATTTAGCTGGTGTTGCGATTGGCACAAGCCTCTGGTCACCTGTTTTCACTGGAATGAACGGTGTGTTACTTGCGATTACGCCGATGATTGCTCAGCACTTAGGTAGAGGACAATCAGATCGTATCCATCATACAGTTACACAAGCGATTTATTTAGCTAGTTTAATTGGAATGGTCATTATCCTAGCAGGTATGATGCTAATTAATCCTGTGCTTTTATTTATGGATTTAGAACCTGGCGTGAGTGAGATTGCTAAAGGGTATTTAGGTGGACTCGCTATCGGTATTATTCCACTGTTCATTGCAAATGTGTACCGTAATTTTCATGATGGACATGGGTTTACTCGAATTACGATGTTTATTACTGTCTTGGCCGTTCCGTTTAATATTCTGATCAATTATAGCTTAATCTTCGGTCGATTTGGTCTACCTCAACTTGGTGGTGTCGGTGTTGGCTACGCAACAGGCATTACATTCTGGATCATTTTGATCACAAGTATTATTGTCTCCTTCAAAGTTGATCGCATCCGTCATTATAAAGTGCTTGTCGACTGGGTTAAACCTTCGCTCTCTGCTTGGAAAGAACAAATGGCGATAGGACTTCCCATTGGCTTATCCATTTTCTTTGAAGCAAGCATTTTTTCTGTTGTGACCCTTTTAATCGGGTCTATGTTTTCAACAACAGCGATTGCAGCCAATCAAATTGTAATTAGCTTTACGACGCTGATCTTTATGATTCCACTCAGTCTATCAAAGGCATTAACGATTGTTGTTGGCTTCTCTGTTGGCGGTGAGCGATTTGATGATGCGAAGCAATATAGCTTTTTAGGCATTTATAGTAGTATTGGTATTCTCGCAACATTTGCAGTCGTGTTATTTTTCCTTCGCGATACGATTGCCGGACTCTATTCAAATGATCCAGAAGTCATTGCGTTTGCGAGTCAATTGTTCTTGATCGCGATGATTTATCAGCTTTCTGACGCAGCTCAATCAAGTATTCAAGGCGTTTTACGTGGCTATAAAGATGTACAAGCGCCCTTTTTAATTGCGATTGTGTCCTACTGGTTAGTCGGTATTCCGATTGGTTATAGCTTAGCGGCCTTTACAAATGCGAATGCCTTTGGGCTTTGGATTGGCATATCACTTGGTTTAACAGGTGCTGCAGTTGGCTTCTTACTTCGCTTACGTTATATATACAGACAACAAAAAGCCATGAGTTCTTAACGAAAAAGAGGTGCAAAACGACTTTTAAATCGATTGCACCTCTTTTTTAATGACTTACTTTATAGCTCTATTGCTGAAACATCGTAAATATCATCTGCTTCTGTTAAAACATTTAAATCCTCATCTGTTGCTGTCTCATCAATCGTTAAGAGCATGATCGCATCTCCTCCGACGTCTGAACGTCCCACCTGCATCGTCGCGATATTAATATTATTTTTAGCAAGTAATGACCCAACCTTACCGATCGCACCTGGCTGGTCTTTGTGACGAATAAACACAATATGGCCTTCAGGTATTAAATCTACATTGTAATGTTCCACTTTCACAATACGTGGGCCTAAACCTTTAAGGAGCGTTCCTGAAACAGCCTTTGTTCCAGCTGTTGTTTTTGCTTCAAGTTTAATTAAATTGACGAATCCGTCCGTTTGACTTGTAATATGTTCATTAATCACAAGCCCTTGTTGCTCCGCTAAAAAGGCCGCATTCACATCATTGATATGATCGCCAAAATGATCTTTCAACAGGCCTTTAATCGCATTTCGAGTTAAAGGACCCACTTCAACATCATGTAATTCACCTGAATAATACACGTTAATTTCTTCAATGGTATCTTCTCTTAACTCAGCTAAAAAGGCACCCAATTTTTCTGCTAAATAGAAAAATGGTTCAATTTTCTTCATAATATCTTTCGGAACCGATGGCATGTTAACTGGGTTTTTAACGAGGTCGCCACCTAATAATCGAACCACGTCATGACTCACATCAATCGCTACACTCTCTTGTGCTTCTACTGTGCTTGCGCCAAGGTGTGGGGTTGCAATGACTTGTGGTAAATCGAGCAATTTATGCTCAACTGCTGGTTCCTCTTCAAACACATCTAATGCCGCACCTTTTACCTTGCCTTCAACAATCGCATCATACAAAGCATCTTCATCAATAATACCGCCTCGTGCGCAGTTAATGATTTGAACACCATCTTTCATTTTCGCGATGGCATCTTTATCAATAAGGTGTTTCGTTTCTTTTAATAGAGGCGTATGCAACGTCACAAAATCAGCTGCTTTAATAACATCTTCAACAGTTCCCTCTGATACACCTAATTGCTCTGCCTTGTCTGCTGTTAAAAACGGATCGTATGCAATGACTTTCATGCGCTGTCCCTTTGCTCTAAGTGCGACTTCTCGACCGATACGCCCCATACCGATAACCCCTAATGTCTTCCCTTTTAACTCAACACCGACATGGGTTTTACGATCCCACTTTTGATGTTTTAAAGCATAATATGCTTGTGGAATTTTTCGTGCTAGTGACATAAGCATCGCAACGGTATGTTCTGCAGCTGAATTTGTATTTCCATCAGGAGCATTAACGACAATGACACCATGCTCAGTTGCTGCTTCTAAATCGATGTTATCAACACCAACCCCCGCACGACCAATGATCTTTAAGTTCTTTGCTGCACTAATAATTTCTCTCGTTACTTTTGTCTGGCTTCTAACTAAAAGTGCTTCATAATCTTTGATCTCATCAATCAATTGCTCTTTTGTAAGATCGGTTTTCTTAACGACTTCAATTCCTTCAGCCTCTCGAAGTGGAAAAATACCATCTTCACTTAATGGATCACTAATTAATACTCGCTTTGTCATGTTCATTCCTCCTATAATTTAAAAAATGAAATTAAAAAAACTTTCCACCCTCATACGTTTACGTAAGGGGCGAAAAGTTGTTATATCCGCGGTACCACCCTAATTTTACTCGTGATTTCTCACCAGTCTTAATTGGTTGAATGTTTAACGCACATCATACGACGAAGCCTACTCATACTTTTTCAGCTTCATAACTCAGAAGGGCTATCAAATTCGGGCACGGTACTGATTTGCAGCAACCATCAGCTCTCTAAAACCATGACTCCGAATGATCTGACTTCATCAACGTTTTATTATCTAATAATTTAGAATTTTCTATATCATAGCACGTATAAAACATTTGTCAATAGACCTTTATCTATTTTTCAGATTTTTTTAATCAGCTATAGTGATCAACACTAGCATGATGACCTATTGAAGTGATGAAAAGAAAAAGTCCGAGCTGACGACTATATTAGTGTTGACTGAATGTTTTACTTCGTCCCTTATGTATTGATTTAAAATGCTTTGTTAGTAAGAACTAAAAGCGAAACAGCTTATATAATTTACGTCTTTCTTTTCAGTCTTTTTTTGAGTTCTGATTTCTATTACTGCTAACAATGACATAAATAAGGTTTATCACAATTATTAACAGTGAACCACTTAATGCTCCTAATATATAATATAAATGAGGGTTAACTAATAAATTTCCAATAATCACTCCAATAAAAGCAGTGAGAGCATACATACTAAAACGCCATTTGGAAGACTGTAACTTGCGCCATTTAGAACAAAAAAATTCTTTCATAACTTTTACACTCCTTATTTACCGTTACTCTTTTGATAGTTCTAAATCAAAGGCAACAACTATTATAACAGCAACGTGTTGAATTAAACCTTTACCCCCAACATATATTTTAGAGCTTTTAATACAAAAAACTACCTAATCAGAGGTATCCTTAGACACGTGATTTAGGTAGTTTTTAAATAAATCTTATTCAGTGACGAATGGCAATAGTGCCATTTGACGTGCACGCTTAATTGCTTTAGTTAATTTACGTTGATATTTTGCAGAAGTTCCAGTTACACGACGTGGAAGAATCTTTCCACGTTCTGAAATGAAACGTCTTAGCAAGTCAACATCTTTATAGTCGATATGTGTAATGCCATTTGATGTGAAATAACATACCTTACGACGTCTTGAACGTCCACCGCGACGTTGTGCCATGTGAAACACTCCTTTACTTAAAATTTAGAATGGTAAATCATCATCTGATATATCAATAGGTTCTAAGTTATCGTTACTAGAACCTGATTGTGGATTATTTGCTTGGTTCGGATTAGGCGCTTCTTGTTGGTTCTGGTTTTGTGGTTGATAACCTCCAGATCCTTGCCCGCCATTTCCAGATGCTTGTCGATTGCTATTCTTAGATTCAAGGAATTGAACCGAATCGGCAACGACTTCTGTCATAAAGACACGTTTTCCATCTTGTCCATCAAACGATCGTGTTTGAATACGACCATCAACACCTACCATACTACCTTTACTCATGTAGTTAGCTAAGTTTTCTGCTGGTTTTCTCCAAATGACACAATTAATAAAATCGGCCTCACGATCACCTTGCTGGTTTGAAAATGGTCGATTGACAGCAACAGTGAAATTGGCAACTGCAATACCACTTGCAGTATAGCGTAAGTCCGGATCCTTCGTTAACCTGCCGACTAATACGACACGATTTAACATGAGAATCCCTCCTTATTGATCGTCTTCACGAATAGCCATGTGACGAATAATATCGTCAGAGAACTTAGCTAAACGATCGAATTCATTAATGGCGTTTTCATCACCTTTGAAGTTGATTAAGACATAATAGCCGTCACGATAATCATTGATTTCGTAAGCTAAACGCTTTTTGCCTTTTTCTTCAGCTTTTGTAATCTCCGCACCATTGTCAGTTAAAACTTTGTTAAAACGCTCTACTAAAGTCGTTTTAGCATCATCTTCAATGTCTGGGCGGACGATATACATAATTTCATAATTTCTCATCCGTTTGCACCTCCTTTTGGTCTTAGCGGCTCTTTGGCTTTCCAAAGAACAAGGAGTAATAATGTTCATTACTCACAATCAAGTATTATACCAAACATCCACCAAAATAACAACACCGTTATTGATTTAATTTGATCCCAAACTTACACATTAAAACGGAAGTGAATTACGTCGCCATCTTTCACTGTATAATCTTTACCTTCCAAGCGTACTTGTCCACGTTCTTTTGCAACACCCATCGAACCGGCATTTACTAAATCATCATATGAAACGGTCTCTGCACGAATAAATCCACGCTCAAAGTCCGTGTGAATGATACCAGCAGCTTGAGGTGCTTTAATTCCTTTTCTAAAGGTCCATGCGCGCACTTCTTGTTCACCTGCTGTAAAGTAAGTCGCTAATCCTAATAAGTTATACGTTGCTTTAATTAATTGATCTAAGCCAGATTCAGGAATACCTAACTCTTCAAGGAACATTTCTTTTTCTTCGCCTTCTAATTCAGCGATCTCTGATTCCACTTTGGCACTAATCACGATGACTTCTGCACTTTCTTGTTCAGCATAGTCTCTCACTTTCTGGACATGCTCATTTGATTCTGCATCAAGCAACTCATCTTCACCTACATTCGTTACGTACAGAATAGGTTTTTGTGTTAACAAGTGAAGACCTTTTACGTATTTCATTTGATCATCTGTAAATTCAATCGAACGCGCTGGTTTTTCTTCTTCAAATCCATCTTTTAACTTCGACAAAATATCAAATTCAATCATAGCTTCTTTATCTTTTTGACGTGCCATTTTTTCAACACGCTGAATCCGTTTAGTCACGGTTTCTAAATCAGCTAAAATCAACTCTAAGTTGATGGTTTCAATATCTGAAATAGGATCAACTGTGCCTGAAACATGTGTAATGTTATCATCTTGAAAACAACGTACAACATGACAAATTGCATCCACTTGACGGATGTGTGAAAGGAACTGGTTGCCTAGCCCTTCCCCCTTACTTGCGCCTTTTACAATACCAGCGATATCTGTAAACTCAAACGCCGTCGGTATCGTTTTCTTCGGATTAACTAATTCTGTTAATTTATTTAAACGCTCATCAGGCACTTCTACGATCCCAACGTTTGGATCAATCGTACAAAACGGGTAGTTTGCAGATTCTGCTCCTGCCTGTGTAATTGCGTTAAATAACGTTGACTTACCCACGTTAGGTAAACCAACAATTCCTGCTGTTAATGCCATAAAACTTTCCACTCCTTAAGGGTATACCGCTCATATGAACGTTACTTCTTTATCATTATAATTTTCGTGCATTTAAAACTCAAGTTAACAAAATATACGTACATAAATGAAAAATCATCTATTTATACATATTTCGATCTTTTTTGCTGAAAACAAATGTGATTTTATAAACTTTTTATTATGTTTCACGTGAAACATTTACTCAGATGCTGATTCTAGCACCTTTTTCATCTTAGATTCGAATTTCTTTCTCGGTACCATGACACTGTGCCCACAGCCTTGACACTTTATTCGAATATCCATACCTAAGCGTATCACTTTCCAACGGTTTTCACCACACGGGTGCGGTTTTTTCATTTCAACTATATCATTTAATTGATAGGATTTATCCAAAATAACATCCTCCCTTTCTTACTATTCCGCTTTATCCTTCCCTAATTTTATCATGGATTTTAGCTTTTGCATCCTTTTTGAGTGGAAAAATCATAAGTTGATACAATAGATAAATGTTTATCACACCATAGGCTGGATACACATAGCGTACAAGCGAGGTAAAGCCTATTTGTGATAAGCTCAACATCAGCAACACTAAACAGCATAACCAGGCATAATAAGTCTCATGTCCCTGTGCGGTGAACCTTGCTAATAAGCTCGTCATTCCACCGATTGCTGTTGTCACAATCGCTAACCAAAGTAAGGTCGACATGAATACGCGAACGTAGGGCTCAAATGACTCTAAGATAAGATAAACAGGCATTTGATATGTATCCATAAAGTCACCAATGTGGTATAAGGCGACATCATATAAGATGATCATACTACCTAAAATCAAACTACTGATCAAGCTCGTCAAGTGAACCTCACGTTTTTGTTTAATTTGATCACCTACCGTTGCAATAATTGACATCAGCGGTAAGATATTTAACGCCGTGAAGAAAAATGTTCTCGTATCTACAATACTCGGTATAATTTTGATCATGGGTAAAGGACGATTCAAAACAAAAACAGCTAAAATAGTAGCCAGTCCACTAATTAAAATAGGTAAGATAACGACATTAATAGTTAGGAAGGTGCTTAGTTTACCCCACAACACCACGACGATAATAACCGCTAAAACGAGCGCACCTAAACGATACGACAACCCCATCGCTTCAAACACCGCACCACTTCCTGCTATCATAACAGTAATCATCGAGAACAAATAAATCATTATTAAATAATCATAAATATCACTTATTCGTCTCCCCACAATTATTTTTAAAAGAGTGTTATAGTGTGTCGTTTGTTTTTGATAACTCAGTAACATTAAACGATAACAACTTAAATAAAATAAACCAACAAATAATATAATCCCGATAGTACTCCCGCCATTAAAAAACTGCCAAATCTCACGCCCAGATGCAAACCCTGCACCGATCATCGTTCCTATAATTAAAGAAATCCACTTAAAACTTGTTTTCATTATTTAAATCCTCCACATAAACGTATAGATTGCATACAAACATCGTATACTAGTAAAAATATGATGGAGGGATTCGAACTATGAAAATAAGTGATTCGTTTAAGGAGCCGTTAGTGACTCGGATTACCAGGCACTATCAAACGCGCTTAATCTATCAGGAACTAGGCGATTTCATTAACAGTTGGATTCCCTCTTCTACAAAAGAAGTCGTTGTCATCTGTATTGGTACAGATCGTTCTACTGGTGATGCAATGGGACCGATTACCGGTTCACTCTTAAAAAAGTGGCGACATTTACAGCTAAAGGTATATGGTACATTAAAAGAACCTATTCATGCTGTGAATTTAAAAGAGCAATTGTTGGTTATTCAAAATCGGCATCCAAATGCATTTTTTATTGCAATTGATGCTTGTTTAGGGAAACCTTCTTCGATTGGACACATTACCGCTTCAATCGGTGCATTAAAACCAGGTTTAGCACTTAAAAAAGATTTACCTGAAGTCGGAAATCTACATATCACAGGAATCGTTAATGCCTCAACGCCAGTAGATTATGTCGTCTTACAAAACACCCGATTACATCTTGTGATGGAGCAGGCAGAAACGATTGCTCGTACACTACTATACTTAGACCGCCACTACTTAAGAGCGAAGAACGAATCAGGTTAAAAAGCCCACAGTTACAGCATTCATCATTCTTTTTTTATAATGTTTCACGTGAAACATTATAAAAAACGCCTTATAAATATAAGACGTTTTTCATTACGATTTATCAATCGCTTGTCGCTCTATTTCTTTTTGTTTCAGTTCGCGTCTGAGAATTTTACCACTTATTTTTGTTTTTGGTAATTCGTTGATAACTTCAATTTCTCTAGGTGCTGAATGTGCAGCTAGTCGAGTTTTTACGTGTTGTCGGATTGACTCTTTTAATTCAGGTGTTTCATCAACGTTTGAACGAAGGGTAATAAAGGCTTTAACAATTTCCCCTCTTATTTCATCTGGTTTCCCAATCACACCCGCTTCCTTAACAGCTGGGTGTTCGATTAATGAGCTTTCAACTTCGAAAGGCCCGATCCGCTCACCAGAAGAATTGATCATATCATCATGGCGTCCTTGAAAGAAAATATAGCCATCTTCATCTTGAGTAGCTAAATCACCCGAGATATACCAACCCTTATAAGGGAAATAGGATCGAAACTTCTCATCGTTATTCCAAATTGTTTTCATTAGACCCGGCCATGTTGTTTTAACAGCTAATTGACCAATCTCACCTCTTGGTAATTCGTTGCCTTCCTCATCTAATATACCCACTTCGATACCTGGAAACGGACGCCCCATCGATCCTGGTTTAATGGGCTCAGAAGGTAGATTGACGATAATATGTCCGCCTGTTTCTGTCATCCACCACGTATCATGAATACGTAATTGTAATGCACGATGAGCCCAGTATATGACTTCAGGGTTTAATGGTTCACCAACGCTTAAGATATGACGCAGAGATGATAGGTCATATTGCTTATATAAATCGCCTTCTGCCATTAAATATCGAAAGGCTGTCGGTGCGCTATATAAAATACTTACGCCCAAATCTTCAATGATTTGATACCATAACTTTGCATTAAATCGTCCGCCTTGGATCACAATCGTCGCACGGTTTAACCAAGGTGCAAATAAACCATAAACACTTCCTGTCACCCAGCCGGGGTGAGATGTGCACCAATACACATCTTCATCATGAACATCTAATACCCATTTACCAGATTGAGCATGGTGAGTAACAGCACGATGAGCATGCAAAACCCCTTTAGGTTGACCAGTTGATCCACTCGTATAATGAATTAACATCCCTTCGCCCGGATCCATCCATTCAACATAATGATCTTCTACTATAGGTGCTTTTTCAATTGTCTCCTGATATAAAATCGTTGCAACGGTCGGAATGTTTTCCGTTTTTATTCGTTCACCTAAAGTTTGATCAGTAATTAAAACATTAGCTTTGCAGTCATTGATACGCTCTTTGATCGCTTCTTCCATAAATCCTTCAAATAAAGGGCCAGCAATCGCGCCTATACGAATTGTAGCCAAGATCGCTATATAACATGCTGGGTTTTTAGGGAGAAAGATAAAAACACGATCCCCTTTTTTGACACCATTGGAACGTAGAATGTGAACATAATGGTTCACTTGTCTTTGAACCTCTTTAAAGGTAAGATCTTCACGTTTATCCTGGTTGACATAATGGAGGGCAATTTTCTCTCCATATCCCTCTTCAACATGTCGATCGATTGTTTCATAAGCTGCATTAACTGTTTGTTTATTAAATAACGAAACATCTTTCCAGTTGAATGTTTCATACACTGATTGATAATCCGTTAAATGAAAGTCTCCTTTTAGAGGCTTTAAAATTTCTCCCATAATAACAGTCCCCTTTGTTCTTATATCTATTGATTTAGATCCAGTTGATCTAAAATATCTGCTTTATAGTTGGCAAGTTCGACTGATCCGCGATCTCTTGGGCGTGGTTCAGTCACATTAATAGTTTTAATGATTTCACCAGGCTGTCCCCGTAAAACAACAATTCGATCGCAAAGGTACAGTGCCTCATCGATATCATGCGTCACAAGAACCATCGTTGTTTGATACTTGTGCCATATTTCCAGTAGTAAATCTTGCAATTGCATTTTTGTAAAGGCATCTAATGCACTAAAAGGTTCATCTAATAGCAAAATATCAGGCTGCATCACGAGTGCCCGTGCAATCGCCACTCGCTGTGCCATCCCACCTGATAACTGCTTAGGATAAAGTGCTTCTTTCCCAGACAAACCGACATAATGAATGAATCGTCTCGCACGATCAAAAGATGCTTTAGGCTTTCCTTTTAAGCCAAACATAATATTATCTTCAACTGTGAGCCAAGGAAGTAGACGTGGTTCCTGAAAAATAAAATTTGTTGCGTCATGTACGCCTTTTTTAACTTGGTCATTAATCGAAACGGTACCTGTATAAGCTTGATCAAGTCCTGATATCGCTCTTAGTAAAGTGCTTTTACCACAGCCACTTGTTCCTAACAAGCCAACAATTTCACCGTCTTCAACTGAAAGATTAATATCACGAATGGCATCTGTATCTTTAAAACGTCTTGAGAGATTTTCTAAAACTAAGCTCATGCTAATTCCCCCTTACAAATCGATCTTGCCATCTTAATAAACGTAATTCGATTAATTTTAGGAACCAATCCGATACTTTCCCGATAAAGGCAAATAAGATGATACTGACTAAAATCGTCTCCGGTGACAACGTATTTTGTCCGACAACTAGTAAATAACCAAGCCCTTGACTGGCCCCCATTAATTCAGCAGCTACGACAAACATCCAACCTAAGCCAAGACCTGTTCGTAACCCGATCAAAAAGCTAGGGAGAGAGGCGGGGAGAATAATTCGATAGACTTGCTGAAATAAAGATAATTGATAAATTTTTCCGACCTCGATTAATTTACGATCAACCGTTACAATACCAGTCACAAGATTTAAATAAACTGGAAAGAAAACACCAACAGCGATCATGGTTATTTTAGATGATTCACCAATCCCCATCCATAAGATAAATAATGGCACCCATGCAAGTGAAGGGATGGAGCGTAACGCTTGAATCATAGGGTCAAATAGTTCCTCTGCTGTTTTTGAAAAACCTACACCTAAGGCCAAGACAATCGCTACAATCGTACCCAGTATGAAACCACCAAACACGCGATACAAGGTGATATAAATATGTTCAAAAAGCTCACCTGTCGATGCAAGTTGAATCAATTCATCTACAATTACTGTTGGAGCCGGCAATTGATACGATTCAACAACACCTAGTTGACTAACGGTTTCCCAAATGATAATAAGAACGATAGGAAATAAACTTCCTAGAAGCCATTTGCGACTCGAATGCGCAAATTTTGGCTTTGATTTTAGTTTAGTCGGTGTGTACGCTTGAATATGCGCTTGATTTTCGCTTAATGTTTTCGCCATCTAAACGCCTCCTAATCATCAATAGTCCGTTCAGCAAATTCAGGATTGATCAATTCTTCAACAAGTGCGTCAATATCAGCATCCTGTTCGATTACCTCTCCATCTTGCAAAATATAGCCAGATTCTTTAATCGCTTCTTCATGTTCTTCCCCTGGGATAGGGTTTGAAAAATCATTTCGTTCAAGTTGAATCTCAGCAACTTCTTCACTAATATCTGCTTCTTCAGCTAATAGCTCTACTGCCTCTTCTTCATTTTCTAAAATCCAATTTCTTGCTTCTTCATATAGTTCGATCACTTGATCAACATACTCCGGATACTCATTTGAAAAATCTTCTCTTACATTCAAGAAGCCGTAAGTGTTAAATGCAGGCTCGCGATAGAAAAGTTCTGCCCCTGCTTCAAGTTCAATTCTTGCCATGTGTGGATCCAATCCTGCCCAAGCATCCACTTGATCATTTAATAAGCTATTAGCACCATCTCCATGCTGTAAATTCACAAGCTCAATATCATCTTCATCAATACCTTCAGTCGCTAGTGCACGAAGTAAGAAAATATATGGATCTGTTCCAATGGTGGCAGCCACTGTTTTTCCTTCTAAATCTTCTAATTCTTCAATTCCTGAGCCTTCATTTGTGACAAGAGCAGTCCACTCTGGTCTTGAGTAAATATAAACATTTTCAATTGGTGAGCCGTTTGATTTTGAGATGAGTGCAGCTGCACCAGCTGTTGAACCAAAGTCAACACTATTACTGTTTAAATATTCTAGTGCTTGATTACTCCCTTGACTAAACACCCATTCCACTTCAATGCCTTCTTCTTCAAAAGCTTCTTCTACTAAACCAGATTCTTTTAAAACGAGGCTTGTCGGAGAATAATGAGCATAATCTAACCGGATTGTATCCGGTTTTTCCTGACTTGCCGCCTGGTTACAACCAACTAAAAAAAACAATCCTAAAACAAACAAAACCCCTGTTATTTTTCTAACTTTCATTTTAAATTCCCCCTTGTTTTATATTTCGCACGCGTACGTAGAAATGGTCCCTCTTAATCGTTGTGCTTCTTTATAAGTACATCTGTTATGCACGACTTCTATCCCTGCTTCTCTTGCAATTTCTGCTGCTTTTGGTGAGACAACACCTTCTTGTAACCAAAAGACATTTGGGTTAACTTCAATCGCTTCTTCTGCAATACCAACTGCTGCTTCAGGACTTCTGAACACTTGAACGATATCGATTTCTTTTGGAATGCTCTTTAGATCTGGATAAGCTGCTTCCCCTAAAATTTCAGTTTCTCTCGGATTAACCGGGATAATTTGATACCCTAATCGTTGCATCTTACGTGCTAATCGATAACTTGGTCTTTCTGGTTTACCGCTTAAGCCGACTACAGCAATCGTTTTCGGTTGTTTTTCTCCATCAACTTTTTTATGTGGATCTGACAGTGCCCATTTAATAATGCCTTCATCATTTATCACAATGTCTTTATCAATTAAATGTGTTTGATTCGTTGCTTTAAGTAACGCTTGATTGAGATCATGTTTCAAATCATCAATAGATTCTAATCCAACTGAAATACGGACTAATTCTTCATGCACACCGGTCTTTTCAAGTTGTTCTTCTGATAATTGTTGGTGAGTGGTTGAAGCCGGATGAATAATTAATGACTTGGCATCACCGACATTCGCAACATGTGAGAATAATGACACCTGATCAATTAAATCTCGACCAGCTGAACGCCCACCTTTAATCCCAAAGACAACAATTGAACCGAATCCTCCGTTTAAGCTGTCTTTTGCTTTTTGATGTGAAGGATGATGATCAAGTCCGGGATACGACACCCACTCAACAGCTGGGTGTTCTTCTAGATACTCAGCTAGCTTTTGTGCATTTTCATTATGTCGTTCGATGCGAACAGGCAACGTCTCTAATCCTTGAATAAGTTGAAAGGCATTAAACGGGCTTAAAGCAGAACCGAAATCTCTTAATAGCTGCACCCGAACTTTCATACTAAATGCTAATGTTCCAAAGTCATTTGCATAACGAATGCCGTTATAACTTGAATCTGGCTCTGTAAATGTAGGGAATTTTTCGGATTGCCAGTTAAAACGACCGCCATCAACAATGACACCACCAATGGTTGTACCGTGCCCTCCGATCCACTTAGTTGCCGAATGAACGACAATATCTGCTCCTAACAAAATGGGCTTGCACACATAAGGTGTTGCGAATGTATTATCAATAATAAGTGGAATTCCATGATCATGAGCAATTTCACTTACTCGCTCAACATCAAAAACATGTAAGTTAGGGTTTCCTATTATTTCACCGAACACGGCTTTCGTTTGATCTGTAATTGCTGATTCGAAAGCTTCTGGATCTTCAGGATCAACAAACTTAACGTTGATGCCGTATCTAGGCAATGTTGTATGGAATAAATTATAAGTACCACCGTATAAATTTACCGCTGCAACAATCTCATCACCAGCGCTTGCTAAGTTTAAAATCGATAACGTGATCGCTGCCATACCTGATGATGTCGCAACAGCAGCCACCCCTTCCTCTAAAAGTGCCATTCTTTTTTCGAACACTTCAACGGTCGGATTCGTAATACGGGAATAAATATTGCCTGGTTCGTCTAAAGCAAATAACCGTTCAGCATGCTCACTATCATGAAAAACATATGAAGTCGTTTGATAAATGGGGACCGCTCTTGAACCTGTTGTCGGATCCGGTGATTGACCACCATGTAATGATACGGTTTCGATTGAATAACTGCTATTTGATTCTGTCATTGTTTATTCCTCCTAATCGTTTTGTTTTTTATCTCAATAAAAAAATCTCGTTTCCATCTAATGATGAAAACGAGATTGATTAATCTGCATGATCATCATTCAAAGCATATGCTTTGCTGGTAGGGGCACCTTTCAAATGTAGGTTGCCGTGGGGTCACTGAGCCAGTTCTCTCGTCCACTCTTGATAAGTTTGATTTAATTGTCATTGTCGTAAAAAATTAAAAACCTCCTTACATCGAATGATGAAAGGAGGATAGTTTATCCATATACATTCATCACTCAAAGCATGCGCTTTGCTGGTAGGGGCACCTTTCAAATGTAGGTTGCCGTGGAGTCACTGAGCCAGTTCTCTCGTCCACTCTTGATAAGTTATTTGAAAATTTTGATTAAACTGATTATAACACATAAGATTTATCTGTCTACACTTTTTTTAAAAAAATTTAAAGATTAAATTGTTCCATGATTCGATCTAAGTCTTCATTTGAGAAAAAATCAATTTCAATTTTACCTTTATTACGACCTTTTTGAATTTTAACATTCGTTCCTAATCGGTCTCTTAGTGTACTTTCACGCTCTTCTAAAAAGATATCCTTTTTCTTCTTTTTTTGTTTTTCTTTAGCCTTTTCATTATTTAAACGTTGGACAATCGATTCAACTTGACGAACATTTAATTTTTCTTTTGTGATCTTTTCAGCTAAAGGTACGCATTTTTTCTCGTCTTTTAAGCCTAATAATGTACGACCATGTCCCATTGATAGTTCACCACTACCGATCATTGCACGAACTTGAGTTGGTAAATGCAATAAGCGAGTCACATTCGCAATGTACGAACGACTTTTTCCAAGTCTTTTAGCCAATTCTTCTTGTGTTAATTGATAAGATTCCATCAAATTCACATAGGCCTGAGCCTCTTCAATCGATGTTAAATTCTCACGTTGTAAGTTTTCCAATAACGCGAGTTCCATCATACTCTTATCGTCCATTTCTTTTACAATAGCCGGAACAGTTTCTAGCCCTGCTTCTTTTGCAGCACGAAAACGTCGTTCGCCCGCAATGATTTCATAGCCTTTGATCGATTCTCGAACAAGTAACGGCTGGATAATCCCATGTGTCATGATTGATTGTTTTAATTCATCAATCGCATCGACATCAAACGTTTTTCTCGGTTGATAAGGATTTGGGCGACATGCAGTCACATCGATTTCGATTACATGTTGCTCATTTTTTTCTTGTTCTTCTAAATCAGGAAAAAACGCATTAATACCTTTACCTAACCCTCTCGCCATGTGCGATCACTTCCTTTGCTAACTCTAGATAAACATCTGCACCTTTTGATTTTGGATCATAGCTTAAGATTGGCTTGCCATAGCTTGGTGCCTCTCCTAATCTAACATTTCTCGGTATAACCGATTGATAGACTTTATCTTGGAAATATTTTTTCACTTCGTCAATGACCTGAATACCTAAGTTGGTTCGTGCATCTAACATTGTGAGTAAGACGCCTTCTATTTCCAATGATTTGTTTAAATGTTTTTGAACGAGACGAACTGTATTTAACAGTTGACTCAAACCTTCCAATGCATAATATTCACATTGTACAGGAATCATCACACTATCGGCAGCTGTTAGTGAATTTAATGTAAGCAACCCGAGTGATGGTGGACAGTCAATGATGATAAAATCATATAGTCCTACCGAGCTTTCTAAAGCTTTTTGTAGCCTAACTTCTCTTGAAATGGTTGGTACAAGTTCAATTTCTGCTCCTGCTAATTGAATCGTTGCTGGAATACAGTCTAATTGATCAACATTTGTCGAAACAATCACATCTTTTGCTTCATAGTCTTCAACTAATACATTGTAAATACAATGATCGACGTCTGCTTTATTAACGCCCACACCACTTGTGGCATTACCTTGGGGATCGATATCAACTAATAGTGTTTTATATCCTAAATGTGCTAAACCTGCACTTAGATTAACGGCTGAAGTCGTTTTACCTACGCCACCTTTTTGATTAGCGACGGCGATTACTCTTCCCATTATGTCACCTACCTCATCTTGTCTTTCTTCTTATTATTCTATCACTTTTCAATAAAATAAACAGTGGTTATTCAAGATAACCATTAAAATAGTCGCAATGATTCATACATATTTTTTGTCGTTTCTTTCCCGTTTGTCGGAAATTCAACCCGTATAGCACTACATTATTATATTTAGCGCGCAAAAAACCTACCTTTACTAAAAGATAGGTTACGCGTCATTTATGATTTTGTTTTGGAATCTTAATCGTTATTTGATAGTAATCATCTAAATCTTGTTCATCGGTTTCTAAATTAACACCTGTTTCAGAAACCATATCGACTGATTGACGAATCGTATTCATTGCAATTCTTAAATCTTTACTAATGCCTTTTAAACGCGGTTTCTTTTTCTTAGGTTTTTCTTCTAACATCTTAGCGATTCGTGCTTCTGTTTGTTTAACATTAAGTTCATTATTTATAATTTCATTTAAGAGTTTGATTTGTTTATCTTCATCTTTTAAACCGATTAATGCACGTGCATGTCGCTCCGTAATCGATTTATTCAACATCGCTGTTTGAACAGGTTCTGGCAACTTTAACAAGCGCATTTTATTAGCAACTGTTGATTGGCTTTTTCCTAAACGTTGTGCTAGAGCTTCTTGTGTTAATTCATGAATTTCAATTAAACGATCGTAGGCTCTTGCTTCTTCTATAACTGTCAGTTCTTCACGTTGTAAATTTTCGATTAGAGCAACAGATGCTACTTCTTTATCATTCATTTTACGAATGATTGCAGGAACCCGATCCCATTCTAATAATGTGACTGCTCTAAATCGTCTTTCACCAGCGATAATTTCATACTTTTTATCAGACTCTTCTTCCAACTCTCGAACAACAATTGGTTGAATCATGCCATGTGTATGAATCGTCTGAGCTAACTCGTCTATCTTCTCTTGTTCAAAGATTGTTCGTGGTTGATAACGATTAGGTGCAATTTCACCTATTTCGATATAGACGACTTCACTTTGACTATATGTTTCTTCTGTTGCTTCTTCTCTATCACCCATGCCAAATATACGACTAAATGGAGGTAATATAATCAACACCACCTTTTCTTGCAAACCCTTAAATTTATCGGGATCTTAAAATGTTTCACGTGAAACATTTTAACTGCGCAAAAAATTATCGAATCCATTTCATTCAATTAACATACTTCTACTATTCTATCATATTATCCTTTAAATTCGTAAATATTGACTAAAAAAATAAATGGATAGATCATGAGTCCGATTATGTTAAAGGGTTTTTATTCGGTGTTCCTGGTTTTCTAGGATAAGCTTTAGGCGTCTGTCTTAGCTTGTTAATGGTAACAATATTTCGCTCACCTTGTTTATCTGGTAAATCAAATGTGACCAGTTGATCAACTTCCGCGCCTAACAATTCAATCGCATTTTCAGCTTCTTTTAATTCTAACTCGGCATTAGGTCCTTTCATTGCGACAAACAAGCCACCCGTTTTAACTAATGGAAGGCACAGTTCACTTAAGACAGACATTTTAGCTACGGCTCTAGCCATCACCAAGTCAAAACTGTGTCTGAATTGTTTATTTTTACCAAATAATTCAGCGCGATCATGATAAAATGCGACATCCGTTAGTCCTAATCGATTGGCTAATTCATTTAAAAATGTCATTCGTTTTTTTAATGAATCGACAATTGTCACCTTTAAATGAGGAAAGCAAATCTTAAGCGGAATGCTGGGAAACCCTGCACCCGCTCCAACATCACAGATTGATAACTCTTTATTAAAATCAACATAAAAACTTGCTGTAATTGAATCATAAAAGTGTTTTAAATAAACATCTTTTCGATCTGTAATCGCCGTTAAATTCATCTTTTCATTCCATTCAACAAGCGTTTCATAATACATATTAAACTGATTCATTTGCTCCGTTGTTAATTCAATGCCTTGATCTTTTAAAGCATTAAAAAATCTGTCTTCATTCATGGCATGAACCACCCTTCCTTGTTAATCGATTCATTCTGCGTTTTCTGATGTTTTGGCAATTTGCCCTTGCTCAATGTAAACCAGTAAAATCGATATGTCAGATGGATTAACACCAGAAATACGAGAGGCTTGTCCGACAGATAATGGGCGCACTTTTTTGAGCTTTTGTTTAGCTTCTGTTGCAATACCACTGATCGCATCATAATCGATTCGATCTGGAATTACTTTTTCATCCATTTTCTTCATCCGATCGACTTGTTGATTTGATTTCTCAATATAGCCTTTATATTTCGTTTGAATTTCCACTTGTTCGATCACGTCTTGAGGCAAGGTGTCATCAGCCGGTGTTAATTGATGAACTATAGAATACCCTACTTCTGGTCGTTTCATTAAATCAAGCGCTTTTGTAGGCTCTTTTAACGGTGTACCACCTACAGAAGCTAGTAAATCGTTTAACTCATCAGATGGTTTAATGGTTTGTTTTGCTAATCGTTTCGTTTCTTTTTCTATTAATGCTAATTTTTCCTGGAAACGATCATAGCGAGCTTGATCAATTAATCCATACTGATAACCGATCTCTGTTAAACGAATATCTGCATTATCATGACGCAGTAAAAGTCGGTATTCAGCACGAGATGTAAGCAATCTGTATGGTTCATTCGTTCCTTTCGTGACTAAATCATCAATCATAACGCCGATATAAGCTTGAGAACGGTCAAGCATCAATGGCTCAGTTTGTTTTGCTCGACTCGCAGCGTTGATACCAGCCATTAACCCTTGTCCTGCTGCTTCTTCATAGCCCGATGTTCCATTAATTTGTCCGGCTGTAAATAAACCAGGGATATCCTTGACTTCAAGTGTTGGCCAAAGTTGCGTTGGCACGACTGAATCATACTCAATCGCATAGCCCGCTCGCATAATTTCGGTTTCTTCTAAGCCTGGAATCGACCGCAACATGTCACGTTGAACATATTCAGGTAGCGACGTTGATAATCCTTGTACGTAAACTTCTTCTGTTTGACGTCCCTCTGGCTCTAAGAAGATTTGATGACGCGGTTTATCATGGAAACGTACCACTTTGTCTTCAATAGACGGACAATAACGTGGACCTGTTCCTTTAATCATACCTGAATACATGGCTGAGAGTCCTAAATTATCATCAATAATTTGATGAGTTGTCTCATTTGTATACGTTAACCAACAAGGAATTTGATCGAGAATCGCTTCTGTCGTTTCATAAGAGAAATGGCTTGGCTTTTCGTCTCCTGGTTGAATTTCTGTTTTTGAATAATCAATCGTATTTGAATTAACACGCGGTGGTGTTCCTGTTTTAAAACGAACTAAATCAAAACCTAATTCTTCAAGTTGTTCTGATAATTTAACAGATGGTCTTTGATTATTAGGGCCACTTTCATATTGAATATCGCCAATGATGACGCTACCTCTCATAAATGTCCCGGTCGTAATAATAACAGAATCGGCATAGTAAGCCGCTTTTGTTTCGGTTACAACTCCTTTACAGACACCGTCTTCAACAATTAGCGATTCAACCATTGCTTGTCTCATCGTGAGATCTTCTAATCGTTCAAGCTGATATTTCATTTCTTGGATATACAAAGGCTTGTCTGCTTGAGCACGTAATGCTCTAACAGCTGGACCTTTCCCTGTGTTTAACATACGCATTTGAATGTATGTTTTATCAATCACTTTACCCATTAAGCCACCTAATGCATCAACTTCTCTGACCACAACCCCTTTTGCTGGTCCACCAATTGATGGATTACATGGCATAAACGCAATCATATCTAAATTTAATGTGAGCATTAACGTTTTAGCGCCGCGTCTTGCACTAGCATTTGCTGCTTCAACCCCTGCGTGACCAGCACCAATCACGATCACATCAAAATGACCTGCATCATACATAATTATCGATCTCCTTATCCCCTATTTATTTTCCTAAACAAAACTGTGAAAATAATTGATCAATCAAACTATCTTCGACTGTGTCACCAATAATCTCACCGAGTAATTCCCACGTTCTTGTTACATCAATCTGAATTAAATCCATTGGCATATCATCATGGATCGCTGAAGTTGCATCTTCTAAACTACCGAGGGCTTGTTTTAATAATTGAATATGTCTTACATTTGAGACATAACTTAAATCATCCGCTTCAATTTGCCCATCAAAGAATGTATTGGCAATCGCTTCTTCTAAATGATCGATCCCTGCTTCTTCAATTAAGGAAGTTGTAATAACAGGATGCCCTTGACTCAATTGATAGACTTCATCGTAATCAAGTTGTTGATCGAGGTCTGTCTTATTGATCAGCACAATTAATCCTAAATCAGATACCAAATCAAACAATTGACGGTCTTGATCAGTTAGTCGTTCATTATGGTTTAACACAAGTAAAATAAGATCGGCTTCTTTTAGTACTTGTCGTGACCGTTCAACACCGATCTTTTCAACAATATCTTCTGTATCACGAATACCAGCTGTATCAACTAACCGTAATGGAACACCTCTTACATTGACATACTCTTCAATGACATCACGGGTCGTGCCAGGAATTTCTGTCACAATGGCTTTATTTTCTTGCACTAATGCATTCATTAATGATGATTTTCCGACATTTGGACGTCCTATTATAGCTGTTGAAATGCCTTCACGTAAAATTTTACCTTGTTTGGCCATTTCCAGTAATCGTTCGATCTCTTGATATACAGATTTCGTTCGAGAGAGCATTAACTCTTTTGTCATATCTTCAACATCATCATACTCTGGATAATCGATATTAACTTCGACTTGAGCGACGGTTTCAATTAAATCTTGACGGAGGCGCTCAATTAATTTTGATAACTTCCCATCTAATTGTTTAACCGCAACATTCATTGCCTTATCTGTTTTGGCACGAATTAAATCCATTACCGCTTCTGCCTGTGATAAATCAATGCGTCCATTTAAGAAAGCACGCTTTGTGAATTCACCTGGTTCAGCTAATCGGGCACCGAGTTCGAGTGTGAGTTCTAACAAACGGTTAACTGAAGCTAAACCGCCGTGGCAATTAATTTCAACAACATCTTCTCTTGTAAACGTTTTGGGAGCTCGCATCACGCTCACCATAACTTCTTCAATCATTTCCTCTGTATTTGGATCGATCACTCGACCATAATGCATGGTATGTGAATCAACTACATCCAAATCGCGCCCATCATATAAGCGATTCGCAATTGAAACGGCTTCAGTACCGCTTAAACGAACAATGGCAATCGCCCCTTCTCCAAGAGGCGTTGAAATGGCTGCAATCGTATCAAAATCTAACACTGTAAAAACACCTCCATCACTTAGTGTGACTCATTTATTTATTAACATGTGGATAATTTTTTATAGCTGTCACTAACTTAATAGAATATCATATTTTTTAATCAATTGAAACGCATTTAACTATCCACAGTGGAAAACATAATTCCTTTAAAACCAACATGTGGATAACTAAAAATTAAATCTAATCTTTCTTTATAAAAAATGCAAATAAAAAAAGCCTTCCCTTATATGAAAGGAAGGCTTATGACAACATTAATCAACAGGTTTAATCACGACGTGTCGATGAGGTTCTGCACCGTCAGAATACGTCTCGATCTTACTGTTATTCGATAAAATACTGTGAATGATCTTCCGTTCATAGGAAGGCATCGGTTCTAATGTGACATGTTTTTTAATTTTAATAGCTTTATCAGCTAAGCGATTCGCCAATTGTTCGAGTGTATCTTGGCGTCTCTTTCGATACCCTTCGGCATCAACAACAATACGGTAATGATCATTTGCTTTACGATTTAACATCACTTGCACAAGATGTTGTAACGCATTTAACGTTTGTCCTCTTTTACCAATAATCATGGCAATTTTCTCACCTGATAAATCAAATGAAACGGACTTATTGGACTGCTTAACTGTAACGGAAACATCTTCAGAAAACTGACGAGCGATTTGTTTTAAATACGCCGTTGCTTCTTCAATTGGATCTTCTTTAATCGTTACTTTCACAATGGCACGCTTAGCACCAAAAATGCCAAACATACCTTTTTTACCTTCATCAATGATTTCAATACTGACTTGGTCCTCAGTGGTGTTTAGTTGCTCCAGCGCTGTTTGGACCGCATCGGTTGTTGTCTGTCCAGAAGCGGTTACCTGTTTCACGATTAATTTCCTCCCGAAGTTTGTTGGAATTTAAACGGCTTTCTAATAAAGATTGTTTGAAGTACCATAAATACGTTACCGACAACCCAGTAAAGTGCTAAGGCTGAAGGGAAGAACATCGACATAACACCAATCATAATTGGCATCATATAAAGCATCATGGTCATTTGCGGATTTCCTGCCGCTTGAGATGTACTTGTTCCTGCCATCGTTAATTTCTGCTGTAAGAATGTTGCACCTGCAGCAACGACTGGTAAAACAAAGTATGGATCTCGTGTTGATAATTCAAACCATAAGAAGCTCCCATCTTGTAATCCTGGTGTACGCATGATCGCATGGTACAAACCAATTAAAATTGGCATTTGTACAAACATCGGCAAACACCCTGCCATTGGATTCACATTATTAGCTTGGAATAACTTCATCGTCTCTTCTTGTAGTTTTTGTTGCGTTTGAGCATCTTTTGAACTATATTTTTGACGAATTTCTTGTAATTGTGGTTGAACCTCTTGCATTGCTTTTGAACTTTTTAGTTGTTTAACGTTTAATGGAACTAATAGTAAACGAATAACTAACGTGACCACGATAATCGCTAACCCGAAATTACCTGCAAAGAAATCAGATACTGTTACAATCAACCATGATAATGGATAGACAAAGTACGAATCCCAAATGCCATCAGATTCAGCGGTGATCGGTGCTTCAAGATCGCCACAACCTGAAAGTAATAACACTAAACCTAGTAAGGCCGTGATCATTAAGACCTTTTTACGCATGATTTTCCTCCTTAACTTGCATTCACATCTATATGAAAAACTCATAAATTATTCTATCACTAAGTTGTGTGGATTACTACAATCTTGATAAACTTATTTAAATCGATTATTTCCTATTTTGACGATTTTTAGATTGCAATAAATTAGATTTATATAATAGATGAGTTAAGCTTTTTTTGACTTGATGAAAGTCCATGTCTTTTGTCGGCATTCTAGCAATGACGATAAAATCATAAGATGGTTTCACATCAGGCTCTAATTCTAAAAAGGCTTGTCTAATGTAGCGTTTAATTCGATTTCTAACGACAGCATTTCCTACGCGTTTAGAAACAGACAAACCAAACCTAAAATGAGTCTGATCCTCACAAGGCAAATAATACAAAACAAGTTGTCGATTAGCAAATGATTTCCCTTTCTTGAACACTCTTTGGAATTCATCATCTTTTTTCAATCGGTAACTTTTTCTCATACCATTGCCTCCTCGCATCTTTCATACATTTTACTTCTATACGTAAAAATAAAGATCGCCACATGGATGAGTTAAAAACATGATGACGATCTTTATTGTGCTCTAAAAAGGGAAAAAGACCACTGACATGATCTCAGTGGCCTATGCTGATAATACTTTTCTACCTTTTTTACGGCGACGAGCTAACACATTACGTCCATTTTTTGAACTCATGCGCGCACGGAAACCGTGTACTTTTTTATGCTTACGATTGTTCGGTTGGAATGTACGTTTCATTCTATATGACACCTCCCTGAGGAATTCAAAATAACTATTATTAGACAGTCTTACTCATTATAAGAATATCCTCGTTGTATGTCAACCATTACTTGAAGATCATATAAAACTCTAAGGTCTACATAGCTTATCCACAACACATGTGTTTAGATTTTCTCTTCTTTTTTTCTATCCACACCATTTATCGACAAAATAACCACAAATTCTAGTATTGTGGATGAAAAGAGACCACATCGATATGAATATGTGGATAACTGTCGAATCACCTTGCATTCCTTCTGTTTTTCTGATACTATAACTGTGTTTAACTGACTAAAAATAAATGGACGCTTTACTTCTATCCACAACCGGTGGATAACCTGTGGACATTTATTCACATGTTTGTGTACCTACTTACCCACAAGGTTGTGTATAAAATGAATAGATGTCTTATAAACTTACATGCTCCTATTTCATATATCCACAGACCTTTAAATGACAAACCTTTCGATCTATCCTAAATTTTATAGATTGCGAGAGGTTTTTTATGTCTAAATTGAACAATTTATAACCCATTACTTATAGAAAGGGGCTTATTAATGGAGAATATAGAAGAACTCTGGGATAGTACTTTGGCTGCTATTAAAGAAAAAGTAAGTAAGCCAAGCTTTGATACATGGCTAAAAAGTACCAAAGCAGATCGGATTAAAGATGATACACTCATCATTACAGCGCCAACAGAGTTTGCTCGTGATTGGTTAGAAAACCGGTATAGCCAGCTCATCTCTGAAGCAATTTATGACGTCACCGGGGCGAAATTGAAAACAAAATTTGTGATTCCAGAAACAGAAGAATCAATTGATACAGAACCTAACCAACCACCTAAAAAGCATACTGTAAAAGAAAACGATCAACTTGATCAAACGAAAACAATGCTTAACGATAAATATACGTTTAATACATTTGTTATTGGATCAGGAAATCGCTTTGCTCATGCAGCTTCACTTGCTGTTGCAGAAGCACCTGCTAAAGCTTACAATCCATTATTTATATACGGTGGTGTTGGCTTAGGTAAGACACACTTAATGCATGCGATTGGTCATTATGTACTTGACCACAATCCAAGCGCAAAAGTTCTTTACTTATCAAGTGAAAAATTTACGAATGAATTTATTAATTCAATTCGTGATAATAAAGCTGAAAACTTTAGAAGTAAGTATCGAAATGTTGATGTGCTTTTAATTGATGATATTCAATTTTTAGCTGGAAAAGAACAAACACAAGAAGAATTTTTCCATACATTCAATACACTTCATGAAGAAAGTAAACAAATTATTATCTCAAGTGACAGACCACCTAAAGAAATTCCAACATTAGAAGATCGCTTACGATCTCGCTTTGAATGGGGATTAATCACAGATATTACGCCACCTGATTTGGAAACACGAATTGCCATTTTAAGAAAGAAAGCTAAAGCAGAAGCTCTCGACATTCCAAATGAGGTTATGTTATATATTGCGAATCAAATTGATACGAATATTCGTGAATTAGAAGGCGCCTTAATTCGTGTTGTTGCCTATTCATCACTCATTAATGAAGATATCGATGCGTCACTTGCTGCTGAAGCGTTAAAAGATATTATTCCAAACTCTCGACCGAAAAAGATTACAATTGGCGGGATTCAAGAAATTATTGCAGAAAAGTACAGTATTAAACTTGAAGAATTTGCTGCTAAAAAACGAACTAAATCAATTGCATTTCCTCGTCAAATCGCCATGTATCTCTCAAGAGAATTGACGGATTTTTCTCTTCCTAAAATTGGTGAAGAATTCGGTGGTCGTGATCATACAACCGTTATTCACGCTCATGAGAAAATCACAAATATGATGGCAGAAGATCCATCACTTAGTCATGAAATTGATGCGATCAAGGAACAATTAAAAAGTTTATAAAAAATAGGTTGTGTATAATGTGTATAAATAAAACGCAATACTCACATTCTATCAACAAGTGGATAACTTAATAGTTTCAAGTATTATACACGCTTATCCACATATCCACACGCCCTATTACTATTACTACTATTTTTTTATTAATAATATATATATAATAGACTTCCCTTAGGAGGATTTTTAGTTATGAAATTTGTCATTCAACGCGATTTATTAATGGAAAGTATTCAACATGTGATGAAAGCTATTTCTTCACGCGTTACGATCCCAATACTTACAGGCATAAAAATTGAAGCAACCCCTGAAGGTATTAAATTAACAGGTAGTGATTCAGATGTATCGATCGAATCTTTTATTCCTAAAGAAGAAGACGGCATTATGAATGTAGAAGAAATCACACCAGGTAGTGTCGTTGTTCAATCAAAATATTTTCCAGACATTATTCGTAAACTTCCTTTAAAAACACTTGAAATTACAACGGATGAAAAATTCCAAGTGACGATCACTTCTGGAGGTTCTGAATTCCATTTGAATGGTCAAGATGCGATGGAATACCCACAGCTTCCTGTCATGCATACAGATAATAGTTTTGAACTAAAGAATGATTTATTAAAAGAATTAATTCGTCAAACCGTCTTTGCTGTCTCAACAGTCGAGACGCGACCGATCCTAACTGGTGTTAACATGCGCATTGATGATCAACATATGCATTTTGTTGCAACGGACTCTCACCGTTTAGCATCGCGCAAAATCCCATTAGAAAATGACCAATCACAGCTTTCTTTTAACAATGTCGTGATTCCAGGTAAAAGTTTAGCTGAACTTAATAAGATTATTGATGATAATGAAGATGAGATCACCATTAGCGTCACGGAAAATCAAATTCTTTTCCAAACAAAACATTTATACTTTTTATCTCGATTACTTGATGGCAATTATCCAGAAACATCACGCTTAATTCCTGAACAAAGTAAAACGACTGTACTAACGAAAACAAAAGAATTGCGTGAGGCCATTGATCGTGCTTCTTTATTAGCAAAAGAAAATCGAAATAACGTGGTTAAGTTAGAAACAAAAGCGAATGATCGTTTAGAAATTAGTAGCAATACTCCAGAAGTTGGACAGGTTACAGAAGAAGTAACGACGGATTCAATTAACGGAGAAGATCTTAAAATCTCATTTAGTGCGAAGTACATGATTGATGCATTAAAGATTATTCAAGAAGATTATGTTAAAATTGATTTTACAGGTGCTATGCGCCCGTTCATTATTAAACCAAATGAAAATGACCAAATATTACAATTGATCTTACCCGTTAGAACATATTAAATCCACTAAAGTAAAGGTAGAGTGTCTTTTTAGCACTCTATCTTCTTTTGTAGCTTCAAAAATCATGCGTCACTCAATTTTTAATGAATTTAGTCAAAACCCTCTTAACAAAAAAATATCTTTCATAAGCGCTTTTTTATTCGGTCAATCTTTAGTAAAATAGGAAGAAGAGTTTTAAATGTTTCGGAATGATTTTAATAAAAAGGAGACACGACTATGCAAGTAGAAGAAATTGAAATAAATAGCGAGTATATTCAACTTGGTCAATTTTTAAAACTAGCCAATGTTGTTGAATCGGGGGGGATGGTTAAATTGTTTTTAGCTGACTTCCCTGTCTTTATTAATGGTGAACAAGATCAGCGCCGCGGACGTAAACTTTATCCGAACGATCTTGTTGAAATTGAAGAAGTCGGCGCATTTCGAGTGATACAACAATAGACACCCAACGATTGTGTCATGAAGGTAGGCTAGCGTTTCATGCATATAAAAGATATAAAACTTACACACTATCGCAATTACGAAAAACTTGATTTAACCTTTGATCATCAAGTAAATGTCATTATCGGTGAAAACGCTCAAGGAAAAACAAATTTGATGGAAGCTATTTACGTATTAGCGTTCTCGAAATCTTACCGGACATCAAAAGATAAAGAATTAATCAATTGGGATGAAAACTATGCTAGAATAGAAGGTACGGTTCATAAACGTGCGCGTCAATTTCCACTTGAGATGCAATTTTCAGCTAAAGGTAAAAAAGCAAAGTTAAATCACTTAGAACAACAGCGTTTAAGTGATTATATCGGTGCGTTAAATGTCGTGATGTTTGCGCCTGAGGATTTAAATTTGGTTAAAGGCTCACCTCAAATTCGCAGGCGATTTATCGATATGGAAATTGGTCAAATTCAACCGATCTATATTTATCATTTAGGTCAATATCAAAAAATCGTCAAACAACGCAATCATTTACTTAAACAGTTGCAACGACGCAAAACAAGTGATGAGACGATGCTAGATGTGTTAACAGACCAATTAGTTGAACATGCGCGTGTTATTATCGCAAAACGATTTATTTTTTTAGAATTACTTAGAGAAGCGGCTACTGGTATTCATGAAGGGATTAGTCAGCACTCAGAAACGCTTTCGATTCAATATAGTACGCCCTTAGATGTATTAGAAAGTGATTCTGAGGAAAAAATAGGAAAGTGTCTCCATGAGACATTTAAAGATAATCGAGAAAAAGAGATCGACAGAGGTTCAACATTATTTGGCCCTCACCGTGATGATCTTTTATTTTATGTCAATGATCGGGATGTTCAAACGTATGGATCTCAAGGACAACAACGGACGACCGCTCTATCACTCAAGTTAGCTGAAATTGAATTGATCAAACGTGAAGTCGGCGAATATCCGGTTCTTTTATTAGATGATGTCTTAAGTGAACTCGATAGACATAGGCAGTCACATTTATTAGATACGATTCAAGGTAAAGTTCAAACGTTTGTCTCAACAACAAGTGTGTCTGATATTAAACATCAAACGATCGAACAAGCAGCACTGTTTAACGTCACATCTGGAACGATCACGAAGCAGAAATGAGGGGATTTTATGTTTATTCATATAGGCGATGATCAAGTGATTCGAGCAGAAGAGATTGTGGCAATGATTGATCAACAATATGTCCATTCCTCATCAATCAACGAAGAGATGATTGAACACGAAGAAGAACTTCAAGAGGATTTATCATTAGATGATGATGTCACAAAATCAATTATTATTACAACTGACAGTATTTATTACAGTTCATTATCGATTTTAACGTTAAAGAAACGATCAAGTATGATTTCAACGCTTGATCATTTAGACGATTATTCAAATGGTGATTCGTTCGATGACTAAAAAGTGATCGACTTTATATATAATTATAAGACGATTCTTATGTAAGTAAGTGAGTCTATTTCAGAAATGAAGGTGAATCGATTGGCAATTGAAGAAAATAATATGAATTCTGAACAATATGATGAGAGTCAAATTCAAGTTCTAGAAGGCCTAGAGGCAGTAAGAAAACGTCCAGGTATGTACATTGGTTCAACGAGTGAACGTGGCCTTAATCATTTAGTTTGGGAGATTGTAGATAATAGTATTGATGAAGCATTAGCAGGTTATTGTGACCATATTCAAGTCATTATCGAAGAAGATAACAGTATTACAGTTATGGATAATGGTCGTGGTATTCCAGTTGGGATCCATGAAAAATCGAATCGTCCAGCTGTTGAAGTGATTATGACGGTATTACACGCTGGTGGGAAGTTCGGCGGTGGCGGTTATAAAGTATCAGGCGGTCTTCATGGTGTAGGTGCGTCTGTTGTTAATGCGTTGTCGACTTCTTTAGAAATGCATGTTTATCGTGATGGTAAAATTTATTACTTAGATTTCAAGAAAGGGATTGTGAATACCGAGCTAGAAGTGATTGGGGAAACAGACCCTGATTACACAGGAACAAAAATCCACTTCTCCCCAGACCCAGAAATTTTTGAAGAAACATTGGTCTACAATTATGATACATTAGCTTATCGCTTGCGAGAATTGGCGTTTTTAAACAAAGGTTTAAAAGTAACAGTTGAAGATAAACGTGTAGAAGATAAGAAAGAATCATTTTATTATGAGGGTGGTATTCGTTCTTACGTTGAATACTTAAATCAATCCAAACAAGTCCTTCATGAACCATTTTATGCTGAAAAAGAGGAACATGGTATTAATGTTGAAGTTGCTATTCAGTATAATGATGGTTTCCAAAGTAATATTTATTCATTTGCGAATAATATTCATACACATGAAGGTGGTATGCACGAATCTGGTTTCAAAACTGGATTGACACGTGTCATTAACGACTATGCACGTAAAAATAACTTATTTAAAGAAACCGATCCAAACTTAACAGGCGATGATGTTCGAGAAGGCTTAACAGCGATTGTTTCAATTAAACACCCTGATCCTCAATTTGAGGGGCAAACGAAGACAAAATTAGGGAACAGTGAAGCACGTACGATCACAGATTCTTCATTTAGCGAACTGTTTTCAAAATTCTTATTTGAGAATCCAGATTCAGCTAAGATTGTCGTTGAAAAAGGGTTAATGGCATCAAGAGCGCGTATGGCTGCGAAAAAAGCACGTGAGTTAACCCGCCGTAAAGGTGCACTTGAAGTGTCTAATTTACCTGGTAAACTTGCTGACTGCTCATCACGTGATGCATCGATCAGTGAGATTTATATTGTTGAGGGTGACTCAGCGGGTGGTTCAGCTAAACAAGGGCGTGACCGTCACTTCCAAGCGATTCTGCCTTTAAGAGGTAAGATATTGAACGTAGAAAAAGCGCGTCTTGACCGTATTTTATCAAATAATGAAGTGCGTTCTATGATTACAGCAATGGGGACAGGTATTGGTGAAGAATTTGATATATCAAAAGCTCGTTACCACAAAGTCGTCATTATGACGGATGCTGATGTTGATGGTGCGCACATTCGAACATTGCTCTTAACGTTCTTATATCGTTACATGCGCCCGTTGATTGAATATGGCTATATTTATATTGCCCAACCGCCACTTTATAAAATACAACAAGGTAAAGCCGCCTATTATGCTTATGATGAGCGAGAGATGGAAAAGATATTAAGCGAAATTCCAAAGCAACCGAAACCAGGCTTGCAACGTTACAAAGGTTTAGGTGAAATGAATGCAACGCAGTTATGGGAGACGACAATGGATCCTGATAACCGCACATTGTTGCAAGTTAATTTGGATGATGCGATCGAAGCAGACCAAATTTTTGACATGCTCATGGGAGATAAAGTGGAGCCAAGACGTAACTTTATCCAAGATAATGCTGTATATGTTAAAAATCTAGATATTTAAAATGATCAGTGAATGAAGTGTCCTCAGTTGGATAGGAGGTAAATAATGGTGGAACAAAATCGTCCCCAAGTACAGGAAGTTAATATTGGTAAAGAAATGCGTAATTCATTTTTAGATTATGCTATGAGTGTCATTGTCTCTCGTGCGATTCCAGATGTCAGAGACGGTCTTAAACCTGTTCAACGTCGTATTCTTTACGCGATGAATGATTTAGGTATGCATGCAGATAAAGCTTATAAAAAATCAGCACGTATCGTAGGTGATGTCATCGGTAAGTATCACCCACACGGTGACTCGGCTGTTTATGAGGCAATGGTTCGGATGGCTCAAGATTTTAGTTATCGTTATATGCTTATTAACGGGCATGGTAACTTCGGTTCAGTAGATGGTGACCCAGCTGCTGCAATGCGTTATACGGAAGCAAAAATGTCTAAAATTTCAATGGAGATTTTAAAAGACATTAATAAAAATACGATTGATTATATGGATAACTATGATGGATCAGAACGTGAGCCACAAGTACTTCCATCTCGTTTCCCTAACTTACTTGTCAATGGTACATCAGGGATTGCAGTTGGGATGGCAACAAATATCCCACCTCACCAATTAGGTGAAACGATTGATGCTGTTTTAGCTGTTAGTCAAAATCCTGAGATTACAATTGAAGAATTGATAGAAAATCATATGTTCGGCCCTGATTTTCCAACGGGTGGTATGATTTTAGGACGTTCAGGTATTCGAAAAGCATATGAGACGGGTAAAGGCTCGATTACAGTACGTGCTAAAGTGTCCGTTGAACAAATGGCAAATGGTAAACCTGTTCTTCTCGTTCATGAACTGCCTTATCAAGTTAATAAAGCAAAACTCGTTGAGAAAATCGCTGATCTTGTTCGGGATAAGAAGATTGATGGTATTACAGATTTACGTGATGAATCGGATCGTAATGGTATGCGAATTGTGATTGAGCTCAGAAAAGATGCCAATCCAGACGTTTTATTAAATAATTTATACAAACAAACTTCACTTCAAACCTCTTTTGGTATTAATATGCTTGCACTCGTTGATGGGCAACCGAAAGTATTAAATTTAAAACAAGCACTCAGTCACTACTTAGAACATCAAAAAGTGATTGTAAGACGACGTACTCAATTTGAATTAGATAAAGCAGAGGCGCGTGCTCATATTTTAGAAGGTTTACGTATTGCACTTGATCATATTGACGCGATTATTCAATTGATTCGCCAATCGGATACAGCTGATATTGCGCGTGCAGAACTGATAGACCAATATGAGTTAACGGAAAAGCAAGCACAAGCGATTCTTGATATGCGCCTGCAACGTCTAACTGGTTTAGAACGAGGCAAGATCGAATCTGAATATAGTGAACTTCAAGATTTAATCGAAGAACTTAAAGCGATTTTATCAAACGAAACGAAATTACTAGAGATTATTACAGAAGAACTAGAAGCGATTAAAAAACAATTTAATGATGCACGACGTACTGAAATTGTCTCAGGTGGTATTGATTTCTTTGAAGATGAAGATTTAATTCCAGAAGAAGATATTGTGATTACACTGACACATCGTGGCTATGTCAAACGATTGCCTTCATCAACGTATCGTACGCAACGACGTGGCGGTCGAGGTGTCCAAGGTATGGATACGAATGATGATGATTTTGTTGAACATCTCATTTCAACGTCGACACATGATACGGTTCTATTCTTTACGAATAAAGGAAAAGCGTATCGTTTGAAAGGCTATGAAGTGCCTGAATTTTCTCGAACAGCAAAAGGTATTCCACTTATCAATATGTTAGAGATCGATAAGGACGAATGGGTTAATGCAGTTATAACGGTTAATGAATTCCAGGATGACCATTACCTGTTCTTCACAACCAAACACGGTATTAGTAAGCGGACTCAGTTGAGCCAATTTGCAAAAATTCGCCGTGGCGGATTGATTGCTTTGAATTTAAGAGATGATGATGAGTTAATTTCTGTTCGTTTAACGGATGGGGATCAAAATATCATGATTGCTACTCGATTCGGTTCCTTAATTCGATTTGAAGAATCTCAAATCCGTTCGATGGGACGTACAGCTGCGGGTGTTAAAGGGATCACGTTACGTGATGGTGACGAAGTAGTCTCAATGGAAATTCTTGCACCTGATGCATACATCTTAAATGTGACAGAGAACGGATACGGCAAACAGACAAAAGCAGAAGATTATCGTTTAATTAATCGTGGCGGTAAAGGTGTTTCAACTTGCCATATTACAGAAAAAACAGGTCCTGTTGTTGCGGTTAAAGCGGTTAATCAAACCGAAGATTTAATGATCATGACAGCGTCAGGTGTATTAATTAGAATGCCCGTTGAAAGTATTTCGATGACGGGGCGTAATACACAAGGTGTGCGCTTGATTCGCTTACAAGAAGATGAAAAAGTCGCAACCGTTGCTTGTGTTGAAGAAAAAGATGATGAATTAGAAGAAGAGGATTTAACCGCAATAGATGAATCAGATCAACAAGAGAGTTAAACTTTTGACGTAAGGTTGGTGAAGGTGTGCGAGTACATCCGGAGCAATTAGTACCCCAATGTGTGATTTTATCCGATGTTTATAGTAAAACGAGTCGTCCGATCGTAAGGCGCGATACCGTTGTAACAGAAGAACATATCACAGTTTTACAGCGTTTTTTAATTGAAGAAGTTGAAGTCTCAAAAACGTTAGCTAATGGGTTACCTTATAAACCCGATCATCTAGCGTCATCTGAATCTAAACATAAAAAGACACAGAAAGAAGAACCACCCTTTCCAGATGCATTCCTTGATCACTATGTTCAAGTGGTCAAGGAATATGAGCGTCTGTTTAAACAATGGCAGAGCGGTAAAAATATTGATATTCATGCATTAAGACAACTGATAGTCCCTCTACTTGAACGTGTAGAAACGCATCAAGATCAAGTCTTTTTAATTGCAAATCAAGCTACAGAATCTGATTATATTTATCACCATAGTGTAGCGAAAAGCTTGCTTGTTGCTATCTTGGCAAAAAGAAAAGGGTACGATAAAGAATGGGTTCAAGTGAGTCTATCAGCACTTATAGCAGATAGTGGAATGGCTAAAATGAATCAATCGCTATTGATGTATAAAGGGAATCTACCTCAACCAGAGTATGAAGAAGTGAAAAAGCATCCAACCTATTCATATCGATTTGTTGAGAAATCACCAGCACTTACAAAATCAGCTAAGCTTGGTATTTTACAACATCATGAACAATTAGATGGTTCGGGTTATCCGCTTGGAGTTAATTCGGATAAAATTCACCCTTATGCACGTATGATTGCGATTGCTGATGCTTATCACGCGATGACATCAGACCGTTATCACCAAAACAAAAAACCTTTTTTCTCAGTCGTCCCAGAAATGCAATCCTTGAAAAGTAGCCAGTTTGATCCGGATTTTCTGGATGTATTTATTGTCACGTTGGAAGATGCGTTGTTAAAAAAGAACGTTTACTTATCAAATGGCAAAACAGGCACTCTGGTTGCATTAGGGTTTGAACAACAGCCTGAAGTCTTTGTTCAAATGCATGATTCAAAACAAATTATATCGGTTGCAGAACAATCGAATGGTGTCACGATTGAACATATTATTTAATTAGTAAAGAAGTGCGCAGCTCTTAATTGAGGTGCGTATTTTTTCTGTTGAATTCGTTATTTGTACGCTTTTTCACAATCGTTTTTTAGATTAATGGGTAAACCTAAAAAAAAAGGTTGAAAAGTAAGGTGTGATATCGTATTGTAAATAACAATAAGTATCGCTAAAAGAGATAGAAACACCATATTTTAAAGGAGGATTCATAAATCATGAGGGCGGACAAATTTGAAAAAGAAGGTTTAACATTTGATGATGTGTTACTCGTGCCAGCTAAATCGGATGTATTACCAAGAGATGTATCACTTAAAACGCAGCTAACAGATCAGCTACACCTTAATATTCCATTGATTAGTGCAAGTATGGATACAGTAACTGAAGCAGAACTTGCGATTTCAATGGCGCGTCAAGGTGGACTTGGGATTATTCATAAGAATATGTCCATTGAAGAACAAGCTGAACAAGTTGATCGTGTGAAACGATCAGAAAGTGGTGTGATCACCAATCCATTCTTCTTAACACCCGAAAGTCAAGTATTTGCAGCGGAACATTTAATGGGCAAATTCCGTATTTCAGGTGTTCCGATTGTTAACAATGAAGAAGATCAAGTTTTAGTGGGTATTTTAACGAACCGTGATTTACGTTTTATAGAAGATTATTCGATTCAAATATCCGAAGTCATGACGAGTGATCATTTAGTGACAGCACCTGTTGGCACAACGCTTGATGAAGCAGGTAAGATTCTACAAAAACATCGAATTGAGAAATTACCGCTTATCGATGAGGGTGGTAAGCTTAAAGGCTTGATTACGATAAAAGATATTGAAAAGGTTATTGAATTTCCAAACTCAGCAAAAGATGCACAAGGCCGTTTGTTATGTGGTGCAGCTGTAGGTGTGACCGTTGATGCGATGACACGTGTCGATAAGCTAGCAGAAGCTGGTGTTGATGTCATTGTGATTGATACAGCTCATGGTCATTCACAAGGTGTGACGGATCAAGTAAAACGTGTATCATCTAAATACCCTGATATCATAATCATTGCTGGAAATGTTGCGACAAAAGAAGCGACGAAAGATTTAATTGAAGCAGGTGCATCAATCATTAAAGTGGGCATTGGGCCAGGCTCAATTTGTACAACACGTGTCGTTGCTGGTGTTGGTGTTCCTCAAATTACAGCGATTAATGATTGTGCAGAAATGGCAGATGCTTATGGTGTACCTGTCATTGCTGATGGTGGTATTAAATATTCTGGTGATATTGCTAAGGCAATTGCAGCCGGTGCAAGTGCTGTCATGCTTGGTAGCTTGTTAGCTGGTGTAACAGAAAGTCCAGGTGAAACGGAGATTTTCCAAGGACGTCGCTACAAAGTGTATCGTGGTATGGGAAGTGTCACTGCGATGAAATCAGGTTCTAAAGATCGTTACTTCCAAGATACAAATGATACGAAGAAACTAGTTCCAGAAGGTATTGAAGGTCGTGTTGCTTACAAAGGGCCATTAAGTGATACGGTTCATCAATTACTTGGAGGACTTCGTTCAGGTATGGGGTATTGTGGAACAAAAGACCTTGAAACGTTTAGAAAAGATGCGAAATTTATTCGAATGACTGGTGCAGGCTTAAGAGAATCACATCCGCATGATGTTCAAATTACAAAAGAAGCACCGAATTATTCAGTTTAATAAGATATGAAAACAGTTTAGTCTTTTTAAAAGGCTAAACTGTTTTTTAGATAATGAAAATATTTTAAAGATAGGCAAAAAGTTGATGTCGAAACACACCTAGACTGTGATAGAATAATAAAGTAGACATTTTTTCTGGAGGTAAAGAAAGTTGATTAATTTTAAAAAGATGACAGTAAGTTTACTTATGAGTATAGCGATTGTTTTAACTTCTAGTTCACTAAATTCAGTATCAGCAGCATCATTAGATTTAGAGGCAGAGTCAGCGATTTTAGTCGATGCTGAAACAGGTGAAATATTATTTGCAAAAGAAGCAGATATTAAATTACCGCCAGCAAGTATGACAAAAATGATGACAGAATATCTCGTTTTAGAAGCGATTGATAACGGGGAATTCGATTGGGATACAACGATTCAAATCGATGATTATCCATACGCAATATCAGCTAATCCTGCGTTTTCAGGCATTGGTTTAAGACAAAGCCAAGATTATACAGTACGTCAGTTGTATGAAGGTATGGCAATCATTTCAGATAATGCAACAACGATTGCTTTAGCGGAACTGGTAGCCGGTTCTGAAACAGAATTTGTTGAAATGATGAATGATAAAGGTGAAGAATTAGGATTAACAGATTATGAGTTTGTGAATTCAACTGGATTAAATAACGCAAGCCTTGATGGTGAGCATCCAGAAGGGACAGCAGAAGATGCTGATAATTTGATGTCAGCACGTGCTACGGCTATATTAGCTTATCATTTAGTTAATGATTATCCAGAAGTACTCGAGTTTTCAAGTATGTTGACTTCAGAGCTTGATGGAGAGCATCTTGAGAATTTAAACTGGATGTTACCATGGGATAATACAAACTTTGCCCAATACTATTTTGAAGGCGTTGACGGATTAAAAACAGGCTTCACAACGGAGGCCGGTTATTCATTTACATCAACAGCAGAGCAAGATGGTCAACGTTTAATTACCGTTGTTATGCGAACAGATAGTTATGGAGCAAGATTTGAACAAACTCAAGAACTTCTAGATTATGGTTTTAGTGAATTCGAGAAACAAACATTATTCGAAGCGGGCGATCAGTTAGAAGATGAGTCTGTGATTGATGTTGACAAAGGTCGAGAAGATACAGTTGAAGTTGAATTAGCTGATGACTTATCTGCAATGGTCAAAGATGGCGAGGAAGATCTCTATTCAATTGAATATGAATTCGATACGGATTATTTAAATGATGATGAAGAACTCGTTGCACCGATTGAACAGGGTGATGTTGTCGGACAAGTTCGTCTTGTTTATGGCGGTGAAGATCATTACGGCAATATATACGAAGATCAATCTGATCAACGCGTTGATTTAATTGCAACCTCTGACGTTGAACAAGCGAATTGGTTTATGTTATCAATGGGGGCAATTGGTGATTTCTTCAGCGATTTATTTTCAACTGTTGTCGATTCTGTAACTGGATGGTTTTAATATAAAACTCAAGAACATGCGCATGTTCTTGAGTTTTTGTCTAAAATAATGTTGCAAGTCTTTAGGCGTTAGGATAAAATGTTAGCTAATCAAATCGTTAGAATTTTTGAATTTGTTTAGTACAATGATTTAAATATAGGGGGAGTTAGAATGACTAATCAAGGAACTGATCGTGTAAAACGAGGAATGGCTGAAATGCAAAAAGGTGGCGTCATTATGGACGTTGTCAATGCAGAACAAGCAAAAATCGCTGAAGAAGCAGGTGCTGTTGCTGTTATGGCATTAGAGCGTGTTCCTTCTGATATTCGTGCAGCGGGTGGCGTTGCGCGTATGGCGGATCCAACGATCGTTGAGGAAGTGATGAATGCTGTATCCATTCCAGTTATGGCCAAAGCACGTATCGGACATGTTGTAGAAGCGCGTGTATTAGAATCAATGGGTGTCGATTATATTGATGAAAGTGAAGTATTAACACCAGCTGATGAAGTATATCATTTAGATAAAAAAGAATACACGGTACCATTTGTTTGTGGTTGCCGTCATTTAGGTGAAGCGGCTCGTCGTATTGGTGAAGGGACTTCTATGCTACGTACAAAAGGTGAACCAGGTACAGGGAATATTGTTGAAGCGGTTCGTCACATTCGTGAAGTAAATGGTCAAGTTCGCCAGTTAGTGCATATGTCAAAAGATGAAGTGATGACTTTCGCTAAAGAACTTGGCGCACCTTATGAAGTGTTGCTTGAAATTAAGGAAAATGGCCGTTTGCCAGTTGTTAACTTTGCTGCAGGTGGTGTCGCAACACCAGCTGATGCGGCGTTAATGATGCAATTAGGTGCAGATGGTGTCTTTGTTGGTTCAGGTATTTTTAAATCAGATGACCCAGAAAAATTTGCACGTGCAATTGTTGAAGCAACGACACACTATGATGACTATGAATTAATTGCTAAGGTTTCTAAAGGTATTGGAACAGCGATGAAAGGTTTAGAGATTTCAACAATTGCAAAAGAAGATCGTATGCAAGATCGTGGATGGTAATCTAGACTAGAGATAAAGGGACGATGAAGATGGCTACAATAGGTGTTTTAGGCTTGCAAGGGGCAGTTAGAGAACATGTGAAATCAATAGAAAGAAGCGGTGCGAATGCCGTGATCGTGAAAAAAGTCGAACAATTGGCTGATATTGATGGATTGATTTTACCAGGTGGCGAGAGTACGACCATGCGTCGCTTAATTAATCAGTATGGATTTTTAGAACCACTTAAGCAATTCGGTCAACAAAATAAGCCGATTTTTGGCACATGTGCTGGTTTAATTCTTTTAGCTAAAGAAATTGTCGGTGAAGCGTCACCTCATATCGCATTAATGGATATGAAAGTGAAGCGTAATGCATTTGGCCGTCAACGTGAATCGTTTGAAGCACCTCTTTCTCTAAAAGGGATGAATGAACCATTTGATGCAGTCTTTATTCGGGCACCTTATATTATCGAAGTAGGTGACGATGTGGAAGTGCTAGCGACACACAATGATGCGATTGTAGCCGCTAAACAAGGTCCATTTTTATGTACAGCCTTTCATCCTGAATTAACGGATGATGACCGTTTAACGGCTTATTTTGTTAAGATGGTTGAAGAACAGAAAAAAGAACTTGCATGTTAACTAAAATTTAGCTATGATATAAAAAAATCATCATTAAAAAGAAACGATGAGAGGAACGAGTAACAATTTATATCGACTTAAGAGAGCTAGTGGTCGGTGCGAACTAGTGCGAATAAATTGCGAATCCATCCTTGAGTGACATATGGATTTAAAATATGTCCGGTGAAGAGCCGTTATCTAAAATCAAGCCGGGAGAGTGAGCTCTCCAACCAGGGTGGTATCGCGGGAAGTTCTCGTCCCTAATGTTTATTAGGGATGGGAGCTTTTTTGTACGTTAAATTGGAAAAAATAATAAGAGGAGGTTCTAAAATGTTAGATATTAAGTATTTACGAAATCATTTTGAAGAAGTTAAAGACAAATTGCATGCACGCGGTGAAGATTTATCGGATTTAGAACAGTTTGAAACGTTGGATCAATCTCGTCGTACATTAATTGCTAAAACCGAGGAATTAAAATCAGAACGTAATAACGTCTCAAAACAAATTGCAGAAATGAAAAAAGAGAAAAAAGATGCGGATGATTATATTACGAAAATGCGTGCTGTAGGGGAAGAAATCAAAAAAATCGACCAAGAGTTAAGAGAAGTTGAGGAAAAACTCGATAAGTTGATGCTCTCAATACCAAATATTCCACATGAATCAACGCCTGTCGGTGAGACGGAAGAAGATAACGTGGAAGTACGCTCATGGGGAGACGTACCAAGCGCGGAAAATTTAAAGCCGCATTGGGAAATTGGAACGAACTTAGGCTTACTTGATTTTGAAAAAGCCGCAAAAGTCACAGGTAGTCGTTTTGTATTTTATAAAGGATTAGGAGCACGTCTTGAACGTGCGTTGTTAAACTTTATGATGGATCTGCATGCTGATGAACACGGGTATGAAGAAATGTTACCACCATACATGGTGAATCGTGATAGCATGACAGGAACGGGTCAATTGCCTAAATTCGAAGACGATGCGTTTAAAATTGATGGTTGGGATTATTTCCTTGTTCCAACAGCTGAGGTGCCGGTGACCAATTATTATCGTGATGATATCTTATCAATCGATGATCTACCTGCAAAATTCGTAGCGTTTAGCTCAAATTTCCGTTCAGAAGCAGGATCAGCTGGACGTGATACACGAGGGTTGATTCGTCAGCACCAATTTAACAAAGTCGAGTTAGTTCAATTTGTGAAGCCAGAAGATTCTTACGAAGCGTTAGAAGAATTAACGAAGCATGCGGAGACGATTTTACAACGCTTAGAATTACCTTATCGTGTGATGAGTATGTGTACGGGTGATTTAGGTTTTACAGCAGCGAAGAAGTATGATATTGAAGTATGGATGCCAAGTTATGAAACGTACCGAGAGATTTCATCTTGTTCAAACTTTGAAGACTTCCAAGCCCGTCGAGCAGGCATTCGTTTCCGTCGTGAGGAAAAACAGAAGCCAGAATTTGCTCATACATTGAACGGCTCAGGTCTAGCGATTGGTCGAACGGTTGCTGCGATCTTAGAAAATTATCAAAATCAAGATGGAACAGTGACTGTGCCTAAGGCCTTGCAACCTTATATGGGTGGAAAAACAATTATTTCTTAAAAAATTTATAAATTCTATTGACAGTTATAATGGAAGCTGATATTATTATTTTTGTCGTCAGCTCACGGAGGAATACCCAAGTCTGGCTGAAGGGAGCGGTCTTGAAAACCGCCAGGGGCTTCACCGCCCGCGGGGGTTCGAATCCCTCTTCCTCCTCCATTTATAATGTATAATAATAAGACGATATATGGGTTCTTTGTCAATTGACGTTGGTGAAGAATATGAGTCGATATATTTTATAAGAATCTAAACACGTTTTGTAGGAGCGCTAAGCTGCTATGAAAC
>NZ_FMYI01000020.1 GCF_900096905.1 Pelagirhabdus alkalitolerans | reverse complement strand
GGTTGTACAATTAATGACGTTGGTGAGATAAAAAACTCACTAACGTCATTTTTCGTTTGAATATAGAAAACAAGTGAGTTTCCCTGTAGAATAAAAGTCGACGAAAACCAATCCTAGGAGGGAACTCACTTGTCTATTTCAAATGATATAAGAAAACTGCTTGATATTCAAGATCAAAACATCGATTTCGAAGAAAATTGTGTACATGATGGGACGTTTAAAGGGAAGCCATGTAAGTTTGTCAACGCGCGGTTGACGTATGAACCCGCTTATTGTCCGAAATGTGATGCCCCAAAAGAGGGCGCATCGATTTATAAAAACGGTCATCAAAAGTCCAGAATCACACTCCCAATGGCCGGTACTTGCGCTACCTATTTAGTATTGAACAAACAGCGCTTTATGTGTCGGGCTTGTCAACGCTCGTTCACGGCGAAAACGCCGATTGTCACACCGCATGCCTTTATCACGAATACGGTTAAAGCACAGATTCTCATGAAAGCAGCAGAGGCTCAGTCCATTACGGCAATCGCAAACGATTGCCAAGTGTCTCACACGACGGTCCAACGAGTGATTAACGAAGAAGCCAAACGCTTTAAACAACAAAACAAAAAGCTTCCACACCATTTATCATTTGATGAGTTTAAGTATGCCAAAGGTCGAATGGCTTTTGAGTACATTAATGTCGAAACCGGTGAGCTTTTAGATATTCTTGAAGCCCGCACGTCGCGTGCGATCAAAGATCACTTTAGGACGCACTATCAGTTGAAGGATCGCCGACGCGTTGAAACAGTCACCATTGATATGAATGCGGGCTACGTCTCGGTCATTCAAGCGCTATTCCCAAATGCGAAGATCATTATTGATCGCTTCCATTTGGTTCAATTGATCAGTCGAGCGATGAATAAAACACGCATCCAAGTGATGAACCGATTCAAAACCTCGAACAATGAAGATATGAAGAAGTACCGTCGACTGAAAGCGTACTGGAAGCTTTTACTCAAAAAAGCATCTGATGTGTCGATGACGACCTATAAGTATTATCGCTTGTTTGGTCAACGCTTAGAGAGCGCGATTATCGATGAGCTCCTGAGCTACGATGACACGTTACGTGTCAATTATGTGCTTTATCAAAACCTTTTACGCGCCATGGATCAGCAGGATCACCAAGCCCTGGAACAATTATTAACTCAACCGTGTCTACAAGCGACATCAACACATTTACGAACAAGTATGAAAACACTCAGGAAGCACTTGCCTTACATTAAACATAGCTTTGATTACACGTATAGTAACGGCCGGATTGAAGGCATGAACAATAAAATCAAAGTATTGAATCGTGTGGCATATGGTTACCGTAATTTCACAAACTATAAGAACCGTATCCTTTTATACTTTAAGCTCAAACCTGTTTCACCTTCAGTGCCTAAACAAAAGAAAACACGTTTCATAGCAGCTTAGCGCTCCTACAAAACGTGTTTAGATTCTTATAAAATATATCGACTCATATTCTTCACCAACGTCAATTGACAAAGAACC